>CAVOZQ010000009.1:0-278241 GCA_963700945.1 uncultured Alphaproteobacteria bacterium
ACCGCTCTTGGGATGCACCACCTTTGCCGGATTTGGTTCAAGCCGAATCGCTGGACCAGGCAGCGAACCGTCCCGGGTCCGCCGGAGGCCGACTTTCTTGAGTCCTATTCCGCCATCAGCGTGGCCCAGAAGGGCGGCGCAGTGGGCTGGGTTCAGTTTCGGCGGGTGGGATTTCGCCGATCGAGCCGAGCAGGCGGCGGTTGTTCGTACCACTCCGACCCAGCTTCATCATAGCGAGATCGACGGCAGCGAAGCTGCGCCAGGGGACCTTGATGATGATTTGGCTTCGGCCTTGAACAGGCCGGCCACCGGTCTCGGCGAGCGAGTGCTCGTAGCTGTCGCCGGCGCTGGAGATCGAGGGTTCGATGCTCGGCTTCGGCGAAGCGCTCGGTGGGCTTGATCGAGACGTGTTGCACGCCGCGGTCGCTGTGGTGGATCAGGCCGGGCTCGGTGGGCCTGCGCATGTGGACCGCCTGCTTGAGCGCGTCGAGCACGAACTGTGCGCTGGCGGTCTCGGCTCGCCCGCCAGCCGACGATACGCCGGGCGAACACGTCGATGACGAACGCCACGTAGACCATGCCCGCCCAGGTCGGCACGTAGGTGAAGTCGCTCACCCACAGCCGGTTCGGCCTGTGGGCGGTGAACTGGCGGTTGACCTTGTCGAGCTGACACGGCGGCGTCTTGTCGCTGACCGTTGTTTTCACGCGCCTTCCAGACCGAGCTTGCGCATCAGCCGCGCCACACGATCGCGCCCGGCATCGAAGCCCTGTCTGAGCAACTGGCGCCAGACCATCGCGCGTCAGCGAGCAGCGATCCGACTGCAAAGCAGCGGCGGCCAGGACGCCACCGAGGGCGCGCGCCGTAGACACCGACGTTCTCCGCATGAATTCGAAGGATCTCGGCGTTCAGCCGCTCGGCCTTCTTCGTCCGCTTCGATCGCAGATCGGGGGCGATCGCACCGGTTGCGGCCGGCGCGCATGCCAGGTGGAGGGGGCGATGTTCAGGACCCGACACATCGGCTCGACCCCATGCTCTCCGCGATGATCTTCCATGAAGGCGACTCATTCCCGCCATGGGCGGTCGAGCTCCGCCCCGCGCGAGGTCTTCTGACCTCGGCACCTGCCGGTGATGGAGCCGCCGGCCTCCCGGCGGCTGCTGGGCGATGCGCCGACGCCTTCTGAGGATCTCGTTGGCCGCTGGCGGAGCTCGCGACCCTCGCGCTCGGGCTCCTTAACCCGCGCGGCGATGTCCGTCGTGACGCCGGGAAGTACGCCGTCATCGATCTCGGCCTCCTGGACCCAACGCCGCAGCGTCTCGACCGTACGGCCGATCTAGCCCGACACAGATACCGGCGCCGCCCACCGCGACGGATGGTTGCCTTCACTCCCGCAAACCAAGCGCACCGCCCGCTCGCGAACTTCGCCGGGAAACCTGCTGCCTGCGTTGCTTCCCCATATCGGCCCCTTCTCACGGGAAAGGGCCTCAGGGAAACCCAGAGCTGTTCACTAGGCTACCCATGCATGGCAAGTCCCTCTTTGAACGACCTTCGCTGGAAGATGGTCGAAACCGTCCGAAGTGGCCTTTCTCGGCGCGAGACCGCCAGTTTTTCAAGGTCAGCATCAGTTGCGTCATCAAACTGATGCAGCAGGTGGACGCTACCGACGATGTGGCACCGGCAAGGTTCGATGGGTTCAAAGCCTCGCCGCTCGTCCAGCGTGAGGCGGATATGGGCGCCTGGATAGAGGAACGCTCGGACAGTACTCTCGCCGAGCTCCAGACCAAGCTTGAGGTGTCCACTTAATCTTCTTGAGTGACAAATCGCTGGATCGTCTCCCACGGCCTTCGGCCCTGGTTGCGGTAGCCCAGATGCGGCCGATCGCGGTTGTAGTGGTGGAGCCATGCGTCGAGGTCGGCCTGTAGCGCCTCGACCGTTTCGTAGAAGGTCTCGCGCATCTTCGGCTTGAAGAACTCCTCCAGGATCGTGCCGTTGAAGCGCTCTACAAAGCCATTCGTCTTGGGCGAGCCGACCTTGGTCTTTCTGTGCTGGATGTCGTTGAGCGCCAGGTAGAGCTCGTAAGGGTGCCGTTCGGTGCCGCAGAACTCGCGGCCGTTGTCGGTGAGCACGGCTTTGATCGGCAGGTCGAGCTCCTGGTAGAAGGGCAGGACGTCGTTGTGCAGCACGGCGACCGCGGCCTCCGGCTGCTTGGAGACATGGAGGAAGCCGAAGGCGTAGGAGCCGAACGTGTCGACCACGGCGTGCAGGTAGACCTTGCCGATGCCTTTGAAGGTGCCGACCATGAAGGTGTCGGCCGAGAGCAGCTCGCCCGGCCGGCTACTCTCGACGTGCCGTTCCTTGAAGCAGGGATTGAGCTTTTCGAGGAACTCGGCCTGCTCCGCCGTCAGCTCGATGACGGCATCGGCGTTCTGCTTCTCCAGCGCCAGCCAGCGCTGCCCACGGGTGCCGAGTTCCTTGTCGTTGAGGATCTTCTGGATCGTGATCGCCGAGACCCGCTTGCCCTCGAGCGCCAACATCGCCTCGTTGCGGTTGCAGCCGTAGGCAGGATGGGCCAGCGCCAGCTCGACGATCCGCTCGACGACCTCCGGTGGTGTCGTCTTCGGGTGCGACTTGTGAACGGGCGGCAGGTCCTTGAGCCCTTCCAGGCCCTGCAGCTCGAACCGCCGCTTCCAGTCGTAGAAGCTGGTCCGGTCGATGCCGCCGCGTCGGCACGCCTCACTGACGTTGCCGAGCCGCTCGGCCAGTTCCAACACCGTCAGCCGGCGGTGCGCCAGCTTCGTCCCGGCGTCCTTCGCGGTAACCCGCGCCGTCGAGTCTTCGCCATCGCGTTCCTCCTTGACGCAGTCTGCAACCGCCAGATCGCACGACAAGGAGGTTAAGAGGACACTTTATGCAACGCGAGGTCGATTTTGTTGTATATAGCGCAACACGTCTCGGGTTCCGTTGCGTATAGCGCAACTGTTTCAGCGGGTTCGTTGGTAGGCAAACAATCAGGCATAAGCGTTTGTTATGGAAGGCCAAGGGGAGGATCATCCTCCCCTCGACCCCACCGTGACTTTGGGCTAGTGGCGCTCGGGCGATTTGCCAGGAGCATCGGGCGCGAGCAGCCGCGTAGTGGCAACACCGGGCAAAGGTTAAGAGGGAAGGTGTCCCGTGAAGCCGGGGCCAGTGGCGCGCGCGTTCGGAGCGCGCGGGCGCTTGACGGCGAGATCGGCGCGGGTGCTGAGCGGATGCGGCTTGCTGCGGCGTGACCGGTGTCTTAAGGATTTGCTGCTACGATCCGTGTCATGGTGGGAGTCGTGCCGCGCTCCCGGGTGGGTGGGGGCAGTTGGCTCAGGGTCGTGGGGCGGTTCGGCGGCGGGGTGAGGTTGGCGCGGGGTGGCGGGCCAGTCGGGCGGGTCGGCGCAGAGGGTGGCGAGCAGCGGCTTCGTCCGCGGATTGGAAGCCGACATCGGCGGGGAGATCGGATCGGCCACCGTTGCTTGGCACCGGGCATTAACCGGATGCAGAGGATTTGCTGGTACGATGCGTGTCATGTGGGAATCCGCGCCCGGCTCCCGGGTGGGTGGGGGCAGTTGCCTCCGGGTGGCGGGGCGGTGCGGCGACGGGGTCAGGCTGGGGCGGTGGTGGCGGGCCAGTCGGGCGGGTCGGCGCAGAGGTCGCGGAAGGTGGTGATCAGCTCGTCGGTCGGCATGGGCGGGCGGGCGAGGTCGAGCCAGTGCCAGTCGGGATGCGTGGCCTTCACCTCGGCCAGATGCTGCATGACGGCCCAGAAGGTGCGCTCGGGGAATGAGCTCAGCAGGCCGGTACGTCGAGGCTGCGGGCGACCGCCTCGACGTAGAGTCTCTGCTCACCTCGGCGTCGCCGCCGAGCGACTGTTTCAGGATCTCTATGGCGACCAGGACGACCGGCGCCCGCGGCATTAGTGGCGCTACAGCCGCGATGGCATTAGCGGCGGCATGGAATGCGGACGGCTGGTCGTCAGCTGTAGAGATCAAATTGATTGCGCGGTCGATAGTGTGCTGAGCGGCCGCTTCGGCATAATGAGGGTCAAGTATGTCGGTGAGCGCAGCGAGGAGCTGAGCGAAAATCCCTAGATCAAAGGTACTCCTGGCCTTTACGGCGATGTCAACAGCGGCGTCAGCGGCGGCGTCGAGAGTGCGCTGGGCGGCCAATTGCGCAGCCATGGCTCGAGCCGGTTGGCGAGTGCGACAATGGCTTGGCCGGCAGCTTCCAGCGCGGGCAAAGATTCTCTTCTAATGGCGATGTCAACGAAACGGTCGACTGTATGATGGGCGCCTTGGTCATCCACCGAGTTGGCAAACGCAATGATGACCTGCGCGGTATTCATAATGCCTCTAACATCGCCGCTCTCGGCAGTGATGTTGAGGGCGTGCTCGGTAAAGCGATGGGCGTCTTCGGGTTCTAATTTGTAGGTGAGAGCGGCGATGACTAGGGCGATATCTTTGATTTCCCTAATGTCGCAACTCTTGGCAGCTATGTCGAGGGCGTACTCGGTAAAGCGTCGGCCAGCTTGAGCTTCCAGGTAGGAGGCAAGGGTGGTAATCACTTGGATAGCATATTTCACTTCTTCATCAGTACTATAATAGGAGACGTCTGGGATTGGATTTCGCTATCATAATCGACTTCGTTCAGAATTTGGCAGGGGGCGCGCTCGACTGTACGTTGGGCGAGCAATTGTATGGTATTGGGTCCGAGGCAGTTGACGAGGGCGGCAATGGTTTTGAGTGACGTGCAGCAGCTCTTCTACGTCATATGTGTCGTCGGCGATGTCAATTGCACGATCTAGGACACGTGAGGCGGTGAATTAGCGGTTTGGCGATCGAGCTTGCTGGAGAGTGCGCCGATAACGTTCAGCAGCTGCATTGAGGGCCGAAAGGGAGTTCGTCTTCGTGGCGATGTTATAGCGCATTGAAGGGAGCCATTTGCAGTTTGGTCGTCAAGTTTGTCGGCGAGGACCGCGATGATCCGAAATGCCTCAAGTCGAAGCGAGCCGCTTGAGCTGGCGGCAATCTCAACGGCACGCTCCACCGTGCAGCGCGCAGCTTTCTTGTCCAGATTGTGGCAGGAGTGTCATCGTACCGCGACATCCGCAGTCGAACGGGGACCATCAGTGTTCCTCGATGATATCAATCTGGTTCGTTGATGATGATGGGGAGCCGTGCCTCCAGAACTCCGGCGAGGGTGGCGATGACTGCGGCGGCGCCGCGATCGGCGTCCAACAGCTGAAAGATGCTTCTGTTCGTGGTGGCAATGTCGATGGCGCGGTCGACGATGCAGCGGGCGGCCGTTTGGGCGAGTTGGGGGCCCAAGATCAAGGTGAAGGCGCCGATGGCCTGGGCGTCGGCCTGGAGCTGATCGGCATCGTTGGTATGAGCAGCGATGTAGATGGCGCGGTCGACTATCATTGTCGGATTGACAAAACCTATCGGGCTTAGGAAGCGCGCCAGTGCTAGCTCATGAGAGCGCCGGCTCGATCACGTCGGACTTGGCTGGTGCGTCGAGGGCGGGGCGAGCAAGGCAGAGCGCTCGCCCGGGATCGAGACTCAGCACCGCGCCAACCAGCAAATCGGGGCGACGGTTGAACTGGGCGGCGTCGCTGTCGGTTGTGGCGAGCAGGAGAAAGCGTCGGCCGACGTCAGCTTCGCACCTTGATAGAGAGCCCAACGCGCTCAGGTCGTGCTCCGGAATATTGTCCCTCTGGAAGACAGCTCCAGCCGGCTCCAAAGTTTTTGCGCGGTATCGTCGGCGGCGTCCTCGGTCCAGTGGCGGGCGCTGGCGGTGATGAAGTCAGCGCGCCGGCCCGCCAGGGCTTCATCACGTCGCGCCAGCCAGTCCTGGGCATGGGCGAGCTCGGCCTGGGGAAGGTAGTAGCCCGGATCGCCAGCGTTGGCGTCGAAGTCGGCGATGCGCCTGTCCAGGCGATCGCGAAAGCGGAGGAACTCCCGCTCCTCTTCGATCCATCTGGCGAGCGTCGGCCATTTGCGCAGCAGGGCCTCGTGAGCGAGATCGATGAGCGGCTTGCCGGTTGCCGCGTCTTCGGTGGTGACGAGCAAGCGCAGATTGCGGCTGGCGAGCTGCTCGCCGATGGGCCAGAGGGACCGGTCGATGGCGTCGAGCTCGTCCTTGGTGCGGGGGTGGCGGGTTGCCCTGTCGGCGGCCTCGTCCGGGTCGACGCGGACGAGCTCGAGGAGCAGGCGGCGCACGAGCGCCTCGTCGAGGCCGAGGTTGTGGAGAGCATCATCGGCACGACGGGCAAGGGCGCCGGTGATGCCGCCGATTTCGGCCAAGGCGGTCAGCGTGAGGCAGCGGCGGGTTGCGTCGCGGCGGGCCCAGAGCTCGTCGAGGGCGACCTCCAGGAGTGGCAGGGCATCGCGGTTGCCGGCGAGCTCGTCGGTGATGGCAATGAGGAGGCCGGGCTCCAGGGTGACGCCGTAACGCTCCGCTGGGGCGGCGATGGCGGTTGCGAGCTCTGGCGGGAGCATCGGCCGCATCTGCACCATGGCGTTGTCGAGGCTCTGGATGAGGTACGGATCGGCGGTCTCCAGCTCGGCCAGGAAGTCGCTGCGCATGCCGAGCAGGGCGGTGAGCTTCTGGTCGTCCGGGGAGCGGGCGATGGCGAGGAGGAGGGCGATGAGGGCTTCGTGCTGCTGGGCGTTGGCGGGCCTGGTGAGGGTGAAGGTCTCCTCGAACTGGTCGAGGACGAGGAAGAGGCGGCCGTCGGGCAGGAGCTGGGCGATGTCGCGTATGGCGTCGGGGTCTGCGAGCAACGTTTCCTGGTAGCTTTTCCGGTCCGCAAGAAGCTCGGCGGGTGAGCGGCCCTGGCCGAGTTCACGGGCGAGGGCAGCGGCGAGGTTGGCGATGGCGCGGTCGCCGGGGGTGCAGCGGACGACATGGTGGCCGCCGCGTTTGCGGATGCTCGGGATGATCGCGGCGTTGATGAGCGAGGACTTGCCCGAGCCGGAGGCGCCGGCGAGGAGGACGAGACGGTGGTGGTCGAGCTTGCCGAGGACGCTTTCGGCCAGGGCTTCGCGGCCGAAGAAGAGGTCGGCGTCCGCCTCGCGGAAGGCTTCGAGGCCGCGATAGGGGCGGGCGTCCTCGGGGATCGGGGGGAGGTGGTCTGCTCTTGGATTGCTCGACAGCTTTTTTCGTCGCGGATTAGTCTTTGGAGCGGTCGCTGTCAGGCGTTCGAAGGCGGGCTGATGCGCATCGCATTGCGGACGCATGACGTTTCTGAGCGCATCGAACTTCTTGGCGCTCGGTTGTCGCTCACCACTTAGCCATGAGCGAATTAAGCGATCAGATACGCCGATCTCTTCGGCTAGGTCGACTTGGCCCCAAGAGGCCGCCTTTCCATCGGCGTCGTATTCGTTGCCGCAGCCGATTTCCATGCATTCCGCCAAGGCGGCTGGAAATGAACTCGGTTTGCCTTCCTCCATGTCCGGTTCCGGTCCTGTTCCAGTGTCCGGTAGCGTCCTGTCCGGTGCCTCGCGTCCTGCTGGCGAACAGTGCGACACAATCTCTGGTTATGGAAGTGGCGAGGAGACCTGTCGTGGCTGCACTCGTGGCATTGAAGCTGTTTGGGGCGCCGGCGCTGTCGTTTGGTCTGGCGGTTGCTTGTACTTATCCTCGGCATGCATGCGGAGGGCACGCATCGGCGTTGCTATTACGCCGCTGCCGCTCTCTACTGTGCGTTAGCCCTTGTCAAATTCATATAGAGTAATGCTGGGGCGCGGGAGCCTGAGCGCGTCGAGGAAGGCGGGCTTGAGGCAGAAGCGGGGCTCCATCTCGGTCTCGATGACGCGGCGGATACGGTGAAGGATGGCACGACTGGGGCCTGCTGGCCCATTGTGGGCTCAATGTCGGTAGGTTTTCGGTCTCGCCCTCATCCGACAGGGATTCGAAACTGCCTCAATCGGCTGTGCGCCTAACTCATTGATTAAAAAGGAAAACCGAAGCTGTTGACCGATTTGGCCGAGTCAACAGCCGACAGAGAAAACGGCGCGAAGAGAGGCGAACAGGGAGAAATTAGCCGCCTACCCGGTGAACGGCCGCTCCAGAAAAGTCTTTTATTTCAACGGGGTTTAGCGGCGACACACTGGCGGCAGAGACCCTGCGCGATGGTCAGAGCTGGCGGAGGGAACGGGATTCGAACCCGTGAGGAGTTGCCCCCAACACGCTTTCCAGGCGTGCGCCATAAACCACTCGGCCATCCCTCCGCGGTGGGCGGACAATAGCCAGCGTGATCGTGCTGTGCAACACGGGGCCGGGCGTGCTTTAAGCCGCTTGCTCGGGTCCCTTGGCGGGCGCGGTGGTGGGCATTGACGGCGCAACGGGAGACGGTGCTGATGCGACAAGTGGGCTATGTGATCGGCTTGGCCTTCCTGATCCTCGCGGGCGCATCGCTGGTCGCCCAGCTGTTCGCCATCTGGGCCAGCGGCGCCTACCGGCCCATCTCGATCGGCTCGATGTGGTACAGCCTCGACGGCAATAGCCTGGTCGGCTTCCAGGGCCTGATCGAGCGCACGATCGGCCCCATGGTCTGGGCGCCGATCCAGTTCGTGATCACGGTGCCGGCTTGGCTCAGCCTGGCCGTGCCGGGTGCCATCCTGGCAGTGCTCTGCCGGCCCCGGCAGCGTGGCCTCGGCGGTCTCTGAGACGGCGCTGCCGCCCGTTCAGAGAACCTCGACCAGCTCGATCTCGAAGGTCAGATCCTCGCCCGCCAGGGGGTGATTGGCATCGAGCCGGGCCGTCTCGGCGTCCGCCTCCACCACGGTGAGCACCAGCTCGTTGCCGGCCTGATCCTTCGCGGTGAGCCGCGCGCCCGGCGTCAGGTCGACCTGCGGCGGGATCGCGCTGCGCGGCAGTTCCTGAACCAGTTCCGCGCGATGCGGCCCATAGGCATCCGCCGCGGCAATCGTCACCGTCTTGGTGTCGCCAGGCGCCATGCCGGTTACCGCATCGTCGAAGCCACCGATCACCTGACCGCCGCCAACGGTGAACTCGAGCGGATCGCGATCGCGCGAGCTGTCGAAGGTGCTGCCGTCCTCGAGCGTGCCGGTGTAGTGGACCCGGACGGTCTGGCCATTCTCTGCCTGCATGCCGAAACTCCTGGCTTGGTGGGCTCGATGGACAACGCGTCGACACGCCGATGGCGCGGCGGTACGCCGCCCGCTCATTCAAAAGGTGGTGACATCGCGCCAGATGTCACCCCTTGCCGGTCCCTTGCCACAGACGATGTCGGTGCCACTTCGCCGTGCAAGATCGAGCATTGGCGCATTCGGGAGACGGGCATTGCAGAGGAAATTGGCTGAAATGACGCTGAGCGATCTGTTGGCCCCGTGCCGTTCGGCGGCTGCAGTGGGCGTTGCGGCACTGCTCCTCGCGGTCCTCGGCCAACCGGCCCTAGCCTGTGGCCGCACCTCCGATTGCGTGCTCGGCGAGCGGTCCTACCGGATCGTGCTGCCGGATAGGCACGAGCCGGGCCGCCCCTTGGGCGCCATCGTCTTCGCGCACGGCTATCGCGGCTCAGCCGCGGGGACGATGCGGAGCGACGGGCTCGCCGGTCTCGCCTCGATGCTGGACATGGCGGTCGTCGCCGCCGATGCTGACGGCGACGACTGGCAGATCCCGGGCGTGCCGAGCTTCCCCGCGGCCGATGGGGCGGCTGAACTCGCGTATTTCGATGCGCTCCACGCCGACCTGATCGACCGCTTCGGTGTCGATCCAGAGCGTATCGTCGCCGCCGGCTTCTCGGCCGGCGGGATGATGACCTGGCACCTCGCCTGCCACCGCGGCGACGTCTATGCCGGCTTCGTGCCGATCGCCGGGACCTTCTGGGCACCGCTGCCGGAGAGTTGCCCGACGACCGCCGTCGACCTCATCCACTATCACGGCACCAGCGACGGCATCGTGCCGATCGAGGGACGGCCGATCGGTGAAGCCCGGCAGGGCGACGTCCGCGAGGCCATGGCGCTCTTCACCGAGGCCGGGGGCTATGGCCCGGTCGAGGGCGAGTCGGCCCCTGGCCTGGACTGCGCGCCTCGACGCAACGCCGCCGGCCAGCGCCTCGAGCTCTGCCTCTTCGAGGGCGGCCACGAGCTGCGCATCGACTATCTGGTGCGGGCCTTGCGACTGCTCGGCCTGACCCCGGCGGACTAGAGCCTGCGAGCTTCAGCCCGGCTGACACACCTCCTCGTCGAGGTGGCTGGCGACCCGTCAGCTGTCCATCTTGAGCGCCGCGAGGAATGCCTCCTGCGGGATCTCGACATTGCCGATGTTGCGCATCCGCTTCTTGCCGGCCTTCTGTTTTTCCAGGAGCTTGCGCTTTCTCGTTATGTCGCCGCCGTAGCACTTGGCGGTAACGTCCTTGCGGAAAGCCGAAATGGTCTCGCGCGCGATTACCTTGCCGCCGATCGCCGCCTGGATGGCGATCTTGAACATCTGCCGCGGGATCAGCTCCTTCAGCTTCTCGCACAGCGCCCGGCCCCGCCGCTCGGCCATCGAGCGATGGACGATCAAGGCCAGGCTGTCGACCGGGTCGGCGTTGACCAGCACCGAGAGCTTGACCAGGTCGCTCTCGTCGTAGCCCTCGAGCTGGTAGTCGAAGCTGGCATAGCCACGCGTCACCGACTTCAGCCGGTCGTAGAAATCGTAGACCACCTCGTTCAGGGGCAGCTTGTAGACCAGCATGGCGCGCGTGCCGACATAGGTGAGGTCGAGCTGCACGCCGCGCTTCTCGGTACAGAGCTCGAGCACCTTGCCGAGATAGGTGTCGGGCACGAGGATCGTGGCCTTGATCCAGGGCTCCTCGACCATCTTGATCTTGGTCGGGTCGGGGTAGTCCGAGGGGTTGTGCAGTTCCTGCATCTCGCCGGTCTGCAGATGCAGGCGGTAGACCACCGAGGGAGCGGTGATGACCAGGTCGAGGTTGAACTCGCGATCGAGCCGTTCCTGGATGATCTCGAGATGCAGCAGCCCGAGAAAGCCGCAGCGAAAGCCGAGGCCCAGCGCCCCGCTGCTCTCGGGCTCGTACTCGAAGCTCGCGTCGTTGAGCCGGAGCTTGCCCAGGCTGTCGCGCAGATCCTCGTAATCGGCGGCGTCGACCGGAAACATGCCGCAGAAAACCACCGGCTGCGACGGCCGGAAGCCGGGCAGCGGTGCCGCGGCCGGGCGCTTCTCCTCGGTGATCGTGTCGCCGACCCGGGCGTCCGCGATGTCCTTGATCGACGCGGTGATGAAGCCGACCTCGCCTGGCCCGAGCGTGTCGACGACCAGCGGCTTCGGCGTGAAGACGCCGACCCGGTCGACCTGATGGACGGCGCGGGTGCCCATCATCTGCACCTTCATGCCCTTCTTGAGCACGCCTTCCCGGATTCGCAGCAGCGTAACCACGCCGAGATAGGCGTCGTACCAGCTATCCACGATCAGCGCCTGCAGGGGGGCGGTGGCATCGCCCTTGGGCGGCGGCAGGCGCTCCACGACGGCCTCCAGAACGTCATCGATGCCGAGGCCGGTCTTGGCCGAGATCATCAACGCGTCGGTGGCGTCGAGGCCGATGATGTCCTCGATCTGCTCCCTGATCCGGTCGGGCTCGGCCGCCGGAAGGTCGACCTTGTTCAGGACCGGCACGATTTCGTGGTCCGCCTCGATCGCCTGGTACGCATTGGCCAGGGTCTGCGCCTCGACACCCTGGCTCGCATCGACCAGCAGCAGCGAGCCCTCGCACGCGCGGAGCGAGCGGCTGACCTCGTAGGCGAAGTCGACATGGCCCGGCGTGTCGATGAGGTTGAAGATGTAGTCCTTGCCGTTCTTCGCCGTGTAGAGCAGGCGGACGGTCTGCGCCTTGATGGTGATGCCGCGCTCGCGCTCGATATCCATCGAGTCGAGCACCTGCTCCTGCATCTCGCGGTCGGCGAGGCCGCCACAGGTCTGGATCAGCCGGTCGGCCAGGGTCGACTTGCCATGGTCGATATGGGCGATGATCGCGAAGTTGCGGATATGCGAGAGGTCGGTCATGCGGGTTCAGCTTTCCTCGCGCCAGACGCGGTCGATGTCACGATGGCCATGAATGATGCGCAGCACACGCATGCCGTAGGCCTTGGGTTCATAGATGATCACATAGGGCGTTACGACGGTGGATCGCACGCCTTCACCATATTCCGGCCGCCGTCTCGCCGCCTCTGGTGTCGCCGCCAGGCGCTCGACGAAACCTCTCGCTCTCTCCCGCCCGGCCGCATCGATCAGCCAGTCACGCAGCCGCCGGAGATCGGCACGAGCCGGCGGTGTCAGACGGATGCGCGGCACGCCTAGCGGGCCTCGGCCGACTCCCGGTCGCCGGCGAACAAGTCCTCGATCAGCTCGTCATCGAACGCCACGTCTGCTGCCTCGTCACCGGCCCGGGCTTCCGCCACCGCCCGCTTCATCCATTCGAGCTTGGCCTCCTCGGCCGCCTCGTGCCACTCCATCGAGTAGAGCACGGCCACCGGCTTGCCGTTCTTCTCGATGGTCACCGGACTCTTCTGCGCCTCCATCAAGAGCTCGCCGAAATGGTTCTTCGCCTCTTTCGCGGACATGGTGCGCATGACGGCCCTCAAAAGCCTACAACGGCCAAAGTAGCCACTTTAGCTCTAATAGACAATCACGCCCGCAAGCTGCCACCGAGCTGCTTCTCGACCGCCGCCACGATCTTCCGCGCCACCGGCTCGATCTCCGCCTCGACCAGGGTCTTGTCCGCCGACTGCAGGCGGACCGCGATGGCGAGCGACTTCTTGCCCGGCTCCATCCCCTGCCCCTGATAGACGTCGAACAGCTCGACCTCGCGGATCAGCTTCTTCTCGGCACCCTTGACCGCCTTGACCAGCTGGTCGGCGCTGACCGCAGCGTCGAGGATGAAGGCGAAGTCACGGTCCACCGGGCGGGTACGGCCAGGCCTCGAGCGGCGGCCGGGTGCGGCCGGGCCGGCTCTTGATCTTCGGCAGCCGGTCGAGATCGAGCTCGAAGGCGACGACCCGGCCCTCGATGTCGAACCGCTCGAGCAGCTTGGGGTGCAGCTCGCCGAACGTGGCGAGCCGGTTCGGCCCGAGCCCGAGCGTGCCGGAGCGGCCAGGATGGTACCAGTCGGGTGCGTTGGCCGTCACCTGCAGCGGCTCGAGCCTGACGCCGGCCGCGGCCAGCACCGCCAGCGCATCGCCCTTGACGTCGAACGCATCCACCGGCCGCCGCTCTGCCGTCCAGTGCCGGCCGCTGGTCGAGCCCCAGCGCAAGCCGGTGAGCGCCTCGACCTGGTCCCCGGGCTGGCCACCGGTGAACCGGGCACCGAGCTCGAACAGCGCCCCGTCGCCGCGCTTCTTTGCCTGGTTCCGCGCCAGCGCCACGAGCAGGTTCGGCAACAGCGACGGCCGCATCACCGAGAGCTCGCTGGAGATCGGATTCTTCAGCCGCACCGGTGGGTCGGCCGAGAAGACCCCGGCCTCGGTCTCACCGGTGAAGGACCAGGTCACGGCTTCGGTGTAGCCCAGGCCTGCCACCGTCCGCCGCAGCATGCCGCGCCGCCGCTGCTCCGGCGAAAGGACGCCCGCGCTGACGGCCTCGGTCCGGGTCACCGGCACCGGCGGAATGCGGTCGTAGCCGTGCAGCCGGCACAGCTCCTCGACGATGCAGGCCGAGCTGGTGACGTCGTGGCGCCAGCTCGGCGGCTGCACGGTGTAGTGCTCCGGCCCGCCGTCGAGGGCAAAGCCAAGGGCTCGCAGATGCGCCTCGATCTCCGCCTGCTCGAGCTGGATGCCGCCGAGCCGGGCCAGCTCCTTGACCGGGAAGGCCACCGGCACCGGCAGCGCCGGCACGGCACCGGCGACGACCGGCTCGGCCGCCTCGCCGCCGCAAAGCTCGAGGATCAGGCGCGTGGCGTGCTCCATGCCGGGCACCGCCATGGCCGGGTCGAGCCCGCGCTCGAACCGGGTGCGGGCATCGCTCACCAGCTCGAGCTTGCGGCCGGTGAGCGCCGTTCGGATCGGATCGAACAGCGCCACCTCGAGCAGGACGTCGGTGGTCTCGGGCGTGACGCCGGACTCCTCGCCGCCCATCACGCCGCCGAGCCCATGCGGCGCATCGGCATCCGCAATGACCGTCATTCCGGTCTCGAGCGCGTACTCGCGGCCGTCGAGCGCCAGGAGGGTCTCGCCCGGCTTCGCGAAGCGGACGGTGACGTCGCCTCGAAGCTTATCGGCATCAAAGACGTGGAGCGGCCGGTTGAGGTCGAACATCACATAGTTGGTGATGTCGACCAGCGCCGAGATCGGCCGCAGCCCGATCGCCTTAAGCCGCCGCTGCATCCAGTCGGGGCTCGGCCTGTTGGTGACGCCACGGATCAACCGGCCGATGAACAGCGGGCAGGCCCCGGCCTCGCCTGCGGGGAAATCGAGGCGAATGGCCGGGCCTTGCCCGTGGCTCGCAACGGGCGAGAAATCGCGCTCCTTGAGCTGTCCCGAGCCCGGCTGCGGCCAGCTCGCGAGCGATGCCGACGATGCC
This sequence comes from uncultured Alphaproteobacteria bacterium, assembly GCA_963700945.1. Lineage (GTDB taxonomy): Bacteria > Pseudomonadota > Alphaproteobacteria > Geminicoccales > Geminicoccaceae > SLRI01. Next base: position 14,568 of record CAVOZQ010000009.1, read on the forward strand.
GAAGCAGTCGGCCCGGTCGGGCGTCAGGCCGATCTCGAAGACTGGCCCCTCGAGGCCGAGCACCTCGGTCGCAGCTGTGCCGACCGGCGGCTCGCCCGCGAGATCGACGATGCCGTCATGATCCTCGCCGATGCCGAGCTCGCGCGCCGAGCAGAGCATGCCCTGGCTCTCGACGCCGCGGATCTTGCTCGCGGCCAGCACCATGCCGGTCGCCGGGATGGTGCTGCCGGTGGGCGCGAAGATGCCGTAGAGCCCGGTCCGCGCATTGGGCGCACCGCACACCACCTGAACCTCGCCCGCGGCGGTCTCGACCCGGCAGAGCCTGAGGCGATCGGCGTTCGGGTGCTGCACCGCCTCGATGACCCGGGCGACCGTGAAGGGGGCGAGTTCGCTGGTCCGGTCGTGGACGTCCTCGACCTCGAGGCCGAGCGAGGTGAGCGTCGTCGCGATCTCGTCGGCCGAGGCCTCGGTCTCGAGATGCTCCTTGAGCCAGGGCAGGGTGAACTTCATCGCGAGAGACCGGCGAAGGTGGTGGGCAGATCGAGCGGCACGAAACCGTAGTGGCGCAGCCAGGCGAGGTCGGCCTCGAAGAAGGGCCGGAGGTCCGGCATGCCGTATTTGAGCATGGCGATGCGGTCGATCCCCATGCCGAAGGCGAAGCCCTGCCACTCGGCGGGGTCGAGCCCGACCGCGCTCAGCACGTTGGGATGGACCATGCCGCAGCCGAGGATCTCGAGCCAGTCCGAGCCCTCGCCGACGACGATCTCCTCCTTCGTTCGCCTGCAGCCGATATCCATCTCGGCGGACGGCTCGGTGAACGGGAAGTAGCTGGGCCGGAAGCGGACGGTGATGTCGTCGCGCTCGAAATAGGCGCGGACGAAGTCGATCAGGCAGCCCTTGAGATGGCCCATGTGCGCGCGCCGGTCGATCACCAGGCCCTCGACCTGATGGAACATCGGCGTGTGGGTGGCGTCGCTGTCGCAACGATAGGTGCGGCCCGGCGCGATGATCCGAAAGGGCGGCTTGTTGGCCATCATGTGGCGCACCTGGATGGTCGATGTGTGGGTGCGCAACAGCAGCGGCTGGCCGTCCTCGGTGGCCTCAAGAAAGAACGTGTCGTGCATTTCCCGCGCTGGATGCTCCGGCGGGAAGTTGAGGGCGGTGAAGTTGTGGAAGTCGTTCTCGACGTCCGGCCCCTCGGCCACCGCGAAGCCCATATCGGCGAAGATCGCGGTCAGCTCTTCGGTCACCTGGCTGACCGGGTGGATCCGCCCCTCGGGCAGCGGCCGCGCCGGCAGCGAGACGTCGATGCGCTCGGCCTCGAGCCTGGCGGCGAGCGCCACGTCCGCGAGCGCCACGCGCCGCTCGCCCAGCAGCTCCTCGATCCGCCGCTTGAGCACGTTGAAGGCCTGGCCGGCCTTCGGCCGCTCTTCGACAGGCAGGGTGCTCACGCCCTTGACCAGCTCGGTCACCCGGCCCTTCTTGCCGAGATAGGCCACACGCAGCGCCTCGAGCCGCTCGAGGTCGGGGGCGTTCGCCACCTCGGCCGCGATCTCGCCTTCCAATACGTCGATATCAGCCAGCATCACTCAACCGCCGTTCTTGATCGCCAAACGAAAAAAGGGGGCCATTCCGGCCCCCTCTTCTCGACTATCGCCAGGGGCCCGGATCGTGCCGGCGCCCCTCGCACTCAATTCTTGAGGGCAGCCCCGGCCTTCTCGATAAAGCCCGCAAACGTCGCAGCGTCATGCACGGCGATGTCGGCCAGGACCTTGCGGTCCAGCTCGATGCCGGCGACCTTGAGGCCGTGCATCAGATTGCCATAGGTCATCCCGCGCTCACGCGCCGCGGCGTTGATTCGCTGGATCCAGAGTGCCCTGAACTCGCGCTTGCGGACGCGCCGGTCACGATAGGCGTACTGGCCGGCCTTCTCGACCGCCTGTCGCGCCGTCTTGATGCAGTTCTTGCGGCGGCCATAGAACCCCTTGGCACTCTCCAGAACCGCCTTGTGACGGGCGTGGGAAGTGACACCGCGCTTTACCCGAGCCATGGCTCCTTATCCTCAGTCAGTCGTCTTGCACATGGTCCAGCCGCCACGCCTCAGGCGTGCGGCATCATCAGCCGAACGAGATTGGCATCACCCGGCCGCAGATAGCCGGTCTTGCGGTGCCGCATCTTCGCCTTCTTCGGCTGACTCGTGAAGTTATGGCGATGATTGGCGTGACCGCGCTTGATCTTGCCGGTCGCCGTGAACGAGAACCGCTTCGCGGCGGCCCGCTTGGTCTTCAACTTGGTCATGCCGGGAATCTCCGAACGACAGCACCGCCTCCCCCAAAATGCAGGAGAACGACCCCGTCGGCAACAACAGCGACCGGCTCTATAGCCGAGCCGAGGCGCCGACGCAACCACCGCCTGTGCGGCAAGAGCGGCCGTCCCAACGCCCGCTACCAACGGCGACGCGGCGAAGCCGTAAGCTCGAGCGGCTCGGCCAATCGGTCGGCCGCGGCCCGCCCGGCCTCGACCCCGATCCCGGCACCGCTCAACACCGCCCCGGCGTCGCCGAGCGGCGTCTCGCGGCCCGGCCGCTTTCCCGCACCGGCCAGCCGCCGCAGGCCGTCGAGCGCCGAGTGCAGCAGCCGGGGCTCCAGCGCATCGCAACCGTCGACGCCCAGCCCCGCCAGCGTCTCCAGCTTGACCAGCGAGTCATCCAGTCCCACGGCCGGCGTCTCGGCGATCAGCTCCTCGATCAGGGCGAGGCGCGCATCGATCGCGTCGAGCCGCTGCTCGAGCATGAAGCGGTCGGCGAAGCTCGCATCGGCAAGCGCCTGCTGCACGATCGAGACACCCTCCTCGATGCTGCTCGCTGACGGCAGGCATCGCCGGGTCGCCGGCAGCTGCAGCAAGGCCGCCCGGGTGGTGCCGCGCAAGGCGCCCAATCGCTGCTGCTGCGCGGCCAGATCGGCGAGCGCCGGCCGCCGCCCGGTCAACGGCTCGATCACCCGACCGACGACGCGAATGGCGCCGGCGGCGAGCGGCCCGCGCAGGCGAAAGCCGCCGCCGAGCACGGCCAGCGTGCCGACCGCCTCGCCACCGAGCTCGCAGCCGAGGCCGCTGAAGCCGACGAGATAGAGCCAGAGCGCCAGCGCATCGCCGTCGCGCGCGGCATAGATGCCGCCGCTCTCGAGCCGGCGATCGCTGCAGTCGACGATGATCGTCTGCCCCTTCCGCAGGAGCGGCTCGAGCGCATCGTCCTCGACCGCGATGCGGAGCTGCCACGGCTCCGGGGCGATGCCGTCCCCGTCCGTCCGGTGCTCATCGGTCGCCATGGTCGCCCCCTTGCACATGAGAGTGCCCGCAGCATCCGGATAGCCGGAAGCACCAGCCACAAGCCCGGCCTCGAGCGCCAGATGGGCGCTCTCGACCAGATGGTTGCGCAGCCGGCGATACCACTCGCCCAACTCGTCGTTCTCCGCCAGGTCGAGATTCTCCATCAGATAGCGCGCCATCTCGAGCGCCTTGAGCGCGCCTTTCACCGTCGCCGGGCGGCGCTCGGCGAGCCTCAGCTCGAGCGGCCGCTGCAGATCCTCGGTGAGGCAGCGCCAGCCGTCCTCGGTGAGGCTGGCCCGCTCGTGAAAACTCTCGAGCGTCAGCCAGAGCTCGACGTAATCGGCCAGCGGATCGCCAAGCTCGCAGCCGGGCCGCGATGCCAGGCCCTCACCGCTCGCTGCAGTGCCGGCGAGCGCCAGGTCGGGCGCCAGCACCAGGTTGTCGGGCCGCCGCGCCGCGCCGGGCTCGGGCACGATCTCGCCGGCGATCAGCCGACCCAGGCAGCGGCGAAGGCCGATCTCGCCGGACGAGCCGGGCTCACTGGCGGACGACTGGCTGGCTCGGCGAATGCTCAAATGACCCTCGCGGCATTGGGACTATCGATTTTTTTACAATTCGTCCCGGTCGCGCGGTCGTCAACAGAAATAGAGCGAAAGTCGTCTGTATTCAATCATAGGTATCATACAGCAGTGAACAGTCGCTTCCTAAGTTGACAAAAGTTCGCCTCTTCGCCTCTTCGCCTCGACCTTGCCTGAGGCCGCAGCCGGCGCACCACCAACGCCGCCCAGGGCGATCGGTCGACCCGTGCGATCGGGCGCAGGCCGTGCAGCCGGTGCGCCTCGAGCACGGCTGGCGCCTGCCGGTCGAGCAGGCCGGAAAGCACCGCGATACCGCCCGGCGCCAGATGCCGCCGCAACGCACCGGCCATGGCGATCAGCGGATCGGCGAGGATGTTGGCGAACACCAGGTCGAAAGGCCCGGCGCGGTGGATAGCACCCGTCGCATAGCCGTCGGATACCAGCGCCCGCACCCGCCCGGCGACACCGTTCCGCCGGGCATTGTCGCGAGCGACCGCCACTGCCAGCGGGTCGTTGTCGACCGCGGTGACGGCGCAGCGACGGTCGGCCCTGGCAGCGGCGATGGCGAGAATGGCCGAGCCGCAGCCCATGTCGAGCACGCGAGGGAAGCGGCGCCGGCGCAACAGGGCATCGAATGCGTCGAGGCAGGCGGCGGTGGTCTGGTGCTCGCCTGAGCCGAAAGCGAGCCCCGCCTCGATCAGCAGCGGCACGAGGAACGGCCGCGATGGCAGCGGATCATCCGGCCCGTGCACGTAGAACCGGCCGATCTGCAAGGGCTGGCGGGTCATCCGGACGGCAGCCAGCCAGTCCTGGTGCGGCAGCCAGTCGATGCCGATGTCACAATCCAGCACTAGGCCGTGGTCGGCGAGCATCCGGTCGAGCTCGGCGGTCAGCGCCACTGCGTCCGGCTGCATCTTGAACAGCAGATCCACCCGCCAGCGCACCGCCTGATCGGCGTCGTCCACCTCGTCCGCGAAGATCGAGGCGGACAGCGCCATGTCCTCGAGCGCCGCGAGCAGCGCCGGCGGCGGCTCGGCCGTCAGATGGAAGGCCACCTGCCAGAGACCATCCGGGTCATTGGGTTCGGGCCAGGGCCGGTTCGGGTCGCCGGAGGCAGCCATCAGCCCGCCTCGACGAAGCTGGCGATGACCTTCTTCGTGCCGGCCTTGTCGAAGGCGATCTCGAGCTTGTCGCCATCGACCGCGTTGACCCGTCCATAGCCGAACTTCTGGTGGAAGATCCGGTCACCGACGCTGAACTTGCCGCCACCTCGCGGCGGGGTGGTCAGGATCTCGGCCCGGCCCTCGATCAGCTTGCCGAGCTCGGCCCGGCGCGAGCGGAACTTGGCGACCCGGGGCTGGCTGAAGAGCTCGTCCGCGAAGGCGTCGGTGTCGGGCCGCATGGCGGGATTGCGGTGCAGATGCTCAATGTGGTCCGCCGGCAAGTCGTCGATGAAGCGCGACGGCACCGACGACGACCACTGGTTGTAGATGCGCCGGTTGGCGGCGAAGCTGATGGTGCAGCGCTGCCGTGCCCGGGTGATGCCCACATAGGCCAGCCGCCGCTCCTCCTCGAGCGCCTTGGCCCCACCCTCGTCCATCGAGCGCTGGCTGGGAAAGACTCCCTCCTCCCAGCCAGCGAGAAAGACGTTGTCGAACTCGAGCCCTTTCGCGCCGTGCAGGGTCATCACCGAGACCATGATCGGCGCCGCTTTCGCCCACGGCATCCATCACCAGGCTGACATGCTCGAGAAAGGCGCCCACCGTGTCGAACTCCTCGATCGCCTTGACCAGCTCCTTCAGATTGTCGAGCCGGCCCGGCGCATCCGCCGACCGGTCGTTCTGCCACATCTCCGTGTAGCCGCTCTCGTCCAGGATCTGCTCGGCCAAGTCGCGCGGCGGCAGCTCGGCCAGGGACCGGCGCCAATTGTCGAGCATGGCGAGAAAGCCCAAGAGCGCGTTTCGGGTCCGGGTCGCGAGCTCGTCGGTCTCGACCATCTGCCGGGCGGTCTGGACTAGCGGCACGCCCGCCGCCCGTGCTGCATTGTGCAGCACCTTCAAGGCGGCGTCGCCGATACCGCGCCTCGGCAGATTGACGATCCGCTCGAAGGCCAGATCGTCGCTCGGCTGCGCGGTGAGCCGCAGATAGGCAATGGCATCGCGGATCTCCGCCCGCTCGTAAAAGCGCGGCCCGCCAACCACCCGGTAGGGCATGCCCAGCTGGATGAAGCGCTCCTCGAAGGCACGGGTCTGAAACCCGGCACGGACCAGCACCGCCATCTGCGCCAGGCTGGCCCCGCCCTGCTGCAGCGCCTCGATCTCGTCGCCGATATAGCGGGCCTCCTCGGCATCGTCCCAGAGCCCGGCGATGCGCACCGGCACGCCTGGCGCGTCCTCGGTCCAGAGCGTCTTGCCGTGGCGTGCCGTGTTCTTGGCGATCAGCCCGGACGCGGTGCCGAGAATGGCCCCGGTCGAGCGGTAGTTGCGCTCGAGCCGCACGACCCTGGCACCCGGGAAGTCCTGCTCGAAGCGGAGGATGTTGCCGACCTCGGCACCCCGCCAGGAGTAGATCGACTGGTCGTCGTCGCCGACGCAGGTGATGTTCTTGTGCCCCTGCGCCAGCAGCCGCAGCAGCAGATACTGGGCGACATTGGTGTCCTGGTACTCGTCGACCAGAATGGCGCGAAACCGCCGCTGATAGGTGGCAAGGATGTCCGGCGTGGTGCGCAGGATGGTCAACGGATGCAGCAGCAGGTCGCCGAAATCGAACGCATTCAGCGTCGCCAGGCGCTGCTGATAGGCCTTGTAGAGCTGCAGCGAGCGGCCGGCGGCGAAGTCGCCGACTTCACTCGCCGGCACGTCGTCGGGCCGGTAGCCACGGTCCTTCCAGCGCTGGATCAGGCCCAAGAGCATGCGCGGCGCCCAGCGCTTCTCGTCGAGCTCGGCCGCCTGCACCACCTGCTTGACCAGCCGCAGCTGGTCGTCGGTGTCGAGGATCGTGAAGCCGGACTGCAGGCCGACCAGCTCGGCATGGGCGCGCAGCAGCCGGAGCCCGACACTGTGGAAGGTGCCGAGCCAGAGACCGGCACAGCTGCGGCCGATCAGGCGCTCGACCCGCTCGACCATCTCACGCGCCGCCTTGTTGGTGAAGGTGACGGCCAGGAGCTCGTGCGGCCGCGCCCGCCCGACGATCAGGATGTGGGCGAGCCGCGTGGTGAGCACCCGAGTCTTGCCGGTCCCGGCACCCGCGAGGACGAGGAGCGGCCCGTCATCGGCGGTGACCGCCTCCTGCTGCTCCGGGTTCAGGCCCCGTAGGTAGGGCGGTGCCGCGATAGGGTCTGGTTGGTTGGCCATGGACAGGGACTTAGTCGAGGACCGGACAGGAGGCTAGGCGCCTCGCGCGGCGACGACCCAGCGGCCGACCACCAGGCGAAACGCCGCGCCGACAAGATTTGTGCTGCAGTGCACATCAACTGGCACAAAACTGGCGTTTTTCACGCCGCAATGCAGCGAGAACTTTGGCTTCGCGTCGATACACTTGTTCAATCGCCATATGGTTGTTCAAGCTTGCATCGGCTCGCTTCGTCGTGTTACCGTTTTGCCTCGGTCAAGAACAAAACAAACCGTACGGCAACACCTGTGAGCTAGGACATGCACCAACGGAAAAGTGGCACTGCGACCGTCTATAGCTATCCGTCTCGGCCGACATCGAGACGCGATCCACTCGTCGATACGCGGGGCAACTATGCCCAACCCCATTTGCTGGTCTTGACTCTGAGCTTGGCACTCTGGACCGGCATCATCCTGACCCTCTCCTACCTGGTCGGCTGACCGACCGGCGGCCATGTCCCGCGCCGCGCAGGCGGCGCCGGGCATGACCGACCCCTCCTGGACGTGCTAGGCGACGCGGATGCGCTCGCCGGCAACCACCTTCACCCTGATCGCCGTCACCAGCCGGGACGGCAGGATCACCGGCCCGTGCGGCGAGCCGCCGGCGGCGTGGGCGTCGGTGGCGGAGCAGCAGGTCTTTCGGGCGGCCGTCGACGCGCTCGACTGGTCGTTCATCGGCCGTCGCACCCACCACCTCGCGTGGCGGCCCGACCGCTACCGCGTGGTCTTCTCGCGAAGCTGCAAGAGCCCGCTCTGGCGCCATCCGCGGCGCCTGTGGCTCGATCCCGCCGGCGTGCAACTCGCCACCATGCTCGAGCTGCTGCAGTCCGTGCGCCCGGCCCGGAGCTGCGGCATCCTCGGCGGCGTCGGCGTGCACGACTGGTTCGCCGCCGCCGGCCGGATCGACGCCGCGAGCATCACCATCGAGCCCCTCACCTTCAACGCCGGCCTGCCGCTCTTCACCGATGCCATGGGCGAGGACCCGCTGGCGACGCTGCCCCGCCTCGGCCTTGAGCTCACCGAGACGACGAGGCTCAACGAAGCGGGCACCCTGCTCTGCTGCTTTCGCCGGAGCGGGGCCACGGGCTAGAACGCGATCGGCAGCGCCCGCTCAGCCCGGACCCAGCCCGGATCGCCTCAACCCTGGGCCGCGTAGCCGCCATCCACCGGGATCGCCGTGCCGGTGACGAAGTCGCTGGCCGGGCTCGCGAGAAAGACGGCAAGCCCCGCCAGATCCTCGGGCGTGCCCCAGCGGCCGGCCGGGGTGCGGCTCATGACCTTGTCGTTCAGCCCCGCCATGTCGATCCGCGCGCGCCTGGTGAGATCGGTGTCGATCCACCCGGGCAGGATGCAATTGACCTGGATGTCATCCTTGGCCCAGGCGCAGGCCAATGCCTGGGTCAGCTGCATGACCCCGCCCTTGCTGGCGCCGTAGGCGGCGGCGAGGCTGATGCCGAAGATCGATGTCATCGAGCCGATGGTGATCACCTTGCCGCCACCCTGCCGCAGCAGCGCCGGGTAGGCGGCCTGGGCCGTGAAGAAGACACCGTCGAGATTGATCGCCTGCACCTGGCGCCATTCCTCGACCGTGTAGGTCTCGGGCGGCTTGCGGATATTGATCCCGGCATTGCAGACGCAGATGTCGAGCCGACCGAGCGTCCCCTCGATCTCGGCCACCATGGCGGCACACGAGGCCGCATCGGCGACGTCCACCTCGACCGCAGCGGCGGTGATCCCTTCGACGCCCAGCGCCTCGACGGCCGCTTCCGACTTCGCGCGATCACGCCCGGCGATCGCCACCGCAGCACCTGCCCGGCCGAGCCCGCGCGCCATGCCGAGCCCGATGCCGCCATTGCCGCCCGTGATCACCGCCACCTTGTGGCTCAATTGGAACGGATCGCCCATTTCTCCCCTCCCCCGGCCCCGTCGCCACTGGCCCGATGCCGTTGCCGCGCCTAAATATTCTGCTGTTCGGTGGAAGGGTCGTAGTCGAGGAGTCGGGTGTTGCCAACTCGCGAGCCCCAGCTGTCGCGAGCCTGCCGGAGTGCCGGCGGGTTCTTCGCGGCCATGCTGCTCGCGCTCGGCGCCACCGGCCACCCGGCCGCGGCCGACGAGGCCCCGGCGCCGGGCCAAACACCGCCGCTGATCGTCCCGGCCACCGAGCTCGCGCCCAGCCAGTTCGTCGTCAGCCGGCCGGGCTTGGTCCTGGTCGACCCGGTGGCCCGCCGCCAGGTGCTCGACCAGCTGCCGCAAGAAGACCGCGACGCACTCTGCGGACCGGCCCGGCAGAAATGGCCGGAGCACGGCGTCCAGCGCAACATCTCGGGCGACGAGCAGGTGGCCCAGACGCTGGCGCTCACCATGATGGAGGCCGGCGCCCGCTATCTGGCGACCGGCGATCCCATGGCCCGCGACGCGATTGTCGACAATCTGCACCGCTTCGCCAAGAAGGAAGCTTTCAGCCGGCTGGTGGAGCCGGTCACCGTCAACCATTTCTACAATCTCGACCGGACGCTGCTGCCGATCATCACCAGCTTCGCGCTGGTCAGGAATGACCCGGAGCTGGACCCGGCCGAGGTCGAGGCGATCACCGCTTGGCTGGACCATCTGGTGCGCTGGCGCGGGCCAGCACGGGAGATGGACCCGACCAAGGTGTCGAGCCGCAACAACCATCGCTATCTGCGCGACAGCGTCACCATGGCCTGGGGCGCCGCGAGCGGCGACAACGCACTGTTCTTCACCGGCATCGACCGGTTTCGCCTGGCGCTCGAGCAAATGCGCGACGACGGCAGCCTGCCGCTCGAGACCGACCGCGGCGCCGAAGCGCTCTTCTACCAGCGGCACGCCATCGCGTCGCTGGTGGCCATCGCCGAGATGGCCGCGGTCCAGGGGTACGATCTCTACGCCTTGCGCAACAGCTCCGGCCACGATCTGCACCGCATCGTGGGCTTCCTGACCGACGCCATCGCTGACCCGGCGCTGATCGCGCAGTACACCCCGGAGCCGCAATATCTGGGCTTTCTCGACCGGCGCGGCCACGAGCGCCATTACATGGCCTGGTTCGAGGCCTATCGCGCCCGGTTTCCGGGAAGTGCGATCACCCTGCAGCTCGAAGCGCAGATCGAGGCTGACGGCGCGTATGACGAGCCGCTGCTCGACGAGTACGCGGGCGGTGCCCTGACCTGCCTGCTGGCACCGCCGTCGCGGCTCACCGGTAACCTGCCCGCCGAGCTGCCGGGAACCCGCCTGCTCAGCGGTCGTGGTGTTCCAGATAGCGGGTGAGCGCCGCCAGCCGGGCCGCCGTCACCCGCACCAGACCCAGATGGGAGTCGGCGGCGAGATCGGGCGCCTCCGGGCGTATCCGCTCCAGCCCGTCGCGGTCGATCGCCCGGGCACGGACGATGCGCTCGGCGACCATCGTCAGCGTGCGCGGCACGTTCAGATAGCAGCCGACCTCGCCCACCACCGTTCCGGAAAACAGCGGCCGCAACCGCACGATCCAGCCATCGGCGAGCGCCAGGCTCTCCGTCAGCTGCCCCAACTCGATGACGTGCATCGCGGTCGACCGCTCGTCCTGCCCCATGTCCAGATCGCCAGCCTGCCAGATGATCGGCATGGCGTAGCGGCGCAACGGCACGGTGCGCAGCCAAGCCAGCCGCCCGCCGATCTTCTCGGCCAGGCGATGGGCGGTGCCGAAGACCAGGAAACCCTGCAGCCGCGACAAGTGGCTCGCCTCGCCCGCCTCCTCGAGCAGGGCGGTTTGCGCCGGCTGGCGCAGCACGTTGCTCGCCTAGACCAGACCATTGCCCTGGCCGCGCACCACGCCGGTCCGTGCGTCGTTGATGGCAAGGCCGGCGACGACCGCCGGATAGGCGATTGCGGCGGCGTGGGTCAGCAGCCCGCCGATCATCACGGCCGGCAGCAGCCGTGCCATGGCGTTGGGCCGTTCCACCCCAAGGTGTGTCCCGGCTGACCGCTTGTCGCTTGCTGTCAAGATCGGGCCCCCCCTACCTCTCAGCCGCGTCGCTTCAGGACGCTTGTGCGACCGCCGGCAGTATTACGCTCTGCATCGACCTCATGGACCGCGAGCCAAGGCCTAGCGAAGCCGCGGCGGCGTGCCTACCACCGACCGCCGCGTGCAAGCCAGTAGCGGTTTGCCATTGTTCGAGGCCGGCCAGCGGCTTAACGATGAAGATCACGGCAACCGAACGGGACCGCGCCCATGGGCAGGCTAACCACGCATGTGCTGAACACGGTCACCGGCCGGCCGGGCAGCGGGCTCCGGCTGGCGCTCTATCGCCTCGACGGCGGCGAACGCACCCTGCTCAAGGAGGCGGTGACCAACGACGACGGCCGCGTCGACCCGCCCTTGCTCGAAGGCGAGGGCATGGGGCGCGGCACCTACGAGCTGGTCTTCCAGGTCGGTCACTACTTCAAGATCCAGGGCACCGATCTCGCCAACCCGCCCTTCCTCGACGAGGTGCCGATCCGCTTCGGCATCGCCGACCCGGGCGCCCACTACCACGTGCCGCTGCTCGCCTCGCCGTTTGCCTACTCGACCTACCGGGGGAGCTGATGCGCCAGCGGCTGCGCTTCCTTCTGGGCCACGAGCCGGTCGAGCTCGAGACCGTGGATCCGACGCTCACGGTGCTCGAATGGCTGCGCCGCACCGCCCATCGCCGCGGCACCAAGGAGGGCTGTGCGGAGGGCGATTGCGGCGCCTGCAGCGTCATCGTCGCCGAGCCGCACGAGAACCGTTTGCGCTACCGGCCGATCAACGCCTGCATCCGCTTCATGGCCACCCTCGACGGCTGCCAGCTGCTCACGGTCGAGGACCTCAAAGGCCCGGACGGCACGCTGCACCCGGTCCAGCAGGCGATGGTCGACCAGCACGGCTCCCAATGCGGCTTCTGCACGCCCGGCATCGTCATGACGCTGGCCGCCCTGCACCACGAGGAGCAGCCACCCTACAGCCGCCGCCGGATCGACGATGCCTTGGCCGGCAATCTCTGCCGCTGCACCGGCTACGGGCCGATCATCGAGGCGGCCAGGACCATGCACGCCACGCCGGGCGCCACCGCCCACCTCGCCGACCGCGAGCCCGAGGTGCTGGCCCAGCTCCAGGCCTGGCGCGACGGTGCCACCATCGAGGTCGGCCAGGACGGCCGCCGCTTCTTCAGCCCGGGCACGCTGGCCACCCTGCTCGAGCTCACCGCCACCCACCCCGAAGCGACCATCCTCGCCGGCGCCACGGATGTGGGCTTGTGGGTCACCAAGCAGCACCGCGTGCTCGACCCGATCATCTGGCTCGGCCGGGTGGGCGAGCTCGCCACCATCGAGGAGACCGACGACGCCATCCGCATCGGCGCCGGCGTCACCTATGCCGACGCTCGCGGCCTGATCGCCCGGCTCTGGCCCGAGGCCGGAGAGCTCAATCGCCGCCTGGGTGCCGAGCAGGTCCGCCATGCCGGCACGATCGGCGGCAATATCGCCAACGGCTCGCCCATCGGCGACAGCCCACCCTGGCTGATCGCGGCGGGCGCCACCCTGCACCTGGCGCATCGGGACGGCCGCCGGTCGCTGCCGCTCGAGGACTTCTTCCTCGCCTACGGCAAGCAGGACCGCCGCGCGGGCGAGATCGTCGAGGCCGTCACCGTGCCCAAGCCCCAGCCGGGCACGACCCTTCGCTGCTACAAGATCAGCAAGCGCCTCGACCAGGACATCTCGGCCGTCTGCGCCGGCATCCAGCTCCGCCACGATGGCGCGCGCATCGAGAATGCCCGGATCGCCTATGGCGGCATGGCGGCGACGCCCGAAGCGCGCGGCCCAGGCCGAGGCGGCGCTCACCGGCGCTTCCTTCACCGAGGCCAGCTTCCGCCGGGCCATGGCGGCCATGGCGGACGACTTCCAGCCGATCAGCGACATGCGGGCGTCTGCCGCCTACCGCCTGAAGGTGGCGCAGAACTTGCTCCTCAAGGCGTATGTCGAGAGCAGCGACGCCACCATCTTGCGGATCGCCGGCCAGCGAGAGCCGGTCGATGCCTGAACCCGTCGCCGTCGCCCGGCCCCTGACCCACGACAGCGCGGCGAAGCACGTCGCCGGCGAGGCCATCTACATCGACGACATGCCGGAGCCGGCCCGCTGCCTCGAAGTCTATATGGCCTGGGCCGAGCGCGCGCATGCCAGGCTCTCGAGCCTCGACCTCGAGGCCGTGCGCACCGCCCCGGGCGTCGCCGCGGTGATCACCACCGCCGACATCCCCGGCGCCAACGACATCAGCCCGGTCGGCCGCCACGACGAGCCGGTCTTCGCCACCGGCACCGTCCAGTACTGGGGCCAGGCGCTCTTCGCCGTCGCCGCAGAGACGTCCACGCAGCCCGCCGCGCCGCCGGGCTGGCCCAGATCGTCTACGAGGACGCTGCCACCACAACTCGACGTCGACGCCGCCCGCACCAAGGAGGACTATGTCTGGCCGCCGGCCCGCTTCGCCCGCGGCGATGTCGAGGCCGGCCTGGAGCGCGCCAGCCACCGGCTCGACGGCCGGATCTGCATCGGCGGCCAGGACCATTTCTACCTCGAGGGCCAGGTCGCGCATGGCCATCCCCGGCGAGGACGGCGACATGACCGTCTACAGCTCGACCCAGCACCCGACCGAGGTGCAGCACATGGTGGCGCACGTGCTGGGCGTGCCGTCGCAACGCCGTCACGGTCGAGGTCCGGCGCATGGGCGGCGGCTTCGGCGGCAAGGAGAGCCAGGGCAACCTCTTCGCCTGCATCGCCGCCCTCGCCGCCCGCAAGACCGGCCGCCCGGCCAAGTGCCGGCTCGATCGCGACGACGACATGATCATGACCGGCAAGCGCCACGACTTCGTCGTCGACTACCGGCTCGGCTTCGAGCCGGACGGCCGCATCCAGGCCGTCGACATGCACTTCGCCTCCCGCTGCGGCTACTCCGCCGACCTCTCCGGCCCGATCAACGACCGCGCCCTCTTCCACGCCGACAACGGCTACTTCTACCCGGACGTGGCGCTGGTCTGCCATCCCTGCCGGACCAACATGGTCTCCGCCACGGCCTTCCGCGGCTTCGGCGGCCCGCAGGGCATGGTGGCGGCCGAGCGGCTGATCGAGGAGATCGCCATCGCGCACCGGCCTCGACCCCCTCGACGTCCGCAAGCGCAATTTCTACGGGCCGGGCGAGCGCACCATCACCCCCTACCACATGACCATCGAGGACAACGTCATCGAGCGAGTCGTCGGCGAATGCGAGGCTGACAGCCGACTACGGGCGCCGCCGCGACGCCATCCGCCGCTTCAATGCAGCAAACCGCTGGCAGAAGAAGGGCCTGGCGCTGACGCCGGTGAAGTTCGGCATCTCCTTCACCATCACCGCCTACAACCAGGCCGGCGCGCTCGTCCACATCTACAAGGACGGCTCGATCCACCTGAACCACGGCGGCACCGAGATGGGCCAGGGCCTCTTCATCAAGGTGGCGCAGGTGGTGGCCGAGGAGTTGCCGCTGCCGCTTCGATCGCATCAAGATCACCGCCACCACGACCGGCAAGGTGCCCAACACCTCGGCCACCGCCGCCTCCTCCGGCTCCGACCTCAACGGCATGGCAGCCCAGGCGGCAGCCCGAACGCTCAAGGACCGCCTCACCGCCTTCGCCGCCGAGCAGCACCAGTGCCGACCGACGGCGGAGGTACAGTGGCTGGCCGGCCGGATCACGCGTCAAGGGCAACGCCATCGCCTTCGACCAGCTGGTCCACGACGCCTACATGGCGCGCGATCCAGCTCTCCGCCACCGGCTTCTACAAGACGCCCGAGATCCACTGGGACCGCGCGGCCGGCCGCGGCAAGCCCTTCTACTACTTCGCCTATGGCGCCGCCTGTCAGCGAGGTCACCATCGACACGCTCACCGGCGAGTACCGGGTCGACCGGGTCGACATCGTCCACGATGTCGGCAGCTCGCTCAACCCGGCCATCGACCGGGGCCAGATCGAGGGCGGCTTCATCCAGGGCATGGGCTGGCTCACCACCGAGGAGCTGGTCTGGGACGACGAGGGCCGGCTCGCACCCACGCGCCCTCGACCTACAAGATCCCGACCTGCGCCGACCGGCCGGAGATCCTCAACATCCGCCTCTTGGAGAACGACCAACCCCAAGGCCACCATCCACCGCTCCAAGGCCGTCGGCGAGCCGCCGCTCATGCTCGCCATCTCCGTCTGGCAGGCCCTCTCCGACGCCGTGGCCTCCACCGCCGACCACCAGCACCCGGCAAGGCTCGACCCGCCGGCCACGCCCGAGAAGGTGCTGATGGCGATCGAGCGGCTGGCCGCGATCAGGACGCTGGAGACGGCAGAGTGAGGGTTTATGGCATCGACTTCACATGTGCTCCTAGCCGACAGGAAACCTGTCACCTGCGCGGTGTGCACTATTCTCGATAACAGGCTAGTGTGTGAGGACATTTTGGACTGGCCTTGCAAGAAGTTCACGGATTTTCAAAAGCTTCTTGACTCCAACGGCTCGTGGATCATGGGAATTGATACACCATTTGGGCTTGCCAAGACATTCATCGAAGAAAATAAATGGCCAGAAGAATGGTCAAAATACATATCGATTATTAGCGGAGATGACCAAACGTGAATTTCGCGACTTTCTTGATCGTTACAAAGAGTCGCGAGCAGTGGGCGACAAAGAGCACAAGCGCGTCGTTGACAAGCGCACGGGCTGCAATGAGCCCACAGAATCGCCGCGTTAATGGCATGTTTTACGAAGTCACAAAGCGAATTCTCCAATCCGACGCGAATATTCCACTGCTGAGAGCAATTGATCAATGCAATAAGATCATTGTAGAAACCTATCCTGGGCACTTCGCCCGGAACATGATCGGCCGGCCTGGCTACAAGGATGCCAAAATCGCCGACGGTATAAGCTCACAGAGGCAGCTTCGCGAGCATATCTTGGCTGGCCTAAAGAACGTCGAAGCACCAAGTTCTGATGGTCGACGATCCGACCGGAGACCAGCTCGATGCGCTGCATCTGCGCCGTGCAAGCCGCCTGGGCATGGTCGAAGCGAGACGCGAACTTCGGCATCCCTGAGACAGCCAATCCGATCGAAGGCTGGATCGTCGACCAGAGCCTCTACGAGGCGGCCGCATGAGCGACGCCCTCGCCGCCGCCATCGTCGCCATCGACCGTGCCGAGCCCGCGATCCTGGTCGAGGTCACCGACGCGCTCGGCTCCACGCCGCGCGAGGCGGGCACGCTGATGCTGGTGACCGAGACCGCCATCGCCGGCACGATCGGCGGCGGTGAGCTGGAATGGCGTGCCATCGAGCGCGCCCGGGAAGCACTTGCCGGCGAGGCCGTGCCCGAGCGCCTGCAGCTGCCCTTGGGCCCTGCCCTCCAGCAATGCTGCGGCGGCCACGTCACGTTGGCGCTTCGGCAGCTCTCGCCGATCGATCGCGAACGCCTGAGCCGAGCGCCTCGAAACGTGGCGCACGGAGCTCCCGCGGATCGTCCTCTTCGGCGCCGGCCATGTCGGCCAGGCCCTGGTCCGGGCACTCGACACCGCTGCCCTGCCGCGTCCGCTGGCTCGACAGCCGGTCCGGGCCTCTTCCCGGCCAGCCTCGCTGCCACGATCGACGCCGAGACCATCCCCGATCCCGCCGCCATCACGACCGATCCAACCGACCTCGTCCTGGTCATGACCCACAGCCACGCCCTCGACCTCGCCATCGTCGAGGCGCGCCTCAAGGCCATGGACTTCGCCTGGCTCGGGCTGATCGGCTCGGCCACCAAGCGGCGCCGCTTCGAGCGCCAGCTCCGGGCCGGCGGTATCCCCGCCGAACGCCTGGAACGCCTCGTCTGCCCGATCGGGCTCGCCGTCCATCCGCGGCAAGGAGCCGGCCGTCATCGCGGCCTCGGTCACCGCCCAACTGCTCACCGTCATGCGAAGCGCTCCGAAGGGGCAAAGCCTTGCAGAACGTCGCCTGATGAAGGTCCGCCGATGAACGCCCCCCCACGCCTCCAGCTCACCGGCATCCGCAAGGCCTATCCGGGCGTGCTCGCCAACGACGATGTCGACCTCACCGTCGGCCAGGGCGAGATCCACGCGCTGCTCGGCGAGAACGGCGCCGGCAAGTCGACCCTGGTCAAGATCATCTACGGCGTGCTCGCCCCCGATGCCGGCCAGATCAGCTGGGAAGGCCGACCGGTCACCATCGCCTCGCCGCACGCCGCACGGCATCTCGGCATCGGCATGGTCTTCCAGCATTTCTCGTTGTTCGAGGCACTTTCGGTGCTCGAGAACGTCGCGCTCGGGCTTCGACGAGGCGAGCGCGCGCAAGGGCCTCGCCAGCGCGGATCGTCGACGTCAGCCACGCCTACGGCCTGCCGCTCGACCCCAAGCGCGAGGTGCACGAGCTCTCGGTCGGCGAGCGCCAGCGGATCGAGATCGTCCGCTGCCTGCTGCAGAACCCCAGGCTCCTGATCATGGACGAGCCCACCTCGGTGCTGACGCCGCAGGAGGTCGAGAGGCTCTTCCTGACCCTGCGCCAGCTCGCCATCCGAGGGCGTCTCGATCCTCTACATCAGCCACAAGCTGCACGAGATCAAAGCGCTCTGCGACGCCGCCACCATCATGCGCGGCGGCAAGGTCGTGGCGCATTGCGACCCCAAGGCCGAGACCGCGCGGAGCATGGCCCAGCTCATGGTGGGCAACGCCTTCGCAGCACCCGAGAAGCCGGCGAAGCGACTGAAGCGCGCGCCGCGCTTTCTGGTCAACGCCCTCGACCTGAAATCCACCGAGGCCTTCGGCACCTCGCTCGAGAAGATCACCTTCGACGTCCAGGCCGGCGAGATCTTCGGCATCGCCGGGGTCGCAGGCAACGGCCAGAGCGGAGCTGCTCGCCGCCCTCTCCGGCGAGCGGCTGGTCCAGCCTCAATCCATCGTCATCGACGGCATCCCCGCCGGCCGGCTCGGTCCCCGCGCCCGCCGCCAGCACGGCCTCGCCTACATCCCCGAGGAGCGCAACGGCCACGCCGCGATCCCCGACATGACCTTGGCCGAGAACGCGCTGCTCGCGCGCCTTCGACCGCCGGGCGCTGCTCACCAACGGCATCATCCGCCCGGCCCGCGCCACCGCTTTCGCGGCCGAGATCATCGACCGCTTCTCGGTCAAGGCCACCGGCCCCGACGCCCGCGCTTCCTCGCTCTCCGGCGGCAATCTGCAGAAGTTCGTCGTCGGCCGCGAGATCCTCCAGGCTCCCAACGTGCTGATCGCGGCCCAGCCCACCTGGGGCGTCGATGCCGGTGCCGCCGCCGCCATCCACCAGGCGCTGCTCGACCTGGCCTCCCACGGCGTTGCGGTCCTCGTCGTCAGCCAGGACCTGGACGAGCTGCTGGCGCTCACCGACCGCATGGCGGTGATCAATGGCGGCCGCCTCTCCCGCCCGCTGATGACGGCCAGCGCCTCGATCGAGGAGATCGGCTTGCTGATGGGCGGGTTGCACGATTTGCCGGACGAAGCCCCGCTGCCAGAGCCGGAGGCACAGCCCCATGCTTAGGCTCGAGCCCCGCGCCCAGCTCAGCCCGGCCATGCGCTGGCTGACCCCGCCCTTGGCCGTCCTCCTCACCGTCCTTGCCGGCGCCGTCCTGTTCGCCGCCATGGGCTACGATCCGGTGCGCTCGCTCACCGCCTTCTTCATCCAGCCCGTGAGCAGCGCCTATGGGCTCGCCGAGCTGGGCGTCAAGGCGACGCCGCTCATCCTCATCGCCGTGGGCCTCGCCGTGGGCTTCAGGGCCGGCATCTGGAACATCGGTGCGGAGGGCCAGCTGACGCTCGGTGCCCTTGCCGGCGGCTCCGTCGGGCTCCTCTTCTGGGGTCAGGAGGGCTGGCACATCCTGCCCCTGATGATGATCGCATCCGTCATCGGCGGCATGGCCTGGGCGGCCATCCCGGCCTTCCTCAAGGCCCGCTTCGACGTCAACGAGATCCTGGTCAGCCTGATGCTCACCTATGTGGGCCTGCTGCTCTTGAGCGCCTTGATCTACGGCCCGCTGAAGAGCCCTGAAGGCTTCGGCTTTCCGGAATCGCGGATGTTCTCGCCTTCGGCCCAGCTGCCCAACATCCTCGCCGGCACGCGGCTGCACTTCGGCACCATCATCACCGGCGTCATCGTCCTCGTCCTCTGGTTCGTCATGAGCCGCACGCTTTTCGGCTTCCAGGTGACGGTGATCGGCCAGGCCCCGGCGGCAGCCCGGTTCGCCGGCTTCTCCCGGTCGCGGATGATCTGGACCAGCATGCTGCTCGGCGGCGGCCTCGCCGGGCTCGCCGGCCTCTTCGAGGTGGCGGGCCCGATCGGCCAGATCGTACCGGTGATCTCGCCGGGCTACGGCTTCACCGCCATCATCGTGGCCTTTCTCGGCCGCCTCCATCCGCTGGGCTGCGTCCTCGCCGGCCTGCTGGTGGCGCTCTCCTATCTCGGCGGCGAGAACGCCCAGATCACCGTCGGCATGCCGCAGGCCGTGACCGGGGTCTTCCAGGGCATGCTGCTCTTCTTCCTCTTGGCATCCGACGTCCTCGTCCGCTACCGGCTCAGGCTCGGCAGGCCAGCGGCAGCCCAAAGCCAAGCTGCAGGGAGGAGCTGAAGACCGATGGACGGAACCATAGCCCTGCTCGCCGCCGTGATCGTCGCCTCGACGCCGCTCCTCTACGCCGCCGTGGGCGAGCTCGTGGCCGAGCGCTCGGGCGTCCTCAACCTCGGCGTCGAGGGCATGATGCTGGCTGGCGCCGTCACCGGCTTCGCCGTCACGCTCACCACCGGCAGCCACATCGCCGGCATCGCGTCGGCCGCCGTCGCCGGCGCCGGCCTCGCCCTGATCTTCGCCGTCCTCACCCTCACGCTCATGGCGAACCAGGTGGCGACCGGCCTGGCACTCACCATCTTCGGCGTCGGCCTCTCCGCACTCGTCGGCTCCGGCTTCGTCGGCACGCCCTTGCCGCGCCTGCCGAAGCTCGACCTCCCCGGCGTCAGCGACCTGCCGATCATCGGCCCACTGCTGCTCAGCCACGACATCCTGGTCTACGGCGCCGTGGTCCTCACCCTCGCTGTCGCCTGGTTCCTCGCCAAGACGCGGGGCGGCATGATCCTCCGCGCGGTCGGCGAGAACCACGAAGCCGCGCACGGGCTCGGCTACAACGTCATCCGCATCCGCTACCTGGCCGTCCTCTTCGGCGGCCTCTGTGCCGGCCTCGGCGGCGCTTTCCTCTCGATCGCCTACACGCCCATGTGGATCGAGCAGATGACCGCGGGCCGCGGCTGGATCGCCTTGGCCCTCGTCGTCTTCGCCGCCTGGCGGCCGCTGCGAGTTCTGGTCGGCGCCTACCTCTTCGGCGGCGTCACGATCCTCCAGCTCCACGCCCAGGGTCTCGGCCTCTTCGCCGTGCCGTCACAGGTCATGTCGATGCTGCCCTACATCGCCACGATCATCGTCCTCGTCGTGATCTCCATCGGCCCCTGGAAAGCCCGCCTGCAAGCCCCGGCCTGCCTCGGCCGCCCCTACCTGCCGACCAACTGAGGCCCGCCTGGAACAGGGCTCGGCCCAACTGCCGGGCGGCATGATTATGGATGTGGCATGACCGGCGGCTGAACTCTGCCGCTCGGCCGCAACAAACCCTTGCCTGGGCTCGGGCCGCGCGACATGTTGCGCCGCAACACGGCCGGTGCTGCGCGCGCCGGCCCCCCAGCCCGCAAAACCCGTAGCGAGAGGTCGCCCATGTTGCTTCGCCCCAGCCGTCGTCTGCTTCTCGGCACCGCCGCCGCCGGCGTCGCCAGCCTCGCCATGCCCCGCCTGGTTCGCGCCCAGAAGGACAATGTCCGCGCCGCCTTCGTCTATGTCGGGCCGATCGGTGACCATGGCTGGACCTACCGCCACGACATCGGCCGCCAGGACCTCGAGGCCGCCTTGGGCGACAAGGTGAGCACCACCTTCGTCGAAAACGTGGCCGAGGGCCCCGACGCCGAGCGCGTCATCCGCCAGCTCGCTGCCGACGGCAACGACATCATCTTCACGACCAGCTTCGGCTTCATGAACCCGACGGTCAGGGTCGCCCAGCAGTTCCCGGACGTGATGTTCGAGCACTGCACCGGCTACCAGACAGCCCCCAACCTCGCCGTCTACAACGCCAAGTTCCACGAGGGCCGCGCCGTGATCGGCACCATCGCCGGCCACGTCTCAAAAAGCGGCATCGTCGGCTATATCGGCTCGTTCCCGATTCCCGAGGTGGTCATGGGCATCAACGCCTTCCAGCTGGCCGCCCGGAAGGTCAACCCGGACATGCAGGTCCGGGTGATCTGGGTGAACTCCTGGTACGATCCGGGCCGCGAGGCCGAGGCGGCGAGCACGCTGATCGACCAGGGTGCGGACATCATCAGCCAGCACACCGACAGCCCGGCAGCGTTGCAGGTGGCCCAGGAGCGCGGTGTCCAGGGCTTCGGCCAGGCCTCCGACATGAGCGCTTTCGCGCCCACGGCCCAGCTGACCGCCATCATCGACAACTGGGGGCCCCACTACATCCAGCGCTGCCAGGCCGTGCTCGACGGCACCTGGGAGACCCAGAACGTCTGGCACGGGCTGATCGACGGCGAGGTCGAGATCGCCCCCTACAACGAGAGCCTGCCGGAGGACGTGGTCGCTGCCGCCGAGGCGGTCCGCGAGGGCATCATCGCCGGCACGCTCGACCCCTTCGCCGGGCCGATCACCGACCAGGCCGGCGAGTTGCGCGTCCCAGAGGGCGAGGCGCTCGACGATGCCGCCCTCCTGTCGATGGACTGGTACGTCGAGGGCGTGCAAGCCTGACACGCTGTGCGGCAAGCCGGGCGTCCGCCTGATGCCCGGCTTGCCAACGCCTGAAGCTTGTGCGACGCAGCCGCCAGCGTGACGGGCGGTCCAACTGCCGCCGCGTCTCGCGTGACCGTCCGGCCGGACCCGCGCAGCATCGCGAACGGCCGTTGGAGCATCGGCATGTCCTGGCTACGCATGGCCGTCCTGCTGCTGGTGCTGGCGCTCCAGGCGCCGGCCCAGGCGCAGACCGCGGACGGCACCCCGACAACAGCGCCGCCACCCGACGTCGAGCAGCTGATCCGCCTGCTCGCCGAACCTGAGGTGCAGGGCTGGCTCGCCCAACAGGTGCCCGGAGGAGACGCCGCCCCTGCCGTCGCGGCGGCCGACGAACCGCTGCTGGAGCGCGATATCGAGCTCATCGAGAGCGCGTTGCCGAGCCTCAACATCGGCGCCGCCCTCAGCCGGTGGCATGCGCATCGCGACGAGCTGATCGCCGCATTGCCACGCTTGCCTGGCGACCTCGCGCACGCCTTCGACCGCCTGCGGTCCGACGCCGTCGATGGCGGGCTCTCGATCGTCATCGGCCTTGTCGTCTTCTTCGTCGGTGCCGGCTACGCCGCCGAATGGGCGTTCAGCCGGACGACCCGCCAGATTCGTCGGCGGGTCCTCACCGCCGACGAGACCACGGTGAAGGAGCGGCTGCAGAAGCTCGGGCTCCGATTCGGACTCGTCCTCGGCACCGTCATCGCCTTTGCTGCCGCCAGCCTCGGCGTTTTCGTGATGATCGACCTGCCACCGCTGATCCGCGAGGTGGCCGGCCTCTTCCTCTTCGCCGCCATCCTCTCGCGGTTGATCTACTATGTCTGCCAGCTGGTCCTGGCGCCCGAGGCACCGAGCCGCCGGGTGATGCCGGTCGACGACGCCAAAGCCGCCTTCTGGATGAAGCGGATCAGGGCCTTCACGCTGATCTTCCTCTTCGGCTGGGCGGTGGCGACGAGCCTGGGCAAGATGGGCCTGCCGCGGCCGGAGCCGACGATCATCGCCTATCTGTTCGGCCTCGGCCTGCTGGCGGTGGCGATCGAGGCCATCTGGCACCGGCCGGGCCGCGATCACAGCAAGGGCCCGGGCTCGGCCATCGCCTGGACGGCCTACGCCGTGCTCGTCTACCTGCTCTGGTTCATCTACGCCAAGGCGGCCATGTGGTTCGCCATCACGGCCGCGGTCTTGCCGCTCGCCATCAAGATCGTCAGCGCCGCGGTCGACAACCTGCTGCGGCCGATCGGCCAGGAGCTCCAGACAGAGGGACCGCCCAGCGTGCTGGCTGCCGCCATCGAGCGCGGCGCCCGGGCACTGCTGATCATCCTCGCCGCCTGGTTCCTGACCTGGGCCTGGGACATCGACGCCGCCGCGTTCTTCAGCGAGGACACCAGCACGAGCCCGCTTGCAGTGGCCCTGCTCAACATCGCCATCATCGTCATCGTCGTCGATTTCGCCTGGCATGTCGGGCGCACCGCCATCGACCGCTACATCGCCGATGCGGTGCTCGACGAGACGGTGAGCGCCGACGAGGCCAGGCGCCGGGCACGGATCAGGACATTGCTGCCGATCGGCCGCAACATCCTGCAGATCGTCCTGCTGCTCGCCGCCATCTTGATGATCCTCTCCTCGCTCGGCGTGCAGATAGCACCCCTGGTCGCCGGTGCCGGCGTGGTCGGCGTGGCGATCGGCTTCGGCGCCCAGACGCTGGTCAAGGACATCGTCGCCGGCATGTTCTATCTGCTCGACGACGCCTTTCGGGTCGGCGAGTACGTCATCGCCGGCAGCTACAAGGGCACGGTCGAGAGCTTCTCGCTCCGCTCGATCAAGCTCCGCCACCATCGCGGGCCGCTTTACACGGTCCCCTTCGGTGAGCTCGGCGCCATCCAGAACGTCAGCCGCGACTGGGTGATCGTGAAGCTGTCCTTCACCGTGCCCTTCGACACCGACCTCGTGAAGCTCAAGAAGGTGATCAAGCAGGTCAGCGCCCAGATCATGGAGGATCCGGAGCTCGCCGCCGGCATCCTCGAGCCCCTGAAATCGCAGGGCGCCGACGCCATCACCGACAGCGGCATCCTCGTCAGGCTCAAGTTCATGGCGATCCCGGGCAAGCAGTTCACCGTCCGCCGCGCCGCCAACGCACTGATCCAGAAAGCCTTCGCCGAAAACGGCATCAGCTTCGCCTTCCCGACCGTCCGGGTTGCCGGCAATGCCGATGACGCCGCCGTCGGCAAGGCAGCGCTCGATGCCAAGGCGCAAGCCGAGGCCAACCAGGCCGCCGAGTAGCCAAAAGCCTGCTCCGAGCTCAGCCGTCGCCGGCCCGCGGCCGGCTGACGCCGAGCGCCTCGCGAACGGCCGCCGTCCGCGGCGAGCCGCCGAGCAGGCGGCGAATGCGGCCGAACTGGCGGCGCAGGAGGCCGGGCGGCGGCCGGACCGCCTCGTCGACCCGGGCGAGCGACAGGCCGATCTCGGTGGCATTGCCCGCCTCGTCGACCGCCCGGACGATCAGATCGACCGGGCCCACCGCCAGCCGGTCGGCGAGCTCGAGCCGGCCGTCGAACTGCCGCGCCAGGAAGTCCGCCACCGTCTCCGCCTCGCTCGCTGCCGCGACGTCGATCCCGTAGCTTCGGCCGAGCGCCCTGATGCTGGCGCCGGGCGCGATCGGCAGATCGCCGTAAAACGCCCGGTCAGCGTCATCGAGCGACGCCCGGCCCGCGAACAGGCGATCGAGCAGCGGGATGAAGGCCGGGCCGGTGAAGATGTAGACATAGTCGTCGGGCTGGAGCCGGCCGGCCAGATGGACGCTGTAGGAGCGGCCGTTGCGGACGACCAAAGCCGGCCTCGCCCAGCGCGGCAGGCGATGCCCCTTGGCGACCGGGCTGCCGTCGGTGATGTGGTAGACCACCAGCTCGTGATGCGCGGTGCCGGGCAGTTCCAGCTCGACCCGCTCGGCCGGTGCTGTGCGCGGCGGCACCACCACCTCCAGCCAGCGCGCGAAGGGCGCAATGCTCCAGCCCTGCACGAGCAAGGACACGAGCACGATGATGAAGGCGGCGTTGAACAAGAGCTGACCGTTCG
This sequence comes from uncultured Alphaproteobacteria bacterium, assembly GCA_963700945.1. Lineage (GTDB taxonomy): Bacteria > Pseudomonadota > Alphaproteobacteria > Geminicoccales > Geminicoccaceae > SLRI01. Next base: position 39,827 of record CAVOZQ010000009.1, read on the forward strand.
CCAGCCCGGCGGTGATCGGCAGGATGGCAAAGAGGATCGAGACGGCGCCGCGCAAGCCCACGAAGCTCATGAACACCACCTCGTTCCGCCTGAACCCGAAGGGCCAGAGGCAGAGCCCGACCGCCAGCGGCCGGGCCAGGACCGTGAGCACCAACGCCAACGCCACCACCGGGACGAGGATGTCGGCGAACTCGGACGGTGTCGCCAGCAGGCCCAGCGTCAGGAAGAGGACGATCTGGGCCAGCCAGGTGAAGCCCTCCTGGAAGCGGTGCAAATAGGGGGTCGCCCGGACCGGCATGTTGCCGACCACGAGCCCCGCGACATAGACCGCGAGAAAGCCGCTGCCGCCGAGGAGACCGGTGCCGGCGAAGAGCACGGCGATGCCGCCCATCACGGCCACCGGGTAGAGCCCGGGCTCGAGCGCCGTGCGGTTGATCACCTGAACCACGACCCAGCCGCCGGCCAGGCCCATGACGAGGCCGAGCCCCATCTGCAGCGCGAACGCCTGGAGCAGGCTGACGCCGACGGTGGCCATGCCGGCATCGGCCGCGACCAGCTCGAGCAGCGTCACGACCAGAAAGATCGCCATCGGATCGTTCGAGCCGGATTCCACCTCGAGCGTCGAGCGGACCCGGTCGCGGATGGTAATGCCGCCGACCCGGAGCAGGAAGAAGACGGCAGCCGCATCGGTGGAGCCGACGATCGCGCCCAGCAGCAGCGCTTCCAGCCAATCGAGCCCCAGCAGCAGCCTGGCCGCGACACCGACCAGGCCGGCGGTGAGGATGACGCCGGCGGTGGCCAGCACCAACGCCGGTGCCGCAGCTTGGCGAAAGGCCGCCCAGCGCGTCTCGAAGCCGCTGGTGAAGAGGATGATGGCAATAGCGACGCTGCCGATGAAGAACGCCTCTTCGCTGCCGTCGAAGCGAATGCCGCCGATGCCGTCCTCGCCGGCCAGGAGGCCGATGCCGAGAAACAGCAGCAGCAGGGGCGCTCCCACGCGCAACGCCACGACGCTGCTGATCACCGAGAGAACCAGCAGGCCGGCGCTGACCAGAATGACGAGCAGCATCGCGTCGATCATGCGGCGGTTTTCTTGCGGCTGAAGGTTCGGGACGTGGCGCGGACGACCCCGCTACTATGACGCTACCGGCCGCCTGGCACAAAGTCAGCAAGCCGCGCTCGACAGCCGCTCAGGCGGCGCGCAGGCGCTCGGGATCGATCGTGAACAGCTCCTGCGCCCGGCCGACGCCACGGAGCGCGTAGCGGCCGAGCGAGACGAGCGTGTCCCGCTCGCCGCCGCAAGCCTCGGCGAAATCGGCGGAAGTGACCACCGACTGGTCGAGCGAGCGGCACATCTGCTCGATGCGCGCCACTTCGTTGACGGCGGGCCCGATCACCGTGAAGTCGAGCCGCTCCAGGCTGCCGATATTGCCGTAGAGCACGGTGCCGCGATGCAGGCCCAGATAGAAGTCGGTGACCGGCACGCCGGCCGCCTCCCGCTCGGCGTTCAGCGTATCGACCTGCCGACGCGCCTCGAGCGACGCCCGGAGCGCCTGGGCGCAAGGGTCATCGCCACGAAACAGCGCCAGAATGCCGTCGCCCATGAACTTGAGCACGTCGCCGCCATGCCGCTCGACGACGCTCACCAGAACCTCGGAATAGGCGTTCAAGAGCTGCATCAGCCGTTTCGGTTCGACCGTATCGGCGAGCCTGGTGAAGCCGCGGAGATCACTCGACCAGAGCACGGCATCGATCGCCTGCGGCTCGCCGCGGCGAATCTCGCCGGCGATCACCCGGGCACCGGCATCGTGGCCGAGATAGGTGCGCATCAAGGTGCGGCTGGTGTCGAAAGTGGTGATCGACTTGAAGGCCAGCGCCAGCGGCGCGATGCAGCGGTCGAGTGCCGCAATCTGGGCGTTGGTGAAGCCACCCGGCCGTCGCGTCGTCCACGATGCGACGACACCGTGAAAATCGCTGAACGTGTTGCCGCTGCCGAAGCGACGGCGCTGCGCCAGATAATCGGTCCCGCCCTCCGCGCGCAACCGGATCAGGAGCGGGAAACGATCTGGCTCGAGCGAATCGTCGAGCCGGACATGCAGGCTCGCCAGCTCGTTGTCGATGATGTGGCGCAGCGGGCTGCGCTGCCAGTCGGCTTCCTCCTCGGGACTGAAGCCATAATCCTCCCGCGCCGCCCGCTGGCCGCTCCACACGACACCGCGCGCAGCGTGCAGCGGATGGAGTATCTGCGAGGCGATGAAGGCGCGAGCGAGATCGAAACCGGCCTCGTTCAAACGCGCACAGAACCCGTCGAGCAGTTCCTGCTCATCGGCGCTCTGCAAGCCGGCCGCGACCGTCCAGTCGACGAGCTCATGTCCGAGTTCGTCCGTCATCCGCCCGGCTCCCTGCCCGCCCAACCTGCATCTGACGTAGGGGGTCTCAGCTCTCGGCCAAGAGCCGGCGGGCGCTATCCTCGTCGGTGATCACCGTATTGAGATAGCCGGCCTCGATCGCCGCCCGCATCACCCGCTCCTTCGACGGGCCGCCGGAAGCGAGGATCGAGGTCGGCACGGCCGCTAGGTCACTGGGCGCCAGGCCGATGACCCGCTGGTTCACAGGATGGTCGACCAGCCGCCCTTCGGCGTCGATGAAATGCGCCAGGCAATCGCCCACCGCACCGGCCTCGACCAGCGTCTCGACCTCGTCATCGCTGATCAGCGACAGCCGCCGAATGGTCGACCCGGGGCCGAGATCGCCGACACTGACGAGCGCCATGTCGACCCGCCGCGCCCGCTCGAGCACGTCGCCAATCGTCGCCTGCTCGATGAAGATGGCGCGGCTCTCGGCATTCGAGGTGTAGGTTGGTGCTGCCAGATAGTAGCAGTCGGCGCCGAACAGATCGGCGAAGCGCGACGCCGTCTCGTAGGTGTTGATGGCCGCAGCCCGGGTCAGGCCGCCGATCAGCGAGACCACGGAGAGCCCGTCGAGCGGCCGCCGCTCGATCGCCCGGAGCGAGCCCAGGAGCGTCCGGCCCCAGGCGACCCCGATGCTCATCCCGGCCGTCAGGCGGTCGGAGACGTACTGGCCGGCCGCCGCACCGATGACGGCCGGCAGCAGCGCCGCGTCGGCCGGCGTCGGGACGACCACCGCGTCCTTGAGCTCGAAATGGGCCACCAGTTGCCGCTCGAGCGCTACGCAGGGCGCCAGCTTGGCGTTGATGCGGATCTGCACGATGCCGCGCTCGCGGCAGACGGCGAGCTCGCGATTGACCCGGACCCGACTCATGCCCACCCGATCGGCGATCTCGCTCTGGGTCAGGCCCTCGACATAGTAGAGCCAGGCGATCCGCGTGCGCTGCTGCTCGCCGGCGTCGAACACGACAAACTCGGCAGCAGCGGAGTCGGTCATGTCAGCTTCCGGTGCTCGCGGGGCGAGCGCCTCGATAGTCCGTGTCGAGGGCGTCGATCTTCGCCACCTTGGCACCCGAGCGGCTCGCCTGGAACTCGTTCTTGAGCCAAATGTCGACCAGCATCTTGGCCACCGAAGGCCCGGTGATCTGCGCACCCAGGGTGATCACCTGGGCGTTGTTCGACGCGATCGCCCGCTCGGCCGTGTAGGGATCGGTGACACAGACGGCCCTGACCCCCGGCACCTTGTTGGCGGTGATCGCCATGCCGGCGCCGGTGCCGCAGACCAGGATGCCGCGCTTGAAGTCACCGGCGGCAACGCGCTCGGCAAGCGCCCGGCCGAGGTCCGGATAATCGACGGGAGTGGTCGCATTGACACCCATGTCCTCCACCTCGACCCCCTGCTCCTCGAGATGCGCCTTGACGGCGTCCTTGAGTGGCAGGCCCAGGTGGTCGGCGGCGATGACGACCCGCTTGGCGGTCATGGTCAGAAGTCCTCTTCGTGACGGCGGTGAAAGCGCGTCCAGTCGGGCGCGAACGGCGCATCGGTCCGGATGGACGCCATGATCGCGCGTGTCAACGGCAGATCGCCCGGCACCAGACGACCATCCGCCAGCATCGTGTCCAGCGTCGGCCCGAGCGTGAACGCCAGCTCGGCACCCTCGACCGTGTCCTCGGCCATGCGCTGGGCCTTGGCCTTGGAATAGGCCCAGCCGGCGCCGAGCAGCCGGCCCATCCGGCTGTTCCGCCCGCCCTGGGCGGTGACGTAGAGATCGCCGACCCCGGCCAAGCCATGCACGGTCGCAGCGTTGCCGCCGAGGGCCGTGTTGAGGCGCGAGAGCTCGAGCAGCGCCTGGTTGAAGAGCGCTGCCGCCGGGTTGTGCATCCGCGCCTCGTTGACCGCGGGCTCCGCGACATCCAGCATGCCCTGCGCCGCGCCGATCCCCAGCGCCATGAAGTTCTTGAAGGCGGCGCAGACCTCGGTGCCAACCAGGTCGTGGCTGGCCCGGGCGTGATAGTAGGGCGCATCGACCATCGCCAGAACCGGCTGGATGAGCGCCGGATCACTGAAGCTGACGACCGTCCCGGTGTAGCGTCTGACCACGAGCTCGCCGGCGATGCAGGGACCACCCACGGCCCCGGTCGGGCACCCGAGCGCCGCCTCGACGGTCTCGGGCAGGATCGTGATCCGCTCCCCGTCGGCGGCGAGGCCCTTGGTCAGCATGAGGATCGGGGTCGCGCGGTCGAGCAGTGGCCGCAGCCGCTCGACCGCCCAGTCGACACCAGCCGAGCTGACCCCGAGCACGACGAGATCGACGCCGCCCGCGACGGCGGCTGCCAGCTCGTCATGCTGGAACGTCTGGATCGCCGCCGGCAACGGTGCCCGCAGCCGCGGATGCACGCCGTCGCGGCGCACGTCGCCGATCAGCTCGGCATCGAGATGCGTGCCGACGAGCCTGACCGCGCAGCCGGCATCGGCGAGCGGCAGCGTGAAGGCACTGCCCATGACGCCCGCGCCGAGAATCAGGGCGGTCGGCATCGCCTAGCCCTCCGCCTCGGCGAACGGGGCGAGCCGACCCGTCGCCGCCGCCAGGTCGAGGAACGAGAAGCGATCGCGGATCTCGTGCGCGTGCGCCACGGCTTGGCGGTAGACAGCCGCATCGAGGCCGATGTCGGCGGGCCTGGTCGCCGCACCGGCGGCGGCCAGCGTCGCCTCGAGCCTGACCGGCGGCACCATGAGCCGCGCCAGCACCCGGCGCCACTCGTCCCAGTACTTCGACAGCTTGGCGTTGGCGGCGGCCAGCCGCTCGCCGTCGAGCGCCTTGGCCGCCAGCGCCGTGCGGCACAGCGTCCGCCTTGTCGCCGTAGCGGGCCTCGAGCGCGGCCGCGTCGAACACCGTCGGCGCCAGCACCGGCGGGGTCGGATCGGCCAGCATGCCGCCCTGCAGCCGCGCCATGGTCAAGGTCGCGATGCCCACCTGCTCGCCATGCAGCGAGCCCGGATGCGGCCGCGCGAACATGTCGATGAAATGGCTGATGCCGTGCTCGCCCATCGAGCCCGAATGGCTGGACCCTGAGACGATGACCCCGAGACCGCCCAGGGTCAGGGTGTTGACCAGCGCCGCCATGGCGTCGAGATCGCCCGTCAGCAGTCCCGGCGCCGCGGCGAACAGCTTCGGCTCGTCGACCAGCTGCAGGTCGTAGGGGCTCTCGAAATACGGCGTGTTCAGCAGGAGGTGCGAGAACAGCCAGTCGACCTGGGCGACTCCGCGGCAGACCGAATCGCCGAGCCCGGCCCGGATCATCCGCTTGGGAGATGCCGCCAGCACCTCGAGATCGAAGAAGACACCGGCCGGTGCATGCGCCTTGAGGCTGAGCTTGTAGTCGCCCCGGTTGATCGAGACCGTGCTGGTCACATAGCCGTTCATCGACGGTGCGGTCGCGAACACGGCACAGGCCCGCCCGTCGCCATGCGTCACGTACTTGCAGAGATCGTTGAGCGTGCCCGAGCCCACCGCGATAAGCGCATCGCAATGCCGGGTCCGCTCGCGCAACTGGTCGGCCGTCGCCTCGTCGGCATGCGGATGGTCGAGAACCACCGAGAGCGCACCCGGCAGCGCATCCTCGACCCGCTTGCCCATGATCGCGTGGGTGTTTTCGTCGCTCGACCACCGCCAGCCGGCCCTCGAGCCCCGCGGCCCTGACCAGCGCAGCCTCGCGGCCGGCGAGGCTCGGCGCGGCGACAATGGCACGAATCGGGCAAGCGACCGGGTTGCCGGTCTCGATCAACCGGTAGCGGCCGGCGACGAAATCCTGGATCAGCGCATCGCCGCTGCTCATCCGTCGACCACCTTGCCGCCGGCCACCTTGCCACCTGAAAGTTTTCCGCCAGCCGGCTTCCCGCCGTCCGCTTGGCCGCCGCCGCCCGCCTGGCCGCCATGCTTGAAGGCCGCCAGCCCCGCCTGGATCTCGCGGGTCGCGGGATAAAGCCGCTCGAACAGCGCCAGCAGCTCCCGGTAGCGGGCATGACGCTCGGCATCGGGCTCGATGGTGCTCTCGACCTTGCCGGCCATCGCCGCCACGGCAGCTGCCGCGGTCGGGAACCAGCCGGCTCCCTTGGCCGCGGCGATCGCGGCACCGAGCGACGTGGCCTCGGCGGTGGCCAGCCGGCACACGGGCTTGCCGGTGGCGTCCGCGATGATCCGGCACCAGAGCGCGCTCGCCGAGCCGCCGCCGATGGTCAAGAGCTCGCGCACGGTCTGTCCGGTCGCCCGCTCGATGCTGGCGGTGCCCATCGCCTGGTCGAGGGCGATCCCCTCCATCATGGCGCGGTAGAGATGCGGCCGGCCATGCTCGCCGGAGAGACCGATGATCAGGCCCCGCGCATCCTGGTCCCAGTAGGGGGTCATCACCCCACCCCAGTAGGGCTGCAGCAGGAGCCCGCCGGCGCCGATCGGCAGGGCGGCGGCAGCGGCCTCCAGCTCGGCGTAGAGCTTAGGGTTCTTCGATGGATCGCCGCCGAAGATGCCCTTGACGAACCAGTCGACGAGAAACGTGCCGGTGCGCAGGCAGAGCTCGTAGATGTAGCCCTCGCCGGAGACCGAGGTGAGCGTGCGGAACGCCGGATCAGTGGCATAGGCCTCGCCGAAGACGCCGGAGACGCTGGCCGTGCCGAGATTGAGATAGGCCCTGCCCGGCGCGATGGTGCCGGTGCCGAGCCCGCCCGCCTGGCCGTCGCCGCCGCCGGCCACCACCAGCGTGCCGGCCTCGAGGCCGCAGGCCTCGGCGGCGCTCGCCGGCCACCTCGCCCAGCACCGAGCCCGGCGCCACGGCGGTGGCGAACTGCTTGGCCGTCAAATGGAGCACGCTCAGGATCGGCTCGCTGTAGGCCTTGGCGGCGAGATCGTAGACGCCGGTCGGGTCGGCCGAGGCCCAGCTGGTGCGGTAGAGCCCGGTCAGCTTCCAGACCAGATAGCCGTGCACCTCGACGAATTTCGCGACGGTCTTGTAGAGCTTGGGCTCGTTGCGCATCATCCAGTGGATGGCGTAGAGCGAGGGCGTCGGATCGGGCGTCTTGCCGGTGATCTCGAGCAGCCGCTCGCGGCCGAGCCGCTTCGCCAGGAGACCCACGTCCTCGCGGCCCCGCTCGTCCAGCCAGAGCATCGCCGGGCGCACCGCCTCGCCCGCCGCATCGAGCGGCACGATGGTCTCGCGCTGGTTGGCGATCGCCAGCGCTGCCACCCGGCCCATGTCGATCTTGCTGCCCAGCTCGCCCAGCGCCGCGCACAGCGAGCGCCACCAGTCCGCCGGGTCCTGCTCGTAGTAGAGCGGCGCCGGATTCCGCATCTCGATGCCGCAGCGTCCCTCGGCCACGGCGTGGCCGGCACGGTCCCAGGCGATCACCTTGGTCGCCGTGGTGCTGCTGTCGATGCCGATGACGAGATCTTTGTCCATGGCCCTTGAGGACTGCCTCGATATCAATGCCTGCCCGGGGCCCGCCCGAGGCCCGGATGCGGTCCGCCCGGGGCGGAGGACCGCCGAGCGGAACATTTGTTACCCACCTGATACAATCTTAATCGATGATCGCGGGCGACGCCACCTGCTGACGACAATCGTCCGGTGCGACCGCAGCGCGCGCTCAGTCGGGGACGACGACGACCTTGAGCGCGCCGTCGGCATAGCCGGCGAGCTGGGCGAAGGCGTCGGGCACCTGGGCGAGCCCGATCTGGTGGCTCACCCAGGCACCGGGATCGAGCCGGCCCTCGGCCACCAGGCGAACCGCGCGAGGCAGCACCTCGCCCATCCGCCGCGAGAAGACGACCTGCAGCTGCTTGCGCCGCGGCACCGCCGCCTCGAAAGCGTATCGGTTGCCGTCCGGAATGCCCACGACGACCACCCGCCCGCCGATCACCGCGGCCTCGGCGGCATGGGCGAAGCCATCCGGGCTGTTGGTCGCCTCGATCACCAGATCGGCACCACGGCCGTTCGTCGCCTCGACCAGCTCCTCGACCGAGCCCATGGCAGCCGCCGCCCCCAGCCGCAGCGCCGCCTCCCGCCGATAGCCCACGGGCTCGACGACGAGCGGTGCCGCGACGCCTGCCGTGCGCAGCAGCTGCAGAATGCCGAGCCCGATGGGCCCGGCCCCGAGCACGGCCACCGTCTCGAACCACTGCGGCCGGGCCAGGTCTACCGCATGGATGCACACGCCCAGGGGCTCGAGCAGGGCCGCGGTCACCGCCCCGAACGCCTCGGGCACCGGGTGGAGCTGGCCCGGCGCCACCGCCACCGTCGCCGTCAGCCCGCCATGGTTCGGCGGCGCCCCCAGCATCACGGTCCGGGGGCAGAGATTGGGCCTGGCCGAATGGCACCACTCGCACGCCCCGCACGGCCGCGCCGGGTCGATCACCACGAGGCCGCCGGCCGCGATCCCCCGCTCCGGCACGGCCTCGCGCACCCGGCCCGCCACCTCGTGACCCGGCACGAACGGGGCCACGATGGTCTGCGCCGCACCGATCGCACCCTCCTTGTAGTAGTGCAGGTCGCTGCCGCAGAGCCCGACCGCCTCGACGTCGACCAGCACCAGACCGGGCCCGGCATTCGGGCTCGGCAGATCGCCCAGCCGCACATCGAAAGGCGCATGGATGAAGACGGCACGCATCGCTCGAGAACCCTTCGATCGAATGGAGAAGCACTAGGCACCACGGTGCCGGCTAGCACGCGCGGGAGGTCGCGGTCGAGCCCAGCCGGCTCGCCAGCGCCACACCCTTGCCTCGAGGACGCGCCGCGGCGATCCTTGTGCTGGGCAGCAACGTCGGGAGGCACGGGACGTGAGCGGGGCGACCACCAAGAAGCTGATGAATGCGCCGGACGCCATCGTCCAGGAGATGGTCGAGGGCGTGGCGGCCGTGCATTCCGGCATCGTCCGCCTGCACGACGACGACTGGCGGGTCGTCCTCGCCCGGCACCGGGCGCCCGGCGCCAAGGTGGAAATCGTCGTCGGCGGCGGCTCCGGCCACGAGCCGGCCTTCCTCGGCTATGTCGGGGAGGGCCTGGCTGCCGCGGCGGTCATCGGCGACGTCTTCACCTCGCCCACGCCCGAGCCGATCCTGACCGCCGCCAGGGCCGCCGCCGGCCCCGACGGGGTGCTCTTCCTCTATGGCAACTACGCCGGCGACGTCTTGAACTTCGACATGGCGGCCGAGCTCGCCGCCGCCGACGGGATCAGCGTCGCGACAGTGCTCGGCGCCGACGACGTGGCCTCGGCATCGCCCGAGCGTGCCCAGGACAGGCGCGGCATCGCCGGCGGCGTCTTTCTCTTCAAGGTCTGTGGCGCCGCCGCCGCGCGGGGCTGGCCCCTGGCCGAGGTCGCCCGCGTCGGCGCCAAGGCCGTGGCCGCGATGCGCAGCATGGGCGTGGCGCTCGAGCCCTGCTCGCTGCCGGCCAACCTCACGCACAATTTCCAGATTCCGCCGGGCGCCATGGAGATCGGCCTCGGCATTCACGGCGAGAAGGGGGCGATGGCCGGCCCGCTCGAGCCCGCCGACGCGGTCACCGACCGCCTCATGGACGCCATCCAGGCCGAGCTCGCGCTCGAGGCCGGCGAGCGGGTCGCCGTGCTGGTCAACGGCCTCGGCGCCACCTCCTTCATGGAGTGCCACGTCGTCGCCCGCCGCGTCCTGCAGCTTCTGGGCCGAATCGGCGCCGAGGTGCACCTGGCCAGGGTCGGCGAGTACGTCACCTCGCTCGAGATGGCCGGCCTCTCGCTCACGCTGATGCGCCTCGACGACGAGCTGGCCGGCCTTCTCGACGATCCGGCAGCCAGCATCGCCTGGACCACGCCGCGCCGACCCTGATGCGAAAAAATGGGCCCGATGCAGGAATTGGGACAATCCGGCGCAGCTTCTGGCAGAGCGCAAGCCGATCACCTACTTGCGGGGTTCGGCCTGCGCTCTTGCCGTGATGCCTGGGCGATGCTAGCCGACCACCGCGGGTGAGGTCACCCGCAAGCAGAAGACGTCCCCCTGGACGCATCCGGTAGCATGGCAATGACCGCCCCGACGATCGCGCCCAACTCCTCCCCCGTTCAGCAGGCTGCGGACGGCAGCACCACCGTCACCGGCCCCATCGTCACGGACATGGTGATCATCGGCGCTGGACCGTGCGGGCTCTTCGCCGTCTTCGAGGCGGGGCTCCTCGGCCTCAAATGCCACCTGATCGACAATCTCGACAAGATCGGCGGCCAGTGCGCCGAGCTCTACCCCGAGAAGCCCATCTTCGACATCCCGGCCGTGCCCAAATGCACCGGCCAGGAGCTGATCGACCGGCTCCTCGAGCAGGCGCAGCCCTTCAACCCGGTCTTCCACCTCAACCAGCAGGCCGAGACGCTCACCCGCCTCGACAACGGCCACTGGCGCCTCGCGACCTCCGCCGGCACCACCTTCGAGACCCCGAACATCGTCATCGCCGCCGGCGCCGGCAGCTTCGTGCCGCGCCGCATCCCGCTGCCGGGTGCCGAGAGCTTCGAGGGCAAGTCGCTGCACTACGCCGTCCGCCGCATGGACGACTTCCGGGACAAGCATTTGCTGGTCGCAGGCGGCGGCGACAGCGCGCTCGACTGGCTCTTGAACCTGCAGCCGATCGCCGCCTCGGTGACGCTCCTGCACCGGCGCGACGAGTTCCGCGCCGCCCCCGACAGCGTCGAGCGGATGCGCGCCCTCGTCGCCGACGGCAAAGCGAAGTTGCTCCTCGGCCAGATCGCGGCGCTCGACGGCCATGACGGCAAGCTCGAGAACGTCCGGATCAAGACCCCCGACGGCGAGATCGACCTCGCCTGCGACACCGTCCTCGCCTTCTTCGGCCTGAAGATGGAGCTGGGGCCGATCGCCAATTGGGGCCTCAACCTCGAGCGCAACCTGATCGACGTCGAGCTCGAGAGCTACGAGACCAACCAGCAGGGCATCTTCGCCATCGGCGACATCATCACCTACCCGGGCAAGCTGAAGCTCATCCTCTCGGGCTTCCACGAAGGCGGCCCTGATGTGCCAGAAGGCCTTCAAATACGCACGGCCCGAGGAGCGGCTGATCTTCCGCTACACCACCTCGAGCTCCGACCTCCACAAGAAATTGGGCGTGGCCTGAATGGCAAAAGTCTTCGTTACCGACCGCGAGGGCCGAGCACGCAGCGTGATCGGGCGAGGTCGGCTGGTCGGTGATGGAGATCATCCGCGAGAACAATCTGCCGATCGAGGCCGCCTGCGGCGGCTGCTGCGCCTGCGCCACCTGCCACGTCTACGTCGACCCGGAATGGCTGGCCAAGCTGCCCGCGGCCGACGACGACGAGGGCATGATGCTGGACGAGGCCTTCGAGGTGCAGGACAACTCCCGCCTGTCAGCTGCCAGATCAAGTACACGGCCGAGCTCGACGGCCTCAAGGTCAAGCTCGCCCCGGAGTTCTGAGCGGGCTCAAGGCCCGCCGGGCACCACTGGCGCCCCGAGCCACGCCGCATAACTCTCAAACCAGTAGAGATAGACGTCGCCCGCATAGGGAAAGACGGCGAGCACGCCCGTGGCAAGCCCGTAGACCCCGAACGCCACCGCCGCGATCGCCAGAAACCCGATCGTCGACAACGTCCAGAACGCCAGCGCCTTGGCCACAGCATCCTCCTCGACCCTCGCCAGGTGACGCCGAATGAAGAGCGCGACGCCCTCCGGCATGATCGCCAAAAGCGCGCTGAAGCTCGCCAACACGAAGTGCAGGAGCGTCGGCAGCAACGTCGAGAAGAGGGTGACGTAGAGCCACCAATAGGCGCCGGGATCGCCGCGGATATCGGTGAACAACGCGCCCAGATCGAGCAGCGGCGCCGCACCCAGTCCATTCAGCCACTGCACCATCGTGACCAGCGACACCCCCAGCAGCGCAGAAGAACAGCAGCGCGCTCACCAAGTCGCAGACCGCCCACCAAAGCGCGCCTAATCCTGTAGAAGCGGCCCCACATCCCAACAGGAACCGCGTCACCCCGAACGAGAAGAAGTCGAACACCGCATTGAGCAGTGGCAGGATGCCAAGGAAAACGATTAACATTGCGCCGTCTGCATCGATGTCCGGTGAAAGGCGAACGGCAATCGCCAGAGCCACAAGCAGAAAGGCTACGAGCCCGCCATAGGGCACGAGACTGAAGCGAGTTCGCACGGCAGTGACCCTTACACCGACTGCGACTGTGACTGCGACTGCGACTGCGAAAGTGACAGCGAGAGCGCCAGCGAAAGCGCTAGCGACGGCAACGGCGCCAGCGACGGCGACAGCGACGGCGACAGCACCAGCGAAAGCGCCAGCCACAGCGCCAGCGCCAGCGGCAGCGGCAGCGGCAGTGCCAGCAAGAGCAACAATGACAGCGACAGTGACAGCGGCTGCGCCAGCGAAAGCAACAATGACAGCGACAGTGACAGCGGCTGCGCCAGCGAAAGCAACAATGACAGCGACAGTGACAGCGGCTGCGCCAGCGAAAGCAACAAAGACAAGAAAACCGACAAAGAGGGCGAAAGCGCCACTGAAATCGCGCTTAGAAGTGGCGGCGTTCGCAAGCAACGCGAAAGCCTCGGTCAGGAAGCGCTTAGCTCGTGTTTGCGCACGCCGACTTCGAAAAGACAGCCAGAACACCAGAGCCAGCCCGGCCAACCCGACAATGCGCACGTCCCATCCGGCCGCCGGCAGCACGATTAGGCTGCCGAGCTTGCCGTCGGTGCCAAGTGCAGCCCAGGCGATCACCAGCGTCATCAACGGGTAGACCAGCGCCAGCCGCAGGCTGAAATCGAACAGCGGCCAGGACCACGCCGACCGCCCCTCCGCCTTGCGCGCCTCCGGCGACGGCCCGATCGTCGGCGTCAGCCAACGATCGATGCGGCCGAGCGCCGTCTTCAGCTGCTCGTGGTACAGAACCGCGTAGCGACGACCCTTGAGCAGTTGATCGATCTGGACACGATTGCACTCCTTGCCCAGCGCGTCGTTGACGAGCGACATGAATGCGCTGGAGTCAGGAATAACAACACGGTCCAGAGCCAGAAGCTCGTAAATGCCTTTATGATGTCCACAATTGGGTTCATCGACGATGCCTCCTTTGACGCCGCTGACCGGCATCCAGGTACGCCACCACCCTGCCGGACCGCCCGCCGCTTGACCAGCGCGCGGCGGACCTTACCTCGTCACCTTCCATGCACCGGCGCCGCTTCGTCTCCGGTGGGGCGCTCGCCGCTGCCGCCGCCTTCCTCGCCGCCTGCGCCACCGGCCGTGGCACGGGCGGCAACCGCTATTACGACGGCCCGCCCTCCGACCATTTCGACGGCACCACCTTCTTCAACCCGGATGGCGCCCCGCCCGGCAATTTCGGCCGCTTCCTCCGCTGGCGCCTCGGCGGCAACCGCACCCCCTGGCCCGACCACTACCCGAGCGACCACAGCCCGGCCGCCCCCGCCGAGCGCCTGCCGGGGGACGCGCTCCGCGTCACCATGGTCGGCCACGCCACGCTCTTGATCCAGACCGGCGGGCTCAACATCCTCACCGACCCGATCTGGTCCGAGCGCGCCAGCCCCGTCAGCTTCGCCGGCCCCAAGCGGGTCAACCCACCCGGCATCCCCTTCGACCAGCTGCCGCCCATCGACCTCGTGCTCTTGACCCACAACCACTACGACCACCTCGACCTGGCCACCCTCGCCATGCTCCAGGCCGCCCACGACCCACAGGTGATCACCGCGCTCGGCAACGACACCATCGTCAAGGGCGACGTGCCAGCCATGCGCATCGCCGCCCACGACTGGGGCGACGTGGTCGAGCACGAAACGACCAACGGCAGCGTCCGCCTCCACCTCGAGCCCTGCCACCATTGGTCGGCCCGCGGCTTCGGCGACCGCCGCATGGCGCTCTGGACCGCCTTCGTCATCGAGAGCGATGCCGGCAAGACCTACCATGTCGGCGACACCGGCTATCATTCGGGCATCAACTACCGGACGGCCGCGGCCAAGCATGGCGGCTTCCGCCTCGCCATTCTGCCGGTCGGCGCCTACGAGCCCCGCTGGTTCATGAAGGCCCAGCACCAGAATCCAAAAGAAGCCGTCCAGGGCTTCGCCGAGTGCGGCGCCACCTTCGCCTGCGGCCACCACTGGGGCACCTTCCAGCTCACCGACGAAGGCATCGAGGAGCCGCTCCAGGCCCTCGACGCCGCTCTCGCCGACCAGGCCATCCCCCCCAGCCGCTTCCGCCCGCTTCGCCCCGGCGAGGCCTGGGACGTGCCCGAAACGGCCTGAGCCAACGGCCCAAAAGCGCTTCCAAATACGCATCAGCGCTTAATCCGCGGCGTCTTAACGAAAGGTAAACGCTGCTACGCCAAGCTGCGGTCAAATCCACAGAAGGGTGGAAACGAATGACCGGAAGCAGGCTCACAGAACTTTGGTCGAGGGCAGTCGGCAGGCCGCACTGGCGCCGCTTTGCCGCTGACCGCGACGGCGCCACGGCGATGATCGTCACGCTCGGCGCGCCCGTCATCTTCGGCTTCACCGCCCTTGCGGTCGATGTCGGCATGTGGCGCGCCGAGCAGGCGCGCCTGCAGGCCGCCGTCGATGTCGCGACGCTGGCGGCGGCCTTCGCGCAGATGGAGGCGGCCGACGAGACGGAACGCGCAGCGTCGTCGCTCGCGAGCTGGCGCGCAACGGCTTCGATCCGGCCAATCGGCACCACGTTCGTCATGACCCTGGTCGAGCGCGAAGATGCCTACGCCCTACGAGGACGTGCGGGTAGCAGCCGAGACCGATGGCGCCCTACTATTTCGCCAAGCTGTTCCTCGACGATCCGCCGCTCTCGAGGCTCGGCGCTGGGCGGCGTCGATGCCGGGCAATCTCGGCCGCATCTGCGTCCTCGGCCTGGAACGTCGGATCAGCCGAGCTCGGTGCAGTTCCGTGGCAATCCTGACATCGACCTCAACTGCAGCGTCGCCTCCAACTCGGAGGACGTTGCCTCCTCGATGGAGGTCGCCGGCAACTCGGTGATCAATGCCTCAGCGCTGATCGCCGCCGGCGGCATCACCAACATCGATTCGGCCAACATCACCGCCGACGCCATCTGGCCGGAGGCACCGCCGGTAGTCGATCCGTTCGGTCCCTACGGCCGCGACCTGCAGCCGCCGCCTTCCGCCACCTGCGACTCAATGGTCAGCTCAACGTCAAGAAGGACATCGACGCTGACGCCGGGCCGCTACTGCGGCGGCATCCGCGTCAACGGTGCAACGGCGACCTTCAGCCCTGGCCTCTACGTCATCTACAACGGTGATTTGCAGACTATCGGACAAGCGGGTCTGGTCGGCGAGGGCGTCACCTTCGTGCTCACTGGCTCCTCGGCCAATCAGGTCGGCAGCATGGACTTCGCCGGCGGCACCGATCTCGACCTGAGCGCACCCGAAGCGGGAACGCCCTGGGCCGCAGCGCTCGGCTACGACGGCGTGCTATTTTATCAAGACCCGAATACGGCCGGCAAGCTGTCCAACGGAGGCGACAACAAGCTGCTCGGCGGCACCATCGCCCGGCTCGACGGCGCTGTTTACTTTCCGCGCCAGACGCTGATGTACACCGGCGGTGCCGAGCTGAAGGATGGCTGCCTGATGTTGGTCGCCCGGCAGGTCTACTTCCGTGGCAATGCAGAGTTCGTGCAGACCGACGAGGCCTGTGACGAGCTCGGTGTCGAGCCGCTCCGCCTGCCGAGCGTCAAGCTCCTCGGCTGAGGGTCGGCGCCATGGGCACCTCATCTCGAGCGTTTCGGTGCCGCGCGCGACGGTACGATGGCCCTGGAGTTTGCGCTCATGGCACCGCTTATGATGGTCATCCTCGCCGGCGTTATCGACGTCGGGGCCGCGATCAATCGCCAGATGGAATTGACCAGCGCCGTCCAATCCGGCGCGCAGCTGGCGATCGCTCGAGCGCCCACTG
The DNA here is from genome assembly GCA_963700945.1 of uncultured Alphaproteobacteria bacterium. Classification (GTDB taxonomy): domain Bacteria; phylum Pseudomonadota; class Alphaproteobacteria; order Geminicoccales; family Geminicoccaceae; genus SLRI01. The sequence continues at coordinate 56,200 of CAVOZQ010000009.1, forward strand.
CGGAGACGCTCGGAGAGATCACGAGCCGCCGTTCGCCTCGCCGCGCCCCCGGATCCGAACGAAAGCCAGGACATCCGCGTCGACATGTTTTGCGAAGCGGCGGACGGCGTTTCGGCGAGCTGCGCGTGCCGGCGCCCGGTCTCGCAACCTATGTGGAAATCCGCCTGAGCGAGACTTGGCAGCCCGCGCTTTCCTACCCGTTGCATGGACAGTCCTTGCCTCTCGAGGCAAGCCTGACGCTGCAGGGTGCGCTGAGATGAGGCGACCGCTCGCCGAGCCCATGGCAGCCGCCGGTGGCCTCTCCGGTCGCTGTGGCGGCTGGCCCGTGACCGGGACGGCGCCACGGCCGTCGAGTTCGCGTTCCTCGGGCCCGTGCTTCTTGCTCATGCTCTTCGGCACGCTCGAGATCGCCCGCTTCCTGTTCGCGCAGAACACGGTCGAGGCGGCGACGGCGGCCACGCTGCGCCAGGCGATCATCAATCCCACGCTGGGAACAGCCGAGCTTCGCCAACGCTTCGTCGCAGGCGCTTGCCGGCCTCGATGATGGCGCTGGTCGAGATCGTTCGTGGTGGAGCGCGCGCCCGAGCCGGGCACGACCCTGCAACGGGTGACGTCAGCGTCGGCTTCACCTTCGAGCCGGTGGTGCCGATGGTTTTCAACGATCCCTGGCGCATCGAGGCGATCGCCCGGGGCGCCACCGGCGGCTGAGCGACCGAGCTCCGAGTCGCGAAGGTATCGCGAACCCATCACCAGACGTGTGCATGATCGCTACCGTACCCGAACGATGTGCGATCACCGTCGATGCACGCCCAGGCGCCAGCCTTCATCGATTTCCCCACGTCGCGCCCGCGCCAACTCGAAACCGCGCCGCATTGCCTGCCTTGGCAGCGAGGGACTGACCGGCCATCCACGCTTCTAGCGGCTCTATCAGAGCGACAAGCGCCGGCCGGTGCCGCGCGCGGTTTCCCGGGCCGCCGTCCGCCTCCTCGACCTGCGCCTCGATGTCGATCCGGCGAGCCTCCAGGCGATCCCCCCGAAGCGGCCCCGCGTCGTCCGCCGCCAACCAGCGCTTCGGCGTCGTCGGCGGCGTCGTCGCGCGGCACGCCGCCCTGGTGCAGCTGCAAGTCCCTCGCCTGTCATCGCCAGCAACTGACCAATGCCCCGGACACGCGCGACGGACGCCCCGTCGCAGCAGCCGGCACGCGCCGAACGACCGTGGGAACGCTCGAACGATGTCCTGGTCCGCACTCTCGACAGCGGCCTTCTGCGGCGACCTGGTCGCGCGAGCAAGTCCTCTGCAACCGCTAGCTGCGCGGCAGGCCAAGGTCCGGGAGGCGGTCGAACGTGTCCCGCCAACGGGTGGCGAGGAAGGTTCGGCAGAAAAGCGCGTCGACGGCCTGCAACGAAAGGTCGTCATACCGTTGACGTGCCTCGCGAATGCGTTCTCGCGCCTGAAGCTCTCTGCCGCGCCGCAGCTCGGCGAGCGCCACGAACAGGCTCGGCCACCACGATGCCCCGGGCTCGGTCGCCGACCGATCCAGCGCATTGATGGCATCCGCCAAGTCCGTGTCCTCGTCTCGCAACAGCAGGCCCAGGCCCTTAAAAAATAGGTGCCCCGACCGGTAGGCCGATCGCGGTGCCAGGCGCAGTGTCACGTCGGCCTGCTCGATCAGAGCCGCCGCATGGGCTTGCGGCGCGGTGACCCAGTCTGGCGGCGCGAACGACAGGGCGACCGATCGGCCATGCGGCGCGCCCCAGGCATTGGGGTTGAGACTGGCGATGCGGTCCGCTGCATCGAGGGCCCGGTCGGTCTCGCCGAGCATCGCATGGACCACCGACAGCATCCCATAGGCACTGGCCATGCGCTGGTCGAACCGAAGCGCTTCACGCGCAGCTTCCAAGGCGATCTGCAGCTGCTCGCGTGGCGGCCAAGCGCCGGAGCACGCCTTGCGGTAGGCTATCAACGCCTTTTGGGTGTGCGCCTGAGGGTTATCCGGCTCCAGCATGATGGCACGCGCCACCAGCGCTTCCGCCTGGTCGAAGCCATCCAGCTCACCGATCGACAGGATCGCATTGGCGCGAAGGCCGAGCTCCTGCGCGCTCAGCGCATGGACGGGCCGTGCTTCGATGAGCGATTTTTCATGCGCATCGATTTCGGGGGACACACAGGCGACAATGGCAATGGCCAGTTCGTCCTGCACGGCGAAGATGTCGTCCACGGTCCGGTCCCAGCGTTCCGACCAGAAACGCCTCCCGGTCGGCGCATACGTCAGGTGCGCGGTCAGCCGCACACGCTGTCCCGATCCACGGACAGCACCGCCCAGCACATAGCGGGCGCGGGCGTTGTCCTCCGGCCGGGACACGTCGAGCCAGCGGAACCGCGACAGCTCGGTCTCCAGATCCTCGGCAATGCCCTCGGCAAGCGCGAGCTGATCGGCATCGCCGGTCGACGTCGAAAAAGCCGCGATGGCCAACGAGATCCGCTTTGCCTCGCCGGACCGCGGCGGGGCCGAATGGTCCTGGAGGGTCGCGATGCCGCCTTGAGCCCAGACCCGCACGGCACTTGCGATGTTCTTGAGTTGCTGCGGCCCGCAATCGGTGAAGCGCGAGCGAAGCGTGCCGTCCAGGCTCGACCACACCATCTCGGAAATCGCCACGCCGCCCGGCGTGGCGATGGCCTCCAGCCGGGCCGCGACATTCACGCCGTCGCCGTAGATGTCGCCGTCCTCGAAGGTGACATCGCCGATATGGATCCCGATCCGAAGGCGCATTGGCGCGTCTTCGCGCAAGCTGTCCTGAACAGACGTGGCACACAGAACCGCAGCGGCCGAGCTATCGAACGCCACGAGCCAGCCGTCACCCAGCCCCTTGACGATCCGGCCGCCATTGACCGCTACAGCGGGTGCGAGCGTCTCGTCCCGCAGCCGACGCAGGGCGTGCAGCGTGCGCGCCTCATCCTCCCCCATCATACGCGAGTAGCCGACAACGTCAGCGGCGAGAATCGCCGAAAGTCGCCGGACCGTGCCACTGTTCATGAGCTGGAAACTAGCGCCTCACCGTCGGTTCGGCCATCGCTTGCAGGATCGAGCGCCGGATCTGCGTCATGTACCGCAGCATGCGAAAGCGCGCGCAGCAGTTTTGCGCGCAGCAGCAGGCCCACACCCGAACGAGCAGGACAATGCTCGCCGTGGATCGCCGTCTGGCAGCCTGCTAGCTCAAATAGAGCTCGTCGATCGCCCCGCCGATCACGCCCGTCCGATCGATCGTCTCGGTCAGGAACTCGTGCAGGCCGGTCTTGAAAATGTCCTCGATCGAGCTGTAGCGGAGCCGCGCCAGCATCTCGCCGCAATTGCGGTGCGGCGCGCCCGAATGGCCATAGCGGTTGGCCAGGAGATCGAGATTGATCATCACCTGCTCGTAGCAGGCCCGAAGCGAGCGCGGCATCTCCGGCCTGAGGATCAGCATCTCGGCCACCTGCCAGGGCACCACCCGCCCCTTGTAGAGCACATGGTAGCTCCGCCTGGCCGAGACCGCGCGAAGGATCGCGGCCCACTGGTAGTAGTCGAGCGCCCCGCCGACCTTCTCGTAGCTCGGCAGCAGGATGTGGTACTTGACGTCGAGAATGCGTGCCGTGTTGTCGGCCCGCTCCATGAAGGTGCCGAGCCTGAGGAAATCGTAGCTGTCGGTCCGCAGCAGGGTGTTCGAGTAGGCGCCGTTGAAAAGCAGCGCCTGGCGCTTCACCCAATCGACGAAAACCGGAAAATTGTCCCGTGCATAGGTCGGCTCGGTGAACTGCCGCGCCTCCAGATAGGCGCCGTTGATCGCCTCCCAGACGTCGATGGTGATCGCCGCCCGCACCGCCCGCGCATTGTTCCGCGCCTGGAACAGGCAGTTCATCATCGACGACGGATTGCTCGGCTCGCGGGTCAGGAAATGGATGACCGAGGCCTCGTCGGCCGTACCGCCCATCGCCGCGTAGGCGTTCTCGCAGCCGGACGCGATGATCGCCGAGTTCCACTCGTTGACGGTCGAGCTGGTCGACAGCACCGACATGCGCTGCGCCACATCGAGCAGCCGGGCGACGTAGTCCATGCGCTCGACATAGCGGGCGAGCCAGTAGAGGTTGCTGGCGCTGCGGCTGAGCATGGCGTCAACCTTCCTTCGGCTGAAGCTGGGCCTGGGCCTGTTCCTGGGATTGGCCCCGGACCGACATGGTCTCGACATCGGCCGTCTCGCGCGTCGCCTCCGGCGCCAGCACCCAGGTGTCCTTGGTGCCGCCGCCCTGGCTCGAATTGACGACCAGCGAGCCCTCCTTGAGCGCCACCCGGGTCAGGCCACCCGGCACGATCCTGACCTCGTCGGCGCCGTAGAGCACGAAAGGGCGGAGATCGACATGCCGGGGCGCCACGCCGCTGTCGACGAAGGTCGGGCAGGTGGAGAGCGACAGGGTGGGCTGGGCGATGTAGTCGTGCGGCCGTGCTTGCAGCTTGGCGCGGAAGGTCTCGATCTCCTCCTTGGCCGCGTGCGGGCCGACCAGCATGCCGTAGCCACCCGAGCCGTGCACCGCCTTGACCACCAGCTCGCCCAGATGGTCCAGGACGTAGGAGAGATCGTCGGCCTCGGCACAGCGCCAGGTCGGCACGTTGTTCAAGATCGGCTTCTCGCCGAGATAGAAGCGGATCATCTCCGGCACGTAGGTGTAGATCGCCTTGTCGTCGCAGACCCCGGCGCCCACCGCGTTGGCCAGCGTGACATTGCCGCGCTTGTAGGCATCGAAGAGGCCGGGCACGCCAAGGGCCGAATCTGGCCGGAAGGCCAGGGGATCGAGGAACGCGTCGTCGATCCGCCGGTAGATGACGTCGACCCGGCGCAGGCCCTGGGTGGTGCGCATCTTGACGATGCCGTCCTCGACCACGAGGTCCTGGCCCTCGACCAGCTCGATGCCCATCTCGTCGGCTAGGAACGAGTGCTCGTAGTAGGCGCTGTTGTAGAAACCAGGGGTCAGCAGTGCCACCACCGGCTCGCCCGGGCAATTGGGCGGCGCCACGCTCACCAGCGTCGACAACAGCTCTTCCGGGTAGTGCGACACCGGCTGGATCGCCTGCCGGCTGAACAGCTCCGGGAAGAGCCGCATCATCACCTCGCGGTTCTCCAGCATGTAGGAGACCCCGGACGGCGTCCGGCCATTGTCCTCCAACACGTAGAATTCCTCGGGCCCCACCCGAACCATGTCGATGCCGGCGATGTGGGTGTAGATGCCGCCCGGCACGCTCACCCCCACCATCTGCTGCTCGAAGGCGTCGTTGTTCTGGATCAGACGCTCGGGCACGGTCCCCGCCCGGATGATCTCGCGCGCGCCATAGATGTCCTCGACGAAGCGGTTGAGCGCCTTGACCCGCTGCTCGAGCCCGCTCGCCAGCAGCGACCATTCCGAAGCGTCGAGGACCCGCGGGATCAGGTCGAAGGGGATCAGCCGCTCCGGATCGCCACCTTCGGTGTAGACCGCGAAGGTAATGCCGATCTTGCGGAACAGGGCCTCGGCCTCGATCTCCTTGCGCAGCATCACCTCGGCCGGCGTCCTGTCCAGCCAGTCACGGACCAGCTCGTAGGCCGGGCGGCAACCGGAATCGTGGCCGCGCATCTCGTCGAACATGTGGCGTTTCCTCCAGGCAGCCGGGCCAACAACCGGCGATGGATGACACGACCATGCCGGCCCCGTCACCTGCCTGTCAATCATGCCTAGAAATCAGGCAGACGCCTTGCTCCGCCGGCCGTCGATGCTATTTCCGGACCGCGGACAGACCAACGACGAGGTTGAGCGGCATGGCGAACCGATCCCGGAGCGGCAAGGCGGAGCAGGCGTGGATCCAGCTCTACGACGCCTACACCCACGAGCATCTCGACCGGCGCCGCTTCATCGACCGCATGGTCCAGGTGACCGGCGGTACCGCCGCCGCGGCGCCGCCATCGCGGTCCTCGAGAACAACTACGCCAAGGCGGCGATCATCCCGCCCGACGATGCCCGCCTGACCACCGATCGGGCCACCTTCCAGGGCGCCACCGGCGAGGTGAGCGGCTATCTGGCCATGCCGGCGGATGCCACGGGCCCCTTGCCCGCGATCATCGTCATCCACGAGAATCGCGGCCTCAACCCGCATATCGAGGACGTCACCCGCCGCGCCGCGCTCGAGGGCTTCGTGGCCTTCGCCCCGGACTTCCTCTCATCCCTGGGCGGCACGCCCGCCGACGAGGACCAGGCCCGCGAGCTGATCGGCCAGCTCGACGCCGCCGAGACCGTGGCCAATGCCGTGGCCGCCGTCGACTTCCTCGAGGCGCATGAGGCGACCACCGGCGCCGTCGGCGTCACCGGCTTCTGCTGGGGCGGTGCCCTTACCAACGCCGTCGCCGTCGCCGTCCCCGATCTCGGCGCCGCCGTCGCCTGGTACGGCCGCCAGCCCGACGCCGCCGACGCGGCCAAGATCCAAGCGCCGCTGATGCTCCACTACGCCGGGCTCGATGAACGCATCAACGCCGGCATCGACGCCTACACCGCAGCGCTCAACGCCGCCGGCGTCACCTACACCATCTACATCTACGAGGGCGTCAACCACGCCTTCAACAACGACACCAACGAGGCACGCTACGACGAGGCCGCGGCCACCCTCGCCTGGCAACGCACCATCGACTTCTTCAAGGCCGAGCTGGGCGGCTGACACCGCGCCCGGCTGGACAGCCATCCTCGTCGTTGGCCGACTGATCGCCTCCCGGCAGCCGCAGGCGCCTAGCCGTCGTTCCGCAACGCCTGCGCCGCCCGCTCCCGCTCTGGCCAGGTGCTCTTGATGAAGGCGAGGATCGCGATGATCTCGTCGTCGCTCAACACACCCGCGAACCCCGGCATGTCGCTCTCGTAGCCCTCGACCAGCGCCCCTGGCCCATGCTTGGTGATCTCCAGCAGCATCGCGTCCGGGTGATGCCACGTATGGCCCGTCGCATCGTGCGGTGGCGCCGGCAGCCGCCCCGAAGGCAGCCGCTCCTGCCAGTTCGGCTGACCCTCCAGCTGGGCGCCGTGGCAGACGGCGCAATGCTCGGCATACAGCGCCTCGCCATCCGCGAGCGTCAAGCCACCCGGCAACGCCGGCGCCACCGCCCGGCCACCCGAGTCGACCAGCCAACCCGCAACCGCCAGCACCGGCACCAGAATGCCGACCCCCCAAGCCAACCGGCGCCCGCCAAGCCTGGCCTTACCCGCCATGACCTACCCCACTCGACGCCACCGCCACCGACAACCGACAGCGCAACACCGCCGAGGCACCTTCGCTCATCACAGAATTTCCCTTCGCACAGAGCCGCATCCGCCGCGCCACCTACCGCAGCTCGAGTTCGGCCGCAGTTCGAGTCCAACACAACGCCCGCAGCGCCAGCGCCCCCCCCCGCCCACGCGGTGGCCAGCTTGCCGCTCGACAAGCAATCGGCTAATAATGAGGTCAGAAAGGCAACCCCCGGCTGCTCGGTTCCATCACACCAGCAATTCGGGAAGTCCTCAAATGCAACGGCAAATCTCCTCACCGGCCCGTCGGGCGGGCGCCCGCCGTCACCTCCAGGTCACCGCCCTCCTCATCCCCCTCGCCACGGCCTGCGTCGACCCGAGCACCATGCCGGGCCTCGTCAATTCTCTGGGACCGCCGGGCGCCGGACCCGCAATCCCGACGGTCGACCCCAACCAGCAACGCCTCGAAGCCTGGAGGGGGTGAGGCCGGGCGCAGCTTCGCCCACGACGTAACCGAAGGCGACGACAAGAGCGCCACCCTCTTCGAGAACCTCACCGGCAAGGACGACTGGGCCGACCTCTTCGACTCCACCGGCCAGACCTTCGAGCAAACCTGCACCATCGGCTTCCTCTTCAGTCCCACCCAAAAAGTCGAAACCGCCGCCATCCAAGAAGACGACGCCCTCTTCGGCTCCAACTGCAGCACCTACATCAAGGACCCCGTGCAAGGCATGTAGGCCGCGAGGGAGGCGGTTTCAGCCATGAGAACAAGACTATGAGGGGAGGATGATCCTCCCCTCGCCCCACCGTTGTTTGGCTGGCTTGACATCTACGGTCAGGGCTCAGCCCATCCGAAACACCGCAGGTTGAGGCTTGCGGCACGGGTCGAATTGCGGCCTAATCGACGTATTGGTGCGCTAGCTACTTTGGCGTGCTGGAGCGGCGTCCGGCGCTTACCTGGAACCGGCCGGGGAAGGACACGCGAGCTCGCGTAGAACATGTCGCTGATCCCCAGCTTCGACGACGTCGGCAAGACGACCGAGCAGCTCCAGCGCTTCGTCTCGTTCCTCAAGCACAGCCGGCGCGAGACGCTCCTGGTCTTCGCGGCAATGCTGCTGGGTGCCATTGGCTGGTGGCTGCGCGACGCGACCGGATCGCCCGTCCGCGTTCTCCTCGACGACGAAATCTGGCTCAGATGGGCAACTCCTGCCGGCTTCGCCGCGCTCGGTCTCGGCGGCCTCTGCGTCGCCTGGGTCGTTTGGCGCTTCTGGCGCCGCCTCGGCCCGCCCCCGCCGGAGCCGGTCCAGATACAGGCCACGGCGATCAAGGGTCCGCTCGCCTTCGGACCGCAGGACGGCGACCTCTTTCTCCGCCTCGGCCGGCAGGCCGAGCTCGGCGAGCTCCTCACCCATGTCCTCGACGACCAGGCAGGCCTCGTCGTCGTCCGCGGCGAATCCGGCGCCGGCAAGACCTCGCTGCTGCGCGCCGGCCTCGCCCGCGTGCTCCAGGACCAGAACCCGCCCATCGCCTACCACTACTGGGAGGCCGTTCCGGAAAAGTCCGTCGAGCGGCTCCTCGCCGCCATCCGGCAGAGCTGGGCCGACCCTGGCAACCCGCCGAAGCTCGACCAGCTCAGCGACCTCGAAACCCTCCCCGGCCGCCACGTCGTCGTTCTGGATCAGTTCGAGCAGCTCGATCGGCACGACGCCGCGCACCGGCCGATCTTCGACCTCCTCAAACACATCCTCACCGATGCAAGCCCGCCCCACCACACCACCTGGATCGTCACCTATCGCCGCGACTACGAACCCGAATGGCGGGATTTCGAGGAAGAGGATCTGCGCGGCTACCAGCAGCACGAACGCATCGTTTCCGTGCGCCTCTTTCGCGACGAGCAGGCGAGGACGGCCATGGCGGTCATCGCCCAAGCCGCCGGCTTCCAGCTCGACACATCGGCTGTCGACGACCTCCTCGCCTCCATGCGCAACGACCAGGGGCTGATCTCGCCGGTCGACATCGCCATCACGCTCCTGGCGCTCAACGAGCGCGCGCTGTCCCAGCCGGACAAGAGCATCGGCAAGGCCGATCTGGCCCTGGGCGGCGGCGCCACCGGCCTTCTCGCCGATTACATCGAGCGCCAGCTCGAGCGTTATGCCGACGACGAACGCTCGACCATCTACGCCATGCTGCTTGAGCTCGCCGATCTCGACACCGATCGCCGGCGACCGGAAGGGTTGTCCCTCGAGCGAATGGCGGAAGTTGCCGGCCGTCAACCCCGCCAGGTGAAGGCCTACCTCGAGCGACTGGCAGCCCCCAACGTGCGGCTCCTCGAGGCCCTGCCGACCGGCACCTGGCGGCTGCCGCACGAGCGCTTGATCCCGGCCCTGCGAAGCCTCTCCGGCCGACTCCTCGCCGAAGCCGACCGGGCACGGCGCGTTCTCGACCGCGGCTACGCCGACTGGATCGCCGGCAGTCGCAGCCGGCGCCAGCTTCTCCGAGGCGCCGAGCTGCGCCGCGTCCTGCGCCATCGCCGCCAGCTCGTCCTGGGTGGCAACGACGGGGACAAGCTGGCCTTCATCCAGTCGAGCCAGCGCCGCCAGCACCAATTCTGGGGTTCGGCCGGGCTGGCCCTGTTGATCGTAGCGGCCGTGTCGTACGTGGTGTTCGACGATAATCGAGACAGGCAATATCGCGAGGATTTGGCGCGCTGGGACCTGCCGCGGACGCTCTACGACCGTCAGGGCGAGTTAGCGTCCTTAGCGATCATCAACGACCGGCTTGAGAGTTTGAACTGGCTGTCCGGTGATCTGGAGCGTCTGACGCTCAGAGCGCCGAGCCTGCAAGACCTCCAGCCCCTCGCCGGCCTCGACGGCCTCCAGACCCTCGACCTCAATCTCTACGGTACCAACGTCGCCGACCTCCAGGCCCTCGCCGGCCTCGACGGCCTCCAGAGCCTCACCATCGATCTCGGAGAAAGCAGCGTCGCCGACCTCCAGCCCCTCGCCGGCCTCGACGGCCTCCAGAGCCTCACCATCGATCTCGGAGAAAGCAGCATCGCCGACCTCCAGCCCCTCGCCGGCCTCGACGGCCTCCAGACCCTCACCATCAATCTCGGAGCGAGCAGCGTCGCCGACCTCCAGCCCCTCGCCGGCCTTGACGGCCTCCAGAGCCTCGACCTCAATCTCGGAGCGAGCAGCGTCGCTGACCTCCAGCCCCTCGCCGGCCTTGACGGCCTCCAGACCCTCGACCTCGATCTCGGAGCGAGCAGCGTGGCCGACCTCCACCCCCTCGCCGGTCTCGACGGCCTCCAGAGCCTCACCATCGATATCGGAGAAAGCAGCGTCGCCGACCTCGAGCCCCTCGCCGGCCTCGACGGCCTCCAGACCCTCGACCTCAATCTCTACGGTACCAACGTCGCCGACCTCCAGCCGCTCGCCGACCTTGACGGCCTCCAGACCCTCGACCTCGATCTCGGAGCGAGCAGCGTCGCCGACCTCCAGCCCCTCGCCGGTCTCGACGGCCTCCAGAGCCTCACCATCGATCTCGGAGAAAGCAGCGTCGCCGACCTCGAGCCCCTCGCCGGCCTCGACGGCCTCCAGACCCTCGACCTCGATCTCTACGGTACCAACGTCGCCGACCTCCAGCCCCTCGCCGACCTTGATGGCCTCCAGACCCTCGACCTCGCACTCGGATGGAGCAGCGTCACCAACCTACAACCCCTCGCCGGCCTCGACGGTCTCCAGAGCCTCACCATCGATCTCGGAGGGAGCAGCGTCGCCGACCTCCTGCCTCTCGCCGACCTCGACGCGCTTCAGACCCTCGACCTCAACCTCTGGGGTACCCGCGACACCACCCTCGAGTCTCGCGCCGCGCTCCCCGCCGTGACCAAACTGAGCATTATCTATGACGCCGGAAGCGTGCCAAATGAGTGGCCGTCGACCGTCCGCGAGCTTTCGTTGACGCTGGGGTAAGTGACATGGTTTTTTCGTTTTCGCGCCCCTTCGCCAGCCGCGCGCTTCGGAGGCCACCGCCGCGACAACAATCCCCCACCCACCCGGGCCGCGCGCACGGAGTCCAACCTTGACACGGATGGTACCGCCAAGTCCTCAAGGGCCTGTTAATGGCACTGCCCCGCGATCCACCTCGACGTCGCACCCCCGATGACGGCTACCCGGCAATCCTGGCCATGCTCGCACGAGCGCATCCGTCGCGCTGCCGGATCGCTCAGCCGCGCGATCATCGATCGGCGCTATCGCCTCAAGGGTCGCTCTTGTTGGGCGCTTGTTTCCCGACGGCCGGGCGGGCCGCTTTCCGGCGGGCCGGCCGAAGCGGCGCTGATGATCGTTGCGGTCTGGCGGGATCGGCGCGGAGGGTGGTTGCCGGCTGCTCGGGAGCAGGCGCACGAAGCTCGGCGATGACGTGATCCTGGTCCGTGATCAGCACGCGCTCGCCCGCCGCCGCGAGTCGAAGATACACCGACAGCTGACCCTTGAGATCACGTGGACACCTCCGGGAATCGGCTGATTTCCGGTCTTTGACCGAGCTCTGACGTTGATGGCGTGGTTTTGGGAGCGGGTCATGCTTCTATGGAGGTGGATTTCGGGCCGATGTGCCGATAGATCTGGCTTTTTGCCGTCAAGCGGACGCGGTTCGCCCCTCCCACCATCGCCATCGGCCGAGATTGTAGGCGATGTTGGCCATCATGATGGTCGCCTCGGCACGCTTGATGCCGATGCTGCGGATGGTGAGCTTCATCCGGTGTTTCTGCTGGGCGAAGACGTGCTCGACTTTCGCCCGCACCGCGGATTTCCTGGCCTTGGCCGTTCGCTTCGGCATCGGTTTGCCGGTGGGTTTTCGCCGGTGGATCTGGCTGGTCTTGCCGCGGTGGCTGAGGAACTCATCGTTCGCCTTCGAGCGATAGGCGGTGTCGGCCCACACATCCGATGCGGTATTGCTGGGATCGATCAGCCCCTCGCGCAATCGAGCACCATCATGGGCGGCGGCGTCGGTGACCTTCTGGCGGCGAATGAAACCGTGCCGCTTGTCGATGCCGATGTGGGACTTGTAGCCGAAGGCGGGGATCGCGAGGTCGCGCTTGATGGTGCCGTCGGCCTCGACCTTGCCTTTGCTCGTCTTCAACGTCCAACGCGCGTCGGTGTCCTTCTGCGCCGCCTTGGCCGGCTTGTCCGACCAGATCTCGGCCGCCTTCTTGCCCGCCTTGATCGCCGCCTTCTCCTCGTTGGTGTTGCGTTGGCGAGGTGCCGCCACCAGGCTCGCATCGACGATCTGGCCGGACATCGGCAAATAGCCGGCATCCTTGATCGCCTGGTCGAGGCGGGCAAACAACTGGTCCAGGGCATCGGCCCGGAGCAGCGCCTCGCGGAAGTCCCAGAGCGTGTTCGCATCCGGCACCGGATCGGCGATCGTCAGGCCACAGAACCTCATCCAGGATAACCGATCGCGCACCAGATGCTCGGTCGCCTCGAAGCTCAAACCATGTTGCGCCTGCAGATACAGCATCTTGAACTTCAAGACGGCGTCGAACGGTGACCGGCCGCCCCGCGGCCGGTCCATGTTGCCAACAGCTTCATTCAGTACCGCACGGAACAGCTCGAAATCGACGATCTCCAGGAGCTTCTCCAAAGGATCCCCCTGAGCCGACAGCTGGCGAAGTCGATCCTCGACACTCCAGAACCCCGCCTGCCTCGGCATTGCCGCCTCCCTCCCTCGACAGCCCAAAACTAGAGCATTTTCCGATCATTCGAAGTCGTACCCTGCGGCCTGGAAGTAGTTTCTGCATTCGTCGGGCGTGAAGTGCCCGATTGCGGTGCCGATGGTGTTCCAGAGGTCGTCGATGGTTCGCGCTGCGACCTTGTTCAGCCACGCCTTGAGTTTGGCGAAGGCGAGTTCGATCGGGTTGAAGTCCGGCGAATAGGGCGGCAGGAAGCGGAGTTCCGCGCCTGTGGCCTCGATGGCTTGGCGGACGGCGGCAGGCTTGTGTGCGGGCAGGTTGTCGAGAACGACGATGTCGCCGGGTCGCAATGTCGGTGCAAGAACCTGCTCGACATAAGCCTGGAAGGCGGCACCGTTCATCGGCCCATCGAGGACCATGGGTGCGGTCATCCGGTCGTGGCGCAGGGCTCCTACGAAGGTGGTCGTCTTCCAATGTCCATGTGGCAAAGGTGCCCGGCAACGCTCTCCCTTGACGGCCCGGCCGTAGCGTCTGGCCATCTTGGTCGAGGCGCCGGTTTCGTCGATGAAGACGAGGCGCTCGGGCTCCAGCTCTGGCTGGGCCTCGAACCAGGCCAGCCGCCGCTGCCAGACGTCAGGCCGCTGCTGCTCGGCGGCGTGCGCCGTTTTTTTTGAAGCTCAGTCCGTGGCGGTCGAGCAGTCGCCACACGGTGCTGGGTGCCACAGTCAATCCGTGCTGCTGGTCGAGATGCGCGACGATTTCCGCGAGCGTCATGTCCGGCGTCGCATCGATCAGCGCCAGGATTTCCGTGGCATGAGCCTCCAGCCGATGCGAGCGCTTGTCGCCGCCGCGCGACCGCGGCTGGACGCTGCCCGTACGGCGCCACCGCTGCAGCCATTTGATCGCCGTCGACGGAGCGATCTCGAAGCGGGCCGCGGCGGCGCGGCAAGATACCCCCTCTTCGACCGCCGCCACGACACGGCGACGTAAATCATCGGAAAGCGCGAGAGCCATCGAGGCTGGCCTCCTTCACCAGCCCCAATCTTAAATCACAAACTGTCGGTCTTGGGAATCCCTAACAATTCCATGGCGTTAGAAAATGCTCTAGCCGATCACAGCCGAATGAGCGAGGTTTCCGGAGGCGTCCACCTGGCTGCACCATGACAACCGTGAAAGGCCGCATCTCGGCTACCGTAACCACGGCCGAAGCCCGTGGGAGACGATCCAGCGGTTTGCCACTCAAGAAGGTTAAGTGGACAGTTGCGCACCATTTGTCCTTTAGCCGCCAAACTTCTCGGCAACCTTTAAAAAGGCTGGCCCACCCAGCACGATAAAGAGTGCGGGAAGTATGAAAAGTATCATCGGCACCGTCAAAATTGCAGGTAGTCTCGCGGCTTTTTCCTCAGCCGCCAACAGTCGATGATCCCTGAACTCAGCCGACAGCGTGCGCAGGGCTTGCGCCAAAGGCGTTCCATATTTCTCTGTTTGAACCAGTGTCGCGACAACACCACGGAAATCCGATAAATCAACCCGCTCGGCGAGATTTAGCAGCGCTTGACGGCGGTTCGGAAGGAAGCTCAGTTCGATCGCAGTAAGAAAGAGTTCTTCCGAAATCTCGGGCACGGCGTTCGAAAACTCGTCGGCGACCCGTTTAAGGGCTGCATCAAGGCTCAATCCGGCCTCGGCGCAAATGACGAGCAGGTCCAACGCATCAGGGAGGCTCTGCTCCAAGGCCGATTGCCGCTTCTTTCGCCTAAATTTTATCCAAATATCCGGGACAAAAAAGATAAATAAAATAATCAGAATCTCGGGGAAGCCAAGAAAAAAAATCCGCTCGCTTTTTTGGAGAATGCTGCCCGCTACGCCGACAATAAGAAGTATAAAGATGGGAATTGTAAGCTTATAAATCCAAATGAATGTGAGAAAACGTGGATCGTTGATGCCTGATCGGCGAAGGTTTCGCTGCTTTTCCGAAACGTATTTGCTTGGCAATATACTGAGTAGCGTTTTAAGTTTGCCGCCAACACCAGCTAGTTCAATCGACCTTTCTTTCTGCGGGCGTGACAGCGAGGCGCTGCGCAGAGCATTACCATGCCGCTCAAGCATGGCCCTGCGCGTGGTCGCAGCCATTTCCGATCCCTTGAGTCCGGCCGGGCCGAGGAGCGCCATCATCACGATCGCCCCAACAATCAGCGACAGTGTAAGCGGCGAGAGGCTCTCAATCGCCAAAAGACTAGACAATTCAATCATATCCGGAACCGAATGAGCTTAGCCATGATCGCGCCGCCCGTCGCAATGCTTGTGAGCGCGCATGCCAATAAAAAGCGACCATCTTCCTCAATCAGAAGAACCTCAATGTAGCTTCTATTGAATGAAAAAATGACGGCGCCTACAATAAAAGGCAGTGAACCAATAATGAGGGCTGACGCACGAGCCTCCGAAGACAAAGCCCGAATTTTTTTTTTGACCTGAAATCGCTTACGCATAAGTTTTGAAAGATTGGAGAGAATCTCTGCGAGGTTGCCGCCTGTTTCCTGTTGGACTGTTAAACTAATAGCAAAGAAACGCAGCTCCGGTATCGGAATCCGTATTGACAGATGGGCGAGTGCTTCTTGCAGAGAAATTCCGATGCTGACTTTTGAGCTTACTTCACCAAAGGAAGCCCCTACCGGATCGGCGATTTCTGTGCTGATCATTTTTATCGCTTCACTTACCGGCAAGCCGGCGCGAACGCTCCGGACAACCAAGTCGAGAGCGTCGGGAAATAGTTGCTGAAATTTCGTCATTCTAGCCCTTTTGGCCAGATTTACGGCTGTGTAAATTAGGAGAACAGTCACAGCTGTCGAAAACATGGCTGCAATCGCCATCGAAATATGGAAAGCATAAGAAACAGCGAATCCGGAACACAGTGAGGTAAATAATATTAAAAGAATGGCCGTTTGCGCGGATAATCGCAGCCCCAAGAACTCAAGCGATTCGACCATTTCCGCGACCTTGCGCGCCAGAAGCGCTGAAAAGTGATCGCTCGAACGTGCCGTTGCATAGCGATTGCGAACAATAGATGGTAGGTCGTTCTTTGGTGTTGATGGCGCTTTCATGCCATTGATGGCGCGCTCAAAGCGTGCTTTTGGAATCGCCCCGGAGCCCGAGATAACTTTACGATTCAGCAAAATGAAAGCGATCGTCCCGCCGAAGATAGCGCTGGCGATTACGATGTTCATGTGTCGGTTTCCGCACTACCTGTCGTCATCGCAGCAATGAGGGCCCGATCAAGCCCAAAGTACGCGGCACGCTGGACAAAAAATGGGCGTAATTGGGATGACTTGAATGCGCCAAGGAGCGATCCATCGCGATTTTCTCCGTGATATTCATAATTAAAGAGATCCTGCATTGTAATAATATCACCTTCCATTCCCACGATTTCGGATATGTGCGTCACACGTCTGATACCATCGCGCATCCGCGAGACCTGGATGACGAGATTAATCGCGCCAACAATTTGAGAGCGAATTGCTTTCTGCGGAAGGTTGCCAACCGCCATAGTGATCATATTTTCTAGTCGGCTCATTGCCTCGCGTGGATTATTGGCATGCAGCGTGCACATCGAGCCGTCATGGCCGGTATTCATCGCTTGCAGCATATCCATTGCTTCAGGGCCGCGAACCTCGCCGCAAATGATGCGGTCTGGGCGCATGCGCAAAGCGTTCTTGACGAGGTCACGCATCAAGATCTCGCCATGTCCCTCGAGATTTGCTGGCCTGGTTTCCAGGCGAACAACGTGTGGCTGTTGAAGTTGAAGTTCTGCCGCATCCTCGATAGTGACGACTCGTTCTCCTTCATCAATTAGCTGTGACATAGCGTTTAGCATCGTAGTCTTGCCGGAGCCTGTCCCTCCAGATATGACAATATTGAGACGACAGGCGGCAGCAATCTTCAATACCTTAGCCATAGCATGGCTCATATTATTTTGACGATCCATAACGTCGAGGGTGATTTTTTTATTTGAAAATTTACGAATTGATATTGTACAACTATCAATAGCTAGCGGAGGAGCGATGATGTTTACGCGGCTCCCATCAGCAAGACGTGCATCACAAATCGGGCACGTTTCGTCAACCCGCCTTCCGATGCGCGTAACAATACGCTGCGCGATATTCATTACATGATTGCGATCACGGAATCGAACGTTGGTTAAATGTAATTTGCCACGTTTTTCCACATATACTTGGTCAGGACGATTTACCATAATGTCGGTAATCGCGTCGTCCTTGAGCAGGTCCTCGATTGGTCCAAGGCCGATCATATCGTCGACGATGGCTCTGGCGAGCTGCTCTTGCTCAGCGCTGGTAAGCGATAGGCGTTGCTCGACTACGATCTCGCCGATGACGTCGATAACCTGATGAAGAAGCTCCTCTCGGGGCAGGCGCGAAGCGGCAGCACCATCAATCCGCTCGTAGAGAAGCCCTTGAATGGTTGCTTGCGCAGCCGACAGATTTTGTGCGCGCTTTGTGCTTGCTGCCGGCTCTTTGAGCACCGAATTGCCATCAGGAATTGGCGCCGGAAGAGGCGTTAAGATTGCCGGGCTCTCTTTTTCTGGCTGCGCGGGTGGCGATGGAAGCTGACCGGTTGCGCCCGATGCATCGATCGCGGCCGGGAGAGTTGTGGAAGCTGATGCACGTTTTCCGAACATGCTTGTGCTCAACTCTTCCAGAGACGTTGGAGAATGCCCGGCTTCGAATTGCCGGCTGTGCCCGATATTTGGTCGATGAGGTTGTCCACCGCTGCTTGAATGACCTTGCTCGAGCTGGCTGCGGGACTGCCCATGTTCATGGCGGCGTGAACGCTTTTGGCCTGGAACGGGATCGTGAAGTTGACCTGCCGTCCGATCGCCTTCTCGAATTCGCGCTTGGCGATTTCACCTTGACGGTATTCGCCGACGCGATTTGCGACGACAATGATTTGGCACGCGGCATTCTGGTTGGTGATATTCTGGATCAGGCGAAGCGTATCACGCATACCGACAAGAGATAAATCGGTCACGACAACTGTATGTGTTGATTCCTTGATGATGGCATGAGCTTGATTGATGAAGGCTTTTGGAATATCAGTAATCAGGTAGTGAAACTTGCTGCGGAGCTCGCCGGCGAGCGCGCCTAGGGCTTGAGGATCGCGAGGCATCTCCTCGGCGAGCTCCTCCTCGGAGCTCAACACGTAAAGCGACTCCGAGTGCTGCACCATGGATCGCTCGATATAGAGCGCATCGACACGGCCCGCGTTCTCCAGCGTTTCCCGCAGCCCGTGCGTCGGCTCGAGATCGAGAGAAAGAGCGACACTGCCGAATTGCAGGTCGAGATCGAGCAGCGCGACCCGTCGGCGCCGCCTGTTGGCGATCGTCCACGCGGTGCTTGTTGCGAGCATTGTGGCGCCGACACCACCACGCGCCCCGATGATCGTCACGAGGCGGCCGAGCCGCGTCGTCTGCCGACTTCGAGTGTCGACATCGGCTGTTGCGAGCAGGGCGCGCTGAACAAGCGCGGGCGTGAGCGGTTTCACGAGGTAGTCGCTCACCCCGCTGTTCAAGAGCTCTCGGAAGAGCCCGACATCGTTTCGGTCGCCCACCGCGATCACGGTGACGCCGGGCTCGCAGACATCTGCCAGTTCGTTGATGTCGGAGAGTGGCAGCTCGGACTTGCTGAGGTCGACGATCAGCGTCTTGGGGGACCGCTTCTGTCCGAGCGCCTTGATCGCGCTACGAATTGTTCCTTTGCTGACCGTGGCATGAGCGATAACCAGATCGCGGACGACCTGCTCGACCACCGCTCGTGAGACGTCGTCGTCGAGGAAGGCCGAGAACTGGGTGACGTCTCCGGTCGTGCCTGCGTGCGGGGCTTCGGCATTCATGATCATTGGCTGACGGCCTCCAGCTGCAGAGGCTTGACCTCGTCGGTCCGGTAGCGCTCGATGGCCAGAGCTTCGCGCGTGCCGTCTGCGGGACCCAATCCTGCGCCGCGAACGAGATCGCGTGGATCGGCGACCATGCGCATGAGATTGACGGTCGTTGCGCAGCCGAGGTTGCTGGTCGGCAAGTTGTCGATATTCATGGCTGACGGCCGCGACCAATCGGGGCAGTTGGGCTCGACCACGACCACGCCGCGGGCCAGAACCTCGACTCGGCGACTGAGCTGCCAGCTGGTCGCTTGGTCCGCTGCGTCCACTGGAAATCGTCGCCCCAGGGCTTGGCGGCTGATCCTATCCGCCGGAATGCCTTCGCTGAGCAGCAGAGCGGCGACGCTCTCGGCTCGGCGCGCGGAAAGCGGATCGTTGTAGGCGTCGCTGCCACGGACATCGGCATGCCCGATGACGACCTGATCGATGCTCAGGCGTTCATCCGTGAGCTGCGCGAACTCGCGGAGCGCGCGCGCCTCCTCTGGTCGAAGCTCGGCTATGTCGGTGTCGAAATAGACCGTGTGGAGCAGCTCGACCTCGGCAACATGAGGCTTTGGCAGCGACGCTGTCGTTGTCGGGATCGGGGCAATGTCCGCACAACCGGCGGCAAGGCACACGAGCGCGCAGGCCAAGCTTCGCAACGATGGGCGCACGCACCGGGACATGGGAGCCCGCCAGAACGCTGGACCAGGCCAGGATTTGATCACTGTCGCCATGAGGCTCGCCTTTCAATCAATCGCGAAGCCGGCGGGCCCGGCAAGGCGCAACGCGCTGCCGGTCCGATCGGCCATCAAGCCGGGCTGCGGGGCTGCCCCGACCAGCTTGCCGTCGAGCAAGATCTCGAGCTGGCTGGCTGGCCTGTAGCCGTCGGTCGGTAGCGCCAGGTCGGGCTCGCTTCGAGGCTGCACGAGGTACGGCGTGACGATGATCACGAGCTCGCTCTCCTGGCGCTTGAAGCTGTTCGATCGAAACAGCGTTCCAAGAATGGGGAGGTCGCCCAAGCCCGGCAGCTTCTCGATGTTGGCTCGCGTGCTGTTCGATATCAGACCGCCGATGGCAAAGCTCTGGCCGCTGCCCAGCTCGACAGTCGTTTCGGCGCGACGCGTCGCCAACGCCGGAATGGTCAACTCCCGGACCTTGATGGCGCCGTTCTCGCTCAGATCGCTCACCTCTGGGCGGACGCGCAAGCTGATGCGCTTGCGGTTCATCACCGTGGGCGTGAAGGCCAAGCTGACGCCGAATTCCTTGAACTCGATCTGGACCTCGTTGTTGTCAGTGCCGACGGGGACGGGGAACTCGCCGCCGGCAAGGAAGCTCGCCGTCTCACCGGAGAGTGCCGTGAGGTTGGGCTCGGCCAGCACGCTGACCAATCCTTCCCGCTCGAGCGCGTCGACGACGCCGGCGATGTTCACGTCGCTGCTCGTGTAGCTGCCGGCCAGCTGATTGGTGCCGTCCAGCAGCCTGCCGGTCGCCAACCCGAGCGCGAAATCGCCGAAGCTGAGGGCACCGTCCCAGCGAATGCCGAGCAGCCGCGTCACCTCCCGGGACATCTCGGCGACGCGAACGCGCAGATTGACCTGCGTCGGCGCATCAACCGACAATCGGTTGAGCAGGACCTCGTCCTCGCCGATGAACTGAGCCACCAGCTCGCGCAGATCCTCGGCCGTCGCCGGATCCGGCACGGTACCGGTCAAGACGACGCCGCCATCGATGGACTGCACCGCCACTCGGCCGCCGAGGCCGAGCCCGGCGATCATCTCTTGAATGCGCGTCAGCGGATGCCGGACCTCGATCGAGCTGCTGAAAAGCACGTTCTCGGCCTCGTCGACCGCGAAGATCGTGGTCGTGCCGGCGCCCTTGCCGAAGACGTAGACGAGGGTCGCCGAATGTGCCTGGACATCGGCGGTCTCCGGGTCGGCGACGAACACCGATGCGGCCGGGCGTTCGAGCCGGATCAAGCGTCCCTGGCGGACCTCGAGCTCGATCTGGCCGCTCGCTGCCACGACGTTGGACTCGCCGGCCGCAAGCGGTGCTGACCAGGGTGTCGCCAACAGCAGCGGCCCGGCCGACAGGACGAACGCGACCAGGGCCGCCGACCGCGCGCCAAGATGCCGGGCAGCCCGGGCGACGCGAGCCGGCGTCGTCGAAGGGGGCGCCATGCTCATTGCTCGTCTCCTTCCGGCGTCTGCATCTCCTCGACCTTGGCGCCGCGCATGACCATCAGGGTCGAGGAGGCGCGGCCGCTCGGGCCCAGCACCCGGCTGATGTCGCTGTCCCAGGTCACTGCCCGCGGCTCGGTGGCGGCCGTCGCCGGAACGCCGCTGGTGGCGATGCTGCGCAGGCTCAGCGAGAGCTTGCCGAGCTCGGTCACGAGCGCCACCAGCTCGGCGGATGCCGGTGTCACCTCGAGCGTCACGGTGCGAATCGGGCTGGTGCCGAGATCCTCCTCGGGCTCGGTATGCAGGCGGCGCCCCATGGCGATCACGCGGACGTCCTCGAGCACGGTCTCGCTGACCCGGCGTGTCGTTGCGAGCTCGCCGGCCATGCTCACCGATTGCGTCAAGATCAGGTCCACGCGATCGCCGGGGAAGATCAGTCCGGCATTGCTCGAGGCCTCGTCGACCGGCACGGACACGCCGCGCATGTCGGGGTCTAGCACGGCTGCGAGAAAGCCCCGATCGCCGGGGCGGATCAGGTTGTCCGGAACGATCGGATCGCCGGGAACCACGACCTGGCGGGCGACCGCGCCCTCGAACGCGGTCTCGTCGGCGACCCCCCGGACCAGGTAGCTCGCCGGCAGCTCGACGTCGGGCCATTTCTGCCAGCGCAGCGCGCCCGGCTTGACGAATTGACCCGGGGTCAGCCGCTCGGCGGCAACCAGCACCTCGACGAAGTCCGGTTCCGCCACGATCGTGACCTGCTGGGCGTTGGCGATAGCGGCTCGTTTCTGATCCTCGAGCCAGGCATTGACGAAGACGGCGGTGCCGCCGGCCAGCAGCAGGGCGAAGATCGGGAAGATGAAGCGGCGCATGATGTGGCCCTTCAGCCGAGGACGGTGGGCAGGGAGGGAAGCATGACGGCAGCGGCGCCGGCGGCGATCGCGACGCCGTAGGGGATGGTCGGACGCGCAGCGGTCGCCGGCTCACCCGGCGGTGGGGTCACCAGACGCGGGCAGAGGATGGCGGCGATCGGGCGCAGCGCCGCCACCGCCAGGTAGCCCAGCGCGATCAGCCCGCCGATCAGAGCCGTTGCCATGATCAGCGCACCGATGCTCTCGGGGCCGACGAGGAAGGCGGCGGCTGCCAGAAGCTTGACGTCACCGCCACCGACGCCACCCATCCGCCAGAGGGCGTAGCCGACCGCGAAGACGAGGAGGGCGGCCGCGGCCGGGAGCAGGATCGCCCAGCCGAGGGAGCCGGCGGCAAGGGCGGCCAGAAGGTGCCGAGCGAGACCAAGTGCGAGCAGCAGCAGCGACAGCCGGTTGGCGATGAGCCGTTGGCGGACGTCCTGCAAGGCGGCCACCAGCAACACGGTTAACGCGGCAGCGCCGACGAAGAGATGAGCGATCTCGAGCAACGCCCTGGTCCTGGATCAGAAGAAAACGTGGGGGCTGAGCCGGCCGGCTGGCGGTTGGTGTGCCGCCAGCCGGCAAAGCTCAAATGTGGCTGAGAGGCGCCTCAGCCGCCCCCGGGGAGCGCATCGCGGATCTGCTGGAAGGCGCCGTCGATCCGGGTGCCGAGGGCACCCACGGTGCCGATGATCACGACCGCGATGAGTGCCGCGATCAGGCCGTACTCGATGGCCGTGGCGCCGCTTTCGTCCTTGATGAAACGCTTGAGAGAGGTCATGTGCAGTGTTCCTTCTGCTGCATCGATCGGGTCGATTGTGCGCCCGAAGTGTTAAGAAAGAGGAAAAGCACCACGCTTTTTCGGGTGGGGCGTCAGAGCAGGACCGGCTTGCAGCCGGCGACATCGTCGCCCAGGCTGCGGCAGAGCGAGTTCGCCTCATCGGCGGTCTCGAAGGGACCAACGATGAAGGGCCCATCGGGCTCGTCGCCCGATGCCAGTCGGTACAGCGCGGTCGTAGCCTCGCGATGCTGATCGCGGAGCCGACGCCAGTCGGCTTCCGTCAATGGCGCGAGATTGACGAACCAGCTGCCCACGCTCGCCACATCGACGCCGACATCGGCGACTGCAGCCCCATCCGCGGCAAAGCCGGCCTTGGGGCGCACTGCCGCCGGCAGCCGCTCGACCGATGTCGGCGCCGGCGCCGCATCCGCTGGCGGCTCGCCGAGGCGGTGCATGGGCGCCACCTCGACGACCGGCTTTGCGAACTCGGGCTGCAGCGCGCTGCTCCGGGCGGCGCCCGGGGCGAGCCCGCCGATAAGCCGGAAGTACCGTAGATTGTTTTCGACCTCGGCACCCGACAGATCCATCTGGCTCCAGCGTTCCGCCGCGTCGAAGGAGCCCGCGAGGCCGTAGGCCAGCGCCAGGTTCTGCCGCGCCCGGGCGGTCGACACGTAGCCCTCGGCGAGTGGCCGGAGCACGCCGATGGCCTCCTCGTGCCGACCGGCGAGGGCCAGCGAGAGACCGAGATTGTTGGACACGTCCGGGGCGTCGGGGGTGACCACGAGCGCCCGACGATAGGTCGCGATCGCCTGGGCGTGGGCGCCTTCGAGGTCGTGCGCCACGCCGAGGAGGTTCAACACCTCGACATCGTTCGGTGCACGCTGGGCCAATGGCTCGAGATGGTCGAGCGCGGCATCCGTGCGGCCGATGGCGATCATCGCCTTGGCATAGCCGATGCCGGCCTCGCGGTGCTCGGGGTCGTGGCGCAGGATCCGGCCGAAGGCGAAGCCCGCCTCCTGCGGTGCCCCGGCCGCCAGCTGAGCGTAGCCGAGCACCAGCGCCGCCTCCACACTGCCGCCGTCGCGTGACAGCGCCTCCTGCGCGAGGCCGATCGCGGTGGTCGTATCGCCGCCCGCCAGGCTGCGCTGGCCCATCCTGACCAGCTGCTCGACGCCCTGACCCTGCACCGCGCCGGCGAGCGAGCGGTTGCTGCCCGACCCGGCGAGGAGCGGGCTCTCGCCAGCACTGGATGTGCAGCCAGCGACGCCCACGAGCAGCAGCAGCGACAAGCGGGCAAGCACTGGGTTTCGACCGTTCAGGACTGACATCCGACCTCACCATCGACGGACCGCCGCCAGCACCCAACGCAATGTTGCGCACTGCCCGGCTATGGATCGACGCGGCCCGAAGACCGACGCCACGCAGCGACGATGTCATGTTTTATTGAAGGAAGGGTTAACGCTGCCCGGGTGCGCAGGCGTACCCGAAGGGCAGCAAGGGCGAGACTCTAGGGAAGCGCCATCTTGCCCAGGCGAACCGGGTGGCTGGCCCCGGTGAAGCTGCCGGTGGCGACCGGCCCGCCGAGGAGGCCGAGCACGGCAAGGGCGGCGAAGGCGATCGCCTCCTTGAAGTCGGGATCGAGGCCGACCCTTGCGGTCGAGGACACCTCGACCCCCGGCAGGCGCATCTCGATCATGCCGAGCAGGGTCGCGTTGTGGACGCCGCCGCCGCTCACCAGGATGCGGTCGACGCGCGCGCCTTCGCCGGGCGCGGCCGGGACGAAGGCCTCGCAGGCCCTGGCCAGCGCCTCGGCGGTGAGTGCCGTGGCCGTGGCGATCAGCTCGCCCCACTCGGCATCGCTCGCCGGTGCGACCCGCTCGATCAGCGCGTCGACGAAGCTGTCGCCGAACTGCTCGCGGCCGAGCGATCGCGGCGGCGGGGTCTGCAGCTCGGGGCGGCCTGCGAGCTCGGCCAGCAGCGCCCGGTCGACGCGCCGATTGGCGGCGAGCGCGCCGCTCTTGTCATAGGTCAGGTCACCACCGCTGAAGCGTTGCACCAGGCCGTCGACCACCATGTTGCCAGGCCCGCAATCCATGGCGAGCGGCGCACCGCCGCCCTTCGGCAGGACGGTGAAATTGGCGATGCCGCCGAGATTGAGCGCCAGGACGGTCCTGGCCGGATCGGCAAGGAAGAGCTGGTCGAACACCGGCACCAACGGGGCGCCGGAGCCGCCGGCAGCGACATCGGCGCGGCGGAAATCGGCGACCACGGGGCAGCCCAGCGCCTGGGCGATGCAGGCCGGCTCGCCGATCTGCAGCGTCGTCACCCGGTGCTCGTGATAGGCGGTCTGGCCATGGCTGCCGACGAGATCGAGCGGACCCAGGGCCGTTTCCGCCAGAAAGGCCTCGAGCGCCGTCGCCTGAAAGCGGCCGAGCGCCAGGTCGGCCCGGGCCAGTTCCGGCACGCTCGCGTCCTTCAGGCCGAGCAGCTGCGCGCGCAACGCTGCCGGAAACGGCACGGTACGGCCGGCGATCAGCTCCGGCATGCGGTCGAGGGTCGAGGAAATGCGGCAGATCGCGATGTCGAGGCCGTCGACCGACGTGCCGGTCATCAGGCCGGCGACCAGGAGCTCGGGCTTGGCGCCGAGCTCCTGGAGACGCCGCAAGGCGCTCACGGCTGCTGGAGGCCTCGCGTCGGTGGTCCGGCGCTCAGTAGATGGCCACCGGATTGCCCGGCGAGCCGGTGGCGCCCTTCATCTTCAGGGGCGCCCAGACGAACAGGAACTCGTGAGCCTGATCCTCGACCAGCTGGTTCAGGTCGAGGTTCTCGATGTTCCAGATGCCGCGGCGCGTTTGCATCTGCACATGGCATTCGAACGGCTTGTCCGCGTTCTCGCCGGGCACGGCCTCGACGGCCCAGGTGTCGGCGCCGGTCAGGATGATCTTGCGGTCGGCGAGGTAGTCGCAGGCCGAGATACCGAAGCCGGGCTCGCCCGCATTGAACTCGGCCACCCGCTCCGACTTCTCGGCCGCGTCGAACTTGTCCCAGTCATCCGGGTGCCAGATGTCGCCATGTCCCGTATGCAGGAACACGCAGTCGCCCTCGGCGATCGGGTCGATGCCCTGGGCCGCGACCATGGCCTCGACATCCTCGTCGGTGATGATGCCCGGATCGCCGGGCTCACCAGTCGGGATCGGCAGCTGGCCGCCGCGATAGGCCGACCGCATCCAAGAGCACGCCGCGGCAGACGAAGCCTTTCTCGGCGACATGCTCGACGCCCAAGGGGCCGAGGCCATAGGCGGTGATCGCCGGATCCTTGTCGAGGATGCGACCATTGTAGAAGAACATGCCATCGGAGGTGATGACACCGATATGGCCCGGGCCATCGAACTGGGTGCCGATCTGGCCGATCTCGGTCGCCAGGTACTCGTCGTTGTAGACGAGCTGGTGCGCGCCGAACGGTCCGCCGGTCGGCAGGCCAGGCACCGTCATCCGCCAGCCGCGGCTGCCGAAGGCCGGCGCGTCGCCGGC
This sequence comes from uncultured Alphaproteobacteria bacterium, assembly GCA_963700945.1. Taxonomy (GTDB): domain Bacteria; phylum Pseudomonadota; class Alphaproteobacteria; order Geminicoccales; family Geminicoccaceae; genus SLRI01. The sequence goes on from CAVOZQ010000009.1 coordinate 82,484, forward strand.
ATAGATCTTGCCGAGGGTCGCGACCTTGCCCTGCTTGACCAGGCCCGCGGCTGCCAGGACCAGCTCCGGCGTGGTGCGGTTGACCGAGCCGGCGCTGTCCTCGGCGCCCCACTCGGTCGGTGCCCAACTTTCGGTCAACGGGTCGTCGTTGACATCTTGCGCCTGGACCGCCGTGCCGAACGACAGACACAGCGCCAGCGCCAAGCCAATGCTACGATCATGCACTTTCATGATGGTTCCTCCCCCAAGAGGCGATCGTTCGGCCTGGGACTTGGCGACACAGCCGAAACCATCGGCGCGTCGCGCCGGCCACGATCACGATGTCCGGAACGGCGTGCTAAGCGTTCCTTGCAACGACTGTGCAACCGCTGGACGTGGCAGGCAAGCAAATGATCGCGCATCGACTGGGCCGCTCGGCGGTCATCCGTTGGTGTCGTCGATCGAATCGTGTGCTGCCGCGTCGCTCGCGAGCACGGCCCTGGCCAGTGGCAGGGTGATCGGGCGGCGGGCGCGAAGCGAGGCACGGTCGAGCTCGCGGACGACCCGCCGCGCCGCCGCGAAGGACCGCTCCATGTGCCGTGCCAGGTAGGCGACGACGCCGGGCAGCACGGTGAGCTGGCGGTCCTGGAGCTGCTTGACCAGGAGTGCGGCGAGCAGCGTGTCGTCCGGTTGGTCGATCCTACAGCTCCAGGCGGTTCGCAGCCGGGAGGTGAGGTCGGGCAGCTCGAGCCCCCAGGCACCGAGCGGCCGGGATGCGGTCAAGAGGAGGTGGCCGCCCTGGCCCGCCACCATGTTGTAGAGGTGGAGCAGGACCCGGTCGTCGTGCACCGCGTCGGCATCGTCGACGACGCACGCGCGGGCCTCGCCGAGCCTGGCCAGGGCCGCAGGCGCGGCGCCAAGCCGGTTGCCGTCGAGCAGGCGGGCGCCCGTGGCGCTCGCCCAGATCCGCGCCAGATGGGTTCGGCCGCTGCCGGTCGGCCCCCAGATCAGCAGGGCGGGGGCTGGCCAGGCGGGCCAGGCGAGGACGGCGTCGAGCGCCTCGGCATTGGCGGGCGAGCGGAGGAAGTCCTCGAGCCGGTCGCCGTCCTCGAACGGCAGGTCCAGGCCAGCTGGGTGGCGGGCAGTGTGCTCAGCATGATCGGGTGACGGTCATGCGGTCAGGTGCCGACGCTCAGCATGTCGGCGCCGAAGCGGGCGTAATAGACGTAGGCGGCGATCGAGCTCGTCGCGGTGACGACCACGAGGGCTGCCAGGAGCTGATGCGGCAGGCCGTAGGCGAGGAGCCCAGCCGCCTCGGCAAGCAGGATGCCGAAGAAGACGAACTGGGTCATGGTGCAGAGCTTGCCGATGACCAGGGGCTCCAGCCGGCGGGTCTTGTTGCGGACCTGCAGGTTCAGGGCACCGATGCCGAGCGCCATGTCCCGGCCGACGACCAGCGCCACGAGCCAGAGCGAGGTCCAGCCGAGCGTCCCGGCGATGACGAGGAGAAAGCCCAGCATCAGCTTGTCGACCAGGGGGTCGAGAAAGGCGCCGAAGGTCGATGCCGTGCCCATGAGCTTGGCCACCGCCCCGTCCAGCGCGTCGGTCAGGGCCGCGATCGCGAAGAGGGCGAGCGCCGCGCCATAGGCGCCCGCATCGATCAACAGCCAGATCGGCAGCACCGCCACGAGCCGCGACAGGGTGATCGCGTTCGCCAGGTTGCGGCGCACCGCCGCCTCGATCGACACGGGCCAGCCGCCCCGCAAAGCCTCAGCCCGCGGCTGGCAGGGCGGTCTCGCCGGCCGGCGGCTCGACGGGCAGCTCGACAGGTGCATCGATCGGCAGCTCGGCAGGCTCGACGGCAGGCAGGCTCGTCGGTTGCCCCGCCATGCGCAGCAGCCGCCAGGTGCCGGCACCGTCCGCCAGATCGAGCCCGCGTGTCGCCAGGGATCGCTGCAGCTGGTCGAGCGTGCCGACGTAGTTCAGGACCAGCGCCGCGTCCTGCTGCGCGAAGGTCTCGATCTCGACCCGCCGGATGACGGCGACCTCGGCCAGCCGCCGGCGGATATCCGCCCAGGCATCGAGGGAGCCCAGCTGCACGTCGACGCCGAGGCGGGCCGTCTGGTCGTTGAGCACCAGGTTCTGGGATTTCCACTCGCCCTCGAGCCCGGCCATGAAGCGGCGAACGGCCGCTGTCCAGACGATCTCCGGTTCGGCGTCGAGCGTGACCGTCTCGCTGGTGGCCGGCGTCGGCCAGCCATGCGCGCCACCCATGACGACGGTCACCTGCGACGGCGCCATCGGGTCGTCCGGGTTGGCGACGACGAGCATGGCGGCCTCGGTGCCGTAGCGCGTCGCGGCCTCGGCCAGGGCCGTCTCCGGGCGAAGCTCGATAACCTGGCCGCTCAGCGCTCGCAGGTCTTCGAGGTCACCGAGCGGCAGCCGCAGATCGAGCAGCGTGTTCCGGCCCGCCTGCTCGGCCCAGGCGTTGCGCCAGCCATCGGGGCCGGTGAAGACGGCGAGCCCGCCGGCCTCGTCGAGCGCCGGGACGATCAACAGCGAGGGCGGCAGGTCGACGGCGATCGGCGCGCCGGTGCCGCGCATCAGGTCCTGGACGGCGGCTTCGTCGTAGACGACCGAGAGCTGGCCCACATAGCGGGTTGCCGAGAGGCTCTCCTCCTCGACCTCAAAGCCGCTCACCAGCTGGCTCATCGATTGCTGGCTCGGGATCGGCAGCTGGCTGTAGTAGGCGGGCAAGGTGAGCCGCTGGAGCAGCTCGCGCAGCCCGTCCTGCTGGGCCTGCTCGATCGCCAGCTCACGGGCCATGACCGCGTTCTCGGCCTCGACGTCGACGGCGATGCCGCTCACCTCGTAGGGATCGGCGCGGGCCTCGCTGGCCTGGACGACGAGCCCGATGAGCAGGGCGAAGGCCGCGAGCGGCGGGGCAGCAGCGCGCTTTGCAAGAGCCATCTTCTCTCCTAGGTTCCCGTCGGCAGGGACGCCCGTCTCGGCTGGCCGCGTGATCCGGCCGGGCAACGGGCGCCGGCTTCGTTTCATGTCTGAAATAAGGTGCACCCCTAGTGTGACACAAGAGGAAGGCGGCGGCGACGCCTACGCGAAGGCCGGGGTCGATATCGCGGCCGGCAACCGGCTGGTCGAGCGGATCGGGCCCTTGGCGCTGGCGACGGCCCGGGCGGGCACGATGGGCGGGCTCGGCGGCTTCGGCGCGGTCTTCGATCTCGCCGCCGAGGAGTTCACCGATCCGCTCCTGGTCGCCGCCACGGACGGCGTCGGCACCAAGCTGCTGATCGCCGAGGCGCTCGGCCGGCACGACACGCTGGGCATCGACCTGGTCGCCATGTGCGTCAACGACCTCGTCGTGCAGGGCGCCGAGCCGCTGTTCTTCCTCGACTACCTGGCGACGGGCCGGCTCGAGCTCGAGGCCGCGACCGGGCTCGTCACCGGGATCGCCAAGGGCTGCACGCTCGCCGGCTGCGCGCTGATCGGCGGCGAGACGGCGGAGATGCCCGGCGTCTATGCGCCTGGCCGCTTCGACCTCGCGGGCTTTGCGGTGGGCGCCGTCGAGCGCCGCGACCTGCTGCCCAAGCCGGTCGAGCCGGGTGACCGGATCATCGGGCTCGCCGCCTCGGGCCTGCACAGCAACGGCTTCTCACTGGTCCGCCGGGTGGTCGCCGATGCCGGCCTGGCGCTCACCGATCCGGCGCCGTTCGCGCCGGAGCGGCGGCTGGGCGACATCCTCCTCGAGCCGACCCGCATCTATGTGCGGAGCTGTCGGGCGGCGATGCGCCATGGCGGGATCAAGGCCATGGCGCACATCACCGGCGGCGGGCTGATCGAGAATCCGCCACGGGTGGTCCCGGACGGTCTCCGTCTGCGGCTCGACGCCACGGCCTGGCAGTTGCCGCCGGTCATGCGCTGGCTCGCGGACGCGGGGCAGCTCGACATGGCCACCCTGGCGCGGACGTTCAATTGCGGGCTCGGCATGCTGCTCTTCGTGGCCGCCGACGACGCCGAGGCGCAGCTCGAGATCATGCGCCATCAAGGGGAGACCGCGAACCTGGTCGGCGAGGTCGAAGCCGGCAGGCCGGGACAGGCCCAGGTGGTCATCGACGGTGTGGAGACGGCGTGGGCCGCAAGCGCACCGCGGTCCTGATCTCCGGCGGCGGCAGCAACCTGCAGGCGCTGCTCGACGCGCCCGAGACGGCGGCCGAGATCGTCCTCGTCGTCAGCAACCGCCCTGACGCCTTCGGCCTCGAGCGGGCGCGTCGCAAGGGCGTTCTGGCCGAACTCGTCGACCATCGTGGCTTCGCCAGCCGGGAGGCCTTCGAGGCGCGGCTGGATCGCCTGCTCCGCGACGCCGGAATCGAGCTGGTCTGCCTTGCCGGCTTCATGCGAGTGCTGACCCCGGGCTTCGTCGAGGGGTGGCGCGACCGGCTCTTGAACATTCACCCGTCGCTCTTGCCGGCCTTCCCGGGCCTGCACACCCATGCCCGGGCGCTCGCCGCCGGCTGCCAGGTGCATGGCTGCACCGTTCATCTGGTCCGGCCGACCCTCGATCAGGGCCCGATAGTGGTGCAGGGCGTCGTGCCGGTGCTGCCGGATGACGACGCCACGACGCTCGCCGCCCGCGTGCTCGAGGTCGAGCACCGCTGCTACCCGATCGGGCTCGATCTCGTGGCGCGGGGCGGGGTGACGATCGACGGCGACCGCGTCACGGTTCCTGGCGGCGGCCCCCGCCTGGTGATGCGCGAGCGTTTCAACGCGGACGTGCCGCCGGGAATCGGCCACGACGTCGCGCGGTAGGACGCGCGGCAGGCGCGCTGCGCATCCGCCCAGACAACCGTCGTTCCCGGCCGGATCCGCGCGGCCGCTCGAATATGACCGGACAGCCGATCGGCGTCAGCGCTCGATGAAGACGACGACGGTCTCGGGTCGAACGCCATCGTACTTCATGGCGGCGGCACCTGCCTCGCTCTTCATGATGGCATCGAACGCCGCCAAATCGTCGACCTCCATGGTCAGGCCGACACGATGGGGGTCGTCGGGATGCACGAACGTGCAGATATTCTTGGCCACCGAGGCGAAGACCTCGGCACGTTTGGGTGACGCGAGCCAATGGGCCACGTCATCCACCTCGTGTGTCGCCATGAGTTTAGGCATTTTGCTTCTACTTCTTGTCAGCGTGGAAATCGATAGGGGTTCCTAACACGTTTGAAACAAGGACGCGCAAGAAACCGCAGAACGGCCCTGCGCTGGCCGATGTCAGCTGGCAGGCCAGACACCGGCCTGGGCGCTTCTCGCCTATGCTCTTGAAGTCATATGACTCTTAAGGTATATTCTGCCGCCTGGGCATCAGTGGGAAGGCGTTTGGGCGTGCGACGTCGCGTGGAACCGGTGCCGGCGTTCGCGGACGAGGTCCTCAAGGACTTCGAGCGGCCGTCGACGCGGTGCGTGACCGGGGCCGACTTCCTGCTCGAGGAACTCGAGGTGCAGGATCCCGATCTCGATGAAAGGTGTGGGTTGCTGGCGGATCGCCATGAGATCTACGCGCTCGACATTCCCAAGTGCGCGCACCTCGTGCTCATCGTGTCCCTTGACACCAAGCAGCGCCGGCCATGGCCGTGCACGGTCCATGGGCTGCATCGCAGCCGCGATCGGCCCTGCGATGCCGGGCGTTCGCTTGCCACGCGGCATTTCGCGTTGATCAATCCGAGTTGGGAGCCGGCAGATGGCTGAGAAGAGCTTCAGGTCACAGCTTCGCGAACGGCGCCCCGACGTGGCGCGCGAGATCGAGACCAACGAGGTCAAGCGCAAGCTCGCCTTGGCCCTGCGCGCGCTGCGCAAGGAGAAGGGCATGACGCAGAAGGACGTGGAGCGGAAATCCACCCTGTCGCAGCCGATGATCTCCAGGCTGGAGGCGCCGACGGGCTCATTGCCGGCCTGGGATACCGTCATGCGCTACGTGGCGGCGTGCGACGGCCACATGCTGGTGGGTTTCTCGGCGCACGCCTTCGACGAGCATGCGTTCGTCAAGTCGCGCAAGAACACGGCCGACGAGATGATCGCCGCCGTCGCCGTCTGATGATCGCTGCATTCGCCGTCCGATGACGGGGGCCGACGCGCACTGGTGGCTCAACCTCGCCACGCTCGCCGGCATCGCCATCCTCGCCGTCCCGACCTGGTCGCTCAATTTTCGCAAGAAGAAGCTGCAGGAGAGTCCGTCAGATCCCTGCCGGCCGAGCCGATAGACCTTCAAGCACCGCGTCAGGTCCATCCTGTCGGACAAGCGCAATCGCGACGTCGCCGACTGGCGACGGATCGACGAGGTCTGCCTGACCGTCGGGTATCTGCTTCTTGCTGGGCAGCGCGCTCTTGCGGCTGTTCGTGCCAGTCACGCCGTAGACGCAGCTCGACGCCCGTCAGGCGCCGATGCGGCGGCGCTCGCCGGCCGGACGAAAACGTGCCAGAACATCAGAGGTTTGGCCAATGGATTTTGTCACTGCTCACCCCGTCGTGGATGCGAGGCCGCGTGGCCAGACATCAGCGACCGTATTGGAACGAAAGGTATTGACCAAAGGTTCTTGGCCGCACGATCAGGACAATGGCAGAATCCGGTGGTATGAAACTATGCTTCCGGTAAGCGGGAGGGCCATCCTATGCGTCAATTGATTTCCAACGGCAACCCGATGGAAGAGATCGTTGGTTTCAGCCGCGCTGTTCGCGTCGGACCCTACATTTCAGTGGGTGGCACCGCGCCGGTTGATGCCAATGGCAAAACAGTAGGCGTTGGGGATGTATTCGCTCAGACGACACAATGCTTCGAGATCATCAAAGCGGCCCTCGAGCAGGCTGGTTCAGGTATTCAGGACATTGTGCGAACCAGGGTCATCTTGACAGATATTGACAACTGGAAACAAGCCATCGCGGCGAGGAAAAAGTACTGCGTCGAATTCTCGTCCGGTCGATACAATCACGGCGGTCACCCGATTTGTGAACCCGGAATGGCTCGTCGAGATCGAGGTTGATGCAGTAGTACCCGACGAAGCGCAGTGACAAAAAACCTGCGTTTCTGTCACGGCCGAAAATGACCGTTCGTGGCCGGATGGTTGTGGCAAGGGATTGTTGTTCAAGAAGCAGCCGTCGGTGCTCGATGCAGCGAACGGCCATTCGCAGTCCATTTGCACGGATGCCGCGGCGCGCATGAATGGCCGAAAATGCTTGCCGAGCGAGGCTTGAGCGCGTCGGTGATCGGCATGTGCCACACTTTTCACGCGGCGCTCAAACTGTCCTAACGCCCCTCTCGCAGCATCCGGGTCAGCACGGGCGATCCATCGACCTGGATCTTGCCGATCACTTCGAACCCATGGCGTTGATAAAACGGAACATTGATCGGGTTTGTCGATTCAAGGTAGGCCAGACGACAGGATGTGTCGCAGGCGCTGAGACTCTTGTTCAGCAACGCGGCACCGTAGCCCTTGCCCTGAACTATGGGATCGACACCCATCGCCGGTAGGTACCAATGCAAGTCTTCTGGATGCCCGGCGCCAACTTGCTGCATGACGGTAAAGACCTGCTCCTGTCTTTCCGCGTCGATGTGGTCCTGCAGCACTTGGCCAAGCCCTTCCTCATCCGGTGAAATACCGGGGGGCAGCCACAGGGCCGCGCCATTGGTCTCTTCTGTCCGGTAAGCGGTCTGGTTTTCGAAGGCCGCGCCCGCGAAGTACGTCAGAACAAGAGGAAACGCAGAGAGGTACTGTTTGGGCTGCGGGAACATCCAGCGAATGAAGGGGTCGTCGACAAAGGCTGTGACAAGCGTAGCAATGATGCTTGAAGTGTCGTCTTCGCCAGCGATTGAAGCGGATCGAGCGGTCATCTCAAACTCCTGATATTGGCGGCGGCCACCTGTTGCGATGCTTGGTGTCGCCTCGAGCCACACCGATCTTGCCCGACGCGGAGCCGCAAAAAAACCGATGTCATTGCAGTCCAATGCTGCAATTATGCAGGCATGAATTGGGATGATCTGAAAGTGGTTCTCGCTTTGGCGCGGGCCGGGACGCTTGCCGGCGCTGCCCGCGAACTGGGGATAGACGCAACGACCGTTGGCCGTCGGATCGCTACGGTCGAAGGCGTGCTGCGCGCGCGCCTGTTTGACCGATTGAGCAGCGGTTACGTTGCAACGGAGGCGGGGCACCGGGCCATAGCGCTTGCCGAAGAATTCGAACGTGCGACCCAGTCATTCCAGAACGAGATTGAAGGAACGGATCAGCGGATCGATGGTCAGGTTCGCCTGACAGGGCTGGACGCGATCTTCGACCATGTGATCATTCCCCGGCTACCACGCCTACTCGACCGGCACCCGGGTCTTGAAATCACGTTCTCATCGAACCTCGAATTCGTTGATCTGTCGCGCCGCGAGGCAGATATCGCTCTGCGTAGCCGCGAGCCCCAGCACCCCAATTCCGTGGGCCGAAGGCTTGGGACCTTGGCGCAGGCGGCGTATGCAGCGAAAGCTTCGTCGACGCGACAGCAGCCGTCTCTGATCGGGCTGCCGCGCGAATACGATGGGTCGGATTTCTCCCGTATCCTGGCGGCGAGTTTTCCAACCGGCACCATCGTGGCGCGCGCGAGTTCCGAGAGCCATATTCACGAACTGGTCAGGGCGGGCGTCGGTATCGGTGTGCTCGATTGTTTCGTGGGGGACCGAGACCCCGACTTGCATCGCGTGCTCCCAAAACCGGTCTGGACGCAAACCGCCTGGGCCGAAATCCATCTCGCCATGGCAAAGGCACCCCGCATACGCGTCGTCATGGACTTCTTGCAGGCTATCTTCGCTGCAGAAGAGAACCTGCTTTCAGGCAAGTGCCCGGGCTAACAGGCCCTGAGGTCCGTGCGGGATCGTTCGACGGGGGGCTCGCAGCCGATATCAGACACTGGCCGGCCAGAAATGCACAGCGGCTTCGTCCGCTATCGCCGCCGCTGGTCAAGTTGGCCGCTAAGGTCTGCAGTTAGGAAGAACTGGCCAAGAAAGTTCATGGGTTTCTGTCAGCGGCGATATCAATCGTTTTTGTTCCGATAGTTCCGACAGGACGTTAGTCGTCCACCCTGCGGGACAAAGGTGCCATTCTTCGTCGAGTCTAGACGGCCGCGATCGGCCCAGTCGTCGAACGCGGTGATCAGGGCAGCGGAACGGCAGCTTTTCTCTCGCACCCGCAATTCGCCGTGGTCACGTCGACCAGCGTTGGCCCGAGGCGACGCGGCAGGTCGGTCGCCGCGATCAGGCCTGTGCGTCGGCCTCGCGTTCGGCCTCGGCCTGTTCGGCGGCCCAGGCGCCTGCCGCCTCGACGGCCACGGGCGAGGCGGTGGGCAGCACGCCGAGGTAGCTTTCGGTCTCGGCCGCCGGGGCGACCGGGCGCTGGGTCATGCGGTAGAGCGCATAGACCGCGACGGCAGCAAAGGTGACCGACAGCACGAGCCAGAACGCGAACGGGCCGAACCCCTGCATCGCCCAGCCGGTGATCAGCGGGCCGGCGATGGCGCCAAGGCCGAAGGTGAAGACCAGCCCGCCGGACGCGGCGGGCATTTCGTCGGCCGAGAGGAAATCGTTCGTGTAGGCGAGAAACAGGGCGTAGAGCGGGGTCGTCACGCCGCCGGCGAAGAAGGCAGCGGCCATCAAGGGCCACAAAGCGTCGCCGCTGAGCCAACCGAGCGCGCAGGATGCAGCGCCGAGGGCGGCCGCGCCGAAGATCAGCTTGCGCCGGTCCATCCGGTCGGAAAGCCAGCCGAACGGGTATTGCAGCAGCAGCGCTCCGGCAAACAGCATCGCAACGAAGAGCGCGATCAAGTCCGCCGACAGCCCGATCTTGGTGCCAAAGACCGCGCCCATGCCCGATTGCGTCGCGTACAGGCTGCCCAGCAGGAAAATCCCGACGGTGCCGAGCGGCGAGCTCGCGAAGAGGTTGCGCAGGGACATCGGGCGCGCGACCTCGACCGTCGGGGCAGGCGCGACGGACAGAAGGATCGGCGCGAAGGAGATCGACACCAGGATCGAGGCCACGATGAAGAGCGCCGAGTTTGCCGCATCACCCAGCGTCAAGAGCCCCTGCGCGCCGATGATGCCGAGCGTCTGCGCGATCATGTAGGCCGACAGCACCTTGCCGCGGTGTCTCGTTGGTGGCGGCGTTGTTCAGCCAGCTTTCGGCGGCAACGTAGATGCCCGACATGCAAAAGCCGATGAGCACCCGCAGCAGCGTCCACGCCCAGGGTTCGGCCACCAGCGTGAAGGCGATCAGCCCCGCCGACATGAAGCTGCCCAGCGCCGCGAACACGCGCACATGCCCCACCCGCCGGATCAGCAACGGGGTGAGACGCGCGCCCGACAGGAAGCCCACGAAATAGCCCGAGGTGACGATGGCCAGCTCGCCTGCCGAAAATCCCTCGATCCCGCCGCGCAGGCCGATCAGCGTGAAATGCATGCCGTTGCCCAGCATGATGAGCACGATGCCGAGCAGAAGGGCCCAGACCCCGGACAACATTTGCAGCATGAACCGTCCTTTCGCGCCTTCGGGGTCTCCGCGTGCTGTTCGCCGCTTCGCACGGCGCAGCCATCGCCGCGGTTGCTGCAGCGCCGCATACTTGCCCATCTACGCCAAGGCGCTGCCGACCGCGCGATTTCCGACCAGTCGTAATCCTTGCCGCGTTGCGCTGCAGGCCAGCGTCCAGCTCCGGGCGCAAAGAGATAGTCTGCCGCGTCGTAGGATGCGGCCAGCGTTCATGCGTTATCGCCGTTCTAGTGCTGGCGCTTTGGAAAAATGGCCAACGGACGAAGGAGGCCACTGCCTGATCGCGTTTCCGCCGCGCGGCGGCGAGCGGAGTCCCGGCGGGACGGAGGCCGGTCGATCGCGGAAGGGGCAGCATGAACCCGCAAGCGGCAGTCGCAGACGATCAGCCAACGGACGCCATCATGAGGCGAGAACCCTCGACCTCGGAGCGAACCATGACCCCGGACGGACAATGCCATCTCGCTCTTGACCCTAAAGCCGCGATCAGAGAACCGTTTTTGTCAGGCTGGTCTAGTTATGAGATTACTAGCAATCCGGGGACGGATCGCAAACTATACGGGCTTGTGCTGGCCGATCCCATAGGAGGGTCGTGAAATGTCCACTGATAATCTGATCAAAGGCGTGGTGGCGTTTGTGGGTCTAGCGGGGTTCGTATTTGGCGTAGTACAATTCGTTCAAATTCAGGCAGTTGAAGCTGAGAAGCCATACCTTGAGAGAAAGCTTGCATGGTGTGAAGAGGCAGTTGAAACGACATCGCGATTGGCGATCTCGGTCGAGCCCGTGCAGGCCGACATCGAGCGGTTCTGGCAGATGTATTGGGGCGTCATGGGGTTGATCGAAAAAAAAACCATAACTGCTGCTATGATTGATTTCGGGCAAAGCTTGAGAAAGTTGAGTCCGTCGGTGGACGGATCGAACGACATCGACTCGCACCTAAGTGGCCTTAAAGGAAAATCGCTATCTTTGGCGCATGCGTGTCGAAAAGAACTCGCTTCCGAATGGTCGCCGTCTTGGCTCTGACGTCAGGCCTTGAAGAGTAAGGACGCCAAATCACACACGTTTTTTGTAGCAGGCGAGAACGATAGGTTTCGTCTGACACCAATCGATTGCTTAGTCTCTGAGAGGTGGCCCGGAGAATCTGGACAGTGGGATAAGTGGATTTTCTGCCTGAGGGCGGCGAGGATCGCCGCGGATCAGGAGAGCACATGACGAAGCGAACACGTCGGAACCACAGTCCGGCATTCAAGGCGAAGGTGGCACTGGCGGCCATCAAGGGCGAGAAGACGCTGGCGGAGCTGGCGCAGTTCTTCGATGTTCACCCAAACCAGATCACGACCTGGAAAGCGCAGCTGCTGGAAGGCGCCGCCGGGGTGTTCGGCTCCGGCTCGGCGGGCCCGGCGGCGGCACCTGCGGTGGATTTGAAGACGCTACATGCGAAGATCGGCGAGTTGGCGCTGGAGAACGATTTTTTGGCCGGTGCGCTCGGCAAGGCCGGCATGCTGAGCGTCAAGCGATGATCGACCGCGAGCACGCGCTCCCGCTGACGCGGCAGGCAACGCTTTTGAAGCTGAGCCGTGGCAGCCTCTACTATCAGGCCCGTCCGGTGCCGCCGGCCGATCTGGCGATCATGCGGCGGATCGACGAGCTGCATCTGGACTACCCGTTCGCCGGCAGCCGGATGCTGCGCGATCTGTTGCGTGGCGAGGGCGTCGCGATCGGTCGCCAGCGGGTCGCGACGATGATGAAGCGCATGGCGATCGAGGCGCTCTACCGTCGCCCGAACACCTCGAAGCCGACAGCGGGCCACAAGATCTACCCGTACCTGCTGCGCTCGATGACGGTCGAACGGGCGAATCAGGTTTGGGCGATGGACATCACCTACATCCCGATGGCGCGCGGCTTCGTCTATCTCGCCGCCGTGGTCGACTGGTTCAGCCGCCGGGTCCTGGCCTGGCGACTCTCGATCACGATGGAAGTGGCGTTCTGCCTCGAGGCGGTCGAGGAGGCGCTGGCGAAGCATGGCAGGCCAGAGATTTTCAACACGGACCAAGGGAGCCAATTCACCAGCGCCGACTTCACCGGCCTCCTTCTGGGGCAGGCCATCGCCATCAGCATGGACGGCAAGGGAGCATGGCGGGACAACGTTTTCGTCGAGCGGCTCTGGCGCTCGGTGAAATACGAGGAGGTCTATCTCCGAGCCTACGACAGCGTCCGCGAGGCCCGCGCTTCGATCGGCCGTTATCTGGACTTCTACAACCGCAAGCGCCCGCATTCGAGCCTTGACGCCCGGACGCCGGATTACGCCTACTTCCACCGCCTGCCGCAGGTCGCGGCAGCATGAATTGCGTCGCCGTTTTCGGGGCGTCACTCTGGTCGGGCTACGCCCTCCCGGCGTGACGCCCCGAAAACGGCACCCAACGGCAAACGGCAGAGGCTCCACTTATCGCGAGCGGAAATCTGTCCAGACGAACCCAGCCACCTCTCTGTGCGGTCGCCGCGCCGGACTAACGGCGCACAGCCTCAGAAGATCCCCACCTCCAGCCCGGCGGCCATGGCGGTGCCGAGGTCCCTGGCCTGCTCGACGAAGCTGTCGTCCCAGGGGCCGCGGCAGACGACGGGGTCCTGGGCCGGTTTCCAGCGCATGCCGGAGGTGATGCTGGCGACGGCGCGGCAGGTGCCGGTGCCGTCGTGGCCGGCGCGGACCAGGAGCGCGTAGGGGAGCGGCGTCGGTCTGGTCGATCAGCGTGTTGTAGCTGCGGTCGAAGAAGTCCTTGAGCGCCCCGCTCATGTAGCCGAGGTTTTCGGTGGTGAGCAGGATGACCGCCTGGGCCTCGAGGACGTGGTCGGCGGTGGCGTCGAAGGGGCTGAGCGCCCTAGTGGTGACGCCCTCGATCTCCGGCGCCCTTGCCCCCTCGAGCACCGCGTCGCGCAGGCGGGCGGTGTTGGGCGAGGGGGCGTGGGCGATGACGAGGAGCTGCTTCAGCCGACGATCTCGATGGCGCTGAAGAAGAAGGCGATCTCGATGGCGGCGTTCTCGGCGCTGTCCGAGCCGTGCACCGAGTTGGCCTCGATGCTCTCGGCGAAGTCCTTGCGGATGGTGCCGGCATCGGCCTTGGCCGGGTCGGTGGCGCCCATCACCTCGCGGTTGCGGGCGACGGCGTTCTCGCCCTCGAGCACCTGGGCGACGACGGGGCCGGAGGTCATGAAGGCAACGAGGTCGTTGAAGAACGGCCGCTCGCGGTGCACGCCGTAGAAGGCCTCGGCCTGGGCCCTGGAGAGGTGCAGGCGCTTTTGCGCGACGATGCGCAGGCCCGCCTCCTCGAAGCGCTGGTTGACGGCGCCGGTGAGGTTGCGGCGGGTCGCGTCGGGCTTGATGATCGAGAGCGTGCGCTCGATGGCCATGGGTCGAGACTCCTGTGCAGGGATATGAGATGAGAAACGGACTGGCCGTCTCCTAGCAGCCGTGGCCCCGGTTAGGAAGATGCGGCGCGTTGCCACCCGCCCCGCTCGTTCTGCTGCCAGTAGACGCGGTCCATGCCCTGCCCCTCGGCCCAGCGCCAGCGCGCCCGTGCGGCGGCGACCGCGTCAGGGTCGCGGCCGTCGAACAGCTCGAGCACGCGCGCGAAGGCGGCGGCATCGTCGGCGCGGCGCGCCATCGACCAGCACCAGGATGGTGGCCCCGTTGGGCGTGTCGGTGCCCAGCGTGAGCCAGATCGGCTGGCGCTCGCCGTGGCCGTCGGCAGCGCTGCCGTGCGGCAGGAACGAGTCGTTCGAGTAGGTCCAGAGCAGGCGGTCGAGCTGGTCCAGGCGCTCGGCATCGGCACAGCGCAGCACCACCCTGTGGCCGCCGGCATGCGCCTTTTCGAGCAGCCGGGGAAGGGCCTGATCGAGACCGCTTCTGGTGAGGTGGTAGAAGCCGAACTCGGTCAAGCGCCAGGTCCCGCTACTCGCTCTCGCAGGTCGTCCGCACCAGCTCGTCGAGCAGCCGCACGCCGAAGCCGGTGGCCCCCTTCGGCGCCAGCGGCAGGTCCCGGCTGGACCAGGTGACGCCGGCGATGTCGAGATGCGCCCAGGGCACGTCGCCGACGAACTCCTGGATGAACACCGCCCCGGCCGAGGCGCCGGCCTCGCGGCCGCGGCCGGTGTTCTTGATATCCGCGATCTGCGACTTGATGTGCTTGGTGTAGGCCTTGCCCAGCGGCAGCCGCCAGAGGCTCTCGCCGACGGCGGCACCGGCGGCGGTCAGCTGCTCGGCCAGCTGGTCGTCGGAGGCGAAGAGGCCGCCGTTCTCGTGCCCCAGCGCCACGATCACGGCGCCCGTCAGGGTCGCCAGGTCGATCATCGCCTTGGGCTTGAGCTCCTCCTTGGTGTAGTGCAGCAGGTCGGCCAGCACCAGCCGGCCCTCGGCGTCGGTGTTGATCACCTCGATCGTCTTGCCCGACATGGCGGTCACCACGTCGCCCGGCCGCTGGGCGCCGCCGGACGGCATGTTCTCGACCAGGCCGATGATGCCCACCACGTGTGCCTTGGCCTTGCGCGCGGCGATGGCCTGCATGGCGCCGACCACGACCGCGGCGCCACCCATGTCCCACTTCATCTCTTCCATGCCGGCGGGCGGCTTGAGCGAGATGCCGCCGGTGTCGAAGCACACGCCCTTGCCGACCAGCGCCAGCGGCTTCTCCTCGTCGGAGCCGCGCCAGCGCATGATGACCACGTAGGGTGCCCGCACGCTGCCTTGCGCCACGGCCAAGAGCGCCCGCATGCCGAGCCGTTCGATCTCGGCGGTGGCCATCAGCCGGACCTCGACGCCGAGCTTTTCGAGCGCCAGGCACCGCTTGGCGAAGCTCTCGGGATAGAGGATGTTGGCGGGCTCGGTGACGAGGTCGCGGGCGAAGGCGACGGCCGCGGTCGTCCCTTCGATCGCCTCGAGATAGCCGTCGTCCGGCTTCTCGGCGAGCTGCAGCTGCAGCTCCTCGAAGCGCGGCTCCTCGTCGGTCGACGGCTTCTGGTACTGGCGGAAGGAATAGGTGGCGAGCACCGCGCCGCGGGCCATGTCGGCGGCGCCCTCGGCTGCCCCGGCGCCGAGCTCGATGCCGCCGAGCTCCGCCAGCACCGCCTGCTTGACGCCCAGGCCCTGCAGCTTGCGCACCAGTGTGGCGCCGAGCTCCTCGCGGCCCAGCCGGGTCAGGCCTTCGGGCTTGCCGATGCCGAGCAGCACGATCCGGTCGTGCTCGAGGCCGCGCGGCAGGACGAGGTCGAGCAGCTTGCCGTGCTTGAGATTGCCGTGCGCGGCGAGCGCCTTGCTGAGCGTCCCGCCGCTCGCCTCGTCCAGCGCGGCGGCCGCGGACCCGAGGCTGCCGGGTGCCGCAATGCCGAGGACGACCGTTCCCTGCTTGGGCAGGCTACCGGTCAACAGACTGACCTCGATCAACGCTTTCTCTCCTCTTGGGCGGGGCGCTGTGCTAGCAGGCCTCGACAGCGGTCGTTCACCGGCGTGGCTTCGCGCCCCAGTGGCGACCAAATGGCTTTCAATTGCGGCGAGCGCAAGCGTGCAGGTCCTGGTGAATGGCTAGACGGTGGACGAGCCTGGTCGTGCTCGTCCTCGTAGCCGCGCTGCTCCAGCCCGTGATCGGGCGCTGCAGCGCCCAGGCGCAGTCGCTGGAGCCCGGCACCGGGCCGCTGGTGCTCACGGCCGACGAGATCACCTACGAAACCCTGGCCAATCGGGTGACCGCCCGGGGCAATGTCGAGCTGAGCCAGGACGGGCGGACGCTGCTCACCGATTTCATCGCCTACGAGATCGACACCGGCATGGTGACGGCCAGCGGCAACATCATCCTCATCGAGGTCAATGGCGATGCCTTCTTCGGTGAGGAGCTGCAGCTCGACGACCGCCTCGCCGAAGGCTTCGTCAAGGGGGTGGGGGTGCTGCTCGACGACGATACCCGCATCGCGGCAGTGCAGGGGGTGCGCCAGGGCGGCAACCGGACGATCCTCGATCGGGCCGTCTACAGCCCGTGCGAGGTCTGCGAGGATGGCGGCGATCCGCTCTGGCAGATCAAGGCCGACAGGGTGGTGCACGACGAGGAGACGGGCACCGTCGCCTACCGTAATGCGCGGCTCGAGCTGTTCGGCGTTCCGGTCGCCTACACACCTTATTTCTATCATCCAGATCCAACCGTCGAGCGGCGGACCGGTTTCCTGGCCCCGACCTTCGGCTCGGACTCGGTGCTCGGCCTGACCCTCGAGACGCCGTTCTTCATCGACATAGCACCCAACCGCGACCTGACGCTGGCACCGCTCCTGACCACCAGCGCCGGGCCCCTGCTCAGCGCCCAGTACCGTGATCTGCAGGACTTCGGCCTGACCCGGATCGGCGGGGCCATCACCTACACGGAGGGTGCCGGCAAGCGCGATTCCAATGGCGATCTCAAGCCGCGAGGCGACGAGGTGCGCGGCAATATCGATGCCGGCGGCCGCTATGTCCTGAGCGACCAGGACCGCGCCGGCTTCAATCTGAAGCTCGCGAGCGACGACACCTTCCTGCAGCGCTACAACATCAGCGGCAGCAACGTGCTGCAGAGCAACGCCTTCCTGCAGCGCTTCGGCGATCGCGACTACATGGCGGTCAATGCCTACGGCTTTCAGAGCCTCAGGGAGAACGACGACCAGGACACGATCCCGATCGTCCTGCCGCTCGCCGAGGCCGATCTCTACGCCGGACGCGACCGGTTCGGCGGCTTCACCAAGCTGAGCAGCAGCGTGCTGGCGCTGACCCGCGACGACGGGCTGGACACCAGGCGATTCTCGACCGAGCTCGGCTGGCAGCGCCCGCATATCGGCCCGATCGGCGATGTCTGGTCGCTGCAGCTGGCGCTGCGCGGCGACGTCTACAACACCGACGGCAACCCGCAGACGCGCGGGCCCAACGGCGGCGTCGACACCACCGGCCGGGTCGTGCCGACGGCCAATCTCGACTGGAGCCTGCCGGTGGTGGGCCAGACGGGCCGCTGGTCGCACGTGATCGAGCCGCAGATGTCGTTCAGCTACACGCCGAACAACCTCAACGACGAGGACATTCCCAACGAGGACAGCATCGTCTTCGAGTTCGACGAGACCAATCTGTTCGGGTCGAACCGTTTCACCGGCATCGATAGAGTGCAGAGCGGGGCCACCATGGCCTACGGGCTGAACTTCGATTCGATCGGGCCCTCGGCCTGGAAGGTAGCCGGTGTCGTCGGGCAGAGCGTGCGCACCGGCGGCGACGATCTCTATCCCAACAAGTCGGGCCTCGAGGACACCGTCTCCGACATCGTCGGCCGCGTCGACGTCAGGCCCTTCCAGCTGCTCGACGTCGGCTACCGGTTCAGGCTCGACAAGAGCTCGTTCGACCTGCGCCGCAGCGACCTGACGCTCGCCTTCGGTCCGCCGGCCCTGCGCTTCGAGATCCAGTACCTGCGCCTGTCCGAGGAGCAGGAGGAATCGGACGGCGGGACGTTGGACAAGCGCCAGGAGATCCTCGCCGGCGTGCGCTACCAGGTGCTCGACAGCCTGGCGCTCGGCGCTCGGGTGCGGCGCGACCTGGAGGCGGAACGCACCGTGGCGACGCAGTACGGTCTGGTCTATACCAATCCTTGCCTGGTGCTCGTTGCCGGCCTCGAGCAGAGCTTCACGCAGAAAGGTGAGCTCGACGACGAGGTCACCTTCACCGTGCGGGTCACCTTCAGTGGCCTCGGCGACCTGGGCACCAGCTCCGGTGTTTTTTGATCAGCCAACGGCGGGGCTCGGCCGGGCTCCCCGCCTCATTCGAACGGGTGACCAGTGCGACGCACGATTACTGCATTGCTTTCTTGCCTGATGCTGCTGGCGGTGGCGCTGGCGGGCGTTGGTCCGGCCGCGGCGCAGTCCCAGTCGGCGAGCCGCATCGCGGCCGTGGTCAACAACGACGTCATCTCGACCCAGGACCTCCGCGAGCGCCTGCGGCTGGCGCTGCTGTTCAGCGGCCTGCCCGGTGATGCCGAGACGCAGCGCCGGCTGGCGCCGCAGGTGCTGCGCCGGGTGATCGACGAGCGGCTGCAGCTGCAGGAGGCGGAACGCCGCGGCATCATCATCCCGCCGCAGGAGGTCGACGGGGCGATGCGGAATGCGGCGGCGGCCAACAACATGACCGCGGAGCAGCTGCGCGACTACCTGGTCGAGCGGGGGGTCGATCCGCAGGCGCTCGAGCGCCAGCTCGAGGCCGAGCTCGCCTGGGTGCGCCTGGTGCGGCGGCAGTTCAACGAGCGGATCGTGGTCACCGACCAGCAGCTCGACCTCGCGCGCGAGCTGGCGGCGAAGGGCGGCGAGACCCAGGTGCTGCTGTCCGAGATCCTGTTGCCGGTCTACGACCCGGCGGACGCGCCCCAGGTGATGGCCGAGGCCGAGGACCTGCGGGCGGCGATTCGCGAAGGCGCCGAGTTCGAGGCGGTGGCGGCCCAGGTGTCGGCCGCCGGCAGCCGCGATGCGGGCGGCGATCTCGGCTGGGTGCCGCTCAACGGCATGCAGGAATCGCTGCGGCCGATCATCGCCGCGCTCGGCCCGGGCCAAGTGTCCGATCCGGTCGCGACCCCTTCCGGTGTGCAGCTCTTCTACGTTCGCGACCGACGGATCGCCGGCGACGATGTCTCGCCGGACCTGCGGCGGATCGCCCAGCTGCTCTTTCCGGTGGCACCCGACGCCTCGGAATCGCTGGTGGCCAGCGTCATGGCCGACGCCAGCGCGACCACGGCCGACGTCTCGAGCTGCGACGACGTCGAGCGGATCGCCCGCCAGCGGGACTTGCCGGGCTCGGGCGATCTCGGCTGGCTCGGGCCGAACGAGCTGCCCGCCGACATGGCGCCGGTGATCATGGCCCTGCCGCTGCAGACCTTGAGCCGGCCGGTGCGCAGCACCTCGGGGCTGCATTACCTCATGGTCTGCCAGGATGGCCGCAACGACGCGGATGCGGCGGTGCGGGCCGAGCTGCGCCGCACGCTGGAGAACGAGCAGATGGAGCGCCTCGCCGGCCGCTACCTTCGCGATCTGCGCAAGGACGCGTTCATCGACGTGCGGATCAGCGGCTGACCGGCCCGGATCACCCGCCGATCGCTGCTGAGCGAGGAACGCCGCCCGCCGGCCTCACGCCACTCCGGGAGGTCATCCGCGCCTTCGACCTGGCACCCGACAAGCGGCTGGGCCAGCATTTCCTCCTCGATCCGGCCATCCTCGGGCGGATTGCCGCCGCTGCCGGCACGCTTGCCGACCGCGCCGTCCTGGAGATCGGCCCGGGGCCGGGTGGGCTCACCCGGGCGCTGCTCGAGGCGGGGGCGAGTGTCGTCGCCATCGAGCGGGACCGGCGCTGCATCGCGGCACTGGCCGAGCTGGAGGCCTCGTCGTCGGGCCGGCTGGTGCTGATCGAGGCGGATGCGTTGAGCGTCGATATCGAGGAATTGCGCCGCCGGCTCACGATCGACCGGCCCTGGGCCATCGTCGCCAACCTGCCCTACAATATCGGCACCGAGCTCATCGTCCGCTGGCTGCATCGCCTGGACGCCGTGGGATCGATGCACGTGCTGCTGCAGAAGGAGGTCGCCGCAAGGCTGGTCGCGGCCACGGACACGAGCGCCTATGGCCGGCTCGCGGTCCTGGCGCAGTCGCTCTGCCGGGTGCGCCGCTGCTTCGATTTGCCGCCGGGCGCCTTCCAGCCGCCGCCCAAGGTCGTCTCGAGCCTGGTCGAGCTGCTGCCCAAGCCAGCGGCCGAACGGCCGCCGCCGGCCCTGCTCGCGTCGCTCGAGGCGGTGAGCAAGGCCGCGTTCGGCCAGCGGCGGAAGATGCTGCGCTCCAGCCTGAAGTCGCTGACTCCGGCGCCTGAGCCATTGCTGGCCTCGGTCGGGATCGCCGCCGAGCGCCGCGCCGAAACGCTGAGCCTCACCGAGTTCAGAGCGCTCGCCGAGGCGTGGCTCGTTATGAGGCGGAGCCGCGAAACTGCTTGACGAACTCGCCAAGGCCGGGCTGGCGGATTCGTCGCAGGCGCTCGGCGGCGAGGATCGCGCGCACGGCGCTGACGCTGTTCGCCAGGTCCTGGTTGATCAGGACGTAGTCGTACTCGGGCCAGTGGGTGACGTCGTTGGCGATCTGCGCCAGGCGAAAGCGGACCGTCTCCTCGCTGTCCTGGGCGCGGGTCCTGAGCCGGGCCGCGAGCTCGTCGGTGGACGGCGGCAGGATGAAAATGCCCACCATGTCGTCGCCGGCGGCCTCGCGCAGCTGCTGGGCGCCCTGCCAGTCGATGTCGAAGAGAACGTCGCGGCCGGCGGCGAGTGCTGCCTGGACGGGCCCCTTGGGTGTGCCGTAGGCGTGGCCGTAGACTTTGGCATGCTCGAGCAGCTCGCCGGCTTCCACCATCGCCGCGAAGCGGTCGGCGGCGATGAAGTGGTAGTCCTTGCCGTCGACCTCGGCGGGCCGCCTGGCGCGGGTGGTCACCGAGACCGAGAGGTCGAGCTCGGGCTCCTCGCCCATCACCGCCCGGGAGATGGAGGTCTTGCCGGCGCCGGACGGCGAGGACATGACCAGCATCAGGCCGCGACGGCGGCCTGGGATGAGACGGTCGAGGGCGATCATCGAGAGGTCCAGGAGCTGCGACGATGAAATGGGACCCGCACCATGTGCTGATCACGGGTGCAAGTAGCGGCATTGGCGCGGCGCTGGCAAGGCGGCTCGCCCGTGCCGACCGGCGGCTGACGCTGCTCGGCCGCGACGCGGGCCGGCTGGCGGCAGTGGCTGCGGCCTGCGCCGGCGTCGTCGAGACCGTGCCGGTCGATGTCTGCGACAAGCCCGGCATGCAGCGCGCCGTGGCCGACGCCTTCGCCGCCGCTCCGGTCGATCTCCTGATCGCCAATGCCGGGATCTCAGGGGGCGAGCCATCGGTGCAGATGGCGGTCAACGTGCAAGGTGTGGTCAACACGGTCGAGCCGGCGCTGCCGCTGCTCCGCGCCGCGGGCCGGGGCCAGCTCGCGCTCATGAGCTCGCTCGCCGGGTTTCGCGGCCTGCCCAACGCGCCGGCCTACTGCGCCAGCAAGGCGGCGGTGCGGGTCTATGGCGACGGCTTGCGCGGCCGGCTCGGCCGCGACGGCATCCGCGTCAGCGTCATCTGCCCGGGCTTCATCAGGACACCGCTCACCGCCGAGAACCCGTTCCCGATGCCGTTCTTGATGTCGGCCGAGCGCGCCGCCGAGCGGATCGTCCGCGGCCTCGAGCGCGGCCAGGCCCAGATCGCCTTCCCGCGTCGCCTCTACTGGCCGATCCTGCTGGGCAGCCTGCTGCCGACCGGGCTCACTGATCCGATCTACTTGCGCTTCGGGCTCAAGGAGTGACCGTCAGCCGCCGCCGTCCCGGATCCGCCGCCATTTGGCGACGTTGCGGTTGTGCTCATCGAGGGTGCGGGCGAAGGCGTGGCCGCCCGTGCCGTCGGCGACGAAGTAGAGATAGTCCGTCTCCTCGGGATCGAGCGCCGCCTCGAGCGCGCCGCGGCCGGGATTGGCGATCGGCCCCGGCGGCAGGCCTGGGTAGCGGTAGGTGTTGTAGGGGTCGTCGATCTCGAGGTCGCGGCGCAGCAGCTGGCGGCCGAGCGGGCCCTCGCCTTTGGTCAGGGCGTAGATCACGGTCGGATCGGTCTGCAGCAGCATGCCGCGGCGCAGGCGGTTGACGAAGACGCCGGCGACGAGGCCGTACTCGTCGGGGACCGCCGTCTCCTTCTCGATGATCGAGGCCAGGATCAGCGCCTCCTCGGGCTCTCCAGCGGCAGGTCCGGCTGGCGGCCGTCCCAGAGCTCGGCCAACAGCTCGCGTCATGTCGTTCTGCATCCGCTCGATCACCTCGGCGCGCGTGGTGCCGCGGGGGAACATGAACGTCTCCGGCAGCAGCTCGCCCTCGCCGGGCAGCGTCTCCGGCATGTCGCCGACGAGGACCGGATGGTCGGCCACGACGGCCAACACCTCCACTGTGCTCAGCCCTTCCGGGATGGTCAGCGCGTGCAGCACCATCTGGCCACTCTCGAGGATGTCCAGGACCTGGCGCGGGCTGGCATGCGCCGGGATCTCGTACTCGCCGGCGCGCAGCCGGCGGTCGCGACCGATCAGCCGGGCCGCCACCCGGAAGATGCGGCCATCCTCGATGACGCCGCTGCTTTCCAGGCGGCCGGCGATCGCTGCAAGCCCGCTGCCGCGCGGCAGCTCGATGATCGCCTCGGCCGCGAGCGGTCCGGGCTCGTCGAGATAACGGTTGAGCAGCCACCAGCCAGCGCCCGCTGCCAGCACGCCCAAGAGCACGAGGCCGACGAGGGCAGCGGCGATACGGCGCAGCCAGACCATCGCTATCGGTTGGCGCCCGGGATCAGATCAGGTCGGGGTGGGTGAAGATCAGCGTGGCGTTGGTGCCGCCGAAGCCGAAGGAGTTGGAGAGCGCTGCCTGACGGTCGTGCGGCTTCGCCTCGTGCGGCACCAGGTCGATGCCGTGGCAGCCGTCCGACGGATCGTCGAGGTTGAGGGTCGGCGGCACCACGCCGTCGCGCATGGCGAGGATCGAGAAGATCGCCTCGACGCTGCCGGCGGCACCCAGCAGGTGGCCGATCGCCGACTTGGTCGACGACATCTACAGCTTCGCCGCGGCGTCGCCGAACAGGCGCTTGACGGCGCCGAACTCGATCTCGTCGCCGAGCGGGGTCGAGGTGCCGTGCGCGTTGACGTAGTCGATGTCGGCAGGCGTCAGGCCCGCATTGCGCAGCGCCGTCTCGCATCGAGCGGTAGCCGCCGTCGTCCGTCGGGCGCGGGCGCGGTGATGTGGTAGGCGTCGCCGGAGACGCCGTAGCCCTTGACCTCGGCGTAGATCTTGGCGCCGCGCCGCCTGGCGTGCTCGAGCTCCTCGAGCACCACGACGCCGGCGCCTTCGCCCATCACGAAGCCGTCGCGGTCCTTGTCCCAGGGCCGCGACGCCCGCTCGGGCTCGTCGTTGAAGCTGCGTCGAGAGCGCCCGGGCAGCGCAGAAGCCGGCGATGCCGAGCCGGCAGATCGCGGCCTCGGCACCGCCGGCGACCATCACGTCGGCATCGTCGAGAGCGATCAACCGCGCCGCGTCGCCGATCGCGTGGGCGCCGGTGGAGCAGGCGGTGACCACCGAGTGGTTCGGACCCTTGAAGCCCGTAGCGGATCGACACCTGGCCGCTGACCAGGTTGATCAGGCAGGCCGGGATGAAGAACGGGCTGACCCGGCGCGGGCCGCTCTTCTCCAGGATCGAGCGTCGTCTCGGCGATGGTCTGCAGACCGCCGATGCCCGAGCCGATCAGCACGCCGGTGCGGCTGCGCTTCTGCTCCTCGGTCTCGGGCCGTCAGCCCGAATCGGCCATCGCCTCGCTCGCCGCCGCCGATGCCGAAGACGATGAACGGGTCGTTCTTGCGGATGTCCTTGGCCGGCACCATGTAGTCGGTCCCGTTGAAGAGACCCGGGCCCTCGCCGCGCGGCACCTGGCCGGACACCTTGGATGGCAGATCGTCGGACTCGAAGCCGGTCGATCCGGCGCGAGGCCCGATGCGGCCCTCGATCAGCGTCGTCCACGACGCTCGGCACGCCACCGCCGAGCGGCGTGACCAGGCCGACCCCAGTGACGACGACACGACGCATCAGCTCGACCCCGAACGGTTGACGAGCGCCCCAAGCTTCGAGCCCGGCCGGCCCGGGCCGTTGCCCGATCCGCCAGCCACGACCCCAAGGTCAGGACGCGTTGGCCTGGATGTAGGTGATGGCGTCCTTGACGGTCAGGATCTTCTCGGCCGCCTCGTCCGGGATCTCGCAGCCGAACTCCTCCTCGAACGCCATGACCAGCTCGACCGTGTCGAGGCTGTCGGCGCCG
The DNA here is from genome assembly GCA_963700945.1 of uncultured Alphaproteobacteria bacterium. Classification (GTDB taxonomy): domain Bacteria; phylum Pseudomonadota; class Alphaproteobacteria; order Geminicoccales; family Geminicoccaceae; genus SLRI01. The sequence goes on from CAVOZQ010000009.1 coordinate 106,962, forward strand.
AGATCGTCGACGAAGCTCGCCTTCTCGGTGACCTTGGCCTCGTCGACGCCGAGATGCTCGACGACGATCTTCTTGACCCGCTCGGCAGTGTCGCTCATCTGGTGGACTACCTCGATTTGATCAGGCCGGACTCAGGGCCCGTCGGCTCGAGGGCACGGTGCGGCGACCTCTCGACGGCGGTTCCTAACACAGTCCCGCCGAGGTTGCCTAGGCGTTAGAGCTGACCTCGCCGTAGCGACGGCGCAACTGCGCCAGCTCGCTCAGATCATCGCCATGCCGCCGTTCACGTGCAACGTCTGACCGGTGACGTAGGCCGCCTCGTCGCTGGCCAGATAGGCGACCGCAGCCGCGACGTCGGCGCCGCTGCCGAGCCGGCCGACGGGCACGCGCGCCGAGCAGCCGCTCGCGCTGCTTCTCGTCGAGCGCGTCGGTCATCGCGGTCTCGATGAAGCCCGGGGCCACGCAGTTGACCGTGATGCCGCGGCTCGCCACCTCCTGCGGCCAGCGACTTGGACATGCCGATCAGCCCGGCCTTGGCGGCGGCGTAGTTGGCCTGGCCCGGATTGCCGGTGACGCCGACCACGAGGTGATGTTGACGATCCGCCCGAAGCGCCGCTTCATCATGCCGCTTGAGCGCCGCCCGGGTCAGCCGGAAGGCGGCGCCGAGATTGGTGTCGATGACCGCGCTGCCAGTCCTCGTCCTTCATCCGCATCGCCAGCTGTCGCGGGTGATGCCGGCATTGTTGACGAGGATGTCGGTGGCCGGCCGCGGCCTCGCCGAGCGCCGTCTGGCGCGCTCGGCGTCGGCCAGGTCGCCGACCAGCACGGTCGCCCGCTCGCCGAGCGTCTCGGCCGAGCTGCGTCGAGCGGCGTCCGCCGCCGGCCGGCGAGGACGACGCTGGCACCTTGGCGCGTGGAGCTGGCGCGGCGATCGCACCGCCGATGCCGCCCGAGGCGCCGGTGACCAGCGCGGTGCGCCCGGAAAGATCGAACATGGCGTCAGTCCTTCTCCAAACAGGCTCGGCTCAGCCGAGCGCCGCGACCAGCGCGTCGACGTCCTCTGGCCGATTGGATGTTGAAGGGCGCGGCGGTCGGGCACCGCCCGCTTGGCGAGCCCGGTCAGCACCTTGCCGGCGCCGAGCTCGGCGATCACGCCGTGGCCCCGCTCGCGGCAAAATGCTGCATCGTCTCGCGCCAGCGCACCCGGGCCGTCACCTGCCGGGTCAGGCTCAGCGGCAGCGCTGCCGGATCGCTCATCGGCTCGGCCGGTGACATTGGCGATCACCGGCATGCGCCGGCGGCCGTGAAGGTCGTCGCCGCCAGGGCCTCGGCCAATCGCGTCGGCGGCGGGCTCCATCAGCCGGCAATGGAAGGGGGCGCGAGACCTGCAGCAGCATGGCCCGCTTGGCCCCTCTCTCCTTGGCCAGCGCGCAGGCCCGCTCGACCGCTGCGCGCATCGCCGGAGAGCACCACCTGGCCGTCGGCGTTGTCGTTGGCGAGCTCGCAGACGCCGCCGGTCGCCGCCTCGACCTCGGCGGCGAGCGCCGCCGCCGCCGCCGGGTCGAGGCCGAGCACGGCGGCCATGGCACCTTCGCCGGCGCGCGACCGCCGCCTGCATCGCCTCGCCGCGCAGGCGCAGCAGGCGCGCCGCCGTCGCCGATCTCCAAGGCTCCCATGGCGGCGAGCGCCGAGTACTCGCCGAGCGAGTGACCGGCCGCCGCGTCGACACAGATCGACCAGCCGCCGGCCGCTCGCGGCCTCGAAGGCGCGCACCGCGGCGAGCGAGGTCGCCATCAGCGCCGGCTGGGCGTTCCGGGTCAGCGTCAGCGCTCTCGTCCGGTCCCTCGAAGATGAGGCGTGGACAGCTTCTCACCCAGGGCCTCGTCGACCGCCTCGAACACGGCCCGCGCCGCGGGCACGCGCGTCGTGGAACGCGCGGCCCATGCCGACGGCCTGGGCACCCTGTCCGGGGAACACCGCGATGCGTGTCATGGCTCGGCTCATGCTGGTGAAAGGTGCCGGGTGGCTTTCACCAGCCGCCGGCATGTGTCAAGTCGGGGCAGGGCCGGGGGCGACCGGCGCCGCGCGCCCGCCGAGGCCCCTGCTGCGCCGCCGGCAAGCCTCAGGCGGCGGCGATAACCCTTGCGAGGCGGCCAAAACCGCGTATAACGCCGCGATCCTCGCGGTGGGTCGGCGTTCCGGCCGACGGCAGCGAATCAGTCATGACGGCGGATCGTCGCGATGTTGTGCGCGGCGGTCCCTGTTGTCGTCCAAATCCAGAGGAGAAACGGCAGTCATGCCGCTCTACGAGCACACGTTGATCGCCCGCCCCGACCTTTCGTCGCAGCAGGCACAGACCCTCGCCGAGGAGCTCGGCGCCATCGTTGCCGCCAATGGTGGCGAGGTGAAGAAGACCGAGTACTGGGGCCTGCGCTCCTTGGCCTATCGGCTGAAGAAGCACCGCAAGGCGCACTACGTGCATCTCAATGTCGATGCACCGGCGGCCGCCATTGCCGAGCTCGAGCGCAACGAGCGGATCCACGACGACGTCGTCCGCTATTTGACCGTCAAGATCGAGGCCATCGACCCCGAGCCGTCGATCGTGATGCAGGTCAAGTCCAGCCGCGACGACCGCCGCCGCGACCGCCCCTGAGCCTCCTCAGCTGCGCTCGGGACAGTCGTTCCCGGGCTGGAACGTTTCGTCGATGAAGGGTTGAACGATCATGGAACAGAAAGAGCGTCCGCAGGGCGAGCGCCCATATGGCGACCGCCCACACGGCGACCGGCCGCAGGGCGACCGGCCATACGGCGACCGTCCACAGGGCGATCGCGGACAGAGCTTCGGCGACCGCGGGCCGCGCGGTGGCGAGCCGCCGAACATCACCATTCGCCGGCCGTTCTTCCGGCGCAAGAAGGCGAGCCCGTTCGCGCATGCCGACGCGCCGCCGATCGACTACAAGGACGTCAAGCTCTTGCAGCGCTTCGTCTCGGAGCGTGGCAAGATCGTGCCGCGGCGGATCACTGCCGTGACCGCCAAGGAGCAGCGCCAGCTGGCCAAGGCGGTCAAGCGGGCGCGCGAGCTGGCGCTCCTGCCCTACGTCGCCGGCTGAGGCCGGGCCAGCGGGTCCGGCAGGACGAGGGCGGAGACGGACGACATCATGCGACGAGAGCTCATGCTGACCGGCCTCGCGGCCGCCGCCAGTGCCGCGCTCTACATCTCCTTGACGTCGGGCGTCATGGGCGCGCCCATCTTCGCCTATTTCGTCCAGCTGCCGCTGCTGTTCGTCGGCCTGTCGCTCGGCCTGGCGCCGGCCGGGCTCGCCAGCCTCGGCTCGCTGGGCCTGGTGATCCTGTTCGGTGGCAGCATCGCTGCCGTGGTGTTCCTGGTCCTGCAGGTCGGGCCGTCGCTTCTGGCGATCCGGCAAATCCTGCTCAAGCGGCAGGGCGCGGACGGCAGCACCGAGTGGTACCCGCCGGGCCGGGTTCTGGGCCAGCTCGTGCTCTATGCCGGTGTCGTCATGGTGCTGACGCTGGTCTGGGTGCGCTGGCTCACCGGTGACATCGATGCCTCGTTCACCGGTGCCATGAACGCGGTCATCGGCGAGCTCGGGGCGACGGACGGCCCGGCCGCCATGGTCGGCCGGCAGATCGCCGAATACGCGGCCATCGTGCCGGGCGTCGTCGCCGTCTCCTGGGTGCTGATGACCATCATCAACGGGGTGATCGCGCAGGCCCTGGCGGTGCGCTCCGGGCAGGTGCAGCGGCCGAGCTTCGCGCTGGCCGCGCTGGCGCTCCCGACCTGGTGCGGCCCGGCCTTTGCCGTGGCGACGCTGGCAGCGTTCCTGGTCGGCGGCGACGCCGCCTATTTCGCGCAGGGCCTCGCTGCCGTGTTCGCCGTGCCGTTCCTGCTGCAGGGCCTGGCGGTGGTGCACAGCGCCGCCGATCGGGTGAAGGCGCGCGGGCTGGTGCTCACCGTCTTCTATGTCGTGCTACTTCTCTTCAGCTGGCCGCTCGTCGGCGGCGTCGTGCTCCTCGGCCTGCTCGAGGACTGGGCGCATTTCCGCCGCCGCCTGGCCTAATCAAACGGAGTTCAGCTCATGCAAGTCATCCTCCTCGAGCGCGTTCCGAAACTCGGCCAGATGGGCGAGATCGTGAAGGTGCGCCCGGGCTTCGCGCGCAACTTCCTGATCCCGCAGGGCAAGGCGCTCAGGGCGACCGATCAGGCGCTGGCCGCCTTCGAGGGCCGCCGCGCCCAGCTCGAGACCGAGAATCTCGAGCGCAAGAGCGAGGCCGAGGGGGTGGCGCTCACCGTCGACGGTGCGTCGGTGGTGATCCTGCGCCAGGCGAGCGAGGGTGCCCAGCTCTACGGTTCGGTCAGCGCCCGCGATATCGCCGACGCGTTCAGCGCCGACGGGCATCAAGATGGGCCGCCAGCAGGTGCGGCTGGACAGCCCGCTGAAGACGCTCGGCATTCACGACGTCGTCGTGGCGCTGCATCCCGAGGTCGAGGTGACGGTCCACGTCAATATCGCGCGGACCCAGGAAGAGGCCGACATCCAGGCCGGCAAGGCGGCGCCGGTCGCGGTCGAGGAAGCGGTCGACCCGGATAGCGACGAGTTCACCCGTGGCAGCGGCTTCGACGAGCTCGACATCTAGCTCATCGGGCCCGATATCCGGCGGCAACGGCCGTGCAGCGCGGTGGTGGTCCGGCCATGCTTGGCTGGCTTTGGAAATCGAGCGGAACGGATGGCGTCGGTGCGCGTTGGTCGCTAAGCTGAAGCGGGCGGCATGATCGAGGAGACCGCTATGGCGGCGCGGAAAGCACGAGAAGAGACCGAAGCGATCGAGCCCGGCGACACGATCGGCAGCGATGCCGGGCGTGTCGGCGGCAAGGTCGCCGTGGTCAAGAAGTACGCCAACCGGCGGCTCTACAACACCGCGAGCAGCAGCTACGTCACGCTCGACGAGCTTTGCCAGATGGTCCGCGAGGGGCACGAGTTCCTGGTCTACGACGCCAAGACCGGCGACGACATCACCCGCTCGGTGCTCACCCAGATCATCGTCGAGGAGGATGCCAAGGGCCGCAACCTGATGCCGATCGGTTTCCTCCGTCAGTTGATCGGCCTCTACGACGACAACCTGAACACCGTGGTGCCGCGCTACCTCGAGGTGTCGATGGAGAACTTCGCCCGGCACCAGGAGCAGATGCGCGACTACATGGAGGAGACCGTCGGTCGCTTCTTTCCGCTCAAGCAGCTCGATGCGATGAAGCCGTTCGAGGAGATGGCGCGGCAGAACATGGCGCTGTTCCAGAAGGCGGCCTCCATGTTCACGCCGCCGCACGGCGAGCGCGCCGGGGAGACGGCGGAGAAGGCCGAGGCGTCGACGCAGGGTAGCGCCGCGGAGGCCGAGGCGCTCGGCCATCAGGTCGAAGCGCTGCGCGCGGAGATGGCAAACCTGCGGCGGCAGATGAACTCGCTGCAGACGGCCGAGCCGTCCGCCAAGAAGCCCTAGGCGCGAGCGCGGCCGGCAGCTGGCTCAGTCGGTCCAGCCATAGCCGTCGTCGAAAAAGGTGCCGTCGTCGAACGGCTGACCCCGGTCGCCATCCAGGACAATCGCCGCCGCCCCGATGGACGGGGCGGCAGCGAGACAGGCGGTACCCGCGAGCAGGCGCCGCCGGGTCGTGCGCAGCAGTTCCCGAGGGCGCTCAGCGGGTGAAGTTGACGAGGCGGCTCCAGTAGCGCTCGAGGCCGTTGAGGACATTGTTGAGCTCGGTCAGCTGTTCCTGCGACACGATGCCTTCGGCCACCGCCTCGGCGTTGCGCTCGTAGAGCTTGTCGATCTTCGCCGTGAGCTCGAGCCCCTTCTCGGACAGGCGCACCCGCGTCATGCGCCGGTCGTGGCTGCTCCGCTCCTGGATCAGGTAGCCGTTCTCGACCAGCTTCTTGACGTTGTAGGACACGTTTGAGCCGAGATAGTAGCCGCGCATCGTCAGCTCGCCGACGGTCAGCTGATCCTCGTTGATGTTGGAAAGGATCAGTGTCTGGACGTTGTTGATGTCCTCGATGCCCAGCCGGTCGAGCTCGGTCTTGATGACGTCGAGAAACCGCCGATGCAGCCGCTCGATCAAGCGAATCGTAACGAGATATTGATCTTTCACGGTGGCGTCCGCCCAAAATTCTGGCACCGAGTTCGCCCTTGGCGTGACGGCGCGCGCCGAGAAAAAGCGCGAGCGTGTCAACTAGGGGTTCCACGCATCATCTTTATAATTGCCGAAAAATCTAGCCCCTCATTCTCTTCTGGGCGAACAGGGTGTAGAGTTGGGTAGCTTCTGCGCCCAATGGTGTCGCTGCGCCGACAGTCTGTGCCGCTCCCTGCGCGAGGCGAAGGTCCTTGAGCATCATCGCGGCGGTGAAACCCGGGCGATAGTCCCGGTTGGCCGGCGAGGTCGGCACCGGCCCCGGCACCGGGCAATAGGTGGTCAAGCGACCAGCACTGGCCGGACGCCTTGGCGCTGATGTCGAACAGCTTTTGGTGCTCGAGGCCGAGCTTCTCGGCCAGCACCATGGCCTCGGCACACCGAGATCATCTGGATGCCGAGCATCATGTTGTTGCAGATCTTGGCCGCCTGGCCGTTGCCGGCGCCGCCGGCGTGGACGATCGTCTTGCCCATCGCCTCGAGGATCGGCGCCGCGCGATCGAAGGCCTGCGTCGCTGCCGCCGACCATGAAGGTGAGCGTGCCGGCCTCGGCCCCGCCGACCCCGCCCGAGACCGGCGCGTCCAGCATCGCATGGCCCCGGGCCTCGGCCGCCGCCGCCACCGCGCGGGCGGTCTCGACGTCGATGGTCGAGCAGTCGATCAGGAGCGCCCGCTCGGCGGCCGTTGGCCAGCACGCCGTCCGGCCCCTCGTAGACGGCGCGCACATGCGGCCCGGCCGGCAGCATGGTGATCACCATCAAGGCCTCGCCGACCGCCGCTGCGACGCTGGGCGCAACCGTGGTCCCGCTCTTCTGCGCCGCCTGCCGCGCAGCTCGGCGAGAGGTCGAAGCCAGCCACCTCGTGGCCGGCGGCCACCAGGTTCTTGGCCATGGGCAGGCCCATATTGCCGAGCCCGATGAATGCCATTCGTGCCATTGGTCGCCTCCTTCGTCCGTTTTCAGCGCTGCCAGTCGAGGGTCAGCTCGCCGCCGGGTACGCGGCGCGAAGCAGGCCTCGACCTCGGCCTCGGGCACGGCCTCGATGCTGGCGTGCCGCCAGCGCGGCCGCTTGTCCTTGTCGATCACCACCGCCCGCACGCCCTCGGCGAAGTCGCTGGCGTCGAGAAAGTGGTGCACCATGCGGTACTCCATGGCCAGGGCGCCGGCGAGGTCGAGCTTCTGGCCGCGCGCCAGCTGGGCCATCACCACGCGGACGCTGAAGGGCGAGCGGGCGCGCAACGTGGCCAGCGTCGCCGGTGCGAAGCTGTCGTCGCCCTCGCTGCCGGCAGCCGCGAGCGAGGCCACGATTGCGTTCAAGTCGTCGCTGGCGAAGATGGTGTGCGATCGCCAGGGTATCGAGCCCGCCCGGCTGCGGCTCCTCGCTGAACCGCTCCAGGGCAGCGGCCAGCGGCTCGCCGTCGATGAGGCTCGTCTCCAGCGCCGCCAGCGCGGTGCTGGGCACGAAGTGCGTGGCGATGCCGAGCCGGGTCGCCGTGGCACCGTCGATCCTGGCGCCGGTGAGCCCCAGATAGAGGCCGGTCCGCGATGGCAGCCGCGGCAGGAAGTGGCTGGCGCCGATGTCGGGAAAGAAGCCGATCGCCGTCTCGGGCATCGCGGCGACCGTGCGCTCGGTGGCGATGCGATGGGTGCCGTGCACCGAGACGCCGAGCCCGCCGCCCATGGTGATGCCATCCATCAAGGCCACGTAGGGCTTGCCGAGCGTGCCGATGCGCCAGTTCATCTGGTACTCGTCGGCGAAGAAACGCGAGCGCCGTGGCGATCCCGCCCGCCCGCGTCGCCTCGGCGACGACGCGGATGTCGCCGCCGGCGCAGAACGCCTTGCCGGGCACCGCCTTGATCAGCACGGCCCGGATCGACGGATCGTCACGCCAGCGGGCGAGCGCCGCCGAGATGGTCCGCACCATGCCGTTGCTGAGCGCGTTCAGCGTCTTCTGGCGGTCGAGGGTCAAGACACCCCAGCCGCGGCGCTCCTCCACATGGACGCGTCCGTCCGTCGCATTCTCGGCCACGCACCAGCCCTCCGTCGCTTATCGGCCACCGTTGCGGTTGCCGGGCGCCGGCGAGGGATATAAGGAATCCCGACGAGCGGCCAGCCCGTGACCGCTGCCTCAGGCTACAACCTTCGCGGATGACGCATGTGAGCCAGCCTCGCCACCTGCCACCCCTGCCACCCTTCCCGCGATCGCGGCCGCGCCGGACGCGCCGGGCGGCGTGGAGCCGCCGGATGGTGGCCGAGAACCGGCTGTCCTCGGCCGACCTGATCCTGCCGGTCTTTGTCTGTCCCGGCGAAGGGCACAGCGAGCAGGTGCCGTCGATGCCGGGCGTCGAGCGGCACTCGGTGGACCGCCTGCTCGACGTGGTTGAACAGGCGCTGGAGCTGGGCGTGCCGGCCATGGCGCTTTTCCCGGTGACCCCGCTCGACTGCAAGACCGACGGTGGCGAGGAGGCCTGGAACCCGGAGAACCTGGTCTGCCGGACGGTCCGTGCGATCAAGCGGCGCTTTCCCGAGATCGGCCTGATCAGCGACGTGGCCCTCGATCCCTATACGACGCATGGCCAGGACGGTCTGGTCCGGGATGGCATCGTGCTCAACGACGAGACCCTGGACGCGCTCTGCCGGCAGGCGGTCTGCCAGGCCGATGCGGGCTGCGACGTCGTGGCGCCGTCGGACATGATGGACGGGCGCATTCATGCCATTCGCGAGGCGCTCGATGCGGCAGGTCATGCGGAGACGCTGATTCTCTCCTATGCCGCCAAGTTCGCGTCGAGCTTCTACGGTCCGTTTCGTGCCGCGGTGGGCTCGGCGAGCGCGCTCGGTGCCGCCGACAAGAAGACCTACCAGATGGACCCGGCGAACGGCAGCGAGGCGATCCGCGAGGCGGCGCTGGACATCGCCGAGAGCGCGGACCTGCTGATGGTCAAGCCCGGGATGCCCTATCTCGACATCATTCGCGTGCTGAAGGACGCTTTCCATTTGCCGACCATGGCGTACCAGGTGTCGGGCGAGTACGCGATGCTCAAGGCCGCGGGCCAGAATGGCTGGCTCGACGGCGACGCCGCCATGCTCGAGAGCCTGATCTGCTTCAAGCGTGCCGGTGCCGATGCGATCTTGACCTACGCGGCCCTGGAGGTCGCACGGCGGCTGGGGCGGTAGGGCCGTCGGCGCTGCCACGAGACGGCTGGCGGCGTCGCCGGCGGAGGGAACGGCTCGCTGGAGAGTGACAGCTGATGGAAGGGACGACCTGATGCTCGAACCGACCAGTGACGGTGCTGCACCGCCCGCCGGGGTCGTTCTCGATCCCGGCCGGATCAAGGCGGTCATCTTCGACATGGATGGCGTCCTGACCGACACGGCCAAGGTCCACGAGGCGGCCTGGTCGCTGATCTTCAACGCCTTCCTGCAGGAGCACGCGCCCGGGTCCGCGCCGTTCAGCCATGACGACTATCTTCGCCATGTGGACGGCAAGTCGCGGCTCTCAGGGGTGCGTGACTTCCTCGCGGCGCGGGGGATCGTGCTGCCCGAAGGGACCACCGACGATCCGTCGGGGGCGAAGACCATCCAGGGGCTCGCCAAGCGCAAGAACGCCGCCTTTCGCGCCGTGCTGACCGCCAACGGCGCCAGCGCTTTTCCCGATACGGTCGCCTTCATCGATCGATTGAAGGCAGCCGGGATCGCCGTTGCCGCCATCTCGGCCAGCCGCAATGCCGAGGACGTGCTGCGCTCGGCCGGCATCCGCGACCGTTTCGCCGTGCTGGTCGACGGCGTCGTCGCGGCCGATCGGGGGATTCGCAGCAAGCCGGCGCCCGACGTCTTCGTCGAGGCGGCGCGTGAACTCGGCGTCAGGGTCACCGAGGCGGCCGTGGCCGAGGATGCCGTATCGGGCGTTCGGGCTGGGCATCAGGGCGGGTTCGCGCTGGTCATCGGCGTCGCCCGCGGTGGCACGCCGCAAGCCCTGCTCGAGGCCGGCGCCGACAGCGTGGTCGCATCCTTCGATGCCGTCACCATCAGGGGAGACAATCGACGTGCATGATCGAAGCCATCTACCCGACGCGTTCGACGTTCTCGAGCGGTTCGACGAGGACAGCCTGCCGCTCTGCATCTTTCTCGACTATGACGGCACCTTGTCGCCGATCGTCGAGCGGCCGGAGGATGCGGTGCTCAGCCCGGACATGCGCGACATCCTGGAGCGCGTGGCGGCCCGGCACCGGACGGCGGTGATCAGCGGCCGCGGCCTCACCGATCTGCTCGACCGGGTGGGCGTCGAGAACATCTTCTACGCTGGCAGTCACGGCTTCGAGCTCCGCCATCCTAGCGGCGAGCTGACCTCCAACGAGGCGGCGGCGACGGCCGCAGCACGTCTCGATGATCTGGTGACCGAGTTCGAGACGCGGCTCGCCGATGTCGCCGGCAGCCAGCTGGAGCTCAAGCGTTTCGGCCTCGCCGTGCATTATCGCCGGGTGGCGGACGCGGACGTGCCGACCGTGATCGAGGCGGTCGAGGCGGTCCGGGCGCTCTACCCCGAGCTTGCGCTCAAGACCGGCAAGAAGGTGTTCGAGTTCGTGCCGGCGCTCGACTGGAACAAGGGCAAGGCAATCGCCTGGATCATGAACTCGGCCGGCCTCGGCAGGGGCACGACCTATCCGATCTTCATCGGCGACGACGTCACCGACGAGGACGCTTTTCACGAGATCGATGATTGGGGGCTGGCGGTTGCCGTGGGCGAGGACGGTCCCGCCTCGACCTATGCCACCTTCAAGCTCACCGATGTCGAGGCCGTCGGCCGCTTCCTCGCGGTCCTGGCCGAGATGCCCTGAGCCTGGTCGCTATCGGCGATCGGGCTCGGGAAAGCAGCTGGCGACATCGAGCTCGATGCCGGGCGGGTCGAGGGCGAGCATGCCCTCGTGGTAGATCCGGACCGACGGCGCGTCGTCGGCATCGCGCCGGTAGTGGATCAAGGCGCGGCGCTTTGGCTCCAGCACCAGATAATGGGCGACGCTGGCAAGGCTGAAATAGGCCTGCAGCTTGAGGTTGGTGTCGATGCCGCGCGAGCCCGGCGAGATCACCTCGACGACGATCACCGGGTCGGGGACCGTGGTCGCCTCGGGATCGAGCGGATCGCCGCAACGGACGAGCGCGTCCGGCTCGAAGCTCGTCGCGTCGTCGATCGGCACGGTGAGGCCGTCCGGCAAGGCCTCGCAATTGAGCCCCCGCGCCGCGATGGCCCGATCCAGCGCCTGCCACGCACGCGCCTTGATCCGAGCATGGCCGAGCCGTTCTGGCGACATGGCGACGATCTCGCCGTCGAGCAGCTCGTAGCGACCCCGTTCCTGGGCCGAGGCCCAGTCGATGAACTGATCGACCGTCATTCGCTCGTCTGGTGCGCGCTCAGCCATCCGGTCCCCTCCAGCTGGCCGCCAGTCTAGCAGAAAGCCGGCCTGCTAGCCCAGCCGGTCGATCAGGCAGGCATCGCCGTAGCTGAAGAAACGATAGCGCTCGGCAATGGCGTGCGTATAGGCCGCCTGCATGCGCTCCAGGCCGGCCAGGGCGGCGACCAGCATGAACAGCGTCGAGCGCGGCAGGTGAAAATTGGTGAGCAGGCGGTCGACCGTCCGGAAGCGGAAGCCCGGCGTGATGAAGAGCGCCGTTTCGCCGGTGCCGGCCTCGACCACGCCGGTCTCGCGCGACTGGGCCTCGAGCACGCGCAGCACGGTGGTGCCGACGGCGATCACCTTGCCGCCGCGTGCCTGCGTTGCCCGGATCGCGGCCGCCGCTGCCTCCGGCAGGTCGAACCGCTCGGCATGCATGAGGTGGTCTTCCGTGGTCTCGGACTTGACCGGCAGGAAGGTGCCGAGCCCGACATGGAGGGTGAGGAAGGTGCGTTCGATGCCGCGCGCGTCGAGGGCCTGGAGCAGCCGGTCGGTGAAATGCAGGGACGCGGTCGGTGCGGCCACGGAGCCGTCCGTCCGGGCGAAGATCGGCTGGTAGCGCTCGCGATCCGCCGGGTCGCCCTCGCGCGGGCGCTTGATGTAGGGGGGTAGCGGCATTGCACCGGTCTTCCGGATGGCGTCGGTGACATCGCCGTGCTCGGCCCTGAGCCGGAGGCTGAAGAGGCCATCCGCACCCTTGGCGTCGACGATCGCCACGAGGCCGGGGCTCAGCAACAGCTCATCGCCTGCTTGCAGGCGCCGCCCGGGCTTGGCGAAGGCCAGCCAGCGATCCTGGCCCAGGTCCTGGGCCAGGGTGATCTGCACCGGCGATTGGCCCCGCTCGCGCCGGGCGGCGAAGCGGGTGGGCAGGACCCGGGTCTCGTTGAGCACCAGCAGGTCGCCGGGCTCGAGCAGCGACGGCAGATCACGGACCTGCCTGCCCTGCAGCCGCTCGCCCACCACCAGCAGCCGCGCGGCGTCGCGCTCGGCCAGGGGCGCCTGGGCGATCAGCTCTTCCGGCAGGTCGAAATCGAAGGCGTCGACGCGCAACGGCGGGCTCTCAGTCCCGCCGCTTGGTGCGCAGGTGGACCAGCACATTGTCCGAGACGAAGCTGTTGACGTCGCCGCCCAGGAGGTGGATTTCCTTGACGAAGCGCGACGAGATGAACTGGTTGGTCTCCGACGCCATGAGGAAGACCGTCTCGATCTTCGGGTAGAGCCGCTTGTTGTTGGCGGCCATCTGGAATTCGTACTCGAAGTCGGAGACGGCGCGCAGGCCGCGGATGATGAAATCCGCCTCGTTCTCGGCGGCAAACGCCATCAGCAGGTTCTTGAACGGGCGGACCGTCACCTTGGCGCCGTTGTGCTGGTTGGCGGCCATCATGCCGTTGATGTCCGCCTCGACCAGCGCGGTCCGTTCGGCGAGGTCGAACATCGGCTCCTTGCCGGCATTGATGGCGACGCCGATGATCAGCTCGTCGACCAGCACCGTCGCCCGACGAATGACGTCGAGATGGCCGTTGTGGATCGGATCGAAAGTGCCCGGGTAGATACCGGTGCGGCTGCGGCGCATCGGCGCCCTCCTGGTGCTCACCCTGGCGCGGCTGCCGGGCGCCGTGATGACGGTGCCGCCCACATGCCTCAGTGCTGCGCCGCCGCAATTTAGCGCCAACCCCACGATTGGCAAGCGGCGCCGTGTCGGCCCTCGCCCTGCCGCTCGTCACCGCCGCGACGCCATGGTGCTGGTTGGGCGCGATCCGGCCACCCGGCGACGGCTTCAGGGCGGTGGCTGAGCCCGGCCTCAGCTCCGGACCAGGGTGACGCCGTGGGTGCCGAAGTCGAGGCCGACCGCGTCGCCGATGGCGTGGATCTTGTCGACATCGCCGTCGGTGACGAAGAGCTCGCCCAGGGCCGTGTCGATATCGTACTCGACATGGCTGCCGAGATAGCTGGCGCGCTTGACCCGGCCGCCGATGGCGCCGGCCGCCGGGCTCGCCTGGATGACCAAGCCCTCGGGGCGGAGCGCCAGGTGCGCCGGGCCGGGCCCGAGGCCGCGATGCGGCAGCTGCCGGCGGGCATCACCGATCACCACCTCGGCCAGCTCGCCCGAGACGCCGGCAATCGTGACCTCGACCACGTTGGCGTCGCCGATGAAGTCGGCGACGAAGCGGTCGGCCGGCGCCTCGTAGAGCTCGCGGGGCTGGCCGATCTGGGCGATCACGGCGTTGTTCATGACGACGATCTGATCGGAGATGGCCAGGGCCTCCTCCTGGTCGTGGGTGACGTAGACGGCGGTGAGACCGAGCCGCTGCTGCAGCTCCCTGATCTCCTCGCGGACCCGGCGCCGCAGCTTGGCGTCGAGGTTGGACAACGGCTCGTCGAAGAGCAGCACCTCGGGCTCGAGGACGACGGCACGCGCCACGGCGACACGCTGCTGCTGACCGCCCGACAGCTCGGACGGCAGCCGCTCGCCCAAATGCGCGAGGCCGACCAGATCGAGCGCCTTCGTCGCCCGCTCCTTGACCTCTGCCTTGGGCCGGCCGGAGACCTTGAGGCCGTAGCCGACGTTCTCCAGCACGCTCATGTGCGGAAAGAGCGCATAGGACTGGAAGACCATGGCGACGTCGCGGTCGGTGGCCGGCAGGTTGGTGACGTCGCGATCGCCGATGAGGACCTGGCCCGAGGTCGGCAGCTCCAGGCCGGCGATCATCCGCAGCGTCGTCGTCTTGCCGCAGCCGGACGGGCCGAGCAGCGTCACCAGGTGCCCACGGCGGATCTCGAAGCTCACGGACTGGACGGCGACCACCGGCCCGAAGGCCTTGGTGACGGTCGGCGAAGCGGACGGTGACCTCGGTGCTCATCCGGCACCTCCTGCAAAGGCGGCGGATGCCGGGGCGCCACGGCGGCCCAGGCGACGCTGGCCGATGAGCAGCTGGAAGATGCCGATGACGACGAGCATCACCACGATGAGCACCGAGCTGTAGGCGATGGCGATGCCGTAGTCACCGTTCTCGACCCGATTGAGGATGTAGGTGGTGGCGAGCTCGTAGCGCGCCGACACCAGGAAGATGACGGCCGAGATCGCCGTCATGGCGGAGACGAAGCTGTAGACCAGGGCTGCCAGCAGGGCCGGCTTCATCAGCGGCATGAGGATCAGCCGGACGGTCTGGAAGGTGGTCGCCCGGTGGGTCAGCGAGGCCTCGTCCAGGCTCTTGTCGAGCTGCGCCAGGGTGGCGATGCCGGCGCGCACGCCGACCGGCATGTTGCGGAAGATGAAGGCCAGGATGAGGATCATGCCGGTGCCGGTGAGCTCGAGCGGCGGCACGTTGAAGGCGATGATGTAGGCGACACCGATCACCGTGCCGGGAATGGCGAAGGACAGCATGGTGCCGAACTCGAAGGCGCGCTTGCCGCCGAAGCTGCTGGCGGGCGAGCAGCCAGGCGGTCAGCAGGCCGATCAGCGCCGTCGGGATCGCCGAGACGACGGCGATCTGCAGGGTCGTCGCGAAGCTGTTCCAGGCGGTGCCGGACCAGACCAGCCCGAAGGCGCCCTGGGTGACGCCGAAGGCGCTGTGGTAGTGGCGCAGCGTGAAGCTGTGGTCGCGGCCCCAGATCTCGACGAAGCCGCCGAACAGGATCATGCCGTACATGATGGCGGTGAAGACGGCCCAGGGAATGGTGATCGTGTAGGCCGTCCATTTCAGCGGCACCGGGAGCGGTGTCGGCATCCCGGCATCGCCCTTGCCGGAGACGCTGGTGTACGATTTCCGGCCCAGCCAGCTGCTGCTGCGCCCAGAAGGCCAGCAGCGTGAAGAACAGCAGCACGATGGCCAGCATGGCGGCGCGGCCGGGATCGTGCTGGGCGCCGACGATGGCGAAGAAGATCTCGGTCGACAGCACCTGGAAATTGCCGCCGAGGACGAGCGGGTTGCCGAAGTCGGCCATGCTCTCGATGAAGCCCAGGAGGAAGGCGTTGGCGAGGCCCGGCCGCATCAAGGGCAGCGAGATCGTGGTGAAGGTCTGCCAGCGGCTGGCGTGGAGGGTCTGCGAGGCTTCCTCGAGCGACGGGCTGACGCCTTCGACGACGCCGATCATCACGAGGAAGGCAATCGGCGTGAAGGAGAGCACCTGGGCCAGGAGCACGCCGGTGAAGCCATAGACCCAGCGGCCGCCGTCGATGCCGAGCAGATCGGCCACGAACGAGGTCACCGTGCCGGAGCGGCCGAAGAGCAGGATGATCGCGAGGCTGATCACGAAGGGCGGCGTGATGATCGGCAGGATGGTCAGCGCCCGGAGCGCGCGCTTGAAGGGAAAGGCGGTTCGCGTGACGACCAGCGCGAAGGCGAGCCCGAGCAGCGTCGTCGCGGCACCGGTGGTGATGGCCAGCGCCAGCGTGTTCCAGGCGACCCCGCAGCTGGGGCCGCCGGCGAGGCAGCCCAGGCCCCAGATGCGCGGATCGACGAAGCGCTCGACGAAGACGAGCGGGGCGAAGCCGCCATCCTCGCCGACCAGCGCGCCGCTCAGGATGCGCGCCACGGGAAAGAAGATGAAGGCGAGGACGAGGGCGACGATCAGCGTGATGCTGCCGACGACGAAGCGGTCGCCGTTCACCGCCCCCCGTGCAGCAATTCCCTGCGCCAGCAGCATGAGAAAGGCGAGGAGGCGTGACCGACGCGCCGGCACCGATGCCATACTGGCGAAGCTCGATCGGCCCTAGCCAGCGGTTGAGCGCGTCGATCCCCCAGCCGTCGTGGATGACGAGGAAGCCCTGGGCGAGAATCCAGGCGACGCCCAGCGCACCGCAGAGGATCAGCAGGCGGGCGGCTGCCGGCGTGTCCTGCCGCCGCCCGAGCAAAAGGAGCGGCAACGCCAGGGGCACGGCCACCGGCAGCAGCCAGAAGCGGCCATGGAGCAGCGCCTGCTGCAGGCCGGGTGCCGCGCCCTGCCGGTTCCAGGCGAGCAGCCAGGCCGGATCGAGGAGGCCGCCGGAGACGGCATACCAGGGCAGAAGCGCGAAGCCCGCCCAGCCGATGGCGAGCCACAGGCCGAGCGTGCTTCGCTCCTTCCTGGCAGGGGCGCTCGCCTCGGGCGCCACCGTCAAGGTCGGCAAGCGACCGTCCCTGCGTCCTATCCGGCCGCGTCAGTTCGGCAGGCTGCCGACCTCGTTGTCCCAGCGCTCGAGCAGCCTGGCACGGGTCTCGGACGAGCCGAACTCCTTGAAGTCGTAGTCGATGAGGTTGATCTGGGAGAAATCCGGTGCCTCGGGCGGCGGCGTGGCGTTCTTGTTCGACGGCACCTGGTAGGCGCCGACCTCGCCTGCCTTGCTCTGGATATCGGCGCGGAGCACGAAGTCGTAGAAGGCCCTGGCGCTCTCCGGGTTGCGGCCGCCCTTGATGAGGCTCATCGAGCCGATCTCGTAGCCGGTGCCCTCGCACGGGCTCACCACCTCGATCGGGAAGCCCGCGACCTTCTGGGTCACGGCGTCGTGCTGGAAGACGATGCCGATCATCGTCTCGCCCTGCGCCGCCGCCTTGATCGGTGCCGAGCCCGACTTGGTGTACTGATTGACGTTGGCATGCAGCGCCTTGAAGTACTCGAACGCCTCGTCCTCGCCCATCAGCTGCACGAAGGTGGCGAGTGCCGTGTAGGCCGTGCCCGAGCTGTTCGGGTTGGCGATCTGCACCTCGCCCTTGAACTCGGGCTTGATCAGGTCGGCCCAGCACTTGGGCGCCTCGAGGCCTTTCTCGGCCAGGAGCTCGGTGTTGTAGCCGAAGCCGAGCGCGCCGGCGTAGATGCCGACCGTGGCACCGTTCGCCGCCTCGTACTGGTCGATCGCCCAGTCGTGCAGCTCCGGCAGCATCGGCGAGTCATAGGCCTCGGTGAGGCCTTCCTCGGCGGCGACCAGATGCGGATCGCCGGTGCCGCCCCACCAGACGTCGCCCCTCGGATTGTCGGCCTCGGCCTTGATCTGGGCGTAGGTCTCGCCTGAGCTCTTTCGCGTCATGGCAACGGAAATGCCGGTCTCGCTCTCGAACAAGGTCACCACCTGCTGGCACCATTCCTCCTGCGGGCTGCAGTAAAGAACGAGCTCCTGGGCCTTGGCCGCCCAGCTGGCGCCGAGCATGGTGGTGCCGGCGAGCAGGGCCAGCGCAACTGACGATCGCGACATGATGTGCCTCTCTCTTGCTTCGAACCTCGTTGGTCGCAGCGGCTAGAAAACGCTGATGACAGTTCGATGACAAGAAGAAAGACGTCTAGAGGCTCACGCCCGGCCTCAGAGCAGCTCGGCCAGATCGTCGACCAGGAAATCGGCGCCGGCGGCCCTGAGCCCCGCCCGGCTGTTGCCGCGGATGACGCCGACGACGCAGCCGAAGGCGCCCTCGCGGGCGGCGGCGACGCCCGCTTCGGTCGCCTCGATGACGACGGTCCAGGCGGGTGTGATGCCGAGCCATGCAGCGGCGAAGAGGAAGCCGGCCGGCGACGGTTGCGGCTCGAGCCGCTCGCGCTCGAGCGTCTGCCCGTCGATCACGACGTCGAAGCGATGCGCGATGCCGGCTCGCTCCAGCACCATCTCGCCGTTGCGCGAGGCGGTGACGAGGGCGGTCGGCCGCCCGCTTGCGTGGAGATGGTCGAGAAAGCGCGCGCTGCCGGTGAAGACGTTGACGCCGCGCTCGGCGATGAGCCTGCCGAACATGGCGCTCTTGCGCTTGGCCAGCCCGTGGATGGTGGGCGCGTGCTCCGGATCGCCGGGGCTGCCGTCCGGGACGGCGATGTTGCGCGACTGCAGGTAGTTGCGGACGCCGTCGACATGCGTGCGCCCGCGCAGATGAAGGTGGTAGTCCTCGCTCGTCCTGAAGGGCTTGATCTCGGCGTCGGGATGAGTCTCGGCGATGAAGCCGTCGAGCAGCTGCTTCCAGGTGCGCGCATGAAGGATAGCGGTGTCGGTGACGACCCCGTCCAGATCGATGATGTAGGCGTCGAAATCTAGGACAAAGTTCCGGCATAAAGGTTCCCAAAATGCCATCACGTCCGCCTTGTGGCAAAGGTCGGTTCCGGAAGTGAGGACCGTGGCGGTGCCCGCCGCAACGCCGAGCGCAAAGGCGCGGGCGGTGCTTTCCCCGGTGTTGAGGCCGTGCACCATGCCGGCGACGAAGCTGTCGCCCGCGCCGACCGCGCTCTTCGCCTCGACCTCCGGGGTCGCCAGCCATCGGACGCCGTCGCGGCTGGCGAGCAGCGCGCCGTCGTGGCCGAGCGTGATGGCCAGATGCTCCGCCTGACCCTTGGCCACGACTTCGCGCGCCGCCTCCTCCAGATCCTTGGGATCGGACAAGTCGCTGCCGACCATCGCGGCGAACTCGCCGCGGCTGGGCTTGGCCATGAAGACGCCCTGCTCGAGCGTGGCTGCCAGCGGTTCGCCCGAGGTGTCGAGCACCAGGCGACCACCGCGCTCGCGCAGCTCGGATGAGAGCGTGGCGTAGACGTCGACCGGGACGCCGCGCGGCAGGCTGCCGCTGGCGATGACGAAATCGACGTCGAGGAGCTCGACGAAGTCCAGCGCCTCGCGCCATTCGTCCTGGGCGACGCGTGGCCCTTCCGGCGTGAAGCGGAATTCCTGGCCGGTCGATTCCTCGAACACGACGTGGCTGACTCGGGTCGGCTCCGAGATGGCGATGCGGTGCGACCGCACGCCGGCGCGATGCACCAATTCCTCGAGCACGTCGCCGGGCCGGCCACCGGCGAGAAAGACGCTGAAGCTGGTGCCGCCCAGCTCGTTGATGACGCGGGCGACGTTGATGCCGCCGCCGCCCGGGTCGAATCGCTCGTTCGTCGTGCGTACCTTGTGCAGCGGCCGAACGCGGTCGGTCGAGCAGGACGAATCGACTGCGGGGTTCAACGTGAGTGTAACGATTCTCTTAGCCATCTCACCAACTCGTGCTTATGCCTCACCTACCCCATGCCTCTAGAGTCATTACCGGGCGACGCCAAGTCGGCCGCTGTCAACTTCGTTACGCAGGCGCAGCGTCCATGGATCTTTACCATCGAAAAAAAGGAGAATTTCCGTGACACTCTTGATCGGGGAGACCGCGCCCGACTTCACCGCGGACACGACCGAGGGCCGGATCAGCTTCTATGACTGGCTCGGTGACAGCTGGTGCGTGCTGTTCTCGCACCCCAAGGATTTCACGCCGGTCTGCACGACCGAGCTCGGCACCATGGCCGGCATCAAGCCCGAGTTCGACAAGCGCAACTGCAAGATCATCGGCCTCAGCATCGACCCGGTGGAGGACCACGTGCGCTGGTCCCAGGACATCAAGGAGACGATGGGCACCGCGCCCAACTACCCGATGATCGGCGACCACGATCTGCAGGTGGCCAAGCTCTACCGCATGCTGCCGGCGGATGCCGGCGACAGCTCGAAGGGGCGCACGGCCGCCGACAACGCGACCGTCCGCAACGTCTACGTCATCGGCCCGGACAAGAAGGTGAAGCTCGCTTTGTCCTACCCGATGAGCACCGGGCGCAACTTCGCCGAGATCCTGCGCGCCATCGATTCGTTGCAGCTCACGGCCAAGCATCAGGTGGCCACCCCGGCGAATTGGCAGCAGGGCGAGGACGTGATCATCGTGCCCGCGGTCTCCGACGAGGCGGCCAAGGTCAAGTACCCGGACGGCTGGCGGTCGCCGAAGCCCTACATGCGCATCGTCAAGCAGCCGACCGACTGAGCTGTCCCGGCCGTTCGGGCCGGGGCCCAGCAGTGGCGTGGGCCGCCGGTCACGGCGCACGGTCGATCGTGCCCTGATCGTCGATCTGCCCCCACCCGCTCTTGCAGTGCAGCATGGAGCCGCGCCATACCGGCCGTGGACCCGTTGCCTGGCAAGAGGGGAGTGCCACCATGGCCCATCGCGAAGAGCTGCCCGACGCCAAGGAGCTCGCGACCCGGCTCGCCGAGCTCGGTGAGCGCAGCAACCGTATCTTCCGGAAGTTCCTCGAGCGGCAGGACGACGAGATCCTGCTGATCCCCGACCCCAATGTCGTGTCCGGCGCCTTCGCCCGCTTTGCCGAGCACCTGCTCGCCAACCCCGAGCAGCTGATCGAGTCGCAGCTCGCCTACTGGAACGACATGGGCCGGTTGTGGGAGGGCTATATGCGCCGCATGCTCGGCGAGGAGGTCGAGCCCATGGTCACGCCGGCCCCGGACGACCGGCGGTTCAAGGACGAGGCGTGGAGCGAGGAACTGGTCTTCGACTACATCAAGCAGTCCTATCTGCTCACCGCGAGCTGGATCCACGGCACCGTGGCCGGCGTCGAGGGCATCGACCCGGAGCTCCGCAACAAGGTCGCCTTCTTCACCCGGCAATATGTCGACGCCATGGCGCCGACGAACTTCGCGGCGACCAACCCGGTGGTGCTCAGACGCGCGAGCGAGACCAACGGCGAGAGCCTCTACGAGGGGCTGAAGCACCTGTTGATCGATCTGGAGCGCGGCAAGGGCGAGCTGAAGATCAGCATGACCCGCGAGGACGCGTTCGAGGTCGGCACCAACATCGCCGCCAGCGCAGGCTCGGTGGTCTACGAGAACGAGCTGATGCAGCTCATCCAGTACAAGCCCTTGACCGAGACGGTGCAGCGGCGGCCGCTGTTGATCATCCCGCCCTGGATCAACAAGTTCTACATTCTCGATCTCAAGCCCAAGAACAGCTTCATCCGCTACGCGGTCGAGCAGGGCTCGACGGTCTTCGTCATCTCCTGGGTCAACCCTTCAAAGGCGTTGGCGCACAAGAGCTTCGAGGACTATCTGCGCCAGGGGCCGCTCGAGGCGATGGCGGCGATCGAGCGGCAGACCGGCGAGGCCGAGCTCAACGTCATCGGCTACTGCCTGGGCGGCACGCTCACCGCCTGCCTCCTGGCGCACGAGGCGGCCAAGGGCCGAAAGCGCATCAAGTCCGCGACCTTCTTCACCACCATGCTGGATTTCAGCGAGCCCGGCGATCTCGCGGTTTTCATCGACGACGAGCAGCTCGACCTGCTCGACCGCCACATGGAGAAGCGGGGCTTCCTCGAATCACGCCACATGCAGCAGGTCTTCAACCTGCTCCGCGCCAACGACCTGATCTGGTCGTTCGTCGTCTCGAACTACCTCATGGGGCGGGAGCCGATGGCGTTCGACCTGCTCTACTGGAACGCCGACAGCACGGCGATGCCGTACATGATGCACAGCTTCTACCTGCGCAACATGTACCAGCGGAACCGGCTGGCGGAGCCTGGCGGCATCACCCTCGACGGCGTGCCGATCGATCTGCGCACGGTCAAGGTGCCGAGCTACTTCCTGTCCACCCGCGACGACCACATCGCGCCCTGGAAGGGGACCTTCAAGGGCAGCCGGCTGCTGGGTGGGCCTGTGCGCTTCGTGCTCGGCGGGTCAGGGCACATCGCCGGCGTGATCAATCCGGCCGACTCCGGCAAGTACGGCTACTCGACCGGGACGAGCCGCAGCGCCGACCCGGATGCATGGCTCGCCAAGGCGGCCCGGCACGAGGGCTCGTGGTGGCCGGACTGGCGCCGCTGGCTGGAGCGGCACGGCGGCGGCCGGGTGTCCGCGCGGGATCCGGGCAGCGGACCGCTCGCGGTGATCGAGCCGGCGCCCGGCCGTTTCGTGAAGGCCAGGAGCGCCGACTGACCGGGGCCCGCGGCGCGCGGCAAAGACGCCTGCCGCGACGAAAATGTTTGGGAATATTTTGAACGGATCGGCGTCTATTCAATGTGTCTTGACAGACGCCGATCTGCGATCGACCGCGAGGCTGCTCGCGTCGGCGATCAAGGCTTTTACCGCCCAAAGCTCGTCCGCTGGTCGTCGAGACCGGCGGACACTTTTTTCGGTAATTTGGCGGTAACTGCACGACGGGAATTAGGCGTCATGGCTGTCGCACGTCGACAGCAGATTGAGGCGTTAATCGGTGGGGCGCAGCCCAAGCTAGCAGCTGATATTTTGCCTGGTTGGCGCTACGGTTGAAAAGGAGTTGGTTCGACGGGAAGGCACATGACCTCTAACCCTGATGCCGCTGAATGGCAGCAGCAAAGTCAAGCGCTGGCCGAGCAGCTGGTGATGCACGTGACCAGTCTTCGGCGCTATGCGCTCGTTCTGGTCGGCAACGCTACGGATGCTGATGATGCCGTCCAGGAAACGCTGACGCGCGTCCTCGCCAGGACGCGGAGATCGCATGCCATCGACGATTTGCGTGCCTATCTCTTCTCGACTTTGCACAATGTTTTCATCGACACCACCCGCCGCAATAAGCGGATGCCCACCGATGCGAATTCCGAGGACGTGCTGGCATCGCTGGTCAGTCCTGCCAATCAGCAAAACCGGCTGGAGCTGCGGGACACCATCGACGCCCTGGAGAAGCTGCCGATCGAGCAGCGCGAGGTTGTGCTCCTCGTCGGTCTCGAGGGGCTTAGCTACCTCGAGACTGCGACAGCTCTCGGCATTCCCTTGGGGACAGTCATGTCGCGGCTGTCCCGCGGTCGCGAGGCCTTGCGCCAGATGACCAACCGCGACAGCTCACGCAAGCTTCGAGTTGTGAAATGACGAACAATCGACATCTCAACCATGAATCGGTCAGCAATGACGACCTCCTTCGCTTCGTCGACGGCGCGCTCGACGACGATGGTCGGGTTCGCGTGCTGACCTACCTTGCTGCCCGCCCCGCGACGGTTGAGCGGGTGGAGGCCTATCTGCATCAGAATGCCCAGCTCAGGCAGTTGCGCGAGCACATGCCGATGGCCGACAGCCGCAGCTTTGCGCCGTCCTTGCAGGCGGCTATCGTCGAGCAGCTGAGCCGGCGTCGGCACCGCACCAACTGGCGCGGATGGGCCGTCGCCGCCTCGCTCGCGCTGGTGTTCGGCGGCGGCGCTCTCGGCGGCGCGTTGAAGACCGCGTGGACGCCCGACCCGCAGACCATGGCCGCCAACTCTCCGGCACCGTCGTCGCCCGAGGCCGTTTTCCTGTTCGACCAGCCTGAGCTGGTCTCGACGACCACGAGCGCCAGCGAAGCGGGTTCGGCCGGCGGCGGCGCGTTCGACTGGCTGGCCGGGCACGTCACCGACTTCTCGCTGCAGGCGCCAAGCCTCGATCGGATCGGGCTCGAGCTGGTCAGCAGCGAGACCTTCGAGCGGAGCGGCGTTCCGGCCATTCGGATCGTCTACCGCGATGCTGCCGGCAATGCCGTGCTGCTCTATGCCGGTGTCGGCAAGCCGGATGCCAATCACGCCTTTTGGTTGATGCGCGAGGGCCATCTGTCCCTGCAGTGGCGGCATGGTCCCATGGTGTTCGCCCTGGTTGCGCCCACCGGCAGCCCGCAGCTTTCCGACATCGTCGAGCTGGTCGGCGCCGCGGTGGCCCGTATCCCGGTGCCGGAGGAGACCCAGGCCGCTTCGGCCCTGCCGGCGAAGCCGCTCGACTCCGGCCCGGTGCAGTCGATCGCGGTGCCGGTCGACGGCCCGGCAACCCCGGTGACGCCGGTCATCGTCGCGCCGACGCCGGCGGATCCCGCGGCCGACGTCGAGACGATCAACCCCGAGACGCTGCCCGATGCGTCTGCGGCCAACGATCCGAAGCCGCTCTAGCCGTGCACTTTGGCTAAAGTGGCCGTTCGGCGCTGACCGCAGCGGCTGAAGCGGCTGGAGCTCCAGCGATCCGCGGGAGCGTCGGCCCCTGGCGTCGCGTCGCGGCCCACCCCCGCCCGATCGCTGACGGCGCCGGTGCCATGGTGCGATGCGACACCTTGACTGGGTCGCGCCCGGCCGTGCTGCCCGATCTTCCGATCCGGCTCGAGGTCCGATAAGCCGATAAGTCGACTCGGCTGGCCGCGCGGAGAGCGTGCCGCTAGATCGTGACGTGGCCAGACCGGTAGGAGGAAGGATAGAGTTATGACCCAGGTTCTCAGCCCCGCCGACATCAAGAAGCGCGCGGAGGAGGTCGAGCGCAAGAAGCTGCGCGAGGCCATGGAGGCGATGAAGAAGAAGGAGTCCCACGAGGACGAGGTGCGCAACGCTTTCATGACCGAGGGGCCGCGCCCCGACTGGAGTGACCGTCTCAATCGCGCGATCAATGCCGCAGTCGAGCGCGGCCAGAACGAAATCATGGTGCTGCGCTTTCCTGCGGCGTGGCTCTCCGACAAGGGGCGGGCGATCAACAATTTCGAGGCGGACTGGCCGGCAACGCTCACCGGTCGCGCGAAGGCCGCGTACGAGGAGATCTTCAAGAAAGAGCTCGAGCCAATGGGCTACAAGGTCAAGGCACAGATTCTCAACTTCCCGGGCGGCATGCCGGGCGAGGTCGGCATCTACCTGTCCTGGTAAGCGACGGCCGCCGCTGGGACGGCCGGCGGTTGGTGTTGCGGCTTTGCGCAGGGCCGCTATCCTCCGCCGCCATGGCCGACAACCTTCGTCTCAAGACCAGCTCGCTGCTGTTCGGTGCGGGCCTGCTCTTCGCCGCCGGCGCGCTGCTCGGCCTGAGCCTGCCGGTGCGTGCCGAGCTCGAGGGCTTTCCGACCTCACTGATCGGCCTGATCGGCAGCGCCTTTGCGATCGGCCACGTCGCCGGCTGCCTCCTGGTGCCGCGCCTGGTCGCGACCGTGGGCCACATCCGGGTGTTCAGCGCGATGGCGGCGGTGGTCGCGGTGACCGCGCTGGTCAACGTGCTGGCGGTCACGCCGTTCGCCTGGATCGCCGTTCGGGCGCTCACCGGCTTCGCGTTTGCCGGCGGCACGATGATCATCGAGAGCTGGCTGAGCGAGAGTGCCACGCCGGCGAGCCGCGGCCGGGTGTTCGCGCGCTACATGCTGGTCAATCTGGCGAGCTCGGTGGCGGGCCAGCTCGCGGTGACGCTCTACAGCCCCGCCGGGTTCGAGCCGTTCGTGCTGGTCGCCATTCTCGCCTGCGTGGCGCTCGTGCCGACCGCGCTCAGTTCGGGCCGGGCACCCGAGCCGCTGCACCAGGTCCGGCTCGATCTGCGCCGGCTGGTACGGGCCTCGCCGATCGCTGTTTTCGCCTGCTTCGCCGTCGGCCTCGCCAATGGCGCGTTCGGCACGCTGGCGCCGGTCTATGCGCAAGCTATCGGCCTGTCGCTCGAATCGGTGGCGCTGCTGGTCGCCAGCGCCATTGTCGGCGGCGCCGTCATGCAGGTGCCGCTGGGGCGGCTTTCCGACCGCCTCGACCGGCGCTGGGTGATCTGCGCGACGGCGCTCGCCGGTGCTGCGATCTCGGCCTATCTCTTCGCCCGCGATCTCGACGATCCGGTCCGGGTGATCCTCCTCGTGGCGCTGCTCGGCGGTGCCATGCACACGATCTATCCGGTGGCCGTGGCGCATGCCAACGACATGGCGAGCGATGGCGATTTCGTCTCGGTGTCGAGCGGCCTGCTCCTGGTCTTCGGCGCCGGCGCGGTGATCGGCCCGGCGATCGCGGCGTCGATGATGCAGTTCGGCGGGCCGGGCTGGCTGTTCCTCTACCTCGTGCTGATCTACCTGCCGCTGGCTGGCCATGCTGTATGGCGCACCCGGATACGGTCGCCAGTGTTCGCAGATCGGCAGCCCTTCGTCGGCATGGAGACCACGCCCGTGACGACGCCCGAGACGATGGCGCTGGACCCCAGGGCGGAAGCCGTCGAACCGTAACCGGCGACGGGACCGGGTCTGGCGCCCGACCGGCGGCGGGCACCGTCCAGCGCCGCTGGTGCCTGCTGATCGCGGCCACAGCTTCACAAGCAATCACGGCGCCGGCCAACAGCACCGTCGTCGTCGAGGGACCCAACCGGCGGCGCCGGCCGCTGGCGCATCGCCTTTGATCGTCGAATCGGAGAGTGCTGAAACCGCTTGGATTGTCGATCGGGTGCGCGATGGCTGCAGCGGAAGCACCGCTCCAGCGGCATGGCGCGCGCCGGGCGCCGCGTGCAGGTGCGAGAGCCCGCGCTTCCTTTTGAGCGCCAACAAGCGCAATGCCGTTGGCATCGGCAGCCAGCAGGATTGCGCCGGAGGCTGGGTGCGCCAAGCACCCGCACCGGAAGCCGGGACAGACCGGCTCGATGAGCCGATACAAGCCCGCGAGCTCGACGCTCGGACGTCCCGGCTTTCGTGAGGGTGCGCGCGATCCCGAGCGTCGCGCTCGACGCCAAAGCCGCAGCGGCAGTTCTCGTTCCTTGATGAGGCGCTGCGTGGCGCCGCCTGCATCCTCGCCTTCGTCGGGCGTCTGCTCGGGACGCTTCGCGGCCGCGGTCGGCAGCGTTCTTGGGGCGCTCGGCAATCTGCTCGCGCACTGGCGTGGTCCAGATGCTGTGCGCATGGCGATCCTCGGCACCAACGCTGCGCAGCTCACCGGCCCGCGCCCCAAGTGCGCGACCCGGGCGGGCGACGATCCGGGGCGGGGGCATCGTCGCGCGGAAGCGCCGCATTGACGGCCCGTTCGCCGCCGCGGCCCGAGCCGGATTTCCGCGGGTTGCGACGACGTGGCCGAAGCGACAGCCACGCTGGTCGGTTGAAGCCGCCCGTTGCCGCAGGCTATTTGGTGGAGAATCGAGTCGTGGCGAATCGGCGCGCCAGCCGATCCCGCGTCCACCGTCCTCTTGCGGGTGAATCATCATGAAACGGCGCCGCTTCAATGTGCGCGGTCTGGTTTCGCTGCTCGTGGCCGCGGGCTTTCTCGTGATGGCGGTGACCGGCATCATGCTCTACGTCGCACCGCCCGGCCGCGTCGCCAATTGGACGGACTGGACCCTGCTCGGCCTCACCAAGGAGGCCTGGGCCGCGGTGCACATCTCGTCGAGCCTGCTCTTCGTGCTGGCTGGGGTCACGCATCTGGTGATGAACCGCAAGCCGTTTTTCAACTACCTGCACCAGCGGATTGCCGGGCACGGGGCGCCGCGCGCCGAGGGGGTCGTGGCGCTCGTGGCCATCGTGGCGCTGGTCTGGGGAACCATCGAAGGCGTGCCGCCCATCAGCTACCTGATCGACCTGAACCGTCAGGCAAAGCTGATGTGGTCGACAGAGGTCGACCAGGAGCCGCCCTTCGGCCATGCCGAGGAGGTGTCGCTCGAGATGCTCGAGCTGCGCACTCGGATCGATGCCGACGCCGCGGTCGCGGCGCTCACCGAGGCCGGGCTGAGGGTGGCTGGAGGCACCGCCACGACGGTTCGCGCCATCGCCGACGACAATGGCACGACGCCGGCCGTGGTCTATGGCCTGATCCGCGCCCGTGCCGCGCCGCCGCTGCCGGCGCAAGGGCGGAATGCGGGCGATCGGCTTACGCCGGAAATGGTGGCCGCGCGCTATGCCGGCGGCGGCATCGGCCGGCTGACGATGGCGCAGCTGGTGGCCGAGACCGGCATCGACCCTCTCGCCGCCAAGCGCCGGCTTGCCGAGCTCGGCCTGCCGACGGCGGACGATGCCCGCCTCAAGGCGATGGCCGACGCGGCCGGCTACCCGCCGCTCGAGATTCTCAAGGCCCTGCTCGTGCCGGACTATGCGCCCCGGCCGGCAACCGAGTGAGCGGGGACGCGGCTTCGCGTCGAACGGCCTCGACGGCTGTCCGTGATCAGGGGAACCTGACCGCCACCATCGAGCCCAGATCCTCGAACTCGAAGGGCTGATCCGGGCGGACGACGACGCGGACCAGGCGCTGGTCCGCTTCGGGGCCGATCGTCGTGGCATCGCTGCCGAGCCGCGGGCTGAAGTCGATGCGCTCGATCTGCCCGCGCATCTCGCCATCGCGGCCAGGCACGTCGATCAGCGCCAGATCGCCCTCGCTCAGCTGCATTGCCTTGTCGAACGCGACCCCGGCGCGCACCAGCAGCGGCTGGTCCGCGGCGACCAGGAGCGCCACGTTCTCGCCCTCCTCGGCGAACTGGCCCGGCGTCACGATCCATTCGTGCAGCACGCAGTCGCAGGGGCTCTCGATCCTGATGAAGCGGCCGTCGGCGGTCTCGATGCGCGCCACCGGGGTTCCCGGCGCCAGGAGGTTGGGCAGGATCAGCGGCACCATGATGCCGGCTGCCGGCGCCCGCAGCCGGTAGATCGGTGTCTCGATCACCGCATTGGCGGCCCGCACCACGAAGAAGCGCTCGTGCACGCCGAGACCCACCAGCGCCAGGAGGCCGAGCCCGACGAGCGAGAGCAAGCCATAGCCGACGACGCGCTTGACCCGCTGTCCGGCGGTGGTCTCGGCGGCATAAGGGTTGAACCCTGCGGCTCGCTCGCGGATCGAGGCCGTGTTCTCTCGCCCGGCGACGGCCAGGATGTCGCCGCCGCTGACGATCTCGCCCGAGAGATAGGCGTCGACCAGGTAGCGGAAGAGCGCCAGCTGGCCCTGGCTCAGCCCGATGAAGCGGCAGCCGAACCGGCTATTGTCCTCGAGAATGTAGACCATCTGGCAGTCGAGCCGCAGCGCCACGTCGAAGTCCTCGAACGGAAAGCCCAGCTTGACCGCGAAGCGCTCGCCGGGTTGCCGCGAGGTCATCTCGCTCATGATGCCGAAGCCGCCCATCGACCAGTCGTCAACGGTGAACGCCGTGCCGTCGATCTCGACGTTGATGGGAATCTTCAGCCGGACGTGCTGGCGATGGACTTCGGCCTCGTGAACGACCTGTGGTTGCATGATGGTTTCCAAGTAGCCGATCGGAGCTAGGAGCTTGCCGGAGAAATGGTCACGGCCTGCGTTGCCGCAGGGCGAGCGAGGACAAGGAGTGGCGGTGAAGGCGATGGCGGGGCACCGTCGAGCCAGTGGGACGCCGCCTTCGCGCGCCCTCCGCCGACCCGAAGAGCGCGCCAGCCCTGGCTTTGGGCCATGTCGATCAACCCTGACGCTGGGCTCGCATCGCGGTGGGCCGGTCTCCTC
Organism: uncultured Alphaproteobacteria bacterium; assembly: GCA_963700945.1. Classification (GTDB taxonomy): domain Bacteria; phylum Pseudomonadota; class Alphaproteobacteria; order Geminicoccales; family Geminicoccaceae; genus SLRI01. The sequence continues at coordinate 136,494 of CAVOZQ010000009.1, forward strand.
GCCCAATGCCAGGGCTGACGCTCGCAGATCGTAACCATTTCTCCGACAGGCTCCTAAAGCAATCGAGCGAGCGTGATCGCCATCGATTCGAGCGATGGCGGCAGGAGAAGCCCTGTCGCGTAGCCGATGCCGGTGACCAGCGCGAGCATGGCCACGGCGTAAACGAAGTGCGAGCCGAGCCTGTTCAAGCTGTCGGACAAGCCGGTCGACGGCGTGACGACGACCGGTTGCCGGCTCCAGCCTTGGAAATCGGGTCGGAAGAGCACCCAGGTCTTCACCATGGCGCCGTAGACCTGGCCATAGAGGATCAGCAGTGGGTAGGTGCCGCTGATGGTGTCGCGCACGGTCAGCAGCATCAGCGCCTGGATCAGCCGCGTGGTCATGACCCAGAGCAGGTAGGCGTAGAGAACCAACGGCCCGATCAGCAGGGTAAAGGCCACGGCGCTCAGTGGCATCAGCAGCGGTGTCCACATCGACAAGCGCTGATCGATCAGACACCACCAGGTGAACAGCCCGATCTCTCGCGGGCCGAGCGCGATCGCGCGGCTGCTGGAGCGGAGCATGTTGCCGAACCAGCGGCGCATCAACATCGTGCTGGCGACGAAGAAGCGCGGGTCCGGCGGGTGCTCGATCGTCAGCATCTGCACATCCGGCACGTAGAGCATGCGCCAGCGATGCGCCAACAGCCACTGCCAGGTCGATTTGTCTTCGCCGGTCAGGAGCTTGATCCGGCCGAGGCGCCAGTGGTCGAGGTAGTCGTCGCGAATCGTCTCGATGAAGTCCGGGTTCGTGGCGACGCCGACCCGGTACATCGACATGCGTCCGGTCATCGCGAGCAGCCGGCCGGACAGCGCCATCGAGCACATCAGGATCTGACGCTGGGCGAAGCGCAAGCGATGCCAGTCGCGCATCAGCCGGCCGCCATCGACCACCGCCTCCTCGTCGGTGGTGAGGCCGCCGACGTCCGGCAGCAGCCGGAACAAGGGCAGGCAGCGATCGAGCGTGCCGGGAGTCACGATGGTGTCACCGTCGACGACCGTGACGACCGCGTCGGGTGCCGGCCGATCGCGCGCCACGGCAAGGAGCGCCACCGCCAGGGCGTCCCGCTTGCCCCGCCCGTCGATCCGCACGAGGCTCAGCCGCACCCGCTCGGGTGGCGCCAGCCGGCTGAACAGCAGCTTGACCAGCCGCTGGTCGGCCATCTCGACGAGCGAGGCGACGATCGTGACGGGACCCTGGTAGCGGATGGCCTCCTCGATCAGCGCGCGGAAGACGTGGGTGCTGGTCTCGGCCTGGATGCGATACGAGGTGCAGACCAGATAGACCTGGGGCAGCTGGCCGTCGTCCGGCGCGGTCGCCGCGGCAAGTCGTGTCGCCGCCGCGCGCAGCCGCGGGAACGTGCGCCGCTTGTAGAGCTGCGCCCGGACGAAATGCACCAAGCCCCAGCCGTAGCGCCAGATGATGATGAAGCCCACCGACAGCACGAACGGCCGCGTCGCCGGGTCCGTCAGCGTGTCGGGGGCGTGCAGGAAGAGAGCGGCCAGCGCCAGGATGTACAGGCAGAGAAGCATGTCGTCTGGTGGTACTCCGAACGGGCGACCCTGCCCACCGTGACGGCGCCGCCGCTTGCGGCCGGAAAGCGCCGTGCCAGCCGCCACGACCGGTGGCGATACGCGGCGCTCGCCCAATGGACGTCACAGACCCTCGCGCGCTTCCGCATCGCCTCCGTATTTGGCGCCCACAGTGGTAAAACTTCGATTAACGGCGAGCCAGCAGGCGATACCCCCATGCAGCGGTTGCGACAAGGCATGTTGACCTTCGTGCAACAGGCCGGCCCTGGGCCTGCGGCCTGTGGTGCTTTCTTCGGCCCGCATTGCCGGCTACTGTCAGCCCACGCGCGATGTGGAAACGCGAGAACGGGCGACAGCACATGCACAGCGGCAACCGGATTCTGATCGTCGACGACGATAACGAGTTTCGCAGCGAGCTGGCCGAGCAGCTCGGGCTGCACGAGGGCTGCGAGGTGCTCCAGGCGGCGACCGGGAAGGCCGGGCTCGAGGCGGCCAAGTCGCACCAGCTCGACGCCCTGATCCTCGATGTGGGCCTGCCCGACACCGACGGCCGTGACCTTTGCAAGCTGATCAGGAAGGCCGGCGTCAAGGCGCCGATCATCATGCTGACCGGGCACGACAGCGATGCCGACGCCATTTTGGGCCTGGACAGCGGCGCCAACGACTATGTCGCGAAGCCGGTCCGCCTGGGCGTGCTGATGGCCCGGTTGAGGGCCCAGCTGCGCCAGTTCGAGCTCTCCGACGACGCGACCTTCCAGGTCGGCCCCTACGCCTTCAAGCCGGCAGCCAAGATGCTGGTCACCGAGAAGGACAAGAAGATCCACCTGACCGAGAAAGAGACGGCGATCCTCAAATATCTCTACCGGGTCGGCGATCGTGCGGTGGCCCGCGACACGCTGCTCGACGAGGTCTGGGGCTACAATGCCGGGGTGACGACGCACACCCTCGAGACGCACATCTACCGGCTGCGGCAGAAGATCGAGCCGGTGCCCGGCGACAACACGCTGCTCGTCACCGAGCCCGGCGGCTATCGCCTCGTGCGCTGAACGCGCTGCCCCGTGCCGCGGCCGATGCCGTGGGCGGGCCCTGCCGATCAGTCGCGCGCGGCCCCGCCCTGCGGGCTCGGCTCGCGCATCGCGCGCAGGGCATCCTCGAGGATCACCGCGGCCGCGTAGTGGTCGAGCAGGGAGCCGGGCTTCGGCCGGGCGAGGCGGCCGTCCTCGATCGCCTGCTCGACCGCGGCCGTGCTCAGCCGCTCGTCCTGCAGCAGCACCGGCCGGTCGAGGGCCGCCGCCAGATGGCGGGCCCAGCCCTGCATCGTCCGTGCCATGGGACCTTGGGCGCCATCCATCTCGAGCGGCAGGCCGATGACCAGGGCCGCGACCTCGCGGGTGCGGCACGTCGCCGCCAGCCGCTCGATGTCCGCCGCCATGCCGCGGCGCTCGAGCGTCTCCAGCGGGGTCACGATCGAGCGGCCGGCATCGGTGCCCGCGAGCCCGATCCGCCGCTGGCTGAGATCGAGCGCCAGCAGCGAGCCCGAGGCGGGTAGCAGATGCCGGAAAGCCAGCACTGCCGCTCGTCCGGCGGGTCCCGGCTGGCTGCCGTCGATGACGGGCGCACGCCGCTCGCTCGGTCCGGTGGTCAGGGCTGGCCCCCCGGGCGTCAGGGTTGCAACTGGCCGGCGAAGAGCACCGGGCCTTGTGGCCGATCCGCCGCCGGCCGGCCCTTCGGCTCCAGCGAGACCAGAAAGCCCAGGCCCTTGGCATCGAGGCTGTCCGGCAGCGACGCGCTCGTCGTCGTCGCCGGGTCGAGCGCGGCCAGGCGGTGCAGAGTCGCACCGTCGTCGGCCACCGCCCAAAGGGTGAGATCGTGCGCGGCCGCGGCAGGCGCCGTGAAGGGTGGGATGGCGTCGACCGTCAGCACGCTGCCGTCGAGCACAACGTGCCACAACCGGCTGTCATCGCTGGGCTGCAGGATGGCCCGGCGCGGCGCCGGCGCTGCCATCAGCGGCTGGGCGGCCCTGGCGCCCGCCCCAACTTCGGCAAGCTCGACCGTCGGCCCGGCCCAGGGGTCGAGGCGTCCCGATTGGCTGAGCGCCAGCGCCAGCAGGCCGATGCTGGCGGCGAGCGCCACCAGTGCGACACCGCTGGTCGCCCGCCAGAAGCGAATCTGCCGCTCCACGTAGCGATCGGCGGCGTTCGGCATCGGATCGCGGCCGCGCTCCTGCGTGGCGATGCCGGGCTTGATGTGCTTGTCCAGGCGCTTCAGGCCGAGGGCGATGTCGAGCCGCTGCCAGAGCTCGGCTGGCGGGTTCGCGGGCTCGATGGTGCTCGATTTGCTGGACGCCGGCAGGCTCGGCAGATGGCGGAGCAGCACGTCGCGCAGCCAGGCGGCCGGCTCGTCGTGCGCGGGATCGAAGCTGCCGGCATCCTCGAAGATCGCCAGATAGGCCTTCAGCAACGCCTGCTCGGCGGCGCCCCGCTCCTTGGTGGCATGCCGCGCGAGCGCGAACAGCGTCGGGGCCGTCAGCTTGTAGAGCTGCTCCAGCGCCGGCCGCTCGTCGCGGCCACAGGCCTGGATGAGCCGCACGAGCTCGTTCTTCCGCCCGGCCACCGGTTTGCTATGTTTCACTGTGCTGTCGCTCGGCGTCATCGCTGGACAAGCTTCTCCCATTTGCGCAAACACGGGGCGCGGCATTGGCGCCGGGCAACATGATGACCCGAGCCGCCTGCGGACCGTGCTCGAACGATAGTTGGATTGATCGCATATGTCGCTGGACAAGGCTACCGTGAGGAGGATCAGCGAGCTCGCCCGCATCGACGTCCCCGATGCCGAGCTGGAGCCGCTGGCCCGGCGAGCTCTCCGCCATTCTGGGCTGGATCGAGCAGCTGGGCGAGGTCGACGACCGACCGACGTGGCGCCGATGCGCTCGGTGATGCCGATCACCCACGCCTGGCGCGCCGGACGTGGTGACCGACGGCGACCGGGCCGACGCCATCACTCGCCAACGCGCCCAAGGCCCATGACGGCTACTTCGTCGTGCCCAAGGTGGTCGAGTGAGCCGCCCGACCGAGCTCACGCATCTCGGCCTCGCCGAGGCCAGCGCCGGCCTCGCGGCCAAGGAGCTTCTCCGCCGTCGAGCTCACCACGCGCCCATCTCGACGCCATGGAGGCCGGCGCGCGACCTCAACGCCTTCATCACCGAGACGCCCGACCAGGCGCTGGCGATGGCCGAGGCCGCCGATCGCGCGCCTGGCCAAGGGCGAGGCCGGCCTCGCTCGAAGGCCTGCCGATCGCGATCAAGGACCTGTTCTGCACCGAGGGCGTGCTCACCACCGCCGGCTCGCACATCCTCGACGGCTTCGAGCCGCCCTACGAATCGACCGTCACCGCCAAGCTCTGGGCCGCCGGCGCCGTCTCGCTCGGCAAGACCAATCTCGACGAGTTCGCCATGGGCTCGTCCAACATGACCTCCTATTACGGCCCCGTCACGCAACCCCTGGACCGAGGCCAGGCGACAACGCCGCCCTGGTCCCGGGCGGCAGCTCCGGCGGCTCGGCCGCGGCCGTCGCGGCCGCGCATCTGCGCTCGCCGCCACCGGCACCGACACCGGCGGCTCGATCCGCCAGCCCGCCGCCTTCTGCGGCATCACCGGCATCAAGCCCACCTACGGCCGCTGCTCGCGCTTCGGCATCGTCGCCTTCGCCTCGCTCGCTCGACCAGGCCGGCGCCTTGGCGCGCACCGTCGAGGACCGCGCCCTCCTGCTCCAGGCCATGGCCGGCTACGACCCCAAGGACAGCACCCGCGTCGACCTGCCGAGTCCCCGACTGGAGGCGTGCTCTGCGGCGACGTCAAGGGCCTCAAGATCGGCATCCCGAAGGAGTACCGGCTCGACGGCATGCCGGCCGAGATCGAGACGCTCTGGCAGCAGGGCGTCGACTGGCTGCAAGGCGCCAGGCTGCCGAGATCGTCGAGATCAGCCTGCCGCACACCAAGTATGCGCTGCCCACCTACTACATCATCGCCCCGGCCGAGGCCTCCTCCAACCTCGCCCGCTACGACGGCATGCGCTACGGCCTCCGGGTCGACGGCGACGACCCTCGCCGACACCTACAAGAAGACCCGCGCCGCCGGCTTCGGCGCCGAGGTCAGGCGGCGCATCATGATCGGCACCTACGTGCTCTCCGCCGGCTACTACGACGCCTACTACCTCAAGGCGCAGAAGGTCCGGCCGCCGCATCGTCGAGGACTTCGAGCAGGCCTTCACCTCGGTCGACGCCATCCTCACCCCCACCGCGCCCTCGGCCGCCTTCCGCGTCGGCGAGAAGATGGACGACCCGGTCGCCATGTACCTCAACGACGTCTTCACCGTGCCGTCCAGCCTCGCCGGCCTGCCCGCCATCTCCGTGCCCGCCGGCCTCTCCGCCGAAGGCCTGCCGCTCGGCCTGCAGGTCATCGGCAAGCCCTGGGACGAGGAAACCGTCCTCGACGCCGGCCTGGCGCTGGAGAGAGCGGCAGCATTCGGCGTGATGCCCTACGGGCTCGGTTAGGAAAGGATGCGAGGAGGCTGGCCTCCTCGCGCTCCACCGGGATATTTTTTGGGGGAGGCGCTTGTTAGGCCGGGACGAGTGGCCGTTTCGGTAGCGCCTCCAGCGACTTGCCCAGCTCGGCTCGTGCGAGATCGAGCTCATAAGCCTTCTGCAGGTTCAGCCAGAGCTCCGGCGACGTGCCGAAATAATGCGCCAGCCGCAACGCACGGCTACCGCGATCGGCTGGAGACGCGTGCCGGGACGATCGAGCTGCGCAGCCCCAGACGCCGGAAGAGCTCGTGCTTCGCGGGCTTTTTGGAGCCGCGGCGCCTGGCCGAGAAGGCGCGACCGCGATCATTCAGCAAGCCGATGTTCAAGGCGATCTCAGCTCCGGTCGGATCGCGACCTGGTCAAGGCTCTCGGCATGCCGGGATCTCGAACAGCCAGGTATCGCGGCGCTGCGCGCACATCGGCGAACGCGTGGCGCGTCACTCAGCCGTCCGATTGAAGGCGACTGGCCCTACGATCTGCATCGGCGCCGACACGCGAAGGTCCGCCGAATGGGCGTGATTATCGCGCTTGCCGTGATCAGGCCGTCGGCGTCGACACCGACGGCCGCCGCGACGTGCACGGCTCGACGAACGTGGACGCTTCGGAGGCGGAGGCCTTCTGGACCGATGTTCGCCGCCAGCTCGCCCGGCGGGGGCCTGCGCGACGTCAAGCGTGGCTTGATCATCAAGACGCGCACGCTGGCACCAAGGCCGCGGTCTCCAGACCTTCACCAGACCACTGGCGCGGCGTTGTCGCGTGCATTTCATGCGGACGCCATGGCACACGGCGGCAGATCGGTCGCCGATGGTCTCGTCCTTCATCGCCGCGCCTTGGCGAGAATCGCGCCGAGGCGGCGAGGCTTCATGGCAGCCGGCCCGCGGACCAGCTTCGGCAGAAGTCAGCACGAAGCCGCCCGCTGCCGATAAGGTCCGCGCCCGACGCAGCTGCACTCGACCACATCGAGCGAATCAGCGGCGCGCGTCACAACGCCTCCGAGCCGCGGCGTTTTGACGAAGCTCACCTCTCGTCAGCCACGGTGCGAGCGACACGACGGAATGGGCGGGATCAGAGGCCTGCCGTCCAGAAGCGAGATCGGCTGTGCCGACTGCCGACATGACGACATGTCCCACGCTGGTTGCGTCGTCGCGCCTCGGCGATCACTGCACACGACGGCAGAGATGACGAAGACGAGGCAGCCGAACCGGTACGGCTTCGCTCGGCTTCGACGCGATGGCCGAGCAACCGCGCTGCCGAGCTGCTCAAGGCATAGCCCTCGCGCCTGCAGGCGTCGATGCTTTCGCATGAAGTCGCGCGCATCAGCCGGCTAAAGTAGAACACCGGGATGGCTGATGCGCGACGCAGCGGTGCTAGAGTCTAGAACGCGGCCAGAACATCTAGCGAAGCCAGGCCATTGGGCTGCGAGGCGAGCGTCGGCGGATGCTCGAGACAGAAATCGCTTGCAGGCGGGCTCATGGTGGACCCGATGCGCGATCGCGCCGCTTCATCACGGGCCGTTCCAGTCATGCGCTCGATTTCACGACGTATACCTCTGGCCGACACGATCGCTGATGCCATTGCGCGTGACGTCGTCGAAGGGCACTCGGCTAGCGGCGACGTCGGCCGAACGCCCGTCCGAGCGAACGTCCCGTGACACCTTCGGACCCGGAGGGCCAGGTCACCGATCGTCGGTGGCGCGGCTGCGGCATCTCGCGCGTCTCTCACCTTGTCGCGATATGATCACCGGTTCGTCGTTCGCTTCGGCTTCTTCCTCACCGCCCCGAGCCCATAAACACGTCGCGACGCGGCAGGATCGAGGACCATGACCTACACCATCGACGGCAATACCGGCACCTGGGAGATCGTCTGCGGGCTCGAGGTGCATGCGCAGGTGACGTCCGAGGCGAAGCTGTTCTCGGGCGCCTCGACGGCGTATGGCGCTGCGCCGAACAGCCAGGTTCGCCCGTCGATGCCGGCATGCCGGGCATGCTGCCGGTGCTGAACGAGCGCTGCGTCGAGCAGGCGGTGAAGACCGGGCTCGGGCTCAAGGCGCACGATCAACCGGATGCTCGGTGTTCGAGCGCAAGAACTATTTCTACCCCGACCTGCCCAACGGCTATCAGATCACCCAGTACGAGCATCCGATCGTCGGCCACGGCCATCTGCTGATCGACCTCCCGGACGGCCACACCAAGCCGATCGGCATCACCCGCCTGCATCTCGAGATGGACGCCGGCAAGTCGCTGCACGACCAGCGCGAGGGCGAGACGCTGATCGACCTCAACCGCTCGGGCGTGGCGCTGATGGAGATCGTCTCCGAGCCCGACATCCGCTCGCCCGAGGAGGCCGTGCTCTACATGCGGAAGCTGCGCTCGATCCTGCGCTATCTCGGCACCTGCGACGGCAACATGGAGGAGGGCTCCTGCGCTGCGACGCCAACGTCTCGGTCCGCAAGGTCGGGCGACACCGAGCTCGGCACGCGCTGCGAGATCAAGAACGTCAACTCCATGCGCTTCGTCGCCAAGGCCATCGAGTACGAGGCGAAGCGCCAGGTCGAGCTGCTCGAGAGCCGGCGGCAAGGTGGTGCAGGAGACCCGGCTGTTCGACGCCGCACAAGGGCGAGACCCGCTCGATGCGCGGCAAGGAGGAGGCGCACGACTACCGCTACTTCCCCGACCCGGACCTGCTGCCGCTGGTGCTCGACCGAGGACTTCATCGAGCGGCCTGAAGGCGACCCTGCCGGAGCTGCCGGACGAGAAGAAGGCGCGGTTCATGGCCGAGTACGGCCTCTCGGCCTACGACGCCGGCGTGCTGGTGGCCGAGCGCGCCAGCCGCCGACTATTTCGAGGCGGTGGCCAAGGGCCGGGACGGCAAGCAGGCGGCGCAACTGGGTGATCAACGAGCTGTTCGGCCTGCTCGACCAAGGCCGGCAAGGGCATCGACCGCAGAGCCCGGTCACGGCGAGCCAATCTCGGCAAGCTGCTCGACCTCATGGCCAGACGACACCATCTCGGGCCGCATCGCCAAGGACGTCTTCGCCATCATGTTCGAGACCGGCGGCGATCCCGAGGCCGATCGTCGAGGAAAAGGGCCTGAAGCAGGTCACCGACACCGGCGCCATCGAGGCCATCGTCGACGAGGTGATCGCCGGCAATCCGGGCCAGGTCGCCACCTACCAGAAGAACCCCAAGGTGATCGGCTGGTTCACCGGCCAGGTGATGAAGGCCACCGGCGGCAAGGCCAACCCGCAGGTCGTGGGCGAGATCCTCAAGGCCAAGCTGCCGCCGGTGGAGTAGCGCATTCCCGAGCGCTTCTTCGTCCTCACCGGCGCCTCGGGCGGCGGCAAGTCCTCGATCATCGAGGCGCTGGCCGCACTCGGCCACACCACCGTCGAAGAGCCGGGACGCCAGATCGTCCAGGAGCAGCTCGCGGCCGGCGGCGATGCCACTCCCTGGCAGGACCGGCAGCACTTCTGCGCGCTGCTCTTCACCCGCTCGGTCGAGCTCTTCGAAGCACTGGCCGGTCATTCCGGGGCGGTCTTCTTCGACCGCGGCATCGTCGAGGCGGTCGGCTACGCCCAGCTGATCGGCATGCCCGTCCCGCCGGACTGGCACGCCACAGTCGAACGCTTGCGCTACGCCTCGCCGGTTTTCGTGACCCCACCCTGGCGCGCCATCTTCCGCAGCGATGCCGAACGGCGGAAGGACTGGACCGAGGTGCTCGAGGACTACCGGACAGCGGTCGCCGCCTACCGCTCAGCTGGCTACGATTTGGTCGAGGTGCCGCGTGGGCCGGTCGCGGAGCGGGTGGCGTTTGTTCTGTCGCGCGTCGGCCTGTCGTACCGCCCGGACAGTTCCACCAGGCCTTGGACTGGTCTATTGTAGACTTCAGGCAAATCGCAGATGGCACCGCGATGGCACGACAACTCGCGATAACGATCGAGCAGGAAGAAGATGGACGCTGGATTGGCGAGATCGAAGCGCTGCCCGGCGTGCTGGCCTACGGCTCGACACCCGACGAAGCGCGGGCCAAGGTCGAGGCGCTGGCTCTTCGCGTGCTCGCCGATCGTCGTGAGCATGGCGAGCCTGTCCCCGAGATCGAAGGCCTGTTCGAGGCTGCTTGAGCACTTGGCGGGCGAGGCGCGTCCTGGCGGCGCTTCGTCGTTTGGGCTGGCAGGAGAAGCGCCGCTCGGGCTCGCACATCGTGCTCTGCCGTGACGGTCATCCTGATTTTGTCTTCGCCTTTCACGATCGGGACGAGATCGGACCGCGCATGCTGGCCCGGATCGCCAAGCGAACCGGCCTTCGCCCGGAGGATCTCTGACCCTTGACCATCCTCTATCTCGATGCCGACGGCTGTCCGGTGAAGGACGAGGCCTACCGGGTGGCCGAGCGCTACGGCCTGCACACCTTCGTCGTCGCCAATTCCTGGCTTCGGGTGCCGGAGAGCGCCACGATCGAGCGGGTGACGGTCGGCGACCGGCTGGACGAGGCGGACGACTGGATCGCCGAGCGGGCACGGCCCGGCGATATCGTTGTGACCAGCGACATTCCGCTCGCCGACCGGGCGATCAAGGCCGGGGCCAAGGTGGTGACGCCGGACGGCCGGGTGCTCGATCCCCGGACCATCGGCGACGTCCTGGCGACCCGCAACCTGCTGACCGACCTGCGCGAGGCCGGGACGATCAGGGGCGGCGGGCGGCCGTTCGGCAAGGCCGAGCGCTCGCGCTTCCTCGAGGCCATGGACCGCACCGTCAACGCCATCCGCCGCGGCCGCTGAGCGGTGCTCGGGCGGCGCCGACCGATGCAATCGTTAACACTTCGTTCAAAATCTGCGTCCATGATGGCGATGTGAACCAACTTTCACGGAACTGCCGCGCAAAGGTGCTAGCCACGTTCTAATTGAATTTGGCGTAAATCGGGATCGCTAGAGGTGGGTGGGTCGTGGATCAGCTGACCGGCACTGCGATCGAGGCGTTTTTTCGGCGCGTCGGTGCCGACGCGCGGCGGCTCGGCGCCGACGCGGAGCGGCTGCTCGAGCGGCTCGCCGGCACCGACGCGGCGGCTCCCTGGGCGAGCTTCCAGAGGCCGGGCGATATCGTCCTGACCCGGGGTCGACGGCCGATCAGCCACCTCAACGCGCTGGTCCAGTCGCTGCTCGAGGGCCGCTTGGCTCGGGCGACGCACGCGATGATGGTGGCGGCGCCGGGCTGCTACGTCGATGCCAGTATCCGCCTGGGCGTTTCCCTCGTGCCGGCGCAGCTGTTCTGCATGGACGACGGCGTCACCCAGCACCCGGCACCGGCGGCCGCAACCGCATCCACGACGCCCGCACCGAGGCCGGTCTGGCGGCGGCGGCTGGTCGCGGCCTTCCGCCATCCCGATTTGCATGCTGCCCCGGACCGGCAGCGCGCCCTGCAGCGGGCGATCGCGGCACAGCTCGGCCAGCCCTACAACCGGCGCTTCATCTTCAAGCGGGTGCGCGAGCCCCACGCCGACGCCAGCGCCTTCTGCTCCGAGCTGGTCGCCCGCACCTTCGCCGGGCTCGGCCTGCCGATCGTGCCCGAGCGCCGCTTCGCCTCGGTGCTGCCGCACACCCTCTTGCGCCACCTGACCCGACAGGGCTGGGTCGACGTCAGCGACGACTACCGCCAGGGCCTGCCCCGCGCCCAGGCCGCCTGACCGGGCTTCAGCTCTCCAGCGCTTGCGCCAGCCGTCGGGCCGCCGCCAACAGCGGTGCCCGATGCGCTTCGTCGACCGGATGGCCCCGCTCGATGGCGGCCGCAATCTCGTCCAGGACATCGGCGAAGAGGTGGTAGTGCAGGTGCAGGTCGGCCTGCCGCTTCTCGGTGCCGCCGCGGATCAGCCGGAGCAGCACGCCGTCCTTGTCGGCCGTCGCCTCGAACGCCGAATGCCGGGTGAACGAGCCGAGATAGGACTTGTCCGGGAAATCGATGGCGATCTCGGCCCGATCGACGATCGGTCGCTTGCTCATGACGGCTCCTGGTGACGCCCGCCGCGGTTGCTGCTGGCGAACGACTAGAGCGAGGACCGGACGGCCAGGCAAGCGGTTTCAACGGCCGGCGTGCGTCTTGCCAGAGCAGCCGGCAGGGCGCTCTCACGCGCTCGTGAGACCGGGTGTCGGCTGGCTCACTGGACCGCTGCCCAATCCTGGGGAAAGGTCGAGCGGTCTCGCGCAAAACCAAGAATGGAGGTCACGCCATGCTCGACCTGTCAGAGCCAAGCTCGCGAAGGCGCCTGCTCGGCGCAGCTGGTGTCGTTGCAGCGGCGGGTACGCTGGCGCTCGGCCGCAAGGCCGAAGCCCAGTCGGTCGCCTGGATGCAGCCCGGCAACAACAACCATGTGCTGGCGCTGCAGGCGGGTGACGCCGCTGCCGCCGGCACGGTCAAGCTCGACTATTTCGGCCACTGCGCCTTTCGCCTGACGACGCCCCAGGGCCTGACCATCATGTTCGATCCCTGGCGCAACGATCCGTCGGGCGCCTGGGGGCTCTGGTACCCCAACGAGTTCCCCAAGACCGTGGTCGATATCGGCATGTCGACCCACAGCCATTTCGACCACGACGCCCTCGACCGGCTCGACGCCACGATGCTCCTGGACCGCATGGTCGGCAGCTTCAGCTTCGCCGACGTCACGATCACCGGCATCGCCGACAAGCATGCCTGCGAGGCGCCCGGCTGGTACAACTGGACCCGTGCCATCCGCGAGTTCGGCCAGGAACCGTGCCCGCCGAACAATCCCGGCCACATGGACAACGTCACCTATCTGGTCGAGACCGGCGGTCTGCGCATCCTGATCTGGGGCGACAACCGTCACAACCCGCCCGACGAGGTTTTCGCGGCCTGGGGTGATGTCGACATCCTGACGCTGCCGGTCGACGGCTCACAGCATATCTTGAGCTATGCGCAGGCCGACGCCATCGTCGAGCGGCTGAAGCCAAAGACGGTGATCCCGACGCATTACCTCAACACGGTGACGACCATCACGCTGAGCACGCTCGAATCCGCCGAGGAGTGGGTGACCGCGCAGGCCGACAAGGACATGCTGGGCGCCGCCAGCCTCGAGCTGAACGCGACTGAAATCGCTGGCATGGATCGCCGTTTCCTCTATTTCGGCGACCATGTCGTAACGGCCTAGCGAGCGGCGCCGCCGCAATCCAGGGCCGCTTTTTCGGGAGGTCCAGGAATGCGGGTGGCGATCGGCGGCTTCGGCGCCATTGGTCAGGAAGTGGCGCGGGCGCTGTTGGGTGGCATCCAGGGCCTGGAGCTGGCGGCGGTCAGTGGCCGCGACGCGGCCAAGGCGGCGCGTAATCTCGAAGCGCTCGGGGCGCGAGCCGAGGTGTTGCCATTGGGCGCCCTCGCCACCGTCGCCGACATCGTCGTCGAATGCGCGCCGGCTGCGGTGTTTCGCGAGCTGGCGTTGCCGGCGATCGAGGCCGGCCGCATCTTCGTGCCCTTGTCGGTGGGCCAGCTCCTCGTCCACGACGATCTGGAGACGCTGGCCGCCACGACCGGGGCGCGTATCCTGGTGCCGACGGGCGCGCTCCTCGGCCTCGACGCGGTGCGCGCCGCCGCCGAGGGCACGATCGAGTCGGTCACCATGGTGACCCGCAAGCCGCCGGGCGGGCTCAAGGGCGCGCCGCATCTGGTCCAGAACGGTATCGAGGTCGACGGCCTGAGCGCGCCGCTTTGCGTCTTCAAAGGCACGGCGCGGGAGGGTGCCAAGGGGTTCCCGGCGAACGTCAATGTCGCCGCCGCCTTGAGCCTGGCCGGCATCGGACCGGACCGGACGACGCTGGAGATCTGGGCCGATCCGGCGGTGACGCGGAACATGCACGAGATACGCGTCGAGGCGGACAGCGCCCGCTTCACGCTCAAGATCGAGAACGTGCCGTCCGAGGCCAACCCGCGCACCGGCAGGATCACGGCACTCAGCACGATCGCGCTGTTGCGCGGGCTGACCCAGACCTTGCGCGTCGGCTCCTAGCTGCGTGATTGACGCGACCGACGGATCGGTTGGATAGTGCCGGCAACGGCTTTGGAGAGCCCCCGATGTTGACCCACGAGCTCGCGACCAACGTTACCGTCCCGAACGACCTCGAGGCGTTCTGGATGCCGTTCACCTCGAACAAGCATTTCAAGCAGGAGCCGCGGCTGATCGCGCGCGCCAAGGACATGCACTTCACGGCGGTGGACGGCCGGCAGATCCTCGATGCCACGGCCGGGCTCTGGTGCTGCAATGCCGGGCACGGCCGGCCGAAGATCGTCGAGGCGGTTCAGCGCCAGGTGGCCGAGCTCGATTTCGCCCCGTCTTTCCAGTTCGCGCATCCGCGCGCCTTCGAGCTGGCTTCGCGCCTCGCCGACCTCTTCCCGGGCGATCTGGACCACGCCTTCTTCACCAACTCGGGCTCCGAATCGGTCGATACGGCGCTCAAGATCGCGCTTGCCTATCATCGGGCGCGGGGCGAGGGGACGCGGACACGGCTGATCGGCCGCGAGCGTGGCTATCACGGTGTCGGCTTCGGCGGCATCTCGGTCGGCGGCATGGTCAAGAACCGGATGTGGTTCGGCTCACTCCTGACCGGTGTCGATCACCTGCCGCACACGCTGGATATCGCGAAGAACGCGTTCTCCAAGGGGCTGCCCGAGCACGGCGCGGAGCTCGCCGACGACCTCGAGCGGCTGGTGGCGCTGCATGATGCATCGAACATCGCGGCCGTCATCGTCGAGCCCGTGGCGGGCTCGATCGGCGTCTACCCGCCGCCACGTGGCTATCTCGAGCGGCTCCGGGCGATCACCGAGAAGCATGGCATTCTCTTGATCTTCGACGAGGTGATCACCGGCTATGGCCGCCTCGGCAAGGGCTCGGCCGCCGAATATTTCGGCGTCCAGCCGGACCTCGTGACGACGGCCAAGGGGCTGACCTCGGGCGTCATCCCGATGGGCGCGGTGATGGCGCGAAAGCATATCCACGACACCATCGTCGGCATCGCAGGCCGACCCCAAGGTGATCGAGCTGTTCCACGGCTACACCTATTCGGCCCATCCGATGGCCTGCGCCGCCGCCCTGGCGACGCTCGAGACCTACCGCGAGGAGAACCTCTTCGAGCGCGCCGCCGAGCTCGCTCCCTATTGGGAGGAGAAGCTGCACACGCTCCGCGATGCGCCCAATGTCATCGACATCCGCAACCTCGGGCTGATGGGAGCGGTCGAGATGAGCCCCTATCCCGGCAAGCCCGGCCATCGCGCCTATGACGCCATGTGCAAGGCATTCCACGAGTTCGACATCATGATCCGCATCACCGGCGACACGATTGCGCTCTCGCCGCCACTGATCGTGTCGAAGGCGCAGATCGACGAGATCGCGGACAAGGTCCGGGGTGTCATCGAGGCGGTGGCGTGACGGAAGGCGTCCGATAGCGGACGCGGCACTGCAACAGACAAGAAAAGCGGGCGCCGCCGATGGACCAGGCGGCGCCCGTTCTGGCTTTCGGGCCCGGGCTCAGATCGTGCCGGCGAGGATCAGCACGCCGGCCATGGCGATGGCCGCACCGGAGGCACGGGAGAGCATGACGTTGCGCCGGGCGCTGAGCCGGTTCGTGGCGGCGCCGGTGAGGATGCCGGCGCCGTGCAGGAGGGCGGTCGCCAGGAGGAAGCCCAGGCCGTAGGTGAGGCCGGATGCGGCCTGGCCCAGCTCGGCGCCGTGCGCCTGGCCGTGGAAGAGGGCGAAGACGGCGACCAGCGTCATGGCGATGGCCGCAGGCATGGTGCGGCGCAGTGCGACGAGGCCGCCGATCACCACGATCGAAAGGGCGATGCCGGTCTCGACCAGAGGCAGACTGGTGCCGGCCATGCCGAGCCAGGCGCCCACGGCCATGGTGGCGACGAAGGCGGCGGGCACGAGCCAGAGCGCCCGGCCGCCCAGATGCCAGGCGAAAAGGCCGACGGCGACCATGGCGAGCAGGTGATCGAGGCCGCCCAGCGGATGCATGAAGCCCAGGCTGAAGCCACCGGTGGCGTGACCCGGATGGGCCATCGCCGCTTCCGGCGCGAGCACCAGCAGGGCCAAGGCGAGCAGCGGCAGCGACAGCAGCTTCGACATGTCAAGATCCCTCGATCGTTGATGGACGCATTCCTCGAGGGCAGTGATCGGCCAAGGCGGTCGATTTGTCGAGACCTTCTGGGCCATGCCGCCGGCCCCGCCCTCAAGCACCTCGATGCCGGGGCGGGCGGCGTCAGTCGGCGATCCAGTCGGGCTGGGGCAGGGCCGACAAGGCCTGGCGCAGCGCCTCGGCGTAGAGGTCGCGCAGCTCGCGAAAATAGGGGTCGTCGGCGCCGACCCGGCGAAGCTCGACCGGCTCCAGCGAGCCCGGCCGCTTGATGAAGAAGTCGATCGGCGCGGCCACGCCGATGTTCGAGCGGATGGTCGCATCGAAGGAGAGCAGCGCGATCTTCACCGCCTCCTTGATCGAGATGTCGTGGCTGACGGTGCGATCGAGGATCGGCTTGCCGTATTTGTTCTCGCCGATCTGCAAATAGGGCGTGTCCTCGGCAGCCGCGATGAAATTGCCGGCGGCATAGATCATCATGAGCGCCTGCGGTCCGTCGCCGATCTGCCCGCCGAGCAGGAGGGTGGCGGTGGGGTCGCCGTAGGCCTCGACGTCCTTGGCATCGTGCGCCATCACCTCACGCAGCGTGGCGCCGACCATGCGCGCCGCGTCGAACATCGTGGGTGCATCGAACAGGTTGCCGGGCTGGCCGGGCTGACCGAGCCGCTGGTTCAAGAGCGCCACCACGGCCTGGGTGGTGGCGAGGTTGCCGGCCGAGGCCAGGGCCAGGACGTGGCTGCCCGGCTGCTCGAACAGATGCAGCTTCTTCATCGAGGCGATGTGGTCGACGCCGGCATTGATCCGGGTGTCGGCCGCCATGACGATGCCGTCCGCGAGCAGGATTCCCAGCCCGTAGGTCATAGAGCCTCCTCGGCGATGGCCAATGCCCGTGGGCAATGATCGTGACCGGGGCGTTGGTCAAGCGGAGAGTTCGCCAGCACCTCGGCGGGCTTTCAGGGGGTGCCGAAGATGGCATCGAAAATTTATGCTGCACTGCACAAAAAATTGCTTGAACCTCGGCGCCGCTCGCCCTAAATATTGTGCAGCGCAGCAAAACACCCTAGAGGAGATAGCGTGATGGCCACCACCAAGACCGCCCCGAAGTTCGAGATGCCGAAGTTCGACATGCCGAAATTCGATATGCCCAAGTTCAACTTCGACGCCGTTGTCGCGCTCCACAAGGCGAACATGGACACGATGGTCGAGGCCCAGGGCATCTGGATGCAGACCGCCGAAGCCATCGCCAAGTTGCAGTACGGCTGGGTCGAAGAGACCTTCAAGCACGGCGAGGCGATGATGAAGGGCGACGTCGCGAAGAAGAAGCCCGAGGACTTCATGGCCGACGCCAAGGCCGCGGCCGACAAGGTCATGGCCGTCGCGAAAGAGCAGGCTGACCTCGGCCTCAAGGCCCAAAAGCAGGTTGCCGACCTCGTGACCAAGCGTGTCAACGCCAACCTCGAAGAGGTCAAGACGCTCGCCGCCTGAAGCGGTGTGAGCGTTCCAGGCGAGCCCTCGGGCTCCCTGGGGTAGCCTCGGATCTGCGCAGACCCCGGACGGCGAAAGCTGCCCGGGGTTTCGCGCGTCTGCGGCCCGCGCCCAACGTTCTCGTCTACGCCACGGCGCTCGATTCGCCGGCCCGCCTTGACGGGTCAGCGAATGATGAAGACCGAAATATCGAGATGCCCGGCCATCCATCCGGCGTGCGAGCTGAAGAAATGGTCCTTCATGCCCGGGATGTGCGAGGCCATCACGACGAGATCGGCGTTCTCTCCGTTGAAGGCCTCGATCAGGTGGCGGTCCATGTCGATCGTCGGGTCGAGACAGACGATCGTTCTGGCCCTTGTCCTGATGCCGTTGCGCTCGCCTTCCGCCTTGGCGAAGGCGTCCAGCTTCGCCTTGTACTCGGCCGGCGTGTGGCCGAGCGGGCCAGGGGTCTCGGTGGTGGCGCCGACATAGCAAACCGTGGCGCCATAGTGCTTGGCGAGATCGGCAGCCGTCCGAAGCGCCTTCGCCAGGTGCTCGAGATGGGCGAGGTCGACCGGCACGGCGATCATCGAGTACATCAGCTTGTCTCCCTTGCTGCTTCGGGCCGCGAGCTCCCGGCCGAGGCTCTGGCCGAAACCTGATCAGCGTACCACGTAGACCGAGCATTTGGCGTAGAGCGCCACCTGTGATGCATTCGAGCCCATGAAGCGTTCGCGGAAGCGGGGGTTCTGCGCGCCCATGACGATCAGATCGACGCCGAGCTCGTCGGCGGTGGCGCGGATCACCCGGTGCGGCGAGTCCATTGTCGGCCGCAAATGGCCCTTGACGGTGATGTCCTTGGGAAAGCGCGAGGCCACGAATTTGTCGAGCGCCGGCTGGTGGTCCTCCGGCAGGCGCTTGAGGTTGCGCTCCAGCGCCGGCACCGCATAGAGCACGTGCAGCTCGGCGCCGCGGCGCTGGGCCATCCCGATCGCCTCGTCGATCACCTTGTTCCAGGCATCGGCCTGGGCGAGATCGAGCGGCAACAGAATTTTCTCCGTCATCGTTCGTCCTCCCATCCCTGGTGGATTGGCCATCCCTGGTGGATTGGCCATCTCTGGCGGATCGGCGGCGGCCCGGCTGTCCCCCGGGATCGCCGCCGCTTGTGTCACCGCGCCATTTGCGGGTCCGCGCGCATCGCCTTGAAGAGGCCCCAGCACATCACGACGAGGACGATGGCGAACGGAAAGCCGGTGGCGATGGCTGCCGCCTGCAGCGAGCCCAGACCGCCGCCGAGCAGGAGTGCTATGGCCACGAGCCCTTCGAAGGTCGCCCAGAAGACGCGCTGGATCACCGGCGCGTCGACCTTGCCGCCGGCGGTGATCGTGTCGATCACCAGGGAGCCCGAATCGGACGATGTGACGAAGAAGACGATCACCAGCACGATGCCGAGAAAGGACGTGATGGTCGCCAGCGGCAAGGTCTCCAGCATGACGAAGAGCGAGAGCTCGGGCACGTAGTCGCGGACCACCTGGGCCACGCTGTCCTGGCCCTGCGTTGACGATCTGCCAGACGGCGGTGCCGCCGAAGGCCGTCATCCAGAGGACGGAGACGAGGGTCGGGATGATCAAGCACGCAGACGACGAACTCGCGCACCGTCCGGCCGCGGCTGACCCGTGCGATGAACATGCCGACGAACGGCGACCACGAGATCCACCAGGCCCAGTAGAAGGTGGTCCAGCCGTGCATGAAGTCGGTGTCCTCGCGGCCGACCAAGTTGCTGAGTGCCAGCAGGTTCTTGAAGTAGGCGCCGGCATGCTGAAGAAGCCGGTGGCAATCGCCAGCGTCGGCCCGACGGCGATGACGAAGATCAAGAGGAGGGCGGCCAGGATCATGTTGATTTCGCTTAGCCGCTTCACCCCTGCTTCCAGCCCGGCCAGGACCGAGAGCAGCGCGACGCCGGTGATGCAGATGATCAGCACGACCTTGGTCGTGTCGGTCGCGGGAATGCCGAAGAGGTAGTTCGAGCCCGGCCGTCGCCTGCTCGGCGCCGAAGCCGAGCGAGGTGGCGAGACCGAACAGCGTGGCGAAGACGGCGAGCGTGTCGATGATGTGGCCGGGCCAGCCCCAGACCTTGTCACCAAGCAGCGGGATAGAAGGCGGAGCGGATGGTCAGCGGCAGGCCGTGGTTGAAGGTGAAGAAGGCGAGCGTGAGGGCGACCACGGCGTAGATCGCCCAGGGGTGCAGGCCCCAGTGGAAGATCGTGGCCGCCATGGCCATGGCCGCGCGGCTTCGGTGTCTTGCCGGATCGACGCCCAGCGGCGGGTTCTGGAAGTGATAGACCGGCTCGAGCACGCCGAAGAACATGAGCCCGATGCCCATGCCGGCGGCGAACAGCATGGCGAACCAGCCGGTATAGGAGATAGTCGGGCTTGGCGTCGGCGCCGCCGAGCCGGATCTTGCCCCAGGGCGAGACCACGAGGAACAGGCAGAACAGGACGAAGATGTTGGCTGGCCGTCATGAACATCCAGTCGAAGGTGGAGGTCAGCCAGGGCCTGAGCCAGCTGAAGAAGACGGCGCTGCCCTCCGGCAGCAGCAGGACCAGGACGACGAAGGCGATGATCACCGTCGAAGAGACCACGAAGACCGGATTGTGGATATCCAGGCCCCAGGGCCGGATATTGTCCTGCCCGACCTCGTAGGCGGTCGCCTCCGCGGTGAAGTCCGGCTGGCCGGCTTCCGTGCTCATGCGCTCGTTCCTCCTGCGAGATGCCCGTGCAGAGCAGGCATGGGCCCAGCTCTTGCGCGGTTGCGGCGCCCCCTTGCCGCGTCGCCGCTTGCTGCGGCGAATTGACTCGCGGTCGACCGTAACATGACAAAACGGTAATGCAACCCGGCCGGCCCGACAGTTTCCTGCCTCTGTGCGACGCTCGGGGGCGCCAAGCGTGGCGCCGCAGCTGCCGGCCCTTACGACCATTACCGGCCTATGCTAGGCTCGTGCTCGCATGAGCGACGAAGAACCCGGCTCTGGCGGGGAAAAAAGGCAGTCGCGGGGGGCGAGCCATGAAGGTCTTTCTGCTCCATGGGACGGGGGTCCACGCCGAGGGTTGGCACACGCCGATCGTTGCGGAGCTGAAGCGCCTCTGGCTCGCCTACGGCCTCTCCGAAGCCGTGTTCGAGCGCAAGTTCGACCTCGTGCCCGTCACCTACGACGACATCTTCGTCGAGCTGGTGACGCAGTGGCAGGAGACCGCTAGCGAGATCGCCCCGTTCGCCGACCGGCTGGGCGCCGGGCAGGTGGCGCGGTTGGCGGGCTGGCTCGCCGATGCCGACAGCACCCAGGACAGCATCGCCGCGCACGCCATCGACGTTCTTCTCTACCGTGGCTTCTCGCTGGTCGCGGACGCCGTGCGCGACCGCGTCTTGAAGGTCATCACCGAGCATCTGACAGCCGACAGCGACTGGGCGGTGATCGCGCATTCGCTGGGCACCGCCGTGGCCCACGACGCCCTGGACAAGCTCTGGCAGAACAGCTTCGGCCAGGGCGAGCCGCTCACCGGCAACCCGGTCCTGCGGCAGGCCAAGGCGGTGGTGATGATCGCCAATCTCAGCCGCTTGCTGCAGAGCGACCGCGACGTGCTCACCGGCTCGTGGGTGCAACCGGGCCATCTCGGGCAGCCTGGGCGGATGTGCCTGCGCTACCTCAACATCAACCATCGCCTCGACCCGCTGACCCGCGCCCGCCCGTTCGATCCGACCGATTGGCCGGACCGGGCGAGCTTCGACGCCGGCGCCTACCAGCCGATCGGGGTGCGCCATCTGCACGGCCCGAACGTGCATGACATCCTGCATTACTTGCGCAATCCCAAGGCGCATATCCCGCTCTTCCGGGCACTCCATTACGATCGGGCGATCGGCCGGGACAGCGAGCTTGCCGCCTTGACCGCTTTCGGTGCCATCCAGCCGGCGCCGTCATCCTATCTGCGCACGCTCGAAGCCAAACTCGAGGCGCTGGCGCCGCCGCCATCGGCCGACTTCGAGTCGCTCCCCGACATCTGGGACCGCCTGCAGGCGCTTGCTTGATGACGCCGCCCGTCGCGTGAGGATCGCCATGACCGCCAGAACGCTTCGCCTTTGGACCATCGCGCTCTCGATCGCGCTCTCGCCGCAGATCGGTCTCGCCCAGCCGGCTACCGCGGAGGATGTGGAGATCTGTCGCGGCATCGATCAGGACCTCGGCCCGGCACCCGACGCCGATGCGGCGATCGCCGCGTTCATGGACGGGCTGGATTTCGGCTGCTTCGGTCAGACGGGCTGTGCGACCAGCCTCTGCGCTGCCGTTACCAGCTTCGAGGCGATCGACGACGAGGCCACGCTGCGCCAGGAGACCGGTGCGGTGGCCGAGCAGGTCGACGACTTCGCCATGTCGCTGCCGGAGGTCGCGGCCCCAACTACTCAGATGTTGGCACCGCTGCGTGAGACGTTCCGGCGTTGGCGCATCCTCGGGCCGCTCGTGCAGGACGGCCGCGAGGACGAGATCCCGGCACTCATCGGCACCGGCGACAACATCTGGGTGGTCGCGGACGGCAAGCTTTTCGCCGGCCGGCCAGCCAGTGCGCCCCCGGCCGAGATCGACCTCTTCGCCCTCATCGCCGACGCCTGCGCCGTGCCGGGTCCGGACTGTCGCGCCGGCTTCGAGCTGGCCGGCGACGCCGCGACGGCGGTCAACCTGCAGCGCCGGATCGTCGCCCGGCTCAGCCTCGCCGAGCGCGTCGACCTCGCCGAGCGCAGCCGGCGGGCCGACGCGCGCTGGAGCTCGTTCTTCGGCGCCGCGCGCAGCCAGCTGCCGTGGGAGCTGTTGATCAACAGCCGCCTCTACGATGCCGAGCGCGACCCCCTGGCGATCGAGGGACCGCCGAGCGCGCAGTGGATCGTCATGCACCCCTCGGTCGGCATCGGCTACCGGGAAGCTGATTTCAAGCAGGCGCTGGTTCTGGAGCTGGTCGGCTACTACCGCTGGGAATGGGGCGGCGAGAACAACGACATGGTCAGCTGGCCGTTCGGCGGCTCCCTGGTCCTCAGCTTCGACGGCGACGACGATCCGGCGTTCGGTGCCATGATGCACCTGCCGCGCAACTGGTCGCTCGGGGCCACGATCGACCGCGACGAGAACGTCTCCCTGCTGCTGAGCGTCGATCTCGCCAAGCTCTTCCAGAGCGACGCCCAGGTACGCCGCGTCATGACCGGCGGCAGTCTGTTCTAGTGGTCTCACGCCGACGCTCCGAACCCCGGCCTGCGCAATGCCGTGAGCACGCCGCGCCCAACCGCACTACGAACGCTGGGCACATCCGTCCCGACAACCCGACCAACGCTTTGTCGTCACCGTGAACACGAGAGACGGCAACGCCATGGGCGCGAATCAGGCTCAGCTGGACTACTGGACATCCCCTGCGGGTCTCAAGTGGATCTAGCATGAGCACGCGCTGGACGCCGCGATGGTCGGCATTCTGGAAGCGATGCTGGACGCTGCGGCCATCGCCAAGGGCGACCGCGTGATCGATATCGGCTGCGGGACGGGGGCGAGCACCATGGCCGCGGCGGCGCAGGCGGTACACGGCGAGGCGCTTGGGGTGGACATTTCCGAGCCGCTGCTCACCCGTGCCAGCGAACGGGCCCGCGCGGCGGGGGTCCGAAACGCGTCATTCCTCCTCGCGGACGCGCAAAACCACCGATTCCGGCGGCGCGCATTCGACGTGCTCGTCTCGCGGATCGGGATGAGCTTCTTTTCGGATACGGTGTCGGCGCTGCAAAATCTCGCGGTTGCGCTGCGCGACGGTGGCCGAATGGCGTTCGTTTGCTGGGCAGGCGTCGATCGGAACCCATGGTTCCAAATCCCGAAACACGCTGCGGAGCAGCGACTGGGTCCGCACCCCAGCGGCGACCCGCACGCTCCCGGGCCGACCGCGTTCCAGGACATAGGCCACGTGACCAGCCTGATGGCTGAGGCAGGCCTCTCCAACATTCATGCCCAGGCCGTCGAGGTCGATCTCACGCCGCCGAACGGCCCGGAGGGTGCTGCACGAGCCGCGAGCCGGGTCGGGCCCGCAGCCCGCATCATGAAGGCCCACGGCGGTGCTGAAGCCGACGCCGCCGCGATCGAAACGGCCGTGCAAGAAGCGTTCGCCGCGTTCGTCCGCGACGGCGAGGTGCGTGTACCCGCGGTGGTGAACCTGTTCATCTGCAACACCTAGCCTTCGTCGCGGTCGACACGCCGTCGCCTTTGTCCCGATGACGCTCTTCTAATGGTCGGACGCGGCGCTAGCGGTCCGACTCCGATGCTTCGAGCTTCGGCCTCAGCCTGGAACCGGAAAGCACCGCCGACCCGTTGCCCGGCCGCTCCAGGACCAGTCAGCTCGCACGCCAACAAGGTTGCGGCGACACGTCAGCATTGGCGAAGGCCGAAAATGCCATGTGATTGGGCGAAGCCTTTGAATTTGCGATCCCCTAGATGTCCGGCTCTGCCCGGAACGAGGCTGCTGAAGGCTTCGGCGCAGACCGTTTCCGCTTCCAGTTCATCCGCGACCGACATCAAGCGCGCCGCCAGATTGACCGAGGGTCCGACGGCCGTGAAGTCGAGACGCGATCTGCTGCCGATATTGCCGTAGTGAATGTCGCCAAGGTGGAGCGCCGCACGAAATTGGAGATCGTCGCAGGACTTCTCCTTCAGCACCCGACGGGTCTCCTCAAGCGCCGCCACCGCCCCTGTCGCAGCGGCCATTTGTGCCGACAGATCGTCCGGCGTGGGAAAAATCGCGAGCAAGCCATCGCCCATGAATTTGAGAATTTCCCCACCGTTTCTGACAATCGCCGACTCCGCGACATCGTAGAACACGTTCAAGGTTTCGATGACGACCTCGGCCGGTTGCTCGTTCGACAGGGCCGTGAAGTTTCGTAGATCCGTGAACAGAATGATCGATGGAATTTTCTCGGCATCGCCGCGCACGATATTGCCCAAGAGGACGCGGCTGCCGGCGCCACGGCCGACATAGGTCGACAGGACCTGAACCGTGCTTTCATGGAGCACGAATACTTCGACGACGCGCGCCAGGGGCGCCTGCAGCAGGCGCAGCGCGTGGTGCTCGTCCTTGGAGAACCCACCTTTCTCCTTGGTTGCGTAGGCTGCAACGCTCGTTGCAATCGAGTAATTGGAATGCAGCGGCGTGTAGATGAATTGAGTGTAGCCGCGCGCGAGATCCTTCCTGGCGATCGGCCGGCTATCGTAATCGGGGGCCTAGCCAAGGGTGTAGACGACCAGTCGCTGCGAGTTCATGCAAACTTCGGCCGGACTGCCCAGCCACACGTCGCCACTCACGAGTAGCTCGGGCGTGATCGTCATCAACCGGTGGCCGGAGGTTTTCGTCCACCAGTTGAACCGCCCAGGCATCTCCGGATGGATCAGCACCTGGTACAGGCCGAACTGGTGCACCGTGAGCCCCGTGGCCGAAAGACGCTCGCCGATTTCCGCGACGAGATCGGGAAAAAGACGTTTGGGCGGAGCGCCGGCAATCAGCCAACTGACCAGTGCTGCAATCTTGTCGGCGTCGACAGACATGATCTGGGTGTCTCCATTCGCCTGCCTTGCAACGACTTTGCTCGCGGCGAAGAAGCCGATCAAGCCGACCTGCGCCGGCGTGCCGGGTCGGGAGGTCGGCGCCGAGCGCACAGTTTCGATGATGCGGCATGCGCCGACGGGATTGACGTTGGCGGCAAACCCTGTCGACCTAGATGCTAACGATCGCAGGGAGGCAGGGGCGATGCCGGAGCTATTTGGACAATCCTTCACCCAGGACGCGCTGGCGCGGCATATCGGCGACAGCGCGCAGCTCTTCGGGGTGGATCTCGTGACCTATGCCGACGGGCCGGAGCGCGGGGTCAGGTCGCTTCGGTTCCGCACCGGCGGCGGGCTCGAGGCCGAGATCCTGGTCGACCGGGCAATGGATGTCGGCGCCATGTCGCTGTTCGGCGTGCCGCTCGGCTGGCGGTCGGGCAACGGCTTTCGCCATCCCTGGCTGCACGAGCACGACGCCGAGGGCGGTCTCGGCTGGCTGCGCTCGTTCTCCGGCCTGATGAACACCTGCGGCCTCGACCACATCATGGGCATGGCCGAGGAGACGGCGGAGCACTTCAACTATCCCTACCGGGCCAAGGTCAGCCACGGCATCCACGGCCGCGTCGCCTTCACCCCGGCACGGCTCGAGGGCTACGGGCAGCGCTGGGCGGACGGGCGCTGCACGCTCTATGCGCACGGCCGGGTGCGGCAGGTCACCATGTTCGGCGAGAACCTCGAGCTGGAGCGGCGGATCGAGGCCGAGGTGGGCGGCCGGTCGCTCAGCATCCACGACCGGGTGACCAATCTGGGCTTCCGCAAGACGCCGCACGCGCTGCTCTACCACGTCAATTTCGGTTGGCCGGTCGTGGCCGCGGAAAGCCGTCTCACCATGCCGCTGGAGCGCACGGTCTTCCATGCCCACGACCCGCATGCCACGGCGATCGGGCCGATCGAGCAGGCGGCACCACAGTCGGGCTTCCGCGAGCAGGTCTACGAGCACGCGCTCAGGCGGCGGCCCGACGGCCAGGCCTCGGTGATGCTTGCCAATCCGGCTTTTGCGGGGCTGCCCGGAACCACGGGCATCGGCTGCCGCTTGACCTACGATGCCAAGGCGATGCCCGCCTTCTACCAGTGGCAGAACCTGCATGAGGGGGATTACGTGATCGGCCTCGAGCCCGCCACCTGCCACGCCGGCAGCCGCGAGGACTGGAAGAAGCGCGACGAGCTGGCCTGGCTCGAGCACGGCGAGGCGCGTGACTATCGCCTCGAGCTGGAGGCCCTGGCCGGCGAGTCGGCGGTCGCCGCCGCGAGCCAGGCGATCGAGCGCGGTGACTGAGCCGGCCGGCATTCTCGCCGATCCGGCGACGCATTGGCGGATCGCCGACGCCGATCGGGTGGCGCTGCTGATCGACGGCGACGACTACTTCGCCGCGCTCGCCAATGCGATGGAGCAGGCGAAGCACACCATCACCATCGTCGGCTGGGACATTCGCTCCGACCTGCTGCTCGAGCCGGCCAGGTCGAGCGAGAAGCTGGGCGACCGGCTGGTCCGCCTGCTCGACCGGACACCGACGCTCGAGGTGCGGCTGCTCATCTGGGACTGGTTCATCGCCTACAGCCTGGACCGCGAGTTCCTGCCGCAATGGCAGATGGCGCCGCTCCACGACCGGCTGACCTTCGTCCTCGACGATGCCCTGCCGACCGGCGCGTCGCACCACGAGAAGGTCGTGGTCATCGACGGCCGGCTGGCCTTCGTCGGCGGCCTCGATCTGACCAACGGGCGGTGGGATACCTCCGATCACGATCCCGCGAGCGCGCACCGCGCCATCGCCGACAGCGGCTCGAAGCAGATGCCGTTCCACGACGTCATGATGGCGGTCGACGGGGAGGCGGCGGCGGCCGTGGCCGAGCTGGTCGAGCGTCGCTGGCAGCGGGCCACCGACCGGCCACTGAGCCTGCGCCCCGAGCAGCCTGCAGCCGAGGCGGGCGGGCCCTGGCCGGAGGGTGTCGAGCCGGCGCTGCAGGGAGAGCGTATCGCCATCGCCCGGACGAGGCCCGACTATGCCGGCACCTCGCGGGCGCGCGAGATCGAGGCGCTCTATCGCGGCGGCGATCGGCACCGCCGAGCGGCTCGTCTATATCGAGAACCAGTACCTCACCGTTCGGTCGATCGCCCGGGGACTGGCCCAGCGGCTGCACGAGTGCCCGAAGCTCGAGGTGGCGATCATTACGCCCGACGAATGCGAGGGCGCGCTGGAAAATGCCGTGATGGACCAGGGGCGCGCTAGGTTCACGACAACGCTGCGGAACGCCGCGGCCGACCGGGTCGCGGTGCTGACCCCGTTCAGCCGCGGCATCGGCATTCACGTCCATGCCAAGGTGATGGTCGTCGACGATCGCTTCTTCACCATGGGCAGCGCCAACCTCGCGAATCGCTCGATGGGGGTGGACAGCGAGATCAATCTCGCTATCGAGCACGGCGAGGCGTCGCCGGTCATCCGCAGCTGGCGGCGCCGGCTCCTGGCCGAGCATCTGGGCGTCTCGCCCGAGCGCCTGGCCACCACGGAAGACGAGCGAGGTTCGATCATCGCCAGCATCGAGGCCCTGAACGACACCGAGGCCGACCGTCACTGTCGGCCGCTGGCGCTCGACGACGCCGAGCTGCCGGCGCCGTTCGACGACGTGGCCGAGCTGGGTGATCCTGCCGAGCCATTGGTTCCGGATCAGATCCTCGGGTCCTCCCTGCCGCTCCGCGAGCGGCGGAGCTGGCGGCGCTGGGCCGGGCGCGCCGCTGCGATCATCGGGGTGTTGCTCATCGCGATCGCCTGGCTCGGCCCGTGGCCGCTCAACACCACGCCCGCCTTGACGGCGATCGTCGTGGGCCACCTGCTGGTCGGCCTTTGGATCTTTGCCGAGCGTCTGTGGCGGCCCAGGCTCGAGTGATGCGCGTCGCCACCTACAATATCCACGGCTGTGTCGGCATCGATCGTCAGCGCAAGCCGGATCGGGTCGCCGACGTGCTGGTCGGGCTCGAGGCCGACGTCATCGGCCTGCAGGAGGTCGAAGGCCGCCGCAGCCGCAGCAAGGTCGACCAGGCGATGCATCTGGCCGACCGGCTCGGGCTCAACCTGGTCGAGGGCCCGCTCTTGCTGGAAGGCAAGGGCGGCTACGGCAACGCCCTCTTGACTCCGCATCCGGTGCTCGCCGTCGAGCGGCTGTCGTATCGGCGGCCCGGCAGCCAGACCCGCGGCCTGATCGACGCCCGCCTCGACATCCCCCAGATCGGCCAGCTCAGGGTCATCGTCACCCATCTCGAGGTGCGCGACCACCGCATCCGCTCGACCCAGCTGCGCGAGATCAAGCACCTGATCGACGACGGGCCGCCCGGTCCCACGGTGCTGATGGGCGACCTGAACGAGTGGTGGAACCGGCGCCTGGCGCTCAGGGCCCTCGACCGCTCGATCCAGTTCCTGCATTCACCGGCCACCTTCCCGGCCCGCCTGCCGCTGCTCCGCCTCGACCGCATCGCGGTGCGCGGCGCTGCAAGCCCGCCGATCACGACAACCGGGCGCACCGGGTCGAGAACCGGCTGACCCGGATGGCCTCCGACCACCTGCCGCTGATCGCCGACCTCGAGCCGCCCGATCCCGGCATCACCGCCGCCAATGACGACCAGGCCAGCGATCAGGCGAGCGCTAGCTCCTCGCGCGCCTCGATGCCGTTGGTCCGGCAATAGGCCTCGAGCTCGGCGAAGGCGGCGTCGAGCGCGGCCACGTCGTCGCTGCGGCAGACGATGCTGGTGCCGGGCTTGTCCATCCGAAAGAAGGGGTAGCTGCCGATGTCGACCGACGGGAAGCGGTCCTGGATGGCGCCCAGGCTCGACGCCATGTCACCCTCGCCGCGAAACACCACGAGCGTGCGGGCGTGAACCACCGCACCGCCCTGCAGCCGCGGCCTCAGCGCGTCGAGCATCGCCTGCATGATCTTGGGCACCCCCGCCAGGACATGCACGTTCTCGACGATGAAGCCCGGCGCCACGCTCACCGGGTTGTCGATCAGCGCCGCCCCCTCGGGCGTCTCCGCCATCTTCATCCGCGCCTCGGTCCGCCGCTCGGGCGGGTAGAACGCGATCAGCCGGCGCTCGGCCTCCGGGTGCCGGACCAGCTTGCGGCCGACCGCCTTGGCCACGGCAGCCGACGTGATGTCGTCATGCGTCGGGCCGATGCCGCCGGTCGTGAACAGGTAGTCGACCTTGGCACGCAGCGTGTTCACCGCGTCCACGATCTCGTCCTCGATGTCCGGCACCACCCGGACCTCGACCAGCCGGATGCCGATCTGGCCGAGGAAGCTTGCCAGATAGGGCAGGTTGGCATCGACCGTCCGGCCCGAGAGGATCTCGTTGCCGATGATCAGCAACGCCGCCGTCACCCTCTGCTTCGTTTCATCCGCCACCATCGCCGCCTCCCTGCTGTGCCACAGGGCATATAGCGCCCGTGCAGCTCCCCGTCCCGCTCCAATCGGCAACGCTGGTCCGCCGCTACAAGCGCTTCCTCGCCGATTGCGAACTGGCTGATGGCAACCTGATCACCGCCCACATCGCCGACCCAGGCCGGCTGCCCGGCCTCGCCGTGCCCGGCGCCGCCGTCTGGCTGTCGCTGAGCCCCGACCCCAAGCGCAAGCTCCCCTACCGCGTCGAGCTGATCGAGGCCGACGGCTGCCTGGTCGGCGCCAATACCGCCAACGCCAACCGCCTGGCCGCCGAAGCGCTCGAGGGCAGGGCGCTGCCATCGCTCGCCGACTGGACGGTGACCGCCCGCGAGCCCCGCCTCGACCCGGGCACCCGCCTCGATTTCGCACTTCAAGATGCCAGCGGCCGGCAGGCCCTCCTCGAGGTCAAGAACATCACTTGGCGACGCGACAGCACGGGGCGGCGCGACAGCACGGGGCAGCGTGACGGGCTGGCCGCCTTCCCCGACGCCGTCACCGCCCGCGGCGCCAGGCACCTCGCCACCCTGGCCAAGCTCGCCACCGCCGGCACCCCCGCCTTCCTGCTCTTCGTCTGCCAGCGCCCCGACATAGCATCCGTCACCATCGCCCACGACATCGACCCGGCCTACGCCACGGCCTTCAACGACGCCCGCGACGCCGGCGTCCAGGTGATCGCTTGTCGTTGCGAACTCAACCAATACGCGATAAATATCACTGGTGAAATTCCCATGAGTTGATAGCCACCGTGCGCCCCCGAGCCGCATGGCGGCCTGCAGCGGGGCACGGACCGGTGAGCGACATCCCCCCAAAAGCGACCCCGGGTCCAGCGACATCGGCGCGCTGGCGATCGACCTGCAGCGCTACACCCTCACCCTCGAGACGCACGGCGACCGCCCGCAGCCCTACCACGTCACCGGCGACACCTTCCGCCACAAGGAGCACCTCAAGCGCGCCGGCGGCGTCTGGTCCCGCTACGACCAGGCCTGGCGCTTCCCCACCCGAACCCACCTCGAAACGCTCCTCGCCCTCCTCGACGGCCGCCCCGGTCGCCCGCAAGGCCTCGCCGAAGCGCCCACCACCTACGACCGCGCCCCGCAACGGCCGCCGGCAAATGGGGCGACAAGCACTACCACGGCCACCGCGAGCGCCTGCGCACCCGCTTCATGGAATCCGGCCCCGACGCGCTCGCCGACTACGAGCTGATCGAGCTCCTGCTCTTCTTCTCCGTCTGGCGCCGCGACACCAAGCCCGTCGCCAAGCAGCTCCTCGAACGCTTCGGCGGCATCGGCGGCCTGCTCGCCGCCGACCCCAGCCGCTACCAGGACATCAAGGAGCTGGCCGACGGCGGCGAGGAGGACCTCAAGTTCACCGCCGTCCTCCTCAAGGCCGTCCAGGCCACCCTCCAGCGCGCGCTCAAGGAGCAGATCATGGACCGCCCCGTGATCAGCTCATGGACAGCACTGATCGACTACCTCCAGCTCGTCATGACCCACGAGCCGTCCGAGCACTTCCGCATCCTCTTCCTCGACAAGAAGAACATCCTCATCAAGGACGAGGTGCAGAGCAAAGGCACCGTCGACCACACCCCCCTCTACCCCCGCGAGGTGGTCAAGCGCGCCCTCGAGCTCGCCGCCTCCGCCATCATCATGGTCCACAACCACCCCTCGCGGCGACCCGACCCCCTCCAAGCCCGACATCGACATGACCCGCCAGGTCATCGCCGGCCTCACCGCCGTCAACATCACCGTCCACGACCACGTCATCGTCGGCAAAAACCGCCACACCAGCTTCAAGTCGAGCGGGTTGATTTAGGAGACGCAGGGAGGCCGGGCCTCCCTGCACCCACCGTTAGCTTGGGCGTCGCGTGTGGAAGCAGGACACCGGAATAGCCGCGCGCCCTCGACGGTCCGATCCCGGACTGGTGCTGCTTGTCCGAAGACGCAACGCCGAGCTGGCAGCTCGAAGCTGCGCGAGCACGTCCAACCGGCCGGACCCTCGGCACTCCCGCATTCGTCGTCGACCTCGAACGCTAAGTCGGCCGCCGGCTTGCCCCGGCCGAGCACGGCCGCAAACGCCGGGAGACGACCAGCTCAGCTATCGTTAATTGAATCCCGTGGACCCGAATTTAATGGACCCAAATTTTGAATCCACGTCTTCTCTCCATCTAGTCGCGAGAAACATCATCGAGCCAGGAAAGAAGTGCGTCCTTGTCCTTTAACTCTAACCTGTACGGTAAAAACTGCGCTATCGTTTGATCGTCATTTATTCGAGGCGCGAATCGTGAGGTCGTCGTAATTATCCCTTTCGAGACATTGGGGGACCCGGACATTACGCCTAGCATTGCGCGAACGTCGTTTGCGGTAACCAAATGATCAGGTTTATATGCTTTGACTTGGTCATATATTCGTATTGATCCGTAATCTCGTTTTGTCGCTATTATATCTTTTCCCCCATCGCCGCTTCGGGGCGTCAGTATTACCTCATCAAAGCCGGCTCGCTTATAAGCGCCCGCGATTATTTCTTCCCATTTGAACGGATCTATTTGATATACTGCCGCCGGATCTCTCTGAATCAGTCCAATTATTTCTCTCCAAGGCACAGTTACCGCTTGAATTAATCGCCCCTCGTTGGATTTCTCGCCAAAAATAAGGAGCGACTTGATTACAATTGCGGGAGGCTGCATTTTTCGAACAGCACTGACCACGCCGCCAAACGATCCGAAGCTGCCGAAGCCACCCCCCGCCCAACCAAATCCACCGACCATCTCGACTACTCCATCAGCGCGATGTGTCAAACAATAGCGCGAAGTACCGACTTGCGGAACGTATGCTCAGAATTTCCAGAATTCGGGTATTGGAATTTTGGGTCCACGAGACTTCTCTTGACCCTCCGGCGAAAAGGGAGACGTCCCTTCTTGACCTGTCTCGCTCACACCACTGCCGGACCGAAAGGGGGCACGTCCCCTTTTTTAATCTTTCCCCCTCACGCCACCGCCGGCGCTGCGTAGATGGCCGGGGGGTAGCGTGGCTCTGGGATCGGGTCGCCGTTCTCGCGCGCTCGCCAGCCCTGCCTGCATCGCCACCTGCACCTCGCGAGCGGCCGCTTCCAGCTGACGAGGACATTTCTCGTCCCCGCCGACCTGCCGCACGCCCCCTGCAACGATAGCGGCGCCCCCTGCGTCTGGCTCGTCGTGCACGCCTCCGGCAGCGACCAGGACGGCATCGTGATGCTACCGGAGCTCGACGACATCCTGGCCAGGGAGGCGAGTGCCCGACCGACCCGCCCTTGACCGCCCGGCGGCGCCGTTGGCCAGCAGGGGGCATCGACCAGGGAGACGGCCAAAGCGGACATCTCCCTGGCTAATGCTGGCTGATGGCCACGAAAGGACTTGTGCCCCCGCCGCTTCCCACGACGCCTTGCCTGGCTTAGGCTGCTCGCCATGACACGCGACCAGATGATCGCCCACCTCCGCGCGGCCGATGCCGTCGCCCGCGACGCTGTCGCGCACGGCCACCACCCGTTCGGTGCGGTGCTGGTCGGCCCCGACGACGCGATCCTCATGCGCCAGGGCAATATCGACACCGTGCATCACGCCGAGACCGAGCTGGCGCGGCGCGCGGCGGCGGCCTACGCGCCAGAGTTTCTCTGGACCTGCACGCTGGTCTCGACCGCCGAGCCCTGCGCGATGTGCACCGGCACGCTCTACTGGGCGAATATCGGCCGGCTGGTCTACGGCTTCGAGGAGACCAGGCTCCTCGCCCTGACCGGCGACCATGCCGAAAACCCGACGATGAGCCTGTCCTCGCGCGTCGTGCTCGGCTCCGGGCAGAAGAAGATCGAGGTTCACGGCCCGTTTCCCGAAATCGAGGACGAGCTTCTCGCCGTGCACCGCGGCTTCTGGCAGCGGTAGCTTACGCCCTTCGCGCGCTCGTGGCGTCTGCGGGGCAGGGAGACATGCGCGCCCGTCCCGCCTTTCGCGGCGGTGAAAGCCTCGACAGCCGTCGCCCTGATTTGCGATAGTGAAGGCGCTGTGCGCGGTGCCGGGAGCTTGTCGACCGACAACGGCAGAGCACGGAGCGGAAAGGGACGGGCGATGCCTTTGGAAAAGAAGACGATCTGGTTGCTGGCTGCCGACAGTGCTCGCGCACGGCTGTTCAGCGTTGATCGACAAGAGAAGTCGTTCAACCTCATCGATGAATGGCAGGACGATGTCGCCGCCGGCAAGGCGCGAGACATCGACGCCGATCGGCCGGGGCGCGTGTTCGAGAGCGCCGGCCCCGGCCGGCATGCGATGGCCCCGCCGAGCTCGCCCAAGGGTGTCGCCAAGTCGCGGTTCGTCGGACTTCTGGCCGACCAACTCGCCGCCGCCGCCAAGCGCCAGGACTTCGACGAGCTGCACATCTACGCCGCACCACGCACCCTCGGTGAACTGCGCGAGCTCATGGATCACACCGCAAAAGCGCGGGTCGTCCACGAGGAAGCCAAGGACCTCGCCCATCTGGACCGGCCTCAGCTCGAGCAGATGCTCGGCGAACGATTTTGGCGGACGTGACCGGCCCAAGGCTAGGCAGACACAAGCCGAACTTGCCCCAATGACACCTTGAAGGACCGACCGGCGCGACCCGGATCAGCCCGCCGGTTTTGGGGGAACAATGGTTCAGGCGAAAGGTGAGGCCTCTCTTCTTGCCTTTGGCGGGCCCGTCGACCGCGCGCCGGGCAGGCTACGGCATAAATGCGACGCACCATAACAAACGCTTATGCTCTCACGGCTCCCGGCGCCATGATGGCGCATCCGCCGCAACGGAACCCGACAACTGTCGCATATACCGCGGCACGAACCCGAGGCTGTCGCGCTATACGCGCCGTAACCCGGGATTCGACGCATCTGGCGCGACATAAGCAAATCTTATGTCGCGTCGAGTGCGTCATTCCGGTGAAACGACCCCGGGACGAGCCCTCCAGCCGACGAACGAAGCCACGAGATCGACGAGACGAACCCGATGTTTCGACGAGCGAACCCGACCCGCCAGGATCGAACCCGAGCGGACAGCTTGCCGCAGGCGGAGCGCTCGAGCGCTTGCGAATTAAGAGGTCAGGCCAAAACGCCAGCCCAGCCCGCCGGGTCGGCCGGCCGGCCGCACGGCGCCGCACCAAGCCTGCCGAACGATCCCGAGCACCGGCTTGACCGGCAGGCGGTTATCGGCTAGTATTCCTATCACGACGTCGGCAGGGGCCGATGCAGCCTAGAGCAGCGTCTCGACGTTCATGACCGCTTCGATCACGTGGTCGGCATGCTGGTCGAGGATATGGCGCGGGGTGGCGCCGGTGAGCACGGCGACGGCCATGGCGGCACCGGCTGCGCGCGCCATCAACAGGTCGGCCGCCGTGTCGCCCACCACCATGACGGCATCCGCCGGCAGGTCCACGGCAGCGCAGAAGCCGTGCACCATGCCGGCCCCCGGCTTCTCGCCGAAGCCGCCATCGTAGCCGGTGACGAAGTCGAGCTGGCCCGAAAGCCCGAGCTTCGCCAGTGTCGCCTGCGCCTTCGCCGTCGTGTCCATCGTCGCCACGCCGAGCCTGAGCCCCCGCGCCCGCAGCCGCCCGAGCAGGCTCACCAGGTCGCCCACGGCCACCGGCGGGTAGCGCTCGCCGTCGTCGAAATGCCGGTGCGCCACGCCCGGCGCATCCGCGACCCCGCCCAGCTCCGGCATGGCTGCCCAGCTCGCCGCCACCGCATGGTTGGTGGCCCAGAGCAGCGGGCTGGTCTCGGCGAAGCTGTCGCTCGCCGCATCGTAGCCGAGCCGCCCCAGCAGCTCGTCCGCGAACGCCGCCGGCAGCCCCGCCCGGTCGGCCAGCTCGGCGGCAGCGCCCCGATAAGCCGCGAGCCAGGTGGCCCGGAAGTCGATCAGCGTGCCGTCCTTGTCGAACAGAATGCCCCGCACCGCCATGCCGCCAACCCCTGCTGACCCGGCCCGTCTGGCCAGTCGACGCCGGCCTATAGCCGGCTTCTCTGGCCCCTGCGAGTGCCCTTGGTACTCGGCCCCGGTCCTCTTGCCGAGCCTCGACATCCGTGCCCCGCTCCCTACCTCA
This sequence comes from uncultured Alphaproteobacteria bacterium, assembly GCA_963700945.1. Taxonomy (GTDB): domain Bacteria; phylum Pseudomonadota; class Alphaproteobacteria; order Geminicoccales; family Geminicoccaceae; genus SLRI01. The sequence continues at coordinate 172,424 of CAVOZQ010000009.1, forward strand.
ACGGCGGACAGCAAGCGGGAGCCTCTCTTGGATATCGTCACGCAGGGCGTCCTCGGCGCCGCCGTCGGCCACGCCGTCATGGGCCGCAAGCTCGGCGTCAAGGCAATGGGCCTGGGCTTCGTCGGCGGCATCCTTCCCGATCTCGACGTCTTCCTGGTCAGCGACACTTCCAGCCTGGACTACTGGCTCTACCACCGCGGCATCACCCATTCCCTGTTCTTCGGCCCGGTCATCGGCCTGCCCCTGGCCTGGCTGTCCGGCGCCATCGCCAAGGCGCGGAGCGCCGAGCCGCCGTCCTTCGGGCGCTGGTACGCGTTCTGGCTCCTGGTCCTGCTGACCCATCCCCTGCTCGACCTGGCGACGCACTGGGGCACGGCCTTCCTCATGCCGTTCACCGAGGCACGCTACGGCGTGCCGGCGATCGCGGTGATCGATCCGGTCTACACGCTGCTCCTGCTGGCGGTCCTGGTGGCGGCGCTGGTCAAGGGTGCCCGGACGGCGTCCGCCCGGCACCTGGTGCTCCTCGGCCTGTCCCTGACGACCCTCTATGTCGGCATGGGCTGGGGCCAGAACCTGAAGGCCGAGCGGTTGGCCGAGGCCGATCTGGCGACCAGCGCGCGCGAGGTCGACGCCGTCCATGCCTACACCACGTTGTTCTCGCCCTGGCTGCGCCGGCTGGTCGCGGTGACGCCGGACGCGCACCTCGTGGGCTTCGTCTCGACGCTCAAGCCCCAGCCCATCGACTGGCGCGAGATCCCGCGCGACCCCGGGGCCGAGGCGCTGGCGGCGGCGATGAGCGACAGCCGGGCGGCCGAGATCTACACCAACTTCGCCAACGGCCCCCTGCACGCCGAGCGGCAGCCCCACGCGGGCAATCCCGAGGGTGGCCAGGAGCTGCGCCTCTACGACATGCGCTTCGGCTTCCCCAACGGCGCCCTGACCGGGCTCTGGGGGATGACCGCCATCCTCGACGCCGAGAGCCGGCTCGTCGAGGCGCGGCGCTTCTCGGTCGACACCGAGATCGCCGAGGGTGACATCGCGGCCATGCTGCGCGCCAAGCTCGGGCTCGAGCAGCGGCTGTTCTAGGTCCCGGCTCGGCACCGGCTTGCAATCGCCCGCGGGTCTGCTATCCCACCCCGCCTTTGGCACCCGCCGACCTTCCACCAGCAGGAGGCCGCCGATGACAGTGCTCGTTCGCCCTGCCGCACCCAAGGCCTATGCCGGTCTCATTCCCGAGACGGCGGCCGGCCGCGATCCCGTGTTCTTCTTCGGCACGCTGATGCACGACGAGGTGCTGGCGCGGGTCCTCGACCGCTCCGTGGCCGGGCACGAGACCGCACCGGCAGAGCTCCCCGGCTTTCGCCGCGAGCGGGCAGCCAGCGCCAGCTACCCGGTGCTGGTCGAGGACCCTGGGGCGATCGTCGCGGGCCGGCTGCTGCACCGCCCCACGCGCCGGGATATCCTGCGCATCAATCATTTCGAGGACGACGAGTACCGTGCCCACCGCATGGCTGTGGCCGCCGGTGGTATTTACACCGAGGCCTGGGTCTTTCTCGGCCTCGATCATGTCGCCATGATACAGCCATCCGGTGAGCCCTGGCATTTGGAGCATTGGGCGGCGCGGCATCTCGACGCCTACTTCATCGACATCGACGGCTGGATGGGCGACGCACCCTCTTGAGGATCGAAATTAACTGTAATTTTTTGTATTGAATTTGATAATATCTCTATCAATTGTGGTTTCCATGGTTTCTCGCTGGAGAATTGGAATGCACCGCGCTGCCACCACTCTTGCCGTCGCCGGAATGCTGGGCTTCGCCGCCGCGGCCGAGGCGTCGATCGACAATCCGGGCCCACTGGTCGATGCCGACTGGCTCGCCGCCAATCTCGAGGCGCCAGGCCTCGTCATCCTCGATATCAGGAATGCCATCGACGGCGGGTCGTACGAGACCTATCGCGAAGCGCACATCCCGGGTGCTGTCTACTCCAACTACCAGGAGGCCGGCTGGCGGATCGAGGAGGACGGTATTGTCGGTATGGTGCCTGACGTTGCCTCGCTGGAGGCGCTGGTCGGCTCGCTCGGGATCGACAACGAGGATCACGTCGTCATCGTGCATGGCGGCGTGAACGCCAGCGATTTCGGCAGTGCGGCCCGCGTCTACTGGACTTTCAACTATCTCGGCCACGACGGGGTGAGCATCCTGGACGGCGGGTTTCGCGGTTGGGCCGAGGGTTCCGATCGCCCGGTCGCCAGCGGCAACCGCACACCCGAGGCCGCCACCTTCACGGCAACGGTACGGCCCGAGCTGCTGATCGAGACGGACGAGGTCGAGGCCTCCCTCGACGATGCCTCGGTGCTGCGCATCGACGCCCGTCCGGCCGAGCAATATTTCGGCACCGAGAAGGCTGGGCCGGCGCGGGCACCGGGCCGGATTCCGGGCTCGCTCGGGCTGGACCAGGGGCTGTTCTTCACTGCGGACGGCCGGATCAGGCCGCAAGGCGAGATAGCCCCGATGATCCCGGCGAGCGTCGCCAACGGCGAGGTCGAGAGCGTGGTCAGCTACTGCAACACCGGGCACTGGGCCTCGACCAACTGGTTCGTGCTGAGCGAGGTCATGGGCTATGAGAATGTTCGGCTCTATGATGCCTCGATGACAGGCTGGAGCTTCGATCCGAGCCGGCCGCTCGAGACCGGCAAGGGTCTGCTCGACGCGATGGGCCGATGGATCAGCGATCACCGGGGGTGAGCGATTGACGACCGAGCCGATCGACGCCGCCATCGCTGCTGCCTATGGCAGGCTGTTCGAAGGGATCGACCGGCTTGGTCCAGGCTCCACGGCCACTCGGCGCGAGCTTTTCGGACGCCTGGCGCCAAAGCTGAAGGCGGCGCCCAGGATTGCCGACATGGGCTGCGGGGCAGGGGCGGCGACGGTCGATCTGGCGCTCACCTTTCATGACGCCGTCATCACCGCGATCGACAACCATGGCCACTTTGTCGCCGGCTTGCGCCAGCGGGTCGCCGCCATGCCGGCGTCGATCTCGGTGCTCGAGGCGGACATGGCAGCACCGCCGATGGCGCCCGCCAGCCTCGATCTCATTTGGTGCGAGAGTGCCATCTACAACGTCGGCAGGAGCACGGCACTGGCTGCCTGGCGGCCGCTGCTCGCTTCAGGCGGGCGCGTTGCGTTCAGCGATGTCGTCTGGACGGACGGTGCGCCGCCGGCCGAAGCGCGAGCGTTCTGGGCCGGCGAGTACCCGGCTATGGCGACGACGGCTGACGTTGAGGCCGAGCTTGCCGATGGCGGCTACGAGCTGGTCGATCGGTATGTCGCACCGCTCAGCGATTGGCAGGACTACTATGCGCCGCTCCGCCCGCGGCTCGGGCCATTGGCGCAAGACGCGGACGAGGCGCTGGCGATGGTGCTCGGCAGCATGCGCCGCGAGATGGCCATCTTCGACGCCTTTGCTTCGAGCTACGCCTCGGTCTGGTTCATCGTCCGGCCGGTCACCTGATCGCTCAGGCGGCTTGCCGGTTGCGCCGGGCAGAATGCGTGGCGAACACGGCGAAGACGAGCATCAGGCCGGCGCAGACGGTCATGCCGATGGCCATCGGCCAGGGCGTGCCGTTCTGGATCGAGCCGATCGTTTGCGCTGCGACGGCGGCGATGCCCATTTGGATGAAGCCGGCGAGCCCGGAAGCGGCGCCGGCGATCTCGGGAATAATGCTGACCACGGCCGCCAGGGCATTCGGGATCGAGGTGCCTTGCGCGAAGGCTACGAACATCATCGGCAGGAAGAGGGCCCAAGGCGTGGCGTACACCGTGGGCACCATGAAGAGGATCAACACTGCGCCTGCGACAGTGCCGATGCTGCCCATCACGATCATCCGCTCGATGCCGATGCGTCGGCTCATGCGGGCGGCCAGGAAGTTCCCCGCCATGAACGAGGCCGAGACCAGGATGAACATCAAGCCGTATTCCGAGGGTGGCCGCTCGAGGACGATGATCATCACGTAGGGTGCTGCGGCCAGGAAGCTGAAGAAGACTGCCATCGAGAACCCGCCCTGCATCGCATAGCCGACGAAGGCCGGCTCGCGCAGCAGCCGGGCGAAATCGCCGAGCATGCCGGAAACGGTGTTCGGCCGGCTGGTCGGCACCAGTGTCTCGGGCAATCCCGTATGCACGGCCAGGAGCACCAGAACGCCGAGCCCGCCGCCGACCAGAAAGACCGCCTGCCAGCCGATCAGGTCGGTCAGCACACCGCCGATCGCCGGTGCCAGCATGGGTGCCACGACCATCGCCATGGTGATGTAGGCGATGGCCGACGCCGATCGCTCGCGGTCGTAGACGTCGCGGACGATGGCCCGGCCGAGGACCATGCCGGCAACGCCGCCCGCCGCCTGGACGATGCGGCCGATGATCAGCCACGTGATCGAGGTGGCGAAAGCGCAGACGAGGGAACCCACGAGGAAGATCACGATGCCGGTCAGCAAGGCGCGACGGCGGCCGACACGATCGGAGATCGGGCCGTAGAAAAGGGTCGCCACCGCCATCGCAAAGGCGGAGAGCGAGAAGGCCAGCTGCGCCGTCGCGGCCGCCACGCCGTAGGACAGCTGGATGGCCGGGAGTGCTGGCAGGAAGACCTGCATCGAGAAGGGGCCGATCGCGGTCGCCAGCACCAGAACCAGGATGAGGCGCCATTCGCTGATCTGTGTCCCGTCGGCCGCTGCCACCGACGTTCCAACCGCCATGATCCTATTCCCTTCGCCGATGCCGGTACCGCGCTGGCACCGTCAGCTCGGTCCGAGCGGGCCTCGCCGCATGGTCGGACGCGTGTTATGTTGACGCCATCTTGCCAACAGATACGTCGGTGGCCGATTTTCGATCAACGGTCGACCGATGCACTGGAGCCCTTGCCCCGTGACCACGACGAAACGCCTGCCGCTCACCATCCTCTTGGCCAGCCCGCGCGGCTTCTGCGCCGGCGTCGACCGGGCGATCGCCATCGTCAAGGAGGCGCTCGCCAAGAACGGGCCGCCAATCTACGTCCGCCACGAGATCGTGCACAACCGTCATGTTGTCGACGAGCTCAGGGCCAAAGGGGCCGTGTTCGTCGACGAGCTGGACGAGGTGCCCGACGACGGGATCGTCGTCTTCTCGGCGCACGGCGTGCCGAAGCGGGTGCCCGAGGAGGCCAAGCGGCGGCAGTTGATCTTCGCGGATGCCACCTGTCCGCTCGTCAGCAAGGTGCATCGCGAGGTCGAGCGGCACGCCGGCGCCGGGCGCACCGTGCTCTTGATCGGCCATGCCGGCCATCCCGAGGTGGATGGCACGATGGGCCAGGTGCGGGACGGCCACGTGTTGCTGATCGAGACCGTGGCCGACGCCGAGACAGTGACCGTGCCCGACCCGGCAAACCTCGCCTATGCCACGCAAACGACGCTCTCGGTGACCGACACGGCGGCCATCGTGGCCGCGCTCAAGCGGCGTTTCCCTTCGATCGACGGACCGCGCAGCGAGGATATCTGCTACGCGACGACCAACCGGCAGCAGGCCGTCGCAGCCTTGGCACCGGCCGCCGACCTGGTGCTCGTCGTGGGCGCGCCCAACTCCTCCAACTCGCTCCGGCTTGTCGAGGTGGCGCTCAACAACGGCTCGCCGCGCTCCGAGCTGATCCAGACTGCAGCGGACATCGACTGGCAAGCCATGGACGGCATCGCCACGGTTGGGCTCACCGCTGGCGCCTCGGCGCCCGAGGTGCTGGTCGATCAGGTCATCGATGCATTCAAGGCCCGCTTCGACGTGACCCTGGAGACGGTCAGCCACACCGAGGAGAACGTCTATTTCCGCGTGCCGCCGATTCCCGGGCGTCGGCTCGAGCCCGCCTCCTGATCCGGCGCTCCGGGGGCGTCCTCCGGCACAACCGGTACGTGACAACCGGGTGACCAGGCGGCATAAGGCCTTGCGGCTCACCTGCCCGATCTGGTGATGGATGGCGGTATACACCTCGGTTCCCGATAGTGCGCTCGCGGCACTGCTCGAGCGCTACGAAATCGGGCGGATGCGGGCGTTGCTGCCCATCGCCGAAGGCGTCGAGAACTCGAACTTCCTGCTCGAGACGACCACCGGGCGCTATATCCTCACCATCTACGAGAAGCGGGTCGATCCGGACGACCTGCCGTTCTTCATCGGGCTGATGGACCACTTGGCGGCGCGCGGCATCGCCTGCCCCGTGCCGGTTCACGACCGCGCCGGGGCCAGCCTGCAGACACTCTGCGACAAGCCCGCGGCCATCGTCAGCTTTCTCGAGGGCCGCTCGCCGCCGCCGCATCGGCGCTGCACGCTGCCGCTCGCTGGGGGAGACGCTGGCGGCGCTGCACGAGGCGGTCGGCGATTTCGCCGGGCAGCGCGCCAATGCGCTCTCGGTCGAAAGCTGGCGGCCCTTGTTCGAGTCCTGTCGTGCCAGCGCCGGCACCCTTGCCGGAAGGCTTGGCCGATCTGGTGTCCCCGACGCTGGACATGCTCGAAGGCGCCTGGCCGCGCGGCCTGCCGGCCGGGGTCATCCACGCCGATCTCTTTCCGGACAACGTGTTCTTCGCGGATGACGCCGTCAGCGGGGTCATCGACTTCTATTTCGCCTGCAACGATCTCTTCGCCTACGACATTGCGATTTGCCTCAATGCTTGGTGCTTCGAGCCGCTGGGCGACTACAACCTGACCAAGAGCCGGGCCTTTCTCGAGGGCTACCAGGCCGTTCGGCCGTTGCGGGCTGACGAGATCGAGGCGCTGCCGCTGCTCGCCACGGGCGCGGCGATGCGCTTTCTCCTCACCCGCCTCTACGACTGGCTCAATCAGGTCGAGGGTGCCCTCGTGCGGCCGAAGGATCCGATGGAATACGCAAGGAAGCTGGCCTTTCATCAAAGCGCCATGGGAGGACCGGTCGCCTATGGCATCGGCTGAAGCCGCGGAGGCGGCCGCGGGCGATGTCGTCGAGATCCATACCGATGGCGGTTGCAGCGGCAATCCAGGCCCGGGCGGCTGGGGTGCGGTGCTGCGCTGGCGGGGTCACGAGAAGGATCTCTCGGGCTTCGCGCCCGAAACGACCAACAACCGCATGGAGCTGACCGCGGCGATCGAGGCCCTGGACAGCCTGAAGCGGCCGATGCGGGTGCGGCTCGTCACCGACAGCACCTATCTCAGGAAGGGAATCACCGAGTGGCTGCCCTCCTGGAAGGCCAGGGGCTGGAAGACGGCCGACAAGAAGCCGGTGAAGAACGTCGACCTCTGGCAGCGTCTCGACGAGGCCGCCCGCCGCCACACGATCGACTGGGCCTGGACCAAAGGCCACGCCGGCGACGAGCTCAATGAGCGCGCCGACCGGCTGGCAACCGAGGCGATCAAGGACGGGAGGAATGCAGCAGGCGGCGGCGAAGCGGTCGGCTGAGCTGCGCGACACTTCTCCGGACCGAGGTGCGGTCGGCAGTTCAGAAGCGCTATTCTATGCCCAGCCACCTTGCTGCTGCGGCGCGCCCGAGGTTGCGCAGATGCTCGAGAGTTCGCCCGTCGGCCAGGACGCGCGTTCTTGGATCCAGGGCGGCGATCGCAGTGCCGCCGTCAATCAGGTGCAGCCGGTGGCGGGCCAGCCGGCGCCGGCGTGGCGAGAAGGTTGGCACGGCGAGCCGGGGACGATCGGGGCAATGCGCCCGAAGCAGCGCCAACTCGCGCTCGAGCGGCTGCTCAAAGACAATCTCGCCGATCCGGTTTCTGATGCCAGCGGCACTGCGCGGATGATCGTCGCGGCTGCCAACATTGATGCGCACCAGGAGCGTGTCACGGATCGTCGAGCGTTCGACCAATGGCAGAATTGGTGGATTGCTGACGTAGCCGCCGTCCCAGTAGGCGTCGCCGTCGATTTCGACCGCATGATGCAGTGACGGCAGGCAGGCGGACGCCAGCACGGTGTCGATCGAGAGCTCGGCATTTCCGAAGAGCCGCAGCGCCCCGGTGCGGAGATTGGTCGCGGCGATCAACAGCTGAGGCGCCCGGGCATCGCGCAGACGCTCGAAGTCGACGAGCCTGGCCAACATGTGGCGGAGTGGGTTGAGGCCGAACGGATTGAGCTGATAGGGCGAGAGCAGATGGAGAGCGACGCCGACCCCGGCATGGGTCAGACCGCTTCCGGAAAGACTATGGCTGGCCGCGGCGACCGATTGCCAGAGTTCGGCGAGGTTGGCCCTGGCGCCCTCGGGGCCGGCTGCGAGCCAACCGGACGCGAACACGACGGCGTTGATAGCACCGGCCGACGTGCCGCTTAGAGCGTGCGGCTCCAACCCCTCGACCTCGGACAGCTGGTCGAGCACGCCCCAAGTGTAGGCACCGTGCGCGCCCCCGCCTTGCAACGCCAGGTTCAGTCTTCGGGGCCGGGCCACCGTCCGTCTGCGACTGACGACGGGCGCCAAGCGCGCGGGCACGCCGGACGAACGGCGCGCCTAGGCTGAGCATCCACGCAGCGCCGCTGCCCGGCCGATCGTTCCGGAGACCCACATAGTGACGTCAGCTCGCCCGATCGACACGCGCTTTCCTTCTCGGCGACACTGCACCGCGTCCTCGCAGACCTCAACCGGCACGATGGCTGCAGCTGCCGCATGTCGATATAGCGGTGCTGGGTCGTCGATGCCGTGTTGATTTCGCAACGCAGCATAGAGAAGCGCTAAGGGTTGTTCGCGTGGCGCGGGCAATTAGCCGCCGAGTCGTTCTAGCCGCCAACGCGCTTCCCGGGGCTATCGGCCACTTGGCCTACTCAAGCCCCGGGGATCGTAGGCCTAGAGCGCTGCCAGGATCTTGTCGGCGCCGGAGACTTCCATCATCGGCGGCGCTTCCTCGACGGCGAGCTTCGTCACGACGCCATCGTCGACGATCATGGCGAAGCGCATCGCGCGCGTGCCGAGCTTGAAGCCGCTGCCGTCGAAATCGAGGCCGATGGCCTTGGTGAACTCGGCATTGCCGTCCGACAGCAGCATGATCTTGTCGCCCGAGCCCGTGCTCTTGGCCCATTCGCCGAGGACGAACGGGTCGTTGACGGCGAGGCAGGCGATGGTGTCGACGCCCTTGGCCTTCAGCGCGTCGTAGTGCTCGAGATAGCTCGGCACGTGCTTGGCATGGCAGGTCGGCGTGAAGGCGCCCGGCACGGCGAACAGCACCACCTTCTTGCCGGCGCAGAGCTCGGCCGTGGTGACGTCGGTAATGTCGCCGCCCTGGTTGACCTTGAAGGTCGCGTCCGGCAGGCGGTCACCAACTTTGATGGTCATGAAGCGTCCCTTGTGCGTTTGATTGGGCGTAAATGGCGATGTCGCGCCGTGCCACTCCCTTGTTGCGCCGGCCGCGAACGGTTATCTCTTAGACATGCACGACGACGACGCCAACGATAACCATCTGGCCGGGATGCTGCTGGTCGCCATGCCGGGGATGCCCGACCCGCGATTCGACCGCTCGGTCATCTTTCTCTGCGCGCATTCCAGCGAGGGGGCGATGGGCATCATCGTCAACCAGCTGGCCGAGAACGTCGCCTTCAACTCGATCATCGAGCAGCTCGGCATCGAGCCGACCCCGGATGCCGCCGGGCTCAAGGTACATGTCGGCGGGCCGGTAGAGAGCAGCCGTGGCTTCGTTCTCCACTCCGCCGACTATGTGCACGAGAACACGCTGATGATCGACGAGGGCTTTGCGCTCACGGCCACGGTCGATGTGCTCCGCGCGATCGCCGGCGGCGGCGGGCCGAGGCAAAAGGTGTTCGCGCTCGGCTATGCCGGCTGGGCGCCAGGCCAGCTGGACGCCGAGATTCAAAAGAACGGCTGGCTGGTCACGCCGCCCGACCAAAGCGTCGTCTTCGAGCTCGACGACGGCGAGAAATGGGCGGGGGCGTTGAGGAAGATCGGCGTCGACCCGTCGCTGCTCTCGTCCACGGCCGGCCACGCCTGAGCGACTCGCGCTGCCTTGATCGATCCGCGTTGCGCGCGCCTCTACCGCCTCGCGGGCGGGGCGGCTTCAGCCCGTCCCGGCCAGCTCAGTTGGGCGGAATTTGGGCCGCGGCGGCCTCGGCAGCGTTGGTCGCTTCCATGCCGCGGATCGCCTTTTGCAGCTTCTCGAAGGCGCGGACCTCGATCTGCCGCACCCGCTCGCGGCTGATGCCGTACTCGCCGCTCAGGTCCTCGAGCGTGGTCGGCTTCTCCTTGAGCCGGCGCTCGGTCAGGATGTGCTTCTCGCGATCGTTGAGGACGTGCATGGCGCTGGCCAGCAGCTCGCGCCGGTGGTCCAGCTCGTCGTCCTCGGCGAGCGAGCGTGTCCTGGGTCGGCGCGATCGTCGACCAGCCAGTCCTGCCACTCCATGTCGCTTTCGGCGCGCAGCGTCGCGTTCAAGCGAGTGATCCGGGCCATCCAGGCGACGGTTCATGCTCGATCACGTCGTGCTCGGTGACGGCCAGCGTCTCGGCGATCTTCTTCACCGCCTCGGGGCTGAGGTCGCCCTCCTCGATCGCCTGCATCTGGCTCTTGAGCCGGCGCAGGTTGAAGAAGAGCTTCTTCTGCGCCGCCGTGGTGCCGAGCTTCACCAGCGACCAGGAGTGCAGGATGTACTCCTGGATCGCCGCCCTGATCCACCACATCGCATAGGTCGCGAGCCGGAAGCCGCGGTCCGGCTCGAACCGCTTGACCGCCTGCATCAGGCCGACATTGCCTTCCGAGATGATCTCGTTCATCGGCAGGCCATAGCCGCGATAGCCCATGGCGATCTTGGCGACGAGACGCAGATGGCTGGTGACCAGGGTATGCGCCGCCTTGACGTCGTCGTTCTCGCGCCAGCGCTTGGCCAGCATGTACTCCTGCTCCGGCTCCAGCATCGGGAAACCGGCGGATTTCCTCGAGATAGCGCGAAAGACCACTACCCTCGAGCGGCACTGTGGGAAGACTGGCCATCGGCGACGTCCGTAGGTTCAGGTGTGCCAAAAGTCCCGTGCGCCAGGACCTGCGGAAGAACACGGCTGCGGGCAATTAGTTCCTGGCCGCGCACTCACTTCAAGCCTTAACATCTCTGGCGGGAGTCTGTGCAGTGAAAAATAGGTAACGCCCCTGGATCTGCGACAACGTGGGTCACGCTAGCCGCGCCAGCTCCAGAAGTCGATCAAATATCGCTGGTGACGCGGATTCAAAGCGTAGTCTTTCGCCCGTTCGTGGATGGGTGAAGCCCAGCACACGCGCATGCAGCGCCACTCGGCCGAGCCCGTCGATCGCCTCGGTGAGCTCTGCCGGCAGCTCGGGCTTGCGCCGCGGCTTGTAGATTCGATCGCCCAGCAGCGAGTGCCCCAGGCTCGAGAGATGCACGCGGATCTGATGCGTGCGGCCGGTCTCCAGCGCCAGCTCCAGCCGCGCGATGCGGGTGCCCGCGGCCTCGGTTACACGGTAGCGGGTCACGGCCCGCTTGCCGCTCTCGACGATCGCCATGCGCTTCCTGTCGGTCGGGTGGCGGGCAATCGGCTGGTCGACCATGCCCTCGGTCGGGCTCGGCAGCCCATAGACCAGGGCGTCGTACAAGCGCTCGACGCTGTGCACCGTGAACTGGCCGGCGAGGCCCTGATGCACCCGGTCGTGCTTGGCGACCACCAGGAGCCCGCTGACGTCCTTGTCGATCCGGTGCACGATGCCCGGCCGCTGCACGCCGCCGATGCCGGAGAGGGTCTTGCCGCAATGGGCGAGCAGCGCATGCACCAGCGTGCCCTTGCTGTGCCCGGCGGCCGGGTGGACGACGAGCCCGGCCGGCTTGTCGACCACCAGGAGGTCCTCGTCCTCGAAGATGATGTCGAGCGCCCGGTCCTCCGGCAGGAGCTCCGACGGTGCTGCCGGCGGCACCTCGAGAAGGTAGCGCTCGCCCGGTTTGACCCGCCGCTTGCCCTCCGTTACGACCTCGTCGCCGAGCGACAGGTGGCCGTCCTTGAGCAGCGCCTGCAGCCGCGAGCGGGAAAAATCGCCGAGCCGCTCGGCGAGCACGGCATCGAGCCTTCGTCCGGCCTCGTCCTCCTGGATCTCGACCAAGGGCCGGGTGGGGGTCTCAACCACCGGCGGGTGCCCCCGGGTGCTGCGCCGCCAGAGTCGGGCAGCGGATGGAACGGTATCTCGGCATCATCAAGATCTTCAACATTGTGGCGGCGGTGATCATCGTCATCGGCGTGGCGGCGCTCGGTTGGCTGCTGATCGACCGCGCTCGTGAGGCAAGGGCGAGCAAGGATGTGGTCGAAACCGGTCTGATCGCGCTTCCCGCTGGCTTCACCATAGCGGAAATGGCCGCCACGAGTGACTTTCTCTTCCTGCTGGTGACCGACGATGCCGGCGCCACCTTGCTGCTGCGGCTCGATCCGCGCGATCCGGCCGCAACAGCCAGCTTCGTCGTCGAGACCGCGAGGCCTTGAAGCGTCCGCCTCGACGCCGTTCGGGCAAGGCACGGCTCGAGACCCTGGACGTCCAGATCGACGGCCTGGGAGCCCAAGGCGACGGGGTTGTCGTCTGGCATGGCGAGCGGCTCATCGTGCCGCTGGCCCTGCCGGGCGAGACCTGGCGGGTGCGGCGGCGCGGACCAGGAGCTGATCGTCGAGCCGCTGTCCTGCCTCGCACCCAGCCCGGAGCGCCGGCCGCCGCTGTGCCGCCATTTCGGCGCCTGCGGCGGCTGCACGCTGCAGCATTTGCCCGAGGCAGCCTATGGCGCACTCTTGATCGGTCGGATCGAGGGGGCGCTGCGCTCCAGGGGCCTGACGCCCCCCGGCCCGATTGCGTTGCATCGTAGCCCGCTAGGCAGCCGGCGCCGGCTGCGCCTCGGCTTCACGGCCGACGGTCAGCTCGGCTTTCGCCGCCGCCTCGGCCGCCAGCTGGTAAAGGTGACCGAATGCCCGATCGCCCGGCCGGCGCTCGTGGCCCTGCTCGAGCCGCTGGGCCGCCTGCTGCGCCGCCTGGCGGCGGCATCGGCGGGTGGCGAGGCGACCCTGACCGCACTGGATGACGGCGTGGAGGTGGTCCTCCACATGCAGCGTGATCCCGGCCTCGAGGATCGCGAGGCGCTGGCCGCCTTCGCCGCCGCGCAAGGGCTGGTGCGGCTGGCAATAGCGGTGGGTGGGGCGTCGCCGGAACCGGTGGCGGGCCGATTGCCGCCAAGGCTCACCGTTGCCGGCGTGGCGCTCGCCATGCCGCCCGCGCCCTTCCTCCAAGCGACCGCCGAGGGTGAGACAGCGCTGCAGGATTTCGTCGCCCGGCAGCTCGCCGGTGCCCGCAAGGTCGTCGACCTCTTTTCCGGCCTCGGCACGCTGAGCCTCGGGCTCGCCGCTGCCGGGGCCAGTGTGCGGGCCTTCGATGGGGCGGCCGAGCTGATCGGCGCTTGCCGACATCCCCATGTCCAGGCCGTGCGCCGCGACCTGCAGCAGAGCCCGTTGCAGCCCGATGAGCTCGAGGGCTGTGATGCGGTGATCCTCGACCCGCCACGGGCCGGGGCAGCGGCCCAGGTCGAGGCGCTGGCCGCGAGCGCCGTGCCGCGCCTCGTCTATGCGTCCTGCGAGACCGCCTCGTTTGCCCGCGATGCTGCCGTGCTCGTTCAGGGAGGCTATCGGCTCATCGCCCTCGAGGCGGTCGACCAGTTCCTGTTCGGCTCCGACGTCGAGCTCGTCGCCGCGTTCGTGCGTGATGCCAGCTTGATCGAGCGGCATCGAGCTTCTAAGTACTCGGGATCGCTCACGACCCCTTCGTCTAGCGGTCAGGACGTCAGCCTCTCACGCTGAAAACACGGGTTCGATTCCCGTAGGGGTCGCCACCACTCACGTCACGTCGACGACTTCAGCCGCGATCATCGTCGGCCGCCCCTGGCTTGGCGCTGGCGACGTCGCCATTTCAGTTTGGCGAAGGGCGCTCAGGATGTCCTCTTCGACGCCGATGCCTCGAAGTTGCTCTCGAATTCGCCAGCGCTGTTGCTTCTCGGATAGGGAACGTCCGGCACGGGCACGCCGAGATGGGCGCATAGCGGCGGCCAACCGTCACCCAGGCTGTGCACCAGCAACCGCTCGGCGGGCACCTGTTTTTTGACGGCGGCGACATTGGCCTCGTAGACGGCTATGCAATGGTCGCGGTCGTCTGGACGGTCGTGAAACACCTGTGGGCCAATCAATTCCCCGCTCTTGGGCGTCGCATCGGTTTCGGTGAAGGCGAGAATGCGCGGTAGTATTGTGTGCTCGAAGCTCGCCCACCAGCTCTCTGCCGACCGCCAGGTCAAAATCACCTTGGCCTCTGGGAAGGTCTCGACCAATTGGGGCCAGTAATGGGCCGAAGGCCAGTCCACGCACGATCGGTAGCCGCCGAGTAGCAGATCCCAGTCCGGCGGTGTCCCCTGCGCGACCGCGCGCCAGAGGTTATTGTGCTCTGGGTCCTTGAAGAGTTCGCGCATGTGATGACAGGGGCCGAAGCCCAGGATCTCCAGCGCTTCGCGCAGCGAATCAGTGCCGGTGCGGCCGAACCCGGTACCGATGACTTCGAGCGCCATATCGTCCCCACTGTCTATCCGACACTGCCGAGGCATCGATTGGCCCATTTGGGCGGCAGCGGCGATGGCGATCGTCAGGCGCCAGCCTCGTCCTCTTCGTCTTCGGCCTCGGCGGCGGCCTTCTTCTGCTCGGCCATGCGGACGAGATAGATCGAGATCTCGTAGAGCAGGATGATCGGCACGCCGAGGCCGATCTGGCTGATGATGTCGGGCGGCGTCAGCAGTGCGGCGACCACGAACACGCCGACGATCGCGTATTTGCGGTTGCGGGCGAGCCCGGCCGCGGTGACGATGCCGACCCGGCCCATCAGGGTCAGCGCCACCGGCAGCTGGAAGCGAGATGCCGAAGGCGAAGATCAGCTTCATCACCAGATCGAGATACTCGCCGACGCGCGCCTCGAGCTGGATCGGCAGCGATGCCATCGATGCCCGACGTCTCGAAGCTCACGAAGAACTTCCAGGCGAGCGGGAAGATCGACGTAGTAGACCATCGCCCCGCCCATGAAGAAGAGCACCGGCGTGGCGCACAGGAACGGCAGGAAGGCCTGCTTCTCGTTGCGGTAGAGGCCGGGCGCGATGAACAGATAGAGCTGGGTCGCGACGAACGGGAAGGTGATGAAGGCGCCGGCGAAGAACGCGACCTTGAGATAGGTGAAGAAGGCCTCGGTCAGGCCGGTGTAGATCATCCGCCGGTCGGTCTGCCCTTCGTAGATGTTGGCCAGCGGGCTGGACCAGGAAGGCGTAGATCTGCTCGGCGAAGAAGTAGCAGACGAGGAAACCGAGCAGGACCGCAGCGGCGCTGTACATCAGCCGGTTGCGCAGCTCGACCAGATGATCGAGCAGCGGCATCTCGCGATCGTCGATGTCCTTGATCACGTCGTTCTTTCCGGAAGCGATGGCCTGGTGCGCCTCTCGGGCGCTCGATCAGCCACGCGATGATGCCGGCTGCTCGGCCTCGGCGGGAGACGCCGTCGCCTCAGCCGGCGGCTTGGTCGTGTCCGCTGGCGCCGGCGGCTTGGCCGCGTCCGCTGCCTTCAGGTCCGCCGGCTGGCGGTCTCGCCAGGCGTGACAGCGCGGTCTTCGGTCCAGCGGTCGCCGGCAACGGCTTCACGCTCGACGACGAGCGTGGCTTGCCGGCCGGCTTGCGGCCTCGACGTCGAACGCGCGTTCCAGATCGTCGTCCGGGTCGATCGCATCCTTGACGATCTGGCGCAGAGCTCGTGTTGCCGACCTTGTCGATGCTCTTCTTGATCTCGTCGAGCTCGGCCTCGCGCGCCATGTCGTCGAGCGAGCGCTGGAAGTCGCGCGCCAGGGCCCGGGCCTTGCCGGTCCATTGGCCGATGGTCGCGAGCCACCTTGGGCAGGTCCTTGGGACCGATGACGACGAGCGCCACCAGCATGATGACCGCCATTTCGGACCAGCCGAGATCGAACATGGTCGACGCTCACTCCGCCGCCGAGGAACGGCGCATTTCAGCTCTTGGCCGCTTCGTCCTTGACGGCGGCGGGGCGCTCGATGGTGACCTCGGGATCGCTCGTGCTTTCGCTGATCGACTTGCGCCGCCTTCGGCTCGTCGTCGTCTTCCTTCATGCCCTGCTTGAAGTTCTTCACGCCGGCGGCGACGTCGCCCATCACCTTGGGCAGCTTGCCCGCGCCGAAAATGATCAACACGATCACCAGAATCAGCACGACCTGCCAGATACCGATACTCATTGGGAACCCTCTCGATGCCACGGCTCTTGCGGTCGGGGCCGCGGCCGTTCTGCAGATGTTGATTTAGTGTGGCAAAAAAGACCGAGCCACGCAATCGACACTCGGGCTCGGGGCGATCGTTTCGGGCTCGGGATCAACTCCCGGCCCCAGGCGCCCGCTTCTCACCCTGATGGCGGCCCACCCTCGAGGTGGCCGTCCCGGTCGCTATCGCCTGCCGCGGCATCGCCTTCCGAGATGCTGGCGCGGAACAGACCCGCCGCCTCCAATTCGTCGAGACGGGGCAGATCGTCAAGTGCCCCGAGCGCGAAGTGGTCGAGAAAGGCGGACGTGGTCACCCATGTCACCGGCCGGCCCGGCACGTCACGGCGTCCCTTGGGTGCGACCCAGCCGGCCTCGACCAGCTGGTCGAGCGTTCCCTTGGCCACCGGCACGCCGCGCACCGCCTCGATCTCGGCGCGCGTCACCGGCTGCTGGTAGGCGATGATCGCGAGCGTCTCCATGGCGGCCTTGGAGAGCTTTCGCCGGCGGGCCTCGACCCGCTCGAGGTGCGGCGTCACGTCGGCCGACGTGCGGAATGCCCAGCGCCGACCGTGCCGCTCCAGCCTGATGCCGCGCTCGGCGTAGTCCGCCTGCAGCTCGGCGAGCACGCTGGCGACGTGCTGGCCATCCCGGACATGCGCCTGCAGGAGCGCTTCGTCGAGCGGCTCGCTCGACTGAAAGAGAAGCGCCTCGACCACCAGCTTGGCGTCGACCGGCGGCAGCGCCGCGGCCGGCTCGGCGGTCTCGGCATGCTGGGAATCGAGCTCGCCCTCGCTCATCGCCTGCGGATCCTGATCGGCCCGAACGGCTCTTCCTGGGCGAGCTCGATGGTCCCCCGCTTGGCCAGCTCCAGGCTCGCCACGAGCGAGGCGGCCATCGCCGAACGGCCGAGGAAGGCGTCGTCGAGCCCCGGCGGCAGGAAGCTCTGCAGCTCCTGCCAGTCGCGGCCGGAGAGCAGCCGCGACAATCTGTCGAGCGCCGCCTCGACGCTCATCGCCCTGCGCGGCACGAGGCGGATGCTCTGCCGCCGCCGTCGCGACATGGTCTTGGCATAGGCCTCCAAGAGGCCAGCGAGGTCGGCGCGCCAGTGGTCCTCGTGGCGGATCGGCGCAGGCTCGGGACTGCCGCGCACGAACCGCATGTCACCGAGCAGCGGCTGCGCCTCGAGCCAGTGCACCGCCCGGCGAATGGCGTCGAGCTTGCGCAGCCGCGCCGCCAGGGCTTCGGCCATGGCCTCGACGTCGTCGACCTCGCGCTCTTCCTTGGGCAGCAGCAGCTGGGACTTCATCAAGGCGAGCCAGGCGGCCATCACCAGATACTCGGCCGCCAGGCTCAGCTCGCGCCGCCTCGCATCCTCGAGATAGGCGATGAACTGCTCGGCCAGTGCGAGAATCGAGATCCGGGCCAGATCGACCTTCTGCGATCGCGGCGAGGTCGAGCAGCAGGTCCAACGGTCCCTCGAAGCCGTCGAGATCGACGACGAAGGCGCTCGGCTCGGCCTCGGCCATCACCACCAGCCCGTGAGCAGGAGGACGAGCGAGTGCACGAACTGCACGATCGGCAAGAGGATCGCGCCGAGCGGGTTGATGGCGACGCCGAGCTCGCGGGCGATGAGCGGCAGGACGAAGACGATGCCGAGCAGGATGAACAGGCCGTAGGGCTCGGTCCGGGCGAAGCGCCGGGCGAGCGGCAGCGGCAACAGCCCGGTCAGCACGCGGCCGCCATCGAGCGGCAAGAGCGGCAGCATGTTGAAGCAGGCGAGCACGACGTTGATCAGCAGCGCGTTGTCGAGGTTCTGCCAGAGCCAGTTGCCGACGTCGCTTTCCGCGCCGACCAGAAGATGCAGCAAGATCGCCGCAGCGAGCGCCAGCGCAATGTTGATCGCCGGGCCGGCCAGCGCCACCCAGATCATGTCACGCTTCGGGTTGTGCAGCTTGTGGAAGGCGACCGGCACCGGCTTCGCCCAGCCGAACAGGAAGGGGGCGCCGACGACGAGCAGCATGCCCGGCAGGATCAGCGTGCCGAACGGGTCGACATGGCGAATCGGGTTGAAGCTCAGCCGGCCGAGTGACTTCGCCGTGTCGTCGCCGAGCTTCCAGGCGGCCCACGCATGCGCCGCCTCGTGCATCGTGATCGCGAGGATCACGGGCAGGAACCAGACCGAGAGCGTGTGGCCGAAGGCCGCGAGATCAGGCACCGGCGATCCTCGGCCCGAGCATCTGGTCGAGCTCCGTCAGCAGCTCGTCGAGCGGCGGCGGGGCCGCCGTCGGTCGGGGTGCCAGCGACTGCAGCCGTGCAGCGGTCGCTGCCGGCAGTGGCGGCACGGCCTCGAGCACCGCTTCCGTCTCGGCGAGCTTGCCGTTGCAGTGCAGGGCCAGATCGCAGCCGGCGGCGAGCGCCGCCGTGGCGCGCCGCGTGATCGGCCCGTCGAGCGCCTCCATGCTCAGGTCATCGGAGAAGAGCAGCCCACGAAAGCCGATCGTGTCTCTGATCACCCGCTCGATCACCAGGGGTGACTGGGTTGCGGGCCGCTCGGGATCGATGGCGGTGAAGACGATGTGCGCGGTCATGCCCAAGGGCAGATCGGCGAGCGGCACGAAAGCCTGCCAATCGGTGGACTCGAGCTCGGCGGCCTCGGCGGTGACGCGCGGCAGCTCGAGATGGCTGTCGCAGGTTGCCCGGCCGTGCCCCGGCAGATGCTTGATGACCGGCAAGACGCCCTGGGCGAGCAGCGTATCGGCGTAGATGCGGCCGAGCCGGGCGACCAGCACCGGATCGGCGGCCAGCGCCCGATCACCGATCGCGCGAGTCGTCTCCGGGCGCAAGAGGTCGAGGCAGGGGGCACAGACGACATCGATCCCGACCGCGCGCAGCAGCGATGCGATCGCCGCCGCGTGCAGCCGGTCGCCCGCTCGCCGGCCGTGCCGTCCTGCTCGGCCAGGCGCCCGAGCGCGCGCAACGGCTGGCAGCGCCGGCCAGGCGGGCGGTCCGAGCCGCTGCACGCGGCCCCCTTCCTGGTCGACGAGCACCGGCAGCCAGCGGTCGGGAAAGAGCGCTCTGAGCTCGCGGGTGAGTGCTGCGACCTGGTCCGGACTCTCGCAGTTGCGCTTGAAGAGGATGACGCCGGCCGGCTGCAGGCGCGACAAGACCGCGCGCTCGTCCGCCAGCAAGACGCGTCCCGGCGACACCGACGACAGCGGCCTTGACGTCGCGTCCGCCTGCCATCGGCGCCCCGTCGCTCAAGAAGTGGGCTCGACGACGAAGCAGTCGGCGCCCTCGGCCTGCAGCGCCTCGCAGACGGAAGTCGGCACCCGAGCGGTCGGCGAACGGCCCCGCCTGCAGTCGGAAGAATGTCGCGTCGCCCACGTTCGCACGCTGGACGTTGCTGCGCAGCGGCCCGAGCACCGCCTGATGGCGCTGCTGGAGGCCGCTCCAGGCGCCGGCGGCCGAGGCTTCGTCGCGAACCGCCAGCAGCTGGACGCGGTAGGCGCCGTCGAAGCTGGCCGCGAGAGCCGGCCGCGGTGCCGTCGCGGGGCTCGGCGCCTCCACGGGCGCGGCCGGTCGGGCAGGTACCTCGGTCGCTGTCGCGGCTGCGGTCGCCTGAGGTGTCTCGACGGCCACGGGTGCTTCGGTGACACGCGGCTCCGGATCGGCCGCTGGGCCGGCGGCAGGTGCCGGCTCTGCGATCCGCGGCTCGGCGGTCTGCGGCGCCGGCTCGGCGCTCGCCGGCGGTGCGGCCGTGCCGGTATCCGTGGTGGAAGGTGCCGCGGACGGCAGCTGCAGCGTCGCCGGCGGGGCCAGCTGCGCCGACGTCCCCGAGTCGGTATCGGCCGGCGCCGTGAGGGCGCCGTCAGCGGGCGCATCATTGGCCGCGACCCGCAGCTGCTCGACACTGCCGCCAGCCGGCTCGATCGGTGGCTCTTCATCGAGGCCGCTCGCGATCTCGGCCAGCAGGCTGTCCAGGGTATCGGAGTCGCCCGTGCTCGTGGTCTCGAGACCCTGGGTGCTCGCGACGGCAGGATCGGAGTCCGCCTCCGTGACCGGCTCTGCCTGCAAGGCTTCGGGGATCACATCGGCCGTCGAGCGCGGCGCCTCGGCCTGACGCGGAACGATCCGCTCGATGCGAACCGGTGCCGCCGGCTCGTCCAGGGCCTGGACGACGACCAATTCCTCGTTGAGCAGCGGCAATCCACCCCGCTCGTCAGGCTCGCGCTTGATCTGGCCGGCCTCGGCCCGGATCAGGGGCGGCGCGCCGTCGCCGGGCATCATGTCCTGATACGCCAGCCAGACGACCGAGCCGAACAGGATCAGGACGAGGGCGACGAGGCCACCCAGCAGGTAGGTCCGCAAGCCGCGGCGGCGATTGCCGGTGTTGCCGATCTTCCGGGACGGCTCCTGGGCCAGAGAGCGCCGCAAGCCGGCGACATCGAGATCGCGTTCGTCGATGGGATCAGTCGATCGCACGGCTGGGTTTCCTTTCCTCGCGAGCGGTCGAACGAGCGACACGCATGGTCAGTGCATCTCCTCAACCGGCTCCACGCCCATGAGCCGCAGCCCGTTGGCGATGACCTGGCGGACGGCCAGCAGCATGGCGAGACGGGCACGGCTCAGCTCCGGCGCGTCCACAATCAGGAAGCGCAGACTACCCTCCTCTTTGCCACGGTTCCATAGTGCATGAAAGTCGCTCGCCAAGTCATGAAGATAAAACGCTATCCTGTGTGGCTCATGTTGCACGGCCGCGGTCTTCACGAGGCGCGGGAACTGGATCGCCGTCTTGAGCAGCTGCAGCTCGGCGGGATCGGCCAGCTGCCGCAGCGCTGCCGCCTCCGGCGCCTCGAGCCAGGCGCCGTGGCCATCCGCCACGGCATTGCGCAGGACCGAGGAGATGCGGGCATGGGCGTACTGTACGTAAAAGACCGGATTGTCCCGCGACTGCTCGACCACCTTGGCGAGGTCGAAGTCGAGCGCGGCGTCGTTCTTGCGGGTCAGCATGATGAAGCGGAAGACGTCCTTGCCGACCTCGCTCGACCACGTCGCGGAGCGTCACGATGCGCCCGGCCCGCTTCGACATCTTCAGCGGCTGGCCGCCGTCCATCAGGTTGACCAGCTGGCAGAGCGCGCACGTCGAGCGTCGGCCTCGCCGCGGCTCAAGCGCCTTGACGGCGGCCTGCATCCGCTTGACGTAGCCGCCGTGATCGGCGCCCCAGACATCGATCATCTGGGCGAAGCCGCGCTGGTACTTGTCCAGGTGATAGGCGAGATCGGCCGCGAAATAGGTCCACGCACCGGTCGAGCGCTTGAGCGGCCGGTCGATGTCGTCGCCGATGCTCGCTCGCCTTGAACAAGAGCTGCGGCACCGGCTCCCAGTCATCGACCGGCTTGCCCTTGGGCGGCGGCAGGGTGCCGGTGTAGAGCAGGCCGAGCTCGTCCAGGTAGGCCAGCGCCGCGTCGACCCTGCCGGCCTCGACCAGATCCCGCTCGGAGGTGAAGACGTCGAACTGGACGCCGAGGCCGCCGAGATCGGCCTTGATCTGCGCGAGCATGGTCGCCACGCCCTCGCGTCCGAAGACGTCCAGCCACTCCGCTTCGGGGCGGCCGCGCCAGCGGTCGCCGTCCCGCGCGGCGATGGCGCGAGCGACCGGCAAAAGGTCCTCGAGCGGGTAGAGCCCTTGCGGCACCGGCCCGGGCGCGTCGCCCAAGCGCCTCCAGGTAGCGATGGTGGATCGAACGCGCGAGGATCTCGATCTGCGCGCCGCGTCGTTGATGTAGTACTCGCGGGTGACGTCGAAACCGGCAAAGGCGAGCAGCTCGGCCAGCGCGTCGCCGAACACCGTGCCGCGGCCGTGGCCGACATGCAGCGGGCCCGTCGGGTTGGCCGAGCAGAACTCGACATTGACCTGTCTGGCCCGGCACCAGCGTCGGAGCGGCCATAGTCGGCACCGGCCGCGAGCACGGCTGGCACCTGCGCCTGCACGAACGCGTCGGCGAAGCTCATGTTGACGAAGCCGGGCGGCGCTGCCTCGGCCCCGGCCAGCATCTCGACCGTAGCAAGCTCGTCGGCGAGCGCCTCGGCGATCGCCAGTGGCTTCATCCGCGCGGGCTTGGCCAGGATCAGGGCGGCATTGGTCGCCGCATCGCCATGCTCACGCTCGCGCGGCGGCTCGACCGTGATCCGCTCGAGCGGCAGCTCGCCGGGCAGCACGCCCTTGGCGCTGAGGCGCCCGAGCGCCTCGTGCACGGCCGCGAGCAAGGTGTCGAAGGGGTTCATCGAATGATCCAGGAAACGGGCCGCTCAGGGGCGAAAGCCCGTGAGCTTGAAGAGCCGGTCATGCTCGTCGACCGCGAAGCGGTCGGTCATCCCGGCAACATAGTCGCGCACGGCATCGGCTGTCGCCGCGCTGCCCGGTGCGCCGGCGCGCTCCTGCCAGCGGTCCGGCAGGCAATCGGGTGCGGCGAGCAGCAGCTCGACCAGCTCCGTGACCAGCCGTCGTGCCGTTCGCGCCATGCGGTTCACCTTGTAGTGCCGGTACATCCGCTCGTGCAAGAAGCGGCGCAGATGCTGGACGGCCAAGCTCATCTCGGCGGAAAATCCGGCCATCGCCCGGCCGGCCTCGCGCACGGCCTGGGCCGATGCGGGCTGCGTCTCGGCGAGCCGGCGCCGCGTCTCGGCCACCAGGTCCGCCACCATCTGGTCGATCAGCCGGCGATTGGCCTCGTGGATCAGCCGCCGCCGATCGACGCTCGGATAGGCAGCCTCGACCTCCCCGACGATGCCGCCCACCAGCGGCAGCGCGGCCAGGTCGGCCAGCGTGAAGAAGCCGGCGCGGAGCCCATCGTCCATGTCGTGGTTGCAATAGGCGATGTCGTCGGCGATCGCGGCCAGCTGCGCCTCGAGCGGTGGCTGGAGATGGAGCTGCATCGCGTCGGCCAGGCCATGGCCGGCGATCGCCGGCGGCGGGTCGGCGAGCGGGCCGTTGTGCTTGACCAGGCTCTCGAGGGTCACCGTCGTGAGGTTCAGGCCATCGAACAGGGCATAGCGCTGCTCGAGCCGGGTCACGACGCGAAACGTCTGGACATTGTGGTCGAACCCGCCGAAGCCCTCGAGCGCAGCGTCGAGGGCCCACTCGCCGGCATGGCCGAACGGGCTGTGTCCCAGGTCGTGCGCCAGCGCCACCGCCTCCGCCAGATCCTCGTCGACCGCCAGCGCCCGGGCCAGCGTCCGGGCGATCTGCGCCACCTCCAGGCTGTGGGTCAGCCGCGTCCGGTAGTGGTCACCCTCGAAATTGACCAGAACCTGCGTCTTGTACTCGAGCCGCCGAAACGCCGTGGAATGCACGATCCGGTCGCGGTCACGCTGGAATTCCGAGCGCAGACCACTCTCGGGCTCGTCCGCGAGCCGCGGGCCGGCATCGTCGGGCCGCATCGGCCGACAGCACCGGCCAGCACGTGGCGCCATGTCGGTCCATCAGCGCCTGGCGCCGTGCTGGCGAGAGCCCCGTTTGGAACGGCTCGGTTTGACAAGGGGTATCGGCTCCTTAGATAGAGGAGCGTTGCAGACGCTTCTCAGAATAGGTGCGCCACATGGCCGAGATCAAGGCAGCCGAGCCGCCGCGCGCATCGGAGCGCCCGGCGCCGATAACCGTGACGGCGAGCGCGGCCAGGCGCGTCAAGCGGATCATCGAGGCCGAGAACCGCGACGACCTCAAGCTCCGCGTCAGCGTCTCCGGCGGCGGCTGCTCGGGCTTTCAGTACAAGTTCGACCTCGAGCGACACCACCGCCCCCGACGACGTCCCGATCGAGAAGGACGGCATCACCGTCGTGGTCGACGGCATGTCGCTCATGTACGTGCTGGGCTCCGAGCTCGATTTCGTCGAGGACCTGACCGGCTCCTACTTCCGCGTGAGCAACCCCAACGCCACCGCGAGCTGCGGCTGCGGCACGTCGTTCGCCATCTGACCTGCACACGCCTGTGCGCATCGTCACCTGGAACGTCAACTCGATCCGCAAGCGCGAGGCCATCGTGCTCGACTGGCTGGCCAAGCCAACGACCCCGACGTCCTGCTCCTGCAGGAGACCAAGGTCGTCGACGACCAGCTTCCCGCAGGGCCGGCTTCGAGGAGCGCGGCTACCACCTGGCGATCTTCGGCGAGCCCGGCCGCAATGGCGTCGCCATCCTCGCCAAGGCACCGATCGACGACGTCACGCGCGGCCTGCCCGGCGAGGACGGCGACGCCCAGGCCCGCTACATCGAGGGCACGCGTGAACGGCGTCCGGGTCGCCTCGGTCTACGTCCCCAACGGCACCACCGTCGGCTCCGACAACTTCGCCTACAAGCTCCGCTTCTTCGCCCGCCTGCGCGCCCACGCCGCCGCCCACCTCGAAGGCGACACCCCGCTCGTCATCGGCGGCGACTACAACGTCGCACCCGAGCCCATCGACGTCTATGACCCCGCCGAGTGCGAAGGCACCATCTGCTACCACCCGGACGAGCGCCACGGCCTCCGCGGCCTCCTCCATCGGCGGCCTCTACGACGCCTACCGCGCCGTCGAGCCCAACCCGCCGCCAGTTCACCTGGTGGGACCTCCGCGGCGGCTCCTGGGAGCGCGACGAAGGCCTGCGCATCGACTACCTCCTGCTCTCGCCCCAGGCCCTCGACCGCCTCACCGACGCCGGCAGCGACCACAAAACCCGCGCCGGCAAGGGCATCTCCGACCATATTCCGACCTGGTGCGTGCTGGCTTAGGCAGGAAGAAGAGCGGGGGAACTGAGTTCCCCCGAGCCCCCTCCGGAACTTTGGGTTGTTGTCGGACACGCTCCGGTCGTGCAACCTGGTGCGATATTCCGTTGGGGGTGAAGAAATGTCGCCGCCGAAGGTTTTCATCTCTTACGCGCACGAGGACCGTGTGTGGTGCGAGAGGCTGCAGCAGCATCTGGGCGGGCTTCGTCATCAGGGGCAGCTGAGCGTCTGGGCCGACGACCAGATCATGGCAGGCGACGAATGGGACCCGGAGATCCGTCGCGAGCTGGACGAGGCGGCGGTCATTGTACTGATCGTAACGCCGGCCTTCCTCGGGTCCAAGTTCTGCCAGACCGTCGAGCTGACGCGGGCGATGGAGCGCCACGGCGAGGGCAGCGCCAAGGTCATCTCGATTATCGCCGATCATTGCCATTGGACCAATCTGCCGATCAGCAAACTCCAGGCCCGCCCGCAGGACGAGAACCGCAACCTGAAGCCTCTGGTTGATTGGCCAAACGCGAACGTCCCGCTCGCTGGGATCGCTCGCGATAGCGACCGTGCTACTCAACAAACAGGCCTGAGCGAGGCGACCGTGCCGTTTGTGCCGGCGCCTCACCGCACACATCTGCAGCAGCGCCGCCGCACCTTCTTCGTCGGCCGTGATGCGGAGAAGCGGCAGCTCATGGAGCGCCTCGCCGGCGGCGGGCGGGCCGCCATCTGTGCCGTGGCGGGGATGGGCGGGGTCGGCAAGACCGAGTTGGCGCTGCAGGTCGCGGGTGCCTTGGGCGAGGCGGCCTTCCCCGACGGCATCGTCACGGTCAACCTCATGGGCACGCCCGACGCCGCGACACCGCTGCCGCCGCTCGCACCCGATGCGGCGATGCGCGACGTGCTGGCCCAGCTCGACCCGACCGCGCAACCGCCCACAGAGCCGGCGGCGCTGGCGCGCGCCTACGCCCAGGCACTTGTCGGCAAACGCCTCCTCCTCATTCTCGACAACGCCCGCAACACCGCCCAGGTGACGCCGCTCGTGCCGCCCGAGCCCGTGGCACTCGTCGTCACCAGCCGCCACCGGATCGACCTGCCCGAAGGCCTGACGCTCGACCTCGACACGCTCGACCCGGCAGATGCCGTCGCGCTGCTCAAAGAGGAGATCGGCGCTGCGCGCCAGCTGGACGACGGCATGCTCGCCCGCTTCGCCGAACTCTGCGGCTACCTGCCAGTGGCGCTGCTCGCCATCGACGGCGCCATCAGGCAGAGCCGCGCGCGGACCCCGGCCCAGCTCCTCGACCGCCTCGAAGCCGACCGCGCCAAGGGCCTGACCGCGGCGCTCGACCGCCTGCGCCCGAGTGTCGACGCGCTGGCCGAGGACGACGCCGCTCTCGCCCGCCGCTTCGCCCGCCTCGCCGTCTTTGCCGGCGATTTTTCGATCGAGGCCGCGGCACATGTCGTTGCGACGGACGAGGACGGCGCCTGCGACAGTCTCGACGCCTTGCTCGACCGCTCGCTGCTCCTGACCGCCGTCACCGGTACCGCCGAGGCGCCTCGTTTCCGCCTGCACGACCTGATCCGCGAGCTCGCCACCGAACGGCTCGGTGACGATCTTCAGGAGGGCCGCAGCCGCCACGCGACATTCTTCCGCAACCTGCTCGCCCATTGCGATCAACGCTATCTCGCCGGCAACGATGCCATCCTTGAGGCCCTGGCGCTGTTCGACCGCGAGCGCGCCGAGATCGTCGCCGGCCAGGCGTGGGCCGCAGCACGAGCGCCCATTGATGAAGCTGCCGGCCGCCTAGCCGCAGACTATCCCAATGCCGGCACCTACGTGCTTGATCTCCGTCTCGATAGCCGCACCCGGATCCTCTGGCTAGAAGCAGCGCTCAATGCCTGCCGCAGCCTCGGCGACCGGCCTGTAGAAGCGTATACACTTGGTAATCTGGGCCTTGTCTGGCTAGCGCTCGGTGAGCCGCGCCGGGCCATCGAGTATCATGAGCAGGATCTCGCGTTCGCGCGGGAGATCGGCGACCGCCGCGGCGAGGGCAACGCGCTTTGGAACATGGCGCTGGCACACGAAACGCTAAATGAGCCCGAGCAGGCGTTGGAGAAGGCGACGACTGGCTTCGTCATCTACCGCGCCATTGAGGATCCGAACGCCGCCAAAGTCGCCGCCTGGCTCCGCGAGTACGGGGTCGATCCGGACTCGCTTTAAGCGGCGGCGCGTGGGCTCGACTTGGGTGGTGGCTGTCTGATAGCAAGGCGCGGGTTCAGCGACCGGGCGGACGACGCGAATGACCGAGATGACAAGCCCCATTGCCGATGCGCTGGAGCTTTGCCGGCTGGGCGTGGCGGCGCTGACGGCGCGCTATGCGGATGGCAGCCTGTCGCCGGTCGACGTGGCCGAGGCGACACTCGCGCGCGCCGAGGTCGTGCAGGGGCGGCACAACTCCTTCACCGAGATCGACCGCGAAGGCGCGCTGGCCCAGGCGGGCGAGGCGGAGGCGCGCTGGCGGCGGCACATGCCGGCATCGCCCATCGACGGCGTGCCGACGACGCTCAAGGACATCGTCTGGGTCGCGGGCAAGGCTATCCACTACGGCAGCAACAGCCCGCCTGTCATGGCCGCGCACGACGCGCCGGCCGTCGCCCGCCTGCGGGCAGCGGGCGCCGTCTTCATCGGCCTCACCACGACGCCCGAGTTCGGCTGGAAGGCGCTGACCGACAGCCCGTTCTCGGGTGTCACCACCAACCCCTGGAATGCGGCCCTGACTCCCGGCGGGTCGAGCGGCGGCGCTGCCGTGGCGGCGGCCACCGGTGCCGGCGTGCTGCATCTCGGCACCGATGGCGGCGGCTCGATCCGCATCCCGTCCTCCTTCACCGGCATCTTCGGCATCAAGCCCAGCTACGGCCGCGTGGCGGCCTACCCGCCGTCGCCCTTCGGCACGGTCTCGCATATCGGGCCGATAACGCGCACGGCCGAGGACGCTGCTGCCATGCTGGCCGTGATGAGCGGCCATGATCCGCTGGATTGGACCCAGCAACCGGCCCCGCTGCCCGGCCTCGAGCAGACGGCGTTCTTCTTCGAGGGTGCCAGGCTCGGCTACTGGTACGAGCCGCCCAGGGGCACGACCGATCCGGCCGTGCTCGATGTCGTGGATGCCGCGGTCGAGAAGCTGCAGGCCGCGGGTGCGGTGATCGAGTCGCTCAGGCTGCCCTATCACGAGGAGCTGTTCGACATCTTCTCGGCCCACTGGCTCACCGGTGCGGCGGCACGCGTCGCCATGCTGGCCGAGGAGGACCGCGCCGGCATCGATCCGGGCTTGGCGGCTGCGGCGGCGACGGGCGCCACCTACTCGGCGGTCGAGCACATCCAGGCCAACCAGAAGCGCGTCGCCTACGGCGTTGCCATGGATGCGCTGTTCGACAAGGTCGACCTGATCATTGCGCCTGCGACGGCGATTGCCGCCTTCGCCACCGGCCACGATGTGCCGCCTGGCTCCGGCCTCGGCCGCTGGACCGAATGGGCCGGCTTCAGCTACCCGATCAACCTGAGCCAGCAGCCGGCCTGCTCGACGCCCTGCGGCCTGACCGCCGATGGCCGCCCGGTGGGCCTCCAGCTGATCGGACCGCGCGGCGCCGATGCCCGCGTTCTGGCCGCTGCCCAGGCATTCGCGGCACTGGGCTGAGCCTCGACAGCGGAAGCTGTCGGCTGCGCTGGCAACCTGCGGAAGCGACAAGCCGGCGCGGCGTCGGCCGAGAGCTCATGGTCGGCCAACGCCGCAGCCGGCTGGACTTGGTGTCGTCACGGTCCCGGTCGCCGACGCGACGGTTGCGGCGATCAGGGCACGCGACGGGTTCAGCGGAACTGCTGCAGCCGGGTGACCCGAAGCCCGCCGAGGCCGTACTGGTCGATGGCGCGTTCCCAGGAAGCGAACTCCTCGGCGGTGAGGACGTAGCGGTTGCAAGCCTCGTCGAAGGTCATCAGCCCGGCGCGCACCGCCGTCACCACCTCGGCCTTGCGCCGCGCGACCCAGCGGCGGGTGTTCGGGGGCGGCAGGCTGTCCAGGGTCAGGACAGTGCCATTCGGGCCGACCACCGACCTCGGCCGCTCCGGCAGGTTTTCCGCTATCGACATTTCCGTTTCCTCCGCCCGCACCGCGGGTTCTGTTTTCCGCGGGTAGAATTGTCCATCGCCATTTAAATTACATCTAATAATGTTGGTAAATTCCTGTTCGCCATAGTCTTTCCCCACCGCGTTTTACTAACGGCTGATCTGGATCAACTCTTCCAACATACTGTTGGTCGTCGTGATCACCCGGGAATTGGCCGAATAGGCGCGCTGGGTGACGATCATCTTGGTGAACTCCTCGGCGAGGTCGACATTGGCGGCCTCGAGCGCCGAGGGTGCGAGCGTCCCGGCGCCGCCGCGACCGGCGATCCGCAGGTTGAACTCGCCCGACTGGTCGGTCTGCGCGAACACGTTGCCGGAGCGCGGCGCGAGGCCGGCCGGATTGGCGAACGTCGCCAGCGGCAGCTGATAGAGCTTGCGCTCCTGACCGTTGGTGAACGAGGCGACCACATAGCCCTCGTCGTTGATGCTGACGCCGTTGAGCTCGCCGACCTCCGCCCCGTTCTGCTGAACGAAGACGACATTGGTCGGGCTCGCGAACTGGGTCAGGCCGCTGGTCTCGCCGATCGTGCCGAGATCGAAGGTGATCGTGCTGTCGTCGGCGCCGGTGGCCGCTGCCCAGTCGATCGTGACGGGAACGCCGTCGAAGGCGTTGCTGGCCAGGCTGCCGTCGCCATTGAAGGTCACCGTGCCCGAGGCGAGCGGGACGGCGCCGACGGTAACGTCGGTGGGATCGGCGGCATAGATCTCGGACTGCCAGGTGTTGGCCGCGGTCTTCAGGTAACCCATGGTCAGGGTCTGCGGCCGGCCGAGGCTGTCATAGACCTGGACGTTGCGCGAGAAGTGCGGCTCGACGGTACCGTCGGCCATGTCACCCACGGCATAGGCGCCGACATGGTCGGGCTGGTCGGCGCTCAGATTGGCGCCGATGCGCACCTCGTTGGTGGCGGTGGCGAGCCCGGCGACGATGCCGACATTCACCGTCTCGACATTGTTGACGTCGACGATGTTCTCGTTGGCATCGAGCTGCCAGCCTTGCAGAAACTGGCCAGACGGCGTCCGCAGATTGCCGAGGAAGTCCGGCGAGAACGAGCCGGCGCGGGTGTAGACCTGTTCGCCGGTGCCGTCCGGCAGGGAGTTGACCACGAAGAAGCCGGCGCCGGAGATCGCGGCATCGGTCGGCGAATTGCTGTTCTGGATCAACCCTTGATTGGCGATCGTCAGCTTGGCGATCGACCTCACCCCGCCGGGCGAATAGGACTGCGTCGAGCTGCTCCCGGTCACCAGATTCGAGAATTGGGCCATCGCACCCTTGTAGGCCGTGGTGTTCACGTTCGCGACATTGTCCGAGATCATGCTCATGGCACGGGACTGCGCGCCGAGGCCGGAGACACCCGAGTAAAGGGACCCAAAGAGGCTCATGTTTCTACTCCAGTCTTGTCGTTGACGATCGTTTTGTTCTGTTGGAATCTTCGCCGGAACGGTCGTGGCTCGGGCTCGCTCAGGCCGCGGGGAGAACGGCGCGCACCGCATCCAGCGGGTAGGAGCGGCCGCCGACCGAAAGGACCAGGCCGGTATCCGTCTGCAGCAGCGCATCGACCTTGCCCGTCGTGGCGAGCGTCATCGGCACGGCACCGCCGGCGGCATTGACCGCCTCGATCTGCACCCCGTAGCTGCCGGCAGATCGGCCGAGCCGGTCGTCGCCGAGCCCGTCCCAGGTGACGCTTTGCGGGCCTTGGCCGGTGGGTCCGGTGAGCTGTCGGATGACGGCCCCGGCATCGTCGACGATGCGGATCGCAACGCTCTGGGCGGGCGCCTCGAGCGTGTAGGCGACCTCGGCGGTGCCGCCATAGGGCAGATGCAGCCGCTGATTGTCGAGCTCGACCGTGGCGCCGACATATTGCAGCGCCGCGGTGTGCTGGGTCGTCCGCATCAGGCCGAGCAAACTCTCGAGCTGCGTGTTGGTCTGGATCGCCTGCTCCACCGCCGAGAACTGGACGAGCTGCGAGGTGAACTTCTCGGCGTCCATCGGGCTGAGCGGGTCCTGGGTTTGCAGCTGCGTGGTCAAAAGCTTGAGAAAGCCGTCGAAATCGGCCGACAGCTTGGTCCCGTCACGGCTGCCGGCCGAGGTTGTGGCGGCGGTAGCTGTGGCAGCGGCTGGCACCGCGTTGATGGTCATCTTTAGCCCACTCCTCGGGGTCAGATCGAAAGGTTCAAGCGACGGGCGCTGCCGAGCGTCGCGTGAGCAGCCGCAGGCAGCGTGTCGGAAGGGTCTTGAGCTGACGACCCGTCGGCGCCGGCGCGCTCGCCGAACGCCGTCAGCACATGCTGGCCGGCGCTCTCGTGCGCGTTGCCGTCGCCGCGCCGCTCGTGGCTCATCAGCCCGAGCTCCAGCCCCGCGTCGGCGAGCTCGAGCCCCTGCCGCCCCAGCAACCGCTCGAGCTGGCGGGCATCGCTCTTCAACAGCTCGAGCGTTTCGGGCCGCTCGGCCAGGATCGAGACCGAAAGCCGTCGCTTCTCGTCGAAGCTCAGCGCGATGTCGATCGCGCCGAGCTCCTGCGGACTCAGCTGGATGGTCAGCTGGCGGACCTCGCCCGCGACCGCACGGTCGATGACGGCCGCCAGCTGGCGCAACGGCTGCATGGCGGCGCTGGCGGGGGCCGCAGCCGGGCTGGCTGAAGCGGCATCGCCGCCGCCGGCAGCTGGCGCCGCGAGACCAGAGAGCAGCGAACCGTCAGCCGGCGCGCTGCTGAATGTCGGCTGCCACTCGCCTTGGCCGAAAGCGTCCGGGGCGACGCTCATCGCGAGGCGCGGCGTTGTTGCGATGGCGATCGCGCCAGGTGTCTGCACAATCGTCTCGTTCGCTCGTGCGATCGCCATTGCGGGCGATGGCCGGTTGCCGGAGGCTCGTTGGTCGAGCTGCGGCGTGGCAGCTGCAGTGGGCGCACGCCTGGCCATGGGCTGTGGATCGGCCAACGGTGCGTCGGGCCGCGCCACGACTGGCGCCATGGCCACGTCGCCGACGACTTGGGCTTTACCGATGCCGGCTGCAACAGCGCCGTCCGCGGCATCGATCGGCGGTGTGGCTGGGTTCCCGGTCTCGGCACTCGCATCGATCGGAGCACCGAAGCGGCCGGGCATCGCGGCGCCCTGGGCGTTGGCAGCGGTGGAGCTCCAGCCGTCCGCCGGCGGGAGCATTGGGGCTGGTGCCGTATTCGGCGCCGCAGCACTCGTCGTCGGTGCGGCGAGATCGTTGTCGCCGGGCTGGTTCGTCGTTCCGTTGCCGGTGCCAAGGACGAGTGGCTGCTTGCCGTTGTGGCCGGGGGGCGGCGCCACGGGCGGTGGCACCAGGCCAGCGAGCAGCGCGATGAAGCCGTCAGCCGCCTCGGGCGACGTGTCCCGCGCGTCGGCAGCGGCCGGGGCGGGCAATGGGGCGATGGAAGTGGCGATCGGCTGCATGGCGAGCCACTACAAGCAACCGCTGTGCCAAGCCGGCAAGATCAAGGAATTACCGACGCCTGGGCGCGCCGCCACCCGTCATTCGGTGATGAGCCCCGGCAGATCTTGCCGCTGGCGGTCGATCTTGCCGGGTCGTCTCCGGCCGATCAGCAGCCGACCGACCGCGGCGGTGGCTCAGTTGTCGCGATAGCTCCGCTCACGGCGCTCGTGGCGCTCCTGCGCCTCGATGCTCAGCGTCGCGATCGGGCGGGCGTCGAGGCGCTTCAGGCCGATCGGCTCCTGGGTTTCCTCGCAATAGCCATAGGAGCCGTCATCGATGCGGCGCAGCGCTGCCTCGATCTTGGCGAGCAGCTTGCGCTCGCGGTCGCGGGTCCGGAGCTCGAAGGCCCGCTGCACCTCGGTGCTGGCCCAGTCGCTCGCGTCGGCCGGCTTGGTGTCGTCCTCTTGCAGCTGCTTCAAGGTGAGGCCGGAGCCACGAACCAGCTCGTCCCGCCAGGCGAGCAGCTTGCGGCGGAAATACTCGACCTGCCGCGCGTTCATGTAGGGCTCGTCCTCGGTCGGCCGATAATCTGCGTCGAGCGAATGGGCCATGCGAGCCTCCAAATGCCGTCGTGAACGCTGCCGCACGTCTAGGCCGGCAAATTTGCGCGGCCGCCTCGGTCTCGAATGTCACCGGAAGCGGGGTCCCCTTAGCCCAAGCACAACGCGCCATGCAACTGAAAGCAGCAACCCGGAGCCCTATCGTAACCCTTTTTGAAACCGCAGCTTTTCCGACGGCCAATCAGGGCTGGATGGCGGCCTACCAGCCGTTGCGGCGGCTGCAGCCACCAGCGCAGGCCGGGCGGCGCGCGAAGACCAGCCGCTCGATCGCCGGCGCCAGGCTATCGACATGCAGGAGCGTGCCGGAAAGGCTGCGGTCGTGCCCCGTCAGCACCTTGATCACCTCGATCGCCATCATGCTGCCGATCAGTCCGGCCGCCGGGCCGAGGACGCCGGCCTGGGCGCAGCTCGGCAACGCCTGGGCATCGTCGGAGTTGCCGAAGAGGCAGTAGAGGCAGGGATGCGGCGCGCCGTCAAAGGCGCGATAGAGGGTCAGCTGACCATCGACGCCCTGCACGGCGCCCGCGACCAGCGGCCGGCGCAGGCGCATCGCGGTGTCGTGGACCAGGCGCCGCGTCTCCAGGTTGTCACTGCCATCGGCGACGAGATCGTAACCGCCGATCATGCCCTTCGGCGGATAGCGCATCGAGACGGACGGGATGCGGCTCGAGGCGGATGCCTGGGGCAAGGCCGGCGAGCCGGTCGCGGGCTGCCGCCACCTTGTCGCGGCCGACATCCGCTTCGCTGAAGATGATCTGCCGGTGCAGATTGGTGACATCGACCTGGTCGTCATCGACGAAACCGAGCCGACCGACACCCGAGGCGGCCAGATAGAGCGACAGCGGCGCGCCGAGCCCGCCCATGCCGACGATGAGCACCGAGCTTTCGAGCAGCCGCGCCTGGCCGACCCCACCCATCTCCGGCAGGACGATGTGTCGGGCGTAGCGTCGAAGGGCTTCGTCGTTCAGCGTCACGCATGCTCTCCAGGCTCGATGCTGCCCGTTAACCCCGCATTAACCCTGATTGTCTAGCGTCACGGCGGATCAGCTCACGGGGAAGTGCGGATGATCGATCCGAACGAACGGGCGGTGGCGCTACGCTATGCGCCTGAGACGGGCAGGCTGCCCGAGGTGACTGCCAAGGGGCGGGGGGCCGTCGCGGCGCAGATCAAGGCGATTGCGTCGGCGCACGGCTTGCCGATCGAGCGGGATGCGGATCTCCTGACCGTTCTCGACAAGCTCGACGTGGGCAGCTCAATTCCGACTGTAGCGTTTGCGGCCGTTGCCGAGATTCTGGCCCAGCTCTATCGCGCCAACGCAGCGCTGGCCGCCGCCGCCGGCGAGGGGCAACCGTGACAGCGCCCGCCGCCAAGCCGGACCCGACACTCGCCCGTGACTGTGGCGCGCTGGCGACTGCCGTCGCTGTGGCACGCAATGCCATCGGCCGTGGCGGCACGGCCGATCTGGATGTCCTCGCCGAGCGGCTGGCCGCGCTCATGGATGCCGTCGCGTCCGCCAGCGTGGAGCAGCGGCAGGGCCTGCTCGCGCGACTGCTCGGCCTTGCGGAGGAGATCGAGGCCTTGGGCGGGCTGGTTGGCGAGGAGTGCCGGCGCTGCAGTGAGCAGCTCGCGCGCGGCGAGGCGAGCGCCAGAGCGGCGGCCGCCTACTCGACCCGCGCGCGCGGCTGAGCGAAAGCGCGCTGGATGCTCGAGATCGCCGACCTCAGCCGGACCATCATGGGTCTCGGCGTCGTCCTCTTGCTGATCGTGGTCGTGCTTTGGCTGGTGCGCCGCTTCGGACCGCAGGGTGTCGTCGGCGGCACGCCGGCCGGGCGGCGGCTGGCCTTGCTCGAGAGCCTGGCGATCGACCCACGCACCAGGCTGGTGCTGGTCCGCCACGACGGCCGCGAGCACCTGCTCGTCGTATCGGCGTCCGGCGGTGCCAGCGTGGTTTCATCCGGCGACGACTCGTCGGTGTCGGCGCGGCCCGCCCCCGCCGCGGCGGGAATCGACAGTCGTGCCGTGGGGCGCGGCACATGATCCGGTGCGCCGTCATCGCCGTCATCGGGTTCTTGTCGCTGCTGTGGCCGACCGATAGCGTGGCTCAGGCCCTGACCATCGATCTCGGTGGCGAGGGCACCGCGACCGGGCAGATCATTCGCCTCGTGCTCTTGATCACCGTTCTGTCGCTGGCACCATCGATTCTCTTGATGGTGACCTCGTTCACCCGAATCGTCATCGTCCTGTCGTTTCTGCGGACCGCGCTCGGCCTGCAGCAGAGCCCGCCCAACTCGGTGCTGGTGAGCCTTGCGCTCTTTCTCACGCTCTTCATCATGATGCCGGTCCTCGAGCGGTCGTGGGAGGAGGGCGTGGCCCCGCTGATCGCCGAGGAGATCGACGAGATGGTGGCGCTGGAGCGGGCTGCGGCGCCCTTCCACGCCTTCATGCGCAGCCAGGTGCGGGACAAGGATCTGGCGCTCTTCTACGACATCGCCGAGATCGAGCCGACGCTGGAGCCCATCGACGCGCCGTTCAGGGTCCTGGTGCCCGCCTTCATGATCAGCGAGCTGCGGCGCGCCTTCGAGATCGGCTTTCTGATTTTCATTCCCTTCTTGATCATCGACATGGTGGTCGCCTCGGTCCTGATGTCGATGGGCATGATGATGCTGCCGCCGGTGGTCATCTCGCTGCCCTTCAAGCTGATCTTCTTCGTGCTGGTCGACGGCTGGCTGCTCGTCGTCGGCTCGCTGGTCGAGAGCTTCGGCCAGATGCCCCTTTAGCCTGGCGCCGGCGGCGCCAGGCTAAAGGGTGCCGTCCGCTTCAGCCCGGCAGCGGGGCGTGCCGGCTGGCTCGCCGGAGCGGTCCAAATCGGCGTCTTGGGCCAGCGCCCGTGGTGTGCGATGATCGAGGGATGAGGCCCTCGTTGGTTCTGCCGGATCGCGATGGGGCCGTGGATGGTGCATCGGGCAGTCCTGACGATTGCCGCGAGAGGGTAGCGGAATGGCTTTGGCGATGGCGCGGCGCCGTGGGCCCGGCCGGGCGGACGAGGTGGTCGAAGGGCTAGCGGCCTGGCTCGGCGAGCGGCTGGTCACCAATCGCGTGATCTGCGAGCAGCACGGGCGCGGCGAGGGGCCCTATGACGGGGTGTCGCCAGACGCGGTGGCGATGCCGCGCTCGACCGAGGACGTGGCGCGGATCGTGACGGCGTGCGCGGCCGCCCGGCTGCCGATCGTGGCGTTCGGCGCCGGCACGTCGCTCGAGGGCCATGTCGCGGCGCTCGAGGGCGGGATCTGCCTCGATCTTTCCGAGATGAACCGCGTTCTCGAGGTCTCCGAGGGAGATCTCGACTGCCTGGTCGAGGCCGGCGTTCGGCGTCGCCAGCTCAATGACGAGCTGCGTCACACGGGCCTGTTCTTCCCGGTCGATCCGGGCGCCGATGCCAGCCTGGGCGGGATGGCCGCGACCCGCGCCTCGGGCACCAATGCCGTGCGCTACGGGACAATGCGCGACGTCGTCTTGGGCCTGACCGCCGTCATGGCCGACGGGACGATCGTCAAGACCGGCGGGCGGGCCCGCAAGAGTGCTGCCGGCTACGATCTGACGCGGCTGCTGATCGGTTCGGAAGGCACGCTCGGCATCATCACCGAGCTGCGCCTTCGCCTGTTCGGCATTCCCGAGGCGATGTCGGCGGCGGTCGTCACCTTCCCCAGCGTCACGGCGGCGGTCGAGACGGTCATCTTGACCATCCAGTCCGGCATTCCCGTGGCGCGGATCGAGCTCCTGGACACGGTGCAGATGCGCGCCTGCATCGGCTACTCCAAGCTTGAGGGTCTCCAGGCCGCACCGACGCTCTTCTTCGAGTTCCATGGCAGTGCTGCCGGTGTCCGCGAGCAGGCCGAGGCGGTGGACGCGATCGCCGGCGCGCACGGTGGCACCGGCTTTCAGTGGTCGACCGAGACCGAGGCGCGCAACCGGCTGTGGCGGGCCCGCCACGATGCCTACTATGCCGCATTGGCCCTGAGGCCGGGCTGCCGGGGCTGGGCCACCGATGTCTGCGTCCCGATCTCGAGGCTCGCTGCCTGCATCACGGAGACCGAGCGCGACGTCGCCGAGAGCGGCCTGCTTGCCCCCCTGGTCGGCCATGTCGGTGACGGCAATTTCCATCTGCTCTTCCTGCTCGAGCCCGGCAATGCGGACGAGCTCGCGCGCGCCAAGGCGGTCAATGCGAGGCTGATCGAGAGGGCCATTGCAGTGGGTGGCACGTGCACTGGCGAGCATGGCGTGGGCTTCGGCAAGATCGCGAGCCTCGAGCGCGAGCATGGCAGCGGAATCGGCGTGATGCGGGCGATCAAGCGAGCGCTCGACCCGCACAATATTCTCAACCCCGGAAAGGTTGTCAGCTTCGACGGGTGAGCGGCGTCGACCAGCCAGCTCAGCGAGGTAGCGCTCGATCCTGCGTCACCAGGCAGCGATGTCGGCGGCGACCCGGTGCAGGATGGCGTGGCGGGCGGCAACGACCTCGACATCGACCGCGTAGCCGCCGCCGACCACGACGGCGAGCGGCAGGCCCCGCCAGCGGCAGGCTTCCAGGACCAGCGCCTCGCGGTCGGCCAGCCCCTGGTCGCTGAGCGCGAGGCGGCCGAGGCGGTCCTCTTTGTGCGGGTCGACGCCGGCATTGTAGAAAACGAGGTCGGGCTTGAACCGATCGAGCGCACCTCCGATCAGCGGGCGGATGATGGCCTGATAGTCCCGGTCGCCGATATCGGGGTCCAGCGCGACGTCCCTGGTGCTCCGTTGCTTGCGTGCCGGGAAGTTCGTCCGAC
This sequence comes from uncultured Alphaproteobacteria bacterium, assembly GCA_963700945.1. Taxonomy (GTDB): domain Bacteria; phylum Pseudomonadota; class Alphaproteobacteria; order Geminicoccales; family Geminicoccaceae; genus SLRI01. The sequence continues at coordinate 210,487 of CAVOZQ010000009.1, forward strand.
AGTGGACCGACAGTGTCACGATCCGCGGCTCGTCCGCGCAGATCGCCGCCGTGCCGTCGCCCTGATGCACGTCGAGATCGATTACCAGGATGCGGGCCACGCGACCTTCCGCGAGCAGCGCCTTGGCGGCAACGGCGACGTCGTTGAAGACGCAGAACCCGGCACCGCAATCGGCGAAGGCGTGGTGGCTGCCGCCGGCCGTATTGCAGGCGAGGCCGTGATCGAGGGCGAGGCGAGCGGCGAGCACGGTTCCGGCGGTCGCGGCCCTGGCCCGCGTGACGACCTCGGCCGATTGCGGCAGCCCCAACCGCCGCACCGCCTGCGGCGAGAGGCGTCGGCCGATGACGGCTGCCACGTAGCTGGCCTCGTGCGCCCGCCGCAGCAATTGCGGGCTGGCGGCTTCCGGTACGTGGCGCGCCGAGGCGGGTGCCAAGCCGGCCGCCACGAGCTGGCGAAACAGCGCGCCGAATTTCGGCATGGGGAACCGATGCCCGGCGGGCAGTGGGGCGACATAGGCCGGATGGTGCACGATGAGCGGCTGCATCACCGCCAATATGCAAGCATCGGCGCCGACGGGAAGGCCTGCAGCAAAAGGTTGCAATCGAGTTAATTAAATCTTAGGTTGAATTTGATGCTTTCAGCCTTCTGCTGAGCGGAGCTGCTCAACATGCTCGAAAAGAACGAAAATTCCAGCATTGATCCAACTTTCTGGCTGAATTGTCGGGTTGTCGTGACCCATCACACGGGTTTCCTGGGTGTGTGGCTCGCCTGTTGGTTGAGCAAGCTGGGCGCCGACATTGTCGGCCTCTCGCCGTACGAGCCTGCATCGCCCGGACTGCTGGCGCTCGCCGGGCTAACGGAATCGATCGACGGACATCGGGTGGATGTGCGCGACCGGGCCCGCCTGGCGCAGACGATCGAGGCGCTGGCGCCTGAAGTGATTATCCATCTGGCGGCAGACAGTGTGGCCGCGCACAGCGATCTCAAGCGCCCGCTCGAGCAGTTCGACAGCATCGCCGCTGGAACCCTCAACCTGCTCGAGGCGGCCCGTCGCGCTCCCAGCCTGCGCGCCTTGCTGGTCGTCACCGGCGATGGTGTCTACCGGCCTGCCGCCGCCGCCAGGCGCGAGATCGATCCTCTGGGCGCGATGACACCGCATGCGGCGAGCCTCGCTTGTGCGGAGCTCATGGTCCAGACCTACCGTCATTGCTATCTGACCGGCGAGGACGGAATTGGGCTCGCCAGCCTGCGCCCCTGCATGCTGGTCGGTGGCGGCGACTTCGCTGCGGGTCGACCGGTGCCGGCGATCGTTCGCTCGAGCGGTGCGGCATGGCCGCTGACCTTGCGCGACGGCAGTGCTTGTTCGCCGTTTCTGCACGTGCTCGATGCATTGCGCGCGACCCTGCAGCTCGCCCAGGCGCTGGCCCGTCGCCCGCAGCATCTTGCCCGGGCCTGGAACCTGGCACCGCCGCCGAGCGATGCTTGGCCGCTGTCGCGCATCGCCGAGCGGCTGCTGGCGCAACTGGGCGGCGTCGGATCCGGGGCGGAGTGGCCGCAGCCTGCCGCCGCATCCGAGCCGCGCTTGCCTGAGCCGACGACGTCGCTGTCAGAGCCTGGGAAGCATGCTGCCGCCAACCGTCTCGACGGTCGGGCGCTCGCCGAGGCCTTGGGCTGGCGGCCGTTGCTCACGCCGGAAACGGCGCTCGATTGGACCGCCGAAGGCTACCGCCGGCTGGAGGCTGGCGCCGACATCGGCTTCATCGACGAGCAGATCGCCCGTTTCGCGGCCCTTGCGACGGACTGGGAGGACGGAGCGCGCGGCGCCGACGCCGGCACAACGGGTCACCGCCGGATCCCTCTCTCGATGCCCATGCTGCAGCGGAAGCCGAGCCATGTCGCCACCCTTGCCTGAGAACGTGCCGATCTTCATCCTCTGCGGCGGCCTCGGCACGCGGCTCGGCGGTGCTGCGGGCAATCGGCCGAAGCCCCTGGTCGAGATCGGCGACCAGCCGATCGTCACCCACATCATGCGTTCCTACCGGCGCTTCGGTTTTCGCCGCTTCATCCTCTGCACGGGCCACCGACACGACGTCGTCAGCAGCTACTTCCTCGACTACCCTGGCATCGCCAACGACTTCACCGTCGACCTCGCGACCCGCGAGATCTGGTACCACCAATCCTCCGGCGCGCCGGACTGGCAGGTCACGGTGGCGCATACCGGCCGGCACGCCATGACCGGCGCCCGGATCGCCAGGGCCGCGGCACGCTACCTCGGTGACCAAGGGCATTTCGGCGTCACCTATGGCGACGGCCTGACCGACGCCGATCTCGGTGCCGAATTCGCCTTCCATCTGGCCCACGCGCAGATCGGCACCGGCCTCGCCGTCAACCCGCCATCGCAGTTCGGCTGCTTCGATCTCGCGAACGGCGATGTCAGGGGTTTCATCGAGAAGCCGCTCGCCGAGGCAGCCTGGATCAATGGCGGGTTCTTCTTCTTTCGCCGGGGATTCCTCGACTATCTGGCCGATGACGATGCCTGCGTGCTCGAGCGCGAGCCGCTGCAGCGATTGGCCCGCGACCGCGAGCTCAAGCTCTTTCACCACCAGGGCTTCTGGTCCTGCATCGACACGGTGAGCGACCGTGACCGGGTCACCGCGCTGTTCGAGACCGGCGCCACGCCGTGGCTCGGGGCGCCAGCTGACGCCGCCGACGCAGCCGCCGGGCGCCGCAACGGCGCGGCAGCGGGCCAGCCTCGCGCCGTCGGCAGGACGGGTGGCGATGCGGCTGATTGATCGACCGCTGGGTGCCGCCGCGCTCTTCGAGCAGACTCGCCATCTCGACGAGCGCGGTGCCTTCGCCCGGATCTTCTGTCGGGCGAGCCTCGCCGAGAACGGCATCGAGGTGGACATCGCCCAGGCCAATCTCTCGCACAGCCGCCACGCCCACACGCTGCGCGGCCTGCACATGCAAGTCGGTGCCAGCGCCGAGATCAAGGTCGTCCAATGCCTGAAGGGCCGGCTCTTCGACGTCATTGTCGACCTTCGGCCCGATAGCGCGAGCTTCCTCGCCTGGCAGGGCTTCGAGCTCTCGGCCGAGAACGGCCGCGTGCTGGTCGTGCCCGAGGGTTTCGCACACGGCATTCTCACGCTCTCGCCCGACGTGCTGCTGGCGTACCTCGTCACTGCGCCCTACGACGCCTCGGCCGAGCGGGGCTTTCGCTTCGACGAACCGGCCTTCGGGATCGCCTGGCCGCATCCACCGGAAGTGATCTCGGTCAAGGATCGGGGCCATCCGCCGTTCGCCTTGCAGCGGCTCGCCCCCAGCCTGCGTGGTGCGGCCTGATGCGGGTGCTGCTCACCGGGGCCAGCAGCTTCACCGGATGCTGGATCGCGCGTGCGCTCGCCGCCAGGGGAGCGGAGGTCACTGCCGTGTGCCGCGGCCGGCCGGAGCTCTACGATCCTGCACGGCGGGCGCGGATCGACGCGGTGGCGCGGAGCGCCGCTGTGGTCGTGGACCGGCCGTTCGGCAGCCAGAGTTTCCTGCAGCTGATCGACGAGGCGCTGCCGTTCGACGTGCTCTGCCTGCATCATGCCGAGGTGGGCGACTTCCGCCGGCCGGACTTCAGCGCGATCGATGCCGCAAGGAGCGATACCCTGAGCGTCGAGCTGGTGCTGCAGCGCATGGCGCGGCGCGGCCTCGTGCGGCTCGTCCATACCGGCACGCGTGTTCGAGGCGGGCGAGGGGGAAGGCGACCGGCCGCTGCGCGCGATCGGCGCTTATGGCCTGGCCAAGACCCTGTCCTCGCTGATCATCGGTCATGCCGCCACTGCGGCCGGCATCGACTGCCGCAAGGTCACCATCCCCAGCCCCTTCGGCCCTGGTCAGTCCGGTGGCTTCGTCGCCTATCTGGTGGGCGAATGGCAGGCGGGCCGCACGCCGGTGCTCGATCATCCAGATCGGCTGCGCGATTTCGTGCCGGTCGAGCTGATCGCCGATCATTATGCCGGGCTCGCGATGGGCATCGGCGCCGCATCGTCGGACGGCCGCTCCAACCCGAGCGGCTATGTCGAAACGGTGGCGGCGTTCGCCGAGCGGCTGGCCCGCGAGCTCGGGCCCAGGCTCGGTCTCGCCTGTCCGCTCCGGGCGAGCGACCCGCCGAAGCCGAGCCACGAGCCCCGGCGACGGTTCAACACCGAGCCCTTGGACGGGCTGTGTGATCCAGCCGCGCAGCGGGCGCGGTTCGATCAGCTTGCGGCGTGCTTCGGCAGCGACAATCGGCTGCTCGAGAGCCGCGCCGCATAATTGAAATTCAATTAATGGTTGATTTTGCCGGTGCCTCGATTCATGATCTTCAGGTTCCCTCGCGTCGTCCAGCCGGCGATCGGGCCTATCGGTCGCAGTGACGCGCAGCGGCAAGGAGCGGTGCCATGGTGCACGGTCAAATCGGCGTCGTCATCATCACCCACCGAGCCCGCGATCTGCTCGCCGACTGCATCCGTCCGCTGCACGCCTCGCCGCTTCGTCCGCGCATCCTCGTCGTCAACTCCAGCTCCAGGGATGGCACGGTCGAGCTGGCCCAGGTGCTCGGCGCCGAGACCCTGGTGATCCCTCGCGCCAGCTTCAATCACGGTCGCACGCGCGAGTTGGCGAGGCGCCATTTGGCGGCGCCGATCACCGTCATGCTGACGCCCGATGCGCATGCCACGGACGCCTCGTTTCTCGAGCGCCTGACCGCGCCGTTGCGCGCCGGCGAGGCCGCTGTCGCGTATGGTCGCCAACTGCCGCGCGAAGGGGCTGACCGGATCGAAGAATTCAACCGTGAGTTCAACTACGCGGCGCAGGGCCACGTCCGCTCGCTCGCCGACTGGCCGCGCTACGGTGGCTACACGCATTTCTGCTCGAATGCGTGCGCCGCCTGGGTCGGCTCAGCGCTCGACGAGATCGGTGGCTTTCCGGAGACGCTGGTCAGCGAGGAGACGATCGCCGCCGCCAGGCTGCTCGAGCGTGGCCACCGCATCGCCTATGTCGCAGACGCGGTCGTCCGCCACAGCCATCCCACCAGCCTGCTCGGTGATTTTCGCCGGCAGTATGACACGGGCTATGCGCGGCGCGCGCATCGCCAGGTCCTGCTGGCGCGCGAGCGCGACGAGGCGCGGGGGCTCGCTCTACGCGCGGCGTCTCGCTGCCCACCTGGCGCGAACGGCGCCGCTGCTCCTGCCCTATGCCGCCCTGCATACGGCAGTGCGTTATGCCGGCTATCGGCTCGGCATGGCGGGGGCTCGCCTGCCACGCCGCCTGAACGCCGCCCTGAGCGGCCAGGACTACTACTGGCAACCGCCTAAGGCCGGCGAGTCGCTGAGCATTGCTGCCGGTTGACGCCGATGCGCGTGGCGCTCGTCACCAACAATCACCTGCCGCCGCGCGAAGGGATCGGCCGGCATGTGGTCGAGCTCGCGAAGCGGCTGCCGGCATGGGGCATCACGCCGCTCCTGGTCGCCAAGGGTCACGGGCCCGGCGCCTGGCAGCGGCTCGAGGTCGAGGGTGTGCCGACGGCGCTCTATCCCTACGTGCCGATCCGGCCGTTTCACCAGGAGGCGATCCGCGCCGTGCTGCAACCCTGGCTCGACCAGGGTGCCGACGGCGCCGAAATGCTGCATCTGCATCTGCCGTTGCTGCCGCGGCTGCGGACCGGCTTGCCGCGGCTGGTCACGTTCCACAGCCCGCTTCTCGCGGATGTCGCCGCAATTCTGGAGCCGGGCATGAAGAGCGCCTTGATCAAGGCGAATGCCCGGCTGCTCGGCCAGGCCTACGAGCACAGCCAGATCAAGGCGGCAGCGGCCATCATCGCCGTATCGGGCAATGTCCGCGACGAGCTCGTGCGGCACTACCGGCTGGGCGGCCACAAGCCGGTGGTCGTGCCCAACGGGGTCGATAGCGAAGCCTTCGCGCCGCTGCCCGTGCCGCGGGGGCCAGCTGCCGGTGGCCGCCGGACCGTTCTCTATGTCGGGCGGCTCGGCTACCGCAAAGGCCTCTCGCGGCTGCTCGATGCGATGGCGCTACTCGCCGATCGCGCCGATTGGCGCCTGGCGCTTGCCGGCGAGGGGCCGCTCCGCGACCGGCTCGAGTCCCAGGCGCAGCGGCTCGGGATCGCCGAACGCGTCGATTTCCTGGGCTTTCTCGATCGTTCAGCGTTGCTCGAGGCGCTGCACGATGCGGCCCTGCTCGTCAATCCGGCGGACTACGAGAGCGGCCCCCTGACGCTGCTGGAGGCGATGGCGGCCGGCACGCCGGTGGTCACCACACCGACCGGGCTCGTCGGCGACCTCGAGGTACCGGCACCGCTCCTCGTCACCGCGCCCGAGCCTGCCGCGCTGTCGCGCACCATCGCGGCCGTCCTCGACGACCCGAACGCTGCCGCCTCCAGGGCGCGAGCCGCCCGCCGGCTGGTCGAGGCCAGCTTCGCCTGGGACTGGATCGCGGGCCAGACCGCATCGCTCTACCGCAGCCTGGAGCGGCGGGCGGCATGAGCCAAATCCTGCCGCTCGACGTGACCCAGCCGCGTGATCTCGTCATCTGCTTCGGCTATGCTGAGGAGCGCCGGCGGCGGCAGCCCTGGCACATGGCGCATGGCTTGGCGTCGGGGCTCGCCGCGCAGGGCAGGGCGGTCACGCTGCTCACCGATGTCGAGCCGGCGGCAGCCGAGGATGTGGCCGCGGATCAACCCTACAGCGTGCAGAGTGTGCCTGAGATCCTCCGCCGCGGTCGGCCGAGCGCCGCGCTCAGGGCAGTGACCGAAGCGATGGCGCCGGACCGGATCTATCTGGTGACCGGCGCCTTCGCGATTGCCCGGATGCGCCGGCTGGAGCTCGGTGCGCCAGTCGATTTGGTGATCGCGAGCCCGCGCCTGTCGCTTAAGGAGATCGTCAGCGTCGGACCACTCGAGCTCTGGCGCGAGCGGCGGCTGATGCTTCTGCCGCTCGTCAACGCCCTGCTGCCCGGAGCCTTGCTGGCCCGTGGCTTCCGCCGGTCAGGTGCCAGTTCGGCCGATCTATCTGAGCGAGGCGGGGCGCCAGAGGTTCCGGGCGCTGGGCCTGCCGTCCGGGCCGCTTCTCCGGCCGCAGGTCGAGCCTCGGGCCTGGCTCGCCCATCCGGCGCTGCGCCCTGGCGCCACCAGCCCGCCGGTCATCGCCTATCTCGGACCGCCTTTGGCGCTGAGGGGCGCGCATTTGGCGCTCGCCGCCTTCGAGGCGGCGGTGGCGCGGGGACTCGATGCGCGGCTGGTGATGCTGCTGCGTCCTGACGTGCCGGAGGAAGCGATGCGGCGCTTCCTCGACCGTGTCGCGGCGAGCCCGGCCCGGGCACGGATCACGACCCGGACCGAGATGCTGGATGCGGCAGAGATCGCGCGCCTGCTCGCCACGGTCCATGCGTTCCTCTTTCCGTTCCGGGCGCCTGTCTCCGAGGTGCCGCTCGTCGTCATCGAGGCGGGGCTCACCGGTCGGCCGGTGATCGCGCTGGAGGCACCCGGTGTCTCGGAGTGCGTGCGGGCAATGGGCGGTCTCGTGGCCAAGACGGTGGACGAGCTGCCGCATGCGCTGATCCGGGCGCTCCGTCAGCGCCGCGAGCACGTCATCGACGCGACGTTTTGGACTTCCTGGGAACGGAGTGTCGCTGCGATGCTGGCGGAGCCTGCGGCGCCGCCTTTGGCGCAGCGGTTGGTGGCGCTCTGCGGCGTTGACGGCACCGGCAAGAGCTTCCTCTTGGCCCATCTGCGCGAAGGCTTCGCCAAATCCGGGGTGCCCAGCCGGCACGTCTGGTCGCGCTTTCGCAACTACCTCTCGAAGCCCTTGCTCGGCCTCGCCCGGCTCACCGGGCACAACTACAAGGTCGAGCAGAAGGGAATCCGGATCGGCTACCATGACTTCCAAGGGCGGCCATGGCTCGCCTGGCCGTTTCTCGTCCTGCAGGCGATCGACCAGGTGCTCGATATCACCGGCCGCTATCATCTTGTGCGCTGGCTGCCGCGCTGCCTGGGCGGCCGGCCGGCGCCGATCCTCGGCGATCGCTGCGTCTACGACACACTGGTCGACCTCGCGATCGACACCGGCCTCGACGATGTCGTGATCGACGGCATCGGGCCATGGCTGGTGCGCCTGCTGCCGCGCCCCAACCTCGTCGTCGTCATCGAGCGTCATCCGTTGCGCATCCAGGAGCAACGTGCCGACGCCCTGCTCGACCGGCATTTCCATCGTCGCCGCGCGCTCTACCGGCGGATCGCCGATCGCTTCGCGCTGCCGGTGGTCGACAACAACGGTCCGGTAGTGCGCACCTTGGAGACCACGCTCGCCCTGATCCACGCGCGTCCGGCCGCCGAGCCAGGGCTCCAGGGCGCGTCCTGGCCCGAGAGGCAGACCCAGTGATCTACGTCTTCTACAACAACGACCCGCTGGCCCACGATCTGGGCGGCGGTGCGGAGCATTTTCGCGGGCTGCATCGGGCCCTGCTCAAGTCCGGGCTGGATTTCCATCTGGTCGCGGCCCGGCTGCAGCCCGGCAAGTGTCCGTCGCACATCACCTATGTCTCCGCGACGTCGAATTTTCTTCGGTTCTATCTCGGTCTCTGGCGCTGGTTCTGGCTGAACCGCAAGCGGTTCGGGCCGAAGGACGTCTTCCATTTCCACCGCAACTATGCCGCCTGGCCGAAGCTGCTCCTCGCCCCCAGCCGCGGCCGTGTGCTGATCAGCTACCACAATGTCACGGGCCAGGTTCTGGACGGCTGGCTCGGTCGTCTCGGCCGGCCGATTCGCCGCGTCATGCTGTGGCTCGAGCGGCGCGTCGCCCGGCTCGCCGATGCGATCATCTGCGTCAGCGGTCGCGACCGCCGACGCCTGGCCGAGGTGGTGGATGCGGCGCCGTTCACCAGGGCGAGCGTCATCCCGGCGGGCTTCGACGACAGCCTGTTCAAGGACCGCCCTGCCGCCCCGCCGCCGCCCGCGCTCGCGACCAAGGTTCTCCTGCTCGGCCGGATCAGTCACCAGAAGAACGTGCCGCTGGCGATCTCGACGCTGGAGGTGCTGGCCGACCGCGGCGAGCCCTTCACGCTCACCATTGCCGGCGAGGGCGAGGACAGTCGTGACCTGATCCGCCGGTTGGCCCGATCGCGGGCCAGCGGGCAAATCATCTGGCGCGGCCGGGTGCCGCACGACGAGGTGCCGGCGATTCTGGAAGCGCACGGCATCCTCCTGCTCACCAGCCGCTACGAGGCGTCGCCCACGGTGGTCAAGGAGGCGCTGAAGGCGATGCGGCCAGTCGTCTCGACCGATGTGGGCGATGTCGCCGACTGGCTCGACGAGGGTGCCTCCGGCTTCATCGCCGAGGCGGACCCGAACGATCTCGCCGACGCGCTGCTGCGTGCCCGTGACCTCCTGATCGCCGGGCGCTACCACCAGACCGAGCGGGTCGAGCGGCTCGACGAGGATGCCATCATGCTCGAGGTCGTTCATCTCTACCGGCGTCTGCAGGCCGTTTGATCCCCAAGATCGGCGGCCTCCACCAGGCCGGATGGCGCCGGCCGCGTCTCGAGGCCGAGGTGATCGAGCGCCTGGTCACGATGGGCGGCAGCCGGATCGCGGCGGCTGGACTGGGCTTCATCGCGACGCTGATGATCGCCCGGTCCCTCGAGCCGGCCGCCATGGGGCTCTGGTCGATGGCCCTGGCGCTGCAGGGACTGGCGTTGCAGCTCGGCGAGGCTGGATTGCGCTCGGTGGCGATCGCCGAGCTGGCCCGCCAGCCCCGGCTCGCCCGCGAGCTGCTGCGCCGCGTCATCGGCCTCCGGCTCCTGTTCAGCACGGGAATCGTGCTCGCCGGCAGCCTCGCCGCCACGCAGCTCGGAATTGGCGATCCCTGGCTCACCTGCCTGCTCCTGACCAGCCTCTGGCCGATCGCCCTGCAGCTCGACTGGCTGCCCATGGCGCAAGGCCGCAATCGCCTCGCGGCGGGCCTGCTCCTGGCCCGACCCGTCGTCTTCGTCCTGTTGCTGCTGCTGGCACCCTGGGCGGGCGAGCCGCATGCCCTGGCTGGGCTTTTCCTCGCCGCATGGTGGCTGGCCGCCATCGTCTCCTGGCCGTGCCTGGTACTCGCCGATAGCCGACCGCGTGCTGCAAGGGCCCCACCACGTCTGCTCTTCCTGTTGCGCCTCGCTTTGCCGGTGGCGTGCGCCACGCTGGCGAGCCAGCTCTTGATCGGTCTCGACATTCTCGTCGTCGGCGCCCGCTTCGGCCCGGCCGATGCCGCGTTCTACCACCTGGCGTCGGCGATCCTGGTCGCCGGGCTGGTTGCGGCGAACGGCATCGGCCAGGCGGCGCTCGCCCGGATGGGTGCTCGAGCGGCCGCGCCAGCCGATTTTCGCGATGCGCTCTTGGCGGACCTCAAGCTCGTGCTCGGCATCGCCGCGATCGGCGCCATCGCGGCAACCGCCGTGGCGCCGACGCTGCTGCCCTTGGCGTTTGGCCCGGCCTACGCGCCGGTGGCCGATCTGCTGGTCTGGCTCCTGCCCTGGTTCGTGCTGCAGCATGCGACGACCGTACTCCAGGCGGCGATGACGGCTGCCAGGCTGGGTGACCGGTTGCTCCGGGCGAGCGGTTGGATGGTGGCAGCCCTGCTGCCGGCGTTGGCGCTTGCCTGGCTGATCGGCGATCTGCGCGCTTTCGCGCTGGCTCGGGGCACGGCCGAGCTGGTCCGCCTCGTGGTGCTGTGGCGGCAGCTCGGACCGGCGCATCGGCCACTCGGTGGTGCCCGGTCGCGCGCCGCCTAGCCGGCTTGGCGGCTTATCGACGGCGCTCGATGGCTAGTGAGCGGTACCCCAGTCCGCGCCGGCGCCGATATCGACGACCAGCGGCACGTCGAGCGAGGCTGCGTCCTCCATCACCTGCTTGAGCAGCGGCTTCGCCTCCTCGACCCGGCCCTCGGGCACCTCGAACACCAGCTCGTCGTGGACCTGGAGCAGCAGGCGGGCGCCGAGGTCGGCGTCGGGCGAGGGCTCGGTCGACCCGGCTCATGGCGCGCTTCATGATGTCGGCGGCCGAGCCCTGGATCGGCGCGTTGATCGCCGCCGCTCGGCATAGGCGCGTCTCGGCCGGGTTGCCGCTCTTGATCTCGGGCGTGACGCAGCAGGCGGCCGAACAGGGTGGTGACGTAGCCCTGGTCGCGCGCCTCCGCCTTGGCCCGCTCCATGTAGTCCTGGATCCCCGGATACTGCTCGAAATAGGCCTCGATGTAGCGCTTGGCCTCGTCGTGCGGGATGCCGAGGCGCTGGGCCAGGCCGAAGGCGCCGATGCCGTAGATGATGCCGTAGTTGATCATCTTGGCGTGGCGCCGGAGCGCCGGGTCGATCCCTCGATCGGGCACCTCGAACATCTGGGCAGCGGTGACCGCGTGGATGTCGATATCGCTTGGCGAACGCCTCCTTGAGGGCGTCGATATCGGCCATGTGGGCGAGCACGCGAAGCTCGATCTGCGAATAGTCGGCGCCGAGACCAGGAGATGGCCGTCGGCGGCGACGAAGGCGCCACGGATCTTGCGGCCTTCCTCGGTGCGGATCGGGATGTTCTGCAGGTTGGGGTCGTTCGAGCGACAGCCGCCCGGTCGAGGTCGCGGCCAGCATGTAGGAGGTGTGCACGCGGCCGGTCTCGGGCACGATCTCCTCGACCAGCGCATTCGGTGTAGGTGCCGGTCAGCTTCTGCAGCTGGCGCCAGTCGAGCATCACCTGCGGCAGCTCGTGGCCCTGGGCCGCCAGCTCCTCGAGCACGTCGGCACCGGTGGCATAGGCCCCGGTCTTGGTCTTGCTGCCGCCGCCGATGCCCATGCTCGTCGAACAGGATCTCGCCCAGCTGCTTGGGTGAGCCGAGGTTGAAGGGACGGCCGGCGAGCTTGATGCGCCTCCTCCTCGCGCTCGGCCATGCGTTGGCCGAAGATCGGCCGAGAGGTGTCTCGAGATGGCGGCGATCGACCGATGATCCCGGTCGCCTCCATGGCGGCGAGGATGGGGACCAGCGGCCGCTCCAGGGTCTCGTAGACGGTCGTCGAGCCGCTCCTCGATCAGCCGCCGCTTCAAGAGATGCCAGAGGCGGAGCGTCACCGCGCATCCTCGGCGGCGTAGTCCGTGGCCTGCTCGATCGGCACGCTGTGCGAAGCCGATCTGCTTCGCGCCCTTGCCGCAGACGGCCTCGTACGGGATCGTCTCGTGGTCGAGGTGGCGCATCGGCCAGCTCGTCCATGCCGTGGCCGTGGCCGGCGCCGTCGAGCACGTAGGACAGCAGCATGGTGTCGTCGAAGGGGGTGATCGGCACCTCGTACTTGGCGAGCACGCCCATGTCGTATTTGAGGTTGTGGCCGATCTTGAGGATGCCCGGATCGACCAGCACCGGGCGCAGGCGTTCCAGCACCTCGGCCATCGGTCAGCTGGCCCGGCTGCGGCTGGTCGAAATCGTCGACATGGCCGAGCGGCACGTAGACGCCCTTGGTCGTCCTCGACGGCGAGCGACAGCCCGACCAGCCGGGCGCGGGCGACATTCGAGCGAGGTCGTCTCGGTAGTCGAGGGCGAGCAGGCCCGTGGCCGGGCTTGCGTCGAGCAGGCTCTCGAGCTCTGCCATGTCGTCGATTGCCCGGTAGTCCGGCGCGTCGCCACCCGTCGTGCGCGCGGTCTCGGCCCGGTCGGCCGCCGCTGCGTCGGCGACTTGCTCGATCCGCTCGATCAGCGCCTTGAAATCGTTGTCCTTGAGGAAGGCGAGCAGCGTGGCGCCGTCGATATGCCCGCGCACGGCGCCGTCGAGCGCGATCGGCAGGGGCGCGTCGTGTCGCAGCGTCACCAGGTCGCTGCGACAGGCGCGCCTGCTCGGCGAACTCGATCAGCGATCTGCCGTCGCTTCGGCTGCTTGATGGTCTCGGCCTTGGCCAGGAGCGCGTCGAGCGACGCCGAACTCCTGCAGCAGCTGGGCGGCGGTCTTGACACCGATGCCCGGGCACGCCCGGCACGTTGTCGGAGCTGTCGCCGGCGAGCGCCAGGCCGTCCTGGACCAGCTCCGGGCCGACGCCGAAGCGCTCGATCGACCTCCGCCGGGTCGATTTCGCTCGGTCTTCATCGGGTCCCACATCGACGACGCCCGGCGCCGACCAGCTGCATCAGGTCCTTGTCGGAGGAGACGATGATCACCTCGCGATCCAGCCGCGCGCGCCCGTCGAGCGTAGGTGGCGATCAGGTCGTCCGCCTCGAAGCCCTCGACCTCGACCGCCGGCAGGCCGAAGGCGCGGGCCGCGTCGCGCACCAGCGCGAACTGCGGCACCAGCTCGGGCGGTGGCTCGTCGCGATTGGCCTTGTACTGGTCGTAGATCTCGTTGCGGAAGCTGACCCGGCCGGCGTCGAAGACGACGATCATGTCGTCGTCGGCATGGTCCTGCATCAGCCGGAACAGCATCGAGGCAGAAGCCGAAGACGGCGTTGACCGGCGTGCCGTCGCCGCTGGTCATCGGCGGCAGCGCGAAGAAGGCGCGAAAGATGTAGCCGGAGCCGTCGACCAGGACGAGGCGGCGCGACTTGCTCTCGATCGGGGTGCTATCGGTCATGCCTCGTTGTCTAGCGCAGCTCTGATCCTTGGCCTAGCAGCGAGGTTGCCCTCGGTTTCTCGCTCGGCCGTGAGCGCTTGTGATCGCAGCGTCGTTGCGCCACGTATATCGAACCGATAGATGTAAAGCGTCACAGGGAAGGACTTACGAATGCCCAATCAGGGTCATGCCGCCATGCTGCAGCTCATTGCCGAGGGCATCCGCTCGCCGGCTTCCGGAGGCCTCAGCCAGGAGCAACTCAACGGCGTTGCCGGGTTGCTGGATCGAATTGCCGTCGATCTCCTCGTCCCGGTCGCCGATGACGACGATGACATGGCCGCCTTCATTCGGCGTGAAGCCAACCTGCCTCTCGCGCTCGACAGCTAGGCGCCCAACGCGGCCCGGCTGAGACCGCGAGTTCGACGGCAGCCACCGGAACGTCCTAGAAGAGGTGCAACCAGCACCCTAGAAACGACAACGATCCGGTGGAGTAGCGCATGCCAGCTGATTTGATTCTGGCGCTCGATCAGGGAACGACCAGCAGCCGGGCCATCCTCTTCGACCCGCGCGGGCATCCCGTCGCCACAGCGCAGCGTGAGCTGCAGCAATTCTATCCGCGCGACGGATGGGTCGAGCACGATCCCGAGCATATCTGGTCGGACACGATTGGTGCTGCCCGCGCCGCCATCGAGCAGTCGGGCCATCCGGCGAGCGCCATCGCCGCCATCGGCATTACCAACCAGCGCGAGACCGCCATTGTGTGGGACCGGTCGACCGGCCGGCCGATCCACAACGCCATCGTCTGGCAGGACCGACGCACCGCACCCTTTTGTCGCGAGCTCGTTGCCGAGGGCCTGGAAGCGCATGTCAAGGAGACGACGGGCCTCCTGATCGACGCTTATTTCTCGGCGACCAAGATCAAATGGCTGCTCGACAACGTGCCCGGCGCGCGAGCGCGGGCCGAGCGTGGTGAACTCGCGTGCGGCACCGTCGACAGCTTCCTGCTCTGGCGCCTCACCGGTGGCAAGGTGCACGCCACGGACGCGTCCAATGCCTGCCGGACGATGTTGTTCGACATCACCAGGCAGGACTGGGACGATCGGCTGCTCAAGCGGCTCGGGATTCCGCGCTCCATGCTGCCGGAGGTGAAGGACAATAGCGGTCATTTCGGCGAGACGGACCCTGCCATCCTGGGGGCTTCGATCGCCATCACCGGCATGGCGGGCGACCAGCAAGCGGCAACCTTCGGCCAGGCCTGCTTCCAGCCCGGGATGTTGAAGAGCACCTACGGCACGGGCTGCTTCGCGCTCTTGAACACCGGCGAGCGGCTGGTGCCTTCCGCCAACCGCCTGCTCTCGACCATCGCCTATCGGTTGGACGGCCGCACCACTTATGCGATCGAAGGCAGCATTTTCATTGCCGGTGCTGCCGTCCAGTGGGTGAGGGATGGGCTTCGGGCGATCACCAATGCGGGCGAGAGCGAGGCCCTGGCGAGCACGCTGCCGGACACTGGCGGGCTCTATCTGGTGCCGGCGTTCACCGGTCTCGGCGCCCCCTATTGGGACCCGGATGCCAGGGGCGCCATACTCGGCATCACCCGCGACAGCACCAGCGCGCACATCGTCAGGGCCGCCCTCGAATCGGTCTGCTACCAAACCGCCGACCTGCTAACGGCCATGCGGCAGGACATCGAAGCCGCCTCGGCCGGGGTGCTGCCCGACACGCTGCGCGTCGACGGCGGCATGGTGGCGAACAACTGGGTCTGCCAATATCTGGCCGACATCCTCGATTGCCCGGTCGAGCGTCCGGCCGTGATCGAGACCACCGCTCTCGGAGCGGCCTATCTCGCCGGTCTCGCGGTCGGCATCCACCCATCGATGCAGGCCATCTCGGACAGCTGGCGAGCGGACGCCCGGTTCGAGCCCAAGCTCGACCAGGCGACGCGAAAGGCTCGCCTGGACGGCTGGGCCGATGCCGTATCGCGGGTCCGAACGGTCCGCTCCTGACGTGGGTGCGCTGGACGGCCGGAGAGCCGCGATCGTCAAGCTTGTCCAGCGCCAGGGCTTCGTCACCATCGAGGCCCTGGCGCAGCAGTTCGATGTCACGCCACAGACCATCCGCCGGGACATCAACGAACTCGCCGAGGAAGGCACCCTGCAGCGCTACCACGGTGGCGCAGCTTTGCCGTCGAGCGTGCAGAACATCGCCTATTCGAGCCGCCAGGTCCTGCATCTCGGGGCCAAGCAGCGGATCGCCCGGGCGGTGGCCGCCAACATCCCGAACCACGCCTCGCTCTGCATCAATATCGGCACGACCAACGAGGAGATCGCCAAGGCGCTGATGGAGCATGAGGGGCTCTCCGTCATCACCAACAACCTCAATGTCGCGAACCTCATGGCCGCGAAAGAGGATTTCCAGGTGATCGTCGCGGGCGGCATCGTCAGGGCGCGCGATCGCGGCATCGTCGGCGAGGCGACTATCGACAGCATCAGCCAGTTCCGGGTCGATATCGCGGTGATCGGCATCAGCGCCATCGACCTCGATGGCACGCTCCTCGATTTCGACTACCGCGAGGTCAAGGTGGCGCAGACGATCATTCGCCACGCGCGCCAGGTGTTCCTGGCCGCCGATCACAGCAAGCTCGGTCGTTCGGCCATGGCCCGGCTCGGCGACATGACCGATATCGACGCCTTCTTCACCGATGCGACGCCGCCGGACGAGCTGGTAGCGGCGCTCGAGGTCGCCGGCACGCGGCTCGTAGTCGCCGAGACGCCGGCTGCGCCGGAGGCCGCCTGATCGCCGCTGCTCGTTTTTGCGCGTGACGCCGCCCCTTTCCGCCGGCATGCTGATCGAATGAACGGCTGCGGGCACCCATGCCGAGCTGCCGAAGATCAGGGAACAAAAGAGATGTCGCTCAATAATCGGGCGGCCGGTCTGGCCGTCGCTGTCGCCCTCGCCCTGCCGGGCATCGCCTCGGCGGAAACGCTGATCCGCATCCAGTCGGTGATACCGACCAGTGCCGACGAGGTCGTCATGCTCGAGGACTTCGCCGCAGATGTGACGGCGCTCACCAATGGCGAGGTCGTCTTCGAGGTGCTGCCCGCCGGTGCCGTGGTCGGGGTCAACGAGACCTTGGACGCCGTCGATGCCGGACTGATCGAGGCCGGCTTCGCCTGGACGCACTATTGGTCCGGCAAGCATCCGGCGGCCACGCTGTTCGGCTCGCCGGCCGCTGGTGCCGGCGTCGGCCTCGACAACATGGCGCACATCTCCTGGTATCTCTATGGCGGTGGCCGCGAGCTCTACGAGCAGCTCTGGGAGGAGATGGGCGTCAACGTCGTTGGCTTCATGCTGCAGCCCGTGGGGCCCGAGGCCCTGGGTTGGTTCAAGGAGCCGATCAACAGCCTGGCCGACATGCAGGGCCTGCGCTTCCGCACGCCGCCCGGCATTCCGGGCCAGATCTACAATGATATCGGCGTGTCGGCGGTGGCTATGGGCGGCGGCGACATCCTGCCGGCGCTGGAAAAGGGCGTGATCGACGCCGCCGAGTGGTGCTGCCCCAAGCCGGACAGCGTCTTCGGCTTTCAGAATGTGCTCAAGAACTACTACCTGCAGGGCCTGCACCAGAACGTCGTCAACGCCGACATCTACATCAACAAGGACGTGTTCGAGAGCCTGACCGAGCAGCAGCAGAAGGCGATCGAGGTGTCGGCCAATGCCGCCCTGATGAAGGCACTGAGCTACCGCATTCTCGAGAACGGCAAGGCGTTGAAGACGCTGGTCGAGGAGGATGGGGTGATCATCCAGGACACGCCCGAGGAGTATTTCACCGCCTATGCCGATGCGGCGCAGAAGGTATTCGAGGGCTATGCGGCCGAGAACGCCTTCTTCAAGGAGGTCTGGGACAGCCAGCGCGCCTTCGCCGAGGTGGCCATTCCGTTCTGGGCGACCCAGCAGCAGGCCAATGCGCGGATCACCAGCGGCTACGCCGCGAAGCTGGCCGGCGAGTAGCGGCACGTCCGACACCGCGCCTGCCGGCACGATGAGGCAGGCGCGGTGCCAGGGCGGTTTCGGCCATGGCTGAGGAAGACCGACCAGAGCTTGCCGACGAGCTGCTTGCCGGCCGGCGGCATCGGCTCGGACGCATGCCGAACGATATGCCGGGGTGGATGGCGGCGATCGTGCTGGTCGCCGACAACGTCAATCTCTGGGTCGGCCGCATCGTCGCCTGGCTGGTGCTGCCGTTGATGGCGGCGATGGTCTACGAGATCACCGCCCGCTACTTCTTCGCCGCCCCTACCATCTGGGCCTACGACATTAGCCGCATGCTCTATGGTGCCATGTTCATGCTGGGCGCCGGATATGCGCTGGCCAAGGGCGTGCACATCCGTGCCGACTTCATCTATCGCAACTGGTCGGTGAAGACGCAGGGCTGGATCGACGCCACGCTCTATCTCGTCCTCTATTTCCCGGCGATGCTGATCTTCGCCAAGGTCGCCTGGGATTTCGCCGCGGCCGCGATCGCGCGGGGTGAGCGGGGCATGGACACGGCCTGGATGCCGCAGCTCGGCCCGATCAAGGCGGCGCTCGCCGCGGGCGTCATTCTCCTCGTGCTGCAGGGCCTGGCCGAGCTCTGCAAGAGCTGGTACGCGGCCACCCGCGGGCGGTGGCCCGATGCCTGAGGTGGACGCGATGCCCGCGCGAATGCCGGCATGACGCCCGAGATCATCGGGCTCTTGATGATCGGCGGGATGCTGTTCGGCATCTTCATCGGCTTTCCGATCTCCTTCACGCTGCTCTTCTTGGGCATCACCTTCGGCTATTGGGGCTTCGGCAAGCTCGTCTTCTTTCTCCTCACCCTGCAGTTCTACGGCACGATGATGGAGAACACGCTCACTGCCGTGCCGCTCTTCGTCTTCATGGGCATTCTCATGGAGCGGGCGAACCTGATGGAGCGCCTCTTCAGCTCGGCCCAACAGCTGCTCGCCAACCTCAGGGGCGCCCTCTATCTGGCGGTGATGTTCGTCGCGACCATCTTCGCTGCGGCAACCGGCATCGTCGGCGCCTCGGTGACGCTGCTCGGCATCATGGCCGGCAAGCCGATGATCAAGGCGGGCTACGACACGCGGCTCTCGGCGGGCCTGATCACCGCCGGCGGCACGCTCGGCATCCTGATCCCGCCCTCGATCATGCTGATCGTCATGGGGCCGGTGCTCGAGGTGCCGGTGACCACGCTGTTCGCGGCGGCCATCATGCCGGGCATCCTGCTGGCGACCCTCTTTACCGGCTACACCATGATCCGCTGCCGCTTGAACCCGTCCCTGGCACCGATGCTGCCCGAAGACGAGCGCGCGACGGATCTCAAGGCGGCCTGGATCGAGTTCATCAAGGGCCTGGTGCCGCCGGCGGCCCTGGTCTTCGCTGCCCTGGGCAGCATCATTTTCGGTTTCGCCACGCCCACGGAAGGGGCTGCCTGCGGTGCCTTCGGGGCGCTCCTGCTGACCATCGTCTATCGCCGCCTGACCCTGCAGGGGCTGACTCGATTCCCTGATCAAGACGCTCGAGATCTCGGTCCTGATCCTCTTCCTGGTGGCGGCCTCGAACTTCTTTGGTGCCGTCTTCGCGCGCCTCGGCACACCGGCGCTGTTGACCGAGGCGCTGCTCGCCCTCGACCTGCCGCCCTACGTCCTTCTCGCCATCGTCATGGCCGCGATCTTCCTCTTGGGCTGGCCGCTCGAGTGGGTGCCGATCGTGCTGATCGTCGTGCCCTTCCTCTTGCCACTGATCAACGCCTTGGGCTTCGATCTCGTCTGGTTCGGCATTCTGGTCGCGGTCAACCTGCAGACCGCCTGGCTGTCGCCGCCCGTGGCCCTGTCCGCCTACTTCCTCAAGGGCGTGGTGCCGCAATGGCAGCTCGACGACATCTACATGGGCATGCTGCAGTTCATGGCGCTGCAGGTGCTGGGGCTGGTCTTGATCATTCTTTTCCCCGCCATCGCCCTTTGGTTGCCTGAGCTGATCTACGGCTAGCCGTCGCCGCTTCGCGAGAGGATCGTGACGGTGCCTTGGCTGGGATCGACCAGCAGGCGGTCGCCCGTCCGGATCAGCTGGGTGACGTCGCCGTCCGAGAAACGGTCGCACAACGCCATGTCGGCCAGCGCCGCTCCCTGGGCGAGGATGGTGTTGGCGGCGTTGAAGAGCAGCGCCAATGGCGCCACGCCGCGTGTCTTCATCTCATGCAGCATCCAGGCCGATGCGACACCGCCCTTGGCCGTGTTGAGGACGAGGATCTTGTCCTTGTAGGACTGGCCGGCGAGCGCGTGCTGCGGCCGCGAGAAGACGCCGTTGAGCCGGTCGAGGTCGTAGCGCGCGGAGAAATTGTCCCGGGCGACCAGCGCCTCACCTTCGACGCGGGGGCCGATCCCCTTGTGACAGTTGAGGACGATCATCGGACGATCTCCCCCTTGATGGCCGAGGCGACGCAGTCCTCCATGGTGGCGAGCGCCGGGCGATAGCCGTAGCCGCCGAGAATGTTGACGATCTTGGGTGAGTTGGAGAGCAGCCGCACCCAGCCATTGGCCTCGCCGATCTCGCGCGCGTACTGGTTGTAGAAGCAGGTTCCCTCCAGGACCTTCGCACCGCATCCCTCGATCCGCTCGACCAGCCCGAGGCGCCGGCTGTCGGCATAGACCGCGGGCGAGGTGCAGACGATGAGCGCCGTCTGGTCGTGGATCGTCTGGCCGCCGACGAGGTCCGCCACGCGCTGCATCTCGATGAGCGAGAGCTGCGGTGCGGCGAAGACGACGACGTCCACCTTGTCGCCCCTGCCGCCGAACTCCGACTTGAGCGCGTCGAAATCGGCCGTGGTGAGCTCCTCGGCCGGAGGCGGCGGACCGTCCCAGACCGCGGCCAGGCTCGGCGCTTCCGGCGTGACGCCGATCAGATGAAAGAGCGGTGTCGAGCCGAAGCTCGCCATCGCGGCACCGCAATGCTTGAGCTCGTCCGACGTGGGCGCGGTCTCGATGCCCTCGATCACCGGCACCTCCCAGTAGGAGCCGGAACGGCGGCCGACGACGCCGCCGAGGATGCCCCAGTCGAGCAGGCCCTTGGGCTGGTAGCGGACGATGAAGCGTTTGGTGCCGCGCCGCCGCTCAGGCAAATGCAGGCCGTAGCGCGGAGTGCGCCCGGTGAGCCCGGCGGCCAGGGCCGAGGGACCGCCCTCGAAGTTGGAGAAGGCGCCCAAGACGCTGTTGGAGTAGATCACGACGCCGGTGTCGCCGAAGGCCACGTGCTCGCCGTGCACCGGCGGCAGGATGGTCTGGTAGTTGATGCAGGTATTGGTCATCAAGATGCCCATGGCCGTGCAGGCGGCGATGGTGCGGCGCTCCAGGTCGGCCATGGCCTCCGTCTGGCCGAGCGGCCGGTAGTGGTTGAGATCGACGCCGCGCGGATCGGTGATCATCGGCACCGCCACCCGGCACGCCGCCGGGGCGTGCCGGGCCAGGCTCTCGACGAAGGAGACGCCGGCTTCGCCCAGCGACTCGGGGTCGGCCATCATGTGCGCCTGGCTGACGGGGACGAGGTCGGCCGCGTCGAACATGGCACCGACCTTGAGCATGTGGTCCATGGCCCAGCGCCGAGGCTCGCCCGCCTCGCCGGCAAGCATCGCCTTCTCCTCGTCCGTGAGCCGCATCCCCGAGCCTCTCCCTCGATCGCAGCACGGCGCTCCGCGTCGCCGACCACCGCCGCTTCCGATCCGTCGCTGGCTGGAGCGCCGGTCGGGTCGTGGCTTGGTGGGCCCGGCAGGATTCGAACCTGCGACCAGACCGTTATGAGCGGCCAGCTCTAACCACTGAGCTACGGGCCCAACCACGCGTAGCTATAGAGGGCGTGGCGGGGACTGGACAAGCGTCGCTGTAGACGGCCGAGACCGGCCCGTCGTTTCGTCAGCATGGCCCCCTCGGCGACGCCGCCTCGGACCTTTGCGGCATCGCGGCCGGGTTCCTGCATGATGCTGCGGCGCCGGGCCGGGAGCCGCAGGCAATGCGCCCATCCGCGCCGGGCACGGTCGAAGCGCGAACAGGGGAGGGGTGAGATGGCTCGATTCGTTCGGACCGACACCCGTTCCCAGGTGGACTGACGGCTCTGCCGCGACCATGGTCAGCGCTACGGTCGCACGCCCGGCCATGAGGAATTCGATAACGTCTGGCGCTGGCGGCGACACCCGGCGCTGGAGGCCGAGGGCCAGTTCGCCGCTCGAGCCGATATCGCCGGTGGGCGCGGTTGGGCGGTCGTCCGGTGCATCACAGCCGACGACAACCATCGCGCCTGGACGCTCCATGATCGCGTGGCCAAGCAGACGACCTGGAACCTCGACGAGCTATCGCTGCCGACCAAGGACATCTGACCGGGCCCCCCACCCCCGCTACCGAGACGCCAGTTTGTGTCGATGCGGCGATGGGCTGGCTCTCCCGCTGTTTGGTCCGTTGCTGCGATGCTTAGGATGTTGGTTGAAGCGTTGGGGCTGTGGAACCGGCTTCCTGATTATCCGTTTTTCTCATCCAGCGATGATGGCCCGATACGGGCGCGGCTTGGCCTGCAGCGCGGCCCACATCAGGCGCTCGGTTATGGTGTCGAGTTGGTAGCGGCGGTTGAAGCGCCAGGCGAAGCTGGCGAGGTAGCGCTGGGCGTGTTTCTGGCTGACGTGGTGGTATGTGCCGGCGAGCGCCGTCTTGATGTTGCCGAGCGTCGTGTTCACCCAGTTGAACGACGGCCACTGCGCTGCCTTCTTGCCACTGCCGCTGAGCATCGGGAAGTGGTCGCAACCGGCGGCCTCGACGCTCCGCCAGCACGACAGGCCGTCGCTGACGATGTTGGTGCCGGTGGCGAAGCTCGACCGGGCCAGCTTGGCGATCTCGGCTTTGCGGAAGCCCTTGACCACGAGCAGCTTCAGGCGCCTCGGCTTGCGGTCGAGGCTCGTTTCGACCGCAGCGACGAACGGTGTCTTGCCGGCCGCACCGCGCCCACGCTTGCCGCCGCTGCGCACGCCGCCGAGATAAGCGTCGTCGAGCTCGACCCGGCCGCTCATCTTCGGCTTGCCGGCGTCGCGTTCCGCCATGGCGGACATCAGCTTCTGCTTCATCAGCCAGGCGGTCGGCTGCCGCACACCCAGTCGTCGCGCCAACTCGATCGAGCTGATCCCGCCCTTGGCCTGCGTCAACTCGTAGATCGCGCGAAACCACGTCGTCAGCGGCAGCTTCGTGCTGTGGAAGATCGTGCCCGCCGTGAACCCCGTCTGATGCTTGCAGGCGTTACACTGGACCTGCTTCCTGCTCTTCATCCGCGAATACTTTTCACAGCCGCACCGCTCACAGATAAAGCCGCGGCCCCAGCGCATCTCGAACAGCACCGCCAGGCATTGCGCCTCGGTCCCGAACCGCGCCCGAAACGCCGACTCGCTCAGTCCACGCATCTTGGCCGCCAGATTATTCACTGTGCTCGCCTCCAATCCACCATAACCACATGATTTTGCTAGCATAGCTCTAGACGAAAATAATGGATAATCAGGACCGGCTTTGGTGATGAGCTCGAAGACCTTGCGGCCCTTGGGGGTGTTCAGGCGCTCGGTGAAAGTTTCGGCGTCGAGGAGGGCCTGGCGATGCGCCCTTGGCTTGGGTCTCGTGGTGATGGCGGCGGACGGTCGGCTCCTGGGGCGTCCGACTCATCCGCTCGGCCCGGCCGATGGTTCATCGAACGCCAGGAGGGCATCGATCCGATCTCCGGAAAAGACGCGGTCGCCAGGCCGCGCTGGGATGGTTGGGCCTGGTGAGCTGGTGGTCGATGCCGTTTCGCGCGCAGGCGAGCGCGAAGGCGTGGCAGCGGAAGGCCTCGCCGGCAGCCGGGCAGTCTCGTGCTGTCGGCGGGCGACCAGCCGTCGCCTAGAGGATCGGTGACGTGCGTGCCGTTGTCGGTGAGCACCGGGTGGCTGCGATGGGGCGTCGTCTCGGCGAGGCGGTGGCGGCAGTCGGCGGCGATGCGCTGGCTGACCCACGCGTGCGGCGCGGCGAAGGCGAGCTTGCTGGCGCGGTCGGCGCTGCGGCCCGCCGGCCGCTTCCGTTTCATGAATTGCACCGATGATCGTCTGATCATCGATGGCGGTCAGCATGCAGGGCTTGCCCGCCCCGGTCGGCAGCTCGGCCCTCGATCCGCAAGCTCGGGTCGATGTGGAAGCGCCCGATCGGATGGGGCCTGAGCGCCTTCCTCGGCAGCTCGCCTTCGACCTCGGGCAGGCGATCGATGTCGTGGCGCTCAAAGCAGCGGCGCAGCGACGAGCGCCTCAGGCGTGGGGCCGTCGTCTGCGGCGCGCGGGGACAGTCGTCGAGCGGCAGCAGGACGCAGCGCCGAAACGCCACGACGACGGCCTCGTCGGCCTTGCCGAGCACGCTCGAGCCGCATTCCTGGGGCGCCGCGCGTCGCTGACCGTCTGCCGCTGGCGCGACTTGGCCGCCGTACCCGGGTTCACGCCGCAGGTCCCGCTCAACGCCGCGATCGATGCCTGCGATCGTCGTCCCGCGGCTCGGGCGGCTGGCGTCCTCGCCGCGCCGCCGTGCGCATGGCTCAGTCCTCGCGTGACAGCAAGACCATGCGCCTGTCCTGAGGGAGCTAGAGCATTTTCCGATCATTCGAAGTCGTACCCTGCGGCCTGGAAGTAGTTTCTGCATTCGTCGGGCGTGAAGTGCCCGATTGCGGTGCCGATGGTGTTCCAGAGGTCGTCGATGGTTCGCGCTGCGACCTTGTTCAGCCACGCCTTGAGTTTGGCGAAGGCGAGTTCGATCGGGTTGAAGTCCGGCGAATAGGGCGGCAGGAAGCGGAGTTCCGCGCCTGTGGCCTCGATGGCTTGGCGGACGGCGGCAGGCTTGTGTGCGGGCAGGTTGTCGAGAACGACGATGTCGCCGGGTCGCAATGTCGGTGCAAGAACCTGCTCGACATAAGCCTGGAAGGCGGCACCGTTCATCGGCCCATCGAGGACCATGGGTGCGGTCATCCGGTCGTGGCGCAGGGCTCCTACGAAGGTGGTCGTCTTCCAATGTCCATGTGGCAAAGGTGCCCGGCAACGCTCTCCCTTGACGGCCCGGCCGTAGCGTCTGGCCATCTTGGTCGAGGCGCCGGTTTCGTCGATGAAGACGAGGCGCTCGGGCTCCAGCTCTGGCTGGGCCTCGAACCAGGCCAGCCGCCGCTGCCAGACGTCAGGCCGCTGCTGCTCGGCGGCGTGCGCCGTTTTTTTTGAAGCTGAGTCCGTGGCGGTCGAGCAGTCGCCACACGGTGCTGGGTGCCACAGTCAATCCGTGCTGCTGGTCGAGATGCGCGACGATTTCCGCGAGCGTCATGTCCGGCGTCGCATCGATCAGCGCCAGGATTTCCGTGGCATGAGCCTCCAGCCGATGCGAGCGCTTGTCGCCGCCGCGCGACCGCGGCTGGACGCTGCCCGTACGGCGCCACCGCTGCAGCCATTTGATCGCCGTCGACGGAGCGATCTCGAAGCGGGCCGCGGCGGCGCGGCAAGATACCCCCTCTTCGACCGCCGCCACGACACGGCGACGTAAATCATCGGAAAGCGCGAGAGCCATCGAGGCTGGCCTCCTTCACCAGCCCCAATCTTGAATCACAAACTGTCGGTCTTGGGAATCCCTAACGATTCCATGGCGTTAGAAAATGCTCTAGAGCCGCGATATCGGCGGGCGAAGCTCTTCGAGCAGCTCTGCGCCGTGACATTCGGCAGTGCGTGCGATCCGCCACTGGCGCTGCCGAAGGCCCGGCTCCTGAAGAAC
Organism: uncultured Alphaproteobacteria bacterium; assembly: GCA_963700945.1. Classification (GTDB taxonomy): domain Bacteria; phylum Pseudomonadota; class Alphaproteobacteria; order Geminicoccales; family Geminicoccaceae; genus SLRI01. Next base: position 235,915 of record CAVOZQ010000009.1, read on the forward strand.
CGAGCCGGTCTGGCGACGGTGGCAGTCGGACGACAGGGTGCATCGTAAGCCGCCTCAAGGCGCAGCCTCCGATAGGTGACCGGACGCGGCGGCGGCGATCGGGCTCGTCGAGGATGTCTGTCTAGCAATCGGGCGAAGGCTCGACTGGAGATCAGCCGACAGCAGAGACCGACAGCCGTGGTTCGCCGACGGGTGCGAGTACAGGGGCTGCGCCCCTGGCGATGATCGACCAGCTTTCGCGCATCTCGCGGAGCCGCGCGATCAGCTCCTCACAGATCGCCGGATCGCTCTTGATGTTGATTTGCGCCATCCGGTGCAGCACATAGTTGTAGTAGCCGTCCAACAACGTCGCGATCTCGCCGCCGGCGCTGAAGTCGAGCTGACACTGCAAGCCGTGAATAATCGCATGCGCCTTGCCGACCGCGACGCAGCGATCTTCGATGCGCCCCTCCTTGGCAGCGAGCCGGGCCTCGTTGAGCCGGTGGACCGCGCCATCGTAGAGCATGACGATGGCGGTCTCTGGCGTGACGGTCTCGGTCGCCGCGTGGTAGGCCGTCATCGCCCGGGCACGCTCCTGGGTCCAGCTCATCTGTTTGATTCTCTTCTTCTGCTCGGGTGGCTCAGCGCCCGTGGGTGGTAGATCGTCGTCGCCATTCGCGAGCGACGAAGCAGGTGCCGCTGCCACGCTGGGCCTCCCGCCGGCGGTCGATCGCAAGTCCCTGAAATGCCATGAAAACGTCTCAAGCTCGCACTTAGCTTTCCGCTGTCATGGCGTCGATTTGAGCGCGGATTTGGCTGAGCATGGTGTTTGCGAGACTCATGGCGGCCTCCATGGCCGTGAAGCGCTCCAGCAGCAGCTCCCGCGCGCGGAGCGCGCGATCCTCGATCCGCTCGATCTGCTTGGCGTAATTGCCGTTGATGTCCTTCAGGCTGTCGATGGCCTGGGTGATCGATCCGTTGAGCGTATCCGTGCTCGGACCGACGAAGTTGAACACGCGATCGGCGATGCCTTGGCTCACCTCGATGTCGATCGTCGTGCTGCCCTGGCCGGTCCAGAGAAACTCCAGACCCTCGAATGGTGTGCCTTTGGCGCCCTTGATGGTCGATCCGTCGAGCTCGGCGGCGACACCGCCGATGGTCACGGTTTCTGGTGCACCATCGGCGTCGGCATCGGTGATCTCGATCGAGAATGCGTTGGCCGCCAGCGCGTTGGTGCGGGAGAAGATCGCAAGCTCGCTGGACGAGGATTGCAGGCGAAACTCGAAGACCCCGCGAACCTCGTCGAGCTTCGTCAGCAGCGCGTTGTCGAGCTTGGCATCGTCTACCGTCAGGCGGTTGTTGGCGTCGAGCTCGACACCGACGGCCCGCAGCGACGCCATCGCGCCCGCATCGAGCCCGGTGACGCCGCCGCCGACGAGCGCGCCGAGCCCACTGACGAGACCGCGCATCGTGCGATCGCCGAAGAGCACCGCGTCCGCGGCCGGCTGGCCATTGGCATCGACCGCCGATTGCATGTCGACGAACTCCCGAAAGCCGTTATAGGCCTCGACGAAGCCGGCGATGCGCTCTTTGATATCGCCCAGGCTGGGTTCCACCGAGACACTGATCGTCGTGCTTGCATCGGCCTTGAAGAGGTTGACGGTGACGCCGGGGAGAATGTCGTCGACCTGGTTTTGCAGCCGCGTGATCTCGACACCATCGATCTCGAAGATCGCCGGCTCCGCGGCCTGCAGCTGGCTCGAGGGAAAGCCGCCGGCAATGCCCGTTGCGTCGCCGAGCGTGATCGCCTTGCCGGTGTCCTCGGCCGTCATGACCAGCCGGAAGTCGTTGTCGGCGATCTTGAGCACACTGGCCCGCACACCAGTCGTCGCTCGCTCGGCATTGATCTGATCGCGCAGGTCGTAGATGGACATGTCGCTGTCGACAGCGATCGTTGCAGAGCTGCCGCCGGTGAGGCCGATATCCAGCGTGCCGCTGAACGCCGTGCCGCCGTTCCAGGCATCGCCGAGCGTCGCGTCGGCGGCGCCGGTCCCCGTTGTCGCGAGCTTTTCGGCGGTGGCAAGCTGCATTACCTTGAGGTCGAAACTGCCGGCGGCCGCGCCATTGGCAATCGCGACGCCGGCGATCTCTCCGGGTGGCACCGTGCTGCTCGAGCTGAAGAAGGCCTGCTTGATCTCGAAAGCGTTCTTTTCCGAGCCGAGAAAGCCCGGCGGATTGCGCAGGCCGTCGACTGCGCCCTTCAACGTGCCGAGCAGCGATCGCATCTCCTCGAAGGCAGCGATCTTCTCCTCGTTGCGCGAAGTCCGGTTCTCGAGACGGACGGCCGGCAGGCGCTTGGCTTCGTAGGTGGCAAGGAGGATCGACTCGGTGTCGAGCTTGGAGGCCGTCCCGCCGAGGCGCGGCGTACCGTTGGTGGTTGAGAGCGTGCCGAAGCTGATCGAGCCGTCCATGTCAGGTCTCCCGACGCCCTAGGCGTCGATCTCCAAAAGCGGTGCGCCATACGGCTCGCGACCGCTGGCGAAGAAGCGGAGCAGCTCGTCGGGCGGTGTCTGCAGCAGCAGCTCACCACTCTCCCGGTCGGCGATACGATGAACGTAGCGCCCGCTGCCCTTGTCGTAGAAGCTTTCCACTGCCACCTCGTGACCCGGAAAGAGTTCCTTGGCTGCCGCCTCGGCAAGCCGGTCCAACGTCGCTCCGGCCAGCTCGTTGTGCGTCGTAGCGAGGGCCATGGTCCGCGTCTCCACGGCCAGTGCCCGGCTGTCGCCGCCGGTCGGACGAAGCTCCGGCCGTGCCGCGGGCGACGCGCCGGATGCAGGGATGATAGGGGGCAATTGATTGAGCATCGGTTAAGCCCAGTCAAAAATGGTTCGGCCGGGGCCGGCCGGCTTACGAGCCGGCCCCGAGCCAAGTGCCTAGTTGAGCAACCGCAGGAGCTGCTGCGGCATTTGGTTGGCCTGGGCGAGCATCGCCACGGAGGCCTGGAGCATGACCTGCTTCGATGAGAAGTTGCTCATCTCGGCCGCCATATCGACGTCCATGAGCACTGAGCGGGCTGCATCCAGATTCTCGATCGTGTTGGCCACGTTGGCCGAGGCGAACTCGATCCGTGACAGGCCGGCACCAACGTCAGCACGGGCGGTGTTGATGTGGGCGATGGCAGCATCGATCATGTTGCCGGCATCGACGGCGTCGGCCGAGGTCTTCACCGTGGCGGTGCTGACGCCGATCGCGGCGGCCTTGGTCGAGGATAGGTTGATGCCGATCGAGTCGCTGGAGGCAACCCCGACCTGGAAGTCCATCCGGTCGTTCTCGAGCGCAGTGAACTGCGTCGTAACACCGGCGGCGATGTCGGTACCGGTGTCGAGCGCCTTGATATTGAGGATGACACCGAGATCGGCGAAATTCGCTTGTCCAGTGAACTCGTCGGTTGCAGTGTCAGTCAGCACGATCGACTGCGAGTCGGCGGTCGTCGTGTTGGTCAAGGTCAGCGTGTTGGTGGCCTCTACCAGATCCAGCTGGTAAACGCCGGCTGCCGCGTCGCCCGCAAGCAGGATGCCGGTATCCTCGAGCCCGGCCACGCCGGAGACGTCAGTGGCACCGCCGGTAACCAGATCGAGGGTCGCGCCGAAGCTGCCGTCCAGCAGCGTGTTGCCATTGAACTTGGTCTGGTCGGCGATGGCGTCGACCTGCTTGAGGAGCGCCTGGAACTCCTTGTCGAGGAAGCCGCGCTCATTGTCGCTGACCGAGCCGGACTGTGCCTGGACAGAGAGCGCCTTCATCCGCATCAGGATGTCGGTGGTCTGGGACAGGGCACCGTCGGCGACCTGCAGCACGGCCGAGGCTTGGCTGGCATTGACCTGGGCCTGCTTGAGTGCCGTGACGTCGGCCTTGATCTTGGTGCCGACGGCGAGCGAGGCGGCATCGTCGGACGCTTTGACGATCCGCGAGCCGCTCGACAACTTGGCCAAGGAGCTGGCGGACGCCGCGCTGTTCTGGTTGAGGTAGCGAAGCGCGGTCTGGGCCGTCGGGTTGGTGGTGGCCGAAAGAGCCATGATCGTATCCTTCTACATGAAGCTGGGGCCCGAAGGCCCGTTGGCGATCAGCTATCTGCCGAACGACACCGGTTTCCCGATGTGCGGTGATATTAGCGCCCGGGCCCTTAACAAACCCTGAAGACACCGATGGATGGTTGTTCCGACAGCGCTGGCTCCGTGCTTTTTGATGTATCCGGGTAGGCTTGGCCGCTATTCGTCCTTGTTGGCGCCTTGCCCAGTGCCGGCGCTGAGACGTGCCGGGCCGCCAAGCTTGCCACCAAGACGCAAAAGGCCGGCTCAGAGAGCCGGCCTCGCAATCGTGCGTCGGGCTCGCCCGACTATCTGCGGGCTACTGCAGCAGCCGCAGCAATTGTTGCGGCTGCTGGTTGGCCTGGGCCAGCATGGCGACCGAGGCTTGAAGGAGCACCTGCTTGGACGAGAAGTTGCTCATCTCCGCGGCCATGTCCACGTCCATGAGCACCGAGCGCGCGGCGTCCAGGTTCTCGACCGTCGTCGCGAGATTGGCGGCGGCGAACTCGAAGCGCGAGATCTGCGCACCGACACTGGCGCGGAACTCGTTGAGTTGCGAGATGGCACTATCGAGAATCCCGCCGGCGATGACGGCGTTGTCCTGGCTGGTGACCGAAGCAGCGACATTCGTGCCATCGCCCGCCGAGTCGGCAAGGGTCGCCGTGGCGCCCTGATAGGCGCCCATGACGCTGGTCTTGATCGAGCCCAGGGAGACGTTGATCCTGTCGGTGGAGGCGACGCCCACCTGGAAGTCGGTGCCGACCTCGGCCGTGAACGTGCTACCGCCAGCAATCGCCTGGCCGGCAGCGGCATTAGCGCTGGCGTCGATGGCGATTGCGCCGGCGCCGATCCCGAGAATGACTCCGTTGCCGCTGGCGTCGGTGAGCGAGATCGGGCCAACACCGAAAGTGGCGCTGCCGGCGGCCGGCACGGTCGAGGTGGCGGTCGAGCCGTCATCACCGGTCAGTGTGTAGGTGACGTCGCTGACCGCGGGCGGGCCGGCGGCGAAGCCCGCGACCTCATAAGTCAGCGTGTAGGTGACGCCCTCGGCGAGAAAGCCCATGTTCGAGGCGATCGTCAACGTGTTGGCGCCGACGGGGTCGAACGCATTGGCGCCGGTGTCGATCGTTGCACCGAAGGCCGAGTTGCCGTCGAGCAGCTTTTCACCGTTGAACTTGGTCTGATCGGCGATCGAATCGATCTGCTTGGCGAGCGCCTGGAACTCCTTGTCGAGGAAGGCGCGCTCATTGTCGCTGACCGAGCCGCTTTGCGCCTGGACCGATAGCGCCTTCATCCGCATCAGGATGTCGACGGTCTGCGCCAAGGCACCGTCCGCCACCTGCAGCACCGACGAGGCCTGCCCGGCATTGACGGTGGCCTGCTTCAGCGCGGTTACGTCGGCCTTCAACTTGGTGCCGACGGCAAGCGAGGCGGCGTCGTCGGATGCACGCACGATGCGTGATCCGCTGGACAACTTCGCAAGCGAGCTGGCGGACGCGGCGCTGTTCTTGTCGAGATAGCGGAGCGCCGTATTGGCGGTAGTGTTCGTCGTGGCCGTCATGACCATAAGCGTGATCTCCAGCTCGTTCGCAAAAGGGTGCGTCACGGGTGCCCGGGGGCAACGCCCGGAGAGCACCACCGACGCGCGCCTCGACGCACGCGGCGCCGAATGTTATGCTGGAGAAAGGTTAAAAAACCGTGTGCCGCGATCTTGCTCGCGCAACCAATCAGGAGGTGCGGGGCGAATGCCTGCCTGATCGCACGACAGCTCAGGCGGTGCGCGGCGAACGCCTGAGCGCGCCGAAGAGCCGATCGCCGAAACCGGCCAGCCGCTCCAGCTGGTCCAGGCGCTTGTCGAGTTCGGCCATGGTCCGGGCCAGATCCGGGGTATCATCGTCGATCCACACGCTGAACAGCCGCGCGTAGGCGAGCATCAGCGCGCGCCGCGCGAGACGCGCCTCGATGCCCGCATAACGCAGCTCGGCCATCTCGATGAGCCAGCCGGCCATGCGATCGAGGTTGCAGATGCTGACGAGCAGCAGCTCGGGCTCGCCCCGCGCCTCGCGGACCATCCGGCTGAGCCCCGATTTGTAGGGCCGCATCGCGTCGAAGCGACGCATCACCAGTTCGAAGAGGCGCTCGCGATGGCTCAAGCCGTCGAGCTCTTCGGCCGGTATCGCGAGCATTGCCCGGTCGAGGTGCTCGCCCAGCCGGCGGGCCAGGGCGGAGGGCACCGGAAATGCCGCGTAGATCTCCGCCAGATCGATCCCGGTGGTCGCCGCGAGCGCTGTGGGCGACCAGCCGGCCCAGCCCTCATCGCCGATCTGCTCGAAAGCCTTCTCGAGAAGGTCGGGGCGGCTCGCCGCCTTGGTCTTCGCCATTCGTTGCCTCGCGTCTCGCGCTCTTCGGTCCGGATGCAGCCCTCAGCCGAGCTCGCGTGAGCGCTCGGCGGCTGCGGATATCGCTTCGGTCATCAGCTCGGCCAGACCCATCGCCTCGTCGTCGCTCGTCTCGTCGGCCGGCATCAGCACCTCGAGCGCCGCCTTGGTGGTGCCGCCGGGGCTGGTCACCGCCTGACGCAGCCGCGCCGGCGTGGTGTCGGTCTCGTCCAGCAGGGCTCCGGCCCCGGCAACCGTCTTGCGCGCCAAACGCATCGCCAGGTCGGCCTCGAGCCCGAGCCGCTCGCCGGCCACGCTCATCGCCTCGACGAGGAGGAACACATAGGCCGGCCCGCCGCCGGAGAGCGCGGTTACCGCATGCATGTCGTCCTCGCTGGCGAGCCAGACGGTCTCGCCGACCGCCGCCATCAGCTCTTCGGCTTGGCCGCGTTCGGCTTTGCCGGCAGCGTCGTTGGCAAACAGCGCGGTGATGCCGCGGCCGATGGCGGCCGGCGTGTTGGGCATCGCCCGCACCACTGGCACGCCTGAGCCGAATGCCTGCTCGAAGACGCTGATCGTCTTGCCGGCGGCGATCGAGACGACCAGACCGGGCTTACCCAGCCGCTGGCCAAGATCGTCGAGCACGGCTGGCATCAGCTGTGGCTTCACCGCCAGGACGACGATACGCGCGGCGAGCGTCGCCGGCAGGTCCGCCGCGCTCGTATGCACCGTGACGCCGGTCTGCCGCAGCTCGGCGACACGCGTCTTGTCGGGCTCGACCACGATCACCGCCTCTGGCGCCAAGCCGCGGTTGAGCCAGCCGTGCAGGAGCGCTGTGCCCATGCGCCCGCCGCCGATGAGCAGGAGTGGCCCGGCTATGGCCATCAGGCTTCGCCCTCGGTCTCGAGCATGGCGGCGAGGATCGCCTCGTGCGGGTCCTTGCCGCCCCAGAGCACGAACTGGAAGGCGGGATAGAAGCGCTCGCATTCGCTGAGCGCGATCTCGACCAGATCCTCGATCAGGGATACGCTCGCACTCGACCCTTCACGAAACAGCGAGGCGTGGCGGAACACCGGCAGGTCCTCGTCCGGCCAGATCTCGAAGTGGCCGAGCCAGAGCTTCTCGTTGGCGATCGCGAGGATATGATGAAAGGCCGAAAGCTTCTTCGCCGGTACCTTCATGTCCAGCGCGCAGGACAAGTGCAGCACGCCCATGTCGGGATGCCAGGCGAACCACAGCTTGTAGTGGCACCATTGGCCGCTGATTTCCGCGGCCAGCTCGTCGTCACTCTGGCGGTGAAACGGCCAGTCATTGGCGACCGCGATCTTCTCGACCATGTCGAGCGGATTTTGGGTCGGGGTTTGGTATTCCGAGAGGAGGGAAGTCACGAATGCCTACTCCAAAGGCGTGGCGTGGCGCAGGCCCGGATCGGTGCCGCTCAAGGGCGGCGCGTGCAGTGGTGCCGCGATGGCACCACGGCGCCGACGAGCGCGTCGCAACGGTCGACCCGAGCGTGCCAAAACCGTCGGGTGCTGGCAAGTTGGACCGGACCGGCTCAGCTGCCGGTAGTGCCGGACGGCTTTTCGGCCGCTCCCGGTCGGCTCGTCTTCGCGGGCTTTGCCCCGGCAGTGGACTTGGCTGATGCCTTGGCGCGTGGCGCTGCTGCCTTCTTGGTCGGCTCGCTCGCCGCTTGTTGCGAGGCAGCCAAGGCTTGCTCCAACGTCGCGATGCGGGCGAGCAACGCTTCCTGATCGGCCCGTGCCTTCGCGGCCATTGCTTTCACCGCGTCGAACTCCTCGCGGCTCACCAGATCCATCTCGCCGGCGAAGCGTTCGATCCGCTCCTTGACGCGTAGCTCGATCTCCTCGCGCAAGCCTCCAAGCGTGTTGATCGCACCACTCGCGACGCGGGCGAGATCATCGAACAGGCGGTTCTCGGTCTGCATCTGAGCCTCCATCGAGCACGGCGTCCACATCGAGCCGGTGAACCCAATATCGACCATGGTGCGCCAGGTAACAAGCCCAGGGCGCGCTTGTCGCGCCGTTGGCGAGCCTCTATCACCGCAACGTCTGCAACGTGGGTCGATATCCCACGGAATCAATTGGAACGCGCGAACTTGTCGCTTCTGGCCATTCCCTTCCCCGCCTTCGACCCGGTGATCGTCCAGTTCGGGCCATTCGCGATACGCTGGTATGCGCTGGCCTATATTGCCGGGCTGCTCCTGGGGTGGCAGCTGCTCAAGCGGATCGTCCGGCGCCCGGGTTGGGCGCTGACCGGCGAGCAAATCGACGACCTTCTTTTCTACGCCACGCTCGGCGTCATTCTCGGTGGCAGGCTCGGTTTCGTTCTGTTCTACCACCCGGGCTACTATCTCACCCATCCGCTGCAGATCCTGGCCGTCTGGCAGGGGGGCATGTCCTTCCACGGCGGCCTCCTGGGCGTGCTCGTCGCCTGCCTGCTGTTTGCCCGCCGGCACGGCCTGCCGTTTCTCGAGATCGGCGATGCTGTGGCGGTGGTCGCCCCGATCGGGCTGTTTTTCGGCCGCATCGCCAACTTCATCAATGCCGAGCTCTGGGGTCGGTCGACCGATCTTCCCTGGGGCGTCGTCTTTCCCGGCGGCGGCCCGGAGCCGCGCCACCCGAGCCAGCTCTACGAGGCCCTGCTCGAGGGCGTCGTGCTGTTCATCGTGCTTCAGGTGATGGCCAGGGGCGCCCGCGCCCCGGGCTCGGCGGGCAGGCTCGGCGGTGCCTTCCTGCTGGGCTACGGCCTCGCCCGTGCCTTTGTCGAGCTGTTCCGCGAGCCGGACAGCCATCTGGGCTATCTGTTCGGCTTCATCACCATGGGCCAGCTGTTGTCGCTGCCGATGATCCTCGCCGGGTTCGCACTGCTCGCCTACGCGTCGCGCGGCCGGTTGCGTTGAGCGAGGCGCTGCCCAGGACGGCGCGCGCCGGGCCGACCCAGCTCGAGACGCGCATCGCCGGGCTGATTCGCGAGACCGGACCGATCGACGTCGCCACCTTCATGGCGCTGGCGCTCGGCCACCCGACGCTCGGCTATTACCAGTCCATGGTGCAGCTCGGTGCAGACGGTGACTTCGTCACCAGCCCCGAGGTGTCGCAGTTGTTCGGCGAGCTGGTCGGGCTCGGGCTCGCGGCGGCCTGGCAGGCGGCGGGCGAGCCGCCGGCGCATCTGGTCGAGCTCGGACCCGGGAACGGCACGCTCTTGGCCGACCTTTGGCGGGCGACGCGTCGAGTGGGCGGGTGGCACGACGCGGTCGACATCCATCTCGTCGAGACGAGTGCCCCGCTTCGTGCCCGACAGGAGGATCGGCTGGCAGCGCTGCCGCGGGTCCGCTGGCACCGCGATCTCGCGACGTTGCCGGACGACAGGCCACTATTGGTGATCGCCAATGAGCTCTTCGACGCGCTGCCGGTGCGCCAGCTGATCCTCGACACGGACGGCTGGCATGAAATCCGGGTCGATCTCGATCCTGACGGCCGGCTCTGCCTCGGCCGAACGGACGAGCCTTCGGCGCTGGGCTTCGGGCTCGACGGTCATGCCGACTACGAGGGGTTGGCGCCGGGCAGCGTGATCGAGCTGGCGCCGGCTCGCGAGGCGATGATGGCGGAGCTCGGCCTGCGCCTCCAGCGCCAGGGCGGCATCGCGCTGATCATTGACTATGGTGAGCTGGAGCCTGAGCCGGGCAGCACGCTGCAGGCCGTGAGCCGGCATCGCAGGGTCGACCCCCTGACCCGTCCGGGCGAGGTCGATCTCACCAGCCGCGTGGCGTTCGGCCCGCTGGCGCGGGTCGCCACATCGCTGGGGCTCAGCGCCTACGGGCCGGTGCCGCAAGGTCAATACCTGACCCGGCTCGGCGCCGATCTGCGCCTCGAGCAGCTGACCCGACACGCAGCCCCGGCGACGGTCGCGAGGCTCGAAGCCGGCCATCGCCGGCTCACCGCGGCCGACGCGATGGGCGAACTCTTCAAGGTGCTGGCGGTCGGTCGATGGCCGGTCATCCCGCCCGGCTTCATTCAACAGGACGTCTGGGCATGAAGATCGAGGCTGCCACGCTCGCCGCGTGTCCGGGCATCCGCCACGGCTTCTTCGGCCGGCAGGGCGGGGTCAGCCACGGGCCGTTCGCCAGCCTCAATGTATCGCTGCGCAATGCCGACGACATGGCCCATGGTCTCGAGAACCGACGCCGGGTCCTCGACGCCCTGGGCGCTGCCGAGACGCCCCTGCTGATCGCGCGCCAGGTGCACGGCACCCGATGCCTCGTCGTGGACGCCGCTTTCGATCCGCAGCGCCCGCCGGAGGCGGATGCGCTCGCCACCCGCACCGCAGGCCTGGTGCTCGGCGTCACCACCGCCGACTGCGCGCCGATCTTGATGGCCGATCCCGAGGCTGGGGTGATCGCCGCCGCGCATGCCGGCTGGCGTGGCGCGAAGCACGGCATCATCGAGGCGACTGTCCAAGCCGCGCGCCGCCTGGGCGCCTCGGCCGACCGCCTGATTGCGGCGATCGGTCCCTGCATCGCGCGCGCGTCCTATGAGGTCGGCGCCGGCTTCGAGGCGGATTTCCTCGCCGCCGACCCGCAAAATCGGGCCTTCTTCGCGCCCGGACCGAACGGGCGGGCGCATTTCGATCTGGAGGCCTATTGTGCCGCGCGGCTGGCCGGCTGTGGTGTTCGAGCAATCGAGCGGCTCGGCATCGACACCTTTGCCGATGCCGAGCGCTTCTTCAGCTACCGGCGCACGACCAAGGCCGGCGAGCGGCATTTCGGCTTGCAGGTCGCCGCCATCGCTCGCCCCTGACCGTCATGACCCGGCACCCGGCGTCGGCTGGCAGCGACCTTGGGTGCTAGCCGCCGGACAGCATCCCCATCTCGCGGTAGAAGCGCTCGGCACCTGGGTGCAGGGGGATGCCGAGCCCGTCGAGCGCCGTCTCGAGCGTGATCTCCTTGCCCTTGGCGTGGCCGGTGTCGAGCAACGCCCGGTGGGTCGGGTGCCAGAGCGCTGCCGTGATGTCGTGGGCGAGGTCTGCGTCAAGTCGCTCGTGAACCAGCCATTGCGCGACGACGCCCAAGGTCGGCGTGCTCGGCACGCCGGGATAGACACCATCCGGGATGATATCGCGCGAGAAAAAAGGATAGGCCTCGACCAGCGCGTCGATCAGTGGACCGTCGATCGGCAGTAGCCGGGCGGCATGATCACGCGTCATCTCGAGGACCGAAGGGGTGGGGTAGCCGGCGACGATGAAGAAGGCATCGAGCTCGCCGGCGAGCATGGCCCGGGTCGATTGCTCGGGCTTGATGAACTGGGCATCGAGATCGTCGACGCCGAGGCCGTGTGCCTCGAGGATCAGCAGCGCATCGATGTGCGTGCCAGAGCCGAGGCTGTCGAGGCTCACGCGCTTGCCGCGCAGCTCGCCGATCTCGCGAATGTCGCTATCGGCACTGACCACGAGATGCACGCTTTCGACGTAGAGGCTGGCGATCGCGCGCAGGCCGGGCACAGGCGCGCGATCGGCAAAGGCGCCGGTGCCATGATAGGCGCCGAAGGCGACATCGCTCTGCACGAAGCCGCTCTCCAGCTGGCCGGCGGCGATGCCTTCGACATTGGCGACTGAGCCGTTCGAGGACTGCACGATGGCGACCAGGCCCGGCACGCCGCATGAACCGCCCTGGTCGCAGGGGCGAGCACCCGGTGGACTGCTGATGATGGCGGCAAGCAGACCGCCAATTGGATAGTAGGTGCCGGCGACACCACCGGTGCCGATCCGAAAGAGCGTCATTTGCTGGGCGCCGACGGCGGTTGGCAGCAACGCCGCGGCGGCGAGCTGGCCCGCCCCGAGGAGCAATCGGCGACGGTCAATCGGCACGGACGGTGTGTCCTTCAATCCGCCGCACCATGACGCCGTCCACGACGCGCTCGAAGAAGAGGTCGAGGCCGATATCGGTCAGTCGGCGGGTGTAGGTGTGCAGCTCGTAGGAGCCGTCCGGCAGGACCACGAAGGAGAAGACGTGCAGCCCGTCATCATCGAGCTTGGCCCAGCGCACCGGATCGCCGGCCAGCGGTGCTATCTCCTCGCGGCTGGTGAAGGGATCGACGACGTGGCCTTCGGTGAAGAACTTGGAGCCGTCCCTCGGCTCGAAAACGACCTCGGCGACCCGCCGCTCGACGCCGGGCACGTCGCGGCGGCCATCGACCAGGGTGACATTCACCCAGCGCACCTGGAACCCGCCGCGGCGAAACGGCGAGATGACGATGTCCATGTCACGCTGCTCGACGACCTCGCCGAACGCATTCTCGACCTCCGCGACCCCGACATAGCTGCCGAAGAACGCGTCGAGCGGGGCCGCCGCGGCCGGCCAGGCGCCGAGCAGCCAGGCAAGGCAGACCAGGGCGATCGAGCGCTGGCGGGCACGTGCGCACATTCTCTTACTCCGCCGGCTCGAGCACAACGAGCCACTCCTCGGCGACACTGCCGTCGAGGCGCAGCTGGACCGACATCTCGAGACCTGTCTCGACCGGCGCGAGCGCGACCCTGACCAGCGTCAAGCCGCCGTCATTCGCCACCGAAACGCGGTAGGCGATCAACGCGCTGTCGGTTGTGCGCGCCCAGAGCAAGGGCGGTCCGTCGAACGGGTCGGTGCTCTGCTCGCTCTCGAAGAGGCCGAAGAGGCTTCGCGCCGCGGCGACCTGGAAGACCTGCGGGCGCTCCGTCGGGGTCATGCGTGCCGCCAGGTTAGGCGTGCCCGGCACATCGATGTCGATCTCGAACCCGCTGCCCCGCTCGACGAGCATCGCGGTCGCGGTCCGTTCGCCGTCCTGATCGGCAACGATGGCTTGCCATCGGCCTGCCACGCCATCGGGCAGGGCCGCCAGCCCGATGGCGGGCGAGGCGAGCCAGGTCAGGGTGGCGAGAACGGCAGCGCGGCGCATCACGTTTCCCTATCCAGCGGCCGACAGGTTTTCGTCGGTGTCGCGGTAGAAATAGCGCGTTTGGCAGGGCGCGTCATCCAAGCTGCAGAAAACACACACTGATTTAATGATTTCAGCGCAAGTTGAAGCGGTTGTCGACCGGTGTTAAGGTACGGGTGAAGGCTGGTCGTGCGCTGACAGATGACCTGTGATTGCTGCAGCCACGGTAGACGGCATGGCCGGATGGCGCAGATGGCGTAAGCTGCCTCGCGTGAGCCCGTGCCCGGCGGATCAGAGACCCTGGCGGACAAGACCCGAGACCATGTGGAACAGGCGCTTTGCCGCCCTCGACGAATTTCCCTTCCGCCGGCTGGCGGCGATGCTGGCGGAAGTCGGACCGCCGGCCGAGCGCCCGTTGATCGATCTGTCGATCGGCGAGCCGCAACACGCGCCACCGCCGCTCCTCGCCATGACACTCGACGCCCACGCCGCTCTCTGGAACAAGTATCCGCCGCCTTCCGGCACCCCTGAGTTCCGCCGCGCCGCCGCCGACTGGCTGGTTCGGCGCTTCGCCCTGCCGGAAGATTGGCTCGAGCCGCATCGCCATGTGCTGCCGGTTGCCGGCACGAAGGAAGCGCTGTTCTTGGTCGGGGTCGCCGCGACCGACCCCGACGCCTTGTCGGGGCGGCCGGCAGCGGTGCTGATGCCCAACCCACTCTACTCGACCTATCAGGGCGGCGCCGTGCTCGCCGGCGCCGAGCCGGTGCTGCTCCCGGCAACGTCGGAGACGGGCTTTCTGCCGGATCTCGACGCGGTGCCGCCAGCGGATCTGGCTCGTGCGACACTGTGCTACCTCTGCACACCGGCCAATCCTCAGGGTGTCGTTGCGAGCAAGGCCTATCTGGCCAAGGCAATCGGACTGGCCAGGACATACGACTTCATGCTGGTCGTCGACGAGTGCTATGCCGAGATCTACGACAAGGAGCCGCCGCCGAGCGCGCTCGAGGTGGCGGCCGAACTGGGCGGCGCGCTCGATCATTTGATCGTGATGCACTCCCTCTCGAAGCGCTCCAGCGCCGCTGGGCTGCGCAGCGGCTTCGTCGCCGGCGATCCGGACTTCCTCACCCATTTCCTGCGCATCAGGGCCTATGGCGGTGCCGTGCAGCCCTTGCCCGTGATGGCCGCCGCGGCGGCACTCTGGGCCGACGACACGCATGTTCGGGAGAACCGGGACCGCTACCGGCGCAAGATCGACGTTGCTGCTGACGCGCTCGCCGGCAAGGCAGGCTTCTACCGGCCGCCCGGCGGCTTCTTCCTCTGGCTCGACGTCGGCGACGGCGTCGCGGTCGCCGCGGAGCTGTGGCGCCGCCACCATATCAAGACTCTGCCCGGTGCCTACCTGACGGCAACCGTCGGTGCGTCGCCCGTGGCCGATCCCGAGTACCGTGACCCCGGTGCCCGCTATCTCCGCGTCGCCCTGGTCCAGGAGCCCGAGGTCCTCGCCCCGGCCCTGCGTCAGCTGGCGGCTGTCATCAGCTGAGTCACTTCGACCCGAGAGAGTTCGAGCATGGCGACTTCATACCTCGATATCGACGAGCCGGCGGCGGTCAGCGAGTGGATGCGCGGCCTTGGGCGCCGAACTCTCGGGCTCCTGCTGCTGGCGGTCGCGGCGTTTCTGGCGCTTGCCCTGGTCGGCTTCGATCCATCGGACCCGTCGTTCAACCAGGCCAGCAACGCCGAGATCAGCAACCCGGCAGGCGGCAGCGGGGCGGTGGCGGCCGATCTGCTGCTGCAGACCTTCGGCAAGGCCTCGTGGCTCTTGCCGCTCGTCGGTTGCTTCTGGGGTGGGCGGTTGGTGGCCAACCGCCGGCTCGCCTGGCCGTGGCTGCCGCTGATGGCATTGCCGCTGGCGCTGCTCAGCGCCTCGGCCTTTCTCGCCGGCCTGAGCGAGCCGGGCGTCGAGGCCTGGCCGTTCCGGGTCGGGCTCGGTGGCATCGTCGGCGACTTCGAGCTGCTCTACTTGGTGCAGCATTTGCCGGCTGGGCTCTACGGTTGGCTCACCGGCGGCGCCGCGCTGCTGTTCGGCATTGCCGCTCTGGGTCTCAGGTGGCGTGAGAGCAGCTGGGCCCTGGGCAGGATGGGCCACGGCTCGCGCTGGTTGGGCCAACGGTTGGGCGGCGCTGCCGTTTCGACCGGCGCCTATTCTGGCCGCCTGATCGAGGAAGGACGGCGCAGCCTGCAGCGCCGCCAGGCCGCAGCGGCGGACAGCGAGGCCTTCGAGCGCGAGGCGGTCGTGCCAGAACCGGTCACGCCCGATGCGGTGCGCCATGGCTGGCTGGCGCGGCTCGCGGTCGTTTTCGGCTTCGGCCGTCCGCCGGTGATGGCCGAGGACTTCCTGGACGACGGCGAGCCGCCGCAGGTCGACCTGCCGCTGCGCCGC
The DNA here is from genome assembly GCA_963700945.1 of uncultured Alphaproteobacteria bacterium. Taxonomy (GTDB): domain Bacteria; phylum Pseudomonadota; class Alphaproteobacteria; order Geminicoccales; family Geminicoccaceae; genus SLRI01. The sequence goes on from CAVOZQ010000009.1 coordinate 251,723, forward strand.
AAGGGCGGCGCCGGCAAGACGCCGCCCGCCGAGACCCGGCCCAGCCCGCGCGGCCGACCGAGGCATGCGCCGACTTTGGCCGAGGAAGCGCGTCAGGGCACGACCGCCGCAGCGGCCGCGCCCCCGGCGCCACCCGCGCAGGCCGATTTGCCGATGAACGCCTTCGTCCTGCCGCGCTTCGACATGCTGGCGCCGGTGAAAGGGGGCGCCAAGCCCGGGATGACCAAGGGCCAGCTCGACGAGGTAAGCCGCCAGCTGGAGAGCGTGCTCGACGATTTCGGCGTGCGCGGCGAGATCATCGACGCCAAGCCGGGGCCGGTGGTGACGCTGTTCGAGCTGGAGCCGGCGCCCGGCACCCGCGCCGCCCGGGTGATCAGCCTTGCCGACGACATCGCCCGGTCGCTCTGCGCGCTCTCGGTGCGGGTCGCGGTGGTACCGGGGCGCAACGTCATCGGCATCGAGCTGCCGAACGAGAGCCGCGAGACCGTCTACCTGCGCCAGCTGCTGCAGTCCGACACGTTCGCGCGGAGCGAGGCACGTCTGGCGCTGGCGCTGGGCAAGGACATCTCCGGCAATTCGATCGTCGTCGATCTCGCGCGGATGCCGCATCTCCTGATCGCCGGCACCACCGGCGCCGGCAAGTCGGTCGCCATCAACGCGATGATCCTGTCGCTGCTCTACCGGCTGACGCCCGAGCAGTGCCGGATCATCATGATCGATCCCAAGGTGATCGAGCTCTCGGTCTACGAGGACATCCCGCATCTCCTGGCCCCGGTGGTGACCGAGCCGCACAAGGCGGTGGTGGCGCTCAAATGGGTCGTTCGGGCGATGGACGAGCGCTACCGGCTGATGTCGCATCTCGGCGTGCGCGACATCTTCGCCTTCAACCGCCGGGTCGAGCAGGCCAAGGCCCGTGGCGAAACCCTGACCCGCCGGGTCCGGGTCGGCTTCGAGGCGGGCTCGGGCCAGCCGATCATCGAGGACCAGCCGATCGACATGACCGCCTTGCCGCTCATCGTCGTCATCGTCGACGAGGTGGCCGATCTGATGCTGACGGCCGGCAAGGAGATCGAGCATGCCATCCAGCGCTTGTCGCAGAAGGCGCGAGCCGCCGGCGTGCACCTCATCGTGGCGACGCAGCGCCCGTCCGTCGACGTGCTGACCGGCGTGATCAAGGCCAACTTGCCGTCCAGGATCAGCTTCAGGGTCAGCTCGAAGATCGACAGCCGGACGATCCTGGGCGAGCCGGGCGCCGAGCAGCTGCTGGGGCAGGGCGACATGCTCTATCTGATGCCCGGCGATCGCATCATGCGCATCCACGGTCCGCTGGTCACCGACGGCGAGGTCGAGCGGGTGGTGGCGCATCTCAAGACGCAGGGCGAGCCGGATTACCAGGACGACGTGACCAGCGAGTCCGGCGCGCTCGAGGTGGGCGGCGAGGAGACGCCCCTCGCGACCGAGCCCAGCGGCGACAACGTCTACGAGCAGGCCGTGCAGATCGTCGCCCGCGACGGCAAGGCGTCGACCAGCTATCTGCAGCGCAAGCTCAGCATCGGCTACAACAGCGCCGCCAAGCTGATCGAGCGGATGGAGCAGGAAGGCCTGATCACGCAGGCCGATCACGTCGGCCGGCGCCAGGTGCTGATGGGGCGTGGCGGCCTCGACGGCACCGAGCGCACAGACGACGACTGAAGCATTCCAGATCATTGACCGATCGAGAACGAATGACCGAAGTAGCCGAGACTCCGCCCGCCGCCTGGACGCGCCGGGCATTTGCGACCGCTGCGCTTGGCGTGGCGCTCGCGATTGGCGGTGCGCTGGCGGGTGGGCGCGTCGCGGCTCAGGCGAGCGTCGTCGCCGATGTCGAGCGGTATCTGAACGCAATCGACACGCTCGAGGCCAGGTTCTCGCAGATCGCGCCCAACGGTGAGCTGGCCACCGGCAAGGTGTATATCCAGCGGCCGGGCAAGCTGCGCTTCGACTACGACCCGCCTTCGCAGATTCGTCTCGTGGCACCCGGCGATTGGCGGCTCGTCTTCTACGATGCATCGATCCAGCAAGTGAACGTCATCCCGATCAGCCAGACGCCGCTCGGCATCTTGCTCGATTCCGAGATCGCGCTCGACGGCGATGTCGAGGTCACCGGCGTCGAGCGCGCCGGCGGCGAGGTGGCGTTGACGCTGGTTCGCAAGGACGCGGCTGACCAGGGCTCGGTGACGCTGGTCTTCGGCGAGCAGCCGCTGGCGCTTCGACGCTGGTCGGTGGTCGATCCCCAGGGGCTGGTCACCCATGTGCTTCTGGAGGACGTGCGGACCGGCGGCCCGCTCGATCCCGAGCTGTTTCGCTGGCGCGATCCCAAGGTGTTCGGCCTGCCGGATTGACTGGGGTCAATCGACGGGCGGCCTTGCCGTCACGGTTCACCGGATCTTAAGGTTTGGCTGTCATCGTCGTTGTGAATGGCGGTTTCATGACGGAGATGGGCAGTGGCGCTCGACCAGCCGGTCGTGCCGGCAAGCGATGGGCGGTCTCTTGGCCATGCTCTGGCCATGCCGCTCGGACTTGTGGTCGCGGGTGGCCTGAGCGGCCTGCTGTGGCTCTTTGTCGTTGCTCCGGCCTTGGATCTCGTCCCATCGCCGACTGCCGCGTCCAGCTGGCCGCCTGCCAGTGCCGTGTCGACTTGGCTCCTGGCGATCGGGGTCTGTGTCCTGGCTGGCGTTGCCGCCGTCGCGGCGACGGCGAGGTCGTGCCGGCGCCAGCTGGGGCTTGTCGCGGACGTCGACGCGCTGTTCGAGGACGTGGCGCATGCCGGCGCCGATTTCATTTGGCAGGCCGATCGGGAAGGTAGGCTGGCGACCGTCTCCGAAGGGTTCGAGCGGCTGAGCGGCTGGCCGCGAGAGGCAGCCATCGGCTGCTTTCTGGCCGAGCTTCCAGGCGTGTCGATCGCCGATCACATGCAGCGGTCGATGAGCATGGCGGTGGCGAGGGGGCGGCCGTTCCGCGATATCGAGGTCGTGCTCGCCGCGGCTTCCGGAGACATCTGCCACCTGCGCTTGATCGGCCGGCCTTTTCTCGACAGGGCTGGGAACTTGGCAGGCTATCGAGGTGCCGGCATCGACATCAGCGACGTCGTCGAGACCCGTGAGCGACTGGAGTTCGTCGACCGGCACGACCCGCTGACCGGTTTCCTGAACCGATTGGGCTCGATGCAGGCCGTTGCGACTGTCCTTCAGGCCAGTCGCGAGCCGTGCGATCCGCCGTTTGTGCTCGTTGTCGACATCGATCGGTTCCGCGGCATCAATGAAGCGTTCGGCGCGGCTTCCGGCGACGCCGTGGTGCAGCAGGTGGCCGAGCGGGTCCGCGTCTGTGCCCGAGACGGTGATCTCCTGGGCCGCCTCTCGGCCGATGAGTTCCTGCTGCTCCGTCCGCGCGGCTTGTCGAACGATCCGTTGAGCGCCCTGACCACGCGATTGGAGCAAACGCTCGATGAGCGGTTCTCTGTGGCCGAAGAGACTCTGAAAGTCGCCTGCCACATGGGTGTCTATGAGATCACGCCCGAGGATCGCGAGCCGGAAACCTGTATTCGACGGGCTCAGCTCGCCGTCACCCAGGCGCGCCGCGACCGGCGTTCGACACGCTTGTTCATGGACGGCATGGACCTCGAGGCGCTCACCGTACGGCGCCTCGAGGAGGAGTTGCGGCAGGCGATCGCGGACGGCGGACTGGCGCTGAACTACCAACCTCAGCTCGATTTGCGCACCGGACGCTATTGCGGCGCGGAGGCCTTGATACGCTGGCACCACCGCGCCCATGGCTTCGTTTCGCCGACCCGATTCATCCCGCTCGCCGAGCGCACAGGGATGGTCGTCGAACTCAGTCGCTGGGCCCTGCGTCGCGCCTGTCTCGACAGCAAGCGGCTTGGTGCGTTCCAAATCTCCGTCAATTTGTCGCCGATCGACCTCCTGGCGCCGGACTGCGTCGAGCACATGGAAATGCTGCTCGCCGAAACCGCGATGGATCCGGCACGGCTGGAGCTGGAGATCACCGAAGGCGTGCTGATCGAGGACACGGACACCACATTGGATGTTCTCCTGCGTCTTAAGCGTCTGGGGCTCAAGATCGCGCTTGACGATTTCGGCACGGGCTATGCCGGGCTAGGCTATTTGCAGATTTTTCCCTTCGACAAGCTCAAGATCGACCAATCCTTCATTCGTCGGATCGTACGCTCCCGGCATGCGGCATCGATCGTTCGGTCGGTCGTAGCGCTGGCCCACGACCTCGATCTCGTCGTGTGCGCCGAGGGTGTCGAGACCAAGGATCAGCTGCAGCTGCTGATTGCCGAAGGTTGCGACCTAGTGCAGGGATACTTCGCCGGTCAGCCAATGACGCCGAAGCGTTTGCGTGATCTGGTCGGTCGGCAGATGGCGTTGGAGGATGAGGCAGCGGCCGCGCCGGCGCAGATCGCGATGATGGAAGGGGCAACAGATGCAGATCCCTAGCGGTCTTTGCGCTCAAGGCGTGACGAGTGGTTCGGCGGGACCCATGACAAATCGGCGAGCGCGGCGGGAAACGTCCGTTGACGTTCGCCTTGGACAGCGGCAAGCCTTGATTGGCCGAGTTCGGTCGACCTCAAGCTCGGGGAATGAGACATGTGCGGAATTGTCGGCGCCATAGCGCAAGAGCCGGTGGCCCCCATGCTGCTCGAGGCCCTGCAGCGCCTCGAGTATCGCGGTTATGACAGCGCCGGAATCGCTGCGATCGCGGATGGGCGGATCGATCGCAGGCGGGCCGAGGGCAAACTGGCGCAGCTCGCGACGTTGCTGGAGGCGCATCCGCTGGGCGGCACCGTTGGTATCGGCCATACACGCTGGGCCACGCACGGCGCGCCGACCGAGACCAATGCGCATCCGCACCTCGCAGGCGGGGTCGCAGTCGTGCATAATGGTATCATCGAGAATTTTGCCGCCTTGCGCCATGAGCTGGAGGCCGCCGGCCACGAGTTTCAAACCCAGACCGACACCGAGGTGGTGCCGCACCTGGTTGCCCGCAATCTGGCGCTCGGCCTCGACGTCGAGGCGGCCGCGCGGCAGGCGATCGCTCGGTTGGAGGGGGCCTTTGGTCTGGTCCTGCTTTTCCAGGATGCGCCCGACCTGCTGGTCGCGGCGCGGCGTGGCAGCCCGCTCGCCATTGGCTACGGCGAGGCGCACGAGGCCATGTATGTGGGCTCCGACGCGCTGGCGTTGGCACCGTTGACGGACCGGATTCAGTATCTCGACGAGAACGACATCGCCTTTATCCGGGTCGGCGACGTCAGGATCGAGGACGCGTCAGGGCAGGTCGTTTCCCGGCCGATCAAGCAGACGGCTCTGTCCGGTGCCCTGATCGGCAAAGGCAACCATCGTCACTTCATGGAGAAGGAGATCTTCGAGCAACCGGCCGTGCTCGGCGATACGCTGCGCTCCTTCGCTGCGCTGGCCGACGCCGCCACCGACCATCGCATTGCTCTGGCCGACCTGCCGTTCGATCCGAAAGGGCTCAGCCGCCTGACCACTGTCGCCTGCGGCACGGCCTTCTACGCTTGCATGGTCGCCAAGTACTGGTTCGAGGGGCTGGCCAAGCTGCCGGTCGAATGCGATATCGCATCGGAGTTCCGCTACCGCGAGCCGCCGATGGAGGTCGGCACGGCAGGCTTGTTCGTCTCCCAGTCGGGCGAGACCGCCGACACATTGGCCGCGCTCCGCTACATCAAGTCGCTGCATCGACCGACATTGGCCGTGGTCAACGTTCCGGAAAGCTCGCTCGCCCGCGAAGCTGACGGGGTGTTGCGCACCCTGGCGGGACCGGAGATCGGCGTCGCCTCGACCAAGGCTTTCACCACCCAGCTCGCGACGCTCGCCTGCCTGGCGCTTGGCTGTGCCAAGGCGCGTGGCTACCTGCCCACGGCCGAGGAGGCGCGCTTGGTCAAGGCACTCGACGAGGTTCCGGCATTGATGCTGGAGGTGCTCGAGCAGGACGGAGTGATCCGGCGCATTGCCGCCGGCATCATGGAGGCGCGCGACGTCCTCTACATCGGACGCGGGCCGATGTACCCGATCGCCCTGGAAGGTGCGTTGAAGCTCAAGGAGATCAGCTACATCCACGCGGAAGGCTATGCTGCGGGCGAGCTCAAGCACGGGCCGATCGCGCTGATCGACGACACCGTTCCGGTCGTGGTCGTGGCGCCCACCGATGCGCTCTTCGAAAAGACGGCGAGCAATCTGCAGGAGGTGGCAGCGCGTGGCGGTCGGATCATCTTGCTGAGCGACCGGAATGGCGTCGCGGCGTTGGGCAAGTATGCCGAGCACAGCTTCGTCATGCCGGAGGTCGATCCCTTCGTGGCGCCGTTGCTCTACACCGTGCCGGTGCAGCTCCTGGCCTATCATACCGCGATCCTGAAGGGCACGGACGTCGACCAGCCGCGCAACCTGGCGAAGTCGGTAACGGTCGAATAGCCGCCCAAGAGATCGAAAGCCAGCGCGCGCTCGCCGAACGAACGGCCGCGCCGTCCTGCTTTCCTCGTAGCTGAAGATGGCGATCTACCGCTCATTGACCGACCCCTCGGCGGCCGTTGACCGAGGCGACGGCGAGGACCGGCTCATGCAAGGTCTCTCCGGCCATTTCAGCGTCTCTTCGGGTCCGGTACGCCTGAATTCGGCGCTACACCGACACATTTGCTCTGGTTGGCCAGATCATCCGTCCTGGTTCTCCGGCTGAGCATTGGTGCCCGCTGATGTTCGGGACTGCGGAGGACCGGAGATGGCGCGGAGGCGTTACGGGCGGAGGAGATCGTCGGCAAGCTGCGGCAGGCGGAGGTTTTGCACGGCCGCGGCATGTCGGTGGCGGAGGCGATCCGGCAACCGGTTGCCGGCGAGGTCACGTACGACCGCTGGCGCAAGGCGTATGGCGGGTTCGGCGGTGGCCAGCTGGGCCGGCTGAAGGGGCTGGAGCCAGCGTAGCACCCTGGAGAAGGAGAACGAGCGGCTTCGTCGGGCGGTCTCGGATCGCACGCTCGACAGGCAGATCCTGGGGAGGCAGCGCGGGGAGATGTCTGAGCCCCGGGCGCCGTCGCCAGTGGATCGACCCTGTTCGCACGCTTCTCGGAATCGCCGGGCCTGCCGGGTGCGCGGGGGGCACCGCTCGACGCGGCGTGATGCCCCACACGGTCGCGACGACGAGGGCCATCTGGTCGCGGACCGGCTCGAGCTGGCCGGCCAGCAAGGTCGTTGCGGCTGTCGCCGGATCGCTGCGCGATGCCGGATGGTCGGTCGACGACAAGCGGGTCGAACGCCTGTGGCGGCTCCCCTCGGCGGTCTGCTGACCGCCGCCGCGCCATGGCGGGATCGCGCCACCTGCTGGACGCGTTGACCCGCGAGAGCCTGGCGATTCGGCTCCGCAGGAAGCTCGCGTCAGTCGACGTGATCGATGGGCTGACGGACTTGTTCATCCTGCGCGGCCCACCAGCCCTTGTCCGGTCGGACAACGGCCCGGCGTTTGTCGCCAAGACCGTCCAGCGATGGATCACCGCGGCCGGTGCTCGGACTGCCTTCATCGAACCGGGTTCACCCTGCGAGAACGGCTGCCGTCAACGCCCGAGGCCGCGACGAGCTGCTCGACGGCGAGCTCTTCTCTTCCCTGCAGGGGCCCAAACGGGCATCGAACAATCGCGTCGCCGCGACAACACCAGCCGCCCGCACAGTAGCTTGGCATACCGGCCCCCGGCTCCCGGAGCGATCGTCCCGCCAGCGCGGCGGAGCAGCCAACCATGCACCAACAGTCGACCTCGACCAAGCAAAGGAGGGCTGAGCACCGGGCAACATGGTCATCCTCGGTTCCTGCCGGCGCACATGTCGATCGCCATTGGCTGCGGCATTGAGGTTGGAGGCGTTGACTGCCATCTCGTGCCGCACGATGCGCCTTAATGCGGTCCGCCGCGTGCGGGTAGGCCGTGGACTCGGCATCCAGAGGAGACGAACGGCTGAGCATGGTAGGCGTCATGGCCATGGCCGAACTCAGGGCGTTGCCAAAGCTCGGTTGCGGCACCAAGTCGATGTCGTCAAGAGCGTCATCAGCACTCCCATCCAACCGGTCACCTCAAAAGAAGGTCTGAAACGAGTTCCGCGCGGCCCTAGCTGGCCGCGGAGGATCGGAAGATCTTCAGCCGTTGCTCGTGAGCTGCAGGCGCTCTGCGGCTTGCTCGAGGTCCTGGAGGTGAATCCAGTCGGGGTCGCCGGGCTGAACGTGCTGGCGGGCGCGGCGCAAGTGCAGTTGCACGTCCTCTTGATTGCGGACCAGGACGGCCTGCTCGGCGAGCGCCAGCGAGGCGCGGCCTTCGTGGCCGAGGCGCCCTTCGGCCACGCCGAGAAAGCGCCAGGCGGTGGGATTGCTCGGTTCGACCCGCACGACCTCGCGCAACAGCGCTGCGGCCTCGGCAATGCTCTCGCGATCGGGCATCTCGAGCAGGGCCCGCGCGAGACCGAACCGCACGAGCGCCGAGTCCGGCACGCCACGCACCGCTTCCCGGTAGGCCGGGACCGATTCGGCGATGCGCCCACTCTCGAACAGGATCTGCCCCTCGAGCTCGTAGAGATGCGGGTTTTCCGGTTCCTCGGCGATCAACGCTGTCACGATCTCGAGCGATCTGTCGGTATCGCCACGACGAAACAGCGCGACTGCACGGGCATACCGGTCCTCGAAGCTGTCGCCGTTGCGGCGCGCCAGCACGTCCATGGGCTCGCCGAGAAAGCCGTCGAGCTTGGCAACCGCCCGAGCATGCGCCGTGTGCTGCTCGGGCGGCATGGCCTGGCCGCGATAGGGCGAGCTCTCGACCGAGGCGCCGAGAAAATTGATCCGATCCCGGGTGAGGGGGTGGGTTCGCAGATACTCGGGACCTTCGCGGTTGATCCGCAGATTCTGCGTCTCGAGGATCTTGAAGAATTCGTAGAGACCGGTCGGCGGCAGTGACTCGGATTCCAGGTAGCGGATCGCCGCCTGGTCCGCTGCCTGCTCCTGGCCGCGGCTGAACTTCAAGAGACTGCGCTCGGCGACGGTGGCGCCGCCGGCGATTACCGCTGTGCCCACCTGCGGTGCCCCGGCGGCGATGGCGGCAGCGCCCAGCAGCGCGCCGATAATGGCCTGGGTGTTGGCGTCACCGACGGCATCCTGCAGACGCGACAGATGGCCGCCGGAGATGTGGCCGGTCTCGTGGGCGATCACGCCGGCGAGTTGCTCAGGCGTCTGGGCGCTCTGGATCAGACCCGTATTGATGAACATGTTCTGCCCGCCGGCAACGAACGCGTTCAGGCTCGGGTCGTTGACGATGAACACCCGAACGCTCGACGGATCGAGGCCGGCGGAAAGAAAGATCGGGTCCGCTATCCGACGCAGATCCGCCTCGATCTCCGCATCGCGTATCAGCGTCTGCGCGACGGCGGGCGCCGCCGAGACGAACACGGCCAGGAAAGCGGTAATCGCCCAGGAACGTCCCATCACGCCCGCTTGCACTCCCTTGGTCGAGCCATCCTGCCGCCATCGGGCGACGAGGTCACCGGCGCCGGCGTCACCGCACCCATGCAGTGCCAGCCTAGAGATCGCCCGCCGACCGGACTGTTGCAAGCCCCAGCCGGGCCGCCGGCGATCTCAATCTCGCACCGTTGGATGAATTTTCCGTCAACGGCGCCGGCTCGGCTGTCACGCCCAACACGTCCGGCTCAACGAACCCAGCGGCTCCACCAGCCCTGACGCGCCGGTTGCGACTCCTCGCCCTCCTCGACGAGCGCCAGCTCCCGCGGCTTCTCGTCGACGGCCTCGCTATCGCCATGCCCCGGCTCGTCAGCCACCGGCAATGCGCCAGCCGGTTCCGGCGGCAAGGGTGCCGCCGGAACGCCCTCTGCTGCCGGCACCGCAGGCTCGGCCGGCATTGCCGCCTCCGGCACAGGCGGGCTCGCGGCCAGAGCCGGCGCCTCGGCTACCGGCGCTGGTGCAGGCTCTGCCACTGGAGCCTCCGCTTCGGCCGGAGCAACCTCTGCCTCGGCTGCCGGCTTGCGTGCGCGCCGACGTCGCCGCGGCTTCTTCGGCTCCTCGTCCGACGTCGCGTCGCCCGCCGAGACTGCCGCCGGTCCGCTGTCGTCAGGCGCCTCGGCAGTGACCGCCGGAGCGGCATCGTGCGGCGCCTCGGCCGGCGCCGGCGCCGATCCCATTGCATCGCCGGCCGGCGTCTCCGCCTCGGGCCTGCCGGAACCGCTCTCGCCTCGGGCAGCAGGCGGCACATCGGTCGCCGCGACGATCGGCGCCTCGGCCTCGGAAGGCAATCCCGTGTCGTCCGCCTCGTCGACCGTTGCAGCTCCGACGACTGGCGCAGCCTCGCCGACTGGCGCGTCGTCGGACCGCCGCCGCCGCCGCCGCCGCCGGCGACGCTTGCGGCCGCCGTCTTCCTCGGCTCCCTCGGCGGCCGGCGCATCGGCGCGGCGGGCCATCGGGGTCTCGTCGTCCGGGGCGTCGTCGTCCGGCGCATCGTCGGCGGCCACGCCAGCCGGCTCCTCCGCCGTCTCGTCGGCAATGGCCACCCGCTCGCCCGGATCGCGGCGCTCGAGCACCTCCGCCTTGACGTGACCGGGGGTCGATTCGGGGTCGACCGTGACCTCGATCCGCATCGCGTAGCGTTGCTCGACGCGCACCAGCCCGTCGCGCTTCTGGTTCAAGACGTAGAGCGCCACCTCGCCCGGCAGCAGCAAGCGCAGCACCTTGGCCTCGCCACCGATGCCAGCCTCCTCGGCGAGCCGGAGCGCCTGCAGCGCACAGGATTCCGTCGACCGCACGGAGCCCAGGCCCAGGCAGGTCGGGCAGACCTGCGACGACAGCTCCTGCAGGCTCGGCCGCAACCGCTGCCGCGACAGCTCCATCAGCCCGAACATGCTGATCTTGCCGAGCTGAATGCGCGCCCGATCGATCTTCAAGGCGTCGCGGAGGCGCCGCTCGACCGAGCGCTGGTGGCGGTTCTCGGCCATGTCGATGAAGTCGATGACGACGAGCCCGGCCAGATCCCTGAGCCGCAGCTGCCGCGCGATCTCGTCGGCGGCCTCGAGATTGGTCTTGACCGCGGTCTCGTCGATATGCCGCTCGCGGGTCGACTTGCCGGAATTGACGTCGATGGCGATCAAGGCCTCGGTCGCGTGCATGACGATCGAGCCACCCGACGGCAGCTGCACGGTCGGGCTGTGCATCGCGTCGAGCTGGTCCTCGACCTTGTATTTGAAAAAGAGCGGCAGCTCCTCCTTGTAGAGCTTCACGTGCCGGGCGCGGCTCGGCATCATCATGCCCATCAGCCGCTTGGCCGAGCGCTGCGCCGCCTCGCCCTCGACCAGCACCTCGTCGATGTCGCGGCTGTAGAGATCGCGCATCGCCCGCTTGATCAGGTCGCCCTCGGCGTAGATCAGCGCCGGCGCCACGCTCTGCAGCGTCGTGTCGCGAATCTCGCTCCACTGCCGCATCAAATAGTCGTAGTCGCGCTTGATCTCGGTCCGCGAGCGCTGCTGTCCGGCGGTGCGCACGATCAGCCCCATGCCCTGCGGCACGTCGAGCTCGGCGACGATCGACTTCAGCTTGGCGCGGTCCTCGCCGCTCATGATCTTGCGGCTGATGCCGCCGCCCCTCGCGGTGTTCGGCATCAGCACGCAGTAGCGACCGGCGAGCGAGAGATAGGTGGTGAGCGCGGCACCCTTGTTGCCACGCTCCTCCTTGACGACCTGCACCAGCATGATCTGCCGGCGCTTGATCACCTCCTGGATCTTGTAGGAGCGGAGCAGACGAGCCCGGCGTCGCGCCTGCTCGCTCATCACGTCCGCGGTCTCCTCCTCGGCGTCCTGCCGCACCTCGATCGGCTGATCGTCCTCGGCGGTGTCGTCATCGGCTTCCGCCGACGCCTCGTCATCGGCTCCGCGCCGCCGCGAGCGCTTCTTCTTGGCCGGGCCGTTGCCGCCATCGCCGTTCTCGCTCTCGGCGCTCTCGCGCTCGAGCTTGGCGAGTAGCTCACGATCGGCCTGCGGAATCTGGAAATAGTCCGGGTGAATCTCGCTGAACGCGAGAAAGCCGTGGCGATTGCCACCATAGTCGACGAACGCCGCCTGCAGCGACGGCTCGACCCGTGTCACCTTGGCGAGATAGACGTTGCCCTTGATTTGGCGCTTGGTCGACGATTCGAAGTCGAAGTCAACGAGCTGGTGGTCCTGAAGCACGACCACCCGGGTCTCTTCCGGGTGGTTCGCATCGATGAGCATGCGTTTGGTCATAAACGAGAGTCTCCGGCCCGGCGGCACCAGCCACAGCGTGGTGGCGTTCGTCGCGCGGGCGTCTCATGGCGTGCCGCGGCGTTGTCGCCGGCGGCAGGCAGGTTGTGGGGCGACCGCGCAGAATCGCCGGGCGGCAGCAACGTGCTTGCGCGGCGGCGACCGGCGGTCCGGCCAGGGAGTCGAGGATCGCTCCAGCGATCGAGACCGAGCGGGCCAGGCCATGCCGGGTGCCGACGGCCAGTCCGCCGCGGGTCCGCACGCCGACGACCGAAAACACTTCGGCAGGCAGCGGGCAGGCACGTGCGGCGGCTGAGTGGGAACGCGCCTCGATCGACAAGCGTTGTCTCGACGGTATGGGTGACCGGGGGCATCGGGCGAACGTGGGCACGGTCATTGCGACCGCGCGAGACGTCACCGTCATGGAGCTACCCGAGCCATGACAGTGACTATAATCATTGTCGCTAGCGGCTACAATGCGATAATCAACGCGGGCGTGGGCATCCTGGTGCTTGGTCATCGGGCACGCTGCCGAGCGGCAGCGTGCCCGATGACCGTCCAGGCCGGCAGACCGAAGCGCGGTTGCACGGCTTCGCCGCTTGCCCGATAACACGCATTGCGCGATTTCACCGCAGGTGAGTCGCCTCCCTGGTGAGGGGTTGCTGAAACCGTCGCATGGGTCGAGCGCCAGCCATGTTGAGGATGTCGTTGCAAGCGGAAGTCGGCTGCCGGCCCGCGGCCAGGCACGTTGTGCTCGGCCGGGCGGTGCTGCCGGCGGCGGGCACCGGCAATTGAGGCTGATCGTGGGCTGGGCCATGGGCCGCCCCCTGGCGGGGCCCTTCGCCATCCTGCAATTGGTGTTGCTGGTCGTGCTGCTCTCGGCGGCACCGCACGTCGCCCTGGCGCAGCAGCCTGGCGTGCCGGAAGTCTTCGGCATTCGTTTCGGCGTCAATGAGAGCATCACCCGGATCGTCATCGATGTCGACGGCCCAGCCCGCTTCAGCACGCGCATTCTCCAGTCGCCACCCCGCCTGGTCGTCGATCTCGAGGATGTGCGCTGGCGCTTGCGTGAACGGCCGCAGGAACGGCTGACCGGGCTCGCGGCGGGCGTGAGCTACGGGCGTCTCGACGCTGAACGCTCGCGGGTCGTGGTCGATGTCGACCGCCCCTTCCGTATTGTTCGTCAAGATCGCCTGCTGCCCTCCGGCGACGCCCGGCATCATCGCATCCTCGTCGACATCGAGGCCCTGCCGGCAGCGCCGGCGCCGCCGGCCACCGCCCAGGCGCCGAGCCCCCGATCCGAGGTGGCGCGCACCGCCCCGCCGGCCGCGGCGCAGCAGGCCGCCCAGCCGCGAGCGGCCGGACCTCCAATCGCCGGGCCACCGAGGCCGCGCCCGGCACGGCTCGCCGAGCGCTTGACCGATGCCCCCGCAGGCGGCGGCGAGCGCATTCCGTCGCCTACCGCCAGCGTCGCCAACCTGCCGCTGCCGGGCGTCGACAATCATCATACGGCGGGTGGGCTCGAGGCGAATGCCGATGGCATCGACGCGTTGATGCCGGCTGCCGGGAGTGCGCCATCCGGAGACGATGCGAGTGGCGGCACGGTCAGCGTCGTCGCGGTGCCGGCGGTGCGCCCGCCGCCCCAGCGTCGACCCGTGATCGCCATCGACGCCGGCCATGGCGGGGTCGATCCCGGCACGGTGGGCATCAATGGCGTGCTGGAGAAGGAGGTCACGCTCGATATGGCGCGCCGGCTCAAGGTGCTGATCGAGCGGACCGGCCGCTACAACGTTGTGCTGACACGCGATGACGACGTCCTGATCTCGCTGCGCGATCGCATCGAGCGCGCGCGGCATGCCGATGCGGCGCTGTTCATCTCGGTGCATGCCGACAGCATCAAGGATTCCGGCTTTCGTGGCGCGTCGGTCTACACGCTCTCCGATCAGGCCTCGGACGCCGAGGCGGCACGGCTCGCGACCAAGGAGAACCGCGCCGACATCATCGCCGGGACAGACCTTTCGGCGCATGACGAGGTGGTCGCCGGGATTCTCATCGACCTCGCGCAGCGGGTCACCAACAACAAGTCGATCGAGTTTGCCGACGTGCTCGCCGGCGAACTCGCCGATGTCACCGCCCTGGTGCACAACACGCGGCGGTTCGCCGGGTTCGTCGTCCTGAAGTCACCGGACGTGCCATCGGTGCTGCTGGAGCTCGGCTACCTGTCCAACCCGACCGACGCCGCCAATCTGGCGCGGCCGGAATACCGCGACCAGCTGGCCCGTTCGACCGTGCGCGCGATCGACCGCTACTTCGCAAGCCTCGACGCGGCCCTTTGACGGCCCGGCGCAGGCGGCGTATCGCCATGCCCCTCGCCGACGTTTTCGCCGTCGATGCCTTGCACGCGGTTGCGCCGCGGCCATTTCTCGATGATGCCCCTTGCTGTACATGGGGGCTCGATGCGATGTCCCCGGCCGGTGCCTTGCGGCGGCACTCGCGATCGGCGTTGACGGGCACCGCTTGGCAGAGGATCGAGCAACGTGTTGGGCTGGCTTACCAGGGCCGTATCATGGGTCGTCGTCACGGCCGCGATCTGGCTGGTCATCGGTGGCGCCTTCGTCGCCTATGTCTTCAAGACGCAAGGCGACGACCTGCCGGATTACGCGGTGCTGGCCGACTACCAGCCGCCGACCGTGACCCGCATCCACGCCGCCGACGGCCGGCTGCTGGCCGAGTACGCGCACGAGAAGCCGGGTCTTCGTGCCGGTCGACGCCATGCCGCGCGCATGGTCGCCAGGCCTTCGTCGTCGGCCGAGGACAAGAACTTCTACAGCCACCCCGGCATCGACCCGGTCGGCATCGCGCGGGCGGCCTACGACAACTTCCAGGCGCTCGGCACCAACCGCCGGCCGCAGGGCGCCTCGACCATCACCCAGCAGGTGGCCAAGAACTTCTTGCTCACCAACGAGGTCTCGCTCGAGCGCAAGCTCAAGGAGGCGATCCTGGCCTTCCGCATCGAGCAGGCCTTCACCAAGGACCGCATCCTCGAGCTCTATCTGAACGAGATCTTTCTCGGCCGCCAGCTCCTATGGCGTCGCCGCCGCCGCGCTCAACTATTTCGACAAGTCGCTCGACGAGCTGACCCTGGCCGAGGCCGCCTTCCTCGCGGCCTGCCCAAGGCGCCCTCGACCTACGACCCGGACCGCGCGCCCGGACGCAGCGCTGCAGCGCCGCGACTAGGTGCTCGACCGGATGCTCGACGACGGCTCCATCACCGCGGAAGAGCACGAGCGGCCAGGCATCGCCGAGCCGCTGACCCGCTGCGCGCGACAGCGTCGACTACGCCGAGGCCGACTTCTTCACCGAGGAGGTCCGCCGCCAGCTCGTCCGCGATCTCGGCGAGGACGGCTTCTATACCAGGGCGGGCTCTCGGTCCGGACCACCCTCGACCCCGACCTGCAGGCAGCGCCGACCGGGCGCTGCGCCACGGCCTCGTCGCCTATGACCGGACCGCCAGGGCTGGCGCGGCGCCGCTCGGCTGACGCTGGACGCGCCTGGCCACAGCCGACTGCCCGGCAGCCGGCGCTCGCGGCTTCGATCCGGGCTTCGAGCTCGATCAGCTGGCCGCTGGCCGTGGTCCTGGACGCGGCCGGCGAGGCGCTCGGATCGGCTTCGCCGACGGCCAGCAACGCGCAGCCTGCCGCTCGCCGAGATGCGCTGGGCCCGCCCGAGCTGGGCGCACGGGCGAATTCGGCGCAGCGCGCCAACGCGGTGACCGACGTGCTGAGCCCCGGCGACGCTCGATCGTCGTCGAGCAGGCTGGCCGGACGGCGAGGCCGGCCGCGCTGGGCCTCCGCCAGCGGCCCGGCGGTCGAGGGCGCGCTGGTCGCGCTCGACCCGCACACCGGCCGCGTGCTGGCGATGACCGGCGGCTTCAGCTTCGCCCAGAGCGCAGTTCAACCGGGCCACCCAGGCGCTCCGCCAGCCCGGCTCGGCGTTCAAGCCGTTCGTCTATCTGGCGGCGCTCGAGCACGGCTTCACACCGTCCAGCATCATCCTCGATGCGCCGATCGTGATCGACCAGGGACCGGGCCTGCCGCGACTGGAAGCCGGAGAACTACAGCGGACACGTTCTACGGCCCGAGCACGCTGCGCGCTCGGCATCGAGAAGTCGCGCAACCTGATGACCGTGCGCCTCGCCCAGGCGATCGGCATGGATCGGATCGTCGCCATGCGCCCAGCGCTTCGGCCTCGACCGCGGCCTCGGCACTCAATCTCGCCTCGGCGCTCGGCTCCAACGAGGTCGACCTGCTCGAGCCTGACCAGCGCCTACGCCATGCTGGTCAACGGCGGCAAGCGAGATCGAGCCGGCCGCTGGTCGAGCGCATCCAGGACCGCCATCGGCCGGACCGTCAGCCGGCGCGACGAGCGGCCCTGCCCGGACTGCCACGACGCTCGCCTGGGACGGCGCAGCCGCCGCCCGAGTGCTGGTCGACCAGCGCGAGCAGGTGATCGATCCGCCGCACGCCTACCAGATGTGTCGATCTGCTCCACGGCGTGGTCGAGCGCGGCACCGGCCGCCGCGCGCTGTCGATCGGCAAGCCGGTCGCCGGCAAGACCGGCACCACCAACGACAGCACGCGACGCCTGGTTCGTCGGCTTCATCGCCCGATCTGGTGGTCGGCGTCTACGTCGGCTTCGACCAGCCGCGCAATCTCGGCCGCGACGAGCACGGGCGCCAGCGTCGCCCTGCCGATCTTGATCGACGTCATGGAGGCCGCGGCGCTCGAGGACGCCCCGGCGACCCCGTTCCGGACCCCGCCCGGCGTCCGCCTGGTCCGGGTCGACGCCGACACCGGGCTGCTGCCCGGGCCCGACACGCAGAGCGGTGATCGCTGGAGGCGTTCCTGCCCGGCACCGAGCCCAGCGCCCGCAGCGACCGGCGGTGTCGCCACCAGCAGCGCCACCGGCGAGACCGGCAGCACCGGGCGCCACCGGCGCCATCGAGCGGCGGCGCCCCGACCGGGCTCTACTGAGCCGCCGCCCACCACCCGTTTCGCGCGACCGAGGAGATCAACGCCATGCGCGCCGAGATCGTCAATCTCGTCGGACAGCATCGAGGAGGGGCTCGACCTGCTGCGGAGGCATCTTTGACTGGGATCAACGCCCTGCGCCGCCGCGACGAGCTGAACGCCGCTGACCGAGGACCCGAGCCTCTGGAACGACGCCGAGAAGGCGCCCAGGCGCTGATGCGCGAGCGCACGCGCCTGGCCGCGGCGATCGACGCGCCAGCGCGCGCTGGAGCAGGAGCTGGACGACGCGGTCGAGCTGGCCGAGCTCGCCGAGGAGGAGGACGATGCCGCCACCCTCGACGAGGCCGAGGCGCGAGCTCGAGGCGCTGAAGGCGCGGATCGACAGGCTGCAGCTGGAGAGCCTGCTCTCCGGCGAGGCCGACGGCAACGACTGCTTCCTCGAGATCCACGCCGGCGCCGGCGGCACCGAGAGCCAGGACTGGGCCGAGATGCTGCTGCGCATGTACAGCCGCTGGGCCGAGGTCCGCACGGCTACAAGGTGGAATGGATCGAGGAGAGCGCGGGCGAGGAGGCCGGCCTCAAGTCGGTCACCGTCAAGGTCGCTCGGGCCCAACGCCTATGGCTGGCTCAAGACCGAGAGCGGCGTCCACCGCCTGGTCCGCATCTCGCCCTTCGACAGCCAGTCGCGCCGCCACACCAGCTTCGCCAGCGTCTGGGTCTAGCCCGGTGATCGACGACACGCATCGAGATCGAGATCGAGGACAAGGACCTCAGGATCGACACCTACCGCGCCTCGGGCGCCGGCGGCCAGCACGTCAACAAGACCGACAGCGCGGTCCGCATCACCCATCTGCCGACCGGCATCGTCGCCGCGTGCCAGAACGACCGCTCGCAGCACCGCAACCGCGCCCAGGCCATGCACATGCTCCGCGCCAAGCTCTACGAGCTCGAGCTGCAAAAGCGCGCGCCGACGCCGGACGCACCGAGGCGCACCAAGATGCGACATCGGCTGGGGCCACCAGATCCGCTCCTACGTCCTCCAGCCCTACCAGATGGTCAAGGACCTCCGCACCGGGGTCGAGAAGCGGCAACCCCCACGCGCGTCCTCGACGGCGACCTCGACGCCTTCCTGGAGGCATCGTTGGCGTTAGGTGCAGGGCATAAGCGGGTTGAAGAGGTGGAATAGAAGAGAGCAAGGATCGGGGAGGCTGGCCTCCCCGTGCCCCACCGTTCGTTTTGGGATTGGGTTGGAATGGCAGGGCGGCGCGCGATATCTGCAATCAGGCGTGATAAGGTAGTCGTGCCGATGAGCCCCGTTTCGCCATGAACGTTGAGTTCGAGTTCGATCCGGAGAAGAGTGCGGCAAACCGGGCCAAGCACGGTATAGACTTTGAAGAGGCGCAGTCCCTGTGGTCGGACCCCTTCCTCCTCGAGGTGCCGGCGCTGACCGAGGACGAACCTCGGTTCCTCGCCGTCGGGAGGATCGGTACGCGGCACTGGACGGCGGTCTTCACCTGGCGCGCGGACCGGCTACGGATCATTTCGTGCGGCGTTCGCGCCGAGAGGAGATCGAGCACGATGAAGGCCCGTGAGTTCGACCGCGCGTTCGAGTCCGGTGAGGATGTCAAAGACCTCGTCGACTGGTCGCAGGCGCGTCGCCCGAACGTAGAGACCCGCCGCGTCAACGTCGACCTACCGACCTGGGTCGTGGCGAGCCGGCACCGCGAAGCACGACGCCTCGGCGTGACACGACTAGGCGCTCAAGACGTGGATCGCGGAACGCGAGCCAAGGACGCAACACGCCGCCACATCGCCGAGGACGAAGCCGAAGCCCGCGCCGACGCCGCCGCCCACATCCGCAACCTCCGCGCCCGAACCGGCCTCAGCCAACCCGACTTCGCCAAGCACCTGCGCGTCTCCGTAGAAACACTGCGCAACTGGGAACAAGGCAAACGCCAACCCCAAGGCCCCGCCCGAGCCCTGCTCAGGATCATCGACAAAGCACCAGACGCAGCCATGGCGGCGCTGGCCGACAGCTAGCCATTCGTCGACGGTTGCGTTCCGCGACAGCCGCTCCGAGCACGTCTCGACGAGGACGGTCGCCATCGCCCCCGCAGCTCGGCCCACTCCATTCCTTCGCTGACCGCACAAGGTCGGCCAGCGACCATGCAACGCTGCCCCAAAAACGCGCCCCGCGGCGGCCGTCGTTGACCTAAATCATACGCCACGTACAACCTCTTGGCTGATCCTTCCGGGGTTAGAGATGCCGGTGCTGTGCGTTTTCGACAAGCGCCCGGCATCCCTGCCGGTGCAGCGAGAGGAGCGGAGATGAGCAACGAGATCTCGGAAGAGATGGTCCGGGAGCGGGCGCAAGCCATCTGGCAGCGCGAGGGATGCCCCGATGGTGACGCCGAGCGCCACTGGGCCATGGCGGAAGCCGAGCTGCAGGCCGAGGTCGCCGAGCGCTCGGCGACACCGTCGAAAAAAAGGCCGGCTCAGCGAAGCCAGCCAAGGACCCGGCCACCGCCCCGAAGCCCAAGGCCACCCGCACCAAGCGCCAACCAGCCGCAAAGAGCACCAGCTGAGCGCTAGCGGCGCCGAAGGCGGTCGCAGGCCAGACGTCGGAACGACCCGGCAACAGCGTTGGCTCAGATCGCCGCTGGACCGTTCATCACGGCTAAGGGCGACGTGTGTGGACATAGTGTAATCGCAGCGCCCGAACCGGCATCGCCCAACCCACCTTCTCACACCTGAACGGCACCGTCGAAACGCTACCCAACTGGGAGCCAGGCAAACGCCGCCCCCGAGGCCCCGTGCGCGCCTTGCTCGGGATCATTGGCGAGACAATACGACAGCGGTTTTTCCAACCCGACCGAAGAATTCCTCTTGTCACCGAACTGTCATCAACGCTTGATGATGACGTAGCGTTAGCGCCGGAGGCTCTGGTCTTCGATCTCTGCGCGCACCAACGATCAGGGGGAACTTGCCATGACCAAGCAACCACTCGAGACCACCCGCGCCAGACTGAGCGAGGAGGCCGACGATATCGGGCGCAATCCCTTGCGGAGCCCGACCATGGGCGACGTCATCGACGCCCGCTTCAGCCGTCGGCGGATGATGAAGGGGACGCTCGCCGTAACGGCGATCAGCGCCACGCTCGGACCCATTGCCCTGGCGGCCTCGCGCCAGGCCCGAGCCGCAACGCCCAGCTTCGGCTTCACCGAGCAGGCTGCCGGCGTCGACGAGAACCACCATGTGGCCCCTGGCTACAGGGCTGATGTCGTCATCCGTTGGGGCGACCCGCTCTTCGCCGACGCGCCCGATTTCGACCCGCTGAACCAGACAGCCGAGGCGCAGCAGCAGCAGTTCGGCTACAACAACGATTTCCTCGGCTACTTCCCGCTCGACGGCAGCGCTGAGCATGGCCTGTTCGGCGTCAATCACGAATACACCAACGAAGAGCTGATGTTCCCAGGCATCGCGGAGCAGATCACCAAGGAAGATCCCCTGGGCTACGCTACGAAAGAACTCGTCGACATCGAGATGGCGGCACATGGCGGTGCCGTTGTCGAGGTCATGCGCGAGAACGGCCAGTGGCGCTATGTTAAGGGCAGCCCCTACAACCGCCGCCTGACGATGAGTGAGGGCCACACTGCCATGGAGCTGAGCGGTCCCGCTGCTGGCCACGACAGGCTCAAGACGTCGGCCGACCCCGAAGGCCGGACGGTCTTCGGCATGGTCAACAACTGCGCTGGCGGGCAGACGCCCTGGGGCACGTGGCTCTCCGCCGAGGAGAACTTCCACGGCTACTTCACGGGCGAGTTGCCGGACGGCCACGCCGAGGCCGTCAATTACGAGCGCTACGGCGTCCCGGGCAATTCCTATGCCTGGGGCAAGTTCCACGACCGCTTCGACATCGCGAACGAGCCCAACGAGCCCAACCGCTTCGGCTGGATCGTCGAGATCGACCCGTCTACGATCCGGCGTCGACACCGCAAGAAGCGCACCGCCCTCGGCCGCTTCAAGCACGAAGGCGCCACACCGATCGTCAACAGCGACGGGCGGGTCGTCATCTACATGGGCGACGACGAGCGCTTCGACTACGTCTACAAGTTCGTCACCAGCGGCCGCTACGACCCGGAGAACCGCGAGGCGAACCTGACCCTGCTCGACGAGGGCGAGCTTTCGGTCGCGCAGGTTCAACGCGGACGGCACGATGGAATGGTTGCCGCTGGTCCACGGCCAAGGTCCGCTGACCGCGGAGAACGGCTTTGCCAGCCAGGCCGACGTGGTAATCGAGGCCAGGCGCGCCGGCGATCTCTTGGGCGCGACGCCAGATGGACCGGCCCGAGGATGTCGAGCCGAATCCGAAGACCGGCAAGGTCTACGTCATGCTGACCAACAACACCCGGCGCACAGCCGAGCAGGTCGACGCCGCCAATCCGCGGGCCGACAACGCCTTCGGCCACATCGTCGAGATGACGCCGCCGGACGGCGACCACGGCGCGCCGCCAGTACACCTGGGAGATCCTGGTGAAGTGCGGCGATCCCTCGATCGCCGAGGTGGGCGCCACCTTCAGCTCGGCCACGACCAAGGACGGCTGGTTCGGCATGCCGGACAACTGCGCCATCGACGGCCGAGGGCCGGCTCTGGATCTCGACCGACGGCAACAGCGACGAGGGCACGGGTCGCTCCGACGGGCTCTGGGCGCATCGAGACCGAGGGCGAGGCGCGCGGCACCTCCAAGCACTTCTTCCGCTGCCCGGTGGGTGCCGAACTGTGCGGCCCGGTCTTCACGCAGGACGACCGCTCGCTCTTCCTCGCGGTGCAACATCCCTCCGACGACACTGACGCCTGGACCGCCTTCGGCCGACTCTCGACCTTCGAGGACCCCGGCACCCGCTGGCCGGACTTTGCCGAGGACATGCCGCCCCGGCCCTCGATCGTCGTCGTCACCAAGGAGGATGACGGCCCGATCGGCAGCTAGGGACACTGGGGCGGCGGCCGCTCCGTCGCCCCAACGCCCTGCAGCCCTGTCTGCCGGCAGCACGGACGATGATCTGAGCACTGTTCGTCAGCGCTGTGCTCTCATTCAGGGCGAAGGGGGACACCTCCCATTTTAACCAGTTGCGCTACCGACACCGTCACCAATTCGCTCCTGACGACGCCCGACCGGCCTGCCAAATCGCCCGGCCTCCACTTACGCCAAAAAGCCGGATGGGCGCGGGAAGGCGCTGCCTTCCCGCCTGCTGTTCTCCATAATGAACGCTTATGGAAATCGGCTTGACCGGCCAGACTCGTTGCATATACCGCATCGGCTGCCCGATTTTTGTTGCGTATAGTGTAACGGAACCCAAGGTGTGTCGCATATAGCGCGACGAAACCCGAGAAACGGCGCATGTGGTGCGACATAAGCGATGCTTATGTCGCGTATACCGCGCATTTTGGCCCGGCGAGCCCGCCAACGAACCTGGCGAATCGACAGCGAACCAGCAAATCGACGAACCAACCCACCGCTCCGCCGAGCGAACCCGGCCTTTGGCGAACGAACCCGAGGGTACGGTTTGCCGCACCCCATCGCCCCAACCTGCTCGTATCATAGCATAAATCGCTGCGCTGCGTCGCGCGACTGTCGCGGCTCCCCTGAGCGGCCACGTTAGAGGTGGCTGGGTTCGTCTGGACAGATTTCCGCTCGCGATAAGTGGAGCCTCTTCCGTTTGCCGTTGGGTGCCGTTTTCGGGGCGTCACGCCGGGAGGGCGTAGCCCGACCAGAGTGACGCCCCAAAACGGCGACGCAATTCATGCTGCCGCGACCTGCGGCAGGCGGTGGAAGTAGGCGTAATCCGGCGTCCGGGCGTCAAGGCTCGAATGCGGGCGCTTGCGGTTGTAGAAGTCCAGATAACGGCCGATCGAAGCGCGGGCCTCGCGGACGCTGTCGTAGGCTCGGAGATAGACCTCCTCGTATTTCACCGAGCGCCAGAGCCGCTCGACGAAAACGTTGTCCCGCCATGCTCCCTTGCCGTCCATGCTGATGGCGATGGCCTGCCCCAGAAGGAGGCCGGTGAAGTCGGCGCTGGTGAATTGGCTCCCTTGGTCCGTGTTGAAAATCTCTGGCCTGCCATGCTTCGCCAGCGCCTCCTCGACCGCCTCGAGGCAGAACGCCACTTCCATCGTGATCGAAAGTCGCCAGGCCAGGACCCGGCGGCTGAACCGTCGACCACGGCGGCGAGATAGACGAAGCCGCGCGCCATCGGGATGTAGGTGATGTCCATCGCCCAAACCTAATTCGCCCGTTCGACCGTCATCGAGCGCAGCAGGTACGGACATCTTGTGGCCCGCTGTCGGCTTCGAGGTATCGGCGACGGGTCGAGCGCCTCCGATCGCCATGCGCTTCATCATCGTCGCGACCCGCTGGCGACCGATCGCGACGCCCTCGCCACGCAAAGAAAATGTTTTCTTTTCCATTACCACGATTATAAATATGGTAAAGGTGATCCTTATACAATGGAATATGATAATCTGATTTTTTCATTTTCATTTTCATTTATCAAGATGACATCTTTCGAAAAGATGTCATCTTGATAAACCTAACTCTCCTTATTTCTTTCCCCAATGCCAATGCCAGGGCTCAAAAGCTACTCCGTATGGATTGTTTTTAGGATAGGATAAATAAAAATTAAATTGGTTTGCATTCTTCACCAACCAGTCAAACTCGGGCAGTACTTCAAAATCTGCTGCAGTCTGATTACCGCTAAAACCGTTTATTCGATTTTCATTAGTAAAATCAATTGCATTGTTAATTGGATTACCATGTTCGCTGTAACCGGGCAGAGCAATCCATTTTGCATTTTCCTTTAACGAATATATTCGCTGCTTGAAGTCAAATAGTAAAAAAATAAATAAGCTTGTCTTCCAGGTGAACGGTAACCGCTGTCGATAAACAACTGCTTACCGATATCATTTTTCATTTGCTGCATCATACTTAAGTAATCTAAGTAAGAATTTTCGGGACAATACTGAATTCCTGTTTCCCTATCCCCTACTTTTACAGATTCTACCTTCAAAAGCTTTCCGGGTTTTTCTTTAGAATACTGAGGACCCTTAAATCCTATCTCTTTGGATTTATCGCAAATATTCTTTCAGCAAAATTTCTTTCATAAAAATTCAATTGATTCATTAGAGTATCAAAATCTACAATTGCTCTTTGGTTCTTAGGTATTTTAGATAAATAGGCATCCCATGAATCAAAAACATTTCTGGCAGCCCAGCATTGAACAAAATTCATCTTTTCAATATTGATTTCCGAGGAAAACAAATAGGTTAAGAATAATGCGGTGACTAAAATCAAAACGGAAAGCGCTAAAAGTAATTTTTTCATCTCAAGTTAAAAAGAATTATTTATCTTCATAAAGCGTTAAAATGTACAAAATTTCTAACAATTATAGTCAAAATTATCAAATTTTCTAATTGTGGACTGGCAAAGTAATTGCTTTTTAATTATCAATTATTTATGTTCATGACAAGTTATGAGTAAGAAACTAATCATATTATTCATTTTTACATTCCTTCTGTCGACAACAGGTTTGCCCATATCGCTGCATTATTGCCAGATGCAGGGCGGCATATCTTCGCTCTATTCTGATTGTGACATGTGTTTGACAGGAGAAAGCCAAGAAGAAACTTCATGCTGCGAAAAGGAAGACAACTACCCAATTCAATTAAAAAATGATACAAATGATAACTGCTGTGAATTAAAGGTAATCGATTCTTCCGTTAAGGAAAATTTCCTTCCTAATAAAAATGAATTAAGAATAGACAAAACGCTTTTTACCTTATCTTTATCTGCCACTGATCTTTTACAGACTTCTGACTACAACAAATCCAATCAAAATTTTTGCGAATACTCTCCCCCGATTCAAAAAAACGATATTTATCTTAAAATTTCTAGTCTTTTAATTTAATACTATTCAGATTCACATCAGTTGTTGGCGTATGTTCATACATCAGGCGCTTGATTTTTATTCACTAAAAATTTAATTGCAGATAGGTAATATCTTTCTGCATAGTAATCTGTAATAAAAAATTATAAGGAATTAGAAAATGAAAAAATCATTAGTATTAGTCTGCATTGGAATATTTTTTTCAATCGCATTCTCTCAGGAATCAAAAGAAATCAAAACTAACTTAAAAGTGTATGGAAATTGCGATCAATGTAAAACGAAGTTGAAAATGCAGTTAAAATTGATGAAGTGAAATATGCTAAGTGGAATAAATCAAATAAAATGTTAACGGTTATTTTTAATTCATCAATAACAGCTGATTCACTTCAAAAACGAATTGCAAATGTTGGTCACGATACTGAAAAATTTAAGGCTGATGATGAAACATATTCCATTTTACCTGACTGCTGCCTTTATCGTGGTAAAAATAAAACTCACTAATAGTTACCTAATAATTCTGGAGAATGAAAATGAAAAAGTTAGTTTTTATTTTGCTTGCGATAACAAGCAGTTTAGTTTTTAGTCAAAATTTACTTAAAGGTACTGTTGAGGAAGAAGCTGTCGATGAAATAATAAACCTCTTATTGGTGCAAACATCATCTGGAAAAATACTTCGATTGGAACTACTTCAGATTCGGAAGGTAAATTTGAGCTGCCTCTGATAGATGAATCTAACATTTTAATAGTCAGTTACATCGGATATAAATCTCAAACCATTACGATTACAAGTGAAAAAGAAATCGAAGTTGTACTAATACCCGAAGCTAAAGAGATTAATGATGTCGAGGTTGTTGAAAAAGCCCCATCAACTCAAATAGATTATTTAGGGATTGGAATTAAATCAGTTCTGACAAGTAAGGAGTTACTAAAAGCAGCATGCTGTACTTTAGCCGAAAGCTTCGAAACAAATCCTTCAATTGATGTCTCTTTCTCCGATGCCATCACCGGAATACGACGAATGAAATGCTCGGCTTAGCAGGCATCTACACTCAGACTACAATGGAGGCATTGCCTTACATCCGCGGGCTAATGTCGAATACGATTTTATGTTTTATTGTTCCTGGAACATGGATTAATGTCATAAATGTTTCTAAAGGTGTTGGTTCAGTCACAAATGGGTATGAATCTATAACGGGACAGATAGATATTGATATACAAAAACCATTCGGCA
>CAVOZQ010000010.1:0-474059 GCA_963700945.1 uncultured Alphaproteobacteria bacterium
CAGGCCTGAGGCAGGGAAGCGGCCTCGCGGCCGCTGGTGAAGTACGCAGGGGGCCCCCCTCCCTGCACCCACCTACTTTTTGCCCGTTCTTCTTTTTTGTTTTTCAGCCCCCGTCGCCACCTTAGCCTCGTTCGAGTTTACTGCTGACGGCTTTCCTTCATGTCCGAGAATTTCAATTCCATCACTTATAAGCTTAACAAAATCATTCGCATCTGAAAAATAATTCCTGAACGCGTCCCGAATATTTTCTGGCGTATCTGCCCGAACTAACACAATGTCAGCCAATCCTTCGAGGTCTTTTTCTAATTCTTCGTAGCGTATAATTGCCTTATTGACACTATCAAATGTTTCTACCTGCAAATCTCCTTTGGATTCTTCGTTGCTTTTCCTGAAAATAAGAAGTGTATTAGTTCTAAATCTAACCTTACTTTCAGTACTTCTCAAATTCTTAAACATAAGCATTATGCCCAACCTTCTGTCGACTCGCTGAAATTCCTCAGCGATTTCTTTGGTCGAAAGACTGCTCAAGCATGACGTGTGATTCTCGTAAATGCGCGCAATTATCTCACTTGCCAACTGAAAAAGATATTTGTGGTCCTCATCTGCTTCCGAGAACTTGATTCTATTTGAGGTCGCAAGATCGGCGATTTCAACCGCAGTGGCCCAGGCATGCTGCGCCTGAGTACGATACTGGATCTCAATTGAAAGACCGTTCCATGCGATACCCTGCTTAGAAGATACGCTATACTCGTAGATATCGTGAATGCCCCTATATCCACTATTTTTTGGGTTCTTGATATAATTATACCTATCATCATTTTTTGTTTTTAGCACATGCTTAAATCGAGATGCATGCATACTTTCTCTGAATTTTAGTAAATCGCTGTTATTTTCAAAAATGAGCCTACATCCAGCAATATCGTGCATAGTCGAAAGCTGCATGTTGGGTTCGCGCCTGAGTTTATCTACAATTGTGGCCCATCTTTTTAACCTTTGAGCAACCGTAATTTCTTTATTTCTTGACCGGTTTCGCAGATTTGCTTGGAATGTATTAAGAATGTACGAGTGGCAAGCACGCCAGTTTTCAATTACTGAAAGATCCTCGTTCGAAGCTGTTCCATTTCGCACATTATTGCCAGCGCGCCGAACCCGGGTCTTGGAATAGGCTGGCGCGATCCACATGACCATGTCTCGAATTTCCTCTTGAGGGACAAGGCGGAATACCTTCCTCTTTAACCTTTCGGCGAAATCCGCCGCGTGTGGGCCAAAAAGGGACACGTCCTTTCTTAAACTTTTCCCCTCACGCTATCGCTAGCGCCGCGTAAATGGACGGGCGGTAGCGAGGCTCGGGGATAGCATCGCCATGCTCGCGGGCGCTCGCCAGCCAAGCCTCGACTGCCAGCTGTACCTCCCGCACCGCCGCTTCGGGGCCGTCGCCGAAGGCGGAGCAGAAGCGTAGGTCGGGCACATCGGCGACCCAGCAGCCATCCTCGGCCGACCAGAACAGATTGGTGTGATACCGCGCCTTAACTTCAGTCATCGAGCGTCAGTCCTGCCGCTTCGGACGAAAAGGAGCGCATTCCTTTCTAGCCTCTCGCCGAAATCCGCCGCCGAGCAAGCCAACATTCTTCCACTGATGCTGTACGCAGCTGTGATGACTGTCAACGATCCGCGCCACCCAGCCGCGCCCCACCGCCCGCGCTCGCTCCCGCCAAAAAACCCGGTGGGTGCAGGGAGGATTATCCTCCCTGCTGTTCTTCCTGCCCTACTCCTCAGAGCGTCCCGCAGTATCACGATCACGGTCGTAGTGTCTCTTGAGTGGAAATGGCGACAGCCAGGATTCGCGGCGGATGGTCCAGTTTTCGTAGGTCGGTATCAGCTGGTCGGGGGCATCGAGGGAGCCGAGGTGCACCTCGATCTCGTCGCCGCTCTTGGCGAAGACGGACGAGCCGCAGCGCGGACAGAAGAACCGTCCGGCGTAGTCGCGCGTCTCCCCGTCGATCGTCACCGCAGCCTCGGGAAACACCGCGGCGGCGTAGAAGAGGGCGCCATGATGCTTGCGGCAGTCCAGGCAATGGCAAATGCCGACCCGGTAGGGAAGCCCCGAGGCCAAAAGTCGGACGTTGCCGCACAGGCAACCGCCGGTGAACCGGTCCATGCTGCGTTTCCTCCATGCCGACATTCCGCTGATGATCCCCAGACTTGACCCGGGGGCTAACAGCGGCGCGTCCCTCTTTGGACCTCTCGCCGCAAACAGCCGCCGCCGATGCTGTAGCGGGCTGCAACCACTGTCAACGAAGCCCGCCGCCCGTGCTCGCTCCCGCCGAAATCCCGGTGGGTGCAGGGAGGATCATCCTCCCTGCCGTCCTTCCGCCGCTTCGCCTTCCCCATCAGCCGGGCGCCAGCGTAGCCGCGCTTGCGTTTTGGGGATCACCCCCTCTTCTGACCCTCTCAAGACGGGCGTCGGCTGCGCCCTGAAGTGCCAGGAGGGATCGATGCGAGAGGACGGCAAGCCCGGCCAGGACGTGCCCGTGGAAGAGCAAGAGCGCTGGGCGGTGCTGGCGCAGCTCGATGACTGGCTCGAGGTGCCGATGGTGGTGCTCGCCTTCATCTGGCTGCTCTTGGTCCTGATCGAGCTGGTCTGGGGCAGCTCGGGCCTGTTCGACACGCTGGGCACGGCGATCTGGATCGTTTTCATCGCCGAGTTCGCGCTCAGGTTCGGCCTGGCACCGCGCAAGGGGCGGTTCCTGCGCAACAACGTCATCACGATCATCGCCCTTCTGGCGCCGGCGCTGCGCTTCCTCCGGTTCCTGCGGTTTGCGCGGCTCGCCCGGGGCCTGCGGCTGGTGCGGATCGTCGGCACCGCCAATCGCGGCATCAATGCGCTGCGCAAGAGCTTCGCCCGGCGGGGACTGGGCTACGTCCTGGTCGCGACGGTCGTGGTCGTCGTCCTGGGTGCGGCCGGCATGCTGGCCTTCGAGCCGGCGAGCGAGGTCAGCGGCGGCTTCGACGGCTACGCCGACGCCTTGTGGTGGACCGCCATGCTGGTCGCTACGTTCGGCTCCGACTTCTGGCCGCAGTCGCCGGAAGGCCGGATGCTCACCTTCCTGCTCGCGATCTACGGTCTTGCCGTCTTCGGCTATATCACCGCGAGCCTGGCAACGTTCTTCATTGGCCAGGAAGCCCATGCCAAGGACGGTGAGATGGCTGGTGCCGCCGACATCGCGGCGCTGCGGCAAGAGATCGGGATGTTGCGGACCGAGTTGCGCAGCAGAAGCGCGAAGAGCTGACGGGGCTGCTGCGAAAGCGATGTCTGACACATCTGAGCCACGTCGACTATGCTACGGCATGCTGCCGCGTCGACGGCCGGTCAGCTCTCGACGAGGTCGAGGCGTCGCTCGATGCGGGCGACGCGGTCGTCCAGGCGGTCGAGGCGGTGATCGATGCGGATGATGTCGGCATGCATGCTGACCACCTCGCGGCGGAGCTCGATGCCGTTGGTCTCGACCGACTGGAGGCGCTGGCGGATGTCCGTGAGCAACTCCTCCATGTTCCGGTGGCTCTCGACCAGCCGGCGCAGCTGCTCGCCAATGAACTCCAGCGTAACGTCCGTCATCGGCAGCCCCTCGCTCGAGATGCCTGGACTATAACGCATCCGCCGCGCCAGAGGAATAACGCCGCCGCGACCCGCTGCCACCCCAAAATACCGGTGGGGCCGGCGGGGAGGCGTGCCTCCCCGCGATTTTTCTGACCAAACCGTGGGGGGACGCACGCCGCCCTCCATCCGCTTGCCCGCCGCCGTCCGAGCGCCTATGAGACCCTATACCTCGATGCTCAACGGACTCCGCTCATGCAAGCCTTCACGACCCTTTCCGGGATCGCCGCGCCGTTGCCGATGATCAATGTCGACACCGACATGATCATACCCAAGCAGTTCCTGAAGACGATCAAGCGGACCGGACTCGGCAAGAACCTGTTCGACGAGATGCGCTACGACCAGAGCGGCCGTGAGCAGCCGGGCTTCGTCTTGAACAAGGAGCCCTACCGCAAGGCCGAGATCCTGATCGCCGGGGACAATTTCGGCTGCGGCTCGAGCCGCGAGCACGCCCCCTGGGCGCTCCTGGATTTTGGCATTCGCTGCGTGATCGCACCCTCCTTCGCCGACATCTTCTTCAACAACTGCTTCAAGAACGGCATCCTGCCGATCGTGCTGCCGAAGGAGACGGTCGACCTCCTGATGAAGGAGGCGGAGAACGCGCAAGGGCGCCCGTTTACGATCGATCTCGAGAGCCAGACCATCACCCGGCCCACGGGCAACGAGCCGATCACCTTCGAGGTCGATGCCTTCAGCAAGCACTGCCTGTTGAACGGCCTCGACGATATCGGCCTCACCATGGTCAAGGCCAAGGCGATCGACAGCTTCGAGGCACGGCAGCAGGCCGGCCAGCCCTGGCTTCAGGCCGGCACCGCCGCCTGAGCCCAGCCTCCCTTTCTTTTCCTACCCTTTTCGATACGGCGTATGCCCCATGAATCAGGTCGGCAACCTATTGCTCCTGCCCGGCGACGGCATCGGCCCCGAGGTGATGACCGAGGTCGAGCGCGTCATCGCCTGGCTCGGTGACCGCGAGGGTCTCAAGTTCGAGTGCGAGCGCGATCTCGTCGGCGGCGCTGCCCTCGACGCGCACGGCGTGCCGCTGGCCGATGCCACGATGGACCTCGCGAAGGCCGCCGATGCGGTCGTGTTCGGCGCCGTGGGCGGCCCGAAATACGACGCCAATCCTTTCCATCTGAAGCCGGAGCAAGGCCTGCTGCGCCTGCGCAAGGAGCTCGAGCTCTTTCGCCAACCTCCGCCCCGCCATGGTCTTTCCGGCCCTGGCCGAGGCCAGCTCGCTGAAGAAGGAGCTGGTCGAGGGCCTCGACATCCTGATCCTGCGGGAGCTCACCGGCGGCGTCTATTTCGGTGAGCCGCGCGGCATCGAGACCTTGGCCGACGGCACCAGGCGCGCGGTCGACACCCAGGTCTACACGACACCGGAGATCCGCCGGATCGCCGCGGTCGGCTTCGAGCTGGCCAGGAAGCGCGACAACCGGGTGACCTCGGTCGAGAAGGCCAACGTCATGCACACGGGCGTGCTCTGGCGCGATGAGGTGACCAAGCTGCACGCCGAGCAGTTCCAGGACGTCGAGCTCAGCCACATGTACGCCGACAACTGCGCCATGCAGCTGGTGCGCCGGCCCAAGCAGTTCGACGTGATCGTCACCGACAACCTCTTCGGCGACCTGCTCTCCGATGCGGCGGCGATGCTGACGGGCTCGCTCGGCATGCTGCCCTCGGCCTCGCTCGGTGCGCCCGACCAGACCGGCAGGCGCAAGGCGCTCTACGAGCCGGTGCACGGCTCGGCGCCGGACATCGCCGGCCAGGGCAAGGCCAATCCCCTGGCCATGCTCTTGAGCTTCGCCATGACGCTTCGCTACTCCTTCGACCTGGGCGAGCAGGCCGACCGTCTGGAGAAAGCGATCGCCGACGTGCTCGAAAAAGGCTACCGCACACCCGACATCATGCAGGCGGGCATGCGCGAGGTGTCGACCGAGGCCATGGGCAAAGCCGTCCTCGAGACGCTGGACGCCGCCGCCTGATCATTTTTCTGCCGCCAGGAGCGTCACGGGTGACGCCTTGGTGCGCCAACACTAGGACCATCGACCATGGGCTATCGTGTAGCCGTTGCCGGCGCCACAGGTGCGGTCGGCCAGGAAATCCTCAACATCCTCGACGAGCTGCGCTTTCCGGCCGACGAGGTGATCCCGCTCGCGTCGGAGCGCTCGGTCGGCAACGAGGTGGCCTTCGGCGATGACAAGCGCCTCAAGGTCAAGGAGCTGGCCAGCTTCGACTTCGAGGGCATCGATCTCGCCCTCTTCTCGCCGGGTGCCGCCGTCTCGGCGATCCACGCGCCGCGCGCCGCCGCGGCCGGCTGCATCGTCGTCGACAACACCTCGCAGTTCCGCATGGACCCCGACGTGCCGCTGATCGTGCCCGAGGTCAATCCGGAGGCGCTCGAGGGCTTTCGCGCCCGGAACATCATCGCCAACCCCAACTGCTCGACCATCCAGATGGTCATGGCCTTGAAGCCCCTGCACGACCTCGCCCGCATTCGCCGCGTGGTGGTGAGCACCTACCAGTCGGTGAGCGGCGCCGGCCAGGAAGCCATGGACGAGCTCTTCGAGCAGACCAAGGCGATCTACATGAACGACCGCAAGGCGCCCTCGGTCCTGCCCAAGCAGATCGCCTTCAACTGCATCCCGCGGATCGACAGCTTCCTCGAGGACGGCTCGACCAAGGAAGAGTGGAAGATGATGGTCGAGACGCAGAAGATTCTCGATCCCGAAATCGAGGTCGCCGCCACCTGCGTCCGCGTCCCGGTGTTCGTCGGCCACGCGCTCTCGCTCAATGTCGAGTTCGAGGAGCCCCTGGAGCCGGACGACGCGCGTAACGCGCTGCTTCGACTTCAGCGGCGTGCTGGTGGTCGATCGGCCCGACGAGGACGAGTACGTGACGCAGATCGACTGCGTCGGCGACCACGCGACCTTCGTCTCGCGCATCCGCAAGGACCCGACCGTGCCGCACGGCCTCGCCATGTGGGTCGTCGCCGACAATCTGCGCAAGGGCGCGGCGCTCAACACCGTACAGATCGCCCAGGCGCTGATCGAGGAAGGCTACATCTAAGGGCACCTTGATCCGACTGGTTGCCGCGGGCTACCCGGCACGGCTGCACGCGGCGCGTCGCAAGGTCGGGCAGATTCAGAAATCCAAAGTGCCCGCGTAGCCGGCGCGCTGGCGATTTGCTACCACGGCAGCCGTCATGGCGACCAACCTGCACGAGTTCACCGTCTCCGAGATCGCCTTCTCGCTCAAGAAGACGATCGAGGACGCCTACGGCCTGGTCCGCATCAGGGGCGAGATCTCGGGCTTCAAGCGCGCCGCCTCGGGCCATCTCTACCTGGCGCTCAAGGACGAGAAGGCGGTGCTCGACGGTGTCTGCTGGCGCGGCACCGCCGCCAAGCTCGCCTTTCGCCCGGAGGACGGGCTCGAGGTGATCTGCACCGGCCGGCTAACGACCTATCCCGGCCGGTCCCGCTACCAGCTGGTCATCGAGCACATGGAGCCGGCGGGCGCCGGCGCGCTCATGGCGCTGTTCGAGGAGCGCAAGCAGCGGCTCGCCGCCGAGGGGCTCTTCGCCGAGGAGCGCAAGCGCCCCATCCCGTATTTGCCGGCGTGCATCGGCATTGTCACCTCACCCACCGGTGCCGTCATCCGCGACATCCTGCACCGCTTGGCCGAGCGCTTCCCGCGGCACGTGCTGCTCTGGCCGGTGCTGGTCCAGGGCGAGGGTGCCGCCGAGCAGATTGCGGGCGCCATCGAGGGCTTCGACCGGTTGGCAGCCAGTGGCGCCATCCCGCCGCCGGACGTCCTGATCGTCGCCCGCGGCGGCGGCTCGATCGAGGATCTCTGGGCCTTCAACGAGGAGATCGTGGCCCGAGCTGTCGCCGCCTGCCGCATTCCGGTCATTTCGGCCGTGGGGCACGAGACCGACACGACGCTGATCGACTTCGTCGCCGACCGCCGGGCGCCGACGCCCACCGCGGCTGCCGAGATCGCGGTGCCGGTCCGGGCCGAGCTGCTCGCCACGCTGGACGGTCTGGGCGAACGGCTGATCCACGGCGCCGAGCGCGGCCTCGTCGAGCGCCGCCGTCAGCTCGACGGGCTCGCCCGAGGCTTGCCCGATCCGGCAGCACAACTCCGCTACAGCGAGCAGCGGCTGGACGATCTGGGCGAGCGGCTGAAGCTGCGCACGCCGCTCGTGCTGCTCGACGAGAAGCTGGAGCGCGTCCGGACCCGCCATGCCCGCCTGGCAGAGCTCGCCCGCGACCGCCTCGGCAATGCCTCGCGCGACCTCGACCGGCTGCCGCAGGCGAAGCTCGACGCGGCCATCGAGACGACCCTGGACACGCTCGACCGTCGCCTCGATGGCCCGACCAAGCTCCTGGAAAGCCTGAGCCATCGGCGCGTACTGGAGCGTGGCTACGCGCTGGTGCATGGGGCTAGGGGCCTCGTGACCCGCAGCAGCGAGGCGATAGCTGAGAGTCGCCTCGCGATCGAGTTCGCGGATGGCCGGCTGGACGTGGTGCCGGCGGACAGCGATGCGGCAGACGAGCCGCGACCACGCGCCAGGCGCAAGCCTTCCGCCAAGGCTGCGGCCGAGGAAACCGAGGCCGGCAAGGCGCAGGGAAGCCTGCTTTGAGCGATCAGCCGCCAGAAGCCCGCCCGATCGACCGGCTGCTCGCCGTGATGCGCCGGCTGCGCGATCCGGAGCGCGGCTGTCCCTGGGACGTCGAGCAGACCTTCGCCACGATCGCCCCCTACACCATCGAGGAGGCCTACGAGGTCGCCGATGTCATCGAGCGCGAGGCCTGGGAGGAGCTGCCAGGCGAGCTTGGCGACCTCCTGCTGCAGGTCGTCTACCATGCGCAGATGGCCGACGAGGCGGGCCTCTTCGCCTTCGAGGACGTCGCCCGCGCGGTCGCCGACAAGCTCGTTGCCCGCCACCCGCATGTCTTCGCCGAGCTGGAGGTGCGCACGGCCGCGGCGCAGCGCGAGCACTGGGAAACGACCAAGGCCGCGGAGCGGGCGGCGAAGGCTGTGGCCAGGGACTCGGCGCCGAGCGCGCTCGACGACTTGCCGCACGGTCTGCCGGCACTGACCCGGGCCTTCAAGCTGCAGAAGCGGGCGGCAAGGGTCGGCTTCGACTGGCCCGATCTCGACGGCGTCAGGGCCAAGGTCAACGAGGAGCTGGACGAGCTGGAGAGCGCTGGTGCTCCCGAGCGCGAGGAGGAGCTGGGCGATCTCCTCTTCACCCTGGTCAATCACGCGCGGCGTCTCGGCCTCGATCCCGAGACCGCGCTCAGGCGTGCCAATGCCAAGTTCGAGCACCGGTTTCGCGCCATGGAGCGGGCCAGCGACGCACCATTGGAGCGCCTCGACCTCGAGGCGCTGGAAGCGCTCTGGCAGCAGGCCAAGGCGCTGCCGCGCCCGTAATTCCGAAGACGCGAAGGAAAGGGCAGGCCATGTCGCGACCGATCATCAACTGGGCCACGGCAGTCTCGCTGCTCATGCCGCTCTCGGCCATGGCCGGCGAGGCCGCCGTGGTCGGCGTCGAGGCGGTGCCCGAGCGCCGACGGAAGCTGGCGTTTCGCCGTGACCGTCCGTCACCCGGACACCGGCTGGGAACACTATGCCGACAAGTGGCAGGTGCTCGGGCCCGACGGGACGGTGCTGGGCGAGCGTGTCCTCCTGCACCCGCATGTCGACGAGCAGCCGTTCACCCGCTCGCTCTCCGACGTCGCCATCCCGAGCGGCACCGGGCAGGTCACGGTGCGGGCGCATGACAGCGTCGACGGCTGGGGCCCGGCGGTGACCGTCCCGCTACCCTAGCGGCGGCCACCGCCAGGGCGGCCCTTGCGCAGCCCGGTGCCTGCGCTCGTCGGCAAATGTCGGCGGCGGCGTGACTCATTCGCTTACAAACTTCCCGTAAGGACCGGCCGCCATCGGGCCATTGGCCGGATAATCGGTATTCGCTGATTATTATCTTTGTGAAAATATTGAAGAAAAATAGGTTGGCCCGACAATTGCGAGGCGTGGTCTTGACGCCGGATCCAAACCCGGTCCGGGCAGAATCCACCATTCAGCGGACCAATCAAATTGCATCCGAAGCGTTGGTCGAAACGACGTCGCCAAAAGTGCCGTTGCCGTCGTGGATATGGGCTACAAATATATGCGCGATTCTGAAGACCCACGATTTCTCGGCGTCGATCACGGCCTGCCGATCAGCAAGCTGCTAGGTGTCCCCGCGGCCGCGCGGGTCAAGCTCAAGCGCCAGCGCATCACCACCTGCGCCCAGTTGCTGACCGCGGCTGCAACCGCGCCAGAGCGGGCAGCGCTGGCGGCGACCACCCGTATCGACCCTGAGACCCTGCAGCTGTTGGTCCGTCGCGCCGATCTTGCACGCATTCGTGGGATCGGCACCGTGTTCGGTCTGATGCTGGAGGAGGTGGGCGTGAGCGATATCGAGCAACTGGCCGGGCAGGATGCCGCCAAGCTGCATGCAGCGTTGCGCAGCTTTAACATGCACGAGCGTCTGGCGCGCCGCTCACCGACTATGGAAGAGGTATCGGAGTGGGTCAGCAAGGCCCGGATGCTGCCGATCGTGATCACCTACAGCGCCCCTGCTAACGCCGCCGATTGAGCGTCGGTGTCGGCTGGCCATGCAGATTGCCGGCGTCTGGTCGTTAAATCGACCGGGATCGCTCCGCCGTGTGTTTGATCCTGTATTTCCGCTTTAAGGTTGTGCTGGCGCTGAACGGGTAACCCACCGAAGCTATTTCCGGCGTGCGCCACCGTGGCGGAGGGCCCGCTCGCGCCCGAATCCGCACGACTAGGACATCTTTAGCTGTCGGCCTTCTTTACAGCTGGCCGGAACGCTCGGTATCGGCTGCCGCCGCACCCCGTTGCCGCTCCTCCTCGGTAGGCCGCAGGTCATAGGGTGCCACCAGGCGCCAGACATGCTCCGGCACCATGTTGCGCATCCGCTTCGGATGCTGGCGGCGCAGATGCAGCACCGTCTCGAGCGCCTTCATCTCCAGCCGCGCCCGGGCGAACTCGAGGCCCTTGGGGCCGATCTTCGGCATCAGCCAGCCCATCAATGGCCGCAGCCAATCGGGCATCGCGCGGAGCGGCAGTCCGCCCGCGGCGCGCTCGACATTGGTCTTGAAGCCGCGCACCGAGCCCTGGCGCTTGCCGCTGCTGCCGGGCTCGGACGTGCGCAGCTCGTCGCCCAGGAGCTCGACCAACGCCTCGCCGCGCTCGTTGCGGACCAGCAGCCATTGCTCGCCCTCGCCGCCCATGTAGCCGACCGTGATGTCGGCCAGCACGTTGGTGTAGTCGACGCAGGTGCGGCAGGTGAGCGGGAAGAAGTCAGGCGGCAGCTTGGAGATCGGCAGCTTGAGGAAGGGCACCTCGCGGTGCTTGCGGCCATCGGTGAAGCGCAGCTCGACATGGTAGTCGGCGCGAAACTCCAGATAGCTGATCGTCTCCGGCGCCGGATCGAGCAGTGCCAGGAACTCGTGGAACCGCTCGGTCGTCGTGTTGTCCGAGCAGGGCGTGCCGATCACATAGAGCCGCTCCAGACCGAGCTCTTGCTCGAGTGCCCGGAGCGCATGGACCTGACAGGGGATCCCGATCACCGCGAGCCGCTTGAAGCCGGCGTCGCGGGCGGGCTCGAGCAAGGCCAGGAGCGGCGCATAGCCCATCCGCATCCCCCGGCACGCTGCCATGCCGCCAGGATCGGTGACGATGACCGGGACCGGCCGCCAGCGATCGGCAGGGTCCGGCGCCATGGTGAGGACCGCGTCGACCGTCTTGGTCGCGAGCAGCCGCTCGCCGAGCCGCGTTGCGATCCCGGTCCATTGCGCCCCTTCGCTCGGTGGCACGAGCGCTGCCTTGAGCATCCGCCGATAGGGACCGAAAAACCGCTCGTCGCCGCGCTCCGGGTCGCGCGCCCGGCCGTGCACCTCGGCCTCGAGCCCTGGATAGTCGGGCTTGATGAACTGGCAGACCCGGCCGCAAGCCTTGGCGTTTGCGGTGCGCGAGACGCCGCAGTCGGTGCAGAGTCCACGCGGCGCTGCGGCGCCGAGCGGCGGCGCCCAAACCCCGCTCGATGCCGGAGCATCTGCACCTGCGCCCGCCATCGTCGGCGCAGCGGGCTGGCCTTTGGTCGACGCCGTGGCGCCCTCGCTCGTCACTGCCATCGTCTCCTTCGCCCATCCGTTCGCGCCTGCTGCCCGCTCGTCGATGCTAACAACGGAGCCGCTGCTTCTCCAGCCCGCATCCGTCGCCGGCGCCAAGCTTGCACGTCGAACGTCGCCATGGCATATGCCGCGGTCGGGGAATTAAACTCTGCTCGCATGACGCGACTCGAGGAAAGGGATGCTCGTGCAACCGCGCTATCTTCTGCAAGCGATGGTGCTGGCGCTGGCTTTGTCGGCGGTGCCGGCGATGGCTGCCGACGGTGTGATGGACGGCAAGGAGGCGGCGGAGAAGGGCGATTTCGTCCAGGCCGTCGCGATCTGGCAGCCGTTGGCCGAGGCCGGCGACCCGAGGGCCGAGACCTATCTCGGCATGATGTACGACAACGGCTACGGCGTCCCGCAGGATCGCGAGCAGGCCTTCTATTGGTATCAGCGTGCCGCCGACAGGGGCTATGCGCAGGCGCAATATCACGTCGGCTTCATGTACAACCATGGTTTCGGCACGCAGCGCAGCCAGAGCGAGGCGCTGAAATGGTACCGCCTGGCGGCGAATCAGGGGGACGTCCGTGCCCAGTACAATCTCGGCAAGCTCTATGCGCATGGCCTCGTGGTCGATCGTGACCTCGTCACCGCGCATATGTGGTTCGAGATCGCCAGCCGCGAGCGAACCTCGGTCTGGCCGCTCGCCTCGCGCGATCTCAAGACCGTGGCGCGGAAGATGAGCGAGTCCCAGATCGAGGAAGCCGAAGAGCGGGCAAAGAACTGGCAGCCGAGCTAGCCGGCTGCGTCAGTCCTTCTCGATGCCCTGATAGGCAGCCTCGCCCCAGACCTGCTTCACCTGCCGGTCTCGCCCGCAGGCGAAGCGGTAGCCGGTGTAGCGCAGCGAGCTCTCCAGGTAGTAGTCTTGGTGGTAGTCTTCGGCCGGCCAGAAAGCCGTGGCATCGATGATCTCGGTGACGATCTCGTCGCCTAGAGCTTCTTCCGCAGCCGCCTTGGACGCCTCGGCAACCGCCCGCTGCTCGCCGTCGGTGACGAAGATGGCGGTACGGTAGCTGGGGCCGCGATCGCAGAACTGTCCACCGTCGTCGGTGACGTCGATCGTCCGCCAGAAGATGTCGAGCAGCTCACGATAGCTCGTGACCTCGGGGTCGAAGGTGACCTTCACCGCCTCCAGGTGCCCGTCGGAGGAATGACTCGCGTAGGTCGGGTTCTCGGTCCAGCCGCCGATATAGCCGGAGACCGTGTCGCTGACACCCGGCACCTTGTCCATGTCCGCCTCGACACACCAAAAGCAGCCACCGGCGAGAATTGCCTCGTCGGCATGACTGGCGAGCGGGCTGGCCAGACCGAAGATGATGGCGATGAGTGACGCTCGTGCGGCTGGTGGCATGAGCCCGTTGTCCCTACGTCAATTGCCGACGGTTAATCAGATAGGGCGCATTGTCGCCTCGGCGATACGGCGTTCTGGCGAAGAGCGGAGCGCACCGCAAGACGTTGAGGGATGCCCGAGGTGCAGCGCGATAGTATGAGCCCGCGATCCAGAGATCAGGCTCAGGGTGCCGAGGATCCGGCCAGCCCGAAAGTAGAAGGTGCCGAAGAGAAGCCGCGACCAGCTCATTCCGCCTGATCGAGCGAATGCTCTTGGTGATCGTCGCTCTGATGACCATGGGCGCCGCCAGTCTCGAAATCCATGCGGTTTACCAAAACCGTACGATCGATCTCGCCGACATCCTCTTGATGTTTCTCTACACCGAAGTGATCGGTATGGTCGCGGTCTTCTACACCGGACGTGGGTCGCCCTTCGTCTACCCGATCTTCATCGCCATCACGGCACTCGCCCGGCTGATCGTGCTGCAGGGCAAGGACATGGCGCCGGAGAACATTCTCTTCGAGGCGGCCGCGATATTGCGCCTCGCAATCGCCGCCGTGATCATCGTTCGCGCCGGCAAGTCCTGACGCATTGCCGCGCCGACAAAGCCCTGCTTGACCGCGGCCTGCGGCACGCTACCATCACTGGTGGCTGTAATCGCGTGTGGGAGAGCCCGGCTGGGTGTTACCACCTTGCCGGCGCCGAAGGAGCAACCGCCCCGGAAACTCTCAGGCCCACGGACCGCGCGCGAGTTGGCCCTCTGGAGAGCGGGTGCGAGGGCACCCCACCGACGGGGAAGGCGCTTGGCCAAAGCCTGCGCCTGAATCTCTCAGGTCCAAGGACAGAGGGGGCGTCGATACGGGATCACGCCATGCTCCCGTCCCTGACGCTACCGATGAGGCCTTGATCTGTGTCCGCGCTCAAAACGACGCCCCTGGATCAGCTGCACCGCGAGCTCGGTGGCCGAATGGTCGACTTCGCCGGCTGGTCGATGCCGGTGCAGTACCCGACGGGCATCCTCAAGGAGCATGCCCAGGCCCGCGAGCGCGCCGCGCTCTTCGACGTCTCGCACATGGGCCAGGTGGCGATCCAGGGGCCGGGCGCTGCTGCCGCCATCGAGCAGCGTGGTGCCCGGCCGACATCCAGAGCCTGGCCACTGGCCGCGCCCGCTACACCCAGCTCACCAACGAAGCCGGCGGCATCATCGACGATCTGATCGTCACCGCCAGCCGAGGACGGCCTGTTCGTCGTCGTCAATGCCGGCGGCCGCGAGGCCGACCTCGCGCACTCTGCAGGCGAACCTGCCGCGCCACGACGTGCGTCTCCTCGCCGATCGAGCGCTCTTCGCGCTGCAGGGCCCGGAAGCGGTCAGGCGTGCTGGCCGGCTGGCGCCCGAGGTCGCCGAGCTGGCGCTTCATGGAGAGCCGTCGAGCTGCAGCCTTTCCGGCCTCGCCGTGCGCGTCTCAAGGCTCGGCTACACCGGCGAGGACGGCTTCGAGATCTCCGTCCAGCCGGGACCACGCGCGGCAAGCTGGCCCGCACGCTGCTCGCCGACCGAGGCCGTGGCGCCGGCCGGCCTGGGTGCCCGCGATTCGCTCCGGCTCGAGGCGGGCTTGTGCCTCTACGGCCACGACATCGACCCGACGACGAGCCCGATCGAGGCCGGCGCTCGCCTGGACCATCGGCAAGCGTCGGCGGGAGGAGGGTGGCTTTCCCGGGCGCCGAGCGCATCCTGGCTCGAGCTGCAGGACGGCGCCGACGCGCCGTCTGGTCGGGCATTCGGCCCGAGGGCCGCGCGCCGGCGCGCGAAGGGGCCGCCATCCTGGATACGGCCGGCAACAGGGTCGGCTCGTGACCAGCGGCGGCTTCGGCCCGACCGTCGGCGGCCCGATCGCCATGGGCTATGTCGCGAGCGCCGCCGGCCAAGCCCGGCACGGCACTCGTCAGCTCGAGGTGCGCGGCAAGCCGCGTGCCGGCCGAGGTCAGCCAAGCTGCCCTTCGTCCCCCACCGCTACCATCGCTGAAGGAGACCGCCGATGGCCGCGCTATTTCACCAAGGATCACGAGTGGGTCGACGTCGCACGGCGACATCGCCACGGTCGGCATCACCGACCACGCCCAGGAGCAGCTCGGCGACGTCGTCTTCGTCGAGCTGCCCGAGGTCGGCCGCGACGGTGACCAAGGGCGGCGATGTCGGCCGTGGTCGAGAGCGTCAAGGCGGCGAGCGACGTCTACGCGCCGGTCTCCGGCAAGGTGGTCGAGGCCAACGCGGCCCTCGAGGAAAGCCCGGCCATGGTCAACGAGGACGCCGAGGGCGACGCCTGGTTCTTCAAGCTCGAGCTGACCGACAAGGCCGAGCTCGACGGGCTGATGGACGCCGACGCCTACAGGCCTTTCTCGAGACCATCGACTAGTGACCGCGACGCCGTCCGCCCGATACAGAACTGGAGCCATTGCCTATGGGTAGCGTCGAGACCTTGCCGCGCTTCGAGCGCCAATCAGCGAGAGGTGACGAAGCCGAGCCGCGGTCGGTCCCTTCGTCGCGCGCCATGTCGGCCCCGACGACGCCGAGATCCGCGCCAT
Source organism: uncultured Alphaproteobacteria bacterium (assembly GCA_963700945.1). Lineage (GTDB taxonomy): Bacteria > Pseudomonadota > Alphaproteobacteria > Geminicoccales > Geminicoccaceae > SLRI01. The sequence continues at coordinate 15,812 of CAVOZQ010000010.1, forward strand.
GCTGGACGTCGTCGGCGCCGCCTCGCTCGACGACGCTGATCGAGCGAGACGGTGCCCGCGGCAGATCCGCACAGTCGAGCCCGCTCGACCTGCCGCCGGCCGCTGAGCGAGCCCGAGGCGCTGGCCCGCCTGCGGCGCGCTGGCCGGCCAGCAACCAGGTCAAGCGCTCGCTCATCGGCATGGGCTACCACGGCACCCACACGCCGTCGGTGCTGCTGCGCAACCTGTTCGAGAATCCGGGCTGGTACACCGCCTACACCCCCTACCAGGCCGAGGTCAGCCAGGGCCGGCTCGAGGCGCTGCTCAACTGGCAGCAGATGGTCGTCGACCTCACCGGCATGGAGCTCGCCAACGCCTCGTTGCTCGACGAGGCGACCGCGGCCGCCGAGGCCATGACCCTCGCCCGACGCGCTCGACCAGAGCAAGGCCGACCGCCTTCTTCGTCGACGCCGACTGCCACCCGCAGACCCTGGCGGTGCTGCGCGACCCGCGCGCGGCACCGCTCGGCATCGAGCTGATCGATGGGCGACCCGCTCGCGGACCTGGAGGCCGAGCGGCGTGTTCGGGGCCCTGCTCGCCTATCCCGGCTCGTCGGGCGAGATCCGCGACCTGCGGCCCGTCATCGAGGCGCTGCACGCAGCCGGCGCCATCGCCACGGTCGCCAGCGACCTCCTGGCGCTCTGCCTGCTCGAGGCACCCGGCAACTGGGGCGCCGACATCGTGCTCGGCTCCGCCCAGCGCTTCGGCGTGCCGATGGGCTATGGCGGCCCGCATGCCGCCTTCTTCGCCACCAAGGACGCGCATCAAGCGCTCGATGCCCGGCCGCATCATCGGCGTCAGCCAGGACGCGCGCGGCAAGCCGGCGCTGCGCATGGCGCTGCAGACCCGCGAGCAGCACATCCGCCGCGAGAAGGCGACGAGCAACATCTGCACGGCCCAGGTCCTGCTCGCGGTCATGGCCGGCATGTACGCGGTCTGGCACGGCCGCCGCGGCCTGGACGCCGATCGCGACGCCGCGTCCACGGGCTCACCGCCGACCTCGCCGGCCGTGCTCGACGCCGCGGGCATCGCCCGGGTCAACAGCTTCTTCTTCGACACGCTGACGCTCGAGCGTGCCCGGCAAGGCGGCCGCCGTCCTCGACGCCGCAGCGGTGGCCGGCTTCAACCTCCGGCCGATCGACGCCGACCACTTGGCGCTGTCGCTCGACGAGACGGTCACCGGCCGAGGAGATCGACCAGCTGGCATCGCTGCTCGGCGCCGCGAGCCCGGCTGAGCCGGCGAGTCGGCCTGCCCGATGCGGCGCGTGCGCCAGAGCCCCTACCTCACCCACCCGGTCTTCGGCATGCACCGCAGCGAGACCCAGATGCTGCGCTATCTGCGCAAGCTGCAGCTCAAGGACCTCGCCCTCGACCGCTCGATGATTCCGCTCGGCTCCTGCACCATGAAGCTCAACGCGGCGACCGAGATGATGCCGGTGAGCCTGGCGGGCTTCGCCGACCTCCACCCCTTCGCGCCGCAGAGCCAGGCCACGGGCTATCAGCAGCTGTTCGCCGACCTCGAGGCCTGGCTCTGCCGAGATCACCGGCTTCGACGCCGTCTCGCTGCAGCCCAATGCCGGCAGCCAGGGCGAGTATGCCGGGCTGCTCGTGCATCCGCGCCTATCACCGCTGCCAGGGGCGAGGCCGAGCGCGATGTCTGCCTGATTCCCGCCTCGGCGCACGGCACCAACCCGGCGAGCGCCGTCATGGCCGGCATGCGGGTCGTGGTGGTCGCCTGCGACGAGCAGGGCAATGTCGACATCGCCGATCTCGACCGCCAAGGCCCGCGCCCACAAGGACCGGCTCGCCGCCCTGATGATCACCTACCCCTCGACCCACGGCGTCTTCGAGGCGAACGTCAAGGACGTCTGCGCCGTGATCCACGAGCATGGCGGCCAGGTCTATCTCGACGGCGCCAATCTCAACGCCCTGGTCGGCATCGTGCCGGCCGGCCGAGCTCGGCGCCGACGTCAGCCACATGAACCTGCACAAGACCTTCTGCATCCCGCATGGCGGCGGCGGGCCGGGCATGGGGCCGATCGGCGTCAAGGCCCATCTGGCACCCTTCCTGCCCGGCCATCCGGTGACCGGCGGAGGGTGGCGCGGCGAAGCCTGGGAACGGTCTCGGCGGCCGCCTTCGGCTCGCCCTCCATCCTGCCGATCACCTGGGCCTACATCGCGATGATGGGGGCGGCCGGGCTCACCCACGCCACCGAGGTCGCGATCCTCAACGCCAACTACATCGCCTCGCGGCTCCAGGATCACTTCCCCGTCGTCTACACCGGCCGGAACGGCCGCGTCGCGCACGAGTGCATCATCGATTTCCGCGACATCAAGCAGGAGACCGGCATCAGCGTCGGAGGACGTCGCCAAGCGCCTGGTCGACTACGGCTTCCACGCCCCGACCATGTCCTGGCCGGTGCCCGAGACGATGATGATCGAGCCGACCGAGAGCGAGGCCAAGGCCGAGCTCGACCGCTTCTGTGACGCCATGATCAGCATCCGCGAGGAGATCCGCGCCATCGAGCAGGGCCAGAGCGACCGCGACGACAACCCGCTCAAGCACGCACCGCACACCGCCGACCTGCTGCTCGGCCGAGTGGGACCCGCCCCTATGACAAGGCCACGGCGTTCACGCCCCTGGGCGGCGATCCAGTGGACAAGTACTGGCCGCCCGTGGCCCGCGTCGACAACGTCTTCGGCGACCGTCACGTCGTCTGCACCTGCCCGCCGCTCGAGGCCTACGCCGAGGCGGCGGAGTAGGGCGACCGAAGCGCCGGCCGGCGTCGGGAGCGGGCCGCATCTGGCTCAGCTCGGTCAGTGTGATACGAGCGCTAGGCCGGCCATCACGAAGCTGGCGCCGACGAGCCGGCGGAAGTCGAGGCCTTCGCCGATCACCGCGGCGATGCTGAGCACCAGCAAGGTCTCGACGCCGACGATGGTGATATAGACCACGCCAAGATTGGCGTGGCGAAGCAGGTTGATCTCGGCCAGGGTCGCGGCGACGAAGCCGATGCCGATGACCAGCACCGCCATGACCGTCAAGGAGGTCGAGGCCAGCTTCATGCCGAGCGTCGCCAGTGCGTAGCCGACGGCGGAAACGAGGATCAGCGCCAGTTGTCGCGGTTGAAGACCGAGAAAGGTTCCGTCGGATCCCCCAGCGCCAAGCTCCATCTCCGCGGCCTCTGTTGTCTTGTTGTCGAGGGTCGGCGGGAGCAAACGCGGCAGACGGCAACGACGTTCTGTCGCGTTTGCTCCCGCCGTCACGTAACTGCTCTCACGACCTTTCGTCCACCTTTTCGCTCCCGTAGCGATCACGTTGCCGACCCAAACGGCCGTTATGCGCAAGATGCTGCCGCGTGCGTGTGAAGCCGGCGTGAGCGGTGCCGTTGCGGCGCCGTGAAAAAGGCCAGCCCGGCACGACAGATCGTGCTCCGACGCAGGTCGTCTCACCCGGCAGGCCCTGCCCCGCCGGGTGGCGCGCCGGCTTGCTAGGCGCTGGCCTCCGCGGCCTCCATCAGCCCGTGCCTGATGGTTCGCAGCGTGCGCCTCGCGCCGGCCAGGGCCTCCGCCCAGTCGAGCTCGGAGCCGGCGGCCTCGATCAGCTCGGCGACGGCCGCCCTGAAGCGGCGACAGAAAGGCTCACGGCTGACGTTGAAGAGCAGGCAGGAGAGGATCTCGGGACCGAAGCGGCGGCGCATCGGCCGATGCGCCTCGGCCAGGGTCTCGAGGATGCCGGAAAGCGCGAAATGGGCGCCGAGCTTGGCCGATAGGCTCCTCAGGTCCCCGGCGTTCTCCAGATCCTCGAGGCGCGACGGCAGCGGTGCCGGGCCGCCCAGAATGCCGATGTCGTGGCTCAGCCGCCAGGTCGTCCGATGCCGGCCGAGCGCCAGCTGCTGGGCCTCGTCGAGGTCGTCGAAGGCGTAGAGCTCGATCGCGGCAAAGCCGCGGCGCAAGCGCTCGAGCAACCGACGGTACTCAGGCAGCGGATAGTCGCCGGCGAGCAGGCGCTGGATGTCCGGCGTGCGCGCGAAGGCCCGCCGCAACTCGGCCGTGCCATCGTCGAGAAAGCGAAAGATCGAGGGCATGAAGGTTTCCCGGGCATGAGTGATGCCGGGAACGTAAACTATTCCTATTTACTAGGCAATAATTCCTTTACTGCGCCGCGAGCTTCGCCGCTCACATGTGTATGGGCTTGGCGAAGACGGCGAGCGCCGCCTCCTTGATCGCCTCCTCGAGCGTCGGGTGCGCATGGCTGGTGCGGGCCATATCCTCGGCCGAGGCGCCGAATTCCATGGCGACCGCGATCTCGCCGATCATCGTCCCGGCATCGGCGCCGATGATGTGGCAGCCGAGGATCCCGTCGGTCTCGGCGTCGGCCAGGATCTTGACGAAGCCGTCGGTCTGGCCGGTCGGCGCGCGCGCGGCTGTTGGCCATGAACGGGAACTTGCCGGCCTTGTAGGCGACCCCGGCCTCCTTGAGCTGCTCCTCGGTCTTGCCGATCGCCGCGACCTCGGGCTCGGTGTAGACCACGCCCGGGATCGCTGTCGTAGTCGATGTGCGGCTTCTGGCCCGCGATCAGTCTCGGCGACGGCGACGCCCTCCTCCTCGGCCTTGTGCGCCAGCATCGGCGCCCCGGATGACGTCGCCGATCGCGTAGATGCCCTCCGCCGAGGTGCGCGAAATGGTCGTCGATCTCGATCATGCCGCGCTTGTCGGGCTTGAAGGCCGACCTGTTCCAGCCCGAGCCCCTCGGTGTAGGGGCGCCGGCCGATCGCGACCAGGACCACGTCGCAGTGCGATCGTCTCGGCATCCCCGCCCTTGGCCGGCTCGACCGTCACCTTGAGCTGCTTGCCCTTGGTCTTCGACGCCCGTCACCTTGGTGCCGAGCTTGAACGTCAATGCCCTGCTTGGCCAGGATGCGCTGGAACTGCTTGCTCACCTCGCCGTCCATGCCGGGCGTGATCCTGTCGAGAAACTCGACGACCGTGACCTTGCTGCCGAGGCGGTGCCAGACGGCGCCCATCTCGAGGCCGATATAGCCGCCGCCGATGACCACGCAGGTGCTCCGGCACCGCCTCCAGCTCGAGGGCCCCGGTCGAGGTGACGATCCGCTCCTCGTCGACCTCGACACCGGGCAGCGGCGTGCTCTCCGAGCCGGTGGCGATCACGATGCTCTTGGCCTGCAGCACCTGCTCGCCACCGTCGCCGAGCGCCACCTTGACCTTGCCCGGGCCGTCGATGGCGCCGTGGCCCACGACATAGTCGACCTTGTTCTTCTTGAAGAGGCCCTCGATGCCCTTGGTCAGGGTCTCCACGACGTCGTCCTTGTGGTCCATCATGGCATCGAGATCGAGCTCGACGCCCTCGACCTTGATCGCCGTGCTTGTCGAGCCCGCCCTTGGCCTCGGCGTAGAGATGCGACGAGTGGAGCAGGGCCTTCGACGGGATGCAGCCGACATTGAGGCAGGTGCCGCCGAGCGCGCCACGCTTCTCGACGCAGGCGACCTTCATGCCGAGCTGCGCCGCCTTGATGGCCGCCACATAGCCGCCCGGGCCGCCGCCGATGACCACCAGTCAAAGCTCTCGTCGCTCATCGTCGCTTCCTTCCCAGCACCCCGCGACACGGTCGTCTGGCGGCCGTTCGGCGCCGTCGTTGTAGAGCACCACAGGTGGATGACAAACCCTATGGCGCGACCGGAGCGATACGAGGGCTTGACGCCGCCGCCGATCGGTGGCGAACTCCATCCAGGTGCAACAAGCTGAAAGGAGGTGATCCAATGTCGAGTGAGATGACGGGGCGGTCGTTCGGATCCGTGGCGTCGGTGCCGGCAGCGGAGCAGCCTCTGCTGTCGGTCTGACCCGCATCGGATTTTTCCAGGGCCCGGATGACCACCGTGCTCACGGAAAGGCCGCCTCCGGGCGGCCTTTCTTCTTCAAAGACCAATAGACAAATGGCGAAACGCGATCCGTTCGTCGACCATGTCCTGGAGCTCCTGGAGCCACTGGGCACGATGCGCGCGCGCTCGATGTTCGGCGGCTTCGGCATCTTCCACGTGGATCGGATGATCGCGCTCGTCGCCGACGACCGCCTCTACCTCAAGACCGACCCCGAGACCCGCGACATCTTCGAGTCGGCCGGCAGCAGCCCCTTCGTCTATGCCGGCAAGCGCGGCAAGCCAGCCGTCATGAGCTACCACGAAGCGCCCGAAGCCTGCCTCGACGACGCGGAGACCATGCTGCAATGGGCGCGGCTTGCCGTCGAGGCGGCGCAGCGCGCCCCGGCACCCCGGCGCAAGCGCTAGCGCGGCCTCGACCGGCGCGGGCTCGCGGCCCTGCGTCACACGAGACGGACAGGCATGGACCAGGCGAACCAGCGGACCGACGCCACCCTTCGCGCCGCGCTCTGGATGGCCGGCGCCATTCTCTCCTTCTGCCTGATGGCCGTGGCCGCCCGCGAGCTCCTGGCGACCATGAGCGCCTTCCAGATCCTCTTGCTGCGCAGCATCTTCGGTGGCTTGTTCATCGGCCTCGTCATCGTCCGCACCGACGTCGAGGTGCTGCGCTCGCGGCAGCCGATCCTGCAGCTGACCCGGCACACGATCCATTTCGTCGGCCAGGTGCTGTGGATTCTCTCGCTCGGCCTGCTGCCGTTGGCGCAGGTCTTCGCCGTCGAGTTCACCTCGCCCATCTGGGGCGCCTTGACCGCGGTCCTGCTGCTCGGCGAGCGGCTCACCCGCTGGCGCGTGCTGGCGCTCGCCGCGGGCTTCGTCGGGGTCCTGATCATCGTCCGGCCAGGGCTGATGGTGGTCGAGCCCGCGGTCTTCGCCATTCTGGGTGCCGCCCTCTGCTTCGGCATCATCAACGCGATGACCAAGAAGCTGATGCACACCGACAGGCCATGGGGCATCCTCTTCTGGATGTCCGTGGTCCAGACGCTGTTGTGCCTGCCCTTCGCGATCCCGCTCTGGGTAACGCCGACATTGGCCGAAGCACCCTGGCTCGCCGGCGTCGCGGTTAGCGGGCTCAGCGCCCACTACTGCCTCGCCCGAGCGCTCGCCTCCGCCGACGCCGTGGTCGTCCTGCCGATGGAGTTCGCCCGCATGCCCATCGTCGCCGTGATCGGCCTCCTGTTCTACGGCGAGCGGCTGGACCCCTGGATCTTCCTGGGCGCCGCCGTGATCTTCAGCGGCATCTGGCTCAACGTCCGCGCCGAGGCCCGCGCCAGGGCGAACGCCCGCGCGGCCTGCCGCGCGCCCGGCCTCAGGCGTCGAGCAGCATCCGGGTCGGGTCCTCGATGCACTGCTTGACGCGCACCAGGAAGGTCACCGCCTCGCGGCCGTCGATGATCCGGTGGTCGTAGGAGAGCGCCAGGTACATCATCGGCCGCGCCTCGATCCGTGCCGTCCGGCAGCACCACCGGTCGCTGGACGATGTTGTGCATGCCGAGAATGCCGACCTGCGGCGGGTTGAGGATCGGCGTCGACAGCATCGAGCCGAAGATGCCGCCATTGGTGATGGTGAAGGTGCCGCCGGTCAGCTCCTCCATGGCGAGCTTGCCGTTCTTGGCGCGCGTGCCGAGATCGGCGATGGCCGCCTCGATCTGGGCCAGGTTCATGGCATCGGCGCCGCGCACCACCGGCACCACGAGCCCGGCATCCGAGCTCACGGCGACGCCGATGTCGTAGAAGTGCTTGTAGACCACCTCGTCGCCGTCGATCTCGGCATTGACCGCCGGATAGGCCTTGAGCGCATCGATGCAGGCCTTCACGAAGAACGACATGAAGCCGAGCTTGATGCCGTGCTTCTTGACGAAGGCGTCCTGGTAGGACTTGCGCAGCTCCATCACCGCCGACATGTCCACCTCGTTGAAGGTGGTGAGCATGGCGGCCGTGTTCTGCGCCTCCTTGAGCCGCTCGGCGATCCGCTTCCTGAGCCGGGTCATCTTGACCCGCTCCTCGCGCCCGGTCGACGGCGCCACGGGCAACGGGCTCGGCGCCCGGCGCCTCGGCGGGCTTTTCCGCCTTTAGCACGTCACCCTTGGTGACATTGCCCTTGGGGCCGGTACCGGCGATGTCGGCGATCTCGATACCCTTCTCGGCCGCGAGCTTGCGCGCCGCGGGTCCGCTCTTGCCGGCGCCATCGCCCTTGGCCGGTGCAGGCTCGGCCGGGGCCTCGGCCTTGGCCTCGGCGCTCTTGGCCGGCGCCTCGGCCGCCACGGTGCCCTCACCCTCGGCGATCATGCCAAGGAGCGCGCCGACCTCGACATCGGTGCCTTCCGCGACCGCGATTTCGGCGAGAACGCCCGCCATGGGGGCCGGCACCTCGAGGCTGACCTTGTCGGTCTCGAGCTCGACCACCGGCTCGTCCGCCTTGACCGCTTCACCGGTCTTCTTCAGCCAACGGGCGATGGTCGCCTCACTCACCGACTCGCCCAGCGTAGGCACCCTGATCTCGCCGCTCATCACCAATCCTTCTGTCTGTCGCTCGTGCCCGCAAGCCGATGCGCTACTGTCGCCTGCCCTCGCCGACCAGCGCTTCCTCGACCAGGGCCCGCTGCTCGCGCTCGTGCTGGGCGTGAAAACCGGTGGCCGGAGCCGCGGCCGGCTTGCGCCCGGCATAGGCCAGGCGGCGATGGGTGCTGCCGCGCGCCTCCAGCAGGTTCTCGATCCGTGGTGCCACGAAGAACCATGACCCCTGGTTGCGAGGCTCTTCCTGGCACCAGACGAAACGCGTGTCCTTCGAGTAGCGGCGCAGCTCCTCGGTCAATGCCGCCTCCGGGAAAGGGGCGATCTGCTCGAGCCGGATGATCGCCACCTTGTCGTCGAGGCCACGCTCCTCGCGGGCCGCGGCCAGGTCGTAGTAGACCTTGCCCGAGCACATGATGACCCGCTCGACTGCCCTTGTCGGCCTTGCTGGGCGCGCTCTCGTACATCACCCGATGGAAGCTCGTGCCCGGCCCGAACTCCTCCAGAGATGAGACGCAGCGCTTGTGCCGGAGCAGCGACTTCGGCGTCATGACGATCAGCGGCTTGCGGAAGTCGCGATGCAGCTGGCGGCGCAGCATGTGAAAGTAGTTGGCGGGCGTCGTGACGTTGCAGACCTGGATATTGTCCTCGGCGAAGAGCTGCAGGAACCGCTCCAGCCTGGCCGAGCTGTGCTCTGGACCCTGGCCCTCCATGCCGTGCGGCAGCAGGCAGACCAGGCCGGAGAAGCGCAGCCACTTGGCCTCGCCCGGGGCGATGAACTGGTCGAAGTAGACCTGCGCGCCATTGGCGAAGTCGCCGAACTGGGCCTCCCACAGGGTCAGGCAATTCGGGTCGGCGAGGGTGTGGCCGTACTCGAAGCCGAGCACGCCCTCCTCGGAGAGGAAGCTGTCGACAACCTCGAAGCTCGCCTGCTTCGGGTCGAGATGCATCAGCGGGTGGTACTTCTCCTCGCTGACCTGGTCGTAGATCGTCGCATGACGCTGCGAGAACGTGCCGCGGCCGACATCCTGGCCGGAGAGCCGGACCGGGTAGCCCTCCAGCATCAGGGTTCCAAAGGCCAAGTGCTCGGCGGTCGCCCAGTCGATGCCCTCGCCCGCCTCGATCGCCTTGCGCCGCTGGCCGATCACCCGCTTGAGCCTGGGGTGGACGTTCAGCTCCTTCGGCAGGTCCGTCATCTTCAGACCGACCTCGCGCAGCCGCTCGATGCTGCAGGCGGTGCTGCCGCGCTCGTACTCGGTGGGGGACGCCTTCAGCCCGGCCCAGGCACCTTCGAGCCAGTCCACTTTGTTGCGCTTGTAGCTCCGGGCCGCCTCGTGCGCTGCCTCGAGCTGCTTGTTGAAGTCGTCGAGCAGCTGCTGGCCATAGCCCGGCTCGATCACCTTCTCGCGCTCGAGCCGCTGGACGTAGACCTGCCGCACCGTCGGATGCTGAGCGATCCGCTTGTACATCAAGGGCTGCGTGAAGCCGGGCTCGTCGCCCTCATTGTGGCCGTGGCGACGGTAGCACCACATGTCGATGACCACGTCCTTCTTGAATTGCTGGCGGAACTCGGCGGCGAGGCGCGACACGTGGGTGACGGCCACCGGATCGTCGCCGTTGACGTGGAAGATCGGCGCCTGGATGCCGCGGGCGACATCCGACGGATAGGGCGAGCTCCGCGCATAGGCGGGGCTAGTGGTGAAGCCGATCTGGTTGTTGACGATCAGATGCAGCGTGCCGCCGACCCGGTAGCCCCGGAGCTCGGACATCTCGAGGCACTCATGGACCACGCCCTGGCCGGCGAAGGCCGCGTCGCCGTGCAACAGGATGCCCATGACGCGGGATCGGTCGGCATCGCCCTTCTGCCGCTGCTTGGCCCGAACCTTGCCCATGACGACGGGATTGACCGCCTCGAGATGGGATGGATTGGCGGTCAGGGACAGGTGGATCTCCCGGCCATCCGGCAGCACCCGGTCGGTCGAGGTGCCGAGATGGTACTTCACGTCGCCGGAGCCGAGCACGTCGTCGCGGCCGGCGGCACCCTGGAACTCGCTGAAGATCGCCGAGTAGGGCTTGCCCATGACGTTGGCCAGCACGTTGAGCCGGCCGCGATGCGGCATGCCGATAACGATCTCGTCGACACCGAGCTCCGCGCTCTGGCGGATCATCGTCTCCATCGCCGCAATGGCGCTTTCGCCGCCGTCCAGGCCGAACCGCTTGGTGCCCGGGAACTTGACGTGGAGGAACTGCTCGAAGCCCTCGGTCTCGGTCAGATGCTCGAGGATGGCACGCTTTTCGTCGGCCGTGGTGTCGAACATGCCGCCCGCGCTCTCGATGCGCTGCTGCAGCCAGCTCTTTTGGTCCGGGTCCTGGATGTGCAGAAACTCGATGCCGACGGTCGAGCTGTAGGTCTTCTGCAGCACCTCCATGACCTGGCGGAGCGTCGCCGTCTCCAGGCCGAGGACGAAGTCGAGGTAGAACGCGCGGTCCAGATCGGCGTCGGTGAAGCCGTAGCTGTGGTAGTCGAGCTCGGGATGGTGCGGATTGCCGCCCAGCTTGAGCGGGTCGAGCTTGGCCATCAGGTGACCGCGCACGCGATAGGCGCGGATGAGCATGATGATCCGCAAATGATCGCGGATCAGGGCCTTGGTGGACTCGTCGTCGAGCGCGCCGCTCGGCAAGGGTCGGTTGACGTTTGCGGGCTCGGCCACGCCTGCAGGGCGCGGCTGGAGCGCTGCTCTCGCGCGATTGAAGAGCGCTCGATCGTCGGTGTCGAGGCCGTCGAAATAGCCCCGCCAGCTCGGCTCGACGCTCGCCGGATCACTCAGGTAGCGAGCGTAGAGCTCCTCGATGAAGCTCGAGTTGCCGCCGTAGAGAAAACCGGTCTGCTCGAACTCTTTGCGCGTCGCCATGGTCCCGTTCAATCTCCCGCTCGGCGCTCGGGGAGATCGCTCGCGGCCCCGCAGCGCCCGTCCGACCGGCTGCCCACCAGCCGCCCTCTCGTCTAACCCTTGCCGAGCGCTTCCACCATGGCTTTGCCGATCGTCGCCGGATTTTCGGCGATTACGATGCCGGCTGAGCGCATGGCCTCGATTTTCTCCTCGGCACCGCCCTTGCCGCCTGAGATGATCGCGCCGGCGTGGCCCATGCGGCGTCCCGGAGGCGCCGTGCGCCCGGCGATGAAGCCGGCGACCGGCTTCTTGACGCGACTGGCCTTCAGGAACTCGGCGGCCTCCTCCTCGGCCGTGCCACCGATCTCGCCGATCATGATGATGCCCTGTGTCGCCTCGTCGGCGAGGAAGAGCTCGAGCGTGTCGATGAACTCCGTGCCCTTGACCGGATCGCCGCCGATGCCGATGCAGGTCGTCTGGCCGAGCCCGGTGACCGTGGTCTGCGCCACCGCCTCGTAGGTCAGCGTGCCGGAGCGCGAGACGATGCCGATCTTGCCGGGCATGTGGATATGCCCCGGCATGATGCCGATCTTGCACTGGTCCGGGGTGATGACGCCCGGGCAGTTGGGGCCGACCAGCACGGTGTCGGAGCCGATCAGGGCCCGCTTCACCTTGATCATGTCCATCACCGGAATGCCCTCGGTGATGCAGACGACGAGCTTGATGCCGGCCTCGATCGCCTCGAGGATGGCGTCGGCAGCGAACGGTGCGGGCACGTAGATCACGCTGGCATCGGCGTCGGTGCCGGCCTTGGCGGCGGCGACCGTGTCGAAGACCGGCAGGCCCAGATGCTGCTCACCACCCTTGCCCGGCGTCACGCCACCGACCATCCGGGTGCCGTAGTTGATCGCCTGCTCGGAATGGAACGTGCCCTGCGCGCCGGTGAAGCCCTGGCAGATGACCTTGGTATTCCGGTCGACTAGAACGGCCATCAGCCTGTCCTCTTGACGGCGGCCACGATCTTCTGGGCGGCATCCGCCAGATCGTCGGCCGGAGTGATGGGAAGCCCCGAATCGGCCAGGATCTGCTTGCCCTGATCGACGTTCGTGCCCTCGAGGCGAACCACGAGCGGGACGTGCAGATTGACCTCGCGGGCAGCGGCAACCACGCCCTCGGCGATCACATCGCAACGCATGATGCCACCGAAGATGTTGACCAGCACGCCTTCGACATGAGGATCGGCGAGCAGCAGCTTGAAGGCCGCGGTGACGCGCTCCTTGGTCGCCCCGCCGCCGACGTCGAGGAAGTTCGCGGGCTCGCCACCGAACAGCTTGATGATGTCCATGGTCGCCATGGCGAGGCCGGCGCCGTTGACCATGCAGGCGATGTTGCCGTCGAGCTTGATGTAGTTGAGCTCGTGGCGCGACGCCTCGATCTCTTGCGCATCCTCCTCGTCGAGGTCGCGCAGATCGACGATCTTCGGCTGCCGGTAGAGCGCGTTGCTGTCGAAGTTCATCTTGGCATCGAGAGCGATGACGTCGCCCGTGCCGGTGATGACCAGGGGATTGATCTCGACCAGGCTGGCGTCGCGCTCGATGATGCAGCGGTAGAGGCCCATCATGAAGGCTATGGCCTTCTTCACGGCCGTGCCTTCGAGGCCGAGCCCGTAGGCCAGCTCGCGGCCGTGGAACGGCATGAAGCCGGTGACCGGGTCGATGGCCACCTTGATGATCTTCTCCGGACTCTTTGCCGCCACCTCCTCGATCTCGACACCACCCTCGGTCGAGGCCATGAAGGTGATGCGTGACGTCGCACGGTCGATCACCGCGCCAAGGTAAAGCTCACGCGCGATGTCGCAGCCTTCCTCGATGTAGACCCGCTTGACCGTGCGACCCTCGGGCCCGGTCTGATGCGTGACCAGCGTCATCCCGAGCATCTGGTCGGCGAGCTGGCGGACCTCCTCGACCGAGCGGGCCAGCTTGACGCCGCCGCCCTTGCCGCGGCCGCCGGCGTGGATCTGCGCCTTGACGACGGTCACCTTGCTGCCCAGCGCCCGGGCCGCCTGCTCGGCTTCCTCGGGCGTGTAGGCCACTCGCCCGGCGAGCGTCGCAACGCCGTACTCGGCGAGCAGCGCCTTGGCCTGGTATTCGTGGATGTTCATGACTAGCGCCCCTTTTCAGGCCTAGAGCTTCACGGCGCCGCAAAGCTCCTTCACGGCGGCGACGGATTTGTCGAAGGCGGCCTGCTCGCCGGCATCGAGGGTGATCTCGACCACCCGCTCGACGCCGCCGGCCCCGATGACCACCGGCACGCCGACATAGAGATCGCTGACCCCGTATTGGCCGGTCAGATATGCGGCGCACGGCACCACCCGCTTCTTGTCGAGCAGGTAGCTCTCGGCCATGGCGATGGCCGATGCGGCGGGCGCATAGAAGGCCGAGCCCGTCTTCAGGAGACCGACGATCTCGGCACCGCCGTCGCGGGTGCGCTGGACGATGGCATCGAGCTTCGCCTGGGTGGTCCAGCCCATCTTGACGAGGTCGGGAAGCGGGATGCCGGCTACGGTCGAGTAGCGGACCAGCGGTACCATGGTGTCACCGTGGCCGCCGAGCACGAAGGCCGTCACGTCCTCGACCGAGACCTTGAACTCGTCGGCGAGGAAATGGCGAAACCGGGCGCTGTCGAGCACGCCGGCCATACCGACCACCTTGGCCGGCGGCAGGCCGGAGACCTTCTGCATCGCCCAGACCATGGCGTCCAAGGGGTTGGTGATGACGATGACGAAGGCGTTGGGGCAATGCTCGGCGATCGCCGCGCCGACCGTCTTCACGATGCCCGCATTGGTGGCGATCAGATCGTCCCGGCTCATGCCGGGCTTGCGCGGAATGCCGGCGGTGACGATCACGACGTCGGCGCCGGCGATGGCGGCGTACTCGTTGCTGCCTTCGAGCACGGCGTCGAAGCCCTCGACGGGCGCGCTCTGGGCGATGTCCAGGGCCTTGCCGGCCGGCATCCCCTCGGCGACGTCGAAGAGAACGACGTCGCCCAGGTTCTTGAGCCCGGCCAGCAGCGCCAGCGTGCCGCCGATCTGCCCCGCTCCGACGAGTGCGATTTTATTGCGCGCCATGATAAATGGAGCTCCCCCTCTCCCGATGGACCTTTGAATGCTGCAGTCTGTCTAACGATAGACCGTCATCGCTTCAAGCAGACCCCGGCCGCTAGCCGCCGCCTTCGGTGTCGCAGGCGGTCAAACGAAAACCGGCATCCGAGGCCGGATGCCGGTTCTGGTCGGGGATTTCGTCCTGCCTGGCCGGTCGCGGACCGGCTCAGGCGAGACGCTCGGTCGTCAGGCCGCCGCCGCGTCGTTGTCCGGCGTGATGACGTAGGTCGAGGGATCGGCGCCGACGGCGACGCCGGTCGGCTGTTGGAGAAAGGCGATGGTGACCGGCCGTTGCTGCGTGCCGGGACCATCGAGATCGGCCTGCACCTGGATGCCGTCCGCGTAAGCGCTGTTGCTCACGAAAGACGCAATGGTGGCGTCTGTGATGTCGCTGTCGCGGAACAGCTCGGTCAGGTCGAGCCGATCCCCTTCGGTGGCGTTGAAGTTCAGAATGGTGTCGGCGCCGTCGCCGAGGCCCGTGATGAGCAGCCTGTCGGCGCCCGGGTTGAGGGTGATCTGGTCGACGCCGGTGCTGCCGATGAAGGTGTTCAGGCCGGTACCGGAGGTGGTGAGTGTGTCGTCGCCGTCACCGGCGTCGACGAAGTCGTCACCGCTCAGGCTGTCGATGTCGTCGTCGCCTGCAAGCGCCGAGATGACATCGCCCAGCTGACCCGTCGGCGTATCGGTGCCGACGATCGTGTCAGGACCGTTGGTGCCGACGACGAGCTTGTCCTCGAGTGTGAAGATCGTGCTGGAGTCGCCGGTGTTGCCCTCCGGATCCTCGACCGTGACGGCAATCGTGCGATCGCCGAACTGGACGTTCTCGAGGTCGACCGCGATGGCCGTGGCATTGATCGCCGCCTCGTAGTTGGCAATCGAGGACAGGCCGTCGAGCTTGATCTCGCTGTCGCTCACTTGCGTGGCGGTGATGCCGGTGCCGTCGAGCACGGCCGGATCGAGGACCAGCCGATCGCCGGCGAGCCCGTCGAGCGTGATCGCCGCAGCCTGCATCTCCGTGCTGTCCGGGTCGGTGATCACGGCGCCGAGGCCAGCCGCAGCGTCGTTGACCACCAAGGCCGGCTCGGTGGTCGAGAGGAACCGCACGCCGAATTGAAGCGCAGCGAAGTCGCGGTTGCCGTCCGGCCCGAAGGTGTCCTCGGCGGCGATCTCGAGAAACCCTTCGGTGTCGTTCCAGCCGGAGATGAACTGGGCCTGATCGGTCGGATTGAGCTGGTTGAAGTTCGGCGAGTCCGGCGTGCCGTCAGCCGTGAAGTAGGTTCGGCTGCCGATGATCGGCGTTACCGTGCCGTCGTCGGCGACATAGACCACGCTCGGTTGCTGCCAGGGCTTGGCCGGATTGTGGCTGTCGAAGATCGTCGCGGGCTCGCCGGTCAATCGGCTGAAGACCTCGTATCGGCCACCCTCGAGACTGTCGAAGTCGTTCAGCCGCAAACCGTCATTGACCATGATGAAGCCGAGCTGCGTGCCCGCTTCGTAGGTGCCGAGCGAGAACTCGGTGCCGAGCGGCGTCACCAGCAGATTGGAGAGCGGGTCGCCGGGCTTGTTGACGCCTTCGAACACCAGCTGGACATTCTCGAACTCGCCGTTCGGTCCGATTTCGTGGACGAACAGCGAATCGATCGAGAACGAGTTCTCGAAGATGAAGCGGACGACGACTTCGCGATCGACATCGAGCGTGAGGTTGCGCTGGTCGACATTGTTGACTTGGTCTGCCGGCACGTCCTGGCCGACGACGATCGGTGGGAGAACAGGCGTGGTCGCTGGGTTGAACGCCGGCTCGGACCGCTCGCCGATCGAGGCCTCGATGTCGGCGCGCAGCTCGACCGTCGGGCCGTTGTCGGGCGGCGGCGTTGGACCGCCGCCGCCGCCATTGTTGTCCTCGGGACTGTCATTAAGTGGCGTCGGAATGAGCTCGGGCGGCGCGCTGGCGAGCGCTGTTGGACCGAGCGGCCCGAGTGGCTGGAGCCCGTCACCGATATCGCCCTGATCATAGGCGCGGAATGGGGCACCACCGCTGACCGGGCCGCTCGTCGGCTCGACATACTCGTTGCCGGCGCCGGTGTCGGTGCCGTTCTCGGCGACGGTCGGTGCGGCCTCGGCGCGCTCGAGCAGCTCGGGCGCCGGTGTCGCCGGACCGTCGAGGACCCGCAGCAAGGGCGGCGCCTCGCTCGGGGCGAAGAAGCCGACCAGCACCAGGACGCCGCCATTGGCGAGCGTCACGACGAGGTCGTTGGCGCTGACGGCATAGGTGGCCGACGACGGATCGAAGGGTGCCGCTGCGAGCGAGACGACGCTGTTGGGCGCTACGTCGACGAACCGCCGCTCGCCCGCGGCGAGGGGGCCGACATCGATCTCGGTCACCGCGAGCCGGTCGATCGCCGCCTGCTCCTGCGTAGCCTCCTCGATCTCCTCGTTCAGTTGCACGAGGTCGCGCGGCAAGCTCGTCGCGCCATCCCCGGCACTTTCGGCCTGGGCGAGCACGATGAGGTCTTGTGCGGGACCGGTGTCATCGAAGCCAGCGGTGTCGGGCGCTTGCGACAACGTCCGTTCCGTCATGGGGAGCTCCTGCGTTGCGAGAGGACGCTTTTCGCGTTCATCTTAACCAAAATCTAACCTATCGAGCGCATTTACTCTACTCAATCGGAAAGCGGAGCCGATGTGTGTATCATGATGCATATATCCGCCTGACGTGGGGACTTTACCACATGATTCGGAAGACGATGCGTATCGGCGAGGTGCGGACCTCGATCAAGCTGGAAAGCGACTTCTGGGATTACTTGAAGCTGGTTGCCACGCAGCGCCATCTCAGGCTTTCCGGGCTGGTCAACGAGGTCGCGGCCGCCAGTCCCGAGCGGACCAATCTCGCGTCGACCCTCCGCACCTACGCCCTCGTCCATGCCAGGCTGCGAACCGAGACGCTGCAGCGCGAGATGGACAAGCTGGCGCTGGCCGGCAACACCCAGGATCTCGCCCGGGTTCTGGAAGCCTGCCCGCTGCCGGCGCTGACCATCGACGGCGAGCGTGCCATTCGCCAGTTCAACCGGTCTTTCGCTCTTTGGTTAAATCTTGATGGCAAGGCCACGGTCGGCCAGCGCCTCGACAACATCATGATTTTGCGCGGCCCCGGCATGCGCGACATGTGGTCGAGTCTGCTCGATGGCCGGATGGCGCGCGCCGGCTTCAACGCGACCTACGTCTCGCCGGGCAAGGTGCGGACCGCACAGGCGATCGCCGTCGCCCTCTCGGCGCCCGCCTCCGACCCCGGCCGTCGCGGCTGTGTGGTCATGTTCGAGACGCTGGCCGGCCGCACCTGACTGCCGGCCGGCCGCTAGCGGCCATCCGCTACCGGCTGCCGGTCGTTTCCGCCCGACGGCGCGCGAGCCGGCGATAGAAATCGTTGCCCTTGTCGTCGATCACGAGAAAAGCCGGAACATCGCGCACCCGGATTCGCCAGACCGCTTCCATGCCCAGCTCGGCGAAATCGACGACCTCGACCCGCTCGATCATGTCGCGGCCGAGCCGCGCCGCGGTGCCCCCGATCGTCGCGAGGTAGAATCCGCCATGCCGGGCGCAGCTGTCGCGCACGGCGGCACTGCGATTGCCCTTGGCCAGAGTCACCAGCGACGCTCCTGCCGCCTGAAATGCCGGCATGAAGCCGTCCATGCGTGCAGCGGTGGTCGGACCGAAGCTGCCCGACGCATGGCCCTCCGGCGTCTTCGCCGGTCCAGCATAGTAGATCGGATGATCCTTCATGTAGGCCGGCAGCGCCTCACCTCGGTCGAGCGCTGCTGCCAGCCTCGCATGCACGATGTCGCGCGCGACGATCAAGGTGCCAGAGAGCTGCACCGCGGCCCCGACCTCGAGCTTGCCCAGATCGGCACGAATGGCGGCCATCGGTCGGTCGAGATCGATCGGCACGGGGCTCTCGAGGTCGAGCCGCAGATCCGGCAGGAAGCGCGCAGGGTCCTCCTCCAGCGCCTCCAGAAAGACGCCTTCGGCATCGATCCTGGCCTTGATCTGCCGATCGGCCGAGCAGGAGACGGCGATGCCGATCGGCAGCGACGCGCTGTGCCGCGGCAGCCGGACGATGCGCACGTCGTGGCAGAAATTGCGGCCGCCGAACTGGGCGCCGATGCCGAGGTCGCGGGTCATCGCCAGCACCCGCCGCTCGAGGTCGTGGTCGCGAAACGCGCCGCCGAGGCCGTCGCCGGCCGGCGGCAAACCATCGAGCTCGCGGGTCGAGGCGAGCTTGACCGCCTTCAGGCATTGCTCGGCCGAGAGCCCGCCCACGGCGATGGCGAGGTGATAGGGCGGGCAAGCGGTGGTGCCGATCTCCGCCACCTTCTCGCCGAGCCAGGCGACCATGGCGTCGGGATCGAGCAGGCGGCGGGTCTCCTGGAACAGAAAGGTCTTGTTGGCCGAGCCACCGCCCTTGGCGATCATCAGGAAGTCGAAGCGATCGCCGGGGACGGCCTCAATGTCGAGCTGGGCCGGCAGGTTGGTGGCCGTGTTCCGCTCCTCGGTCATGCTGGTGGCCGCGAGCTGGCTGAAGCGAAGATTGTAGCGCGCGTAGGCATTCCTGATGCCGCGCGACAAGGGCTCGCGGTCGTCGCCCGCGGTCAGGATCGCCTGGCCTTTCTTGCCCATGACGATGGCGGTGCCGGTGTCCTGGCAGGACGGAAAGATCCGGCCGGCGGCGATCACCGCGTTCTTCAAGAGCTCATAGCTCACGAACCGGTCGGCGGTGGAGCTCGCCGGATCGCGGACCACAGCCTGGAGCTGCCCGAGATGACTTCGAGCGGAAGAGGTGCTGGATGTCGAAGAACGCGGTCTCGGCGAGCTGCTCGAGCGTCTCCGGCGGCACCTCCAGAAAGCGGCGTCCGCCGAGCTCGAGGGCCAGGGGTGCCGGCAGGTCGAGCTTGCGATAGGCCGTTTGGTCGGTGCCGAGCGGGAAGAGTGGCCAATAAGCCGGCCCGGATGAAGTGTCAGACACAGCGGCCGCCATCGACCTCGAGCACCACCCCGGTGATGAAGCTGGCATCGTCCGAGGCGAGCCAGAGCGCGGCGTTGGCGATGTCCTGCGGCTGGCTCATCCGGCCGAGCGGGATGGTGGCGACGAACTTGGCCCGGTTCTCGGGCGTGTCGGGAACGCCCATGAAGGTTTCGAGCAACGCCGTCTCGCCCATCACCGGGGCCAGCGCACAGACGCGGATGCGGTCGGGCGCCAGCTCCACGGCCATCGACTTGCTGAGCAGGTTCGCAGCGCCCTTCGACGCATTGTACCAGGTCAGGCCCGGCCGTGGCCGGATACCGGCGGTCGACCCGACATTGAGGATCACACCGCTGCCGGCTTCGCGGAAATGCGGCACGATGGCGTGGGCCATGTGGTAGATCGCCTTGACGTTGACGGCGAAAATGCGGTCGAATTCGGCTTCGTCGACCTCCAGCATCGGCCGGTTCTTGTGACTGATGCCGGCATTGTTGACGACGATGTCGAGCTTGCCGAACGATCGGATCGCCTGGTCGACGGCAGACCTGACCGCCGCCCCGTCGGCCACGTCGCAGGCGATGGGCAAGGCGCGGTCGCCGATCGCGGCGGCGGCAGACTTGGCCGCGTCGCCGTTGATGTCGACCAATGCCACCTTGGCGCCCGCCCGCACGAAGGTCTCGGCGATCGCTCGCCCAAAGCCTGATGCCGCACCGGTAACCAGAGCCCGCTTGCCCTTCAATCGCATCTTCCAGCCTCCGAGTGATGTCCTTGGCGCCCGCTCGCGGCGACGCGCACGCACAATAGCCACTTCACGGCCGAGGCAACGTCCCTTTTTGCACCGTCACAGTGATGCTGCGCCCGTGGTGGACGCTCGGGGCCGAATGGGACGCCGCAACGCTGGGCCTCGGCGGACGGCGACCGACGTCAGATTCCGCCTGGGCGCAGTACACGAGATCACCTCGGAGCCCCAATAGCCGTGTCTTCGGAGGGTCCACGAGCCGCCACCACGAACGGCCGGATCGACGACCCAGCGCTCACCGGCCAGTGCTTCCGTGCCCACCATGGACAGTCGATCGGGCAGCTTCGCCGACCTGGCGACGACTGCCACCCGTCTCCCGTCGCCGCGACCAGGGCCTTCCGAGCTGCCATCGGCAATCGCCCGTTTCTTCCCGATCGGGGCTTCGCCGAGCAGGCCATGCGAGCGTTACGCTGGAGACCGGACGACAGCCGTCGACCGCCATGCCCGAAAGCCCAAACCGTCGCCTCGGGCGGCCGGGCTCGGAGGCGAGGGGGCGACCCGCATTCACCAGCGCGGGCAAAGGAAGCAACGTGGGAGGAGGGGGTGTTCGTTGGCATCGACTGCTCCGCGGATCGGTGAGGTCAGCGCGGTTTCGTGCGGCCGGTGGGCCGGCAGGACAAGACCGACCGCCTCGACGCCGAGATCATCGCTCGCTTCGCCACCCAGGTCCCGCCCGAGCCACGGCCGAGGTGGTCGCCCGTCACGTGCAGGTGGTCGAGATGATTGGCATGGAGACGAACCGCCGGCGGCAGGCACGCAGAGCCCGTGTGCTCGAAGGTGTCGACCGCACCCACGCCGCCCTGCACAGGGAACGGGCTGAGCTCTATGGTGTTGAAATCGACTATCACATCGAGAGCTCGTCCGTTTGGCGCGTCGCCGAATTTTTGCTCACGTGCGTCTCTGGCATCAGCCCGAACACCGCCGAACCCTCATCGCCGAGTTGCCCGATCTCGGCCGCGTCGACCGCAGGCGGATCGACGCCCTCGTTGCCGCCAATGGAAAGCTCCTTACCCTCCGCAACGCCAACACCAGGGACGCCAAGCCGTGGCAAATTACATCACCAGAACACATTAGCTCAGCCGACTTATTTACGGGCAGGAGGCTGCGTCTGCACGGTCAGTGAGAGCGAGGGGCAAGCTACGTCTCGGCGGCGCCACGACGATCCAGGATCGCTTCAATTGCCGCCGCTGCCTGCTGGCGCCTCCGATTGCCTGCTGGCCGTTTCTTCTGACGGATCATGGCGACATGGCAAAATCTGGCAGAGTTGCTCGAGGCCTTGACCGAAGACGGGATTTGGCGGAATTGCGGCGATTTATGGCACCTGTATGAAGGCCCGTCGCTCGGCTCGCCATCCTCGGTCGACGGGCCATTGGTTGCGCGACGACAAGCGACGCGAAATCAGACCGTCGGCATCCAGCGCTTCCGCCGCTCGACGAAGACCCCCAGCGCTATCGACCTCCTCGTCACTGACCACCTCGGACGACGGGTGGCCGCCCACCTCTTTCCAGACGACCGTGCCGAAATCCAGAGCGCGGATGTGCTTGTCGCCAAAGCGCTTGCCTCCAGCCGGCTGCGAACCTTCCCAGCGGTAGCAGCGACTCTACAAGAACATCGAACTTGTCTACCAGCCGCAAGAACAGGATCGCCGACGAGCAGAAATGGCGCCGAAGGCACCACCTACCGCCTCAAGGATTTCCGACGGTTGACCACCTGCTGCGACAAGCTCGTCTGGACATTTCGCGACACCGTTGCGCTTGACGAAATCCACATGCTCTGGCCGCAATGCAGTCTAGAGCGTGGCACCGCCGTTGCGCAGGCGATCGCGCCTCGGGCAACGGTCCGATACCAACACCCATGGCGGACATGATGGCCGGCTGGCACCGCGCCTGGAGTTGGTCGTCGATCAACGCGGAGTCGGACATGAGCAGAACTTGGCCAGGAAGCGACTCGGCATCGATCGAGAGACTCGTCCGATGCCGGGAGCCCGTTCCGCAACAGTGCGCGCTACGCCGCATGCGGCACCACCAACGCAGAAGGCAGATATCTTCGCCACCAGGCATCGTGCCACGAGCGAAGCGCGGACCAAAACCCGACCCAGCCCTGACGAGTGCCCTGATTCACCGCCTGTCGCCCAAGGATCAGCCGGCAACCACGTTCGCTGGCCGCTCGCCGGCAAGCCAGCGCTCGAGGTTGGCCATGAAGAAGCGGGCATGCCGGAGCTCCCAGTCGGCTACCCGATCGCTCATATGCGGGGTCATCAGAAGGTTCTCGAGGCGCCAGAGCGGACTCGACAAGGGAAGCGGCTCAGTCGCGAAGACATCGAGATAGGCGCCGGCGATGCGTTCATGCCGGAGGGCGTCGACAAATGCGGGCTCGTCAACCACGGCACCACGGGCGGCATTGAGCAGAAAAGCGCTCGAGCGCATAGCGGCGAGCACGCGTGCGTCGACCAGCTGTCGGGTCTCGGGCACGAGGCGGATATTCAAGCTCAGATAGTCGCAATCGCCGGCCACCTCGACGAGGCAGTCGAGGGGCTGGACGTCGTCGAACGGTGCTCTTTGTCTGGGCTCTCGGGCCACGCCGACGACCTTGAGACCGAGCGCCTTGGCGCGCGTGGCGAAGGCCGTCCCGATGGCCCCGGTGCCGACGATGGCGAGCGTCTGGCCCTCGATGGCGGCGAAGCTCCAGGGCGCCCAACGCATCGCGGTCTGGTTCCGAACCGCACGGCCAAAGCCGCGATTCAAGGCGATCAGGGCGCCGACCAGCGTCTCGGCGAGATGGGGTGCTAGAACACCAGCACCATTGGTCAGGAGGGGGCCCGGACCGTCGCCGGCGGCCAGATGGTCGAAGCCGGACCCGCCGACATGGATCCACTCGATGCCCGGGCGGTCGCGAAGGGTGGCGTGTGCCGTCCGCGGGAAATCGTCGGTTACGCAGCTATAGGCGATGGTCGCCGGGAAATCTGTCGCCGCGAGCGCGCCGGCGCTCGACACCGTGGCGTAAATCAGCCCCGGGAAGCGCTTCTCGAGCTCGCTTGACCAGGCAGCGGCATTGGCATGCGCGATCAGCAGTCTCGGCGGCTGGGGCATGGCGGCGACGTCCTCGGCGCCACCGCTCGACCCTCAGACGGCAGGCGCGTCATGCATCTGTGGCGGGACCGGCGAATAGCTCCGGTGGCGGATCGAGACGGTCCTTCGACGGAAAAGCCGGCTGCGGCAGGGCATAGAAGCGTGGCTCGCGATTGTCGAGGGAGGGCTCGAAGGGCAGCCGCATCTGCACACCTGTGCCATTCTCCTCGGCCTCCCTGAGCGCATCCTGGAGTTGCTGCGCCAGCTCCTGGCTCCAGGGCAGAACGTACGAGCGCGGCTCTACCAGGTCGGCCATCTGCAGCCAGAGATAGATGCCGTGCCCCTCCTGCATCGAGCTGCCGAGCACCGCAGCCTCTTCGGCATTGGCCTGCCACCATTCGAGATGGACCGGCTTGGGCTTGCTCAAGAGCAACAGCATCGCCGCATAGGCGAGCGGCAGGAAGAGCAGCGTCGTCAGCAGGGCCGAGATCTTCACCTCGACCCGCCGCGGCGCCCAGAGGCTGTGCGTCGCGAGCACGCAGAGCAGCACGGCCGCGACGATGAACAGACCGAGGATCTCGCTCATGAGGCCTTCCAGTTGCGCAGGGGGCGCTGCAGGTTGTGGACGCTTCCGGGCACCAGATCACCCGCCTCGTCGAGCTTGAAGCGGAAGACGGTGACCTCCTGGCCCTCACGGCTCAGCTGCACCTTGCTCGCCAGGATCTGCTTGCCGAACTCCTGCGCTGTCTTCTTGACGCTGACGACCACGGTGACCGGAACGGGCAGCTTGCGCTCGGGGTTGCGGTAGAGATGCATGTTGACCGTGTACTCGCCCGGCGGAATGCCGCGCGAGTAGGTGACCTCGTAGTTCATCTCCGTGGCGTCGCCCCGCCTGCCGAGATCGTCGCGCAGCAGGTTGAAGATGGCGCCGCCCTTGTTCGAGTAGCCGACCGGCACGTCGCCCGGCGCCTGCACCCAGATGTCGACATCGGTGTCCCAGGCATCTGCCCAGCGGGCCTCGACGATGACGTTGCCCGGCGGGTCCATCGCGTCGGCGGTCTTGGCGTCAGGCGGGTTGAGATGCGGCAGGATCATCACGACGATGGCGACGAATCCGGCGAGCGCCAGCAGGATGACGTCGCGAAAGACGGTGCCGGTCTCGTCGTCCTCGAAAGGCTCAAGCCCGCCCATGGCTGGCCTCGACGCGCTCGACGATCGACGTCAGCAGGTTGACGACCCCGCGATTCCAGCAACCGGTAGTTGACCATCAGCCAGATGCTGAGCACCGCACCGGTCAAGGTCGTGTAGAGCGCCACGGCCATGCCCTCGATCAGCTTGGAGACCATCGGCCCCACGGCACCGATATCGGCTGCGAGGTCGGGGTCAATCCCGGAAAGTGCGATGATGAAGCCGATAACCGTGCCGATCAGCCCGAGCAGCACAAGACTGTTCGCGATGTGGCGCACCGGCGCAATCCGCGTCGCCAGCTTGAGGCGCAGCGCTGCGGCCAGATTGCCGCGGCCCGTGCCGTCGGTGGCCGCGGCCTGCTCCAGATAGGCGGCGACGCGGGTGCCGCGCTTGGGGAACCCGCTGCGCACCGCGTTGAGCTCGATGCTGGTCTGCCAGACTCGTCGGGCGCACAGGGCGACGCCGCCAAGAAAGACCGCGGTGATGAGCACCACGATCTGTGTCGTGTCGGCGGCGAAGACGGTGGCGACGAGGCCGTTGAGCCAGGCCACGCCCAGGACCGCCGCCGCGCAGACGTTGAACAGGATGAAGCGCAGCAAGAGCAGGTACTCGAACGCAGCATGGCGGGCCAGCTCGACGCCGCGCCAGCGCGACAGCAAGCCGGCCTTCGCCGAATGCACAGTCTCGTCAGAGAGAATCGAGGCCATTGGATCCACTCCAGCCTGAGGGTGGCGACACCGCTGATGGTCTGCACCACGGCCGAAGGACGATCGTGGCGGTCGACGTTGCGTTCAGCGGTTCGATCGGCTCATCCGTGCTCTCAAACGAGAATGCCCGAGCATGGTTAACATGCGCTTAACGCTATCGCCGTGCAGTGACCGCGAACCTAACAAAAGGCCGAGAGTTTTTCTACCCACAATTGATTTCGATTTGGCTAAAATACAAGGCTCGTGACCGATACGCCGCAACTCTTCAAGATCTTCGCTGTTACTCCGTCCCCTGGCCCTAGGCAGGGCCCGCCCCGGCCAAGCGGAACTCTCTCCGGCGACGCCGGGCTCGCCGCGTAAACACAGAATTACCTCGTGGTGGCTCGCCTTATGGTTTTGTGATCACAGCCGGTAGGAAAGGTCGAAACCCAGCAAATGAGCGGCCTTCGGGTATTCGCAACCCGAACCTTTCATGTTACAGGCCTGTCACTGTTTTGGGCAAAGGAGTGGGTTGATGACCCTCGACGATCTGAACCAAGCCGTGGCCGAGGCGACGGGCGGCACCAAGGCCGGTGCTGCAAAGTCCGTGCAGGCGGTGCTTTCCAGCATCCAGGATGCGCTCGCCAAGAAAGAGAAAGTCTCGATCGCCGGCTTCGGCGTGTTCGAGACGGTTCACCGTCCGGCCCGCGACGGTCGCAATCCGCAGACCGGTCAGACCATCAAGATTGCTGCCAGCAACGCCGTGAAGTTCAAGCCCGGCAAGAGCCTGCGCGACGCCGTCAACGATTGACGAGACGCCGCACGGCTAGCCGTGCGGTTCAGGTGCTCTGCGCCTTTTCGGTCTGCCAGCACGTCGCATTGGACCGACCGGGATCGGCCGGTGCCGTGGCGCTCGCCCATGGTGCCGGTCGTTTTCGTGACCTGAGCCAGGTCGGAACCGATGTCGATGGCGGTCGCGCTGGCGTGCGGTGAGATTACTTTTCGGCCTGCCTGTCCTTTTGCTGTCCAGCCGTCTGTGGTTGGATGTAATCTGCAACAGGGGGCTAGCTGATGGCACTGCCAGCGGAAGAGCAAAAGAACCAGCTGATCGATGCCGTCGTCGCCGAGGTCGGAGAATCTGCCCGGGACCGACGAAGCGGCGCTGACCAGCGCCTTCGTCCGTCGCTATTTCCGCGACGTGGCGCCGGCCGACCTTGCCGAGCGCGAGATGGCCGACCTCTACGGCACGGCGCTCGCCCATCTGCGCTTTGCCGGACAGCGCCGGGACGCCGGTGCCGCCAAGGTGCGGGTCTACAACCCCCATCGCAGCAGCATGGCTGGCAGTCGACGCATACCGTCGTCGAGATCGTCACCGACGACATGCCTTTTCTGGTCGACAGCGTGGCCATGGAGCTCAATCGGCACGGCTTCGCGATCCACCTCGCGATCCATCCGATCTTCGCCGTGGAGCGCGACGCCGCGGGCCGGCTCGGCGGCATCGCCGTGCGCGGCGAGGCGGCAGCGGACGCCAAGCCCGAAAGCTTCATGCATATCGAGATCGATCGGCAGAGCGATCCGACGCTGCTCGAGGGCCTCGAGCAGGATCTCGGCCGCATCCTCCAGGACGTGCGCAAGGCGGTGGAGGATTGGGCCACCATGCGCGCCACGGTCGCTACCGTGATCGACGAACTGGCGCCCGGCGCGCGGCACATGCCCGCCGATGAGCTGGACGAGATCAAGGCCTTCATCGAATGGCTGGCCGATGACCATTTCACCTTTCTGGGTCACGCGGCCTACGAGCTCGAGGGCGAGGGCGAAACGGCCGTCCTGAAGCGGATGGCCGATAGCGGGCTCGGCATTCTGCGCACCGACGACGGTCGCCGCACCGTCGAAGAGCTTCATGGCGATGCCACTCGCCGCAAGGCTCCGGGCGATCGGCCAGCTGCCCGCCATCGCCATCACCAAGGCCAACACCAAGAGCACGGTGCACCGCGCGACCTATCTCGATTTCATCGGCATCAAGCGCTACGCAGCCGACGGCCGGGTGATCGGCGAGCACCGCATCCTCGGCCTCTTCACCTCGGCCGCCTACAACCTGCAGCCCGCGCGCCATTCCGCTGTTGCGGCGCAAGTACGAGGCGATCGTCAAGCGCGCCGGCCATCGCAGGGCAGCCACACCGGCAAGGCGCTGGCCAACATCCTCGATACCTATCCGCGCGACGAGCTGTTCCAGGCCGACGAGGATACGCTGCTTCGAGATCACCTCGCAGATTCTCTATCTGCAGGATCGTCAGCAGATCCGCCTGTTCGTGCGAAGGGACGCCTTCGATCGGTTCGTCTCCTGCCTGATCTACATTCCGCGCGAGCGCTACAACACGGCCGTGCGCGAACGCTTGCAGAGCACTGCTGATGGAGGCGTTCGACGGCGGCGACAGCGAGTTCCAGGCGCAGGTCTCCGAATCGCTCCTCGCGCGCATCCTGGTCATCGTCCGCACGCCCAATGGCATGCCGGAGAACGTGGCCGTCGACGCGCTCGAGCGGCAGATCACCGAGCTTTCTCAGAGCTGGACCGACCGGCTGCACGAGGCGTTGGTCGAGACCGTCGGCGAGGAGGAGGGCAACCGGCTCTACCGCGCTGTTCGGCCGCGCCTTTCCGGCTGGCCTACCAGGAACGCATTCCGGCAAGGGCAGCGGTGCCGGACATCAACATGATGGACCGGCTCCAGCAAGACGGGCCGGCGAGCGGCTGGCGATGAGCCTCTACCGCAAGCTCGAGGACCGGCCGGAGGTCGTCCGCTTCAAGCTGATCCGCCCGAACCAGCCGCTGTTCCTCTCCGACGCCCTGCCGATCCTCGAGAACATGGGGCTCAAGGTCCTGCTACGAGGAGCCGCATCCGGATTCGCGCCGGCAGCGGCGCGATCTTCGCCATGCACGATTTCGGCATGCGCGTCACGGCGGGCGAGACGGTCGATGTCGACGCCAGGCGCGACGCGTTCCAGGAGGCGTTCGAGCGGATCTGGTCCGGCAGCGTCGAGAATGACGGCTTCAACCGCCTGGTGCTCACCGCCGGGCTTGATGCCGGCGACATCGTCGTGCTCCGCGCCTATTGCAAGTACATGCTGCAGCTCGGCTCACCGTTCAGCCAGAGCTACATCGAGGACACGTTCACCTCCAACCCGGCGCTCGCAGCCGACCTCGTGGCGCTCTTCAACACCCGCTTCGACCCCGAGCTACTCGGGCGACCGCGACGCGGCGGCGACGGCGCTGCAGACCAAGATCGAGCATGGCCTCGAGCAGGTCGCGATCCTCGACGAGGACCGGATCCTGCGTCGCTATCTCGGCCTGATCAAGGCGACACTGCGGACCAACGCCTTCCAGCGGCACGTGGACGGTTCGCCCAAGGACTACCTCTCTTTCAAGGTCGACCCGGCCATGGTCCCGGACATGCCGCTGCCCCGGCCGGCCTTCGAGATCTTCGTCTACGGCCCGGCCGTCGAGGGCGTGCATCTGCGCGGCGGCAAGGTGGCGCGCGGCGGCCTGCGCTGGTCCGATCGGCGCGAGGATTTCCGCACCGAGATGCTCGGCCTGATGAAGGCGCAGATGGTCAAGAACGGCGTCATCGTGCCGGTGGGTGCGAAGGGCGGCTTCTTCGTCAAGCGGCCGCCGGAGACCGGCGACCGGCAGGTCGATGGTCGACGAGGCGATCCGCTGCTACCGGCTGTTCCTCTCGCGGCCTGCTCGACATCACCGACAACCAGGTCAAAGGCGAGCGTGGTGCCGCCCGCCGAGGTCGTCCGCTACGACGACGACGATCCCTATCTCGTGGTCGCCGCCGACAAGGGCACGGCCACCTTCTCCGACATCGCCAACGCGGTCAGCCGCGACTACGGCTTCTGGCTCGACGACGCCTTCGCCTCGGGCGGCTCGGCCGGCTACGATCACAAGGGCATGGGCATCACCGCCAGGGGCGCCTGGGAGTCGGTCAAGCGCCACTTCCGCGAGTTGGGCCTCGATCCGGCCGTCGATCCCTTCACGGTGATCGGCATCGGCGACATGTCGGGCGACGTGTTCGGCAACGGCATGCTGCTCTCGGATCAGATCCGGCTGCTCGCCGCGTTCGACCACCGCGCACATCTTCCTCGACCCCGATCCCGACCCGGCGCGGTCTTTCGCCGAGCGGCAGCGGCTGTTCGCGCTGCCGCGCTCGAGCTGGGAGGACTACGACAAGACCCTGCTGAGCCCGGGCGGCCAGATCGTCTCGCGCACGGCCAAGTCGATCACCGTCTCGCCCGAGGTCAAGGCGGCGCTCGGCGCTGCGAGCGCGACACCTGACTCGCCGCTCGAGCTGATCAATGCGATCCTGAAGGCGCCGGTCGATCTCTGGTGGAACGGCGGCATCGGCACCTACGTCAAGGCCAGCCACGAGACGCATCACGATGCCCAGGACCGCGCCAATGACGGCCTGCGCATCGACGCCAGCGAGCTGCGCTGCCGCGTGCTCGCCGAGGGCGGCAATCTCGGCATGACCCAGGAGGCCCGCATCGAGGCGAGCCCAGAACGGCGTGCGCGCTCAACACCGACTTCATCGACAATTCGGCCGGCGTCGACTGCTCCGACCACGAGGTCAACATCAAGATCCTGCTGGGCGAGGTCGTGGCCGCGGGCGACCTGACGATGAAGCAGCGCGACGCAGCTGCTCGGCCGAGATGACCGACGAGGTCGGTCGACTCTCTGTCTGCGCGACAACGCTCTGCAGAACCTGGCCCTCAGCCTGACCGAGGCGCGCGCGGTCGATTTCGTCGAGGCGCAGCCGCGGCTGATGCGCAAGCTCGAGCAGCACCGGCAGGCTCGATCGGGAGATCGAGGACCTGCCGGACGACGCGACGCTGGCCGAGCGCCGCCGTGCCGGAAGCGGCCTGACCCGGCCGGAGGTCGGCGGTGCTGCTCGCCTACGCCAAGATGACGCTCTATGACGACGATCCTGCTGCATCCGAGCTGCCCGACCGGCCCTATTTCGCGGCCGATCTCGCCAAGTACTTCCCGCGGCCGCTGCGGCGCCGCTTCGCCGGACGCGATCGCGGCGCATCGGCTGCGGCGCGAGATCATCGCCACGTGGCTCGCCAACAGCGTCGTCAATCGCGGCCTCGACGTGTTCGTGCACCGAGCTCGAGGACGAGACCGGGGCACGGCCTCGACGAATATCTGCCTCGGCTACGTCATCACCCGCGACGCCTTGAAGCTGCTGCCGCTCTTCGCGGCGGTTGCCGCCCTGCCGCGCGAGGTGCCGGCGACCTGCAGATCGAGATGCTCGGCGCCGCGCGCGAGACGCTGGTTCGCGGCACGCGGTGGTTCCTTGCGCACACCGCCCGGCCGATGCGCATCGGCGTCACGGTGGCGGCCTTCGCGCCGGCGATCGAGCGGCTGCAGGGTGCGCTCGAGGAAACCCTTTCGGCCAACCAGTCGACAGTGCTCGCCGGCGCCGTCGCCGCGCATGTCGAGGCCGGCGTCGACCGTGAGCTGGCGCGCCGTGTCGCCGGGCTCCCCTATCTGCTCGCGGCCTGCGACATCGTCACGGTCGCGCGTGAATTGCAGGGCGGCGAGAGTGCGGTAAGCGCGGCGGTCGAGGCCGCCAGCGGCACGGCTGCCGTCGGCGACGACGAGGAACTCGGCAGCGGCGACGCCGACAGGCTCGATCCGCTGCCGGTGGCCCGGCTCTATTTTGCGCTCGATGAGGGGCTGGATTTGAGCTGGCTGCGCGGTCGGCTGCTGCGCGCCCCGATTCGCTCGCGCTGGGACCGCATGGCGCTCTCCGGCCTGGAGGACGAACTCGCCATGGCCTTGCGGGCGCTTACGACGGCGGCCTGGCACGCCGGGATCCGCGCCGCGACCCCGGCCGAGGCGGCCAGCCTGATCGACGCCTGGCTCAACGCCAATCTCGGCGGGCTCGACCGCTACCGTGAGCTGATGGCCGAGATCGAGGGCAGCCGCGAGCCGGATCTCGCCATGCTCAGCGTCGTCGTCAGCAGCGCTGGCAAGCTGTTGCGCAACGTGGTGCTTGCCGCGGCTTGATCGGGGACTTAAGTATAAAAGGTTACCGGCCGTACGGCCGCCCCGCCAGGGTTCGGCCGGTGATCGGTGCGTAGGCCCTCCCGAGCGTTCGAGACACAATGCAAAACCCCGCGTCGGCGGGGGTGAGGAAGCCTTCATGTCGCAGTCGAACTCCGTCACCGAGAACGAGGTTTTTTTCAAGCACTGGCTGCGCTCGCCGAAGTCGATGGGATCGATCATCCCGTCGTCGATGTGGCTCGCGAGAGCGCTTGCTGCTGAGGTCGACTGGCAGCCGGGCAGTCACGTGATCGAGCTCGGCGGCGGCACCGGCGCCATCACCCAGGGCCTGCTCGAGCGTGGCATTCCCGCTGCCAATCTCGTCGTCGTGGAGCTCGAGACCAATCTCCACACCTACCTCTCCGGCCGTTATCCGGATGTGACGGTGGTGCAGGGCGATGCGACGCGGCTCGGCGAGATCGTAGCCCGGCTGCCGATCGACCGCGTGTCGACGGTGATCTCCGGACTGCCGATGGTCCGCATGCCGATCGCGTTCAAGCGGGCGATCGTCGATCAGAGCTTCAGCGTGATGCCCAAGGGGCATTTCATGCTGCAATACACCTATTCGCCGCTGGCCCCGGTCCCGGTCAAGGACTTCAACCTCGAGGCCGAGTTGGCGCGTTACGTGGTCCGTAACTTCCCGCCGGCCGCCGTCTGGCGCTACCGCCGCAAGCGCTGACCCGCTCGGCCCGCGCTCGGGCATGAGAGATCACGGCACGAAGACGCGCACCCCGCTGCCCTTGCCATGGCGTGCATCCTTGGTGACAATAAGCTTGGTCGTGTCACGCGATGCGTAGTTGCCGCCCTGTATGTGATCCAGGATACAGTCTGCTGCCGTGCTTCTTCGTAGCTTCGCCCCTAAGACGGATAAGCTCGGCAGTGCAAGGAGGACGCCAACGGTGACCGGGGCACCAAAGGTGGGTCGCGGCTCCGCCATGGCCGGCGAGATGCTGGGCCGGGTCATGACCGGAGTCCTGGTGCTCGTCGAGCGGCTCGGCTGGCGCAAGGCAACCCTCTGCTGTTCGCTTGCCATCACCGCTTTGGCGCTGGTCAGCGTGGCGGTGTTGCACTGGCTGCTCGGCACTGCCGACCGGATCGGTGTGACCTGGCTGATCGCGGCCGCAACGCTGACCCTGCTGCTGGTCGTTCCCAGCCTCGCCATCGCTTTTCGACTGGTGGAGCATCTCGAGCGGACGCGCGCCCGGTTGCTGATCGAGATCGACCGCCGGGTCATCGCCGAGCAGCAGCTTCGCCGCCTCGCCACCACCGACGAGCTCACTGGGCTCGGCAACCGGCGGCATTTCGTCGACCGGGCGCGCGAGGCTGTCGCCGTCGCCCGACGCTACGGCCAGTGGTGCACGCTGGCGGTGATCGATGTGGACCTGTTCAAGCGCGTCAATGACCGGCTCGGTCACCAGGCGGGCGACCAGGCGCTGATCGGCCTCGCGGCGGTGCTCAGGGCCAGTATCCGGGCGACCGACCTCGCGGCACGGTTCGGCGGCGACGAGTTCGTCGTGCTGCTGCCGCTGACCGATCCGGAAGCCGGCAAGGCCGCGGCCGAGCGCATCCAGCAGGCGGTGCGCTCGGGTGGCGGCTGGCCGGACCTCACGGTCAGCATCGGCTTGGCGTCGGTGCGCGACGAGGGCGCCTCGCTCGAGGAGCTGCTCGCCCGGGCCGACCAGGCGCTCTACGACGCCAAGGGCAGTGGCCGCAACCGGATCGGCGTCTTCAACGGCGGCGAGGACCGGCAGCCGCGATTGTTCGATGTCGAGGGCGACAGCCGGCGCTGAGCGCTCAGCTCTCTTCTCGCTTCGCCTTGCCCTGAAGCACCTCGACCGGCACGCCGAGCGCCTTGGCGAGGCTGATCTCGCCGCTGCCCCGCCGCAGCGGCTTCGGCTGGCTGGCATGCGGCTTCCATCCGGTCATCGACACGATGTCGAAGCTGGCCGGCACACGGCCGCTGGCATCCGCGAAACGCTCGCGGTAGAGCGCCGCGAAGCAGGCGAGAACGCTCTGGGTCAGCGGCGTTCGCGCGCCCTGGGCCAGCGCTTGGCTCTCCCCCATGCGCGCGCAGCTCGAGCAGCAGCTGCAGCGGCTCCCGGTAGCGCACGGTGAGCCGCTCGATATCGGTGACGGGCAAGGCGAAGCCGGCGCGTTGCAGGAGTGCCCCCGCATCCTTGACGTCGATCGTCGGCAGCAGCCGCGCCCCGGCGCCGCCGCTAATCTCGAGCTCGGCCGCCATCAGGCACTCGCGCGCCTCGGCCAGCGTCTCCCCGCCCGGAAACAACGCCAGGAACAGGCCGTCAGGCATGAGGCACTGGCGGACCTGGAGCAGGAGACCGGGCAGATCGTTCACCCAATGCAGGCTCATGGCGCTCAAGACGGTAGCGAAGCTGTCGGGCGCGAAGGGCAGCACCTCCTCGTCGACCACGACGTCCGGGCCGCCGGCCGCGCATGGCCGGGTCAGCTCGTCTGCCGAGACCACCATGTCGACGCCCGGGCGCTCGCGCAGTCGTGCCGCCAGCACGCCGTCCTGCGCACCGAGCACCAGGACCCGGCCGAGCGGCCGGCGAATATCGTCGAGCCGGTCGAGCAGCCGATCCTCGATCTCCCGGCGCAGGAAATCGGGTCCGCCGGCGAACCGTCGCCGATAGTGGCGGCGGCGGGCACGATCGACAATCTGGGGCGCAGTGCTCATGGGAGGCAAGGTGGCCTCAGCTCGAGCCGGCGACAAGGTGCGCGCCGGGATCGGCGCGCCGCTGCTCAGACGTTGGGGCCCTGCGCCATCTGCTCAGGCAGCCAGGTGGCGATGCCGGGAAACGCCACCAGGAGGATGACCATCAGCATCAAGAGAAGGAAGAAGGGCAGCGCCGTCCTCGCGACATAGAGGATATCGTGGCCGGTGATGCCCTGCATGACGAAGAGGTTGAAGCCGACCGGCGGCGTGATCTGCGCCATCTCGACGACGACGACGATGAAGACGCCGAACCAGATCATGTCGATGCCGGCCGACCGCACCATGGGCTCGACGACCGCCATGGTCAGCACGACCGCGCTGATGCCGTCGAGAAAGCAGCCGATGATGATGTAGAAGAGGGTGAGCGCGGCGATCAGCATCAAGGGCGACAGCTCGAGATGGGCGATCCATTCGGCCAAGGCCCTGGGCAGGCCGGTAAAGCCCATCGAGAGGCTGAGAAACGCTGCCCCCATCAGGATGAAGGCAATCATCGCCGAGGTGCGGACGGCGCCCATCAGGCTTTGGCTGAAGCTCGCGCGGTTGAGCGAGCCCTGCAGCCAGGCGAGCAGGAGGGCACCCACGACGCCGAAGCTCGCGGCCTCGGTGGCGGTGGCGAGCCCGGAGTAGATGGCACCCAGCACCGCAATGATCAGCCCCAGGATCGGCAACAACCCGCCGCTTTGCCGGATCTTTTCCGCCAAGGGCAGGCGGTCCGCGTCGGCGGCCGGGATCTTGTCGGCGTTGATGGTCGACCAGAGCGCGACATAGCCCATGAAGAGGACCGCGACGGTGAGCCCCGGAAAAACGCCGGCGATGAACAGCTTGCTGATCGATTCGTTGATCGTCACGCCATAGACGATGAGGATCAGAGATGGCGGGATCATCAGGCCCAGTGTCCCGGCACCGGCAAGCGAGCCGATGATCAAGGGCTCGGGATAGCCGCGCCGGCGCAGCTCAGGGATCGACATCTTGCCGACCGTGGTCATGGTCGCGGCCGAGCTGCCCGAGACCGCGGCGAAGACCGTGCAGCCGACGACATTGGTGTGCAGGAGACGGCCGGGCCAATTGACCATCCAGGGTGCAAGGCCCTTGAACATGTCCTCGCTCAGGCGGGTCCGGAAGAGAATCTCCCCCATCCAGATGAAGAGCGGCAGGGCGGTGAGGGTCCACGAGGATGAGGATCGCCAGATGGTGGTGATCATCGCATCGCCGGCCGGTCGAGCGGTGAACAGCTCCATGCCGACCACGCCGACGCCGAGCAGCGCCAGGGCCACCCAGACGCCGCTGCCGAGCAGGAGGAACAAGACGAAGAGAAAGATGCCGGTCAGCGCCAAACCGTCCATGGCCGAGGAGCCCGCCCTAGAGCTGTTCTGGATACTTCATCGGCCCGACAACGGGCGGACGCGAGTCTTTCGACCTCTGGCGATGCTCGTGCTTGGCCGGACATCGACGGATGAAGCAGATGCTCGATCGTTGGTTTCCGCGGTCAAGGCTGGCCGCAGGGCGCTCATCTCACCGACGACCGGCCAACGGCTGAGCGCAACCGGCGGCGTGCACCCATTAAGCAATGAAACGCCATAGAAATTTCTGAACATGGCCGTCTTCGGTGTTGGTCGCAGCGCTCCACCTTCAAGCATCACAGCACCGTTCCCAACAGCCGCGCTGTCGGCAAAAGCTGTCGTCCGTATGTTCTGTGTTGGGTGTTGGTCCCAGCGCTGGCTCGGGCATGCTCGCTTGCATCGAGGCAAGAGGCTCGCGCCGCACGGTCGATGCCTATCGTCGATCGGCTGTCGACCGCCGGCGTTGAGCCAGCCGCAATCCGGCGCGGCCGTAGCGGCAGCGCAGCACCAACACCGAAGCCATACAAGCGCAGCCCTCCTCGACGGGCGCCGAGCCAATCCCTGCACGGGACCCCAGGTCAGAACCCTAGCGGCCGTTCGGGGCTGCGGGAAGCGATTGGCGGCAGGCTCAGCGGACCACGTAGACCGAGCACTTGGCGTTGAGCACGACGTTCGCGGCATTCGAGTTGCCGAGGCTCTCGCCGTCGTGCGGGCGATGCGTGCCCATGACGATCAGATCGGCGCCCAGCTCCTCGGCCGCATTGCAGATCTCGCGGTCCGGATCGCCCCAATCGGCGCGGAGGTGCAGCTCCGTGGTGACATCCTCCGGCAGGCGCTCCGCTGCAGCCGCCTCCAGCGCCGGCATGTGGATGGCGGTAAAATCAACGGGATCGCTCTCAATCGGCGGCGCCACCCACACAACGAGCAGAGTCGCTCGATATTTGCGGGCGATGTCGACGGCCGCATCGATGGCCGGCTGCCAGAACTCCGCGGTTGTCGGATCGATGGGCAGGAGGATCTTGTGCAGCATGGCAGGCTTTCTTGCGGCTGGGACGGTGCCGGACGTTATTGGCACCCATGCACCGGACGGGTGGTCTAGGCGCCGATCCGCGGCATGCGCCGCTTCGCTCGCCGCTCGCTCAGTCGGCGATGTCATCGTCGACATCATCGCCGTTCTCGCCGGCATCGGCGAGTCGCGCAACCGAAACGACGTGCTCACCGGGCTCCGTGCTGAACAGCGTGACGCCCTGGGTCTTCCTTCCGGCGACGCGGATACCGTCGACCGGGATGCGGATGGTCTTGCCCTTGTCGGTCACCAGCATGAGGTGATCGGCGCCGCCTACCGGGAAGGTCGCGGCAACCGCGCCATTGCGCTCTGAGGTCTCGATGTTGATGATCCCCTGGCCGCCGCGATTGGTCACCCGGTACTCGAAGGCCGAGGAGCGCTTGCCGTAGCCGTTGACGGTGACCGACAGGATCAGCTGCTCGCGCTCGAGCATCGCCTCGACGGTGGCCGATTCCAGGAGCTCCGGCTCGGTGGAGCCAGCCTCGTCGCCCTCGTCCTCCTGCGCCGCCGCCCGGCGCCGCGCATTGGCGATCCGGATCAGCTCCTCTCGTTCCTCGGTGGTGAGCGTCATGTGATCGATGATCGACATCGAGATCACGGCGTCACCCTTGGCAACATCGATGCCGCGAACGCCCTCGGAGGCGCGGGAGCGGAAGACCCGCAGCGACTCGACGGCGAAGCGAATGGCCTTGCCGGCGGATGTGGCGAGCAGGATATCGTGGCTGTCGTCGCAGACATCGACCCCGATCAGCTGGTCGCCGTCGTCGAGACCCATGGCGATCTTGCCGTTGACCGGAACGCGGATGAAATCGGCCAGATCGTTGCGCCGGACCTTGCCGCGGGCGGTCGCGAAGGCAACGGACAGCTCGGCCCAGGTCGCCTCGTCCTCGGGCAGAGGCAGGATGGCGGTGATCGACTCGCCCTCGGTCAGATGCGGGAAGAGGTTGATCATCGCCTTGCCGCGGGCCTGCGGATTGCCCAGTGGCAGCTTGTAGACCTTGAGCTTGTAGACCCGGCCCAGGCTCGAGAAGAACAGGACCGGCGTGTGGGTGTTGGCGACGAACAGCCTGGCGACGAAATCGTCCTCGTGGGTGCGCATGCCGGCACGACCCTTGCCGCCGCGGCGCTGCGCGCGGTAGGTCGAGAGCGGAATCCGCTTGATGTAGCCGATGTGGGTGACGGTGACGACCATGTCCTCGCGCTGGATCAGGTCCTCGATGTCGATCTCGAGCTCGGCGTCGACTCGATGAAGGTGCGCCGCGCGTGGCGAACTTGCTCCGCACCTCGGCAGCTCGTCCTTCATCACCTCCAGCAGCCGATCGCGGTTCGCAGGATCAACAGCAGCGCCTCGATGGTCTGCGCGAGATCCTTCAGCTCGTCGGTGATCTTCTCCCGCTCGAGCCCGGTCAGCCGCTGCAGGCGCAAGTCGAGGATCGCCTGCGCCTGGCGCTCGCTCAGCCGGTACTCGCTCGCCGCCGCCACCTCGTCGCCCTCGACCAATGCGAGCAGCGGCCGGATGGCCTCGGCCGGCCAGGCTCGCTCGAGCAGGCCGGCCTTGGCCGCCGCCGGGTCGGGCGCCGCCCGGATCAGCTCGATCACGGCGTCGATGTTGGCGACCGCGACCGCGAGCCCGACCAGCACATGGGCGCGCTCGCGGGCCTTGGCGAGGTCGTAGGCCGTGCGCCGGAGGATCACCTCCTCGCGGAACTGGATGAAGGAGTCGAGGACCTCCTTCAGCGTCATCTGGATCGGCCGGCCGCCGGAAAGCGCCACCATGTTGACGCCGAAGCCGGTCTGCAGCGGGGTGAACTTGTAGAGCTGGTTCAGCACGACGTCGGGATCGGCGTCGCGCTTCAGCTCGACCACGACCCGCACGCCGTCCCGGTCCGATTCGTCGCGCAGGTCCGAGATGCCCTCGACGCGCTTCTCGCGGACCACCTCGGCGATGCGCTCGACCAGCCTCGCCTTGTTGACCTGGAACGGCACGTCATCGACGATGATCGCCTGCCGGTCCTTGCGGATCTCCTCGATCCGGCAGCGCCCGCGGATCGTGATGCCGCCGCGCCCGGTCATGTAGGCCTGCTGGATTCCGGCACGGCCGAGAATGATGCCGCCGGTCGGGAAGTCCGGACCCTGCACGATCTCCAGCAGGTCGGCGAGCTCGAGGTCCGGATCGTCGATCAGGGCCACCGTGGCGTCGATGATCTCGCCCAGATTGTGCGGCGGGATGTTGGTGGCCATGCCGACGGCAATGCCACCGGCGCCGTTGACCAGCAGGTTCGGGTACTGCGCCGGCAGCACCTCGGGCTCGAGAATGCTCTCGTCGTAGTTGGGCCTGAAGTCCACCGTGTCCTTGTCGATGTCGTCGAGCAGGGAGGCCGCGGGCCGCGCCAGCCTGGCCTCGGTGTAGCGCATGGCGGCCGGCGGATCGTTGTCCATCGAGCCGAAATTGCCCTGGCCGTCGATCAGCATCAGCCGCATCGACCAGGGCTGCGCCATGCGGACCATGGCGTCGTAGATGGCGCTGTCGCCGTGCGGGTGGTACTTGCCCATCACGTCGCCGACAATCAGCGCCGACTTGCGGTGTGGCCGGCCGACATCGTAGCCGGCCTCGCGCATGGCGTAGAGAATCCGCCGCTGCACCGGCTTGAGGCCATCGCGCACGTCGGGCAACGCTCGACTGACGATCACGCTCATGGCGTAGTCGAGGTAGGAGCGTTTCATCTCCTCCTCGATGGGAACGATCTCGAATCCCTTGGGAGGCTCGGAAGCGGCCAAGTCTTGGTTTTCCTGGGCGAAGAAGAGAGGACGAGCAGCCCGTTAAGCGAGCTGGCTGACGACTTTATCGCGTCTGCCGAGATCTAGCAGATGGCCGCTCCGGCCACAAGTTCGCCAGCTGCGGCGGGCGGTCAGGTGCTGTCGAGCGTCGCCGCGCCGTAGAATCGCCAGAGCAGGATCGAGCCGGCGCCACGCCACGGGGCCCAGCTCTCGGTCATGGCGCGAAAGACCTTGGCGCGTGGCCGCTCGGTCAGCCGCTTGAGCCGCTGGAAGCCGATCTGCAGCGCCAGATCGTCGGCCGGCAGGACATCGAGCCGGTCCAGCGCGAACAACAGGTAGATCTCGGCGCTCCAGCGGCCGAAGCCGGGCAGTGCCGTCAGCGCCTCGATCACCGTCTCGTCGTCAGCCGTCGCGAGGGCATCGAGATCGAGCTGGCCGCTGGTGATCGCCGACGCCAGATGGCGCCCGTACTGCACCTTGCGTGCACTGAGCCCGCAGCCGCGCAGGCAGGCATCGTCTAGGGCGAGGTAGGCGTTCGGCGTGACCCCATCGTCAAGCGCCGCCTCGAGCCGGCCGTGGATTGCGGCCGCCGCCTTGGTGGACAGCTGCTGGGCCGTGATGATGCGCAGAAGTGTCGCGAAGCCGGGCTGACGGCGGCGCGAAGCCGGCCGCCCGACGCGCTCGATCGCCAGGCCGACATCCGGGTCTGCCACCGCCAGCGCGTCCAGCGCAGCCTGCAGCCGCGTCTCGGATGCCTCGAGATCGTCGTGTGCCACGTCGGTCATGATCCAGGCTCCTTGCCCGATCGACGTGGTGCCGGCAAGCTTCGCACTCCAGCGGCGGGGCGAAGCGGAGACCCGGGCATGGCCCCGACACCAGCGAGCGGCGGCAAGCGGCGCAAGCCCAAGCGGACGATTGTCGCCACCATCGTCGGCATCACCCTGCTGCTCGCCGGCAGTGCCGGGCTCTTCTGGAACGAGTGGCGGTCGGCAGCCAGAACCGCGACCCTGCTCGCCGGTGAGCGCAGCGTGGTCAGCCTCGCTGTCGATGCCGTGCCGACGGTGCCGCCGGCCGGGCTCGTGCATCTCGCTGGTGAGGCGCGAGCCAGCGACAGCATCGTCGATCCCCTCTTTCCCGTGCGCAGCGATGGTCTCAGGCTCGACCGCATTGTCGAGATGTATCAGTGGCGTGAGCACCGCGAGGGCACGGGCGACGACCGGGAGTATCGCTACGAGCGGGTATGGGCCGAGGGCCGGATCCCATCGGAGCGCTTTCGTGCCGGTGGCAGCAGGGTCAACCCGGCACCGCCGCCGATCGCGAGCGAGCGCCACTACCCGACCGAGGTGACGATCGGCGCCTTCGGCGTTGCACCTGACCTGCTCGACCTGCTGCCGGCGAGCGAGGCCGTCGTGTTGGCTGGCGCCGGCGACGTCTATCTCGGCGGGGATCTCTATCGAGCGGTCGGCACCGCCTTCAGCAACAGCCGTCAGCCGGCACCGGAGATCGGCGACATCAGGGTTCGCTTTCAGGCCGTGCCCGCCGGTCCGATCAGCGTGCTCGGCGGCATCGATGGCTCGACGATCGACAGCTGGACCTCGCCCAATGGCGAGAGGCTCGCGATCGCGTCCCCCGGATTGGCGACGGCGGACAGCATGCTGGCGGCGGCTTACCGGTCGAACGCGCTCGCCACCTGGGGAGCGCGTCTCGCCGCGACGCTCGTCGTGCTGGTCGGGCAAGCCTTGTTGCTGCCGCAGCTCGACCAGCGCTTCCCGGCATTTCGTGCCCAGCGCGCCGCGCTTCGTGCCGCGTTCGTGCTGCCACTGGGGCTAGTGCTGGCGATCGCCTGGGCGCTGATCGTCATCGCGGTGGCCTGGGCCCTGGCGCGACCCTTGATGAGCCTGGCCTTCGTCTCGGCCAGCATCCTCCTGCTGCTCGTTCTGGTGAGGGTAGCGGAGCGCGGCGCCAAAGCCGGCAGCCCCGAGAGTGCCAGCCGGCGCCGCTAGGCAAAGCCCGAAGCCGGGTGAAGCATGTCCGTGTTCGGTGTTGGTCGACCATCTGGCACCGCGCGCGTGAGGCATGCCCACGCCGCCGCCAGTCGGCTTGCCTGATCGCGCTCGAGCCTCGCGATGGACCAACCGTGTAGCGCTTCAGATATCTGGCTCCAGGGCCGCGGAACGGACGGATGAACCGGGCAAAGCAGTTCTCGAGGTCGCCGACCGCGTCGATCTGCCGTGTGCTTAGTGATGTTGAGCCTCGATGAAGAGGCGGAGAGGTGCGCAACCGGCGCGGGTCGCTGCGTTGCCACTCGATGCCGTTGCCGCGATCCTGGAGCAATGCCGCCGCGCCATGCAGCGCCTGCGCATCGTGGGCGTTTCCAGTGCGCTCGCCATCGCAGGGCAGAAGTGAAGGGACGCTCCGACGGGCGACATCGTCGCCCAAACGTGCTGCATGGCTGCAGCGCTCGCCAGCGAGCAGCATTGTGGCACACGCGCTCGAATGGAGCATCCCGCGCCGTAGCGGCCTGATTTCGGGATGATTCCCGCTGTCATAGACGACGATCAATGCGTGTAGCTGGTAGGTTGCAATTGGCAGCGGCAATCTCAGGCGCAACCGGTCCAAATCGATCCACCTCGGCCGATCTGGAGCCGCGAAGCGAGCCGGATCTCGCGCATGCCTCACCCACTCGCGCGATCCCTTGCGGGATTGGCGAGGAGGGTGCGGCGTGATCCGGAGCCGACGTCCTGAACCGTCTGGCCCTTCGCCTTGCATCCGCCGCGCGATCTTGAGCCGCCACTCCCAGACCGTCGTCTTGTCGATGCCGAGCTCGGCCGCAAGCTTGCGACAGGAACCCGGCTCGGTGCCGAGCATATCGTCGACCACACGGGCGATTTTGCTCGGCGGGCGAAGCCCGGCGAGCACCGTGTCGGTCGAGCTGCCGAGGGTGCGGCGGCAGCCGCGACAGCACCAGCGCGGATTGCCTCGGCGATCGCTGCCCCAGCGGCAACATGCGTGACGAGAACAACGCGGACAGGCGGGGCCTTTGCCCCGGATGCCGCCCTTGATGACGGGACGGTCGCCGAGCGTGCCGCGCGACGCGTCCGGCACGGCATATCGACCGTTCACCACCTGGCGCCGTCGCCCAGCGTGTCCCAGGCGCCGTCTGTGTTCGGTCTCCTGCATGCGCCAGGCTCCGCTCTGCATCGGCAGAATCGGCGCTAAATCTTGACGTCGCGTTAACGGACCCGATCGCCAGCGCATGGCGAGTGGGACCGCTCGCTGCGGGCTGCACCAACACTGATCTCAGACATGACGACCCGATCGATCCCACCGGCCATCGCCTCCGCCGCAGCGAGCGACGCCTTGCGGCATGGCCTTCCCGTGCCAGCGTCGCTAGTTAAAGCTGGAGAACAGCGAACCGACGCAAAGTGGAGGAAGGGTCCTTGGAACGCGAGGCGATGGAATTCGACTGCGTGATCGTGGGCGCCGGGCCCAGCGGTCTCGCCGCGGCTATTCGGCTGGCCCAGCTGGCCAAGGCCGGCGAGCGCGAGCTGTCGATCTGCGTTCTGGAGAAAGGTGCCGAGGTGGGTGCTCATATCCTCTCCGGCGCCTGCTTCGAGACCCGCGCGCTCGACGAGCTGATCCCCGACTGGCAGAGCAAGGGCGCGCCGTTGAACGTGCCGGCCACCGAAGACCAGTTCCTCTACCTCACCGAGCGCAAGTCCTACACCTTGCCCACGCCGCCGCAGATGAGCAACCACGGCAACTACATCATCAGCCTCGGCAATCTCTGCCGCTGG
Organism: uncultured Alphaproteobacteria bacterium; assembly: GCA_963700945.1. Taxonomy (GTDB): domain Bacteria; phylum Pseudomonadota; class Alphaproteobacteria; order Geminicoccales; family Geminicoccaceae; genus SLRI01. Next base: position 58,948 of record CAVOZQ010000010.1, read on the forward strand.
CTGGCCGAGCAGGCCGAGGCCCTGGGCGTCGAGATCTATCCGGGCTTCGCCGCGTCGGAGGTGCTCTACGACGACAACGGCGCGGTGAAAGGCGTGGCCACCGGCGACATGGGCATCGGCCGCGACGGCGAGCCCGGCCCCAACCACCAGCCGGGCATGGAGCTTCTCGGCCGTGTCACGCTCTTCGCCGAAGGGTGCCGCGGCTCTCTGACCAAGACCCTGTTCGAGCGCTTCGAGCTCCGCCGCAACGCCCAGCCGCAGACCTACGGCATCGGCATCAAGGAGCTGTGGGAAATCGATCCGGCCAAGCACGAGCCCGGCAAGGTCCTGCACACCATCGGCTGGCCGTTGAGCGCCAAGACCTATGGCGGCTCCTGGCTCTACCACTTCGAGAACAACCAGGTCTCGCTCGGCTTCGTCATCGGCCTCGACTACAAGAATCCGCATCTCTCGCCCTTCGACGAGATGCAGCGCTTCAAGACGCACCCGGCGATCCGCCCGCTGCTCGAGGGCGGCCGGCGCATCGGCTACGGCGCGCGCGCGCTCTCGGAGGGCGGGCTGCAGTCACTGCCCAAGCTGGTCTTTCCGGGCGGTGCGTTGATCGGCGACACGGCCGGGTTTCTCAACGTGCCCAAGATCAAGGGCACCCATACGGCGATGAAATCCGGCATGCTGGCCGCCGAGGCCGCGTTCGAGGCGCTCGGCACGGAGGCGGACCGGCCGGTGCTCGACAGCTATCCCGAGCGCTTCGAGCAGAGCTGGTTGAGGACCGAGCTGCATGGCGTCCGCAATGTCCGCCCGGCGTTCAAGTGGGGGCTCTGGGGTGCCATGGCCTACAACGCCCTCGACACGTTCATCCTCCGCGGCAAGGCGCCCTGGACGCTGGCACACCATGGCCCGGACCATCGCAGCCTGATGAAGGCGGCGGAGGCGCCGAAGATCGACTATCCCAAGCCCGATGGCGTGCTGACCTTCGACAAGCCGAGCTCGGTCTTCCTCTCCAACACCAACCACGAGGAGAACCAGCCCTGTCACCTGCAGCTGATCGACCCGTGCGGTGCCGGTGCGGATCAACCTTGCCGACTACGATGCCCCCGAGCAGCGTTATTGCCCGGCCGGCGTTTACGAGATCGTGCGTGACGGCGATGGCAGCAATCCGCGGCTGCAGATCAACGCGCAGAACTGCGTGCACTGCAAGACCTGCGACATCAAGGACCCGACCCAGAACATCAACTGGGTGACGCCGGAAGGCGGCGGCGGACCGGTCTACACCAACATGTAAGCGAAGCCGGGCCGGCGGCATTGGACTTGCGCTGCCCTATGCGCCGCGAACCCGCGAGATCGGATGGGATCTGCGCTCGCCCGACGATGGTCGCAAAGGCCATCCGGGCGGTTGTCGCAGAGGCTGGCAACCTGACGAGCCGAGCGGCATTTTCCTTCAACCGCAGGTGTGCTTGTGATATGAGCAGGCCTCGCAACGTCAACCGATCCGGGCATCCGCTCCGGGTCTCGCCGAGGTGCTATCGACGACATGCGTCCATACGGTCTCCAGGAGGCCGCGCCCGTCGGTGGCTTCGTCTGGCAGACCGAGCACCGGCTGATCCACGCGCTCGACCGGCTACCGTCCGGGGTGATCCTCGTCGATCCGGCGGACAAGGTCCTGCACCTGAACGGCACCTGCAAGGGCTTCCTGCCCACGCTTCGGGACGAGCTCAAGCTCGGTGCCGTGGTGAGCGAGCTCATTCGCGAAGCGGTTCGCCGCGGCGATATCCGCGCCGAGCTCGCGGTGATCGATCGCTGGCTCGAGGATCGGGCGGCGCTGGAGCCGCCATCGCTCACGCTCCGCCTGCGCGACGATCGCTGGCTCAAGCTCGAGAGCCGGCCGACCTTCGACCAGGGCGCCGTGCTGACGCTGATCGACGTCACCGAGTTCAAGCGGCGGGAGGTCTGGCTCACCGAGCTGCACGACCGACTGGCCGGTGAAGGCGAGGATCTCAAGGTCTTCGCCCGGCATCTCGCAACCGCCAAGGCCGAGGCAACGGAAGCGCTGCGGAAGGCCGAGCAGGCCAATGCCGCGCTGGCCCACGAGATCGCCGAGCGCAAGCTGCTCGAGGAGCGGCTGTGGATTCTCGCCAACACCGACCCGCTCACCGGCGCGCTCAATCGCCGCCGGTTCCTCGAGTTGCTCGAGGGCGATGCCCGCAAGCCGGGCGGCAAGCCGGCCTCGCTCGCCGTGCTGATGCTCGACCTCGACTACTTCAAAATGATCAACGACCGGTTCGGCCACTCGACCGGCGACGAGGCGCTGCGCCACTTCACCGAGCTCGCCAAGGGCGTGCTCCGCGATCGCGATCATTTCGCCCGGCTCGGTGGCGAGGAGTTCGCGGCACTCCTGCCGGGCACGCCGCTCGATGCGGCGCTGGTCGTGGCCGAGCGCATCCGCGCCATCACCGCCGATGCCGGCTTCAAGGACGAGAACGGCGTCGACGTGCCGCTCAGTGTGAGCATCGGCGTTACCGAGCTGCCGGCAGACGACCCGCGGCCGCTCGCCGTCCTGAACCGCGCCGACAAGGCGCTCTATTTGACCAAGAAGAGCGGCCGCAACCGCGTCGCCAAGGCCACCATCGACCGTCCCCCCGAGCTGGTCTAGCAGGACAGCAGCGGCCATCGTTGCCGATGGCGAAACGATCCCTTTCGCCCAGTGGGCCTGTCGCCGGGCGGTAACGCCCTACCTCTCACGTAGCAAGGCGCAACGCGGAGGGAGCGGTCATGACCAAGGTTCTGGTTCTCTACTACAGCATGTACGGCCACATCGAGACCATGGCGGGCGCGGTGGCGGATGGCGCGCGCGAGGTCGACGGCGTCGAGGTCACGGTCAAGCGGGTGCCCGAACTGATGCCGCGCGAGGCCGCCGAGCAAGCGGGCGCCAAGCTCGACCAGGCGGCCCCGAGGCACAGCCCGCGGAGCTCGCCGACTACGACGCGATCATCGTCGGCACGCCCACCCGCTTCGGCAACATGGCCGCGCAGATGCGCAATTTCTGGGACCAGACCGGCGGCCTCTGGGCCAAGGGTGCGCTGATCGGCAAGGTCGGCAGCGTGTTCACCAGCTCGGCCACGCAGCACGGCGGACAGGAGAGCACGATCCTCGCCACTCATGTCACGCTGCTCCACCACGGCCTGGTCATCGTCGGCCTGCCCTACTCCTGCGCGGCGCAGATGGGCTTGGACGAGATCAAGGGCGGCTCGCCCTACGGCGCCTCGACCATCGCCGGCGGTGACGGCAGCCGCCAGCCGTCCGAGCAGGAGTTGGGCATGGCCCGCTTCCAGGGCCGGCACGTCGCCGAGATCGCGAAAAAGCTGAAAGCCTGATGGCGAGGAGGCGACCCGGCTGAACCAACACGAGGAGACGACCGATGGGCTTGCTCGTCGACGGCCAGTGGCAGGACCAGTGGTACGATACCAGCAAATCCGGCGGGCGCTTCGTGCGCTCGGCGGCGCAGTTCCGCAACTGGGTCACCGCCGACGGCAGCCCCGGACCCTCCGGCTCGGGCGGCTTCGAGGCGGAGCCCGGCCGCTACCATCTCTACGTCTCGCTCGCCTGCCCCTGGGCGCACCGCACGCTGATCTTCCGGAAGCTCAAGGGGCTGGAGGAACTGATCGACGTCTCGGTGGTGCACTGGCACATGGGCGACCACGGCTGGACCTTCGCGACCGACGAGGCGGCGACCGGCGACCGCCTCTACGGCCTCGGCTATCTGCACGAGGTCTACACCCGGGCCAAGCCCGACTACACCGGCCGGGTGACCGTGCCGGTGCTCTGGGACAAGAGCGCAGCAGACCATCGTCTCGAACGAGTCGTCCGAGATCATCCGCATGTTCAACGCGGCCTTCGACGACGTCGGCGCCAGCGCCCGGCGACTACTACCCGAAGCCGCTGCGCCCGGAGATCGACCCGGTCAACGAGCGCGTCTACGACACCGTCAACAACGGCGTCTACAAGTCGGGCTTCGCCACCACCCAGGAGGCCTACGAGGAGGCGGTGACGGCGCTCTTCGACAGCCTCGACTGGCTCGAGGAGCGGCTGTCGCGGCAGCGCTATCTGGTCGGCGACCGGCTGACCGAGGCCGACTGGCGGCTGTTCACGACGCTGGTGCGCTTCGATCCGGTCTATGTCGGCCACTTCAAGTGCAACCTCCGGCGGCTCGTCGACTACCCCAACCTCTGGGCCTACACCCGCGAGCTCTACCAGATGCCGGGCGTCGCCGAGACGGTGCACATCGAGCACATCAAGCGGCACTACTACGGCAGCCACGGCACCATCAACCCGACCGGCATCGTGCCCAAGGGGCCGGTGCTCGACCTCGGTGAGCCACACGGCCGGGGCCGGCTGAAGGCGGCCTGAGACGGGCTGCGGTTAGCGCTTGCGCGAGGCCGCGAGACGGACAAGGATCCGGGCCGCTTCACCGCTCAACGGATATGATCATGCGCTTCGCCTCCACCGCCGTTCTCTCTTCCCTCCTCCTGGTCGCTGCCTGCGATGGCGGCGGCCTCGATTCGTTCGGCGCCGGGCCGAGCCGGCCGGAGGTGTCCGTTGCCAAGGAGGTGACCATGGTCTCGGCGACCGAGCTCGTCGGCACCTGGAGCTGCCGCGAGCTCAATCCCTACCCCGACCAGCCGTCGATCACCTCGATCATCATGATCAATGCCGATGGGACCATGTCGAGCGAGGCCGTCCTGCCCATGCCCGAATCGATGCCCGGCGCGCCGGACATGGTGATGACGATGACCGGCGAGTGGCAGGTCGAGGGCGATCGCCTGATCACGCAGAACACCGATGTCGAGATGACTGCCGCAGACGGCAGCGAGGGCGGCATGGCATCGCTGATGAGCAGTGCGGCGGAGCTCTTCGCCAATCCATCGGAAGCGGGCAGCTCCGAGATCTTCCGCATCACCGCCAGCGACCTGGTCATGCGCGGTGACGACCTGGACGCCCCGACCATCTCCTGCCAGCGCCAGAGCTGAGAGCCGGCTCGAGCCGTCAAGGCGTCGGCGGCTCGCGCTCGGCGGATTTGTAGTTGTCGGAGAGGAAGAAGTCCCAGACCGCCCAGGCGGTGACGCCGATCATCAGCATGAACCAGATCGAGCCCAGGTCGTAATAGGCTTCCCACGCGGTCCAGGCGACGCAGAAGAACGTCACCAGCACCCGGCGATAGAGCGGCTGCAGCCAGGGATGCGGCTTCATCGGCCGAAAGGCATCAAGGCGCCGTCGATCAGCTGGCTCACGCCGCCTTTTGCATCGCCGGAAGCGTGTCGTTCAGCGCCTGCTCGAGCCGGTCGAACAGCAGGTCGACCTCGGCCTCCTCGATGATCAAGGGCGGGCAGATGCCGACCACGTCGCCGGGCAACGGGCGCAGGATGAGCCCGTGCGGCAGGCAGTTCGTGGCGACGGCGGCGGCGGCCTTCGCCGAGGCCGGGTACTGCGCCCGGGTGGTCTTGTCGGCGACGATCTCGATGGCTCCGATGAGCCCGATGCCGCGTGCCTCGCCGACCAGCGGATGGTCGCCCAGGCGCGCGAGGCGCTCCTGGAACCGCGGCGCCACCGCCCGGACATGGCCCAGCATGTCCGTCTCCTCGTAGATCTTCAACGTCTCCAACGCCACGGCGGCCGCGACCGGGTGGCCACCATAGGTGTAGCCCATGCCCAGCATGCCGAGCTTCTGCGTCTGCTCGGCGAGCACGTCGTAGAATTCCTGGCGCATCAGCACGCCGGCGATCGGCAGGTAGGCCGAGGAAAGCTGCTTGGCGACCGTCATCAGGTCGGGCTCGATCCCGAAGGTGTTCGAGCCGAACATGTTGCCGGTTCGGCCGAATCCGCAGATCACCTCATCCGCCACCAGCAAAACGTCGTACTTCCTCAAGATCGGCTGGATCTTGTGGAAATACTGCGACGGGGGGACAATGACCCCTCCGGCGCCCTGCACCGGCTCGGCGAAGAAGGCGGCGATCGTATCGGGACCCAAGGCCAGGATCAGCGTCTCGATCTCGCGGGCGAGGCGGTCGGTGAACTGGTCCTCGCTCTCGGCGGGCAGGCCGTCACGGTAGAAGGATGGGGTGGTGACGTGAAAGAAGCGATCGCTCATCGGCAAGTCGAAGCCGGCCCGGGCGTAGGGCAGGCCGGTCAGGTGGCCGGCGGCGAGCGTGATGCCGTGATAGGCGCGGCGGCGCGCGATGATGCGCTTCTTCTCCGGCTTGCCGCGGCCGTTGTTGTAGTACCAGATCAGCTTGATCGCCGTGTCGATCGCCTCCGAGCCGGAATTGACGAAGAACGCCTTCTGCATCGGCTTGGGCGCGATGCCGATCAGCTTCTCGGCCAGCTCGATGACGGGCTCGGTGGAGCGATGCGCGAACTGGTGCATGTAGGGCAGGCTCGCCATCTGCTTGCGCGCCGCCTCGACCAGCCGCTCGTTGTTGAAGCCGAGGCTGGTGCACCAGAGCCCGGCCATTCCCTCGATGTAGTCCTTGCCGTCGTCGTCCCGAACAAAGATGCCCTTGCCCTCGGTGATGACCAAGGGCCCCTGCTGCTCATGCACCCGGAGGTTGGTGTAGGGGTGAATGTTGAAGGCGATGTCGCGGGCGGCCAGCGAGTTCGGGGCGATCGTCATGGGCGTGCTTTCCATTGGCGGCAGCGATGGCGCTCGACCCATGGGCGAAGCGGGGCCACCTTCGTGTCAGGTAGACTGAACATACAAGCCAATGCGTCTCGCGACAATCGGCGGCGCTTGCTGGTGGGACCAAATCGCCTATCTCCTCGGGTGGAGAGATGGGGCAGACTGACTGTGGCCGTTGAGCAGCGGGGTTCGAGATGAGTGATGTCGGCGTGATCGAGCGACCGGCGACGCCGGCCATCGAGCGAAACGACGCCCAGTCGACAGGGATGGTGCTGCCGGCCGAGCATCCGCGGGTCGCTGCCCGCAAGGTCGGCGTGGTGCTGCTCAATCTCGGCACCCCCGATGGCACCGACTATTGGTCGATGCGCCGCTATCTGGGCGAGTTCCTCTCCGACAAGCGGGTGATCGACTACCCGGCCTGGCTCTGGCAGCCGCTGTTGCAGCTCATCATCTTGAAAAAGCGGCCGTTCACCTCGGGTGCCGCCTATCGCTCGATCTGGAACGAGGAGCTCGACGAGAGCCCGCTCCGGACCGTCACCCGCAGCCAGGCCGAGAAGCTGGCGGAGCGGCTCCAGGCCCGCCACCCCGAGATCGTCGTCGACTGGGCGATGCGCTACGGCAACCCCTCGATCTCGTCGGTGCTCGAGCGATTGGCCGAGCAGGGCTGCAACCGCATCGCCTTCATGGCGCTCTATCCGCAATACGCTGCACCGACGACCGCCACGGCCTACGACAAGGCGTTCGAGGCCCTGACCAAGATGCGCTGGCAGCCCGCCATCCGCACCATGGGCCCCTACCACGACGAGCCCGGCTACATCGACCTCCTGGCCAAGAGCGTCGAGCGGCACCTGGCGACCCTGGACTGGGAGCCAGAAAAGCTCATCATGTCCTATCACGGCGTGCCCAAGCGCTTCTTGATGAGCGGCGATCCCTATCACTGCATGTGCCACAAGACGACCAGACTGGTGCGCGAGCGGCTGGGCTGGCCCAAGGACCGGGTCATGGTATGCTTCCAGTCGCGGTTCGGCCCGGAGGAGTGGCTGCAGCCCTATCTGGACGAGACGCTGGAGCACCTGCCGAAGGAGGGGGTGAAGCGAATCGCCGTGATCTCACCAGCCTTCGCGACCGACTGCGTCGAGACGCTGGAAGAGATCAACCAGGAAGGCCGCGACGAGTTCCTGGAGGCCGGCGGTGAGCACTTCACCTACGTGCCATGCCTCAACGACGACGACGCGCACATGGACTTCCTGGCCGAGCTCGCCCGCCGCGAAACCATGGGCTGGCTCTAGCAGGCGCCTGCCTCGGGCTGCTTCTCGGCCCCCTCGCCCCTGACGCCGGCCAGGCTGGCGAAGCCGAGGATCTGGCCGCAGCCTTCGCCGGCGAACCGTTCTGCCTCTTCGTGCCGCCGACCTCCATCGAAGGCGTCTTCGAGCCCGACCCACCGCTTGCCACGGCGCTGGCCCGCGATCATGACAAGGCGTTGACGCTGGAGCCGGCGCTGCGCCGCGCCGCCACGGACCAGATCCTGACCCTGGCGCCTTCCGAGCCCTTCGATGCCGCGATGATCGAGGCCGGCGGACCGATGCTGACCACGATCATGCATCGCCTGCTCTGGCTCTACGCCGACTACTGGCAGGCCGCCCACCGCGTGCTGGTCGACGCCCAAGAGCCGGCCTTGCCCGCCCTCGGCCTCGAGCCCCTGCGCGGCGCCTGCGACCCCGCCGTCGCTCTCTTCATCTTCACCGACACCTCAGGCGCCATCGCCCACGCGGGCTACGTCTCCCTGCTGACCGGCCGGGTGCTGGCTCGCCGCTGACTCGGGCCGACGAATCGCCGCAGCCGGTGCATCCTGCCGCCATGCCTGCTAGACAATGATCGCATAGGCTTCTCTCCCGTGGAGCGTCAGGCGTCGATATGCCCCTCGAACGCTTTCAGGCCCTGATCGAAGCAGGCCACATCACCCTCGACCCCCTGCAGCGCGCCGCGGCCGAGCGGCTCGACAGGCTGGCGCGGACACTCGAGCAGCAGCCGACCCTGGCCGCCGAGCCGCAACGCGGCCTGCTCGGCCGCCTGCTTGGGCGGATGCCGGAGGTGGTGGTCGGCATCAAGGGCATCTATCTCCACGGCGGCGTCGGGCGCGGCAAGTCGATGCTCATGGATCTCTTCCATGGCGCGGTGCGGATCGAGCAGAAGCGCCGGGTCCACTTTCACGCCTTCATGATCGACGTTCACCAGCGCTTGCATGCGCTGCGCCAGTCGAGCGGCAAGAGCGAGCCGTTGCAGGCCCTGGCCCAGAGCATCGCCGCCGAGACCCGGCTGCTCTGCTTCGACGAGTTCCATGTCGTCAATATCGCGGATGCGATGATCCTCGGGCGGCTGTTCGAGGGCCTGTTCAACGCCGGCGTGGTCGTCGTCGCCACCTCCAACTGGCCGCCGGACCGGCTCTACGAGGACGGCCTGAACCGCCAGCGCTTCCTGCCGTTCATCGACCTGCTGAAGGAGCGGATGGAGGTGGTGGAGCTCGATGGGCCGGTCGACTACCGGCTCGAGCGGCTGCGCGATCTGCCCGTCTACCACTATCCCTTGGGGCCGGTCGCGACCAAGGCGCTGGATGGTATCTTCAAGGCGCTGGCGGACGGCGCCGAGCCGGCGCCCGGCGAGCTCGAGGTCGGCAGTCGCCGGCTGAAGGTGCCGCAGCAGGCCGGCGGCGTCGCCCGCTTCAGCTTCGACGATCTCTGCGCCCAGCCGTTGGGTCCGGCGGACTACTTGGCGCTGGGCCGGCGCTTCCACAGCATCGTGCTCGACGCGGTGCCGCTGCTCACGCCCGACAAGCGCAACGAGGCTAGGCGCTTCATGACCCTGATCGACGCGCTCTACGAGAGCAAGGTGATGCTGTTCCTGGCCGCCGCCGCGCCGGCGCTGGACCTCTACCCGGCGGGTGACGGCGCCTTCGAGTTCCAACGCACGGCGAGCCGCCTCATGGAGATGCAGTCGAAGGATTGGCTCGAAGCGTGCCGCGAGCGCAACGCCGACGAGTTGCGAGGCACGCTCGAGAGCTTCGCGCTCACCAGCGATCTGAACTAGCGACGGCCGAGCTGCCGCCGGTGGCCGCACGGCAACGAGTCCTGGCGCCCGGTTCCGCCGCGCCGCACCCGACCGCGGGTCGACCCCGCCGAGCTCTGCGGAATTGTCGGTCGAACCATCGGCTGCTTCACGCTCCTCTCACGCCGGTGCGCCAGCCTCGATCGCCAGACGGAAAGCTCGGAGGGCCACGACATGAAAGCAGTTCTCGTCGCCATCGTCGCTGCAGCCGCGATGTGCGCCACGCCGGGTCTCACGCTCACCGGCGTCGATGACCCCCAGCTGGTCGGCTGGTCGGCAGCCGCGCTGACCCTTCTGACCTTCGCGATGCGCTCGATGCTGGCGCTGCGCGTGACGGCGCTCGCGGCCAATCTCTGCTTCGTCAGCTATGGCGCGCTGATGGACCTGGCGCCGGTCCTGGCTCTGCACCTGCTGCTCATACCCTGCAACGCGCTTCGGCTCGCCGAGCTCGTCAAGGAGCGGCGTCACGTTGCGACCGGCGGCGGCGCCAGAACCCGTCTCGAGCCGTCGCGCTGACAAGAGCCCGATCCGAGATGGGTGAGCGCCGGCGATCCAGCCTGCGTCGCCTCAAGCGCCGCAAAAGCTCCACGGCCCGATATCGACATGGATGTGGTCGTGATGGGCGCGGTCGTGGCCGGGGCTCAGCACGACGTTGAAGTGGCGACAGGCGGCGCGGGTGAGGTCGTGCAGGAAGGCGGCTTCGTCGCGCGCGCCGCGCCAGCCGTGCTGCACGCTGACGTAGCGGCCGTTCGCCGTCGTGAAGCCGGAAATGTCCAGCGCCTGGCCGGTGCTGTGCAGGCTCATCCGCCGCTGGTTGCCGCTCATCCGGCGGCAGCTGTAGGAGCCGTAGTGATGGATCTGCGCGATCTCGCTGCCGAGGCGGGCGCGGGCCATCGCTTGCAGCTGCGGCTCGAAGCGGGCCCAGGCGAGCATCATCGGGCAGCTGGTCCGCAAGGCCGGCGTCATCGCCGCACTCGAGGCGCTCACCACGACCGGCGCCGGCACCGTGCAGGCGCTGCCGTTCGGCGCATCGGCCCAATAGCTGAACGTGACGGGCTCACGCTCCAGGGCAGCGAAGCAGGCGCCTTGCTCGGCCGGCCAAGTGGTGACGCCGGGTGGCGCCGACGGCCGCCTGGCGCAAGAGACCAGGGTGAGCGCCAGGGCGACGAGCAGAACGGCTCGCCTGATCAGCCGGTCTGCTCCTGCAGGTTGGCGGGCTCGGCGATCGGCAGGTCGGGCTTGGTCACCGCCATCTTGCGTTGCCAGGCGAAGATCACGAGGCCGAGCCCGATGCCGACCAGGTCGGTGACGAGGCCGCCGGAGATCATCAAGAGCGCCGCGACGACGAGCAGCGCGCGGAGCAGGATGTTGGTGCGGCCGAAGAACCAGCCCTGGACAGCTGCCGACAGCAGGAAGACGCCGACGCAAGCCGTGGCGACGCTCTGCAGGATCGCCGGCCAGCTGCCGATCATCAAGAGCGTCGGGCTGTAGAAGAACATGAACGGCACGATGAAGGCGGCGAGGCCGAGCTTGAAGGCGGTGACCGAGGTCGGCAGCGCCTTCGAGCCGGCGATCGCCGCGCCGGCATAGGCGGCGAGCGCCACCGGCGGCGTGATCGCCGAGACCACGGCGAAGTAGAAGACGAAGAAATGCGCCACCAGGGGCTCGATGCCGAGCCGGATCAGGCCCGGCGCCACCACCGAGGCCGCCACCGCATAGGCCGCCGTGGTCGGCATGCCCATGCCCAGCAGGAGCGAGATGCCCATGGCGAAGAGCAGGGCCAGGAACTGGCTGGTGTCGGCGACCTGGAGCAGCATCGACGAGAAGCGCAGGCCGACGCCGGTGAGGCCGATGACGCCGACGATGATGCCGGCGCAGGCGCAGACGGCGATCAGCTGCACCGCCATGGTCGAGGTGAGGTTGAGTGCCCGGATAATGCCGACGGGTCCCAGGCGATGCGGCGTCAGCCAGCTCACGACGATGGCCGCGACCAGCGAGAGCGTGCCGGCGCGGATCACCGAGTAGCCGATGAACAGCGCGGTGATCAGAATGATGATCGGGATGAAGAGATAGACTTGCTTCACCAACGCGTTGAAGCGGGGCAGCTGGTCGCGGGGCAGGCCTTTCATGCCGGTACGCTGCGCTTCGAGATCGACCATGAAGTAGATCGAGACGAAGTAGAGAACGGCCGGGATGACGGCGGCAACGGCAATCTCGGTGTACCGGATGCCGGTCACCTCGGCCATGATGAAGGCGCCGGCGCCCATGATCGGCGGCATGATCTGCCCACCCGTCGACGCCGCGGCCTCGATGCCGGCGGCACTCTGCGGCCGGTAGCCGACCTTCTTCATGAGCGGGATGGTCAGCGAGCCGGTGGCCACGACGTTGCCGGCCGAGGTGCCGTTGATCATGCCCATCAGGCCTGACGCGAAGATCGCCACCTTGGCCGGCCCGCCCCGCGCATGACCGGCGGAGGCGAAGGCGAAATTGACGAAGTAGTCACCGACCTTCGAGGCCTGCAGGAAGGCCGCGAAGCAGATGAAGAGGATGATGTAGGTCGACGACACGGCAACCGTCGGGCCGAGGATGCCGCTGTCGGTGTAGAGGTAGCTGAAGAAGCGCTCGGCGGTGTACCCGGTATGGGCGAGGAAGCCCGGCAGCCAGGGTCCGATGAAGGCGTAGACGATGAAGACGCCGGCGATGATCACGAGCGCCAGGCCGGCGAGCCGGCGGGTGCATTCGAGGATCAGCAGCACGCCTGCCAGCGAGACCAGGAAGTCCGGCTGGGTCGGCATCACCCCGGCGCGGAACTGCAACGCCGCAAGGTTGAACAGGAGGTAGGCAGCCACGGCCGCCGCCGCCACGGCGGCGAGCCAATCGGCGACCTCGACCTTGTCGGTGCGCGCCGGCGCCAGCCAGCCGGCGATGATGGTGAGGATCGTGCCCGCGACCAACGCCGGGCCGGCGGCCGCGTAGAGCCAGGGCGGCGGGTTGGGCAGGCCGGCCAAGATCGCGCAGCAGGAACGGCACCAGCATGGCGACCATCGACGGCACGATGAGGATGGCGCTGCCCCAGCGCATCGCGTGCAGGACCGGCTCAGGCAGGCCGCCGGTGTGCAGATCGCTCTTCGGCAGGCTGCGCGCCATCAAGACGAAGCCGATCATCAGCCCGCCCGCGACGTGAAGGATGCGAAAGGTCCAGGTCTCGAGCGGAAAGACGTTGAGCACCAGGAGGTGGAAGACCGTGTAGGCGACGCCGAACCAGAACAAGGTTTGGCCGCTCCACCCGCCGAGCATCCGCTGGTTGCCGGCTGCCGGCTCGTCGTCAGTGCCTGAAGCGACGATTACCTCGTCGCGCTCGCTCGCTGCATCGGCTGCCGACATGACGATCCTCCCCGTTTTTGGCAGCGCCACGGATCGAGGACCGGTGGGCTGCAGCTCGAGCGGCGGGCGGGAACCTGCCCCGCCCGCCTCGACGTCTGGCTCAGCCCTGGTAGTCGTCGGGGATCAGGTGCTCCGGAACGTCGAAGCCCTTCTCCAGGTAGTATTGCACGGCACCCGGATGGAACGGCAGGAAGGTATTGTGCACGAAGTTCTCGGGCAGCGTCTCGGCGGCTGCCTGGTGGATCTGCATCATCCGGTCCGGGTTATCGAGGACCACCTTCATCACCTCGTAGACGAAGCTCTGCGGCAGATCCTTGTGGGCGAGGCCGAAGTTCCACATCGCCACGGAGTGCTGCGGCTCGTGCTGCGAGGTGTAGGTGTCGGGCGGGATCTCGAACGCGCTCACCGGGAACTGCTCGACCAGGATCGCCTGCTCCTCGGGCGTGAAGGCGAAGATGTTGACCGGGTTCTGCGCCTCGAGCTCGCTGAAGGCGGCGATCGGCAAGCCGGCGCAGAAGGCGAAGGCGTCGATCAGCCCGTCCTTGACCTGGCCGGCGAGGTCGGATGCGCCGCCGAACTGGTCGTTGGTCTCGACCCCCAGCGCATCGTAGAACAGCGGCCAGTAGGTGCCGCAGGTGCCGCCGCGCGGGCCGTTGCCGACCGTCTTGCCGGCCATGTCGCTGATCGAGGCGATGCCGCTCGACTCCAGCGCGATCACCTGGAACGGCGTCTGGTACATCGGGAAGGTCGCGCGGACGTCGCGCATCTCCACCCCGGGTGCGATCGGGCTGTTGCCCTCCCAGGCTTCGCGTGCCGGACCGAGCGTCGCCATCGCCATCTGGATGTCGCCGGCCTGGGTCAACGCGAAGTTCTGCACCGGGCCGCCGGTCACCTCGGAGCTGGTCGGGACGCCCAGCATCTCCTGGATCATCCCGGCCCAGCCGGCACCATAGATGAAGTAGGTGCCACCCTGGGACGCCGTGCCCACCATGATCGATGACGGCCAGCCGTCACGATCCTGCGCGTCGGCCGGACCAGCGCCCAGTGAAACCGCGCCGGCCAGTGCCAGCGCGCCAAGTCCCGTCATGCACCACTTGTACATTGCTTGCCTCCCTGCGATCAGGTTGAGCCGCTTCGCAGCGGCGAGTTCGTTTCGCTTGTCATAAAAGCAAAACCGTCTATTTTAACAGTGCAACACTTTCGGTGGTCTTTCGAGCTTCCGCGTCAATCCGTCGCGTCCAGCAATCCGTCCAGGAACGCCGTGACCGACGGCGCTGACCAGTCGGCGAAGCCCGCGTGGCGGAACACCTCGTTGCCGGCGGCGTCGACGACGATGGTGATCGGCAGCCCGGTGACGCCATAGGGCGCGCTCACCGCCATGACCGGGTCGTGCAGAATCTCCAGCCGCTCAGCGCCGACGTCGGCCATGAAGCCGCGCAGGCTGTCCGGGCCCGCCCGGTCCATGGCGACCGTCAGCACCTGCAGCTGCTGGCCGGCGAAGGCTTCGTCCAGCGCCGCCAGAGTGGGCATTTCGCGCTTGCAGGGCGCGCACCAGGTGGCCCAGAAGTTGAGCACCGTGACCTCGCCGCTCGTCAGCCGGTCCCTGAGGTCGACCGGATCGCCGGCGAGGTCCTGGACGATCGCCGACGGCACGGCTACGGGAGTCGCCGCCACGGGCTCGAGCGCCGCGGCCGGCGAGACGAGCCAGAGGCCGAGCAGGAAAGCCGCTGCAAAGGCTGGCGCGGTTGGCATCGCCGGCTATCTCCTAAATGATCACGAGGAACGAACGGGCACGATGACGTCGGCGAGCGAAACAAATGGCGGAGCGCCAGCGTCGGCAGAGCCGACGGCGGCCCGCAGCCTCTGGGGTGGCCACTTCGCCGCCGATCCGGCGCCATTGATGGCGCAAATTAATGCCTCCATCGGCTTCGACAAGCGGCTCTGGCGTCACGACATCGCGGGCTCGCAGGCACATGCGCGGATGCTCGCCGCGCAAGGCATCATCACCCCGGACGATCGCGACGCCATCCTCGCCGGCCTCGGGGCCATCGCCGCGCAGATCGAAACGGGCGAGTTCGCCTTCGACCCCGCGCTCGAGGACATCCACCTCAACATCGAGGCACGGCTGACCGAGACGATCGGCGAGCCCGGCCGGCGGCTGCACACCGCCCGCTCGCGCAACGACCAGGTGGCGACCGACTTCAAGCTCTTCGTCCGCGATGCCATTGACCGCGCCATCGGCCTCCTGGCCACCCTCGCCCACACGATTTCGGACATGTCCGTGCGCCACGCCGCCACCGTGATGCCGGGCTTCACCCATCTGCAGGCGGCCCAGCCGGTGACCTTCGGCCATCACCTGCTGGCCTATGGCGAGATGCTGATGCGCGACATCTCCAGGTTCAGCGACGCTCGCGCCCGGCTGAACGAATGCCCGCTGGGTGCCGCGGCCCTCGCCGGGACCAGCTTTCCCATCGATCGCGACGCCACGGCGAGCGCGCTGGGCTTCGACCGGCCGGCGGCGAACTCGATCGATGCCGTCTCGGATCGTGACTTCGCCCTCGACTACCTGGCGGCGGCGGCGATCACGGCGGTCCATCTGTCGCGGCTCGCCGAGGAGCTGGTCCTCTGGTCGACGCCCCAGTTCGGCTTCGTCAAGATGGCCGAGGCGTTCACCTCGGGCAGCTCGATCATGCCCCAGAAGCGCAATCCCGACGCCGCCGAGCTGGTCCGCGGCAAGAGCGGCCGGATGCTCGGGCATCTGCAGGGGCTGCTGGTGACCTTGAAGGGACTGCCGCTCGCCTACTCGAAGGACATGCAGGAGGACAAGGAGGGCGTCTTCGACGCGATCGACACGCTCGAGCTCTGCCTCGCCGCCACCACTGCCATGCTGGCCTCGATGACCGTCGATCCGGCCCGGATGCGCGCCGCCGCCGGCGTCGGCTTCACGACGGCCACGGATCTCGCCGACTGGCTCGTCCGCGCCAAGGGGACGGCCTTTCGCGACGCGCACGGCATCGCCGCCCGGGCGGTCAAGGCGGCCGAGGAGCGGGGCTGTGGCCTGCACGAGCTGGACGCGGCGACGCTGGCGGCGATCGATTCGCGGCTCGACGGCGAGGTGGCACGTCAGCTCGACGTCGATGCCTCGGTGGCGAGCCGCACCAGCTTCGGCGGCACGGCACCGGCGCGAAGTCCAAACGGCCGCGGCGGTGCTCCAGGAACGGCTCGCCGGCCTCGATCTGCCGGGTGCCCGGTCATGAGGCGGATCCTGGCGCTGCCGCATCGCCGGCGCCTGCTGCTCGTGCCGGCATTGCTCCTGCTCGCCGCCTGCGGTCGCGATGGCCCGCTGCGCCTGCCTGACCGGCCGCCGGCCGAGCCGCCGGCAGCCGAGGCCGAGCCGCCCCCGGCGGCGACGGAGAGCCCGGCGCCATGAACGCGTTCGCCTACCGCGCCGGCCGACTGGCTTGCGAGGCCGTGCCGCTCGACGCGATCGCGGCCGAGGTCGGCACGCCGGTCTATGTCTACTCGGCCGGTGCGATGCGTGGCCGGTTGCGCGCCTACCAGGCCGCCTTCGCCGATTGCGCGGCGCTCTTCTGCTACGCGGTCAAGGCGAACAGCAACCTCGCCGTGATCCGTACCCTGGCCGCCGCCGGCGCCGGTGCCGACACGGTCTCCGGCGGCGAGATCGAGCGCGCCCTCGCCGCGGGCGTGCCGCCGTCACGGATCGTCTTTGCCGGGATCGCCAAGACCGATGACGAGATCCGCATGGCGCTGCGCCTCGGCATCATGCAACTCAATGTCGAATCCGTGCCCGAACTCTTGCGAATCTCGGCCGTGGCCACGAGCCTCGCGACGACGGCGCCCATCGCCCTGCGCATCAATCCCGATGTCGATGCCGGCACGCACGACAAGATCTCGACCGGCCGCAAGGAGGACAAGTTCGGCATCGCGCTTGCCGACGCGGCCGCCCTCTATACCATGGCCGCGACCCTGCCGGGCGTCGCGCCGATCGGCCTGCATCTGCATATCGGCTCGCAGATTACCGCGCTCGAGCCATTCGCTCTGGCCTATGAAAAAGGCATCGATCTGTTCAAGACGATCCGGGCGAGCGGCCTGCCGCTCCGCCGCCTCGATCTCGGCGGTGGCTTCGGCGTCCGCTACCGCAACGAGGAGCCCGTGCCGCCCGAGGCGTTTGCGGCGCTGGTCAAGCGCCTCGTCCGCGGCCTGGATGCCGAGCTCGTGTTCGAGCCGGGCCGGGCGCTGGTCGCCGAGGCCGGTGCCCTCGTCGCCAGCGTCATCTACCGCAAGGAAAGTGGCGGACGCCGCTTCCTCGTCCTCGACGCCGGGATGAACGTCCTGATCCGCCCGGCCCTCTATGGCGCCTGGCACGATGTGCTGCCGCTCCACGAGCCGGGCCCTGGTGCACCGCTGCTGCCCATGGACGTGGTCGGGCCGATTTGCGAGAGCAGCGATATTTTCGGGCGCGATCGCCCCTTGCCGATGCTCGGGTCGGGCGACCGGGTCGCCTTTCTTTCCGCCGGCGCCTATGGCGCGGTGATGGCATCGCACTATAATTCCAGAAAGAGCGCTGCTGAGGTGCTGGTCGACGGCGAACGCTGGGCGGTGGTCAAGCAGGGTCAGTCGCCGACGGTACAGTTCGCGGACGAGACATTGCCGGCTTGGCTGGAGACGGTGCCGGGCTGACGCCGAGCCGCACCGGTCCGACGGTGGGGGCCGGCCGTCGAGACCGGGCCCGCCTCTGGCCGGAGCAAGATCGAAAGGTGAGCGCATGGCCGATCGCGCCAACCCGATGGAGAAGAGGGCGTTCAGGCGCAAGCTCTGGCTCGCCCGGGCGACCTTGGCGTTCGAGCGGCTCTACCCGGCGGTCTTCCCGGTTCTCCTGATCGCCGCGGGCTTCGTCCTCGCCAGCCTCTTCGATCTCTGGCGCTTGGTGCCCGTCTGGCTGCACGCGCTGGTGCTTCTCGGTTGCGCTGCCGGTGCCGGCTATTGCCTGTTGAAGGCGCGTCCCGCGTTCGCCTGGCCGTCGCGCGACTCCGGCCTCGCCCGGCTCGAGCGGGACAGTAACGCCAGCCATCAGCCGCTCCGCATGCTGGAAGATCGGCTGCCGGAGGGGACCCGGGACCCGATGACCGGCGCGCTCTGGCAGCGCCATCGCGCCCGCGTCCTGGCAGCGCTCGACCGCATCCGGCTGGCGCCGCCGCGATCCGCCATGCCGACCCGTGATCCCTGGGCGGGACGTGCCCTGGTGCTGCTGCTCCTGGTCGTGGGCGCCGTCGAGGCACGGGGCGAGCTCGGCCAACGGCTGCTGCGCGGACTGACGCCTGGCAGCGCCGCTGCCGCTGCCGTGCTGCCGGTCGAGGTGACGATGTGGGTGACGCCGCCGACCTACACCCGCCGGCCGCCGCTGACGATCGAGCAGACCCGGCGGATGACGCAGCTGGACGTGCCGAGCGGCAGCGAGACGGTCGTCCAGCTGCACAATCTGGGCAAGACCGGTGAGGCGCGGCCGTCGATCCTCTTCAATGGCGCCGAGCAGGAGCTCGCCGTGCTGGGCGAGCAGAGCGTCGAGGTCCGCTTGACCCTGGAGTCCGCCGGCCTGCTCGAGGTCGTGCCGGCCACGGGCGATCCGCTGGCGAGCTGGCAGATCGCAGTGATGCCCGACCTGCCGCCGTCGATCAGCTTCACGGCGCCACCCGGCGCCACGTATCGCCGGGTGCTCGAGGTTGCCTACGAGGCGAGCGACGATTACGGGCTGCGCCAAGTGGCGCTGAACTTTGCCCTGGTCGGTCGCGCCGGCAAGTTCGGACAGCACTGTCCTCGCCGAGCCGGCAAGATCGCCGAGGAGCTTGGCCAGCACGGCCTATGCCGATCTCACCGCGCACCCGCTAGCCGGTCTCGAGGTCGATCTGCAGCTCGTGGCGACTGATGGGCTCGGCCAGCAAGCCGCGAGCGAGACCGTGCAGATCGTGCTGCCGGAGCGATCCTTCGAGCATCCCCTCGCCCGCGCGGTGGTGGGCGAGCGCAAGCGGCTGGTGCGTGAGCCGCAGCGGCGGAGCGAGGTCGCCGCCATGCTCGATCGGCTGGCCGAGACCGATCTCGCCGAGCAGGCCGGGACCGCCATCCAGCTCGGGCTTTCCGTGGCAAGCTCGCGGCTCCGGCAAAGCACCGATGCGGCGGAGCGGCGCTCGGTGGTCGATCTCCTCTGGGAGCTGGCCCTGCTGATCGAGGAGGGCACCCTCTCGGTGGCCGAGCGGTCGCTCAGGGAAATTCAGGAGGCGCTCCAGCGGGCGCTGGAGGAAGGAGCGTCCGACGAGGAGCTTCAGGCGCTCATGGACGAGCTGCGCGAGGCCATGGACCGCTATCTCGAGGAGTTGACCCGTCAGGCGCTCGAGCAATGGCAGAACATGCCGGAAGGCATGGAGATGCAGCCGATCGACCCGTCGCAAATGGTGGATCGGCAGCAGCTGCAGGAGATGCTCGATCGGGCTGAGGAGATGATGCAGGGCGGCGCCCGCGAACAGGCCCAGGCGATGCTCGAGCAGCTGCAGCAGATGCTGGAGAACCTGCAGGCCGGAGTGCCGCAGATGCAGCCCAATCCGGGCGAGCAGTCGTTGTCGGACCTGCAGCGAATGATCGAGCTGCAGCAGAACCTGCTCGATCGCAGCTATCAGATGCAGCAGGGCCAGCCGGGCAACAATGGGCAGCAAGGTGAGCAGGGCCAACAGGGCCAGATGGGTGAGGGGGCCGGCCAACAGGGTGCTGGCCAGCAAGGCACCGGCCAGGCCGCGGCAGAGCAGGAGGCGCTGCGCCGCGCGCTCGGCGAACTGATGCGGCGCATGGGGGAGGCCGGAATGGATATCCCGCGCGCGCTCGGCCAGGCCGAGATGCAGATGCGCGGCGCCCGCGACGCGCTGGGCCAGGGCCAGCCCGGGGCCGCAGTGCAACCACAGGGCAGCGCCGTCGACCTGATGCAGCAGGGCGGCCAGGCCATGCTCGATCAAATGCGCGAGCAGATGGCGAACCAGCCGGGCGGCGAGGGATTCGGCCCGCCATCGATGGCCGGCCAACGCGACGGCCGTGATCCACTGGGCCGCGCCCAGCGCAACGAGGGCGGCTGGGACAGCGACGGCACGGAGGTGCCAGAGCAGCACGACCTCGGAAGAGCCCGCGACGTGCTGGAGGAGCTCTATCGGCGATCCCGCGATCTCGGGCGGCCACAGCACGAGCTCGATTACATCGATCGCCTGCTCGAGCGGTTCTGACGGCCCAAGCAACAACCGTCACCCTTCATGTCCGAAATTGCGTGGGCGCCGTTCACCGCTGCTTAACTGTTGTCCGTCATGGTGTCGCTGGTCGAGCACTTGGCGGCGAGCATGGGATGGGCGAGAGATCGGACAAGCAGACGCGTTCTGCTCTTGGCGTAACGTTGGTCAGGGCAGCGTGGCAACCGAGTGCTGCGTTCCATTTCCCGTCTGCCGCGATGCTTCCGCATGTCGATGCCTGCGCCGAGCACGCCTGCCTGCATTGCGACGGCAGGCGGCTGATCAGGCACGGCAGAGGGCGGACGGGCATGCAGCGCTGGCGCTGTCGCGATTGCGGGCGGACCATTTCCTCGACGAGCGGCACGATGCTCGCCGGTCTGCATGCGCCGGCCAAGCTCGGCCTGGTGGTTGCCGATATGCTCGCGAGCGAGCCTTCGTCATGTCGGCGGCTCGGCACCGTGCTCGGGCTCAGCAAGATGACGATCTGGGCGTGACGGCAAAGGATCAGCAGAGCGTTCGCCCTCATCGGCGAGCACGCTTGCCGAAGCAGTGAAACCTGTGCGATCGATCGTCCGGCTGTGCCGGCCCTGACGAATTCTTCGCGAATCCCGCAAGGCTTCGAGGGAGTGGGTCGACCACCGGCGCGATCCACTGCATTGCCCGAAGCCCGACCGCTTGCGCTGGGTCGATTACCGGATGCACGAGCTACCGTTGCCGCGGCCCATGACGCCCTATCTACGGTCGATCAGCCTAGGCGCGAATGGTGCGCAGCACGTCCACCTTGAGCATGCAGGCGCGCGGCCTGGCGCCAGCCCGACTGCAGCGCCGGCGGCCAGCGCTGCAATCGGGCTGGCCGCCGGCACGGCGCCAACCGTCGCCAGTGGCCTTGCCGTCGCGGGAGCGCCGGCCGATCCTGACCAGGCAAACCGCGTGGAACGAATGGCAGGCAGCACGCGTGATCTGCCTGCCCCAACTGCCCAGGCTGATCTCGTGGCCGGCTTCCGAGCGTTCATCGGGGCATTCTCCGGCCCAGCGACAAAGTATTTGGACCGCTATCTGGCATGGTTCGGCGCCCGTCTTCGGGCGACCGACGAGCGCCGCAGACGGCAGGTCCTCGAGCAGGCATTGGCGCAACTCATGACGCCCACGCAATTTTGGGACATGACGGGCCTGCCAAGCGCCAATCGACAGCGGCCCTGCGGTGCCGCGTGACATGGCCGCCTGCACCCCGTTGAGCTCACCCAACCACGACGCCAGACCGCCACATGTAAGGCCGTCGCTGCTCGTCCTCCACTATACCGGCATGACATCGGCCGCAGCCGCCATTGCCCGCCTCTGCGACCCAGCCGCTGCGGTCAGCGCGCACTACGTCCTCGACGAGGGCGGTCAGGTGATCCAGCTGGTGCCCGAGGAGCGACGAGCCTGGCATGCCGGCCTCGGCGGCTGGCGCTCGCTCACCGATGTGAACGGCCATTCGATCGGCATCGAGCTGGTCAACCCCGGCCATGAATGGGGCTACCGCCCGTTCCCGGACGCCCAGATCGCCGCCCTCATCGAGCTGGCTTCGGCGATCCGCGATCGGCACGGTCTGCCGCGCGGCGCCGTGATCGGTCACAGCGACACCGCCCCGGCGCGCAAGACCGATCCGGGTGAGCTCTTCCCCTGGGCGCGCCTCGCCAAGCATGGCCTCGGCATTTGGCCCGGGTCGGCGTGCGATCGGGCGGCCGACCTGGCGGCGGCGCTGCCGCTGCTGGCCAGCATCGGCTATCGTCTCGATCTTCCAGGCACCGTGCCGGCGCAACTGGTCGCCGCCTTCCAGCGGCATTGGCGACAGGCGCGTGTGGACGGGGTGCTCGATGACCAGACGATGGGCCTGATCGAGGCGGTCGCTCGCTTGTCTGGCGATCGGCCCTCGCCTACATGACAGTCGGGTGCGTGGCGGCCGGGTGATCGCTCGCGGCAGCCCGCCGGTCCGCCGGCGGCGCTGTGGCGGGAGGAAAGTCCGGGCTCCACGGGAAAACGGTGCCGGGTAACGCCCGGCGGGGGCAACCCCAGGGAAAGTGCCACAGAGAGCAGACCGCCTGCCTGGATCGCCGGACCTGAGGGTGCGGCGATCTGCGGGTCAGGGTGAAAGGGTGCGGTAAGGGCGCACCGCGGCGTCGGCAACGGCGACGGCATGGCAAACCCCACCGGGAGCAAGACCGAATAGGAGCGGCAGCGTTCTCGAACGCACCCCTTTCTCCGGGGCGACCGCTCGGGTAGGTTGCGTGAGACGCGTAGTAATGCGCGTCCTAGATGAATGATCACCCCTCGACCCCGATCGAGGACAGAACCCGGCTTACAGGCCGCCCGCACCCCACAGTCATCCTGCCAAGGCCGTGCCGCTGCACCTCCCAAAACCCTGCGATCCACAGAGACTTCGGCAGTTGTGCATTACTTATCCACAGAATTATTCTTGACACAGCAATATTGATTTGTTTGAATGATTTATGATAACCACTTTGGCGTTGCGCTTGAGACACGGATGCTTGACCTGCGGTGAGTGGAACAGTAACCTCACTCAGACCTGAGCGATCAGAGAAAGCGGTCCAGCGACAAGTCGATACTTGGCCAGTTTAAGTTCTCGACATGTTGCTATCGATATTTTCTCAAGATCAGTCTCGGCGGGTCACTTGCGGACGGTAATCGC
The DNA here is from genome assembly GCA_963700945.1 of uncultured Alphaproteobacteria bacterium. Lineage (GTDB taxonomy): Bacteria > Pseudomonadota > Alphaproteobacteria > Geminicoccales > Geminicoccaceae > SLRI01. Next base: position 82,073 of record CAVOZQ010000010.1, read on the forward strand.
GCATCGATGGAATAAATACCGATCGATATTTGTTGGATCGATCGAGCGGCTCGTTGGGGCGGCGTCGGGCAACGCAGGACAGCAAGAGCTGATGAGCGATCGTTATATTGCTTTCCAACAGAATAGACCAAGTCGACGGTGGATCGCTGTCGCGCCAACTTGCCAGCTGTCGGATCACGACTGTACCATGGAAGCCGGAGCGCGGCGCCTGTGGATCGTTTGCGCGGCTGCTCGAGGGGGGCTCGCGGCATGAGCCACGCACCTGTCCTGCTCGATGCCATGCTGGCGTCGCTGGCACCGGCAGCGGGCGAGACCGTCGTCGACGTGACCTTCGGCGGCGGTGGCTACAGTCGGGCCATGCTCGACGCCGCACCCTGCCGGGTCATCGGGCTCGACCGCGACCCGGAAGCCGTCGCCCGCGGGCGTGATCTCGCTGCGGCCGAGTCGCGCTTCACCATGCTCGATGGAGCGTTCGGTGACTTGGCGCGGTTGCTGGCGGCGAACCGTATCGACGCGGTCGACGGCATCGTCGCCGATCTTGGCGTCTCCTCCTTTCAGCTCGACACCGCCGCGCGCGGCTTCTCGTTTCAGGCGGCCGGCCCGCTCGACATGCGGATGAGCGGGGCCGGCGAGACCGCGGCCGAGCTGATCGCCCGGCTCGACGAGCAGGCGCTCGCCCAGCTGTTTTTCTCCCTCGGCGACGAGCCCGAGTCGCGGCGCGTCGCCCGAGCCATCGTCGCCCGCCGAGCGGAGCGGCCGATCACCAGCACCGACGACCTCGCCGCCGTGGTCGCCGGTGCCAAGCGCCGCACCAAGCCCGGCCGCTCGGCGGCGACCCAGGTGTTCCAGGCGCTGCGCATCGCGGTCAACGACGAGCTGGCCGAGCTCGATCGGCTGCTCGAGGCAGCGCCAGCGTTGCTTCGCCCCGGTGGCCGCCTGGTGATCGTGGCCTTCCACAGCCTCGAGGATCGCCGGATCAAGCGCTTCATCGACGGGCTGAGCGAGCGGCGCGCCAGGCCGTCGCGGCATTTGCCGCCGGTGGCGGCGCCGCGGCCGATCCTGCGTTGGCTGGAGCGCAAGGTGGTGAAGCCCGGCGACGCCGAGATCGCGCGCAATCCTCGTGCCCGCTCGGCGCGGCTGCGCGCGGCCGTTCGCATGGCGGATGACGGTGAGCAGGCGCCGGCCGGCGGGCCGGACCTCGCCGGCCCCTGGGCCAGCTCCGGCGATGGCTGGAGGGCAGCCGCATGATTCCGCGCTACGTGCCGATCCTCGCCATCCTGATCATCGTCGCCGCCACCAGCCTCTTCCAACTCAAATACGCGGTGGTCGCGGCGGAAAGCGAGATCGCCCGGATCGAACAGGAGATCGACGCCGAGCACTGGCGGCTCCGGACGCTCGCGATCGACTGGGCGCACCTGGCCCGGGCGGAGCGGCTGGCACGGCAGGCGCGCGCCGTCGGCATGGCGCCGGCGACGCTCGACCGAGTCGTCGAGGCCGGGCAGATCGGCGACTACCGGCAGATGCAGATGGCGCGGCGGCCCATGCCGGCGGCGCTGCCGAGTGGCCAGGTGATCGAGCTCAGGGTCAAGCCGGTGACCGCCTTCAAGCTCGAGCCGCTGACCGGGCGCCGTGATGCGCTGGGCGGCGACTGGTGACGGGACAGGTGCGTTGAGCGACGCGATCATCCAGCGCTCGAGCCAGACCGGTGCCTCCCGGCTGCGCTTGCTCGCCGTCTGCTTCGTGCTCGCTTTCGCCAGCATCGGCCTGCGGCTGGTCGACATGGCCGGGGCGGGCTCGCGGGCGGCGGCGACCACGCCGCGCGCCGCCGAGGAAGGCATCGAGCTGCGCCGGGCAGCGATCCTCGACCGCAATGGCGAGCTCCTGGCCGGCAACATCGTCACCCTTTCGGTCATCGGCGATCCGCTCTTGATGAACGACCCCGAGGCGACGGCGATCGAGCTCGCCCGCGTGCTCGACGGTGTCGACGCGGCCGAGCTGAGCCGGCGCTTCGCCCGTGGTGGTCGCTTCGCCTGGGTCAAGCGGCAGATCTCGCCGACCGAACAGGCGGCGGTGCTGGAGCTGGGCCTGCCGGGCGTCACCTTCGAGCTCGGCGAGCGGCGGATCTACCCGCGCGGTCGCGAAGCGGCCCATGTGTTGGGCTTCGTCGGCATCGACAATCAGGGGCTCGCCGGCATCGAGTATGGCATGGACGAGGCGCTCAAGGGCGGCGCGGCGCTCGGCAAGGCGGACCTGGCGCTGTCCATCGACCGCCGGGTGCAGCGGATCGCCCATGCGGCGACCGAGGCCGGCGTCGAGCGGTTCGCGGCGCTCGGCGCCTGCACCATCGTCCTCGACGTCGTCAGCCGCGAGATCGTGGCGATGGTCAGCCTGCCGGACTACGACCCGAACAGTCCCGAGCGGGCGCGGCCCGAGCAGCGGCGCAACCGCTGCATCGGCGACGTCTACGAGCTGGGCTCGCTGTTCAAGGTGATCAGCGCGGGAATGGCGCTCGAGAGCGGCGCCGTCTCGATCTACGACCGTTTCGACGCCACCGAATCGATCAAGATCGGCCGCCACCGCATCCGCGACTACCACGGCCACCAGCGCTGGCTGTCGATGCCCGAGGTGTTCGCCTTCTCCTCCAATGTCGGCACGGTCAAGATGACCTTCGCCGCCGGCGGCCCCGACGCCCAAAAGCCCTTCCTCGACGGGCTCGGCCTGCTGCAGCGGCCGGTGCTCGAGGTGCCGGAGACGGCCAAGCCGCTGGTGCAGGAGCGCTGGCCGGACATCGTCGCCGCCACGGTCTCCTATGGCCACGGCATCTCCGTCTCGCCACTGCAGTTCACCGAGGCCGTGGCAGCACTGGTCTCCGACGGCAAGCGGATCCCGGCGAGCTTCCTGCGCCGCGATCCGGCCAACCTGCCCGACGGCCCCAGGGTCGTCTCGGAGCAGACCATCAAGGACCTGCGCTGGCTGCTCTGGCTCACGGTCGAGCGCGGCACCGGCGGCAATGGCGGCGTCGACGGCTACATGGTCGGTGGCAAGACCGGCACCGCCGACAAGCCCACCGGCGGCCGCCGCGGCTATGACGGCCGGGCGGTCATCTCCTCCTTCATCGGCGTCTTTCCGGTCGACGCGCCGCGCTACGCCGTGCTCACCATGCTCGACGAGCCGCAGGGTGACGCCCGCACCTACGGCTACCGCACCGGCGGCTGGACCGCGGCGCCCGTGGTCTCCCGGATCATCGCCCAGGCTGGGCCGTTGCTCGGCGTGCCGCCGGAATCGCCGGCGATCGCCGCCAGCTTCGCCGACCGTCTGCAGGTCATGCCGGTGATGAACGGCCGCACCAAGCGCATGGAGGACGGCTTTGCGGCTGCCAGCCTTACTCGCTGAGGAAGCCAGGCGCTTTCCGTCCCAGCCGGCGGCGTCTGGCAAGGCAGCGCCGCGCGTGCTCAATATGAAGGACGTGTCGATCAAGGGCATCGCCGCCGACAGCCGTGCGGTGGCGCCGGGCCAGCTCTTCGCGGCGCTCTCGGGCACCCAGGCCGACGGTCACATCTTCATCCCCGAGGCGCTGGAGAAGGGCGCCGTGGCCGTGCTCGGCGGCAGCACCGCCGAAGCCTACGCCCAGAGCGTTCCGGTCATCATCGACCCGGAGCCGCGCCGCCGCCTGGCCCAGCTCGCCGCCTGCTTCTACGGCAGCCAGCCGGCCTTCACCGCGGCGGTCACCGGCACCAACGGCAAGACCTCGATCGCCAGCTTCACGCGGCAGATCTGGGATAGGCTCGGCATCCGCGCCGCCAGCCTCGGCACGCTCGGCCTCGAGAGCGCCGGCCGCTGGCCCAAGAGCTCGCTCACCACGCCCGATGCCATAACCCTGCACCGCCTCGCGGCAGAGCTCGCCAAGGGCGGCGTCGACCATCTGGTGGTCGAGGCCTCGAGCCACGGGCTGGACCAGCAGCGGCTCGCCGGGCTCACCATCCAGGCCGCCGCGTTCTCCAATATCAGCCGCGACCATTTCGACTATCACGGCAGCTTCGAGGCCTACTTCAAGGCCAAGTGCCGGCTCTTCGACGAGCGCCTCGCCGAGGGCGGCACTGCCGTCATCAACGCCGACATCCCGGAGTTCGAGGCGCTGCGCGCCATCGCCGTGGCGCGCCGGGCCGAGATCATCGACTTCGGCACCAAGGCGCGGCGCTTCCGGCTGGTCCGGCGCCAACCCGAGCTCACCGGGCAGAAGCTGGAGCTGGAGATCGACGGCCAGGCGCATCGCTTCCGCAGCGGCCTCGTCGGCGCCTTCCAGGCACACAACATCCTGGCCGCTCTCGGGCTCGCGGTCGCTGGCGGTGCCCGCCTGCGCGAGGCGCTCGAGGCGCTGGCCCTGCTGCGCGGCGCGCCCGGCCGGATGCAGCTCGTGGCGCACCACCCGAGCGGGGCCCCTGCTTTCGTCGACTACGCCCACACGCCCGACGCGCTGGCCAAGGCCTTGGACGCGCTCCGCCCGCATACCAAGGGCCGGCTCTGCGTCGTCTTCGGCTGCGGCGGCAATCGCGACAAGGGCAAGCGGCCGCTGATGGGCGAGGTCGCGGCCGCCCGCGCCGATCGCATCTGGGTCACCGACGACAATCCCCGCGACGAGGACCCGGCGCGAATCCGCCGCGAGATCCTCGAGCCGTGGCCGGCCTGGCCGGCGCCGTCGCGAGATCGGCGATCGGGCCGCTGCGATCCACGCGGCGTTTCGCGCGCTCGAGCCCGGCGACGTGCTGGTGGTCGCCGGCAAGGGCCACGAGCTCGGCCAGATCGTCGGCGACAAGACGCTGCCCTTCGACGATGCGAGCGAGATCAGGGCCGCGCTTGCCGGCCTGGAAAGCGCCGCGTGATGGCCGGCGCCCAGGACACGCTCTGGGATGCGGTCGACGCCGCTGCCGCGACCGGCGGGCGCAGCCGCCGTGCCTGGCGGGCGGGCACCGTGACCATCGACAGCCGCACGCTGGCCGCTGGCGAGCTCTTCGTCGCTCTCGAAGGCCCCAACCGCGACGGTCACGGCTTCGTCGCCGACGCGCTCGCCAAGGGTGCGGCTGCCGCCGTCGTCACGCGCCGGCCGGAGCGACGTCGCCGAGGACGCCCCGCTCTTGATGGTCGACGACACCCAGGCGGCCCTCGAGGGGCTGGGCCGCTTCGGCCGCGCCAGGCTCCAGGGCAGGCTCGTTGCCGTCACCGGCAGCGTCGGCAAGACCAGCACCAAGGAGATGCTGCGCCAGGTGCTGGGCGGCTTCGGCAGCTGCCAGGCCAGCCGCGCCAGCTACAACAACCATTGGGGCGTGCCGCTGACGCTCGCCAATCTGCGGCCCGCGTGCGATTTCGCGGTCGCCGAGCTCGGCATGAACCATGCCGGCGAGATCAGCGCCCTGACCCGCATGGCGCGGCCGCACGTCGCCGTCATCACCGCGATCGCGCCAGCGCACCTCGCCAATTTCGCCGATACCAGCGGCATCGCCGACGCCAAGTGCGAGATCTTCGAAGGCCTGGAGCCGGGCGGCATTGCCGTGATCAATGCCGACACGCTGCACGCCGACCGCCTGGACGATGCCGCAAGGCGCCTCGCAACTACCGTCGTGCGTCTTCGGCGCCGGCGCTGAGGCCGATGTTCGCCTCCTGTCGCTGGCGCCCGATGCGGCCGGCAGCCGGGCCAGCATCGACGTCGCCGGCCGCCAGCTGGAGCTCCGCTTCGCCGCGCCTGGCCGGCATTGGGCGATGAACGGTCTCGCCGTGCTGGCCGTGGCCCAGGTGCTCGGCCTCGACCTCGACCACGCCGCCCTTCGCCTGGGTGGCGTCCAGCCCGGTGCCGGCCGCGGCGCCACCCGCGAGATCGCTCTCGGCCAACGGACCATCCGCCTGCTCGACGAGAGCTACAACGCCAATCCGGCCTCGATGGCCGCCGCCCTCGACGTGCTCGGCCGCCAGCCGGGCCGGCGCGTCGCGGTGCTCGGCGACATGCTGGAGCTCGGCGACAGCGCGCCCGAGCTGCATGCCGGCCTCGCCGCCGCGATCGAGGATGCCGCGGTCGAGCAGGTGTTTCTCGCCGGACCCTTGATGCGCCATCTCGACGCCGTCCTGCCGGCGGCGCGGCGTGGTGCCTGGGCGGCCGACAGCACGAGCCTCGCACCGCTGGTGCTCGAGGCCCTCGCCGACGGCGACGTCGTGCTGGTCAAGGGCTCGCTCGGCAGCGCCATGCGGCACATCGTCGAGGCGCTCGACCAGGCCGCTGCTGCCGCTCCCGCGTCCCGCCGCTCGGTCGTGGAGGGCTGAGGCCGTGCTGTATCATCTCCTCGTCCCGCTGGCCGAGCAGTTCACGCTCTTCAACGTCTTTCGCTACATCACCTTCCGGAGCGGCGGGGCGGTGATGACGGCGCTCGTCATCAGCTTCGTCTTCGGCCCCGCCATCATCCGCTGGCTGAAGAAGAAGCAGCGCGAGGGCCAGCCGATCCGCGAGGACGGCCCGGAATCGCATCTCCTGACCAAGAAGGGCACGCCGACCATGGGCGGCGTGCTCATCCTGATCGCGATCGCCGTCTCGACCCTGCTCTGGGCCGATCTCACCAACGGCTATGTCTGGGTGGTCCTGATCGTCACGCTCGGCTTCGGCGGCATCGGCTTCGCCGACGATCTGATGAAGCTCACCCAGCGCAGCTCGAGCGGGCTCTCCGGCCGCTACAAGCTGCTGCTGCAGGGCATCGATCGCCTGGTCGCCGCGACGCTGGTCGCTCTCGATCTCACGGCACCGAGCCGCTCGGCAACTCGCTCGCCGTGCCGTTCTTCAAGGACCTGCTGGTCCCGCTCGGCGTCGCTGTTCCCGCTCGTTCGCCGTCTTCGTCATCGTCGGCGCCTCCAACGCCGTCAACCTGACCGACGGCCTCGACGGTCTCGCCATCGTGCCGGTGATGATCGCCGCCGGCTGCTTCGCGCTTGATCGCCTACCTGGTCGGCAACGCCATCTTCGCGGGCTATCTGGGCATCCCCTTCGTGCCCGGCACCGGCGAGCTCGCCGTCTTCTGCGCCGCCATGGTCGGCGCTTCGCTCGGCTTTCTCTGGTTCAACGCGCCGCCGGCCATGGTGTTCATGGGCGACACCGGCTCGCTCGCCGCCGGCGGCGCGCTGGGCACGGTGGCCGTCGCGCACCAAGCACGAGCTGGTGCTCGCCATGATCGGCGGCCTCTTCGTGCTCGAGGCGGTCTCGGTGATCGTCCAGGTGGTCTCGTTCAAGCTGACCGGCCGGCGGGTGTTCCGCATGGCGCCCCTGCACCACCACTTCGAGAAGATGGGCTGGCAGGAGCCGACCATCGTCATCCGCTTCTGGATCATCGCCATCGTCCTGGCGCTGATCGGCCTCTCGACCTTGAAGCTGCGGTGAGGCGGTGATGGCGGCGGCACGGCGCATCGGCATTCTCGGCATGGCAAGGAGCGGGCTCGCGGTGCTGCGCGACGGCGTTGCCCGAGGCCATGACTGCCTCGTCTTCGACGACAATGCGGGACCGCTCGAGGCTGCCGTTGCCGCCGGTGGCCGGCCGGGCGCGATCGCCGACATCGCCGGGCTCGACGCCCTCGTCGTCAGCCCCGGCGTGCCGCTCCACCACCCGGCACCGCACCCGGTCATCGCCGCCGCCCGCGCCAGCGGCGTGCCTATCACCAGCGACATCGACCTCTTCGCCGATCGGCTCCAGGGCCGGCCGGTCATCGGCATCACCGGCACCAACGGCAAGTCGACGACCACAGCCTGATCCACCACCTCCTCGAGGCTGCCGGCCTGGACGCGGTGATGGGCGGCAATATCGGCCGGCCGGTGCTCGATCTGGAGCTCGGTGGCAGCGACCGGCTGTTCGTGCTCGAGCTCTCCTCCTACCAGCTCGATCTCGCCGAGAAGATCGCCTGCCGGATCGGCGTGCTCTTGAACATCACGCCCGACCATCTCGACCGGCACGGCACGTTTGACGCCTACGTTAGGGCGAAGCGGCGGCTGTTCGAGCTGCAGCCGGCGGACGGGATCGCCATCGTCGGCGTCGACGACCCGACCTGCAGCGCCATCGCGGACGAGCTCGAGGCCGCCGGCCGTCGGGTCATCAAGATCAGCGCCGCCGGGCCACTGCAGAACGGCGTCTTCGCCCGCGGCACGGCGCTGGTCGATGCCCTCGACGGCAACGCCCGTGAGGTCGTCGACCTCGCCGGAATTCAGAGCCTGGAAGGCCGCCACAACCGGCAGAACGCGGCTGCCGCCTTTGCCGTCCTGCGCGCGCTGGGTGTCGCCCCCGCCGATGCCGTCAAAGGCTTTGCAAAGCTTCGCCAGCCTGCCGCACCGCATGGCGACGGTGGCCAGGGTTGGCCGGGTCCGCTTCGTCGACGACAGCAAGGCCACCAACCCTGAGGCCGCGATCCCGAGCCTCACCAGCTTCGCCGACATCTACTGGATCGCGGGTGGCAAGCCCAAGCCCGGCGGGTTCCAGGCGCTGGTCCCGCATCTGGCCGCGGTGCGCGGTGCCTGGTTGATCGGCGAGGCGGCAGACGCCATGGCCGTGATGCTTGCCGGCTCCGTGCCGGTGACCGTCGCTGGAACGTTGGAGCGGGCGCTGCCGGCCGCCTTCGCCGCCGCGCGCGGCAGCACGGCGGCGGAAGCCGTGGTCCTCTTGGCGCCGGCCTGCGCCTCGTTCGATCAGTTCACCAGCTACGAGGCCAGGGGCGACCGGTTCGCCGCCCTGGCGCGCGAGCTCAGCACGACGGAGCCGGTGGCATGAGCGCCTTCGCCCGCACCGACCGCTCGATGCTCGGCCAGTGGTGGTGGACCGTCGACCGCTTCATGCTCGCCGGCATCGGCCTCTTGATCCTGATCGGCGCCATCATGGTGCTGGCGTCCAGCCCGCCCATCGCGCGCAATCTCGAGCTCGACGGGATGCACTTCGTCGTTCGCCACTTCATCGTGCTGCTGCCCGCCGCCGCCTGCCTGCTCGTTGTCTCGCTCCTGACGCCATTGGGTGTGCTCCGGCTCGCGGTCTTCACGCTCGGCCTGTTCTGGCTGCTGACGCTCGCGACCCTCTACTGGGCGCCGGAGATCAAGGGTGCCACCCGCTGGCTCTTCATCTTCGGCCAGCAGCTGCAGCCGTCGGAGTTCCTCAAGCCGGGGCTCGCCGTCGTCGTCGCCTGGGTGATCGCCAGCCGGCCGGGGCTCGCCGGGCTGCCCCTGGCGCTCGTGCTGGTCGGGGCTGCGATCGGTGTCCTGCTGCTGCAGCCGGACCTCGGCATGGCCGTCGTCATCAGCGCCTTCTTCGCCACCCAGCTGTTCGTCGCCGGGCTCGGCTGGCTGCCGATCATCCTGCTCGCCGGCGGCGGCGTGGGGGCGCTCTGGAGCGCCTACCAGCTGCTGCCGCACGTCCGCGAGCGGATCGACGGCTTCCTCGACCCCACGGCCGAGGTCTACCAGGTCGAGCGCGCGCTAAGCGCCGTGCAGTCGGGCGGCATCTTCGGCCGCGGCCCGGGCGAGGGGGTGGTCAAGTTCCGGCTGCCCGAGGCGCATTCGGACTTCGTCTTCGCCACCGTCGCCGAGGAGTTCGGCATCATCGCGTGCCTGGTGATCGTCATGTTGTTCGCCGGGCTGGTGCTGCGCACGCTCTGGCGCCTGCAGATCAACCCCAACCGGTTCGTCCAGCTGGCCGCCGCCGGGCTCATCGCCCAGTTCGGCCTGCAGGCGCTGGTCAACATGGCGGTCAACGTCAACCTGGTGCCGACCAAGGGCATGACCCTGCCCTTCATCTCCTATGGCGGCTCCTCATTGCTGGCCATGGCGCTGACCATGGGCATGCTCCTGGCGCTCACCCGGCGCGGCGCGCGGTTGGAGTCGCTGCCATGACCGGTCCGTCGAGCGAGGCACGCGGCCCCATTCTCATCGCCGCCGGCGGCACTGGCGGGCACATGTTCCCGGCCCTGGCGCTGGCCCGCAGCCTGCTCGCCCGCGGCGAGCCCGTGACCATGGTCACCGACGCCCGCGGCGCACGCTACCTGCCAGAGGACATCGACCGCCACGTGATCAACGCCGGCAGCCCGTCGGGCAGTGTCGCCGCCCGGCTGAAGGGGATGCTCGCCCTGGCGCGCGGCACCGTCGAGAGCCTCGGCCTCTGCCGCCGGCTGCGGCCGCGCGCCGCCGCCTGCTTCGGCGGCTACGCCTCGGTGCCGGTCGGGAATTGCCGCCCGCCTCTCCGGCCGGCCACTTCTGCTGCACGAGCAGAACGCGGTCTTCGGCCGCGCCAACCGGCTGCTCGCCCGCTTCGCTCGAACCATCGCCTTGAGCTTCGACGCGACCGCGTCCCTGCCCGCCGGGGTCCAGACGGTCGTCACCGGCAATCCCGTCCGGCCCGGCTTCAGCCCGGACGAGAGCGTGTTCCGGGCACCCGCTGCCACAGAGCCGTTCCGCCTCCTCGTCATCGGCGGCAGCCAGGGTGCCCGGATCTTCAGCGATATCGTGCCGGCGGCGGTGCGCCGCCTGCCTGAAGCGCAGCGGCGGCGGCTCAGGATCCAGCAGCAGTGTCGGCCCGAGGACCTCAACCGGGTGCTGCAAGTGTATGCCGAGAATGGCATCGAGGCCGAGGTGACGGCCTTCTTCAAGGACATGCCGGCGCAGCTGGCCCGGGCGCACCTGCTGATCAGCCGGGCGGGGGCGTCGAGCCTGACCGAGATCATGGCCATGGGCCGCGCCTCGATCCTGGTGCCCTATGCCGCGGCCGCCGACGATCACCAGCGTGCCAATGCCGAGGCGCTGGCGGCGAACCGCGGCTGCATTCCCATCCTGCAGCCGGCCTTCGACGCGCCGACCCTGGCGACCGAGCTGGCTGCCCTGATGGCCGATCCGGAGCGGCTCGAAGCGATGGCGACGCGGGCGCGCACCAGCTATCGCGACGACGCCGCGGCAAAGCTGGCCGAAGCCGTGCTGGCGCTGATCGGCAGGGAGCCGGTCGCCAGCGCCGACAATCACCGGGCCACGACGGAGACGGTGCTGTGACCCCACCCATGCAAGCCTTTGGCCGCAGCCTGCGGATCCAGCCACTCGACACCGGCGCCATCCATTTCGTCGGCATCGGCGGCATCGGCATGAGCGGCATCGCCGAGATCCTGCACGGCATGGGCTACAGCGTGCAGGGCTCGGACGTCGCCGAGAGCGCCAACGTCCAGCGCCTGCGCGGCATGGGCATGACCGATCGCCATCGGCCACAAGCCGCGAGAATCTGGGCGAGGCGCAGGTGCTCGTGGTCTCGACCGGCGATCAAGCCCGACAATCCGGAGCTCGAGGAGGCGCGCCGCCGCCGGCTGCCGGTCGTCCGCCGCGCCGACATGCTGGGCGAGCTGATGCGCCTGAAGTCCTCGGTCGCGGTCGCCGGCACCCACGGCAAGACCACGACCACCTCGATGATCGCCGCCCTGTTCGATGCCGCCGAGCTCGACCCGACCGTGATCAATGGCGGCATCATCAACGCCTACGGCACCAACGCCCGGCTCGGCCAGGGCGACTGGATGGTGGTCGAGGCCGACGAGAGCGACGGCAGCTTCCTGCGCCTGCCGGCGACGATCGGCGTCGTCACCAACATCGACCCCGAGCACATGGACTTCTGGGGCGACTTCGACGCGGTGAAGGCGGCCTTTCGGCGACTTCGTCGAGCGGCTGCCGTTCTACGGCTTCGCCGCGCTCTGCATCGATCACCCCGAGGTCCAGGCGCTGTTCGGCCGGATCACCGACCGCACGATCCGTCACCTACGGCTTCAGCCCGCAGGCCGACGTCCGCGCGACCGAGCCGCGTCTCGGATGCCAAGGGCTCGACGCTTCGACGTCGTCATCCGCGATGCCGCGACCGGCGAGAGCCACCGCTTCGTCGATCTCCACCTGGCCATGCCCGGCCACCACAACGTGCAGAACGCGCTCGCCGCCATCGCCGTCGCCGATCAGCTCGGCATCGGCCGACGAGCACGGTGCGCGAGGCGCTGGCCGGGTTCGGCGGGGTCAAGCGGCGCTTCACCGGTCACCGGCGAGGTCGGCGGCATCACCGTGGTCGACGACTACGGCCATCACCCGGTCGAGATCAGGGCGGTGCTCAAGACCGCGCGGCAGGCGACCGAGGGCCGGGTCATCGCGGTCGTCCAGCCGCACCGCTACAGCCGCCTCGAGGACCTGTTCGAGGCCTTCTGCACCTGCTTCGCCGATGCCGACATCGTGCTGGTGGCACCGGTCTACGCGGCCGGCGAGGCACCGATCGAGGGCATCGACCGCGACAGCCCTGGTCGCAGGGCCTGATCCGCCACGGCCAGCGCGACGCGCGGCGATCGACGGGCCCGAGGATCTGCCGGCCGCCATCGCGGCGCACGCCACGCCCGGCGACCTCGTCGTCTGCCTCGGCGCCGGCAGCATCACCCAATGGGCCAACGCGCTGCCGGAATGCTGCGCGCCCGCCAGCCGACTGAGGCCGGCGCATGAGCGGCCGCTACATTCGACTGGACCGTGGCATCGCCCACGCGATTTCGGACATGCCCGCCTTGCCGGCTGCCGCAGAGCCGGGCATGACCGATTCGCGGCACCTTGCGCGAAACGTGGCCCTGGGCCCGCTCACCTGGTTTCGCGTGGGCGGCCCGGCCGAGCGGCTCTTCCAGCCGGCCGACGCCGACGATCTCGCGGCGTTCCTGGCGGCCACGCCGGCCGAGGTGCCCGTGCTGCCGATGGGCGTCGGCCTCGAACATGCTGATCCGCGACGGCGGCGTCGGCGGCGTCGTCGTCCGCTTCGGCGGGCCGCTCGCCCGGATCGAGATCGAGGGCACGACGGTGATCGCCGGGGCCGGCGCGCTCGATCAGCAGGTCGCCGCAGGCGGCCGAGCGGGCCGGCCTCGCCGGCTTCGAGTTCCTGATCGGCATTCCGGGCACGATCGGCGGTGCGGTGCGGATGAACGCCGGCGCCTTCGGCGGCGAGACCAGGGACCGCCTGGTCTGGGCCGAGGCCCTGGACCGCGCAGGGCGAGCTGCACCGGCTGAGCAATGCCGAGCTCGGCTTCGTCTACCGCCACTCGGACCTGCCCGCGGACTGGATCGTGGTGCGCGCCGCCTTCGCGCTGCGAGCCGGGCGAGCCCGAGCGTCATCGCGGCGCGGATGGAGGCGATCAAGGCCGAGCGCGAGGCGGCGCAGCCGTTCCGCGTCGCCACCGGCGGCAGCACGTTCAAGAACCCGCCGGGCGAGCGCGCCTGGCAGCTCGATCGACGCGGCCGGCTGTCGCGGCCTGACGCCACGGTGCCGCCATGGTCTCGGACAAGCACTGCAACTTCCTCATCAACACCGGCGGCGCCACCGCCGCCGAACTCGAGGCGCTGGGCGAGATGGTCCGGGACCGGGTGCGCGGCCACGAGCGGCATCCGCCTGGAATGGGAAATCAAGCGGTTGGGCGAGGCGTCGGCGACCGTGGCGCCGGCCGAGCCGCGGCAAGCCATTGGAGTGCATCGATGAACACGCCACGTCGCCGTCCTGATGGGCGGGCTGTCGGCCGAGCGCGAGGTCTCGCTCGTCTCGGGCGAGAACTGCGCCGCCGCGCTCGAGGAGCAGGGCTACCAGGTCACCAACGGATCGATGTCGGCCGCGATCTGGCCGCGCGGCTGGCCGAAGCTCGCCCGGACGTGGCGTTCAACGCGCTGCACGGCCGCTATCGGCGAGGACGGCCGGGTGCAGGGCCTGCTCGACCTGATGGGCATTCCCTACACCCACTCGGGCGTGCTCGCCTCGGCCCTGGCCATGGACAAGCCGATGGCCATGCGGCTCTTCCGCAGCGCCGGCCTGCGTCTGCCCCGAGGGCTTCGAGATCGAGTTCGAGGATCTGCAGGACGGGCCGCCGCCGATGGACGCCGCCCTTCGTCGTCAAGCCGGCGGCCGAGGGCTCGAGCGTCGACGTGGTCGATCGCCATGACGGGCGACATCAGTGCGCTGGTCGCCCGCGCACCGACATCGCCCCCGAGGCACCGGTTCCTGGTCGAGCGCTACATGCCGGGCCACGAGCTGACCTGCGCCGTGCTCGGCGAGGAGGCGCTGACCGTGACCGAGATCCGCCCGAAGAAGAAGGCGCTTCTACGACTACCGCGCCAAGTACACCGAAGGCTGTCGCCGAGCACATCGTCCCGGCACCCCTGCCGCGGCCGGTCTTCGACAAGGTCTGCGACTGGGCGCTCGCGCGCGCACTGGGTGCTCGGCTGCCGCGGCGTCAGCCGCGCCGATTTCCGCTTCGACCCGACGAAGGGCATGGACGGCCTCGATCCTGCTCGAGGTCAACACCCAGCCCGGCATGACGCCGATGTCGCTGGTGCCCGAGCAGGCCAAGCATTGCGGCATCGCTTCGCGCGACCTGGTCGTCCGGCTGGTCGAGGGGGCCCGATGCGACAGATGAGGCGGCTCGCCTACCGCACCCGCCGGGCGATGCGCCAGCCGCCGCCGCCGCGCTGGCGCGAGCCCGCGCTCTACGGCGCCGTGGCCGCGGTCTGCGTGGCGCTGCTCGGCGCCTCCTGGCACTCGCGCAGCCGATCGGGCTCACCGAGCGGGCACGGTTCGCGCATGCACGACCGCATGGTCGCGGCGACCGACGGCATGGGCATGCGGATGCGGCGACATCCTCGTCGACGGCCGGCAGCGCACCACTGCCGGCTGAAATTGTACCAAATACTAGAACCTTATTATGGACAAAATACACTTTCGGTTGATATTTCCGCCATCCAGCAACGCTTGCAGAGTTTGCCATGGGTCCGCGAAGCCACCGTCAGTCGTCAGCTTCCCGATGGGCTGACGGCCCGTCTGGCCGAGCACCGGCCGATCGCGCTCTGGGTGCCGAGCGTGCGCGCCATCAGCACCAGCCAGTCGGTGTCGGACGGCGCCGCGCCCGAGCAGCTGCCGCAAGGGCCTGCCCTGGTGAGTGACCAGGGCGACATCATCCGGGTCGGCGCCGTCTACCCGTTCCGGCATCTGCCGATCCTGAGCGGTGCCGACGCCCCGGCGGCGGCGACCTGAGCTGTTGCGCCTGATCGCCGGCGAGCCCGACGCTCGCCGGGCGGGTCACCGGCGCGCGAGCGGGTCGATGGCCGGCGTTGGAACGTCTTCATCGACGGCCGGATCGAGATCCGTCTGCCCGAGACCGAGACCGCGTCGGCCTGGCACCGGCTCGCCCGGCTGCAGCAGGAGCAGCGGCTGCTCGCCCGGGCGATCGATGCGGTCGATCTGCGGCTCGACGACCGGATCGTGGTCCGCCTCCCCGATGAGGTCTTGAACCCCGATCTCGACCGGCCTACGGCAGCGCTGGACTCGTTCTTGGCCTGGGGACAGCCGACATGAGCGCACCCTACGAGATGGCCTGGCAGCGCCTCGTCGCGAACCAGCGCCGGCCGTATCGCAACGCGCCGTTCGGCCTGCTCGACATCGGCAGCTCGAAGCTCTGCTGCTACATCGTGCGCTCCAAGGGTGACGGCGGTTTCGCCCTGCTGGGCCGTGGCTACCAGTTGGCCGAGGGTTTTCAGGCCGGCGAGGTGATCGACGCCGAGGCTGCCGAGGCCTCGATGCTGGCAGTGGTCGGCGAGGCCGAGGAGGCGGCCGGCGAGACGCTCCGCGAGATCGCTGTCAGCTGGTCCGGCGGCCGGCCGGCGGCACGGCTTGGTCACGGTCGAGCGGCAGATCGGCGGCCGGGTGATCGACGACGACGACATCGATCGGGCGCTCGAGCAGGTGCGCGGCAGCGTGCTCGGCGGCGAGCGCGAGATCCTCCACATCCTGCCGGTCGAGATGCGCCCCAATGGCGGCGAGTCGCTGGCCGATCCGCGTGGTCTCGCGGCGCAGACGCTCGACCTCACGGCACTCGTCGTCAGTGTCGCCAAGCCGGCGCTGCGCAACCTCACCGCCTGCCTCGAGCGCAGCCATCTCGACGTCATGGAGGTGATCAACGCCACCTACGCCGCCGGCGTCGGCAGCCTGACGGTGGACGAGATGCGCCGCGGCGTGCTGCTGCTGGACCTCGGCGGCGGCACCACCAGCCTCGGCCTGTTCAGCGGCGGCGCGCTCTGCCACCTGGCCCAGGTCCCCTATGGCGGCGAGCACGTGACCCGCGACCTCGCCTACTGCCTGTCGACCAGCCGCGCCTTCGCCGAGCGGCTGAAGAACCTCTACGGCGGCGTGCTGTGCCGCGCCTGCGACGACAATGTGCGGATCGAGGTGCCGATCATCGGCGACCAGGTGGAGCGGCCGACCGGCGAGGTGCCGCGGACCCGGCTGACCCAGATCATCCGCGCCCGGGTCGAGGAGACCTTGACGCTGGTCAAGGCCCGCCTCGAGGATCAATGGGACCTGGTCAAGGCGAAGCCGCCGCGCAGCATGGTGCTGACCGGCGGTGCCGCGCAGATCGAGGGGCTGGAGGAGCTGGCCGAGGAGATCTTCGGGCTGAAGGCCCGGATCGGCCGGCCGGGTGCCGTGCGCGGCCGCGCCGGCATCGAGGATCAGCCCTGCTGCAGCGCCGCCACCGGCGGGCTGGTGCTGGTCACCGGCCGCGATGGCGGATTGAGTTGGAAGCAAAGCACGGAGGTGCCCGCACTGACCTCGGGCCTGGCCCGCCTGAGCTATTGGCTCAAGCAGAATTTCGTGAGCTGAGCGAATGGCGCGATCGATGAGCTGAACCGTTTTTCGGCCTCCTCCTCTGCCCAGGGGGACGGCCACTGCCCGCGGCGCACGAGCCAAACATGGTCGGCGTCGCATCACAACGAAGGAGGAGAATATGACGATAAGCTTGAGCATGCCGGTAACGCATGAGCTGAAGCCGCGGATCACCGTGGTCGGTGTCGGCGGCGCCGGCGGCAATGCCGTCAACAACATGATCACCTCGCATCTCGAGGGGGTCGAGTTCGTCGCCTGCAACACCGACGCGCAGGCGCTGGCCAACTGCCTCACCGATCGCAAGATCCAGCTGGGCAACGCCATCACCCAGGGCCTCGGCGCCGGTGCCCGGCCCGAGGTCGGCCGCGCCGCGGCCGAGGAGAGCGCTGGACGAGATCCTCGATCACCTGCAGGGCTCCCACATGGTGTTCATCACCGCCGGCATGGGCGGCGGCACCGGCACGGGTGCTGCGCCGGTCATCGCCCGCGCGGTGCGCGAGCAGGGCATCCTCACCGTCGGCGTGGTGACCAAGCCGTTCCACTTCGAGGGCGCGCACCGGATGCGGCTCGCCGAGGCGGGCCTCACCGAGCTGCAGCAGTACGTCGACACGCTGATCGTCATCCCGAACCAGAACCTGTTCCGGCTGGCCAACGAGCGGACCACCTTCGCCGAGGCGTTCCAGATGGCCGACCAGGTGCTGCACATGGGCGTGCGCGGCGTCACCGACCTGATGGTGATGCCGGGCCTGATCAATCTCGACTTCGCCGACATCCGCACGGTGATGGCCGAGATGGGCAAGGCGATGATGGGCACCGGCGAGGCCGAGGGCGAGCGCCGGGCGATCGAGGCCGCCGAGGCCGCGATCTCCAACCCGCTGCTCGACGACGTCTCGATGCGCGGCGCGCGGGGCGTGCTGATCAACATCACCGGCGGCTCCGACATGACCCTGTTCGAGGTCGACGCGGCGGCCAACCGGATCCGCGAGGAGGTCGATCCAGACGCCAACATCATCTTCGGCTCGACCTGTCGACGACTCGCTGCAGGGCGGGATGCGGGTGTCGGTGGTCGCGACCGGCATCGAGACCGAGGCCGAGCGGACCAAGCAGGCGGCGGCGGTCGAGGCGCAGCAGCAGCCGCAGGCGGGCAACGCGGCCCCGGCCGGCGCCTGGTTCCCGCACTCGGCGCATCGGCCGCAGCCCTACCCGGCGGTGCAGCGGCCGGCGGCTCGGGGTGGCGAGGCCAACCCGACCATGCATCTGCGCGCGGCAGCCGAGGGTCGCCACGAGCAGGGCGGCGGTGAAGGCCAGTACCCGCAGTTCGTGCCACCGCCGGCCGAGACCATGGCCTACCGCGCCGAGCAGGCGGCGAGCGGCTACAACGTGCCGCGCGGCAACGGCGACGATCGGCAGGGCGGCCGCGGCCTGTTCGAGCGGATGCGCGGCTTTGCCCGCTCGCATGGGATCGGCGGCACCGCCGCTGAGGGCTATGGAGTGGAACGGTCGGCCGAGCGCCGCCCGCTGCCCCAGCAGGCGCCGCGCGAGCCGGTGATGGCCAAGGCGGCCGCAGCCGCGGCCCCGCTGCCGTCGCACGCGCCGACGCTGGCGTCGACGCAGGGGCCGGCCGAACGGCCGGAGTCGGCGGAGCGTGGCCGAAACGCTACGCAGAGCCAGGATGAGCTTGGCGATATCCCTGCCTTCTTGCGCAAGGAGCGAGTTGAGAGCTAAAAGCCAACCTGTTGAGAGACTAGTTTTATGTCTCCTCCTAACAGGCAGTAAAAAATAACTTTTTGGTTTCCCCGTTTGGTGGTATCACGAACCTCAGGCGGGGAAACCACTCTTTTTCGCCGATGGGCTCGCGGAGCGGGCCCATGCTGAACGGCGAAGATGATCGAGGGACCGGCACCGCTGGACAACGAGCTCGGCACCACGAGGCTGAGCAAACGGAATCTGAGGAGCGGGCCAATGCAAGAGACGACCAACTCGGCCATTCGCGCCGAGGGCGCAACCGACGACCCTGCCGGCCAGAGCGGTAGCCAGCGCACCTTGCGCCACGCCATCAGTTGTGTCGGCGTCGGCCGCCATTCCGGCGTGCGCGTCGGTTTGACGATGCATCCAGCACCACCGTCGAGCGGAGTGCGGTTCCGGCGCAGCGATCGGCCCTGCAGCACCACGCTGGCCGCCGTGCCGACGCGGCTGGTCGTGGCGGAGCATGCCTTGATCATTGCGGACGAGGACGGCACGCGGATCGTCGGCATCGAACATGTTGTGGCGGCGCTCGCCATGACCGGCATCGACAACGCCTTGATCGAGGTCGGTGGGCCGGAGCTGCCGGCCATGGACGGCAGCGCTCAACCCTTTGTCTTTCTTATCGAATGCGCTGGCGTGACCGAGCAGGAGGTGCCGCGCGCGAGCTGCCCCGCACCGGCCACCGTCGACCTGCGTCGGGCCGGGAGCCGGGTCAGGCTCCAGGCGACCGATGCACCCTGCCTCGTGACCGATATCGCCGGCGAGGCCGTCGCCGGCTTCGGCCCCGACCAGCACAAGGTGGCGCTGACCCGCGAAACGCTCTGCGGCGAGCTGGCGGCGGCCCGCCAGCCGCTGACGGTCGAGGTCTTCGAGGCGGCCCGCGAACGCGGCCTGATGCGCGGCGTCTCGCTCGACAACACGTTGCTGCTGGAGCCGACCGGGCCGCTCAATCCGGGCGGGCTCAGGTTCAAGGACGAGCCGGCCCGGCATGCCAACCTGCTGGCGCTCGGCGCCCTTTATCTGCTCGGCGGCCTGCCCGCGGTCGAGCTGCACACCGAGCGTGCCGGGCACGGCCTGCTCGCCAGCCTGTTGCGGCAATGCGCCGGGGCCGGCCTCGCCGGGCCGATCGAGCCGGACGGGCGGAAGCTGGGCCAGCTGGCCGGGACGCCTGTCTGAGCCAAGGCCTTGCGTGGGTGATGCCTGGAAACTGTACATATTCTTGTGGCTAATTCGCGCAGAAATTGATAAATGATCGACCGACGGTGATTCCGTTGGACCGCGGCGCGCCGTTCTTGCACCTTCCCGGAAGAGACCGTGGCGGGTGAAGCGATACGGCTTGCAGGGCTCGGATAAGAGACCCGCGGCCACGGCCACGGCGAGGCACAGGACGAGCATGAGGGAGCTTCCGTCGGAATGGCGGGCAAGCGCGCGCGTGGCGAGCAGCGGCGCGGCAAGCAGCTGTTCGTCGATCGACAATACTACGAGCGCGATGCGGCTGGCGGGCGGATCGTCGCCGTGAGTAGGCGCACCCAGATCTTTCTCGCCACTGGTTTGGCGCTGAGCACGCTTCTCTGCGTCGCGCTAGCCAGCCTTGGCGTCCTCGGCTACCGCCTCTACACCGAGCAGGGCGAGCGTCTGGCTGCGCTCGAGGCAGCGGCGCCGGCGGATGTTCCGCCAAGCGATGCCACACAAGGCGATCCGGTATCGGGCGAATTGGTGTCGGGTCATCCGGCATTCGATCCTGATGCGCATGCCCGGAGTGCTGCCGGCGGGATGCCGGCGGATGTCGCAGGCGGCACGCTGGCCGAGATGCTGCAGGCGCGCGAGGCGCGCATCCTGGAGCTGGAGCAGCAGCTCTCCCTCGCGCGCGACGACCTCGCCGCCGCGAGCACGGCAAGCGCTGCCTTCGACGAGCGGCTCGCGCGCGAGCAGGACGCGCTCCACCTGAAGCTCGAGCATGCCGACCGCATGCGGCTCGAGGCCGAGACCGAGCTCAGCGCCAGCCGCGCTCGCATCGCCGCCCTGGAGGCCGAGCTGGGCGCCGGTGGGACCGTCGATGCCCTGGTCGATGCGACCGGCCAGCCGCTTACCGGTGTCGAGACCGTGACCCCGGGCGATCTCGCAGAGCTCGGCATGGAGCTGCGCCTCGTCGAGCGCGAGCGCGACGGCGCCAGGGAGCAGCTCGACCGTGCCTTGGAGCGGCTCGCCGAGCTCGAGGCGAGCGACGCTGCTGGGCCGAGCGCCGGCGACCCGGCATCCGATGCCGTGGCCGACGATCCCACAGCCGACAGGCTGGCCGAGCTCGAGGCGTCCCGCGAGGCCCTGGAGACCGAGAACGCCGCGCTGAACGCCCGGTTGGAGCGACGCATCGCCGAGCAGGAGGAGCTGCGCGCCGCAGCCGAGGCGAGCCGCAGCGAGCTGGTGGCGCGGCTCGCTACGGCCGAGACTGGCGCCGCCGAGCAGGCGACGCGCAACGCCGAGCTCCAGACCCGCCTCGACGAGCTGCAGCGTGAGCGCGACGAGGCTGTGGCCGGGCAGGCGGGTGTGCTGGCCGAGCGCGATGCCGCGATGGCCGAGGCCGCATCTGCGGCGGCGACCCGCGCTGCGCTCGCCGGCGAGCGGGACCGCCTGGCCAACGCCCAAGCCGCGGCGACGGCAGCGCGTGAGACGCTGCTCGCCGAGCGTGATGACCTTGCGGAGCGCTTGGCGGCGCTGGCCACCGAGACCACCGAGGTGGCGGCTGTTCGCGCCGAGCTGGCAACGGCGCTGGAGGCCAGCCGTGCCACCGCGGCGGCGTTGGCCGATCGGGATGCCGAGATGGTGGCGCTGGAGACGGCGTTGGCGGTCGAGCGTGAGGCGCGTACCGCGAGCGAGACAACCGATGAAGCCGCCGCGGCAGCGGCCGAGGCAGCCCAGGCGGCGGCAACGGCGCGTGCGGCGCTCGAGGATCGCAACCGCGAGCTCGAGGCGGCCCTCGCTGCCGCCGCGGCAGCGGCCGACAGCGCGACGGCGCTGGCGAGCGAGGCGACCAGCCTGGCAGAGCGATCCGCCGAGGTCGAGCCGGCGATCCGCGCCGAGCGGGATGCAGCGCTCCCCGCCGCCGAGGCAGCTGCCGAGATCGAGCGGCTGCGCGACGACAACACGACCCTGGCCAAGGCGGGTCGTGACGCCCTCGACGCGCAGAACGTGGCGCATGAGGCGGCGCTCGACGAGCTGCGTGTCGAGCTGGCGGCGCTGCAAGAAGCGATCGCCCAGCGCGAAAGTGAGAATGCCGAGCTGGTAGCCGCCAACGAGCAGCTGGCGGCAGCAGCCGATGCCGCGCCGGCCAGTCGCACGACGGCGGCGCTGCAGGCGGCCAACGAGCGGGTCAAGGCGCTGGAGGAGGAGCTGGCGGTGACGGCGAGGCTCGCCGCCGAGCTGGGCAGCAGCGCCAATCCTGCGCCAATCTCGACGGCGGAGGTCGCGGCGGTGAACGGCACCGTGTCGGTCACCGAGCTGGAGGTCGCGCTCGCGCGGATCAAGGATCTCGACGCCGAGCTCGACGCCGCGGAGGAGAAGGTGACGGAGCTGCAATCGCTGCTTCAGGCGGACTGGCCTGGGCCGCCGCGCCCCGCGCCGCGCTGAGCTGTATCGCCGGGGGCGGCGTCAGCCGGACGTCAGCCCGGCTTCAGAACGTGTCGGACGGAAACAGCGTGGCGATCGCCGCGTCGTTGATCTCGACCGGGTAGCGGTCGCGCAACGCCGCCTCGTACTGGGCCAGGATGTCATTGCGCAAGCCAGCCTCCAGTTGCGCCATGAGCTCGGGTGTCACCGGGTTCTCGGGCACCGTGACGTCGTCGACCCGCAGGATCGCCATGCCCTGACGGGTCGGTACCGGATCGCGGACCAGCTCGCCTTTGCTCGCCGTGAACAGCGCCGCCACCGCTTCCGGGGTAAGCCCAGCGGCGCTGCCGTCGGCAGCCCGCGTCAGCGGCTCGAAACTGCGCACCGTCACCGGCTCGCCCTGCTCGGCGGCAATCGCTTCCAGCGTCCGCCCGGCCCGTGCCTCGGCCATCAGCCCCTCGACCGCCTCGGCCGCTAGCCGATCCTGCTCCTCGATCCGCCAAAGCTCAGTCAGCTCGTCCTTCACCTCGGCCAGCTCACGCGGCCGCGGCGCCTCGACCCCGTCGACCCGGTACATGTAGAAGCTGCCGGCACTGGTCTCCTCGAGCAGCGACGTTTCGCCGACCGGTGCCGTGAAGATGCCCGCCAGGATGTCCGGCGCCGGCGCACCCGGCAGCAGCTCCCCGGCCGTGTCGCGGCCCTCGGCATCGATCGCCGCAAAGTGCAGCGGCTCGACGCCGATGGCGGCTGCCGCGTCCTCGAGGGTCTCGCCGGCGGCAATGCCGTCGTCGAGCGCGGCGGCCAGCTCAGGCAGCTGGTCGATCGCCTGGTCGCGCGCCAGCTCATCGCGGATCTCGCCTCGCACCTCATCGAAGCTGGGCACCAGCTCGGGCTCGATCTCGATCACGCGGAAGAGGTGCCAGCCGAACAGGCTCTGCACGGGCTCGCTGACCTCGTTCTCGGCGAGCGCGAAGATCGGCTCGGCCAGCTCCGGCGGCAGCTCCTCCTCGGTGGTGGGACCGATAGTGGCGTAGGTCAGGCCGTCATCTGCCATCGTCTCTGCCAAGTCGGCGAAGACGGCCCCCTGGTCGAGGGCGGCGCGCGCTGCCTCGATCACCGCTTCGTCGGTCGCCAGCAGCTGGCCGACCCGACGCCGCTCCGCCCGGTTGTAGAAGTCCTGCCGCAGCGCGTACTCCTCGCGCAGCGTCGCCTCGCTGATCTCGATCTCGTCGAGAATGGTATCCGGCGTCAGCGTGACGATCGTGAGGTCGCGATACTCGGGCGCGGTGAAGCGGTCGGGCTCCGCCTCGAGCAGCGCACGCAGCGCGGCTTCGTCGGGCTGGCCCACGACCATTGCGTCGCGCGGGACGACGAGGACAGTGCCGCTGCGGGTCTCGCCCCGGTAGCGGCCGAGCCGTTCGGCCAGCGCGTCGGGCACCGTGATCAGCCCGCGGAAGGTGTCGAGGATGCGATCGCGGCCGATCTCGCGGCGTATCGTTTCGACGAACTGCGCCTCGCTCTGCCCGGACGCGCGCAGGAACGTGTCGAAACGGGCTCGGTCGAAGCTGCCGGCGGACTGGAAGGCCGGATCCTCGCGAATCGCCTCCGCCACCTCGGCGTCCGCCACGCCGAGCCCGAGATCCTTGATGTGCTGATCGACCATGGCGCGGGCGACCAGCGTCTGCAGGCTGCGGTTGAGCAGCCCGAACGAGGCCGCCTGCTGCCGATCGAGAGTCACGCCGAGCTGCTCCTGCAAGGCCCGCCGGTCGGTCTCGAAGGCACGATCGACCTCGCTCAGCGGCACCTCCTGGTCGCCCACGGTGGCCGCCACGTCGATGTCCTGGCGGCCGACGAAAACGTCGCCGATGCCCCAGACGGCAAAGCTGGCGATCAGCACCAGAAGAAGGGCGCGGACGACCCAGCTGTTGGCGCGCTTGCGCATGGCATCGAGCATGGTCGACGGAACCTCTGTCGGGAAAGCCTCGCGAACGGTCGGATTGAGCGACCGCGCCTATACCTATGGTCTCGATCGGCGAACCGCAATCGCGAACGCGGACTGTGGCTTGTCGACACGGGCGCCGACTGGCCTTGGACAGCCGCGACCCGTTGTGTTAAAGGGCGCTCGATCCATGACATATGGCGAGGATGGAATGCCTCTGGCACGGCCGGTGGTGCTCGGCAATTGGAAAATGAACGGGCTCAAGGCGGACGGCCTGTCGCTGGTCGGCCGGCTGGCCGCGCTGGCGACCCATCCGACGGGTACGCTCGGGGTGTTTCCGCCGGCGACGCTCGTGAGCGCGGTGGCGCAGCGCCTGAGCGGCAGCCGCCTGATGGTCGGCGGGCAGGACTGCCACCAGGCGGAGAACGGTGCTTATACGGGCTCGATCAGCGCCGCCATGCTGAAGGATGCGGGTGCCACGGCGGTGATCGTCGGCCATTCCGAGCGGCGCCACGGGCTCGGCGAGGACGACGCGCTGGTCAAGGCCAAGGCCGAGACGGCGCTGGCCGCCGGGCTCGTCGTCGTGCTCTGCATCGGCGAGACCGAGGCCGAGTAGGTGGCCGGGAGCGTGACGCCGTCCTGGACCGCCAGCTCGACGGCAGCCTGCCGCATGGGCGACACCGCCGACGCTGATCGTCGCCTACGAGCCGGTCTGGGCGATCGGCACCGGACGCACGCCGTCGATCGCTGAGATCGACGAGACCCACACGCATCTGCGTCGCTGCTGACCGAGCGAGCTGGCCGCAGGGGCCGACCTGGCGCTGCTCTACGGCGGCTCGGTCAAGGCCGACAACGCCGCCGACATCATCGCGCTCAGCGATGTCGATGGCGTGCTGGTCGGTGGCGCCAGCCTCGATGCCGATGGATTTTGGCGCATCTACACAGCCGGCGGCGGCACCTGACCCCGCAAGGCGGCCCGGAAAGACAGGAACCGATGACCACGATCCTGCTCGTCATTCATCTGCTGATCGCCCTGGCGCTGGTCGGTGTCGTCCTGCTCCAGCGCAGCGAGGGCGGCGCGCTCGGCGGGCTCGGTGGCACCACCATGGGCGGCATGATGAGTGGCCGCGGCACCGCCAACCTGCTCACCCGCACCACCGCCGTTCTGGCCGCCGGCTTCATGACGATGAGCCTGGTGCTGGCGATCCTGGCGAGCGGTTCGCGGGCGCCGACGTCGATCCTCGACGGGCCGAACCCGTTCGAGACCGCGCCCGCGGCCGAGACACCGGCGGCGCCAGCGGCGCCGGAGGGCCCGGCCGCACCACTCGCCGACTGACCGGGGGTCGGTGCACGCTCAGCTGCCGGCCGCGCGCCCGCTGGCACCGCCCCGCCCGACACCGCGACGTGTCGGCCACGGTCGAGGTCGAGACGTCGGTCCAGGTGGCATTCGCGCTTGCCCTGACGCTCGCGAGCAAGGATAGTTTTTGCCGATGCCTCGCTTCGTCTTCATCACCGGCGGTGTCGTCTCGTCCCTCGGCAAGGGTCTTGCCGCGGCGGCGCTGGGCTCTCTCCTGCAGTTGCGCGGCTATCGGGTCCGGCTGCGCAAGCTCGACCCCTACCTCAACGTCGATCCCGGCACGATGTCGCCCTACCAGCACGGCGAGGTGTTCGTCACCGACGACGGCGCCGAGACCGACCTCGACCTCGGCCACTACGAGCGGTTCACCGGCGTGCCGGCGCGCGCCACCGACAGCGTCTCCGCCGGCCGCATCTACTGGACCGTGCTCACCCGCGAGCGGCATGGCGACTATCTCGGCGGCACCGTCCAGGTGGTGCCGCACGTCACCGACACCATCAAGGAGGTGATCCTCCGCGACGTCGCCGAGGCCGACATCGTCCTGACCGAGATCGGCGGCACGGTCGGCGACATCGAGGGCCTGCCTTTCCTGGAAGCCATCCGCCAGCTGGCCAACGAGCTGCCGCGCGGCGACGTGGCCTTTCTCCACGTCACGCTGGTGCCGTTCATCAGGTCGGCGGGCGAGCTCAAGACCAAGCCGACCCAGCATTCGGTCCGCGAGCTTCGGGCGATCGGCATCCAGCCGGACATCCTGCTCTGCCGCTCCGAACGGGAGCTGACCGCCGAGGCGAGGCGCAAGATCGCGCTCCAATGCTCGGTCCGGAGGACGCGGTGATCCCGGCCTACGATGCCGAGACGATCTACGAGGTGCCGATCAGCTACCATGCCGAAGGGCTCGACAACACGCTGATCCGGGCGCTCGGCCTGGAGGACGGGCCGGAGCCAGACCTGTCCGCCTGGTACGAGGTGGTCAACCGGGTGAAGCGGCCGGAGGGCGTGGTCAAGGTCGCCATCGTCGGCAAGTACACCGAGCTCAAGGACGCCTATAAGAGCCTGAACGAGGCGCTGACCCATGGCGGCATCGCCAACAATGTCCGGGTCGAGCTCGACTGGATCGACGCCGAGCACTTCGTCGCCGTCGATGCCTCCGACCGGCTGCAGGGCGTCAACGCGGTGCTGGTGCCGGGCGGCTTCGGCGAGCGCGGCGCCGAGGGCAAGATCGCGGCCGTCACCTATGCACGCCTGCGCGGCCTGCCGTTCTTCGGCATCTGCTTCGGCATGCAGCTGGCCTGCATCGAGGCGGCGCGCAACCTGGCCGGCATCAACGGCGCCAGCTCGACCGAGTTCGGCCCGGCCGTCGATCCGATCGTCGGCCTGATGACCGAGTGGGAGCGCGACAGCGGCGACATCGAGCGACGCCGGGAGGACGACGACCTCGGCGGGACCATGCGGCTCGGCGCCTATCCCTGCGACCTGGCCGAGGGCAGCCTGGTCCGGCAGATCTACGGTGAGGCGCGGATCAGCGAGCGTCACCGCCATCGCTACGAGGTCAACACCAACTACATGAAGCGGCTCGAGGCGGCCGGGCTGCGCTTCTCCGGCATGTCGCCCGACGGCAGGCTGCCGGAGATCATCGAGCTGCCGGGCCATCCCTGGTTCGTCGGGGTGCAGTTCCACCCGGAGCTCACGCTCGCAGCCGATGCGCCCGCATCCGCTGTTCGCCGATTTCGTGCGCGCCGCGCGCGAGCAGTCGCATTCTGGTCTGAGAAAGTGCACCGAGTCACGCGAGGTCAACGGTCGGCGGCGTCATCATCGGTCAGCAGCGGCCGTTGACCCTCATTGCCGGGCCCTGCGCCATCGAGAGCCGCGCGCACGCGCTGATGATGGCCGAGCGGCTGGTGACGCTGACCGGCGAGCTCGGCATCCCCTTCATCTTCAAGAGCTCGTTCGACAAGGCGAACCGGACCAGCGCCGGCAGCGCCCGCGGCGTCGGCCTGCCCGAGGGCGTCGCCATCCTGGCCGAGGTCAAGACGCGCTTCGGCTGCCCGGTCCTCACCGACGTCCACGACGCCGGCCAGTGCGCGCCGGTGGCCGAGGTCGTCGACGTCCTGCAGATCCCCGCCTTTCTCTGCCGCCAGACCGACCTGCTCGCAGGCCGCCGCTGCCACCGGCGCCGTGGTCAACGTCAAGAAGGGCCAGTTCCTGGCGCCCTGGGACATGGCCAACGTCACCGCCAAGCTCGAGTCCTTCGGCGCCGAGCGGGTGCTGGTCACCGAGCGCGGCGCCTCCTTCGGCTACAACACGCTGGTCTCCGACATGCGCGCCCTGCCGCAGCTGGCCGCCACCGGCTGGCCCGTCGTCTTCGATGCCACCCACTCGGTGCAGCAGCCGGGCGGCCTCGGCGGCACGAGCGGCGGCCAGCGCGAGTTCGTGCCGGTGCTCGCCCGGGCCGCGGTCGCGATCGGCGTCGCCGCGGTCTTCATCGAGACGCACGACGACCCCGAGAATGCCCTGAGCGACGGCCCCAACATGGTGCCCACCGACAAGCTCGGCCAGCTGCTCGAGGACCTGATGGCGTTCGATCGGCTGGCCAAGACCCGCCCGTTCGCCGAGCTCTAGCGCCCAAGACATGTATCAAGATCGTGTGGGCCGTGCCGAAGCGAGCTCAGGCCCCTGCAGGACACATCGGGTCGCAAGGCGCTGTCCCGGTCCAGCCTTGCGGCGATCGTCGCAGGGATGAAATTGCGTGGGTGCCGGCCGATCGGCAACACGTTGCGCCGAGATCGGCGTCGTCCTGGTTTGACCAACACGATTTTGATACATACCAAGGCTCCGGCGGCAGATCTGTGGGACCAGCAGCGCCGCCGACACGTGCCGAGATTCATGGCCAAGCGGGATGAGGGATGATGCGGGATAGCGAGATCGTCAGCGTGCACGGCCGGCAGATCCTGGACAGTCGCGGCAATCCGACCGTCGAGGTCGACGTCGTGCTCGAATCCGGCGCCATGGGCCGTGCCGCCGTGCCGTCCGGCGCCTCGACCGGCTCGCGCGAGGCGCTCGAGCTGCGCGACGGCGACAAGGGCCGCTATCTCGGCAAGGCGGTGACCAAGGCGGTCGACGCGGTCAACGGCGAGATCACCGATGCCATTCTCGGCATGGACGCGGTCGACCAGATCGCCATCGACCAGGCGATGCTCGAGCTCGACGGCACCGACAACAAGGGCCGGCTCGGCGCCAACGCCATTCTCGGCGTCAGCCTGGCGGTGGCCAAGGCTGCGGCCGACAACTCGGGCCTGCCGCTCTACCGCTATCTCGGCGGCGTCGGCGCGCGCGTGCTGCCGGTGCCGATGATGAACGTCATCAATGGCGGTGCGCATGCCGACAACCCGATCGACATCCAGGAGTTCATGATCATGCCGGTCGGCGCGCCCAGCTTCGCCGAGGCGCTGCGCATGGGCGCCGAGGTCTTCCACGCGCTGAAGAAGGCGCTCAAGGACGCCGGCCACAACACCAATGTCGGCGACGAGGGCGGCTTCGCGCCCGGACCTGCCGTCCGCCGAGGAGGCGCTCGGCTTCCTCGAGAAGGCGGTGGCAGGCGGCCGGCTACACGGTCGGCGAGGACATCGTCTTCGCCCTCGACTGCGCGGCGAGCGAGTTCTACAAGGATGGCGTGCTACGACATGGCCGGCGAGGGCGCAAGGCTCGACGCCGGCGGCATGGTCGATTTCGTCGAGGAGCTTGTGCAGCAAGTTCCCGATCCGCTCGATCGAGGACGGCCTCGCCGAGGACGACTGGGACGGCTGGAAGGTGCTGACCGAGCGCATTGGCGACCAGGTCCAGCTCGTCGGCGACGATCTCTTCGTCACCAACCCGGAGATCCTGGCACAGGGCATCGAGCAGGGCGTCGCCAACGCCATCCTGGTCAAGGTCAACCAGATCGGCTCGCTCACCGAGACCCTGGACGCCGTGCGCCTGGCGACCGCCAACCGCTACCGCTCGGTCATGTCGCACCGCTCCGGCGAGACCGAGGATGCGACCATCGCCGATCTGGCGGTCGCCACCAACTGCGGCCAGATCAAGACCGGATCGCTCTCCCGCTCGGACCGCCTGGCCAAGTACAACCAGCTCCTGCGGATCGAGGAGGAGCTCGGCCCGGCCGCTGTCTATCCCGGCCGCCTGACCTTCTGAAGCGGGCGATCGGCCGTTGTCCGTGGATGCGATCAGCTATCGGATCTACCGCCTCAAGCGCGAGGTGGCGCGGCATTGGCTCGGCATCCTCCTGGTGCTGACGCTCGCCTATTTCGCCTACCATTCGATCCATGGCGATCGCGGGCTGTTCGCCTGGGTCGATCGTGGCCACGAGCTGGACGCGAAGCGGCTCGAGCTCGAGGATGTTCGCGCGCAGCGGCGAGTGGCTCGAGGAGCGGGTGAAGGCCCTCGGCCAGGATGGCATCGCCATCGACCTGCTCGAGGAGACGCTCTACGAGCTGCGGCTTCGTCCACGAGAACGAGGTCATCATTCTCGACCCGCCGAAGAGCGACTAGCCCGGCCGGACGAGCGTGCCGCCACTCGTGCATAGGGGACATGCGCGGCGCCACGGCTGGCACGGCGCGGTTTCTCAGCTATAGTCCGGCGGAACGAACCTGACAAAACGCCTCTGAGGGAGGGCCGTCGATCCATGACTGCAAGCAAGACCGACAGCAAGACGCCAGGTCGACGGACCGCCAGAAAGCCAGTCATCGGCCAGCAGCAAATCCCGCTCCGGCAGCGCATCCGGCAACGAGCAATGGCTGTCGTTCTACCGTGAGATGCTGCTGATCCGGCGCTTCGAGGAGAAGGCCGGCCAGCTCTACGGCATGGGTCTGATCGGCGGCTTCTGCCATCTCTATATCGGCCAGGAGGCGGTTGCCGTCGGCATCCAGCACGCGCTCGGCGACAAGGATTCGGTCATTACCGGCTACCGTGACCACGGCCACATGCTGGTCTGCGGCATGGATCCCAGGCAACGTCATGGCCGAGCTCACCGGGCGCGCCACCGGCTACTCGAAGGGCAAGGGCGGCTCGATGCACATGTTCGCCAAGGACCAGCGGTTCTATGGCGGGCACGGGATCGTCGCGGGCCAGGTGCCGCTCGGCACCGGCATCGCCTTCGCCCACAAATACCGCGAGGACGGCGGCCTCTGCGCCGCCTATCTGGGCGACGGCGCGGTCAACCAGGGCCAGGTCTACGAGAGCTTCAACATGGCGGCCTTGTGGAAGCTGCCGGTGATCTACGTCATCGAGAACAACCGCTACGGCATGGGCACCTCGCAGGCGCGCGCCTCGGCCGGGACCGAGCTCTGCGAGCGCGGCGCCGCCTACGGCATCCCGGGCGAGCAGGTCGACGGCATGGACGTGCTCGCCGTGCACGAGACGGCCAAGGAGGTCGGTCGCCCATGTCCGCGACGGCAAGGGGCCGTTCATCCTCGAGGCCATGACCTATCGCTATCGCGGCCATTCGATGTCGGACCCGGCCAAGTACCGCAAGAAGGAAGAGGTGCAGGACGTACCGCGAGCAGCACGATCCGATCGAGCAGCTGCGCAGGCGAGGATCGATCGAGGCCGGGCTCGCCGACGAGGACGCGCTCAAGGCCATCGACAAGGAGGTCCGCGACATCGTCAACGAGGCGGCCCGCTTCGCCCAGGACAGCCCGGAGCCGGATCCGGCCGAGCTCTGGACCGACATCCTGCTCGAGGCCGAGGTTGCCACCGTATGAGCCGCGCCGGCCTGGTCACGCTGGCGCGCCAGGTGCCGGCCGAGCGACACCATTGAACTGAACCGATCGATCGGGAAGGCTGAACCGATGCCCACGGAAATCCTGATGCCGGCGCTGTCGCCGACCATGACCGAAGGCAATCTCGCCCGCTGGCTCAAGCAGGAGGGCGACACGGTCGCGCGCCGGCGACGTCATCGCCGAGATCGAGACCGACAAGGCGACGATGGAGGTCGAGGCGGTCGACGAGGGCACGCTCGGCCGGATCCTGGTCGCGCGAGGGCAGCCGAGGGCGTGGCGGTCAACACGCCGATCGCGCTGCTGCTCGAGGACGGCGAGGACGAGGCGGCGCTCGACGGCTACGCATCCGGCGGCGCCAACGGCCGAGGCCCAGAGCCGGCGCCGAGCCGGCAACGGAGCCGGAGCCGGCCAGCCGCGACGGCCAAGGCGGAGCCCAGGCGAAGCGGCCGACGGCCGGCAGCGGCCCGCCGATCGAGCCGGTGCAGCCGGCCGAGCCCGAGGTCCCGGACGGCACCGAGATGGTCAAGCAGACCGTGCGCGAGGCGCTGCGCGACGCCATGGCCGAGGAGATGCGCCGCGACGACCGACGTCTTCCTGATGGGCGAGGAGGTCGCCGAGTACCAGGGCGCCTACAAGGTCAGCCAGGGCCTGCTCGAGGAGTTCGGCGCCAAGCGGGTGATCGACACGCCGATCACCGAGTACGGCTTCGCCGGGCTCGGCGTCGGCGCCGCGATGGCCGGCCTGCGGCCGATCGTCGAGTTCATGACCTGGAACTTCGCCATGCAGGCGATCGACCACATCATCAACTCGGCGGCCAAGACCCGCTACATGGCCGGCGGCGAGACTGGGCTGCCCGATCGTCTTTCGCGGCCCCAACGGCGCCGCCGCCCGGGTCGGCGCGCAGCACAGCCAGGAATACAGCTCCTGGTACGGCCATTGCCCCGGCCTCAAGGTGGTCGCGCCCTACTCGCGCCGCCGACGCCAAGGGCCTGCTCAAGGCCGCGATCCGCGACCCCAACCCGGTGGTCTTCCTCGAGAACGAGATGCTCTACGGGCAGAGCTTCGAGGTGCCGAAGCTCGACGACTTCGTCCTGCCGATCGGCAAGGCCAAGGTCGTCCGCGCAGGGCAGCGACGTCACCATCACCGCGTTCTCGCTGATGGTCGGCGCGCGCGCTCGAGGCGGCCGAGGCGCTGGCCGAGGAGGGCATCGCGGCCGAGGTCATCGATCTGCGCACCATCCGGCCGCTGGACACGGCGACCATCGTCGCGCTCGGTCGAGAAGACCAACCGGCTGGTCTCGGTCGAGGAGGGCTGGCCGCACTTCGGCATCGGCGCGGAGCTGGCGGCGGTGATGATGGAGCAGGCCTTCGACCATCTCGATGCGCCGGTGGTCCGGGTCACCGGCAAGGACGTGCCGATGCCCTATGCCGCCAATCTGGAGCAGCTGGCGCTGCCGCAGGTCGAGGACGTCGTCGAGGCGGCCAAAGCCGTCTGCTACGCTAGCAAGCGCTGAGACGCCGGGGAGGACCACGATGCCGATCAAGATCCTGATGCCGGCGCTGTCGCCGACCATGACCGAGGGCAATCTCGCGAGCTGGCTCAAGAAGGAGGGCGACACGGTCGCGCCGGCGACGTCATCGCCGAGATCGAGACCGACAAGGCGACGATGGAGGTCGAGGCCGTCGACGAGGGCACGCTCGGCAAGATCCTCGTGCCGGCCGGCACCGAGGGCGTGGCGGTCAACGACGTGATCGGCCTGCTGCTCGAGGAGGGCGAGGACGCAGTCCGCCCTCCGGCACCAAGGCGGACACCGGCGGCGGCCAAGCGGCGCCGCGCGCCGCCCCGCGCCGAAGCAGCGACCGACGAGCCCGCCAAGGCGGCGCCGACCGCCGAGCCGCCCGCGCCGCGCCCGCGTCGGCCGCCGACGGCGGCCGCATCTTCGCGAGCCCGCTCGCCAAGCGCATGGCCGAGCAGGCCGGGCTCGATCTGGCGGCGCTCTCCGGCAGCGGTCCGCATGGCCGGATCGTCAAGGCGGATATCGAGGCGGCGCTGGAGACGGGCGTCGGCAAGGCGGCACCCGCCGCCGCGAAGCCTGCGGCAGCAGCCGACGCCGGCCGCCGTCGCCGGCTCCTGCCCCTGCTCAGGCGCCTGGCGCAGCCGGACGCACCGCACGAGGAGATCAGCCTCTCCAACATGCGCAAGGTCGATCGCCCGCCGGCTCACCGAGGCGAAGCAGCAGATCCCGCATTTCTACCTGACGGTCGACTGCGAGCTCGACGCGCTGCTTGAAGCTGCGCAAGGACCTCAACGCCGCGACCGGGCGCCGACTACAAGCTCTCGGTCAACGACCTGATCATCAAGGCCACGGCCATCGCCATCCGCCAAGAGCCGGCGGTCAACGCGATGTGGGCGGGCGACAAGCTCTACCAGCTACGAGGACATCGACGTCTCGGTGGCGGTCGCCATCGACGGTGGCCTGATCACGCCGATCATCCGCAAGCGCCGACCAGAAGGGCCTGTCGACCATCTCGGCCGAGATGAAGGACCTGGCCGGCCCGCGCCAAGGAAGGCAAGCTCAAGCCCGAGGAGTTCCAGGGCGGCGGCTTCACCATCTCCAATCTCGGCATGTTCGGCATCAAGGAGTTCTCGGCCGTCATCAACCCGCCCCAGGCCTGTATCCTGGCGGTCGGCGCCGGCGAGCAGCGCCCGGTGGTCAAGAACGGCGCGCTCGCCATCGCCACGGTGATGAGCTGCACGCTCTCGGTCGACCACCGCGTCGTCGACGGCGCCCTTGGCGCCGAATGGCTGCAGGCCTTCAAGCAGCTCGTCGAGGACCCGATCAGCCTGATGCTGTAGGCGAACGGGCCTCTGCCGAAAGGATTGCTCGATGGAACGGCGGCAGCATCCGGACGATTTTCCGCGTTCGATGCGGGACCCGGCCGTCGTCGCGAGGCGCTACGCCATGCTGAAAAAGGCCCATATGGTGCCGTTGACAACGTACGTTGAGCGACTGCGCCGAATGGAGCGGGGGCAGGTTCCGGATTTCGATCCGCTAGATGGGGGTGTCGACGCACGCGTCTTGTTCCTATTCGAGAAGCCCGGACGGATGACGACCGACGGTTCGGGCAAGCGCTTGGGATCAGGGTTTATAAGTCGTAACAACGACGACCAGACCGCCGAAGCGACATTTGCCTTCATGGACCAAACAGCGCTGCCCCGTTCGGAAACGGTGACGTGGAACGCAGTGCCGTGGTGGAATGGGACAGTTGGGGCCAACGCTCAGGAGTTGACTGACGACCTTCAGCAGCTTTCGCAGCTTCTGGAACTGCTACCTAGAGCAGATTGACGCTGACCGGAATCTTTTCCCGATTCCTATTTTGATACAGGGAGTGATTCACACTTCTCGGTTGTGCTGAATGGGCGAAGGGTGATGGCGTGGCGATCGGGGCAGAGTTACGCGGCGGATTTGCGGGAAGGCGTGCTGGCAGCGGTGGACGGCGGGCTACCGGCGACGGCTGTGGCCGAGCGGTTCGGTGTCAGTCTTTCGTTCATTGACAAGGTTTTGAAACCACGGCGACTGACCGGCGAGACCGCCGCCCGCGCGCAGCGCAATCAGCAAGAGCTGAAGCTCGCGGCCTGTCACGAGACGATCCAGGCCGAGATCGTGCGGCGGCCGGACGTCACGCTGGACTCGTTGCGCGCTTGGCTGGTCGAGACGCATGGCGTCGAGGCGAGCCTCGGGCTGATGCACAACACCCTGATTCGACTCGGACTTCACGCCAAAAAAAGCCGGATGGGCAGCCTTGTGGGGCCGTGGGGACCCCGCAGCCCCACGGCGGAGGAGCAGGATCGCCCGGACGTCACCGAGCAGCCTGCCATCTGGCGCGCTGAGCAAGCTGCGATGAGCCGAGGCCGGTTGATCTTCATCGATGAGACGGGGGGCATCGACCAAGATGGCCCGGCGTTACGGCCGCTCGCTGCGCGGCCGGCGCCTCGACGCGGCTTTGCCACATGGCCATTGGACGACAGCGACCTTCATCGGCGGCCTGACAAGTCGAGGTTTCTTAGCACCTTACGTCCTCGACGGTGCCATGGATCGGCCGACGTTCAGTGCCTGGGCGGAGCAGATGCTGGTCCCGCAGCTGGAGCCGGCGACGTCGTTATCATGGACAATCTCCCCGCCCACAAGGTCCCAGGCGTGCGCCAGGCGATCGAGGCCAAGGGTGCGGTACTGCGCTACCCGCCACCCTACTCACCCGATCTCAACCCATCGAAGGCCAGCAGGCCTTCGATCCGATCCCTAAAAGGGCCGCGGTCAGCAGACCGCGGTAGGCGAAAACGCATTCGCCAAGCTAAAGGCACTGCTCAGAACGGCTGCCGAACGCGCTATCGAAGGCCTATGGACCACAATCGGTCAGCTGCTCGACCGCTTCTCCACGACCGAATGTCAGAACTACATCGAGAATGCTGCTTATCTACGGTCCGCGTCAAAACGCTCTAGCGCTGGAGGAACGCACCCGCGAGCGCTTGCCGCTGGAATGGGCCGCGACGCATAACGCTCTGGGCGGTGCGCTTCTGAGACTCGGCAAGAGTGAGAGCGGCACGGCAGCGCTGGAGCGCTCCATCCTAACCTACGAGCTGGCGCTGGAGGAGCAAACCCGCGAGCGCGTGCCCCTCTATTGGGCCGATTCTCGTTATGGCTTGGCGCATGCGCTCGAAGCCATGGCGGAGCGTACCGGTGATCCCGCGATGTTGGAAAAAGCCATCGCCGCAATGGCCGACGCCGCCGAAATCTACAAGACGGCCAGTCTCGACTATTGGCTTCCCTTCGTGGAGCAGGCCCTGGCCAGAATGCGGTCCACGCAAGCCGCACTTGGTAGTGCCGACTGACTCGCCGATCCCGAGTCAATCCTGACAGATTCCGTCGACACAATTTTCAGTTCACGGAAACGACCCCGCCCGTCCCAGTCCCTGGTCAGCCGGGGTGACGGGCTTCTCCATGAAGACACTACGCGCGTCGGGCTCGTAGGGCGGGAAGGCGTCGATCAAGCCGAAGCCGGCGCCTTCGTAGAGCGCGATGGCCTCGGGCTGCGCCGTGCTGGTCTCCAGCCGGACAGCCGACCGGCCGGCGCTGGCCGTCGCCGCCTCCAGATGCTTTAGCAGATGCCGGGCAACGCCCTTGCGGCGCATCTCCGGCACCACGTACATCCGCTTGATCTCGGCGAAATCGTCGTCGAGGCGGATGGCGCCGCAAGCGATCACCCGATCGTCCTTCTCGACGAAGACGAAGCGCACATTGGGTGACTGCAGCAATTCGACCTTGAGTCCGTAGCCGCTTTCAGGCGGGTGCAGCGCGGCCAGATAGCGGTCGAAATCGGCCAAGAGATGCTGGATGCTCTCGGCCTTGGGCGGGGCCGTCGTGATCTTCAACTCGTCCATGGTATCGTCTCCTCATACCGCATAAGCAGGGCGGCACGCCCAAAGGCAAGAAAAGGTGGTCGTCGGCGGCTCAGGCAACCGGGCCGTCACCGACCGGCCGAGCTTGCGCCAACAGGTTTGACATGGCGCGGCTAGGGCAACGCGCCAGTCTGGTCGTGATGCAACACGACCGGCGTTGCCGCCCTGCCGTGCAGCGCCTTCTCCATGAAGACGCTTAGCGGATCGGGACCGTATGGAGGAAAGGGCGCGATCCGGCGATAGCCCGAGGCCGCATAGAGCCCGAGCGCCTCGGGTTGTGCCACCCCGCTTTCCAGCCGCAGGCATGGCAAGCCGTGCGCCAGCGCCAGGGTCTCGAGATGCGCCAGGAGCGCCCGGCCGATCCCGGCACCCCGGGCCTCCGGCAGAACGAACATCCGCTTCACCTCGCCATAGGCAGAATCGAGGCGGAGCGCCGCGCAGCCGACCGGCCGGCCACGCACCTCGGCCACCACCAGCCGCACATCGTCCGCCTGCAAGGCGGCGAGCGACAGGCCGTGATTGCTCTCGGCCGGGTAGAGGCCTGCCAGATAGCGGTCGAGCGCTGCGATGAGCGCATGCACGGCCGGCTCGCCGAGATCGGCCGTCTTGATCTCGAAAGGGGACATTGATCGTTCTTCTACCGTCTTTAAGGCATTGAAGCGGCAAGATCGCCGAACACGCCGCTAGCGGTAGTCGGCTGGCGCAGGCCCGGCCGCACCGCGCTCAGGTCACGGCCAACCCGCCTGCCTCGTGCGCGCCCGAGCTCGAAACTGAGCCGGTCGTCTTTGTCAGGCGGCGGTCAGCCGACCGTCTCGGGCAGCTCTGCGTCGGGCGCGCTCTCGTCTGGCTCGGGACCGCCATCGCCGGCGGCGACCGGCGCCGGCAGGAAGGGCAGGGCCTGGCCGGTCGGCGTGATGACGAAGACCGGCTTGTCCGCCTGGATTGTCACCATCACCTTGCCGCCCTTGGCGAGCCGGCCGAACAGGAGCTCGTCCGCGAGCGGCTTCTTCATGTGCTCCTCGATCACCCGGGCGAGCGGCCGCGCCCCATAGAGCGGGTCGTAGCCACGCTCGGCGAGCCATGCCTTGGCCTCGTCGTCCAGCTCGATCGACACCCGCCGATCGGCGAGCTGGGCCGCCAGCTGGGCCAGGAACTTGTCGACCACCGAGCGGATGATTTTGGGCGTGAGACCGGCAAACGGGATGGTCGCGTCGAGCCGGTTGCGGAACTCGGGCGTGAACAGCCGCTTGATGGCCTCGGTGTCCTCGCCGGCCCGGGCGACGCCGCCGAAGCCCATCACCGGCTTGCTCATGTCGGCCGCACCCGCATTGGTCGTCATGATCAAGATGACGTTGCGGAAATCCACCGTCTTGCCGTTGTTGTCGGTGAGCTTGCCGTAGTCCATGACCTGCAGGAGGATGTTGAAGACGTCCGGGTGCGCCTTCTCGATCTCGTCGAGCAGCAGGACCGCATGCGGATGCTGATCGATCGAATCGGTCAGAAGCCCGCCCTGGTCGAAGCCGACATAGCCCGGAGGGGCGCCGATCAGCCGCGAGACGGCATGCCGCTCCATGTATTCCGACATGTCGAAGCGGACGATCTCGATCCCCATGATCGAGGCCAGCTGCCGCGCCACCTCGGTCTTGCCGACACCGGTCGGCCCCGAGAAGAGGTAGCAGCCAATGGGCTTTTGCGGGTCGCGCAGGCCGGCACGGCTGAGCTTGATCGCCGAGGCCAGCGCCTCGATGGCCTGGTTCTGGCCGAACACGACTTGCTTGAGATCGTCGCCCAGGGTCTTCAAGGCGCTCTTGTCGCGCGCATTGACCGCCTTGATCGGCACGCGGGCGATCTTCGCCACGATCTCCTCGATGTCCTTGGCACCGACGGTCTTGCGCCGCTGGCCCTCGGGCTTCAGCATCTGCGCGGCGCCGACCTCGTCGATCACGTCGATCGCCTTGTCGGGCAGCTTGCGGTCGTGGATGTAGCGGTTCGAGAGCTTGACCGCCGCCTTGAGCGCACCTGCCGAGTACTTGATCCGATGGTGCTCCTCGAAACTCGGTCGCAAGCCCTCCAAGATCTTCACGGCCTCGTCCTCGGACGGCTCCGGCACGTCGATCTTCTGGAAGCGGCGGACCAGCGCCCGGTCCTTCTCGAAATAGTTGCGGAACTCCTTGTAGGTCGTCGAGCCGATGCAGCGCAGCGACCCGCCGGCGAGCGCCGGCTTGAGGATGTTCGACGCATCGAGCGAGCCGCCACTGGTCGCCCCTGCGCCGATCACCGTGTGGATCTCGTCGATGAAGAGCACCGCCCGGTCGTTCGCCTCCAGTTCGCCGATTACGGCCTTCAGCCGCTCTTCGAAATCGCCCCGATACCGAGTGCCGGCAAGAAGGGCGCCCATGTCGAGGGCGAAGATGATGGCGTTCTTGAGGACCTCGGGCACCTCGCCGCGCACGATCCTGAGCGCCAGCCCCTCGGCG
The DNA here is from genome assembly GCA_963700945.1 of uncultured Alphaproteobacteria bacterium. Classification (GTDB taxonomy): domain Bacteria; phylum Pseudomonadota; class Alphaproteobacteria; order Geminicoccales; family Geminicoccaceae; genus SLRI01. Next base: position 121,116 of record CAVOZQ010000010.1, read on the forward strand.
ATCGCGGTCTTACCGACGCCGGGATCGCCCACGAACAAGGGGTTGTTCTTCGAGCGTCGACAGAGGATCTGGATCGTACGCTCGATCTCGTGCTGCCGGCCGATCAGGATGTCGATCTTGCCCGCCGCCGCCTTATCGTTGAGATTGACGCAATAAGTCGAGAGCGCTTCGCTGCCGGGCTCGCGCTTCTCCTCGCTCTGGCTCGCTTCCTCCGCACCTTTCACCCGACGCTCCTCATTGAGGCTTGGCTTCTTGGCGATCCCATGCGCGATGTAGTTGACCGCATCGAGCCTGGACATGTTCTGCTCCTGCAGAAACCAGACGGCATGCGACTCGCGCTCGGAGAACAGGGCGACCAGAACGTTGGCACCGGTGACCTCACTGCGGCCCGACGACTGGACGTGGATGGCGGCGCGTTGAATGACGCGCTGGAAGCCGGCCGTCGCCTTGGCGTCGACGACGCCGTCCACGACGAGCCCGGAGAGCTCATGATCGAGAAAATCGGTCAGTGCCAAACGAAGCTTGTCGATCTCGACGGCGCAGGCCTTCATCACCGCGACCGCGTCTTGGTCCTCGCTCAAAGCCATCAGCAAGTGCTCGAGCGTGGCATATTCGTGCTGTCGCGCGTTGGCGAGGGCGAGCGCCCGACGAAGCGTCTTTTCCAGGGTGCGCGAAAGCATCCTACCTCCTAGCCGAACCGATGGCGATCGATGCGGCGCGAGACCTAACGCCGATCACCAGCATGTCGAGTGTAGCCGAACTGGCAGGCTGACCGCCAGCGTCGAGGATGAGCCGAACGGCCGTATTTGCAGCCGAGGCGCCAGCGCCGGCCGCCGGCTTGTCCGGGACCGGCCGACACCGTCGCCGACCAAAGTCAGTGGTCCTGCCGATCGGGCCATGGCGCGGCACCGGCAGCCTGATTGGGTCACGCGTCCATCGAGCGACGAGCCTCCTACCAGATGACGCCGCACGGTCACACCGGTCGAGGCCGGTCCAAGAGGGGCAGGCGCCGGGCGCGGCCGTCACTCCTTTTCCATTGTGCATTGCAGCGGATGCTGGTTCTGCCGCGCGAATTCGGTCACCTGCGTGACCTTGGTCTCCGCGATTTCGAAGGTGTAGACGCCGCAGACCCCGACACCCTTTTGGTGGACGTGCCACATGATCCGGGTCGCGTCCTCGCGGCTTTTATTGAAGAACCGCTCGAGGACATGCACCACGAACTCCATGGGCGTGTAGTCGTCGTTCAGGAGCAGAACCTTGTACAACGACGGCCGTTGGGTGCGCGTTCGCGGCTTCGTCGCGACGTCGCCCTTGACGACTTTGTCTTCGTCCCAACCGTCCTTCATCGTTCCAAAAGCTTCCGTCGCTCGGCAGGCTCGTTCATCTCGACGTCCTCAAACATAGTTCAATCGGCGGAGCGAACAAATCCCTTTCGACGCGCGACCGAACCGGCCGAGCGCCAGCCGACCGTTCAGCGCCGATGATCATGGCAACAGGGAAAGAATTTTTCGTTAACGGCGCCAGCCGAGGTGGCCGAGAGGGCCGATGGCAACAGCGTCCGGCCGGCTCACCAGCGCCGGGTACCAGCCGTCATCGAACAGGGCCGGGCCCATTTACCGGGGCGAACTTCAAGGCGGAACACCCGGCGATCTCGGCCCGCATCGGCAGGGCGAGGTAAGGGCTCAGCGTACCGCTTCGGGATGCCGTGCCGTGTCCTCGTCCGTAGCTTGCTCGCGCACCGTCGTCTTCAAGCGCAGCGTATCGCCACGCTTGGTACGCTTCGTCTTTGCCGCGAGTTTGACCTCCGGCTGCTCGGCTGCGGCCGCGTCGTCATCACTTGCGGCGCTTGCCGCCGGCCGATCTGCCTCGGACGCCGCCGTCTCGGCACCTGCAGTGTCCGAACCGTTATCGGCGCCCGCCGCCGGTGCCGCTGATGTGCTGCCTGCTGCCAAGCTCAACGCCAGCTCGCGCAGGCGGTCCATCGTGACCGGCGGTGCCGCCTCGGCAGGCTCCTCGCGCGTGGCCTCCGCCTCGGCTGCGTCATCGGCGTCGGCCAGGGTCAGCTTGAGACGCGCCAGCTGCTCGAGAAACTCCTCACGCTGCTTCGGTGGCAGGCGTTCCACAGCGCGTTCGTCGACCAGGCGCTCGGCCTGTGCGAGTACGTTGCGGGCATGCACGACCTGACCGGAAGCTCGCGTGTTTCCGGCGAGGACCTGGGCCAGGGATTTCGTTGTCGGCTGCAGCGTGCCGAGCAGTTCGCTGGCCGAGTTGGGGATCCGCCGGCCACCGCCGCCGCCCTGCCTGCGGCCGCCGCCCTGACCTTGTCCCTGGCCTTGCGGCTTGCCGCGTTTCTTGCCGCCACCGCGGCGAAACGGAAACATCGAGTTCCGATTGTTGCTGTTCACACGTCTTCCTTCTTCGACGATATTGGTCCTTGGGATCGGCCGAAGGCCACCCCGGCCCCTCGACCCACAACCGGTGGCGGTATCGATACGGTGCACGGCAGCCGCCGCCACCTTCGGTCCGTCGGTAAGGCGCGCTCACCAGGGGCTGCGCCAGATCCTCGGACCTTTCCAACCGGCACAGAGGGCTTCGCCGAAGCGAGCTCACGTGGCTTCAGCCGAACCGATCACCCAGTGCCCGAAGCAGCCGATCTCCGGACGAAGAGGCACAAAACACCCAACGATCGTCCGCCGCCCCTGGCAGACGCCAACCGCTCACGTCGACGATGATTCCAGCCCTGATCCTACGCTGCCCGATCGACGGGCGGCACCCCCTGAAATCTCGCTCAACCGCCACTACACCGGCTGCTGCCATGTCGGGTTCGACTTCCGCGCCATGGACGCGCCCGCCACCTCATGTCGGAGCGCTGAGGCTCATGCGGTCACGCCAACTTCCACACAGGTGTTGGCCGCGCCGCCCGACAGAATGCGAACGAATGACCGCGATTAGGCACATCAACCATCTGGCGTGGACAAGGCAACCAAAACATGCCCTGACGGCTCGACGTTGACCGCCTCCGTTTCATGAACGCACCGCCAGCGATCTCTACGTCAGCGTCACGCGCCTCTCTCGCCATAATCAAGTACCGGAGAAATCGAGAAAATCAAGATAAACCGACAAGCGTAGGGGCAACAAATGGCCCTGTTGCAACACCTCTGTTGCAGTGGAGCTCGCGGATTACTCAACCGATGGCCCCGTCGACGATAGACATCGTTGCCGTGTCGGCCGGATCAGAACGCCGGCACGCGTCTCCGTTCACCTGATGCGCGACGGCGGTGGTGGTGCCGAACCGTGCAAAGCCGCCCGCGATCCCTGACCCTGCGCGGCGCCTGGCCCAGGCGTCATCCGGCGACGGCGACCGGCCGCTTGATCAGCCCGCTTCGGCCGCAGCCCGTCGAAAGGTTAGCATGGCGCCGAATCCAGGCTCCGGAGAGCACTCGATGCCGGCATGGCGGCAAAGCTCGAGCGCCACACGCCAAGCGATCGCGTGATCGCCTACGGCCGGTGGGGACACCGCGAGGCCAAGAGCCACCCGGTGTTGCGAGACATCCTTCAGACTGAGCGCCGCAGGCTCGGTCGCGCAGCCGAGTTCCGCCAGCCGCTCGATCGCGCGGGCGGCGAGGTCGGCCAGCGCGAGGACGGCGAACTCGTTCCAGACCGCGACCAGGTCGGGCTGCACCATCACCCGACGTGCCAGGACTGGCGAGGCGAGCAGCGCCCGCAGCTCGACAGACACCGGTTGCGGCGCCGCCGCCTCGATGAGCCGCCAGAGTTCCGCGAGCGCGTCGACATGATGCTCGAGGTCGGCAGCGGCCCCGGCGATCAGGCTCACCGCCTCGAGTTGCGCTGTCGACAGACCACGTGCCGACCCGGCAAGCAGCAAGTCGAGGCCACCACGAATGGCCTGGAGCGGCGTGCGCAGCTCATGCGAGGCAAACCATCGCGCCGCTGGTGGTGCCGCACCAGCCGCCTGAGCACGTGGACCCCCCTCAGCCGCGAGCGCCAAGACGCTACCTCCCTTTCAACCCGGATCAATTACGAAGCCACGCTAGCAGGCAAGGCTTAAGAAAATCTTGGCAAGCCGACCTCACCGGTCATTGCGGAAATGCGGTCCGGCGGTCCGTCGCTAGCGGGCAACGCGCCCCTGGTCGGCAGCGAGCCGTCGCTCCAGCCAGCGCACGCCTGCCGACACGATCACCACCAGAACGAAATATTCGAGGATGAGAAAGCTGTAGATCTCCAGCGGACGGTAGAGTGTCACGACCAGCTCGTTCGCCTTCTTCGTCAGCTCGAAGACGCCGATCACCGAGAGCAGCGACGACATCTTCAAGACGTAGACGAACTGGTTGCCCAAAGGCGGGAGAATACGGCGGATCGCTTGTGGCAGGATGACGTACCAGAGCTTGTCCACGGGCCCGAGTCCGAGCGCATCGGCCGCTTCGTGCTGGCCGCGCTCGATCGACTGCAGGCCGCCCCGGAAGATCTCGGCCTCGAACGCGCTGTCGGAGATGATCAGCGTCAAGACGCCCGCCATGAAGGGCTCGAAGTTGATGCCGGTCAGCACCGGCAGGCCGTAGTAGACCCAGAGCATCAGCGGTAGGATCGGGATCGAGCGGACGAACTCGACATAGCCGCGATTGAGCGCCCTAAGCCACGGCCGGCGCGAGAAGCCGGGCAAGGCCACCAGCAGACCGAGCGGGATTGAGATCGCGATCGCCAGCAGCGAGACGGCGATGGTCTGCCAGAGCCCCGACGTCAGGAACGCGATATTGCCCTGGCCTTGGGCGGTCAGCGGCGAGACGACATACCAGCCCCAGGTGTAGCCCTGCCCGCTGCAGCCGGCGAGCAGCAGCGTGCCGACGCCAACCAGGAGAAAGCGGCGCCCGCGTTCGCGCACCAGATCAGTGCGCAAGAATGCGGCCGAGAAAGAGCTTCGCCCGCTCGCTTGCGGGGTTGGCGAAGAACCGCTCGGGCGCCGCTTCCTCGACGATCTCGCCCGAGTCCATGAACACCATGGTGTCGGCGACCTCGCGCGCGAACCCCATCTCGTGGGTCACGACGATCATCGTCATGCCCTCCTGGGCGAGCTCGACCATGACGTCGAGCACCTCCTTGATCATCTCGGGATCGAGCGCCGAGGTCGGCTCGTCGAACAGCATGATCTTCGGGCGCATGCACAAGGAGCGCGCGATGGCGACCCGCTGCTGCTGGCCGCCCGAGAGTTGTGCCGGGTACTTGTCCGCCTGCTCGGGGATGCGCACCCGTTCGAGATAGTGCCGGGCGAGTTCCTCGGCCTCCCTGCTGCCGAGCCCGCGGGTGCGCATCGGCGCCAGGGTCAGGTTGCGCAGCACGGTCAGATGCGGAAACAGGTTGAACTGCTGGAACACCATGCCGATCTCGGCGCGGATGCGGGCAATGTGCCGGGTGTCGTCGTCCAGCTCGGTGCCGTCGACCGTGATCCGCCCGGCATCATGCTGCTCGAGCCGGTTGATGCAACGGATCAGCGTCGACTTGCCCGACCCTGACGGGCCGCAGACGACCATCCGCTCGCCGAGCGCCACGTCGAGGTCGATGTCCTTTAGCGCCTGAAAGGTCCCGAAAGACTTGGAGACGCCCTCCAGCCGAATGATCGGCTCAGCCATGCTCGCTCCTGCCCCTGCTTGCGACGCCATACCTAACGGGCGGTGCCGCAGCGGCAAGTCCCGATCACCGGAACGACATCGCCGATCGCGGCATCGTCACTGACGATCGGGCCTCCGGCCATGGACAATCGAGCGACGGCCCGCCATATCCCCGCGGTCGCGCCTGCGATCAACCATCGGTCCGGAGAACCTCGCCATGTCAACCCTGCGCATGCTGGCCCTGGCGGCCCTCGCTGTCCTGCCGCTGGCCTCGAACGCCGCCGCCCAGGAGACCTCGCGCCTGCAGGGCATCCTCGAATCCGGCGTACTACGGGTGGGCACGACGGGTGATTTCAACCCGATGAGCTTCAGGAACCCCGAGACCAACGAGCTCGAGGGTTACGACATCGATGCGGTCGAGAAGCTGGCCGCCGACATGGGCGTCGAGATCGAGTACGTGCCCACCGACTGGAAGACGCTGGTCGCCGGCATCGTCGCCGACAAGTACGACATGACGACCAGCGCCTCGCTCAGCATGGACCGCGCCGCGGTCGCGGGCTTCAGCGATCCTTATGTCGAGTTCTCGACCGTGCCGATGACCCAGGTCGCCACTGTCGACCAGTTCGCCAGCTGGGCGGATCTCGACCAGGAAGGCGTGACCATTGCCGTGACGCTCGGCACCGTCTTCGAGCAGCAGGCCCGCAGCTACTTCCAGAACGCCGAGATCAAGACCGTCGAGGCGCCGGCGCGCGAGTGGCAGGAGGTCATCTCCGGCCGCGCCACCGCCAGCATCACCAGCAATGTCGACGCCGCACAGCTCACCGCCACCTACCCCGAGCTCGCCGTCGTCAAGGTCGAGCAGCCGCGCTCGCGCCGTCCCGGCGCCTTCTTGCTGCCGCAGGCCGACCAGGTGTGGATCAACTACGTCAACCACTGGATCGCGCTCAACCACGCCAGCGGCTGGTTCGCCGAGCAGCAGGCGAAGTGGAACCTCGCCAACTGACCGGCTAGCCTCCAACGCGGTCCGACCCGTTGATCACCTTCTACAGCCTGCCGATCAGCAACTTCGGCGCCAAGGTCGAGGTGGCTCTGCGCGTCAAGGGCGTGGCCTACACCACCCTACCGCCGCCTGGCGGCTATGCGTCGCCCAGCTACAAGGCGATCGTCCCGGCCGGCACGATCCCGGCCATCGTGCATGCCGACGGCAGTGGCGACGATCTCGTCCTCAGCGAGAGCGAGACCATCGTCGAATACCTGAACGAGGCCTTCCCCGAGCCGCCACTCCTGCCCGCCGGCGTCAAGGCACGGGCCCGCTGCCGGCAGATCGCGCGCTTCCACGACACACGGCTCGAGCCCGTCCTGCGCACGCTCTTCCCGCAGCTCGTGCCGCACAGCCGCGAGGCCGACGTCGTCGACCAGCAGCTGGCCCTCTTTAGAACCCGCCTCGCCGACCTGGCGGCGATGACGACCCCGGACCCCTGGCTCGCCGGACCCGAGCTCACCCTCGCCGATCTCGCCTACCCGCCGACCTTGCTGATGGGCCGGCTGATGCTCGAGCATCTGGGCGAGCCCTTCGAGTTGCCGCCATCGCTCAGCCTTTGGCATGAGCGCGCCCGGGCCCACCCAGCCTTCGTGCCGGTGCTCGAAGCCCAGGAAGCCGCCTCGCGCGAGTGGCTCGCAAACAAGCGCTAGAGCCCCAGCACGTCGCTCATCCCATAGAGCCCCGGCCCCTGCCGCCCGGCCCAGAGCGCCGCCCTGACCGCGCCCGCGCTGTAGATCGCCCGGCTCGACGCCTTGTGGGTCAGCTCCAGCCGCTCGCCGTCGCCGGCAAAGGTAATCGTGTGGTCGCCGACCACGTCGCCGCCGCGGAGCGACGCGAAGCCGATCGCACCCGGCACCCGCGCCCCGGTAATGCCGTCGCGGCCGCGCACCGCCAGCTCGTCCAGCGTCCGCCCCCGCCCTTTGGCCGCCGCCTCGCCGATGGCGAGCGCCGTGCCGGACGGCGCATCCACCTTGTGCCGGTGATGCATCTCGACGATCTCGATGTCGAACTCCTCGCCCAGGCTGGCTGCCACCTTCTCGGCCAGGCCCAGGAGCAGGTTGACGCCGAGGCTCATGTTCGGTGCCCAGACGATGGCCGTCCGCTTCGCCGCCTCGGCCAAGGCCGCCCGATCCGCCTCGCCCAGCCCAGTTGTGCCGATGACATGCGCGCAGCCATGCTCAGCGGCGAGCCTCGCGTTGGCGACCGTGGCCTCCGGCACGGAGAACTCGATCACCACATGCGCCGCCGTCATCAAGGCCGCGTTGTCGCTGCTGCACGTGACGCCGATCGGCTCCCGCCCGGCCAGCACGCCCAGATCCTCGCCGATCGCAGCGTTCCCCGCCCGCTCCGTGCCACCCACCAAGCTTGCCCCTTCGGTCGCCAGCAAAGCCGCCAGATTGGCCCTGCCCATCCGCCCGGCACAGCCGATCACGCCAATTCGCACCAACCCTCTCCTCGTCCGCCGTTGCATCCGCCCGTTGGTCGTTGTTTAGTCGCTCATTCAAGCATTGGGTCAAGCGGAGGAGTGCCGACCATGACGAGCAACACCCTGCACGAGGCCCTTAAGACGGCCCTGCCGATCGCGACCCGGCCCTACGCCGTCGACGCCCAGCCCACCGGCCTCGTCATCATCGACGAGGTCAACGGCTTCTGCACCGTCGGCGCCGGGAACCTCGCCCCACGAGCACCCGACCCCCAGATCGCCCGCATGGTCGAGCAAACCGACAAGCTCGCCCGCGCCTTCACGGCACGGCGCTGGCCGATCCTCGCCTTCCTCGACACCCACGAGCCCGGCAAGCACGAGCCACCCTATCCGCCCCACTGCGAACGTGGCACCGGCGAGGAAAACCTCGTGCCCGAACTGCTGTGGCTCGAGGACGATCCTCATGCCATGCTCATCCGAACGGATTGCATCAACGGCTTCGTCGCCGCCATCGAGCCCACCTTCAAGGGCCACGGCACCAGCCACAACAAGGTCGTCGATTGGGTCGTCGGCCACCGCCTCGAAGCCGTCGTCGTCACCGGCATCTGCACCGATATCTGCGTGCTGGATTTCGTCGTCACCATGCTCTCGGCCCGCAACCACGGCCTGATGCCGACGCTGAAGGACGTCGCCGTCCTCGAGCCCGCAACCGCCACCTACGACCTGCCACTCGACGCCACCAAACAGCTCGGCCTGCCCGCCACCGCCGCCCACCCCAAAGCCGAAACCCACCACATGGGCCTCTACTTCATGGCCTCCCGCGGTGCGATCCTGGCAAGCGAGGTGACGGGCGTTTGAGAAGGAAGCGAGGAGGCCGGGCCTCCTCGCGCTCCACCATTATTTTGGCTTGGCCGAGGCTCGAGCAGCGAAAACCCGCCGAGGCCGTCTGTTGTCGGTGTGTGCGATATTGGTTATGTTGAAGACGGGGTCCACGCGAGGGAGAATGCCTTGCCGCGCACGACGACGATGACGGTTCGCATCAGCGGCGCACTAAGCGATTTCGTTGCCGCCAATGTCGGCGATAGCGGGTCTTACGAGAATGTCAGCGAGTACGTCCGCGACCTGATCCGCCGAGACAAGGAGCGCACCGAGCAGGAGGCCTTCGAACGGCTGAAGGCCGAGCTCGGCCATGCCTTCGCCGCACCCGAATCATCCTACCATGAGCTGACGGCGGACGAGGTTATCGCCCGCAACAAGACCTGAGACGGATGGCCGCCATCCGCATCCAGGAAGCGGCCTCCCACCGCCTCGACGACATCTACCGCTACACGAGCGAACGCTGGGGCACCGAGCAAGCCGATCGCTACATCACGGGCCTCTTCGCCGCCTTCGACAAGATCGACAGCCACGCCGTTGTCTCGAGACCCATCCCGGCAGCATTCGGCGTCGACGGCTATTTCTTCCGCTACGAAAGCCACATCGTCTACTGGCGAAGACTCACCAACGGCGACATCGGCATCGTCACGATCCTCCACGAACGCATGCACCAGATCGATCGGTTTCGTGAAGATTTTGGGTTGTGATGAGTGGTGGTGGTGCGCTTCGGTCGAAAGGATAATGCGTGAGGTGTCCAGGCTCACCATTCATCAAAAACATCATTGTTATCAAATTCCACATTTTCTGAATGTGATTAAATTCACCTCTAGATATTATTCAGGCTTTGAAAGCTCTCTGTTCTTTGCTCAATAAGTCGACTATTTTTTTTGATAAAATTGACGAAGATTGTTATAGGTAGATTCATGAGTGATAGTGTCGCTTAGTTGATGCGGGACATCACTACTTAAGCGAAAGGCAGCAAGATGATTCACGAGAAAATCATGATAAAGCTGCCGAGTGTGCTTCCCCACCAATTTAGATAAATATACCTGATTATCCATTATTTTCGTCTAGCGCTATGCTAGCAGAATCATGTGGTTATGGTGGATTGGAGGCGAGCACAGTGAATAATCTGGCGGCCAAGATGCGTGGATTGAGCGAGTTGGCGTTTCGGGCGCGGTTCGGGACCGAGGCGCAATGCCTGGCGGTGCTGTTCGAGATGCGCTGGGGCCGCGGCTTTATCTGTGAGCGGTGCGGCTGTGAAAAGTATTCGCGGATGAAGAGCAGGAAGCAGGTCCAGTGTAACGCCTGCAAGCATCAGACGGGGTTCACGGCGGGCACGATCTTCCACAGCACGAAGCTGCCGCTGACGACGTGGTTTCGCGCGATCTACGAGTTGACGCAGGCCAAGGGCGGGATCAGCTCGATCGAGTTGGCGCGACGACTGGGTGTGCGGCAGCCGACCGCCTGGCTGATGAAGCAGAAGCTGATGTCCGCCATGGCGGAACGCGACGCCGGCAAGCCGAAGATGAGCGGCCGGGTCGAGCTCGACGACGCTTATCTCGGCGGCGTGCGCAGCGGCGGCAAGCGTGGGCGCGGTGCGGCCGGCAAGACACCGTTCGTCGCTGCGGTCGAAACGAGCCTCGACCGCAAGCCGAGGCGCCTGAAGCTGCTCGTGGTCAAGGGCTTCCGCAAAGCCGAGATCGCCAAGCTGGCCCGGTCGAGCTTCGCCACCGGCACCAACATCGTCAGCGACGGCCTGTCGTGCTGGCGGAGCGTCGAGGCCGCCGGTTGCGACCACTTCTCGATGCTCAGCGGCAGTGGCAAGAAGGCAGCGCAGTGGCCGTCGTTCAACTGGGTGAACACGACGCTCGGCAACATCAAGACGGCGCTCGCCGGCACATACCACCACGTCAGCCAGAAACACGCCCAGCGCTACCTCGCCAGCTTCGCCTGGCGCTTCAACCGCCGCTACCAACTCGACACCATAACCGAGCGCCTGATGTGGGCCGCGCTGCAGGCCAAGCCGCGCCCGTATCGGGCCATCATCGCTGGATGAGAAAAACGGATAATCAGGTAAATATAACCTTGAAATCCCTTCAAGGAAATTGAAATGCTCCACATACAAGTATCGTCTGTAGGCTTCGTCCTCCGTTAAAGATGCGTCACGGAATTTTCGTTCAAATTCGGCACTCTCACGTATGAACTGAAAGAATGTGGCGGCGTCCGTTGATTTTCTCTGCCTTGACGTAGACGTACCATTGTAAAATAGACCAATTGCGTTCATAGCGAGGCCGATAGCCGCAAACGCGGCCGACAGTACGCCTAAATACTCCATTTCCATTGGAAGCCTTAGTTCTTATTCAAACTTTTTTGCTGCAATATGACTGCTCGGTCTAGGAGATTCTTGAGCCTGAGTCGTCGGCTTTTTTGGAGCAGCGACGCTCGTCAATATATTTGCTGCCGATGCACTTCTTGTTTGGGTTGTTCTGCTCTCAACCATGCGGTGCATTGCAGATGCGTCAGTTGGCGATGACGTATGCTTTCGATGCGGTTCCTTCATCCAGATGGCTCCAATCCGGTTAGCCAATGATTCACGAAGCACGGCTCACTACTCATGGATATGTAGCGGAAGCCCTTTTCGCGCAAGGGTTTTCACAGTGATTGAGAGTGCTTCCCGTCGGACAATCTCACCGAAGACGGGCGCCACTATCTATTCTTAAGGTTTTCCGCGGGAGCCCGTAGGCTTATCGCCCAATGCCAATCCAGATGCGAGGCGGGCGAGAATTACCTCATCGCTCAAGCTACCTTCGAACGCCTCCACCAACCATTCAGGCGTCGCGTCGAAGTCTGGCGCCATGCCGATCCGGCCTTGATTTGAGCAGGCCCGGGCGGCGCTCGGCGATGGGAACGATCCGGGCGGCCGGCTTGCCGTCGCGGGTCAGCGTCAGCGTCTCGCCGCACTCGACACGGTCGATCAATTTGCTCAGCTGGGATTGGGCTTGCTGAAGCTCGACATCGTCCATCACGGTGGCCTCGCTCGATAGGTTGGCCCTGGTCAGCTTCCGTCCCGAGGTTGCAGTGTTCGGCTCCCATCTCCCGCATGGCAAGCGCTCGCGTCGTTTGGGATTGCCGAGAAGCAAATCCACGCCCGCAAGCGCAACCTTATCCTGCCGGCCCAGCCCGTTCCCGCCGGCTTTCGACATAGGCGCGTAGCACGGCGTTCATGCGGCTTTGGTAGCCTTTGCCTTCAGCGCGGAACCAGTCGAGGATGTCTTGGTCGACGCGTAGCGATATGGCTTGCTTCTTGGGCGTCGGCATCACGAGGCGTGCTGATTGCCAGAACGCCTCGTCCAGCTCGATCTCGGGGGCGTCAGGTGACGTTGGGACACAGTCACCAGCCTCGACCATCGCCCTCAGCTCATCGTCCGAGTAGCGCTTCGTAGCGTTGCTTGCCATTTTCGCCCACTTTCCAAGCGCTGATAATGCGGCGGGTCTCGCCGCGCCATGTATAGACCACGACGAAGTGCTCGCCGTTGGTCTGACCGAGTGCGCGCCAGCGAGCTTCGCCGTAAGCGCTGCGCGCATCCTCGGCTTCCATGACCGGCCCACGAAAAATGCCGATGGCGATCCGAAAATCGACGCCGCGACGACGGATGTTCTCGAGCCGCTTGCGCTCGTTCCACTCATAATCCGGCATCAAGTATATACAATCGCATATGCAGCGCCGTCAATACCGGGCTACCACCACCCCAAAATACAGGTGGGGCCTGGGGAGGCAGTGCCTCCCCAGATCTTCCCTTACTCTCCGCTCAAGCCCCCTTGCGGTTCGCCACCAGGTCGTCGACCACGGCCGGGTCGGCCAGGGTGCTGGTGTCGCCCAGCGCATCGTGCTCGTTCGCGGCGATCTTGCGCAGGATGCGGCGCATGATCTTGCCGCGAGCGGGTCTTGGGCAGGCCGGGCGCCCACTGGATGAAGTCGGGGGACGCGATCGGGCCGATGTCGTCGCGGACGTGCTTGATCGAGGTCCTTGCGCAGGTCCTCGGACGGCTCGATGCCGGCTCTGCAGGGTGACGTAGCAGTAGATGCCCTGGCCCTTGATGTCGTGCGGGAAGCCGACGACGGCGGCCTCGGCGACGGCCGGATGCGCGACCAGCGCGCTCTCGACCTCGGCCGTGCCCATGCGGTGGCCGGAGACGTTGATCACGTCGTCGACGCGGCCGGTGATCCAGTAGTAGCCGTCGGCGTCGCGCCTGGCGCCGTCGCCGGTGAAGTAGACGCCCGGGAAGGTCGAGAAGTAGGTCTGGATGAAGCGCTCGTGATCGCCGTAGACCGTGCGCATCTGCCCGGGCCAGCTGTCCTTGATGATCAGGTTGCCTTCGCCGGCGCCCTCGACCGGGTTGCCGTCGTTGTCGACGAGAGCGGGCTGGACGCCGAAGAAGGGCAGGGTCGCCGAGCCGGGCTTGAGGTCGATGGCACCGGCGAGCGGCGTGATCAGGATGCCGCCGGTCTCGGTCTGCCACCAGGTGTCGACGACCGGGCAGCGGCTGTCGCCGACCACCTCGTAGTACCAGCGCCAGGCCTCGGGGTTGATCGGCTCGCCGACCGAGCCCAGGAGCCGCAGGCTCTTGCGCGAGGTCGTCTTCACCGGGTCGTCGCCCTTCTGCATCAGCGCGCGGATCGCGGTCGGCGCGGTGTAGAAGATCGTGACCTGCGTGCTTGTCGACGACGTTCCAGAAGCGGGACGATGTCCGGGTAGTTGGGCACGCCCTCGAACATCAGCGTGGTCGCGCCATTGGCGAGCGGCCCGTAGACGATGTAGCTGTGGCCGGTGACCCAGCCGACATCGGCGGTGCACCAGTAGACGTCGCCATCCTGGTAGTCGAAGACGTACTGGTGGGTCATGTGCGGCGTAGAGCAGGTAGCCGCCCGTGGTGTGCAGCACGCCCTTGGGCTTGCCGGTCGAGCCCGAGGTGTAGAGGATGAAGAGCGGGTCCTCGGCGTTCATCGGCTCGTAGCCGCATTCGTCGTCGCGGCCTCCTGCATCGCCAGCATGCCGTCGACGTCGCGGGCCGGGTCCATCGCCACGTCGAGCGCCGGTGTGGCGGAACATCAAGATCTTGACGTCCTCGGCGCACTTGTCGCAGCGCCCGGTCGGCATTGGCCTTCAGCGGGCACGCTCCGGCCGCCGCGGAGCCCGCCGTCGGCGGTGACGATGAGCTTGGAGTCGCAGTCATTGACCCGATCGGCCAAGCTGTCCGGCGAGAAGCCGCCGAAGACCACGGAATGGATGGCGCCGAGCCGGGCGCAGGCCAGCATCGTGTAGGCGGCCTCGGGGATCATCGGCAGGTAGATGGTGACCCGGTCGCCCTTCTTGACGCCCATCGACTTGAGGATGTTGGCGACCCGGCAGACGTTGCGATAGAGCTCGCGGTAGGTGACCTTCTTGTCGATCTTCGGGATCGTCGCCTTCCCAGATGATCGCCACCTGGTTGGCCCGCGTCCCCAGATGCCGGTCGACGCAGTTGTAGCAGACGTTGAGCTCGCCATCCTCGAACCACTTGATCGAGACGTCGCCCTCGAAGGACGTGTTCTTGATCTTCGTGGGCTTCTTCGACCAGTCGAGCCGCTCGGCCTGCTTCGCCCAGAAGGCGTCGGGATTGTCGATCGATTCCCGGTACAGGCGCGCGTAGGTCGCGGCATCGCAATGCGATTTGGCGGCCCAATCCGGATCGACCTTGTAGATTTCCGACATGCTATCCTCCCTCTGCAGGCTTGTCGCCTCGACGAACGTTGCCGGATTTTGCCGTCAGCCGAAGGCCGGGCACGATGCACCAGAGCGACGCGGGGACACTATGCCGCAAGATAGGCGCCGCAAGGTCCGCGCCGCTTTGTTGGCCGCTACGCGCACCAGCCTCCCTGGCTTGTCCGGGTGCTTATCCACACCATCGCCCACAAGGCGCACGGTATCCCCATTACTATCAACAAGATGTGGGTAAGTCATACCGTGGCGTTCGGAGCGACGACAGCCCCTGATCCATTCTGTTGAGCGACAAATCAGGTCAGACGCGGCTGATCGTCAAGCGCAAAGAGCGCTTGACTCGGTCGTCTCGGCAACTGTCGGCGGCGGCTGGCGGGCTCAGCCCTTCGCCTGCTCGAGCCAAGCCTGGACCATGGGCAGCATGCGCTCGACGATCACGGCCACACCTGCCGCATTGGGATGAATGCCGTCCTCGAGCATCAGCGCCGGATCTTCGATCGCACCGTCGAGAAAGAAGGGGTAGAGGGGCAGCTCGTAGGTCCGCGCGAGCTCAGCATAGACCGCCGCAAACGCGTCGGTGTAGCGGGCACCCAGATTGGGCGGTGCGAGCATGCCGGCGAGCATCACCATCGCGCCGGCATCCCGCGCCCGTTCGATGATGGCCGCGAGATTGGCTTCGAGCTGCTCGACCGGCAGCGCGCGGAGCGCATCGTTGCCGCCGAGCTCGACCAGAAGATGCGTCGGCTGGTCGCCCAGCACCCAGTCGAGCCGGGCCAGGCCACCGGCCGAGGTATCGCCGGAGACCCCGGCATTGATCACCTCGCACGCTACGCCCTCGGCCGCGAGCGCGCGCTCGAGCTGCTGGGGAAACGCGTCGTCCAGTGCCACCCCGTAGCCGGCCGCGAGCGAATCGCCGAGCACCACGAGACGGCAGTCGCCAGCCGCCGCGGAAGGCGCGACAGCGCTGCCGAGCACGGCACCCGAGACGCCGATCGTCATGCCGATTGCTGCCAAGTGGTTGAGGAACCTCCGCCGGGTCCCATTTCTCGTCGTGTGTTGGTTCATCGATGAAAGCCCGGCGTTCATGATCAGGTTGCGAGACGTGGAATTGACTTTGGCGAGCAGCGCCGGCCCCGTGCATATTCTGCGCGGCGTGGATCTCGACGTGGCCCGTGGCACGAGCCTGAGTGTCGTCGGTCCCTCCGGCTCCGGCAAATCGAGCCTGCTCGCCATCATCGGCGGCATCGAGCGGCCGACCAGCGGCACGGTCGAGGTCGCCGGCACCGACCTTTCGACACTCTCCGAGGATGGGTTGGCGCTGTTCCGCCGTCAACGGGTGGGTGTGCTGTTCCAGTCGTTTCACCTGATCCCGACCATGACCGCGCTCGAGAACGTGGCCCTCCCGCTCGAGCTCGCCGGCGCCAGGGACGCCTTCGAGCGGGCCAGGGCAGGGCTCGCCGAGGTCGGCCTCGAGGGTCGGCTCGAGCACTACCCGACCCAGCTCTCGGGCGGCGAGCAGCAGCGTGTGGCGCTCGCCCGGGCGCTCGCCAACGAGCCCGAGCTGCTGCTCGCCGACGAGCCCACCGGCAATCTCGATCGCAGCACCGGCAAGCAGATCGCCGAGCTGATCTTCGCCGCCCGCGAGCGGCACAAGGCCACGCTCTTCCTCATCACCCACGATCCGGCGCTGGCTGCGCTTTCGGACGAGACCCGGCGGATGGGCGACGGCCGGCTCGTGGCCGAGACGCGGCCCGAGCGCGTCCTCGCCGGTGCTGCCTCGTGAGCAGCTTGAGCATCGGTGCCCTGGCCAGGATCGCCTGGCGGGATCTGCGCGGCAGCCGCACCGCGGCCTTGATCATCCTCGCCTGCCTGACCCTCGGCGTCGCCACCATCACCGGGATCGGCTCGCTCAGGGAGAGCGTCACGCAGACGGTCGAGCGCGATGCAAGAACGCTGCTCGGCGGTGACGTCGTGATCGAATTCGACCAACCGCACGATCCCGGCGGACGAGCTCGCGCAGATCGTGCCGGCGGGCGCCACGCTCAGCCACCTGGTGACCACCAACGCCATTGCGTTCGCCGATAACGGCCGTCAGGTGGCGACGTCACTTAAGGCGGTCGACGCTCTATACCCGCTTTATGGTACCGTCGGCATGGCACCGGCGCAGCCGCTCGCAGCGGCGCTCGCCGATAACGGCGCGCTCGCCGAGGCCAGCCTGTTGCAGCGGCTGCAGGTCGAGGTTGGCGACAGCCTCGAGCTCGGCAGCGGCCGGGTGGAGATTCGCGGCGTCCTGGAGATCGAGCCCGACCGACTGGGCGGCCGCTACGTCGGCCTAGGTCCGCGGCTCATGGTCAGCCGAGAAACGCTCGACGGGCTGCAGATCTTGGCGCCGGGCGCCCTCGCCCGGCACAACTACGCGCTCGCGATCGCCGATCCGGAAGCAGCCACCGCCTACGCCGAGTCGCTGACCCGCGACTTTCCGGACTCGCACTGGCAGGCGCGCACCTTCGAATTGGTCCAGCCGCGGGTTGCCCGCTTCACCGATCGGCTCGCCAGCTATCTCTCGCTCGCCGGCATCGCGTCGCTATTGATCGGCGGCCTCGGTGTCGGCATCGTCGTCGACGCGCATCTGCGGAGCCGGCAGCGGACCATTGCCACGCTGCGCTGCATCGGCACCACCACCCGCGATGTCGCCATCATCTGCGGCCTGCAGGTGGCCCTGCTCTGCGCCGGCGGACTCGTGCTGGGGGCGATCATCGGCTCCGTGCTGCCGTTCGCGGCGCAGCTGCTGCCGGCAGGCATGCTGCCGTTCAACATCACCATTGGTGTCCATCCCGGCGCCATCTTGTCGGCCGCCCTCTTCGCGCTGGCCACGGCTGCCCTGTTCACGGCGCTACCCCTGCTGCGGGCCGCCGCGATCACCCCGGCAGCGCTGTTTCGCGACGACGAGTCGGCACCGGCGGTCAACACCGGCCACGCCAACGGCGCACCCCGGCAATGGCCCTGGCTGGTCGCTGCGGTGCTCGTGCTCTTGGCCACGGCATTGCTCGCCGTCCCCGATCCGAAGCTGGCGCTCATCTTCATCGCCATACTCGCCGTCGCAGCGGCGTTCATCCGGGCTCTTGCCGGGATCGGGCTGCAGGCGGCCGGTGCCATGGCCAAGCGCAGCAGGGGCCTCGTCCGGCTCGCCTTGAGCCAGCTCCGCCGCGGCGAGCGGGCGGCAGTGGCATCGGTGGTGGCGCTGGCCGCCGGCACGGCCGTGCTCACGACCGTCCTCCTGGTCGAGCACAGCATCTCGCGCGAGCTCGCCGAAGGCCGCCCCGAGTCCGCCCCGAGCGTCATCTTCATCGACATCCAGCCGGACCAGCGCCAGACCTTCGAGGCCCTGGTCGGCGAATTCCCGCCGGCACGGGTCCTGCAGATGGAGCCTGTGCTCCGCGCCCGGGTCGTGGGGATCAACGGGGTACCCGTGGATCAGGTCGAGATCGACGACAATGTCCGCTGGACGGTGCGCCGCGATCGCGGCCTCTCCTACCGCAGCGAGGCACCGCCGGCCGACACCATCGTCGCCGGCAGCTGGTGGCCGGAGGACTACGCGGGCAAGCCCCTGGTCTCGGTCGAGGACGAAGTGGCGATCGGCTACGGCGTCGGCGTCGGCGACACGCTCACCTTCAACGTCATGGGCCGGACGCTGGAAGCGGAGATCGCGAGCCTCAGGCGCGAGATCGACTGGTCGGAGGCCCGGGTCGACTTCATCTTCGTGCTCAGCCCGGGCGTCATCGACCAGGCGCCGCACACCCTGGTCTCCACGGTCGACGCCGGCACGGCGGACCAGACATCGCTGATCGACCGGATGGCCCGCGAGCTGCCGAACGTCACCCCCTTCGCCATCGACGAGGTGATCGCCCGGATCGAGACCGTCCTCGGCACGATCGGCCTCGCGGTTCGGCTGATGGCGGGTGTGACGCTCGTCACCGGGCTCGCCGTACTGACCAGCGCGCTGGCGGCGGCACGGCGCGAGCAGCTCCGCCGCAGCGTGCTGTTCAAGGTCGTGGGCGCCGAGCGCCGGCAGATCGGTGCCATCTTCCTCACCCAGTATGCGATGCTGGGTTTGGTCGCGGCCCTGCTCGGGGCGTTGCTCGGCATCGTCACCTCGTTCGTCGTGGTGCGCTTCGCGCTCGGCATGACCTGGCAGGCAGCACCGCTGCTCGCCGCCATCGTGCCCATCGCTGCGGTGCTCCTGACGCTGGTGATCGGCGCATTGGGGCTGCGCCGTGTGCTCGCGGTGCCGGCGGCGACGATCTTGCGTGGCGCCTGATTCTTACGGTTTCTCGATCGCGTTAAGGTAATACGTTAGAAACGGTTCGCGCGTGCAGATGAAACTTCAGTCATAATCGCGCTTCCGCATGTCATGACGTTGCAAAACGCTCCGGTTCCGCTTGAATGACCAAGCGTCTCCGCCATATACGAAATCGCGGTTTTGCTCGTTTCCCAGCTCGCACGAAAGAGGTGTTTGAAAATGGAACCACGGATGGGTCAAGGACTGGCGCATGGCCGGGTCGGTGCCGAGCAGCTTGATGCTGGGCTCCGGAGCCACATGCTGTCGGTCTACAATTACATGGGTCTGGCGCTGGCGCTGACCGGGCTCACCGCCTTTGTGGTCGCGTCCTCACCGCCGCTCTTGAACCTGATCTTCGGCACGCCGCTCAAGTGGGTGGTGATGCTGGCGCCGCTCGGCTTCATCTTCGCGCTCGGCGCCAAGATGCGCACCATGAGCGTCAGCGCCATGCAGATCACCTTCTGGGCCTTTGCGGTGGCCATGGGCCTGTCGATGGCCAGCATCTTCATCGTCTTTACCGGCACCAGCATCGCCCGCGTGTTCTTCATCACCGCTGGTACCTTCGGTGCGATGAGCCTGTATGGCTACACGACCAAGCGTGACCTCTCGAAGTTCGGGTCCTTCCTCTTCATGGGCCTGATCGGCATCGTCATCGCCTCGCTGGTCAACATCTTTCTGGGCAGCACCGCACTGCAGTTCGCGATCAGCGTGATCGGCGTCCTGGTCTTCACCGGCCTCACCGCCTATGACACGCAGCGGATCAAGGAAGAGTACAGCGAGCTCGCCGGCACCGACATGATGACCAAGGTGGCCATCATGGGGGCGTTGAGCCTCTACCTGAACTTCATCAACCTCTTCATGATGCTGCTGCAGCTCTTCGGCAACAGAGAGTAGGCTGCACGCCAGTCGACCTGACGACGAACGGCCCGCTTCGGCGGGCCGTTTGCCTTTGCGGCTTGCCGCTTGCGGCGCGGCGGCGTGCTCAGTCGTCGACGTAGGCGTTGGGGTCACCGGCGCAGCTGGCGAGCAGCCGCTGGTCGGCGAGCAGCTGTTCGGGCGGGCCCGCGGCGACGACGCGGCCTCGCGCCAGCACATAGCCGGCATCCGCCAAAGCCAGGACCGGCTCGGCGTAGCGGTCGGCGACCAGCAGCGTATAGCCCTGCCCGGCCAGGCTACGGACGAGCTCTCCCGCCCGGTCGCTGCCGACCGCGGCGAAGAGATCGTCGATCAGCAGCAGCCGCGGCAGGCCAAGCAGCGCCCGGCCGAGATCGACCAGCCTGAGCAGGGGCGCCTCGAGTCTCGTCACGGACTGGTCGAGGCAGGCGGTCAGCTCGGGCATCAACTCGGCCAGCCGCTCGATGGCATGCGCCTCGAGCTTCACCGACGGGGCGGCCAGCGCCAAGTGCTCGCGCACGTCGAGACCGGGAAAGACCGGCGGCCGCTGAAACGCCGCACGCAGGCCGCGCCGCTGCCGCTCGGCCGTCGGCAGAGGCGGTGATATCTTGGCCGGCCAGCCGGATGGTGCCGCTGCGCTGCTCGGCCAGCCCGAGCAGCAGCTCGAGCAGCAGCGTCTTGCCGGCGCCGGCACCGCCGATCAGCGCCACCGTGCTGCCCTCGGCCACCTCGAGGGAAACGTCGCGCAACAGCCAGTTGCCCTCGGCGACGGCGGCGAGCGTGCTCACCTCGAGCATCGCCGTCGTCAAAGCGTCGAGCCGGTAAGCAGATGAAAGACCTTTGAGCTGGCCCCGATGA
Source organism: uncultured Alphaproteobacteria bacterium (assembly GCA_963700945.1). GTDB lineage: Bacteria > Pseudomonadota > Alphaproteobacteria > Geminicoccales > Geminicoccaceae > SLRI01. Next base: position 141,934 of record CAVOZQ010000010.1, read on the forward strand.
CGGATGGCGGCGCGTCGGCCACGAGGCGGCCCCGGTCGAGGACGAGGCAACGATCGGCAAGCCGTCCGAGGGTCGCCAGATCGTCTTCCATTACGACCAGGGTGAGCTCGGCGCGGCGCAGCCGGGCCAAGCTGCGCGCCAGGGTCATGCGATCCTCGGCCATCAGCCCGGTGAGCGGCCGCTCCAGCAAGAGGAGCCGTGGCCGCTGGATCAGGCAGCGGGCAAGCTCGCCGAGCCGCGCCTCGAGCCCGCCGAGGCTGGCCACCGGCCGCTCCGCCAGATGGCTGATGTCGAGAAAGTCGAGAATGGCGGCGATATCGTCACGGTCGCTCTTCGCAGGCCCGGCGGCGATGTCCAGGGCCAGCCGCCAGGCCGGGCGGCTGATCGCCGCGCGGGCCAGCGCCAGCATCGACTGGAGCGTCTCGCCGGGCACCAGCCGTCGCCGCCGCATGATGCCGATGCCGAGCCGCGCCCGGGCGCTGGGCGCGTAGCGATCGATCCGCAAGCCGCCGAAGCGCAGGCTGCCGGCAGCAGGCTTGCGCAGGCCCGTGATCAGCTCGAGCAGCGCTTCGCGCCCGGCACCGTTCAGCCCGATCAGGCCGGTGATCGTGGCGTTGTCGAAATAGCAGGAAAGCGGTCCCAACGCCTCGCCGGCGGCGCCGTCGCCGGCCTGCCGGTCGAGCCGCACGTCGATCAGCTTGAGCAGCGGGCGGAGCGGCCTGTCGAGGACGAGATCGCTCATCGCTCGGCCAGCCGCGACGTGGCGAGCGTGGTGCCGGCGGTCGTCGGCGCGGGAGGGCGCCAGCTGGGCGAGCCGTCGCCGCGGATCAAGAGCTGCAGGACCAGTGCGCCAAGGGCAGCCGCGAGGGTCAGGTCGACGAAGCTCGGGGCCAGCGCCACCGAGAGCTTGGGCAGCAGCAGGAGCGGCACCGACGCGAGCAGCGCCGCCCCGAGGCGGCCGCCGCCGAGCCGGCCGATCACCGCCAGCGCCAAGGACAACGCCACCCAGTCACGGGCGTCGACGGTGATGATCGGCGCCGGGCCCAGCGCCATGAGCGCACCGCCGATGGCGCTGAGCGCGCCGGCGAGGAGGCAGGCGGTGAGCGGGACGGCCCGCTGGTCGAGGCCGAGGCCGGCCGCGGGCAGGTCTGCCACGGCGGCCGCCTCGTGCAGCTGGGCGGCGGGTGAGGCGAGAAACCGGCGCACCACAACGAGCAGCACGAGCACCACGCCCACGGGCAACAGGAGGATGGGCTCGAGGGCGAAGCCCGGCAGGTTACGGTCGGACTCTGCGGTTACCGCGGGCAAGACGCTCAGCGCCAGCAGCAGCGGCAGCGTCACGGCTGCCACCAGCGCCGGGCCGAGGCCGTGCAGCAGGCGCCAGAGCAGGACGCCGGCGATCAGCCCGATCAGCGGTGCTGCGGCCAAGGCCACGGCGGGTTGCCAGTCGCGGTCGAAGATCAAGAGCGGCATCGCAGCGGCCCCCAGGGCCGCGATGCCGCCGAGGCAGAGGATCGGCAGCCGGGCAAGCCCGATCACCAGCTGGGCGGCCGGCACCAGCAACAGGACCGCCAACGCAAAGCCGGCAAACGGCAGCGCCGCATCGGCGCCGAGCACGGCGAGCAGTGCCGGCAGGACGAGGAACGGGACGAGCGCCGTGAGCAGCGGTGCCATGACCGGTGGACCGCCGGCTAGACGGTGACGCCGCGCGCGAGGCGCGGGCCGGCGACGCGCAAGCCCACCACGGCAATCAGCGCGATCAGGACGGCATGGGCGAGGGACGGCAGTACCAGCTCGAGGCCGCCCTGGACGAGCCCGGTGAGCCAGGCCGCCAGCACCATCTGCGTCGCCCGTCCCCGCGGCCGATCCGGCAGGGCCAACGCCAGCAGCACGAGGCCGCCCAGCGGCAGCCAATCGACCACCGAGGGCGTCGGTGCCAGGAGCCCGGCGAGCATGGCCAGAGACAAACCAAGGACGAGCGGCAGCAGGGGCGCGATCGGCACGCCGCTCAAAATCAGCCCCGGCGCATTCGCCGCCGTCGCCCGCCAGAGCCGGCCAATGCGCGTCAATTCCTGGACCAGGAGCGCCAGGAACACGGCCGCTGCAGCTGCGAGCCAGGCAGCGCCGACATAGTGCGGTGGCGGGCTGGCGACGCCGGCGGTGACGGCTTCGGCAAGCAGTGCCATACCCACCGCGGCAGCGAGCGGTGCTGCCGTCAGGGTCAACGGATCTAGCGTCAGCCGCCGCATGGCTGCCCAGCCGGCGGCCGCCACTTGGCAGAGCCAGGCGGCGTGCATCACCAAGGCAAATACCAGGGCCAGGGTCAGAGCGTGGGACATCGAGGCGGGTTGTGCAGCAAAGACGAGCGCAGAGGAATACCGCAATGGTTGTTTCTGCGGCTGTCCGTGATCATCGTGCTGGTGTTCGGCGCCGGCTGTGCCGCGGCGCCGGCAGCACCTGGCACGTCACCCGGCGTCACCGTCACCCGGCTCGATCTCGACGTTTCGGGCATTGGGGTCGGCGCCGGCCTGCGGCCGATCGCGGCCTATGAGCTTGCCAGCAGCGATCCACGCTTCGGCGGCTTCTCTGGTATCGAGACAGATGGCCGCACCCTTTGGCTACTCAGTGACCGGGCGACCTTGTGGCTGGCGACCATCGCGCTGGAGCCGGGCGCGGCGCCGCTGCGGCTCGCCGACTGGCAGGCCATCGCTCTCGAGCCTGATGCCGCGGATGATCGGCCGCTCGACGCCGAGGCGCTGGCCCGCGACCCGGATGGCCGGCTGCTCGCCGGCTTCGAGCAGGACGGCAGCGTGCGCCGGCTGACGCCCAGCGCCAGCGGGGCCTGGTCGGCCGAGCGCGTCGGTGACCGGCCGCTGCTCGATGGTGCGCCACGCAATGCCGGGCTCGAGGCCCTGGCGACTTGGCCCGACGGCACGCTGATCGTGCTCGGCGAAGGGGTCCGGCAAGGGCCGGGCGTGGCTGCCGGCGTTACGGTCAAGGACGGCGCCGCCGCGCCCTTCGGCTATCAGGTGGCCGACGGCTTCAGCCCGGTCGGTGCCGCCACCGCCGCCGGCCGGCTCTACGTGCTGGAGCGGGCGGTCGGCGTGCTCAGCGGCTGGCGCACGCGGCTGACGGTGACGCCGCTCGAGTCCGGGGCGATCGAAGGCGTGCTCGAGGGCCGGGAGATTTTGCACATCAGCGCCAGCCCACTCGGTGAGAACTACGAAGGGGTCGCCGTGCTCGAGCGGGAGGGTGGAGGACGGCTGATCCTGCTGATCGCCGACGACAACCAATCGCCGCTGCAGCGGACCCTGTTGCTGCTGCTGGAAGAGGACGGCTGACCTTCTGGCCAGTAAGCCGCGCCAGGCGGGTGCTAGGCCGGCTGCCCGGCGCTCGAGGCGTCCTTCGGGCTCATCAGCAGGCGGAACGGCAGCAGCATGGCGACCGCCACGGCGAGCTTGACCGCCAGATCGCCCACGGCCCAGCCGATCCAGGGCAGCCCGGTTAGCGCGAAGGCGAGGCTGAAGAAGAGGGCGGTGTCGATGGTCGAGGCCACGGCCGAAGAGACCAGAGGCGCCCGCCACCAGCTGCCCCGGCGCAGGCGGTCGAACAGCAAGACGTCGAGCAGCTGCGCCACCAGGAAAGCCGTGCCCGAGGCGAGCGCGATGCGTGGCGTGGCGAGCCAGATCGAGCAGACCACGGCGAGCGCGAATCCCAGATAGACGACGCGCCTGGCTGCCGCGGGTCCCAGCCGGCGATTGGCGAGGTCGGTCACCAGAAAGGCCACCGGATAGGTGAAGGCACCCCAGGTCAGCCAGTCATTGACCGGGTATTGGACCAGGATGTTCGAGGCCACGACGATGACCGCCATCGCCAGGACAGCGGCCAGGATGCCGTGGCGGGCGCCCGGCGCGGCGATCGACATCAGACGTTGGTGCCGAGATTGCTCAGCTGGCGGCTGCGGCTGCCGGCGTCGACGAGGCTTCGAGCAGCCGGCGCACCCGCACCAGCTCGCTCGGCAGCTTCGCCTCGCTCGTGCTCAGCAGGAAGCCGTCGAGCCCGCCGCGCTTCTCGATCGTGCGCAGCGTGTTGGCGGCAATCCGCAAGCGGATGCTCCGGCCCAGCGTCTCGCTGTAGAGCCGCCGGCTCTGGATGTTCGGCAGAAAACGCCGCCGCGTCTTGTTGTTGGCGTGGCTGACATTGTTGCCGGCCTGCACGCCCTTACCCGTCAGACTGCAACGTCTGGCCATGACCCGTCCTCACTTGTCGGGAGCAAACAAGAAAAAGCGGCCGCGAACGGCCGCCTACCGGGTGACTAGCTAGCCAAGCCGACCCTGGCCGTCAAGCTGCATCGACCGAAGGGGGCTGCTCGCGTGGCTGTTAACGCGCTGTTCACCCTGGTGTAGCATCATGCTCGAGAGATGCGGGCGAGTGGGAAGTCGGTGGATGGCGCGCGACAGGGCGGCGAAACGATGCGCGGGCTGATCATGGCCCTGGCGCTCGCCTGGATGGCGCTGATGCCGGCGCCCGGCCTCGCGCAGCTGGACGGCCCCGCGCAGCTGGACGTGGCCACGTCCTTGGCCGCCCTTAAGCACGACCTCGCGGCGGGAGAGGCGCACGCCGCCGCCCTTCGGGCGCACGCGCCAGACCAAAGTGACGGCAACCCCAGCGCGGCTGCAGCCGGCATTGCCGACGGCGGGCTCGACTGGTCGCGGGCAGCGCTGCGGCTCGTGGCCCGCCGCATCGATCGGCGCCTCGAGCGTCTGCGCACCTCGCCGGAGGTCATGGCACACACCGAGCGCGCCCAAACCATGCTGCTCATGCGCACCGCCCAGAGCAAGCTCGTCTCGACCATCGAAGCGATCCCCGGCGCCGACCATGTCAGCCGAGCCGCCGAGCAGGATCGCCAGCAGACCCTCGACGCCCTCGACGAAGCCCTGGCCGACCTCGCCGCCGCAACGGCGGTCATGGCAAGCTACGACTGGGAGACGGGCTGAGAGATCGCGCTTGGCACCATCAAGCCGCCTGTCGCCCTGGGGCGCGCCTGCGAAAGCCGATGGCCTCGGCGACGTGGATTTTCTTGACCAGAGGTGAGGCCTCGAGGTCGGCGAGCGTGCGGGCGACGCGCAGCACGCGGTAGTAGCCGCGGGCCGAGAAGCGCAGCCGCTCCATGGCGCGGGTGAGCAGCTCGGCCGCCGCCGGCTCGGCCTCGCAGACCTTGTCCAAGAGTTCGCCCTCGAGCTCGCTGTTCAGCTGGGGCGTGGTGGCACCCGAGGCTCGTGAGGCGATCCGCCTGCAGCTCGCGTGCAGCAGCCACCCGGGCGGCCACCTCCGCAGAGCCCTCGCCCGGCACCGGCAGGGTCAGGTCCTGGGCGGATAGCGCGGCCACCTCGACATGCAGGTCGATGCGGTCGAAGAGCGGCCCGGAGATGCGCTTCTGGTAGTCCTCGGCACAGCGCGGTGCCTTGGCGCAGGCGAGGCCCGGATCGTCGAGATAGCCGCAGCGGCAAGGGTTCATCGCCGCCACCAGCTGGAAGCGGGCCGGGTAGGTGACGTGATGGTTGGCCCGCGCGACCGTCACCGAGCCGCTCTCCAGCGGCTGGCGCAGGCTTTCGAGCACCTGCCGGCCGAACTCGGGCAGTTCGTCGAGGAAGAGCACGCCCCGGTGCGCGAGGCTGATCTCGCCCGGCCGTGCGTCCCGGCCGCCGCCGACCATCGCCGCCATGGAGGCCGCGTGGTGCGGGCTGCGAAACGGCCGTCCCTCGGGCAGCCGGCCGGCCTCGAGCCTGCCGCCGACGCTGCGGATCAGCCCGAGCTCGAGGATCTCGGGCGAGGTCAAAGGCGGCAGGATGCCGACCAGCCGGCTCGCCAGCATCGACTTGCCGGCGCCGGGTGGACCGACCATCAAGAGGTTGTGGGAACCGGCGGCCGCCACCTCGAGCGCGCGCTTGGCGGTCTCCTGGCCCTTGACGTCCTTGAGATCCGGGTGGACGGCCGGCCCGCTGGGTCCAGCCGGCGCCGGCTGCGGCAGCACGGCGTCACCCCGGCAGTGGCCGACCAAGGCGTACAGGTCCGGGGCCGCGGTGATCTCGACCGTCTCGGCGAGCCATGCCGCCTCGCCGCCGGAGGCCAGCGGGCAGACGATGCCCATGCCCCGCTCGGCCGCGGCCAGCGTCGCCGCCAGCACACCGCTCACCGACCTGAGGCTGCCATCCAGCGCCAGCTCGCCGACCACGAGCTTCCCGGCAACCGCGTCCCGCTCGAGCAGGCCCATGACGATCAGCAGGCCGAGGGCGATCGGCAGATCGTAGTGGCTGCCCTCCTTGACCAGATCGCCCGGCGCCAGGTTGACGGTGATTCGCTTGGCCGGCAGGGCCAGGCTCATCGCCGAGAGCGCCGCCCTGATCCGGTCACGGCTTTCGGCCACCGCCTTGTCGGCGAGCCCGACGATGGAAAAGGACGGCATGCCGCCGCCGAGCTGGACCTCGACGTCCACCGACACGGCCTCGAGGCCGATGAAGGCCACGGTGTCGACCCGGGCAATGGTGGGCGCGCTGACGGTCGTTGCCAAGTTGATCCGCTCGGTTGATGCAAGCGGATGTAACTAACGCTATAGTAGATTATTTGGCAAGCCGGTCGCGCACAGCGAGGAGCCTCGTCGTTCAGCGCAGGCCGCGTGAGCCAGGCTTGATCGCCGGGATCGCCGCCAGCGCCGGCGGCACCTCCTCGGGTGCATAGGTCGGAAAATCGACCGTCAGCAGCGCGGTAAGCGGCATGCCGAGGTCGGCCTTGCCGTTCGAGCGGTCGACCAGGCAGGCGGCAGCCACCGGAACGCCGCCCAGCGCGCGCACGCAATCCGCGCATTCGCGCAAGGAGAGGCCGGTCGTGACCACGTCCTCGGCGATCAGCACGCGCGCACCCGGGCGCAGGGCGAAGCCGCGGCGGAGCGCGAAGCGGCCGTCGACCCGCTCGGTGAAGAAGGAGTTGCAGCCCAGCTGCCGAGCCAGCTCGTAGCCGACCAGAATGCCACCCATCGCCGGTGCGACCACCGCATCCGGCGCGAGGCCGGGATGTTGGTCGTGCAACGCCGCGGCCAGCGCCCGGCAGAGACGCTCGCCCCGGGCCGGGTCGATCATCACCCGGGCGCATTGCATGTAATGCCCGCTGCGCCGGCCGCTGGTCAGGATGAAGTGGCCCTCGAGCAGCGCTTCGGCGGCCCGGAACTCGGCCATCACCTCGGCCTCGGACAATCCCTTGCCGAAATCGGTCACGAGCGGCTGCGCTCGACCGAGCTGACGCTCGCATTGGCACGCAGCGCCGCCATGATGCGCTGCAGCTGCTCGACGGTCGTCACCTCGACATCGAGCAGCATCTCGTAGAGGTCGCGCGACCGGCGGCCGACCTTGACGTCGACGATATTGCCCTCGCTCTTGCCGATGATCGTGCTGATGGTGCCCAGCGCACCCGGCTGGTTGTTGACCATCACGGCGATCCGCGTGGCGATGGGATCGCTGGCGTCGTCGTTCCAGCCGACATCGACGAAGCGGTGCTCGCTCTCGCTCATCCGCAGCACCGTGGCGCAGTCGCGGCAATGGATGCTGATCGGTCGGCCGGTGCGGACCACGCCGATGATCGGGTCGCCGTGGATCGGCCGGCAGCAGCCGGCGAACTGATAGGCGACGCCCGACGGCAGGCCGGCGATCTGGCCCGAGGGCTGCTCGGCGGGCTCGCTCGACTGCCGCTTGTGGAGATGGATGCTCTCGGCCTCGATGGCCTCGTCGAGCAGGGCGCCGGTGCCGGGCGCCCGCCTGTGGGGCAGGCGCAGCGGCGGCGCCGGAATGGCCTGGAGCACCAGCCGTGCGGCGAGCTGGCCTTCGCCGACCTGGACCAGCATGTCCTCGAGCCCGGGCTGGCCCAGCGTCGTCGCCGCCTGCTCGAGCTGGCGCTCGGTCGGCTGCAGGTTCTCGGCCTTGGCCGCGCGGTTGAGCATCTCGCGGCCACGCTGCAGGTAGTCGTCGCGCTGCCGCGATTTGATCGCCCGGCGGATGCGCGCTCGCGCCTTGCCGGTGACGACGAACCGCTCCCAGGCCGCCGATGGCCAGGCGTTGCGGCTGGTGATGATGTCCACCTGGTCGCCATTGTCCAGGAGATGCCGGAGCTGGACCATCCTGCCGTCGACCTTGGCCCCGACGCAATGGTCGCCGACCTCGGAATGAACGGCATAGGCGAAGTCGACCGGCGTGGCGCCCCGCGGCAGCGCGATCAGATCACCCCGCGGCGTGAAGCAGAACACCTGGTCCTGGAACATCGCGAGCTTGGTGTTGGCGAGGAAGTCCTCCGGGCTCGGCGGCGTGCTCGAGGATGTCCAGCAGCTCGCGGATCCAGCGATACTGCTGGCCCTCGGTGACCCGGCTGTCCTGCTTGTAGGCCCAGTGCGCCGCGACCCCGAGCTCGGCCACCTCGTGCATCTGCCGTGTGCGGATCTGCACCTCGATCTTGCGCTGCTCAGGCCCGAGGATGGTGGTGTGCAGCGAGCGGTAGCCGTTCGGCTTCGGCGTCGAGATGAAATCCTTGAAGCGGCCCGGCAGCATCGCGTAGGCGGCATGGATGATGCCCAAGGCGGCGTAGCATTCGCCGACATTGTCGACCAGCACGCGAAACGCCATGATGTCGGAGAGCTGCTCGAAGGAGACGTTCTTGCGCTCCATCTTGCGTCCAGATCGAAAGCGCCGACTTCTCGCGGCCGACGATCTCTGCCTCGATCCCGGCTTCGCTGAGCTTGCCCTTGAGCTCGGCGATGATCCGCTCGACGAGGTCCGTATCGTCGCGGCGCAGCTGCTGCAGCCGGTGGATGATCGCTTTCCCGCGCCTCGGGGAAGAGCTCGGCGAAGGCCAGGTCCTCGAGCTCGGTCTTGAGCCGCTCCATGCCGATCCGCTCGGCGAGCGGCGCATAGATCTCCATGGTCTCGCGGGCGATGCGCTGGCGCTTCTCCGGCTTGACGAAGTTCAGCGTGCGCATGTTGTGCAGGCGGTCGGCGAGCTTGACCAGCAGCACCCGGATGTCCTCGGACATCGCCACCAGGAGCTTGCCGAAATTCTCGGCCTGCGCGGTCTGCGCCGATTGCAGCTCGATCTTGTTGAGCTTGGTCACGCCGTCGACGAGGCGGGCCACCGTGTCGCCGAACGCTCGCGAATGTCCTCGAGCGTGGCGCCGGTGTCCTCGATCGTGTCGTGCAGGAGGCCGGTGGCGATCGACGCCGCATCGAGCTTGAGGCCGGCGAGGATGCCGGCCACCTCGACCGGGTGGTGGAAGAACGGGTCGCCGGAGGCCCGCTTCTGCGTGCCGTGCGCCTTCATCGCGAAGACATAGGCGCGATTGAGCAGGTCTTCGTCGACGGTTGGATCGTACGCGCGCGACCCGCTCGACCAGCTCGTACTGCCGCATGATCTTGCGGCCCGCTGGCGGCTTGGCCGCAACCGACGTTTCGGTGGATGGTGACGCTTCCGCGAGCGGCAGGGCTTCAGAGGGCGGGCTCGACGCCGCCGGCTGAGCGGCGCTAGGCTTCGCGGTGGCGCGCTTGACCTTCGGTGTCGGCCTTGCCGCAGGCTGACCGCGCGCATCCCGCTCCAGGGTCGCCTCGGCGGTCGCGGTCGCCGGAGGACCGGACATCGTGGCCGTACATGCTTGCGCTTCCGGTGTCACGACGGCCTCGGTCATTCAAGCGACCGGCAGAGATCGGGGTCGCTCTCGACCCTCGGTTCTCAGGTGCTCGGCAAGGCAGCGCGCGTCCATCAGTCCTCGTCGACGATATCCCCGGCGCCGTAGTCGATCCCGTCCGGCATCATGTCGTCGTCGACCGGCGGGCGGCTCGGGATGAGGCTCTCGAGCTCTTGCGCCAGATCGTCCGACATGTCGTCGTCGGTGTCGGAGTGGCGGCGCAAGCCATGGATCAGCTCATAGCGCAAATGATCGAGATCGACGGTCTCGTCGGCGATCTCACGCAGCGCCACGACCGGATTCTTGTCGTTGTCGCGATCGATCGTCGGGGTCGCACCAGCCGAAATGTCACGGGCCCGCTGGGCCGCCAACATGACCAGTTCGAAGCGGCTGGGAACGCGCTCGACGCAATCTTCAACGGTAATGCGGGCCATGATAATCCATTGCTCGGTTGCTCGTGATCATGCGAATTTAGAGTTTCTGTGGCACAACACAAGCGTTCGCTGCAGTGCCGCAGCCGTCGGTCACGTCGGCCCATACGGTCGGTGTCGGCCACGGAACGCCAATGGATAAAACTTCTGCGCGATGCCAATAAGTGTTGCTCGCCGTTTTCGCGCATCTGGGCGCCCGGCGGGCCGGCATTTGACGAAAATCATAAATATGCAGCGAGCAGACTTGGAGAGAGCTGTTGGCCCGGGTATTCTGTGACCCCATCTTTTACGTCAAACGTCCCCGCGGCGCCCCGCAACCAAAAAAATTTCGGGCGTCGATACAGCGGCAACGACCGCGCCATCAGCTACGGAGTTTCCCATTATGGCCAGGCCCTCGGCCTTCAAGCACTTTCATCCCGACGAGCGATTTTGTGTGTTCATAGATGGCGCCAATCTCTACCAAACGGCGAAGTCGCTCGGCTACGACGTGGACTATCGCCGGCTGCTCGAGGTGTTCGCCAGCAGCGGCCGCCTGCTCCGCGCCTACTACTACACGGCGTTGCTCGACGAGCAGGAGTATTCGCCGATCCGGCCCTTGGTCGATTGGCTCGACTACAACGGCTACACCATGGTGACCAAGCCGCTGAAGGAGTTCAGCCACGGCACCGGTCGGCGCAAGTTCAAGGGCAACATGGACGTCGAGATCACGGTCGACGCCATGGAGGTCTCCGGGGCGGTCGACCACGTCATCTTGATGACCGGAGACGGCGATTTCCGTCGGCTGATCGAGGCGCTGCAGCGCAAGGGCATCAAGGTGAGCGTGATCAGCACCATCAAGACCCAGCCGCCCATGGTCGCGGACGAGCTGCGGCGCCAGGCCGATTTCTTCATCGAGCTCGCCGACCTCACCGATTACATCGCCCGCGCCCACACGCCCCGGCCGGACAACCGCGACCACGCCGCCGACGATGCCGACGACCACGAATATGACGACGAGGAAGAGTACGAGGACGACGACGAGGAGGAGGACGAGGTCGACTTCGTCAAGGATTGACGTTAGCTCGCTCAAGCGAGCGGCCGCCGCCGCCGTTCCTCAGCCTTGGCCTCAGCCGCAGCGCGCGAGGTCGCGCTCGATCCGCACGCTCGCCGGCTTCGCCGCCGCCCGTTGCCGCAGCAGGCGGCGGGCGGTTTGCCGCTCGCCGGCGCGCAGGACGGCCTCGATCAGCGTCATCGGCAAGACGTCCCGTTGGGCTGTGCTGCCCGTCATCAGCCGCTCGTCCGGCATGATCCCCTCGAGCGTGCGCGCGGCTGCCGCCCACTGACCGCGGCCGAACGCGAGCAGCGCCCGGCCGACAGGCACACCCAGCCGGCGCAGCATCTGGGCATGCCGTCCGACGCCGCTGGCCGCCCGCTGCAGCACCGCCAGATGCGCCGCGGCGCGGTCGAGCCGGCCGGCGCCGACGAAGGCCAGCATCGCGTGCACATCGTTGAAGACATGGACCGATGGGGTTGCGGGCGCGTCGAAAGCGTCCGCTACGGCCGCCAGCCGTTCACCCACATCGTGCCCGGCGAGCTGCAGCCGCCAAAGCAGCGAGGCGGCATCGCAGAGATTGAGGGTGATCGACCGTGGTCCGGGCGTCAGCCCTTCGTCATGCAGCGCCAGCGCTGCAGCCGGCTCGTCCCGATCGACATGATAGAGCGCCCAGTGCCACCAATTGTGCACGGCAAAGAAGCAGTCTTCGGCCCAATCGGCGCGCCGCTTGGCGTACCACGCCATCCCTTCGGCGTCGCGACCCTGCATCTCCATGACATGGGCCACCGCGTGCAGCGCCCAGGCGTCACGCGGGTTGGCTGCGAGCGCCTCGCGCGCCGCAGCCTCGGCCTCGACGAGTTGGCCGGCCTCCTCCAGCCCGAAAGCGCGCATCCCCAGGAGATAGCCGCGACCGGCAAGGTCGTCTGGCCAGGCAGCCAGGGCAGCGGACGGCCGCTCGAGCAGCGCTGCCTCGGCGGCGCCGAAGAAGTCGGCCTGATGCGCCAGCATCAAGGCCAGAAGGTCACGCGGCCAGGCCTCCAGGATGGCGTCGAAGGCGGCGCGCGACCGGTCGATCTCGCCGTCGAGCCAAGCCTTGATGGCGGCCGCCATGCAGCTGCTCGCGCGGGTTCATCGCCGACGGCGTGACCGCCGCCAGAGTGCTCGCCGCCTTGGCCATGAGCCCGGGATGCAGCGAGAACGCCAGCAGGTGCGCCTTCAAGAGCGTCGCCGAGACGAGCTCGGGATCGCTGCTCCAGCGCCGCGTCGGCGGCGCCGATCGGATCGCCGTGAAAGCTCAAGACGCCGTCGAGCGCCGCCTCGTAGAGGGCTAGCGCTTCGGTCGAGCTGCCGCTCAGCGCAAGGCCACGCGGATCCTCGAGCGGCATGCGGCCTTCAGGTCGCCTGATCGAACAGGCGATCGCCCTGCTCGTCGATGATCTGACGGCCCTTGACGATGGCGAAATCGTGCGCCTGATCGGCGGAGCCGTGGGTATCGGCGCGGACGAAGCGATGCGCCCGCTCGCCGTCGGGGAAGTCCTTGGTGATGATCCCGGCGGTCAGGTACTGGCTGCCCTTCTGCATGACGATCGGCTGGATGGCGCATCCCTTGTGCTCGGCCGCCTCGCCGATCGGCTTGTCGCCGCCGCCCTCGCCCGCCGCGTCGCCACCGCCGAACAACTTCTTCATCAACCCACCGAGCATGCTCTGTGGTCCTTTCTCACATTAGGGGTTCGAGGCCCGTGGCCGCGCTCATGTCGGGCCTGCGCAGGCCGGTTGCTCAATAGGTCAAGATCGGCTCGAGCGTCTTCGCCTCGGCAATCCACTTCGCCACCATGGCCTCGGCCGGAACCACCCGCGTCAGCTTCTTCTGCGCGTTCACCTCGGCCATGCGCTCCGCAAGGTTGGCGGCGTTGCGCATCTTCAGCTCCTTGACCGTGTCGACACCGGCGGCCTCGAGCAGCTCGGCGAACTGCTTGCCGACGCCGTTGATGCGCATCAGGTCGGCCATGTTGGCCCAGGCGAGGATGCGGCCGTGATCGACGCCGGCCTCGGCCTCCAGCCTCTTGCGGCCCGCTGGATCGGCCGCGGCCTTGAGCAGCGCCGTGGTCGAGCCGATGCCCACGGCGCGAAGCTTGGCGCCAAAGGCGCTGCCGATACCTTCGATATGCTCGATCGCGTAGCCCATTCGCCGTCCTCCTCGATCACCGCTCTTGCCGACCGGTTTGCGGCGAAGGGACTGAATGCGCAAGGCTTTCATGCGCCGGGTGGACGTGTGGTCAGGACGCGAGAAAGCGCTGCCACCATCGCCGCTTGGGGAGCTGCGCGGTGGCGACGCTGCCGCCCGACGGTCGCAGAGCGGCGATCATCTCGGCGCGCTGTTGCTCGCGGCGGGCGCGTCGCGCCAGCTCGAGCCGCGGCGCCGGCGGTGTCTGCTCGAGCGTCCGGGCGAGAGCCGTCTCGAGGGCCATGACTTCGAGATGGGCACGCGAGCCGGGCGCGATGTCGCCGATCCAGGCGCCGGCGGCGAAGGCCCGGCCATGCTCCGGCATCAGCGACAGCCCGGCCACGACCGGCTCGCCGAACCGATCGAAGGCATCGGCGAAATCGCGTTCGACGCCGATCCGGCGCGGCAGCTTGTTGGGGACGATCAGGACGGCGGGGCCGCGGCCGCCGCGCTCGTTGCGGGCGGCGCGAATATGCTTGAGCACCCGCGTCGTGCCATCGATATCGACGGGCGAAAGCGACACCGGCACGATGATCACCCGGGCCAGCATGAAGGCTGCGGCCATCGCCGGGCCGATGACCGCCGGCAGGTCGACGAGCAGGGTGCCGTGCACGCGCACCAGCCGCTCGGCCTGCTCGAGCCACGTCTCCACCGAGGAGAGCGTCGCAATGTCGAGTGTGCCGACCCAGATGGGCTGTTCGGGATTGGCCAGCCAACGGCTGCTGGTGGCTTGCGGGTCACCGTCGACCAGGGCCACGGACTTGCCGGCGCTGGCCATGGCGCCGGCGATGCCGACGGCCACGGTGCTCTTGCCGACACCACCTTTGAGATTGCCGATCGCAACCAGTCCGCCGCGGCTCGGCGACGATTCGCCGGCATCATGGCCCATCGATCAGGCTCCATGTCCGCTCTGGCCCGGGCCGCCCGGGATCGGGGACGCTGCATTTCCGAGCTAGAGGCGGCTCAGGGGAGGCGCAAGCGTTGGGACTGATCGCAAAGCGTACGATAATGCAGGCCCGTTCACTTCGTGATTGTCAGTTGATCAATCAGCGCTGGCCACTTAAGCCGTTGGTTAATCAATTGATCTGCCGCCAACGGGGGAAACGTGACAATGCGACGGGTTCTGCTGACCGGCGCCAAAGGCGGAGTCGCCGGCATGTTGCGGCCGTATCTCCGCACGATGTGCGACGAGCTGGTGCTGTCGGACCGCGAGCCGCTCGACGATGCCGAGGGCAATGAGCGGGTCGTCACTGCGGACCTCACCGACCCGGCGGCCTTGGCCGAGGCCTGCGACGGCGTCTCGGCGGTGATCCATCTCGGCGGCTATTCGGTCGAGGGCCCCTGGGAAGCGATCCACAGCGCCAATATCGTGGGGCTCTGGAACCTGTTCGAGGCAGCCCGTGCGGCCGGGGTCGAGCGGGTGGTCTTCGCCTCGTCGAACCATGCGATGGGCTTCTACCGGCGGCGCGATCGGGTCGGCGTCGACGAGCCGGTCCGGCCCGACAGCCGCTATGGCATCTCGAAGGCTTTCGGCGAGGCGGTGGGCGCCTTCTTCGCCGACAAGCACGGCATGCGCGTCCTGTCGATCCGCATTGGCAATGTCGGCCTTGTCCCGATCGACAAGCGGCGGCTCTCGATCTGGCTGCATCCAGAGGATCTGGCGCAGCTCTGCCGCATCGGCCTGGAGCATCCGGCATTGCATCACGCGATCGTGTACGGCGAGAGCCTGAACGAGCGCTCCTGGTGGGACAACCGAACCGCCTATCGCCTCGGCTATTCGCCGATCCATCGCGCCGAGGATCATGCGACCGAGGCGCTGGCGGAGCAGGCGAAGCTGCCGGCCGATCCGGTGGGCGACCTGTTCCAGGGCGGGACCTTCTGCTCGATGGAGTTCGCGGGTGATCTGAGCAGAACCGGAAGTTGAGAAGACGTCGCGCCTCCCCGCTTTCGCTTGGTGAGACCATGGACTGCCAAGCCCATAAGTGTATTGGGATATTCGTAGCTGGGCATGGTTACGAAATATTCACCTCACGGCATTGCTGGGGGGCGCGCCGAGACGCATTATCGGCGTGTTGTCAGGCTGCCACCGGAACGCCAAGCGAATGACCGCTGATGATACCGCGCCTCCGATCAGGCTTGATCGATACATCGCGCTCCTGGCGATTCTCCTCGCGTTCGTTCTGGGCCTGCTGATCATCTCGGAGCAGCAGCGGGCGACGGACCCCAATCGCATCGAGGGCGCGGTCCCGCCGCGGGAGGCGTTGATCGATCGCCTGGAACGGGAGCGTCAGGCGCTTTTCGCGGAGCAAACGAGGCTCGCAGAGGCACTGGCGCCGACCGAGCAGGCGCTTCGCTCGGTCGAGAGCGAGGTCGGCGAACTCGCCAAGCAAGCCGCCCGCTTCCACGACATGCTCGGCGAGGAAGCGATGCAATCGCGCGAGCTGGCGGAGCGAACTCGCCGTCGTCGAGGTGGATCGGGACGAGCTGGCGGCCAAGGTCGACCGCCTGATGGCCACGCAGGAAGCACTCACCGTGAGGCTCAGGGAGATCGAGGCAAGTACGGCGGCGCCCGAGCCGCTGACCGAGCCAACCGCCGGCGGCGACCCGTCGACCGAACCGGCGTCGAGTGATGGCGCCCAGGACGACCGATCGTCGCTGCCGGAGGTGCTCGAGGCGCTGGCCTACGACGCCGCAGACCTGTTGCAGCCTCGCTCGGTCCGGGAGGACCTCGACGCGCAATCCAACGACGTCACGGGTGCGGCAGGAACCTCGGGCGAGGCGGTGACGGCCCTGCTCAACGGCGGCCAGGCGGGCCGGATGATCACTTTCGACGATGCTCGCTACACGGCCGCCGACGGCGTCGAGGCCTACCGCGCTGGAGACTACGATCTGGCCGGGCGCATCTGGCGGTCATTGGCCATGAGCGGCGACATGCGGGCGCAATTCTACCTCGGCTCGTTGCTGTTCGAGGGTCGGCTCGGTCATCCCGACCGGGTCATGGCCTATGGGTGGCTGAAGCTGTCTGTCGACTCCGGCTACCTGCCCGCCATCGAGATGCGGCGTCGGATTCGCTCGTCGATGAGCGAGGCAGAGTAAGAGCGCGCTTTAGCGCTGCAATCCAACAGCTGATGGTTCCTGTCGCGTTGCCGACAGAAAAGCCGGCTGCCGGCGCCTAGGTTGCGGTATTCGCAGATGGAGCGCGGCTTATGGTGGTCAGCGTCTTCGACCTCTTCAAGATCGGCATCGGACCCTCCAGCTCGCACACCGTAGGGCCGATGTGGGCAGCGCATCGCTTCCTGCTGGCGCTTGAGACCGCCGGCGTTCTGGACGCGGTGGAGCGGGTCGAGGCCGAGCTCTACGGCTCGCTGGCGCTCACCGGCAAGGGCCACGCCACCGACAAGGCGATCCTGCTCGGCCTCGCCGGCGAGGTGCCGGACAAGGTCGACCCCGACGAGGCAGAGAAGCTCGTTGCCCGCATCCGTGAGCGCGGCAGCCTGAAGCTCATGGGCCGCCGCGAGATCGCCTTCGCCGAGGCGAGGGACCTGGCCTTCCGCCAGTTCGAGACGATGACCAAGCACCCCAACGGCATGCGCTTCACAGCCACCGGCGGCGATGGTGCCGTGCTCCTGGCCGAGGTCTATTTCTCGGTCGGCGGCGGCTTCGTGCTCAGCGATGCCGAGACCGGGCAGCCGGCGGATCAGGGGCGCAACGTGACGCCTCCCTACCCCTTCCAGACGGCCGAGGAGCTGCTGGCAATCGGTGAGCGCACTGGCCTCAAGGTCGCCCAGATCGTCCTGGCAAACGAGGCCGCGCTTCGCGACGAGGCCGAGATCCGCGATGGTCTTCGCCAGCTGTGGCAGGCGATGGAGGCCTCGATCGAGCGCGGCTGCCGGGAGCGGGGCGTGCTGCCGGGCGGGCTTCAGGTTCGCCGCCGCGCGGCCAGGCTGCACCAGGAGCTTTGCGCCCGGCCGGAAGCCGGGCTCAGGGACCAGCTCACCGTGCTCGACTGGGTCAATCTCTACGCCCTTGCGGTCAACGAGGAGAATGCCGCGGGCGGCCGCGTGGTGACTGCCCCCACCAACGGCGCTGCCGGGGTGATTCCGGCCGTGCTCGCCTATTTTGATCGCTTCGTGCCCGGTGCCGATGCCAGGGGGATCGAGACCTATCTCTTGACGGCGGCTGCCATCGGTCAACTCTATAAGGAGAACGCCTCGATTTCGGCGGCGGAGGTGGGCTGCCAGGGGGAGGTGGGGGTTGCCTGCTCGATGGCCGCGGGCGCGCTCTGTGCGGTCATGGGGGGCAGCAACCAGCAGATCGAGAATGCAGCGGAGATCGGCATGGAGCACAATCTCGGGCTGACCTGCGACCCGATCGGCGGTCTGGTCCAAATTCCGTGCATCGAGCGAAACACGATGGGTGCGGTCAAGGCGATCAATGCGGCCCGGCTGGCGCTCCGCGGCGACGGGCAGCACCATGTGTCCCTCGACAAGGTGATCTCGACCATGCGACAGACCGGTCGCGACATGAGCACGAACTACAAGGAGACCTCCTTGGGAGGGCTCGCCGTCAATCTGGTGGAGTGTTGAGCATGGCCCAGGCAAGACCGCTGGCGACTGGTGGAAATGGCTTCTTCGCGCGGCACCTCGCCGATGCCGATCCCGCCATCGCCCGGGCGATCGACCAGGAGCTCAGCCGGCAGCAGACGCAGATCGAGCTCATCGCGTCCGAGAACATCGTCAGCCGCGCCGTGCTCGAGGCGCAGGGCTCGGTGCTGACCAACAAATACGCCGAGGGCTATCCGGGCAAGCGCTACTACGGCGGCTGCGAATATGTCGACGTCGCCGAGGCGCTGGCGATCGATCGGGTGAAGCAGCTCTTCGGCTGCAGCTTCGCGAACGTCCAGCCGCATTCAGGCGCGCAGGCCAACGGCGCCGTTATGCTGGCCTTGCTCCGGCCGGGCGACACGATTCTCGGCATGTCGCTCGATGCCGGCGGCCATCTTACCCATGGCGCCCGGCCGGCGCAGTCGGGCAAGTGGTTCGAGGCGCTCCAGTACGGGGTGCGCGCGGAGGACGGGCTGCTCGACTATGACGCGATCGAGCGGCTGGCCCTCGAGCACCGGCCGAAGATGATCATCGCCGGCGCCTCGGCCTATTCGCGGATCATCGACTTCCCGCGCTTTCGGGCCATCGCGGACAAGGTGGGCGCCTATCTGTTCGTCGACATGGCGCATATCGCCGGTCTGGTCGCGGCTGGCCTGCACCCCTCGCCCGTGCCGCACGCGCATGTCGTGACGACCACGACCCACAAGACGCTTAGGGGCCCGCGCGGCGGGCTCATCCTCACCAACGACGAGGCCTTGAGCAAGAAGTTCAACTCGGCGGTGTTTCCGGGCCTGCAGGGTGGCCCCCTGATGCACGTCATCGCCGCCAAGGCCGTTGCCTTCGGCGAAGCGCTCGAGCCGGGGTTCAAGGCCTACCAGCAGGCGGTCGTCGATAACGCCAAGGCCCTGGCGGCGGTGATCAAGGAGCGCGGCTGCGAGATCGTATCGGGCGGCACCGACAACCACCTCATGCTGGTCGACCTCCGACCCAAGGGCGTGAAGGGCAACGCCGCCGAGGAAGCGCTCGAGCGGGCCAACATCACCTGCAACAAGAACGGCGTGCCGTTCGACCCCGAGAAACCCACGGTGACCTCGGGCATCCGCCTCGGCACGCCCGCCGGCACGACCCGGGGCTTCGGCCTCGCCGAGTTCCGCGAGATCGGCATGGCCATCAGTGACGTGCTGGACGGGCTCGCGGCCAATGGGGCCGACGGCAACGCCGCCGTCGAGGAGGCGACGCGCAGCCGCGTCGCCGCACTCTGTGCGCGCTTTCCGATCTACTAGAAAAAGCCTGGAACGGCGCTCGGCGGCCGTTGCCCTCCTCGCCGTCTGCCTGGCCTTTGCGCCGGCGCCGGCGCCAGCCGACGCAAGGACGCTCAGCGGCCTCGCCCGCGTTACCGATGCCGGAACACTGATCCTCGACGGTCAGGAGGTGGCGCTCGCCGGTGTCGACATTCCGACCTTCGATCGGGTCTGCCGGCGATCGCTCAGGCCGGTCCGGTGCGGCCCCACAGCCGTGCTGATCCTTGACGACCTGGTGACCGGCTTCGTGCAGTGCGAGCCAGTGGGCAGGCGCCGATCGGGGATGATCGACGCACAATGCACCGTTGCCGCGAAACGGCTCCTGGACGAGCGGATCGACCTGGCGGCCGAGCTGCTGCGCAACGGCTGGGCCTTTGCCCGCGATGACGCGCCGGGTCTCTACCGGTCGCTGGAGCGACTGGCCCGCACGCGTGGCGTCGGCATCTGGAATGGCGGACTATCCGAGTTCTACTGACCTGGGGAATGGCCCGGCAGCCGCACCTCTCAGCCGGGCGCCTCGGCCCGCTCCGGTTCCGATTTCGCAGGGATGCAGGAAGGTCAGGAGCTGCAATGACGCCAGCCCGATGCTGCGGGTCCGTGCCAGGGTGTCGAACTCGGGCATGTCGCGCTCCATCTGCTCCAGCATCGAATCGAGCGTCGCCCGAAACGAGACCACATCGTAGTCGAGCAGGTCCTGGGGCGGCATGCAGAACAGCGGCTCGCCGCCGCGGCGATTGAAATCACCGAGGACCAACAGCGCGTCGAGCACGCCGACCATGTATTCATTGACGCTGTCAGGTGCGCGCAGCTCGTCCTCGCCACGCGTGATGCTCAGATACTGATCGATGGTCATGGCCTCGGCGAGGAGGGGCACATTGGTCGCGGTCAGGATCGCAAGGGCAGCATACAGACGCCGCATCTCATCGGGCTCCTCGTCGGCGCCATCGAACAGTGACTGTTCCAGGCTTCTTGCAGCAATGGCGAACTCGGCGGCGAGAACTGCTTCGCCGGTGTCGTCCTCGTCCTCAGCGGGCCAAGCGGCGAAGCGCTCGACCAAGTCGTCGACAATGCCGGCGCCAACAGCGCCAGAGACCACGATCTCCGGCGTACGCTGGAAGGTCCGCATGATCGAATGCATCAGTCGATCGCGGGTCTCCGGGGTCACCTCGTCCCAGAGAGCAAGGCCGGCCATGGTTCGGCGCGGTACCAAATTCTCGAGGTAGAGCCCGGTAGACATCGACCAATCGAGAGCCGAGGCTGCCTCCGCTCGAAGACCCTGCGCGTTGAGCATCTCGGCTACGACGGTCGAGGCTATCGGTTGCACCGGCCCGAGCCGGAGGCTTTCGTTGTAGGCATCCAGGGCCCGGTCGTAGTAGTCGTCGCGCTTCTCGACGTCGCGCTGCTGCTGGCCGATATTGAAATTCAACAGACCGATCATCGTGGCCGTTTGGCGAAGTGGCTGCCAGACAAAAGAACGCTGCAAAGCCGCCAGAGCCCGATCATATGAGTCGGGGCGGAGCGGTTGGTCCTGGAGGGCAATCTGACCAGCCTGCCAGCTCGGCGCCCGTATCACGATGCCGATTGCAGTCCAGCCGCCAACAAAAAGCAACCTGATTATCCGTTTTTCTCATCCAGCGATGATGGCCCGATACGGGCGCGGCTTGGCCTGCAGCGCGGCCCACATCAGGCGCTCGGTTATGGTGTCGAGTTGGTAGCGGCGGTTGAAGCGCCAGGCGAAGCTGGCGAGGTAGCGCTGGGCGTGTTTCTGGCTGACGTGGTGGTATGTTCCGGCGAGCGCCGTCTTGATGTTGCCGAGCGTCGTGTTCACCCAGTTGAACGACGGCCACTGCGCTGCCTTCTTGCCACTGCCGCTGAGCATCGGGAAGTGGTCGCAACCGGCGGCCTCGACGCTCCGCCAGCACGACAGGCCGTCGCTGACGATGTTGGTGCCGGTGGCGAAGCTCGACCGGGCCAGCTTGGCGATCTCGGCTTTGCGGAAGCCCTTGACCACGAGCAGCTTCAGGCGCCTCGGCTTGCGGTCGAGGCTCGTTTCGACCGCAGCGACGAACGGTGTCTTGCCGGCCGCACCGCGCCCACGCTTGCCGCCGCTGCGCACGCCGCCGAGATAAGCGTCGTCGAGCTCGACCCGGCCGCTCATCTTCGGCTTGCCGGCGTCGCGTTCCGCCATGGCGGACATCAGCTTCTGCTTCATCAGCCAGGCGGTCGGCTGCCGCACACCCAGTCGTCGCGCCAACTCGATCGAGCTGATCCCGCCCTTGGCCTGCGTCAACTCGTAGATCGCGCGAAACCACGTCGTCAGCGGCAGCTTCGTGCTGTGGAAGATCGTGCCCGCCGTGAACCCCGTCTGATGCTTGCAGGCGTTACACTGGACCTGCTTCCTGCTCTTCATCCGCGAATACTTTTCACAGCCGCACCGCTCACAGATAAAGCCGCGGCCCCAGCGCATCTCGAACAGCACCGCCAGGCATTGCGCCTCGGTCCCGAACCGCGCCCGAAACGCCAACTCGCTCAGTCCACGCATCTTGGCCGCCAGATTATTCACTGTGCTCGCCTCCAATCCACCATAACCACATGATTCTGCTAGCATAGCTCTAGACGAAAATAATGGATAATCAGGAAAAGCAAAAGGATCGAGACCAACGAAAAGATCCCGATCCCAAAGCCTCGCGTTACTTATGCTCTAGAACGCCGCCCGCGGTCGAAAACGGCGGGCCGACGCCGAAACGCGTTCAGACGATCCCGAACAGATTCGAGATCTGGCTGATCCCAAACGCCCCAAGGAAAGCCGGATTGGCTTTGCCAAACAGGATGTTCCGGATATTTGCCGGGACGAACTGGGAAGGAATCGTGAAGAACTGCGGGGCGACGACCGGCGGATTGAAGGGCGGCCTGCCGCCGAAGCCCGGGAATGAAGCTGGGCCGTTCTGCACGATGTTGAACCCGCTGAAGCCAGGAAAGCTCCGCTGTGCATCGGCAGGCGCAGCCGACATTGCGAAACCCGCGACCACTGCCGCGACAATGATTTTCCGCAAGGCTTGACTCCCGAACATAGAATTCACAACCAAGAGTTAACCATGCATCGGCCTGAACCGCGCCGGGTTTGCCGGAGGCTGGTTGGTTTGAGTGTCACGCTGCCAAGTTGGTTTCCTTTGGTGATTCGTAGAAGCGCTGTTCGGCCTCGGCCGGTGGCACGTTGCCGATGGGCTCGAGGAGCCGGCGGTGGTTGAACCAGTGCACCCATTCCAGGGTGGCGAGTTCGACGGCCTGGAGCTTGTGCCAGGGACCGCGGCGGCGGATCACCTCGGTTTTGTAGAGGCCGATGACTGTTTCTGCCAAAGCATTGTCGTACGAATCTCCAACACTGCCGACCGAGGGTTCGAGACCGGCCTCGACGAGCCGCTCGGTGTACTTGATCGAGAGGTATTGGACGCCGCGATCGCTATGGTGGATCAGGCTGCCGCGGCGAACGGGGCGGCGTTCGTGTAGCGCCTGCTCGAGGGCGTCGAGGACGAAGCCGGCGCTGGCCGTGGAGGAAACACGCCAGCCGACGATGCGGCGGGCGAAGGCATCGATGACGAAGGCCGTGTAGACGAAACCCTGCCAGGTCGAGACATAGGTGAAGTCGGAGACCCCTCATCCGTCAGCAGGCGGATGAGCCGCCTGCACAGCAGCGCGCGTCAGCAAGACGCGCGAGGGCATGTTCGGGCGTGCGGCCTGGAACTGGCGGTTCACATGGTCCATCGGGCACGGTGCCGCCTTGTCGCTGGCCGTCGTCTTGACCACCTTGCCGCGGACGGTGCCCTGGATGGCCAACGAACGCATCAGCCGCTCGACCGTGAAACGAGCCACCTCGATGCCTTCCCGACTGAGCTGCCGCCATATCTTGCGCGCCCCATAGACCTCGAAGTTTGCCTCGAAGACCCGCTTGATCGCAGCGCTCAGCTTGGCGTCGCGCCGGCTTCTCGCCGAGGCCTTTGCCGGATCGTCGCGCTGCACCACATGCGCGTAATAGGTTGACGGGGCGATCTGCAGCAGCCGGCAGATCGGCTCGACCCCGTGGACGTCGCGGTGATCGTCGATGAACGCGATCATGGCTTGAACCGGCGGTCGAGCTCCGCCTGGGCGAAATAAGCCGATGCCTTGCGCAGGATCTCGTTGGCCTGGCGAAGCTCGCGGTTCTCTCGCTCCAGGGCTTTCAATTGGGCGCGATCGTCGGTCGTCACGCCGTCCCGCAGACCCTGATCCCGCAGACCCTGATCCCGCTGAGCCTGCCGAACCCAGAGCCGCAGGGTCTCCGCTTTGCAGCCGATCTTCGCCGCAATCGAGCACATCGCCGCCCATTCCGAGGCATGCTCACCCCGATGCTCGAACACCATCCGCACGGCCCGCGCCCGCACCTCAGGTGAATATCTCGTCGATCTCGTCGTCATGGCTCCATCCTCTCAAGAGAAGGAGCCTCCGGCAAACCCGGGGCGGTTCAGCCAGAGCCGCAAGGTCGATTCGGGTTCGAACAAGTGCCGTGGACATTCCCCAAAGGGTTACGGTCGATTGCGGTGCTCAATCTCGAGCGGAGAGCATACTGTGGCATGCTGCAATGCGGCATGATAGATCGGCCGTGGCGCACGATTTCTTTTCCTGCTGCCGCGAGCACGGGGGGATGGGTGATGAGCAAGACGGCAACTGGCCGGTTCTTCGAGGATTTTCGCCTCGGCGAGGTGATCGTCCACGCCACGCCGCGCACCGTGGCGGGTGCCGACGCCGCGCTCTATCTGGCCCTGACCGGCAGCCGCTTCCTGCCGCAATGCGCCTTGCCGCAGGCGATGAGCAACGGCCAGGACGCCATGCCGATCGACGAGCTGCTCGCCTTCCACGTCGTCTTCGGCAAGACGGTGCCGGACATCTCGCTCAACGCGATCGCCAATCTCGGCTACGCTGAGGGCCGTTTCCACCGTCTCGTGCTGCCGGGCGACACGCTGGCCGCGCGCTCGGAGGTG
Source organism: uncultured Alphaproteobacteria bacterium (assembly GCA_963700945.1). Lineage (GTDB taxonomy): Bacteria > Pseudomonadota > Alphaproteobacteria > Geminicoccales > Geminicoccaceae > SLRI01. The sequence continues at coordinate 166,260 of CAVOZQ010000010.1, forward strand.
ATTGGGCTCAAGGAAACGTCGAGCCACCAGAGCGGCATCGTCTATGTCCGCACCACGGGCCACGACCAGCTCGATCGGCCGGTGCTCGACTATTGCCGCTGGGTCATGGTGCGCAAGCGCGACCCGGAAAGCCTGGCGCCGCCGACGGTCGTGCCGGACCTTGCTGCGAGCGTGCCGGCGGCTGATCTGGCCGCCCCTCGCGGGCTGGGCCAACTCGCCCTCGATCCGACGCAGAGCGGCTCGCCCTTCACCGCCGAGGACTACGCCATCGGCGAGCGAATCGACCATGTCGACGGCATGGGCATCATGGAAAGCGAGCACCGCCTCGCCACCCGGCTCTACCAAAACACCGCGCGGGTCCACTTCAACGATCATGTCGAGCGCGCCGGGCGGCTCGGCACCGTGATCGTCTATGGCGGCGTGATCATCAGCCTCGCCCGCGCCCTCTCCTTCAACGGCCTCGGCAATCTCTGGCATATCCTGGCGATCAATGGCGGAACCCACGCCAACCCGGCCCGCGCCGGCGACACCGTCCACGCCTGGTCCGAGGTGCTGGACAAGGCGCCGCTCGCCGACCGCGACGATTGCGCGGCGCTTAGATTGCGCCTGGTCGCCACGCGCAACCGCGCCTGCCATGATTTCCCGCTGAAGGACGAAGAGGGCCGCTACCGGCCCGAGGTGCTGCTCGAGCTCGACTATTGGGGGCTGATGCCGACGAGGGCGGCGCTCAAGACCTGATCAGCCGAAAGGTCAAGTTGACCCTGGGCCCGAGGGGCCTTGCCGTCTTCGGCAGGGCATGACGCCAATGATGCTGCAGCGGCCCGGCCATCACCAGGCAGGAGCCGGCGGGCAGGTCGAGCCCTAGTCGCCGCTCCGGGTCGCACTTGTGCTTGAGGCGGAAACGCCGGACGGCGCCGAAGGACAGGCTCGCGATCACCGGGTCGCGCCCGAGCGCGCGCTCGTCGTCGCTGTGCCAGCCCATCCCGTCGCGCCCGTCACGGTAGAGATTGGCGAGCACGCTGTTGAACGTCGCGCCGGCGATCGTCTCGGCCATCTCCTTCAGCTCGCGCAGGACGGCCAGCCAGGGCCGGGGAGGGTTCTCGATGCCGCTGTAGCGGTAGCCGGCGTCACCGTACCAGGCGGTCAGCCGCGGCAGCTTGACGCTGCGGCCCATGATCCTCGCCGTGTCCTGCCGCCAATCGATCTCGGCGAGCAGGCGCTCGAGCATCTGGTCCGGGTCCGCCACCACATCCGGCACCAGCCTGAGCTCGCCGTCGCCCGGTGCGAGGCTCGGCAGCGGCTCGGGCGACCGGCTCACGCCGCCGTCGTCGGGATCTCGTGGAGGTGGATGTCGTGCGCCGCATAGCGGCCGAGGATCTCCAGCGCCAGGCTCGCCTCCGCGTCGTCGGTGGCGCGGACCCAGAGCAGGATGCCGCCGCGCTCGAGCTGCTGCTCGAGCCAGGTGGCGTGGCGCTTGTCCATCCAGTTCGCCAAAACCTTGCCGATCAGCGCACCTGTGACTGCCGTGCCGGCGATGGCCGCGGCCACGGCGCCGGCCGAGGCGACGACCGTGCCCGCGGCGATCAGGGTCGGCAAGGTCGTCATCGAGCCCACGATCATGTCCTCGCGCCGCTCGACCGTTTGGCTCGAGACGAAGGCCGTGCGCGGCGCCGCCGGATCGTCCTCCAGCTCCTCCACCCGCTCGTACATCCGGCCAAGCTTGCGCTCGACGGTGGCAGAGCCGGCGAGCAGGCTGATCGCATCGGCGGCGAAGCCGGCCTCGCGCAACTCATCGACCGCTGCCTCGAGCGAATCGACATCCTCCATGACCGCCACCGCTTCGCGCACCGTCGTGTTCCCGCCCATCGCCACCCCCAGTCCGCACGTCCATCCTGACCCGCGTCGGCCACCCTAGCAGCGGATGGCGCCGCCCGCGACAGGGCGCATGGCGTACGCCAGAGGCGTTTCCATTACAATTGATGCGCCATGGTCGCAGGCGGGCCGACACTTGCCGTGGACAGCAATGATTAAGGGCCGTTAATCCTAGCTGTCGAAGCGGGCGGTATGCACAGCCTTGCCGGGGTGGGAACGAGAGACACCAATGAACGAGAAGAGACCGGGCGCCGGTAGACTGCTCGCAGCGCTTCTGCTCACAGCAGCGACCGCCCTTGCCGGTTGTGGCGGCGGTGGTGGTGGCAGCAGCGGTGGCAGCTCGCCCAGCCCGACATCGACGCCGACCCCTAGCTCCCCATCGCCATCACCCTCACCGACCCCGGATCCGACTCCGCCGCCGGCTCCCGTTTCACCGTTCCAGGTATCCAATCCCTTCGCCCGGTCGGGCGCCACGAGCGTCGACGAGGTGCGCGTCGACGACCTCCGGATCTTCGGCGACAGCTACTCCGAGCCCAACTTCGGCGGCATCACGACGACCTGGGGCACCGTGCTGGAGCGGCAGGGCACAGTGGCCGATCTCGAAAATTACGCCATCGGCGGTGCGCGCGCGGCACCCGGCTTCTCGAACGCCTTCGACCGGCAGCTGAACACCTGGGAGAATGCCAACAGCCCGATCGGCGCCCGCGACCTCACCGCCGTCTATTTCGGCTACAACGACCTCAACCAGGACCAAGCGGCGAGCCGTGCCGGCTATCAGGCGGAAATCGACCGGCTGGTCGCGGCGGGTGCCGCCGGCAGTGACCGCAAGCTCTTCGTCACGCTGCTCACCGACTGGACCCGCAGCCCTGGCATCACGGGCGACTTCCGGGGTCGGGTCACCGACTGGAACAGCTTCGTCTCCGGTATCGCCAACGGCAACGACAACATCATTGCTGTCGACCTCTTCACCGTCTTCGAGAAGATCTACGACGACCCGGCGCGATTCGGCTTCACCAACGTCTCGACCCCCGACGTCGGCCGGTCGGACACCGATGCGCTCTTTTTCGATAACCTGCATTTCGGCGATCGTGGCCAGGACATCATCGCGCGCGTTTACCGCCACTACCTGACCCGGGCCTGGGACTGGGCCAATACCCTCGACTCCGGCAGCAGCACCGCGCGCCGGCTCGGCCGCGACATCGACAACGGCCTCCTGGTCCTCGGGCTCGACGACACGACAGCTGATCAGCCGCTCGGCCTCAGCACCTTCGCCTTCGGCAATGGCGGCTCGGACACCGCCCGGACGGTCGCCTTTGGCGAGCGGTTGGACGGCCGACTCGGCCAGACCACCGGTGCCGCGGCTGCCGCCAGCGATCCGACCCGTCTCGGCTTCAGCGAGGCGTACCGGCAGACCCCAGAGGCCGGCGGCGTTGCCCTGGATTTCAATCTTGGCGCCAACAAGAGCGGCCAGGCGCAACGCTTCGGCATTGCCGTCTCACGCTATGGCGATGCGTCGGGCAGCTCGGACACCGCGACCGCGATCGTGCAGGAGCAGAGCTCGGATGCCGTATCGCTCTACTGGCGGCAGGCGGCGGCAGGGTTTCAGGCCACGACGCAGTTCTCCTACCTGCAGCACCAGTATGAGGACCGCTCGTACGACGAGGTTCTGGGCCAGAGCGGTGTCAGCGAGCATACCGGCAGCACCTGGGCGATCGATCAGAAGATCGCCCGGCCGACCCGGATGGGCCGCAACACCTTCGTGCCCTGGGTGTCCCTCGGCTATCAGCTGCACGAGCTCGATCCGTACGAGGCACAAAGCCTCTACACCTCCGATGTCAGCTTCAGCGGAGCCAAGGCGGGCGACGTGCTGGGATCGTTGGGCCTCGATCTTCGCCACGACCCGATCGACCTCGGCGGTGGTCGCCACCTCTGGCTCAAGGCCGGCGCCAGCTACCTCGCGAGCCTCTACCGCGACGACGTCGAGGTGACGATGAGCGAGGCGGCGCTGCCGGGGCTGAGCCAGCAGCAAACCATCGAGCGCGAGCAGATCGAGCGCATCGACGTCTCCCTCGACGCGGTGCTGGGCCTCAACCCCGACCTCAACCTGCGTGCCGCCTATGCCTTCACGACCGACCGGGTCGAACACGATCAGCTGTTTCGCCTCAGCCTCGACTACCGCTTCTGAGCCGGCGGTCTTGGCCACTCTCGGGGTCACTCACCCTCAGGGCAGCGGCGGTGGCGCGGGATCGCCGGCGCGCGCGCCGGCGCTGCGATAGGGTGAGGCCAGCCGCCGATCGGTGAGAAATCCAGGGTCGTTCAGCGAGTGCAGGAAAGCCAGGAGATCGTCCTGCTCGGCCGCGCTCAAGCTGCCCGCACCGTCCCCGACGGGGCCGCTCACGCGATAGTCGGCGAGCAGGTCGGCCAGTGTCGCGAAGCGGGCATCGTGCATGTAGGGCGCCGTCACGGTCAGGTTGCGCAGGGCCGGGGTGCGCAACAGCCGGCCCTCGGAATTGGTGATGCGGCCATGCCCGGCTTCGAGCGCCGCCCGCCGTTGCCGCCATTGCCGGGGATCTTCGGCGCCGAGGCCAGTGCCCTCGAACAGGCGGGGCGCGCTCGCATCGGTGAAGAGCGGCGGCACGTGACAAAGCGCGCAGCCGAGCCGCGGGCTCTCGAAAAGCGCGAGCCCAGCCCGGGCGCTGGCCGAGAGCGCGGCCGTGTCGCCGCCATGCCGGAAGCGGTCATAGCCCGTGTCGAAGGCCAAGAGACTGCGCTGGAAGGCGGCGAGCGCGTGTTGGATGGCCGGCAGGTCGACGCGCCCGCCGGTCGCGGGAAAGGCCGCCTCGAACAGCGACCGCATGTGCCGGTCGGCAGCGAGCCGGCGCTGGATCGAGGGCATCATCCCGCCCGCCATCATCTCGACCGGCTCGGTGTTGAAGAGCGGCACGAGCGCCTGTGCTTCGAGATCGTGGATAGCGGGATCGACCCAGCCCAACGGGCTCAGATAGCCGACATTGGCGAGGCCCGGCGTGTTCCTTGGATGGGTTTTGCCACTCATGCCGAACGAAAGCGGACGGAAATCGGCGAAACCATAGGCCGCGTGATGGCAATGGCCGCAGGTGAGATAGCTCGGCCCCGAGAGCCGGCTGTCGAAGAACAGATGCCGGCCCAGCGTGACCTTGGCCCCGGTCATCGGGTTGTCGCCCGGCACCGGCGGCCTCGGCATCCAGTCGGGCAGCTGCCAAGCGTAGGGTGGTGACGGCGCTGCCTCGCCCGCCGGCCCGAGCCGTCCGGCATCGGCGCTGGGCCAGCTCTGCGGCACGGCGACGAGCCCGACCAGCACGAGCAGCGAAAGTCCGAGGGCGCGGTGCATGACATCCACCCGTCGACCGAAAACCCGCCAGAGCCTCCCCCGGATCCGCAAGCCCGCACACCTCACCGTGCTCAGCGCGTCTCCAGGGCCTCGGGCCGCCGGGCGGAGCCACGGACGACCAGTGACACCGGCAGGTGGACGCGCCGCGGCAGGGCTGCGGGCCGCTCGATGTGCTCGAGCAGGACCTTTGCCGCGACCTCGACGCTGTCGTCGATTGTCTGGTGGATCGTGGTGAGGTCGTAGGACGGCCAGGCGGCCTGCGGGACGTCGTCGAAGCCGACCACGGAGACGTCGTCCGGCACCCTGAGGCAGAGCTCGAAGCGGATGACGTCCATGACTGCAAGCGCCATCTGGTCGCTGCAGGCGTAGACCGCATCGGGCCGATCGGCCGGTGGTCGATCGAACAGCTGGCGCGCGGCTTCGCGCGCGGGCTCGGTCTCGAACTCACCGACCGCGCGATCGAAGAGCGGCACGCCGAGCCGCACCAACGCCTGGCGGAAGCCCGCCTCGCGCTCGTCCTGAGCGGTGGTGCCGGCGAGCCCGGCAATGTAGGCGATTCGCTGGTGGCCGCCCTTGACCAAGAACTCGGCGACCAGGCCGGAGCCCTGCACATTGTCGACGCTGATGGACGAAACGCGGCAGTCGCTCGTAAAGCGGTTGAAGAGAATGACCGGCACGCCGGCGCGCTCGCAGGCCGTGACCCAGTCCGTGGTGAGAGCGACCGAGGCCAGGATGACACCGTCGACGCGATACTGGAGAAAAGCCTCGACCGTCGCGTCCGCCGGCTCGCCGGGCTCGGTGAACAGCATGATCGTATGGTAGCCGGCCTGCCGCAGCCGGCGGCACAAGCGCTCCATCGCCAGCGGGTAGTAGAAGTTGCCAAGATAGCCGATGGCGATGCCGATCAGATACGAGCGATGGGTGATCAACGACCCGGCGAGGCGGTTGGGCTGATAGCCGAGCGAAGCTGCCGCCCGCAGCACCTTCTCACGCATCGCGGCGCTCACCGACGCCCCGGGCGTGAAGACCCGGCTCACCGCCGATTGCGAGACCCCGGCCAGCCGTGCCACATCGATCGAGTTGACATTGGCCTTGGTCATGATCGCCCCGGCCGACAGTCAAGCGAAAGGCGGCACGGGAAATCGGACGAACGAAAGCCGACCGCCGCCGCGATCTGCGTCCTGTGAACTGGTTTCCAACGGTTCATCGCAGCGTCAACCACCGCGTCGGCCGCACCGGATTCAGCGACCGAACGAAAAACCAAAGCAACGGCTGGCAACGCCACGTCAGACGATGCCGCCCCTGCGAGACGCTGAGATTGCGCTACCAGCAAACGCTGGTCGGAGCGGCAGGATTTGAACCTGCGACCTCCGGTCCCCCAGACCGATGCGCTACCAGGCTGCGCTACGCTCCGACAGGCCCCTATCTAGCCGGCTGGTCGCGGCCCGGCAATGGTGGCTTTTCATGGTTGGACTCGAGCCCAGACGAAGCCGGGGCGCGAGGCGCTCAGCCGTCGGCCGCCTCGAGGAGCGCGCCGAGATCCTGGCGAAGCGCGAGAAGCGTCGCCCTCACCTGCCTGAGCTGCTTGAGATCGCTCGGCGCGAGGTCGGTGTCGCCAGGCGGCTCGGTGGCCGGCGCGGAGGCCGGCACCGGCTCCTCGACGGGTGCCTCTGGGGCGGCCGCCGAAGAAGCAGCCGGTGCGGTGCCGTCGAGCTGGGGCTGCGCCGGTGCGGTAGCGGGCTTGGCGGAGGGCGCCGGCTTCGCCCGGCGTTGGCGCAGCAGCTTCTGCGCGCCCTTGATGGTGTAGCCTTCGTCGTAGAGCAGGCTGCGGATGTCGCGCAGCAGCTCGATGTCCTCGGGCCGGTAGTAGCGCCGGCCGCCGCCGCGCTTGAGCGGCCGCACCTGCGGGAACTTGCTCTCCCAGAAGCGCAGCACGTGCTGGGCGACGTCGAGCTCGTCCGCAACCTCGCTGATCGTCCGGAACGCGGCCTGCGATTTGCTGCGTGCGACGGTCATCGGCGATCTCGGCCTGCATTGCCGCTGACCTCCACCTCAGGCTGCCGCCGACTGGTTGATCCGGTCCTTCAGCACCTGCGAGGCACGGAAGACCAGGACCCGGCGGGGCAGGATCGGCACCTCCTCGCCGGTCTTCGGGTTGCGCCCGATCCGCTCGCCCTTCTCGCGCACGGCGAAGGTGCCGAACGACGAGATCTTGACGGTGCCGTTGACCACCAGGGCGTGCGAGATCTCCTCGAGGATCGAATCGACAAGCTCTGCCGATTCGCTGCGCGACAGGCCGACCTCCTGATAGACGGCCTCGGCGAGCTGTGCCCGCGTCACGGTGTTGCCCGCCATCTGTCGAGCTCCCCATCTCGCAGCCTCATCGAACGAACAAAACGCTAGATGACACAAGGAGTTCCGTCAACATGACGGAACCGTCATGAAGCGAATTCGAAACCGTTGAGCGGAGCCGGGCCTTCGGCAGCTACCAGCGCGCGAGCGCGGCCCCCCAGGCGAAGCCGCCGCCCATGGCGTTCATCAAGAGGAGATCGCCCCGCTCGAGCCGGCCGCTGGCCTGCAGCTGGTCGAGGGCGAGCGGAATCGAGGCCGCCGAGGTGTTGGCATGATCCTCCACCGTGACGACCACCTTGGCGGCCGGAATGCCGAGCCGCTTGCCGACCGCGTCGATGATCCGCCGGTTCGCCTGATGGGGAATCAGCCAGTCGACATCGGCAACCGTGAGCCCGACATCGGCAAGCACGCGCTCGGCGGAAGCGCTGAGCTGGGTCACCGCATGACGGAATACCTCGCGGCCGTTCATCCGCAAGTGACCGACGGTGCCGGTCGACGAGGGGCCGCCATCGACCTGGAGATGCGCGTAGTGACGGCCGTCCGCCGCCAGGTTGGTGGCGAGGATGCCCTGGTCCTGGACGCTGCCCGCCGTCTCGCCGGCACTGAGGACGACGGCGCCGGCGCCGTCGCCGAACAGCACGCAGGTCGACCGGTCGCTCCAGTCGAGAATGCGCGAGAAGGTCTCGGCGCCGATGACCAGTGCTGTCTCCGCCTGCCCGGCCTTGATGAAGTTGTCGGCGGTGGCCAGCGCATAGGCGAAGCCCGCGCAAACGGCCTGAAGATCGAAGGCGATGCCGGGTCCGACGCCGAGCTTGCGCTGCACGGCCGTGGCCGTCGCCGGAAAGGTATGGTCCGGGGTCGAGGTGGCGACGACGATCAGGTCGACCGCCTCGGGCGCGATGCCGGCCCGGGTCAGGGCCCGCTCGGCCGCCCGGGTCGCGAGATCCGAGGTCAGCTCGCCATCGGCCGCGATGTGCCGCCGGCCGATGCCGGTCCGCTCGCGGATCCAGTCGTCGGACGTGTCGAGCTCGCGCGCCAGATCGTCATTGGTGACGACCCGTTCGGGCAGGTAGGCGCCGACGGCGCGCAGGATCGAGCGGCGCATCAGCGAAGCATCTCCTGAAGGTGGCCGGACGGAATTGCGAGTGTGCCGTTGTCCCTAGCGCGCCCGGTGGTCACTGTGCCAGTGAAACCACGCCGCAGGGCCAGGGCAGATCAACCGGTGACCGCTTGCGCCTTGGCCGATGGCGAGCCGGCTACCAGGGTCATCTCCTCGATGATCCGGTCATTGGTGCCCTGTTGGACGAACTCGACGGCGACGTTGATCGCCGTTGGCGAAGCCCAGCGCATCGGTGCCGCCGTGGCTCTTCACCACGACGCCGTTGACGCCGAGGAACAGCGCGCCGTTGTAGCGCCGCGGGTCGAAGCGGTCGCGCAAGCCGCGCAGCGCCGGTCGCGCCAGGAGGTAGCCGAGCTTGCCCCGCCAGGAACTGGCGAACGCGTCGCGCAGCGCCTGGGTGAACAGTCCGGCCGTGCCCTCGGCGATCTTCAGCGCCACGTTGCCGGTGAAGCCATCGGTGACCACGACGTCGACCTTGCCGGTGGTGACGTCGGTGCCCTCGACGAACCCGGCATAGTCGATCTGCGAGCTCGCTATCGCGCAGCAGGGCCGCGGCCCTGCGGACCACGCCGTCGCCCTTCAGCTCCTCGGTGCCGACATTGAGGATGCCCGACCCGTGGCTTGGCGACGCCGAGCACGGCGCGGGCGTAGACCTCGCCCATGACCGCGAACTGGAAGAGGTTCTCGGCCGAGCACTCGACATTGGCGCCGAGGTCGAGAAACACGACAGGACTGCCGCGCGACGGCATGACGCTGGCGATCGCCGGCCGGTCGATGCCGGTCAGCGTCTGCAGCGTGATGACTCGCCATGGCCATCAGAGCGCCGGTGTTGCCGGCCGAGACGGCAGCTCCAGCCTCGCCGTCATGCACGGCGTTGATGGCGAGCCGCATCGACGAGTTGCGGCCCTGCCGCAGCGCTATCGATGGCTTGGCATCCGCCGCGACCGAGTCCGGCGTATGGCGCAGTTCGGTGGCCTTCGCCAAAGCGGGATGCGCGTCGACCAGGCCATTGACCCGCTCCATGTCGCCAAAGAGCAGAAAGCGGAGCTCCGGCCGCCGCTCGAGCGCCAAGGCGGCGCCGTCGATGACGATCTCGGGCGCGTCGTCGCCCCCCATGGCATCCAGGGCCACGGTGACCGTCACGAGCCGGCCCGCCGCGGCTCGACAACTGCCTCGGGCCGCATGGCGTGGCCGCAGGCCAAGGCATGGCGGTCGGCACCGACCGCACGGTCAATCATGGGGCAGCTCATCGTTCAGCGCCTCTTCGACCGGTCACGCAACGCGGCGAGAGCCGCGAAGGCCGAGCGCGCGGCCAAGTCCGCAGCCTCGTTGTAGCCGCGCAGCACGGCCGGCGCATCGGCGGCATGGGGATACGGATCGAGCGCCAGCGACAGCTCCTCGACCGCGATCTCGCCGAGGTCGAGAAGATCGCCGGCCAGCGGCTCGGGCTCCTCGTCGTCAGGCGAGACGATCACCTCGGCCTCGGTCTCTTGGCCATCGACGAGGAAGTAGCGCTCGACCGCCACCTCGAGCGTCGCTGGCACCGGCTCCAACGTGACCACGCACCGTTGGGTAGCGTCAGCGAGGACGTTGCCCCTGACGATCAGCACGCCGTCACGTGGGCCTCTGGCGATTTGTCCCTCGAAGCTCAACGCCTGCAGGGCGACGAGCTCGAGCCTTCGGGCCACTGCCCGGCATTCACCCGGTGTCGCCTTGATCGTGAAGCCATGACCACCTGCCGCGGGCAGATGGCGCAGCTTGAACAGCCGCGAGAACTCGACCTCGTCCGACAACCGACGATCCTCTCTTTATTGAGCCAGCTCGGGCGCCCGGCCCGTTGCTTCCGCCTGCTCCATAGCGGTTCGCCTCTCCCCCGAGGCCGAACAGTCGCGCTGAGGCACCTAGCCCTGGCAGCCGCATTTCAACCGCTATGAGCCTCGCACCGACGACTGTAACAGGCTACCCGATTGCGGCGCGGGAGGCTAGGCAGATCGATCAGATGGGTCAAGCCGCAGAATGCCGGCCGCAGCCCCGGTGCGGCTGGGCGGCTAGCCGGAGGATCCGGCGGCGGCTTCCGCCGTCGGGACCGTCACCGCCGCCGCCAGGTCGCACCTTCCATCGAGCAGTTCGGCACCGGGGACGGCCGCGAGGCGCTGCTCCGCATCGATCAGGTGAGCGGCCAGTGCCAGCATGCCGGGCTGGGTCGCCGGGCGATCGGCAAGCGGATCGACCGCTGCGGGCTCGCCCCCCGATGCCGCCGCCGCCACGTCGCCGCCGCGATGGAAGACGTTGCGCTCCAGCACCATGGCGATGCCGTCGGGATCCTTGGCATCGAGGCAGGGATCGAGGGCGCGGCAGCGGGCGAGAAAGGTCTGCGCCGCACGCTTGACGTGCTTGCCGACCGACAGGTCGCCGACGCCCTGCTCGCGAATGTTGCGGTCGACGTCGGCGAACATCACGTCAAAGATGTCCTGCGCCAAGGTCTTGCCTTCCTCGCCCTCGTGGCGCAGCCGGCGGATGAACAGCGCTGCATGCGCGCCGATCATCTCGAGCCTGCCGTCAGGTGTGTCCGGAACGCCCCATTCGGCGTAGAAGCGGGGCTGCCGGGCCTGAGCGACGATCACGTGGTAGAGGGCGAACGCCTTGGCGAGCCGCGCACGGTCGGCCCGGTGGCCGGACAGCCAGCCGCTGAATCGGCCGAAAAGCCCTCGGCTCACGGGCCAAGAGGCTTGTCCAGGATTTGTCGTCATTCTACACCCGACACCATCTGACTTATCGCGCGACGCGGGAACCCGTCACCATGGTCGTGCAACCCGCGAATTGCGCACCACCAAGAGGTAGTCGTCATGGCCACGAAATCGAGTGCAGCCGCCTTGCTGCTATCGCTGGGTCTCCTCGCTTGCTCTCCGCAGGTGGTGCAGCACGGCCACACGATTGAGCCGGTGAACCTCGCGCAGATCTCACCCGGACAGACGTCGCGCGAGGAGGTGGCCCGACTGCTCGGCAGCCCCTCGACCATCGCGACATTCGACGACGAGCGGTGGTACTATGTGAGCCAGCGCCGCGAGATCCGCTCGTTCTTCCAGAACGACATCACCAACCAGGACGTGGTGACCATCGTCTTCGATGACAGGGGCGTCGTCACCGAGGTGGCACAGCTCGACCTCGATCAGGCCGTCGACGTCGAGCCGAATTCGGATGTAACCCGCACCCTCGGCAACGAGCTCACCATTATCGAGCAGCTGCTGGGCAATATCGGCCGCTTCGGTGACCCGTCATCCGGCGGACTGCCCCAGAGGCCGTAGCAACAGCCGAGGCCCTAGCACACGATCCGCCTGAAGACGCGAGAGCCCGGCCACCGAGGTGGCCGGGCTCTCTTTGCCTATCCGGCCCCCGAAAGGAGCCGGAGCGTTCGCTCAGTGGGCGCCGAGCGCGGCCAGGATCAGCAGCGCCACGATGTTGATGATCTTGATCATCGGGTTGATCGCCGGGACCGGCGGTGTCCTTGTAGGGGTCGCCGACGGTGTCGCCGGTGACCGCCGCCTTGTGCGCCTCCGAGCCCTTGCCGCCGTAGTTGCCTTCCTCGATCAGCTTCTTGGCGTTGTCCCAGGCGCCGCCGCCCGAGGTCATCGAGATGGCGACGAAGATGCCGGTCACGATGGTGCCCAGCAGCATCGAGCCCAGGGCCGTGAAGGCCGCCGACTGACCGGCGATCCAAGAGACCACGAAGTAGACCACGACCGGGGCCAAGACCGGCAGCAGCGAGGGGATGATCATCTCCTTGATCGCCGCCTTGGTCAGAAGGTCGACCGCCCGGCCGATAGTCGGGCTTGGAGGTGCCCGCCATGATGCCGCTGTCCTCGCGGAACTGGCGCCGCACCTCCTCGACGATGGCGCCGGCCGCCCGGCCGACCGCCTGCATGCCCATCGAGCCGAAGAGATAGGGCAGCAGGCCGCCGATGAAGAGGCCGATCACGACGTAAGGGTCGGAGAGGATGAAGGTGACCTGGAGGTCCGGGAAGTAGTAGCTTCAGGTCCTGGATATAGGCCGCGAACAGCACGAGCGCGGCGAGGCCGGCGGAGCCGATCGCATAGCCCTTGGTGACCGCCTTGGTGGTGTTGCCGACGGCGTCGAGCGCATCGGTGGTCTCACGCACCTCGGCCGGCAGGTCGGCCATCTCGGCGATGCCGCCGGCATTGTCGGTGACCGGGCCGTAGGCGTCGAGCGAGACGACGAGGCCGGTCAGCGCCAGCATGGTGGTCGCCGCCAGCGCGATGCCGAAGAGGCCGGCGCTCAGATAGGCGAGGAGGATGCCGGCGCAGATCACCAGCACCGGCAGGGCCGTCGATTCCATCGAGACCGCGAGGCCCTGGATGACGTTGGTGCCGTGGCCCGTGGTCGACGCCTTGGCGATGCTCTTGCACCGGCCGGTAGTTGGTGCCGGTGTAGTACTCGGTGATCCACATGAGCGCACCGGTCACGCCGAGACCGACCAGCGTGCAGTAATAGGCCTGCAGGCCACCGAACTCCGCCACCACCGTTTCGCCGACCGTGGCGACATAGCCGGTCGAGCCGAAGCCGAGCACCAGCCAGGTGAACGGCAGGAGCAGCACGACCGAGATGGCCGCGGCGCTCCAGAAGCCCTTGTACAGGGCGCCCATGATGCTCTTGCTTCGGGCCGAGCTTGACCATGAAGGTGCCGGCGAGCGAGCCCAGGAGACAGACGCCGCCGATGACCAGCGGGATAGAGCATCAGCGTCGCCTGACACGTCGGTCGGTGAAGAAGATCGCGGCGAGCAGCATCGTCGCCACCACGGTGACCGCATAGGTCTCGAAGAGGTCGGCCGCCATGCCGGCGCAGTCGCCGACATTGTCACCGACATTGTCGGCGATCACGGCCGGGTTGCGGGGATCGTCCTCGGGAATGCCCGCCTCGACCTTGCCGACCAGATCGGCGCCGACATCGGCCCCCTTGGTGAAGATGCCGCCGCCGAGCCGGGCGAAGATCGAGATGAGCGAGGCGCCGAAGCTGAGGCCGACCAGGGCCTCGAGAATGGTCCGGAGCTCGACCCCGACGATCATCAAGATGCCGTAGTAGACCGAGACCGCGAGCAGACCCAGGGCCACCACCAGCATGCCGGTCACGGCACCCGCCTTGAAGGCGACGTCGAGGCCGGCCGCGAGGCCGTTCTCGCCCGACGCCGCCTGCGCCGTGCGGACATTCGCCTGGACCGAGACGTTCATGCCGATATAGCCGGCGAGGCCGGACAGCACGGCGCCGATCAGGTAGCCGACGCCGACCGCGAAGCCGAGGAAAACGGTGAGCAGGATGAACACGACGACACCGACGATAGCGATCGTCGTATACTGCCGGTTGAGATAGGCGGTCGCTCCCTCCTGCACCGCAGCGGCGATCTCCTGCATCCGCTGATTGCCGGCGGGCAACGCCAGGATATTGCTGCGCGTGACGATGCCGTAGGCAACCCCCGCGCCGCCACAGCCGATCACCAGGATCAGCAGGAACCACTCGAAACCCGACATACCTTCCTCACCCCTCGCACAAATGAAAGAGCCCGACCGAACGATCGGGCCCGAGCATGACCCCGTGCAATCGCCGTGCCGCCACTGCCCCGGGCAGCGATTGCGCCGGTTCTCTTAGCCGTGCCTGGGATGTGTGTCCATGCGCCTGCCCGCCGCGCCCCGGCTGTCGGCCAAGGTTTCGGCGATCGCCAGCGTCGATGCTTTGGCGACCCCAATGTCCATGCTTTGGAAACAAAGCGTTTGCGTGACGCCTCTGTTGAGCCCGACCGGGGCGCGCCAATTCCCGGGACGTCGACAACCGGACCCGAGGGAGACCAGACATGCCTGTTGCTATCCGTCCAAGCTTGCTTGCCGCCACGGCCGTTGCCGCGATCGCCGGCGCGCTCACCGTTGATCCGGCCACTGCCGCCGACAGCTACAGCCTCGAAAAGATCCACACCGAGATCATCTTTTCCTACGACCACCTCGGCAACAGCCGGGCTTACGGCGAATTCCGCAGCTTCGACGGCGAGGTTGTCCTCGACCGGGACGACCCCAGCCAGAGCACCATGACGATCACCATCGACCCGACCGGAATCGACACCGGCGTCGAGGCCTTCGACACCCATCTCATGAGCGCCGACTTCTTCGATGTAGAGACCTTTCCCGAGATCACCTTCGTCAGCACCGCCGTCGAGCCGACCGGCGACACGACGGCTCGGGTGACGGGCGATCTGACCATCAAGGACAACACCCACCCGGTCGTCCTCGATGTCACGCTGAACTATATCGGCGAGCACCAGCTTGCTGAGTTTGTGCCTGACTATGCCGGCATGGAGGTTGCCGGCTTCTCGGCGAGCGGCACATTGAACCGAAGCGCGTTCGGTCTCGGCATGATGGCGCCGATGGTCGGTGACGAGGTCGAGCTGATCATCGAGACCGAGCTGTTGCGGCCGATTGCGCTCGTCGACTGAGCAGGGGCCCTGGATGGAGATCGACCATGCGTCTGACCAACACCGATGACGGCTACGGCGTCGTCCACTGGCTCATCCACTGGGTCACCGCCGGGCTCGTCGCCTGGCTCTTCTACCTCGGTCTGACCATGGTCGATCTGCCGCTTAGCCCGGCCAAGTTCCAGGACTACGCCCTGCACAAGTCGCTGGGCCTCACGGTTCTCATGCTGGTGCTGCTCCGCCTGCTGTGGCGCTGGCTCACGCCGGCCCCGCCGCTGCCTGAAGCCATGCGCCGGCACGAGGCCGTGCTGGCCAAGGCCGTGCATCACGGCATCTACGTCCTGATCCTGGTGATACCGCTCACCGGCTGGCTTTATTCGTCGGCCAGCGCCAGCCCGGCCAATTATTTCGGCTTCTTCACCGTCCCCGATCTGATGCCGGTGAACGAGGCCGTGGCCAAGCTGCTGCGCGTCGTCCACGACATCGCCGGCAAGCTCCTCCTCTTTTTATTGGCGCTGCATGTCATCGGCGCCCTCAAGCACCATGTCATCGATCGGGACGACGTTCTCAAACGCATGCTCCGCCCGTTGAAGGATTGACCAGATGCGCTCTCTTGCTCCGGCCCTAGGTGGCTTGGCCCCCGCACTCCTGGCGGTGATGTTCGCAGCCTCGCCCGGCACGGTCGCCGCCCGCGACTGGCAGATGGTCGGCGGTGAAAGCAGCCTGGACTTCACCTTCCGCCAGATGGGCTCGGCCGTTACCGGCAGCTTCGAGGACTTCACCACCGAGATCACCTTCGATCCCGACGACCTCGCCAATGCCAGCGTGACGACGGAGATCGCCATCGCTAGCGTCGACACCGGCAATGGCGAGCGCGACGCCGGGATCACCGGCGCCGACTGGTTCGACACGGCGACCTACCCGACGGCCACCTTCACCAGCACCAGCTTCGTGCATGAAGGCGGCGACACCTATCTTGTGATTGGTGACCTCACCATCCGCGGCATCACCGAAACGGTCGAGCTGCCGATGACCATCCAGGTCGACGGTGACACCGCCCAGGCAAGCGGCACGATCGAGCTCGACCGCCGCACCTTCGAGGTCGGCCAGGGCGACTGGGCGAGCGACGCCGCGGTCGGCTACGACGTGATCCTTGAGATATCGGTCGCGGCCCAGGCTGCGGACTGAGGGGCTGCCGCTCTACGGTCTCGGATTGCCTGACGCTTGAGCCAGCCATACTCTCGCGATCGATCCAGCCGTCCGCTCGCCGAGTAGCGGGCAAGAAGCGCCGGTCCTCGAGAGGAGCCGAGCGATGACCGTCCTGCCAAGACGTCTTCGGACCTATCAGCACCACCATCTCGATAGCACGCGGTGGGATGCGTTCCGGCCACGCCCCGGCGATATCGTCATCGCCACGTCGCTGAAATCGGGCACGACATGGACCCAGGCGATCGTCGCCAACCTGCTGTTTCCGGACGAGACCTTCCCGGAGCCGCCTTGGCAAATGAGCCCATGGCTCGACCAACGCCCGCCGCCGCTCGACCAAGTGATCGCGAAGCTCGAGGCGCAGGCGCATCGCCGCTTCATCAAGACCCATGTGCCGCTCGACGGCCTGCCCTATTTCCCGGAGGTGAAATACGTCTTCGTCGGCCGCGACGGCCGCGATGTGGCGATGTCGCTCTGGAATCACTACCGGAACTATACCGAGGAGACCTTCGCGCGGTACAACAACCCGGAGGGCCGCGTCGGTGGCGAGCTGCCGCGTCCGCCCGACAATCTGGCCCAGTTCTGGCGAGACTGGTGCACGCGCGGCTGGTTCGAGTGGGAACATGATGGCTGGCCGTACTGGTCGCATCTTGCCGCAGCGGAGTCCTGGTGGCGCTTCCGCGAGCTGCCCAACATCCTGCTGCTCCACTACGCCGACATGAAGCGTGATCCGGCCGGCTCGATCCGCCGCATCGCCGATTTCCTCGAGATCGACCTCGATCCGCAACGGCTGGCGCAAGGGGTCGACGCCACGTCGCTCGGGAACATGCGGCAGCGCGGCGAGGTCTACGTTCCTTCTGCCGGCGGCGCCTTCAAGAATGGCATTGAAACGTTCTTGCACAAAGGCGCCAACAGGCAGTGGGAAGGCGTGATCTCCGCTGAGGACCTGGCCCTCTACGACGCCGCCGCCCGGCGCGCGCTCAGCGACGGCTGCCGGGCCTGGCTGGAGCACGGCGACGCCGGCTGAACGCCGGCTCGGCCAGCCCGCTCTTGCCTGACACTGGTGTCCGGGTGGTGAACTGAGACACCACCTAGAGCATTTTCTAACGCCATGGAATTGTTAGGGATTCCCAAGACCGACAGTTTGTGATTTAAGATTGGGGCTGGTGAAGGAGGCCAGCCTCGATGGCTCTCGCGCTTTCCGATGATTTACGTCGCCGTGTCGTGGCGGCGGTCGAAGAGGGGGTATCTTGCCGCGCCGCCGCGGCCCGCTTCGAGATCGCTCCGTCGACGGCGATCAAATGGCTGCAGCGGTGGCGCCGTACGGGCAGCGTCCAGCCGCGGTCGCGCGGCGGCGACAAGCGCTCGCATCGGCTGGAGGCTCATGCCACGGAAATCCTGGCGCTGATCGATGCGACGCCGGACATGACGCTCGCGGAAATCGTCGCGCATCTCGACCAGCAGCACGGATTGACTGTGGCACCCAGCACCGTGTGGCGACTGCTCGACCGCCACGGACTCAGCTTCAAAAAAACGGCGCACGCCGCCGAGCAGCAGCGGCCTGACGTCTGGCAGCGGCGGCTGGCCTGGTTCGAGGCCCAGCCAGAGCTGGAGCCCGAGCGCCTCGTCTTCATCGACGAAACCGGCGCCTCGACCAAGATGGCCAGACGCTACGGCCGGGCCGTCAAGGGAGAGCGTTGCCGGGCACCTTTGCCACATGGACATTGGAAGACGACCACCTTCGTAGGAGCCCTGCGCCACGACCGGATGACCGCACCCATGGTCCTCGATGGGCCGATGAACGGTGCCGCCTTCCAGGCTTATGTCGAGCAGGTTCTTGCACCGACATTGCGACCCGGCGACATCGTCGTTCTCGACAACCTGCCCGCACACAAGCCTGCCGCCGTCCGCCAAGCCATCGAGGCCACAGGCGCGGAACTCCGCTTCCTGCCGCCCTATTCGCCGGACTTCAACCCGATCGAACTCGCCTTCGCCAAACTCAAGGCGTGGCTGAACAAGGTCGCAGCGCGAACCATCGACGACCTCTGGAACACCATCGGCACCGCAATCGGGCACTTCACGCCCGACGAATGCAGAAACTACTTCCAGGCCGCAGGGTACGACTTCGAATGATCGGAAAATGCTCTAGGCAGGGCCGTCGAGCGCAAACCTATCGGCCAAGCCCTTCTCGCCAGCGGTGAGCGCCGAGGCCGGGACGGAACCATGCCGCCGCACGGATCACGACGGTTTTCAGAAGCTTGCGGCAACTGTGATCGCGGTCACGGTGAGCGTTCCACGCACCGCCTATCCATTCCTCCAATGAACGGCCTCACCCGACACGCGGACGTGTCGCGGCGATGGCAACGCGAGTGGGGAATGGAACAATGAACGAAACAACGACGATTGGCGGAGGGTCAGCCCAGGGACACAGCAGGCCGGCAGCGAGCGTGCTCGTGGCGGCCGGCCGGTGGGTGCAGCGCTGCTACGGCCGTGCCCGGCAGCGGCGGCAGCTGGCCGAGCTCGACCCCCGCCTCAAGAGCGACATCGGTGTGACGCAGGTCGACGTCATGTCCGAGAGCGCCAGGCCCTTCTGGCGCTAGGCGGCAACCCTCGACCACCGACCGGTGCGGCATGGGCCGCGGCGGAGCCCACGACGACGAATGGGAACAACCATGCGCAAGCTCATGATTTTGTCGGCCACCGTTCTTCTGGCCAGCGCCGGCGGCGCCTTCGCCGAGGACAATGCCGACCTGCTCCAGCCGGTCAGCTTCGGCGTCATCACCGGCGATGCCGAGAAGGACACGGTGGCCTACGACCCGGCCGCCCCCTCCGATCTTCAGATCAGGTTCAAGAATGATTGCGGTGTGAGTGGCCCTTCAGTCGACGAGGCCTCGCTCGAGCAACGCAGAGGTCATGCAAATCCGAACGCCGACATGGCGGAGCTGCAGCAGTAAGCAGCGATCGGCTCATTGAAGACCAGGTCTCCGGGCCATTGCCAGGCGGTCGCCACCGCCCGGCATGGCCCGGAACGCTGTCCGGCCCACTGGCAACGGCGACCATGCCGCCTGCTTGACGCTGACTCGCCGTCGACCCATGAGTGTTGGCCAGGTGCAAGCGAATGAGGGGCCCGGGCGGTGCAGTTTCTCCATTTGATTGAGGACGACACGGGCACGTCCTATTTCGTCGACCGCGACATCCCGCTGGCCGCGGCCGACTTCGCGCCGCCGGCGCCGCTCATGCCGATATCGTCGACCGAGCCCGCGAGCGGGCTCCTCTTCCTCGTCCTCCCGGCCGGCTGGGATGGTGCCAAGCACCGCTCGCCGCGCCGTCAGGTCGCGTTCTGCCTCGCCGGCCGGCTCCGCGTCGAGGCGGGCGATGGCGAGATCCGCGAGATCGGCCAGGGTGGCATCTGGCGGATGGAGGATGTGACCGGCACCGGCCACACCACGACCGTGCTCGGCACGGAAGACGTCCACCTGGCGATCGTCCAGCTCGACTGAAACACACCGCCGCGCTGGCCGGCGACCGGGCGATACGCTAAGCGAACTGCACCGTCTGGTCACTGCCGGAGCCTGCAATGTTTACCAGGGACGAGCTCGAGGCCGCCCGGGCCCTCGTTCACGCCGTCATGCCGCCGACCCCGCAATACGCCTGGCCGCTCCTGGCCGAGCGCGCCGGCTCGGAGGTCTGGGTCAAGCACGAGAACCACACGCCCACCGGCGCCTTCAAGGTCAGGGGCGGCCTCGTCTACATGGACTGGCTCGCCCGCACCCACCCCGAGGTGACGAGCGTCATCTCGGCGACCCGCGGCAATCACGGCCAGAGCATCGCCTTCGCCGCGGCCCGCCACGGGCTCCGCTCGGTGATCTGCGTGCCCGAGGGCAACAGCCGGGAGAAGAACGCGGCGATGCGGGCCTTCGGCGCCGAGCTGGTCGTTCACGGCGCCGATTTCGACGCCGCGCGTGAGGAAGCCAGGCGCCTCGCCGAGCGGGACGGCCACTGGATGCTGGCC
Organism: uncultured Alphaproteobacteria bacterium; assembly: GCA_963700945.1. GTDB lineage: Bacteria > Pseudomonadota > Alphaproteobacteria > Geminicoccales > Geminicoccaceae > SLRI01. The sequence continues at coordinate 186,666 of CAVOZQ010000010.1, forward strand.
TCGTTCGACCCGTTGTTGGTGCGCGGCGTCGCCACTTACGCGCTCGAGCTCTTTACCGCCGTGCGAGACATCGAGACGGTCTACGTGCCGATCGGCCTGGGCTCGGGCATCGCCGGCCTGATCCGCACCCGCGACCTGCTCGGCCTGAAAACAGAGATCGTGGGCGTCGTCAGCAAGGCGCTCCCCGCCTACGCGCTATCCTTCCAGGCCGGCCGGGTGGTCACCACCGAGCCTGCGGAAACGATCGCCGACGGCATGGCGACCCGCATCCCGGAACCGCTCGCGCTCGACGTCATCCTCGCCGGCTCCGCCCGGGTGATCCAGCTGAGCGAGCCTGAGATCAAGGCCGCGATCAGGGCGTATTGGACCGACACCCACAATCTCGCCGAAGGGGCAGGGGCAGCGCCCCTGGCCGGGCTGCTCCAGGAAAGGGGCGCGATGGCCAAGAAGCGCGTCGCCGTCATCCTCTGCGGCGGCAATATCGACCTCGACTGGTTTCGCAATTTCGTCCTGACCTGAACCTTTGCGCGGCGCGTCTCGGGCTCTAGAAGGGGCGCGTCGCAACCGACGCCAGCCAGGAAACCAGTGAAGTGGCCTTCAGCGAAGACATCCAGCCCGACCGTGCCGCCTTCCGCGACGCCTATGCAGCAGGCAGGGCGCAGGTCGTCTGGACGACGCTCGTCGCCGACCTCGAGACGCCTGTCTCGGCGACCTTGAAGCTCGCCGAGGGCCGGCCCTACAGCTTCCTCCTGGAGAGCGTCACCGGCGGGGCGGTGCGCGGCCGCTACTCGATGATCGGCACCAAGCCGGACCTGGTCTGGCGCTGCCGCGGCAATTCGGCCGAGATCAACCGCAACGCCCGCTTCGATCGCGAGAGCTTCACCGCCGACAGCCAGCCGACGCTGGCCAGCCTGCGCGCCGTCCTGGCCGAAAGCCGGATCGACCTGCCGGCCGAGCTGCCGCCCATGGCCGCGGGCCTTTTCGGCTTCATGACCTACGACATGATCCGCCTGTTCGAGCCCACGGTGCCGGCGACCAACCCGGACCCGCTCGGCATCTTCGATTCGGTCTTTATCCGCCCGACGCTGGTCGCGGTCTTCGACAACATCAAGGATTCACTGACCATCGTGACGCCGGTCTACCCGGACCCGACCCTCGGCGCCGACCGCGCCTATGACCTGGCCCTCGAGCGGCTGGCGGACGCCGAGGCCGACATGGCGCGCGGCGTCGGCGCCACCCGTCCGGCACATGCCAGCGCTCACCCGACGCCGGTCTCGAACACCAGCCGTGAGGCCTACCACCAGATGGTCGAGCGGGCCAAAGAGTACATCATGGCGGGCGATATCTTCCAGGTGGTGCCCTCGCAGCGCTTCGCCGTCCCCTTCAACCAGCCGCCCTTCGCGCTCTATCGTTCGCTGCGGCGGCTCAATCCCTCGCCCTTCCTCTTCTTCCTCGACCTCGACGGCTACGCGCTCGTGGGTTCGAGCCCGGAGATCCTGGTCCGCGTCAGGGAGGGCCGGGTCACGGTCCGCCCGCTCGCCGGCACGCGTCCCAGGGGCGCCACACCCGAGGAGGACGAGGCATTGGCCGCCGACCTCATGGCCGACCCCAAGGAACTGGCCGAGCACCTGATGCTGCTCGATCTCGGCCGCAACGATGTCGGCCGCGTCGCCAAGATCGGCTCGGTCACCGTCACCGAGAAGATGAAGGTCGAGCGCTACAGCCACGTCATGCACATCGTCTCGAACGTCGAAGGCGATCTCCGCGACGACTGCGATGTCATCGACGCCCTGCTGGCTGGCTTTCCCGCCGGCACCGTCTCAGGCGCGCCCAAGGTCCGCGCCATGCAGATCATCGAGGAGCTGGAGGGCGAGAAGCGCGCCTTCTACGCCGGTGCTGTGGGCTACATCGCCGCCGACGGTGACATGGACACCTGCATCGCGCTCCGGACCGCGCTGATCAAGGATGGCACCATGTACGTCCAGGCGGGCGGCGGCGTGGTCGCCGACAGCGATCCGGAAGCCGAGTACCAGGAAAGCTGCAACAAGGCCCAGGCCCTGATCCGTGCGGCGGAGGAAGCTGTCCGCTACGCCAGCCGCGGCCGGTAACCCGTTTTCTCTAGTCACATGAAATGTTACCTATGAATGGACAGACGACGGACCAGCAAATGTTGATCTTGGGTAGTATCATTAGCAGAACGCCAGGGGCAATTCGGCTGGTTACTTGGCAGAGCTCACCATGGAGGACACGCTCAGTCTAGAGCGTCCGCCGTCACATCCGGGCGAGCTTCTCGATGGGAATTTTGAGAAACTCGGCATGACGGTCACTGCCGCCGCTCGTCATCGGCATTTCAGCCGTGGCCATTTGCATCCGCTCTGTCGGGCCGCTCGCCAGTGACCGGCGATACGGCCGTGCGGCTCGGCCGCATGTTCGGCAACGGGCCGGGCTTCTGGGCACGGATGCAGCTTGCCCACGACCTCTGGCATGCCGAGTGCGCCATTCCAGCGGATGAGATCGAGCGCGTAGCCTGAAGTCGCGCCTAGGCTGCCAGCACCTACCCCAGCTTCTGGCAGACCGAGATGATGCGCTTGCCGGCCTCCTCGAGCAGGTCGGTCGCGGTCGCGTACGAGATGCGGAAATGCGGGTCGAGGCCGAAGGCCGAGCCGTGCACGACGGCGACGCCACCGTCCTCGAGGAGGAACTTGGCGAAGGTCTCCGAGCTGTCGATCACCGCCCCGTCCGGTGTCTTGCGGCCGATCACCCCGGCACAGCTCGGATAGACGTAGAAGGCGCCTTCCGGCGTCGGGCACTCCAGGCCCGGCGCTTGGTTTAGCAGATCCACGATCAGGTCGCGGCGCTGCTCGAAGACGGCGTTGCGCTCCGGCAGGAAGTCCTGCGGGCCGTTCAGCGCCGCCACCGCCGCCGCCTGGCTGATCGATGACGGGTTGGACGTGCTCTGCGACTGCACCTTGCCCATGGCCTTGATCAGCTCGACCGGGCCGCCGGCGTAGCCGATCCGCCAGCCGGTCATCGCATAGGCCTTGGAGACGCCGTTGACGGTGAGCGTGCGGGCATGCAGTTCCGGCGTCACCTGGGCCACCGTGGTGAAACGAAAGTCGCCGTAGACCAGGTGCTCGTACATGTCGTCGGTCATGACATGGACCTGCGGATGCTTGATCAGCACCTCGCCCAGCGCCTTCAGCTCCGCCTCGGTGTAGGCCGAGCCGGTCGGGTTCGAGGGCGAGTTCAAGATCAGCCACTTGGTCTTCGTGGTGATCGAAGCCTCGAGCTGGTCTGGCTGCAGCTTGAAGTTGCTGTCGGCCGGGCAGTCGATGGCCACCGGCGTGCCGCCGGCGAGCAGCACCATGTCGGGGTAGGACACCCAATAGGGAGCGGGGATCAGCACCTCGTCGTCCGGGTCGATGGTCGCCATCAGCGCGTTGTAGAGCACCTGCTTGCCGCCGGTGCCGACCGTCACCTCGGTGGGCTTGTAGGTGACACCGTTCTCGCGCGCGAACTTGGCGCAGATCGCCTCCTTCAAGGCCGGGGTGCCGTCGACCGCGGTGTACTTGGTGTCGCCGTCGCGGATCGCCTTGATCGCCGCTTCCTTGATGTGGTCGGGCGTGTCGAAATCCGGCTCACCGGCGCCGAGGCCGATGATGTCGCGGCCGGCGGCCTTCAGCTCGCGGGCGAGATTGGTCACCGCGATGGTCGGCGACGGCTTGATGCGAGCGAGACTCTTGGCGATGAGCGCCATGGCGCGTCCTCCGGATTTCACGTCAGCGTGGCGCCTCGTATGGCGCGAATCCGTGGCTTCAACAAGGCCCGGCGCCATCCCCTGTTGCCTCCGGCCGCGGCGGCCCGGCGCCGCCGCAACTTGACAGGCAGCGCTGGACCGTCACATGATTCACCATCGTCCTGATCTTCAGCCGATGCACGTTCTCCAGGGACAGGAGTTCGAGGATGAGATCTGAACGCGCCGAACCCAATCGGAATGCGAGGGGCAGCGGGCTGTGGACAACGCTTGGCTGGCTCGCCTTTGCCTTGCCGCTCGGCCTCTACATGGTTGTTCAGCTGGCCAAGGTACTTGGTCGCGGCGTCTCCTTCGGCGTCTGACCCGACCCAGCCCGGCCCGCCTTGCCGTGACGCCCGAGCCGGCGGGCGCCGCCTCGACCTCGCCCGTACCGGCAAACCGACGAGACCCAGTCATCAGCAGGGATCGAAAGGGAGGATCATCCTTCCTTTCCGCTTCTCCTCAAACCCTTGAGCGCGCTCACCGGCCCGTGAGGGTGCTTCTCGTGCGGGTAGGGGTGGTGATGATGGTCGTGGCCATGCGCGTGATCATGGTCGTGCCCATGCCTATGCTCATGACTATGCGCGTGTGAATGGTCGTGTGCCTCGACCACCCGGCAGGCGCCGGTGCAGAAGGTGTCGCACAAGGCGCAATCCTCGACCGACGAGCCCGGTGCCGAGGCGCCCTTGCCTTCGACGTGGTGGTGGTGGCTCTCCTGCGGCAGCCCGACCTCGTGCTCGAAGCCCAGCACCTGCGCGCGATATTTGCACAATGAGCAGTTCATCAGGTTCGAGCCCTCGAGGATCTCGCGGACCCGGTCGGCGAAGGTTTCGATCACCAGCGGGTGGTCGTTGAGGTAGCCAGCCTCGATGAACTCGATCGCGGGATGCCGTGCCGCCACCTCGCGGGTGAAGCCGTAGATGCGATCGATCAGGATGCCGGTGAAGAGGAAATAGGGAAAGACGACCACCCGCTTGTAGCCGAGCTTCGCCACATGTTCGAGGCAGGGCTCGACCAAGGGGAAGGTGACACCGGAATAGCCCGTCTCGCACCAGCCGAAGCCCATGCCCTCCCAGAGCATGCGGGCGATCTTCGCGACGTTCGAGTTGGCGTCCGGGTCCGAGGCGCCGCGGCCGATGACGACGAGGCAGACCTCGTGATTGGGCAGCTCCCCGTGCTCGCGGTTGGCCCGGTCGACTGCCGCCTGCACCCGCTCGCCGGCAGCCCTGATCATCTTCAGGTCGACCGCCAGCTCGCGGCCGTAGTCGACCCGGACGCCGTGCTTGGCCTGGTAGGTGTTGAGCACCGAGGGGATGTCGTTCTTGGCGTGGCCCGCCGCAAACAGCATCCCGGGCACCGCCAGGATGCGGTTGCAACCGGCCTCCCGCAGCTTGTCGAGCCCGTCGCGGATGACCGGGTTGGCGAACTCGAGATAGCCGTGCTCGACCGGCCAATCAGGGAAGTGCGGGCGCAATTTCTCGGCCACGACGGCAAATTCGGCCACCGCCGCCTTGGACCTCGAGCCATGGCCACAGACCATCACCCCGATTCGCTCGTTTCCCGGGTGCTCGCGCATCGGCCACTCCAGCTGAAGCTTCAGCTTGCGACATAGCGGCTGCGCCGGGAAAGGCAAAGAGAGGGCTGCGCGGACCGCCACGGATGGTCGCATGTTGCAGTGCAGTGCGATATGATCGCTGCGCCGGCGCGGGCAGGCGCACGGCCATGAGCACGGAGCGCCTCTCCAACATGACACTGAAGACGCAGATCGTGGTCGTCGGCGGCGGCGCCGGCGGGCTCGAGCTCATCACCCGGCTCGCCCGGCAGTATGGACACAACGCGGATTTCGACCTGATTCTCGTCGAGCGCAACCGCACCCATATCTGGAAGCCCTTGCTGCACGAGGTAGCCGCCGGCTCGCTCGACGCCAATCTCGACGAGGTGGGCTACAGCAGCCACGGGCATCGCTGGGGCTACCGCTACTTCAAGGGCACCCTCGAGGACATCGACCGAACCGCCGGGCAGATCGTCATCGCCCCCATCCTCGACGAGGACGGCACAGAGATCATGGGCCGGCATCGCATCCGCTACGACTACCTGGTCCTCGCGGTGGGCTCGGTGTCCAACGATTTCGGCACCAAGGGCGTCGCCGAGCACTGCATGTTCCTCGACCAGCGGGAAACCGCCGACCGCTTCCGCCAGCGGCTCTTGAACCATTGCCTCGGCGTGTCGCGATCGATGACCATGGCACCCGGCACGGAGGCCTTCGTCGACATTGCCATCGTCGGCGGCGGTGCCACCGGTGTCGAGCTCGCAGCCGAGCTCTACAATGCCGCTGCCGCCTTGCGCCACTACGGCCTCGAGACCTTCGACGAAAGCCGGCTCAGGGTCACGCTGCTCGAGGCGGGCCCGCGCATCCTTCCGGCCCTGCCGGAGAAGCTCGCCCGGGCGGCGCACCAGGAGCTCGCGGCCCTGGGCGTTCGCGTCCTCACCAAGACGGCCGTCACCGAGGTTACGTCCGCCGACATGCACACAGGTGACGGTGAGGTGATCAAGGCCGACCTCAAGGTCTGGGCCGCCGGTATCAAGGGGGCCCCCTATCTCGCGGGCATCGGCGGTCTCGAGACCAACCGCCTGAACCAGCTCGTCGTCCGTCCGACGCTGCAGACCACCCGCGACGATCGGATCTTCGCCTTGGGCGATTGTGCCAGCCTCACCCCGCCCGGCGCCGAGCGGCCGATCCCGCCCCGCGCCCAGGCAGCGCACCAGATGGCCGAGACGGTCGCCGCCAACATCACGCACCTGCTCGATGGCCAGCCGCTCGTGCCCTTCGTTTATCGCGACCGCGGCTCGTTGGTCTCGCTCAGCCGCTTCTCCACCGTCGGCAGCCTGATGGGCAATCTCGTCGGCGGGCGGATGGCGATCGAGGGGCGGCTCGCCAGGATGGTCTACATTTCGCTCTACCGGATGCACCTGATCGCCATCCACGGCTGGCTCAAGGGCGTCGCCATGATAGCCGTGGGCCACGTCAACCAGGTGGTCCGCCCCAAGCTCAAGCTGCACTGACGCCGATCGATGCCCGATAGCGAGTCCTGCCGGCATGCCCCGGCGACCCTGCGCAATCGCGACGCCATCCTGGCCGTGCTGCAGGCCGAGCTGCCGCCGGCCGGACTGCTGCTCGAGATCGCAAGCGGCACCGGCGAGCACGCCGCGTTCATGGCACAGCACCTGCCGAGCTCGCTGCGCTGGCAGCCGTCGGACGCCGATGCGAGCCATCTCCCCGGCATCGACGCGCATGCCAGTCTGGCAGCCGCGCCCAATATCGCGCCCGCCATCCAGCTCGACGTCACGGCACCGGTCTGGCCGATCACCCGGGCCGACGCGATCTTCGCCGCCAATCTCGTGCACATCGCGCCGTTGGCGGTTGCCGAAGGCCTCTTTGCCGGTGCCGGGCGACTGCTCGGTACCGGCGCGCCCTTGATCCTTTATGGCCCCTTCAAGCGCGATGGCCGTCACACAGCAGCCTCCAACGCTGCGTTCGACGAGGGCCTCAGGGCGCGCGATCCAAACTGGGGCGTGCGCTGCCTCGATACCGAGCTCGTGCCCCTGGCCGATGCCGCTGGCCTCGTGCTGGCCAACATCCACACCATGCCCGCCAACAATCTCGCGGTGGTGTGGCGCAAGGCCTGAACCTCCAGCCTAGGCTCACTCGCCGCCGGGCAGGCCGCGCAGCACGGCCCGCAGCTCGGGCGCCACATGATCGATGAAGGCCCGCGCCTTGGCCGCCGACCGCCGGCCCTCGACGGTGATCAGGCTGACCGGGATCGGCGGCTCCTCGAAGGCCTCGAGCACGGTCCGCAGCGACCCGTGGGCCAGCGGCAGGGCCACCTGGTAGATCGGCACGCGGGTCAGCCCGAAGCCGGAAATCGCGGCATCGATCGCCACCTCCGGCTGGCTCGCCTTGAGCCGCGAGGCGAGCTTGACGGTGATCGGCCGGTCGGCCCTCGCCGGGTCGGCAAAGCGCCAGGTCTCGCCGCTCGACAGGCTGGTGGCCACGATCAGCTGATGCCGCGCCAGGTCCTGTGGTGTTGCCGGCACGCCATGGCGCTCAAGATAGGTGGGTGCACCCACGACCACGCGACGCACTTGGCCCAGCCGGATCGCGACCAGCGACGAGGCACCGAGCGGGCCTATCCGCAAGCCCACGTCGATCCCCTCGTCGACCAGATCGACCACCCGGTCGAGCAGGACGAGCTCGACCGCGACCTCGGGGTAGCGGCCCAGAAAGCCGGGCAGGGTCGGGCCCAGATGCAGCCGGCCGAACTGCGTCGGTGCGGTCACCCGAAGCATGCCGCGCGGTGCCGCATGACTGCCGGCAGCCGCCGCCTCGGCCTCCTCGACCTCGGCCAGGATGCGGCCACAATCGGCGAGGTAGCTGGCACCCGCCTCGGTCAGCCGTACCCGCCGCGTCGTTCGGGTGAGCAGGCGCGCGCCGAGCCGCGCCTCGAGCCCGGCCACCGCCCGGGTCACCGCCACAGGTGTGAGGTTGAGCTGCCGGGCGGCGGCGGATAGCCCACCCAGCTCGGCAACGCAGCGAAAGACGGCCATGGCCTCGAGTTCGGTCCATTATTTCACTCTATGCAATAATCTCTTGCCGACTGAGCTTATTATCGACTCCAGGCAACGGGTCCATCTTCCCGGCATCACGTCGATCAGCCGCAGGAGACGAGCGATGGCCACCGCGTTTGCCGAGATCACCTTCACCGATGCCGTCAAGGCCGCCCAGGAGCGGCACGGCTCGCGCGCCGGCTATGCCCGCATGGAGACCGAGACGGCCCCACGCCGCGACCGCCTGACCGCCAGGGAGCGGCAGTTCATCGCCGCCCGAGACGGTTTCTATCAGGCGACCGTCAACGAAGATGGCTGGCCTTATGTGCAGTTCCGTGGCGGCCTGCCGGGCTTTCTCAAAGTGCTCGGTGAGCAGACCATCGCCTACGCCGATTTCAGCGGCAACAAGCAGTATCTGAGCACCGGCAATCTGGCCCGGAACGACCGCATCGCCTTGATCTTGATGGATTATGCCGGGCGGCGCCGGCTCAAGCTCTGGGGCCGCGCCCGTCTCGTCGACGCCGCGGCCGACCCGTTCCTGCTCGAGCAGCTCGCCGACCCGGACTACCCGGCCAAGATCGAGCGCGCGGTCGTCATCACAATCGAGGCCCTCGACTGGAACTGCCCGCAGCACATCACCCAGCGCTTCACCGAGACCGAGCTGGAAGCGGCCCTCACCCCGGTGCGCGAGGAGATCGCGACACTGCGCGCCGAGAACGCACGGCTCAGAGCCGCTGGAGTCACCGCCTGACCTCCCCCCGCACGCCCGGGAGACACCCGATGACCGATCTTTCCCGCCGGCGCCTCGGCGCCTCGCTGCTCGCCGTTCCGGCTGCCGCCAGTCTCGCAGCCGCTGCACCAAGCCTTGCAGTCGCCCGTCACGCAGGCGGTATCGAGACCTTGCCGACCACGGCGACCCGCCGGATCGGCAAGTTCACCGTGACGCTCATCTCCGACGGCTACATCGACCTGCCGTATGAGGTCTTCACCGGCATCGACCCGGCCGACCTCGAGGCCGGTGCGAAGGCGCGGTTCATCCACCGGCCGACCGGCGTGCGCACCGGCTTCACCGCCTGGCTGATCGACGACGGCGAGCGGCTGGTGCTGGTCGACACCGGCACCGCCGGCCTCGCCGGCGATTGCTCCGGCCGCCTGCCTGCGGCCCTCGCCGCCATGGGCGTCACGCCTGCCGACATCGACGCCGTGATCATCACGCACATGCATTTCGACCACATCTCGGGCTTGGTCGCGGGCGATCGCCGCGTCTTCGGTGACGCCAGCATCTATATCGACCGGCGCGACATCGCCTTCTTCACTGACCCGGCGGCAGCCGCGACGGCACCGGACATCCTCGCCTCCAGCTTCGCCCAGGCGGCGAAGGTGACCAGGTTCTACCCTGACATCCAGGCGCTCGACGGCGGCGAGCGCGAGCTCACAGCCGGATTGTGGACCGTCGACCTCAGCGGCCACACCCCTGGCCACACCGGCGTCCGCATCACCGACGAGGGCCAATCGCTGCTCCTGGTCGCCGACATGCTGTTCCACCCGGCGATCCACCCGGCGCGCGCCGACGTCGGCATCCTCTTCGAGGCCGACCTCGCAGCGTCGCAAGCCATGCGCGAGCGCTTCTACCCCAAGGCAGCCGAGGAGCAGGCGCTGGTCGCCGCCACCCACATGCCGTTCCCAGGCGTCGGCCGCATCGTCCAGGACGGCGACGGCTACACTTGGCTCGCCGACGACTGGGCCTACGCCGGATAGCGGCGCTGCCAAGGGTCGCATTCCCCCGCGCTCCCCACTTCGGCACTCTCGTCTGGTGCCTCGGCGCAGGCAACAGCGCCTCGCCGAGCGCCATGGCCTCTCCACCCAGCCTTGCCGAGCGCGGAGCCGTCACATGTCGAGCGACCCGACCCACCTGGCAGCCGCCGAGCGCCTGGTGACGCATTTGGGCAAGCTCATCGACGTGCCGCTCGTGGTCCGACTCTGGGACGGCAAGCGCTTGGCCGTCGGCAAGCCAGGGGCGACGCCGATTGGCACCATCGCGATCGCGGGGCCTGAGGTCATGGGCGCGCTGCTGCGGCGGCCCACCCTCGACACCTTCTTTCGCCAGTTCGTCATGGGCGGCATCGAGCTTCAGGACCAGGACCTGCTGGCCTTCTTCGAGCACGCCGTCAGCCAGCGCAAGACCCGCCGGCCGAGCTGGCGTCAGGCGCTATCGGGCCTGCCCGTTGGTGCCGCGATCGAGCTCGCGCGCGTCACCGGCGCCAGCACCAGCCCGACGCACGCTTTCGCCGGCGACACCGAGGTGCGCAGCGCCGAGCGGCGCGACGACAAGGCTTTCGTGCAGTTCCACTACGACGCCAGCAACGACTTCTACGCCCTCTTCCTCGACGCCCAGATGGTCTATTCCTGCGCCTATTTCGAGGATTTCGCGAACGACATCGACGCCGCTCAGACCGCCAAGCTCGACCACATCTGCCGGAAGCTCCGCCTCGAGCCCGGCGAGCGCTTTCTCGATATCGGCTGCGGCTGGGGCGCACTCCTGCGCCACGCCGCCCGGCATTACGGCGTCCAGGCGCACGGCGTCACCCTCAGCCAGGCGCAGCACGACTACGCCATCGCCCGTATCGAGCAAGAGGGCTTGACCCACCGGATCACCGTCGAGCTCAAGGACTTTCGCGAGCTGACCGCCAGCTACGACAAGATCGCCAGCATCGGCATGTACGAGCATGTCGGCATCGACAATTACCGGGCCTACTTCAAGAAGCTACGCTCGCTGCTCACCGACGACGGCATCCTGCTCAACCACGGCATCACCCGTCGCGCCAAGCGCGAGGGCAAGCGCTTTCGCCGCCCCAGCGCCACCCGTAAGATCATCCTCGACTACATCTTCCCCGGCGCCGAGCTCGACCATATCGGCCACACCGTCCAGGTGATGGAGACCACTGGCCTCGAGGTGCACGACGTCGAGGGCCTGCGCCGCCACTACGCGCAAACCTGCCGCCTCTGGTACCAGCGGCTGACCGCCGCCCGCGACGCCGCCATCGCCCATGTCGGCCCCGAGCGCTTCCGCATGTGGCAGGCCTACCTCGCCGGCGTCACCATCGGCTTCGAAACCGGCCCGCTCCGCCTCTTCCAGGTGGTGGCAACGAAGGGCGGCCAGGCCGGCCAATCCCCCCTGCCACCGACCCGCGCCGACCTCTACGCCGATCATGCGCAAGCAGCGCGTTCCGATTAGCCAATCGGACGCGCCGGACACGCAGCTCAGGCCAGGACCCTTCGACAACCGGCAGCCCGCCCAGCGGGCCGGTCAGGCGGCGGCGCGGGCTTGCGGCTGGGGTTGCGCGAGCTGGGTGTAGCCGTCACGCGTTTGCGGCGTCTTGATGCCCAGCAGGCTGCCGGCGACCTGCGTGCGTAGGACCTGCGCCGTGCCGCCGCCGATGGTGAACATGCGGACGTCGCGGTACATGCGCTCCAGCGGCTCCTGGTCGCCGTAGCCGCGGGCGCCGAACATCTGCAGCGCGTCGTTGACCACCTTGATCGCGGCTTCCGCGGCGAACAGCTTGGCCCGGGCCGCCATGGTCATGTCGGGGAAGGGGCTGCCGTTGGGCCCGCGCGAGCGCGCCGCCTCGTGCAGCATCAGGCGGGACGCGTGCACGGCCGTGTCCATGTCCGCCAGCATCCATTGCAGACCCTGGAACTCGGCGAGCGGCCGGCCGAATTGCTCGCGCTCCAGGAGGTAGCGCTTGGCATGGTCGAGGGCGCCCGCGGCGATGCCCATGGCCACGGTGCCGGCACCGACGCGCTGGCTGTTATAGGCGTTCATCAGGTCGGCGAAGCCGTGGCGCAGTCCCGATGGCGGCGTCAGCAGAGCTGCGAGGCGTCGAGCTCGACGTCGGTGAAGCGCAGCTCGGCCTCGGGCATGCCGCAAAGGCCCATGTTGCGCTCCAGGCGCACGACCTCGAACCCTGCCGGGTCCAGGCCGTTCTCGGGATCGCGGGTCAACAGGAAGCCGCCGATGCCGAGCTTGTTGCCGGCTTCGTCGATGACCTGGGCGAAGACGAGGTGCAGCTTCGGCGAGGCCGCCGCCGGTGATCCAGTGCTTGGTGCCGTTCAGGATGTAGGTGTCGCCGCGCCGTCTGTGCGGTGGACGTCATCATGGTCGCGGCACTGCCGGCGCCGGGCTCGGTGATGCAGATCGCCGGCTTGTCGCCGGCCAGCACGAACGGCGCGCAATGGCGTTTTTGCGCCTCGGTGCCGTAGGCCATGATCGCGCTGACGCCGCCCATATTGGCTTCGACGACGATGCGCGCGGTGAGCGCACAAGCACGCGCGATGCTCTCGATCACCTCGACGACATCCGCATAGGACGCGCCCAGACCGCCATACTGCGGTCGGAATGGTCATGCCCATGATTCGGGCATCGACCAGATCCCTGACATTGTCCCAGCAATAGACGCGCTCGCGGTCCCAGTAGGCCGCGCGCTCGGCGAAGACGGGCGGCAGGTCGCGGGCGGCGGCAATGGCGGTATTGATGGCGGCGCTGCGGACGGCATGGGTCATCGCGAGACCTCCTTGCTGGTAGATCAGAGGTCTGCCCTTTCCAAGTTCAACTCAATCGATTAAAAATGGATCATAAGTTCAGAGAACTTGATGCACACGCGTAGCCTGCGCACCTTCGTCACGATTGCCCGGCTCGAGTCGTTCGCCGCCGCGGCCCGGCAGCTGAACATGACGCTGTCGGCCGTGTCGATGCAGATGAAGGCGCTCGAGGATCGGTTCGGGGTCGAGTTGTTCGACCGCAGCGTGCGGCCGCCCCGCCTGACGCCCTTGGGGCGGCAGCTCACGGCGCATGCGCAGGAGGTCGTCGCCGCCGAGGACGCGTTCGTCGCGGCAGCCAGCTTCGACGATGCCATTGCCGGTCGTTTCGAGCTCGGCTTCGTCAACACGGCGAGCGTGCGTCTGCTTCCCGACTTCCTGGTGCTGGCCAAGGCGCAGCTGCCGCGAATGCGCTTCGTGCTGTGCACCGGCCTGTCGCACGAGCTCGAGGAAAAGGTGCAGAACGGCGCGCTCGATGCTGCCGTGGTGACCGAGCCCGTCCAGCAGCGGGCGCGGCTGGACTACCTGGGAATTGTCACCGAGCGCATCCTGTTCGCGGCGCATGCCGAGGTGACGACCCGCGATCCGGCCCGTCTGGCGGCGACGACGCCGTTTTTGCAGTTCCAGCCGAATGCCGGCATCGGCAAGCTGATCGCCCGGCACGCGGCGGCGTTCACCCCGCCTTCGGCGCCGCCGCCGATCCTGCTGGATTCAGTCGATGCGATCCTCGAATGCGTCAAGCGCGGCGTCGGCTTCACCCTGCTGCCGGAGCCCGACATCTGGCGCGGCGCCGATCCACGCATCGTCGCCTTCGCCGATCCGGGCCTGAACCTCACGCGCCGCCTCGCGCTCGTCACGAAAGATGGTGCGGGCGCGGCGGCGCAAGCCATTCTCGGCCTGCTACTGGCGGTGAGCGGCCGCGACCAGGACCACCCCCACCGCCGCTGAGCCATCGAGGCCCGGCCACGATGGTCCTCAGCGTCTCCGTCGCCGTCGACCCGATCTTGCCAGGTTCATGCGCGCCCTGGCCTTGCCCGGCCATGTCGGGCACCGCTCGCTGACTGACGACCCTGCGCGGGAAACTCGTTAAGATTGGTGCCAGGATCGAGCGCCGCGGGCGTCACATCGTTTGCCAACTGGCCCGGATTGCGGTGCCGAGAGGGCTTTTCGAGGAGCTCCCGCAGCGGATCGACCGGCTCCTGGCGCTGTTACCGTTGCTTGCTGCATGAGGGAGGATCACCAAATGAACCTCGATCCGACAGGCGAGGTGCGCATTATTTGCCGAGAATAGCTTGTTGGCCGCAGCAGCGGGTTTGTCCCAAGCCACCAAGTCATTTTCCCGTCCCGCCCGTGGCGCTGCTGCGCCGAAGTGGGTTCTCTCTCGGCGTCATGGGGGGTATCCTCGCGTTCAATCCGGCGTCAAAATGGGGAATGTCGGATGAGGTCAAGAGCCATGATGAGCTGAAAGCTGAGACGAAACAGCTTCCAGCGCAGATGGTTGCAGCACATGAACGCCTAAGCGAGCAAGAAAGTAGAGTAAAATATTTCCTGATTATCCGTTTTTCTCATCCAGCGATGATGGCCCGATACGGGCGCGGCTTGGCCTGCAGCGCGGCCCACATCAGGCGCTCGGTTATGGTGTCGAGTTGGTAGCGGCGGTTGAAGCGCCAGGCGAAGCTGGCGAGGTAGCGCTGGGCGTGTTTCTGGCTGACGTGGTGGTATGTTCCGGCGAGCGCCGTCTTGATGTTGCCGAGCGTCGTGTTCACCCAGTTGAACGACGGCCACTGCGCTGCCTTCTTGCCACTGCCGCTGAGCATCGGGAAGTGGTCGCAACCGGCGGCCTCGACGCTCCGCCAGCACGACAGGCCGTCGCTGACGATGTTGGTGCCGGTGGCGAAGCTCGACCGGGCCAGCTTGGCGATCTCGGCTTTGCGGAAGCCCTTGACCACGAGCAGCTTCAGGCGCCTCGGCTTGCGGTCGAGGCTCGTTTCGACCGCAGCGACGAACGGTGTCTTGCCGGCCGCACCGCGCCCACGCTTGCCGCCGCTGCGCACGCCGCCGAGATAAGCGTCGTCGAGCTCGACCCGGCCGCTCATCTTCGGCTTGCCGGCGTCGCGTTCCGCCATGGCGGACATCAGCTTCTGCTTCATCAGCCAGGCGGTCGGCTGCCGCACACCCAGTCGTCGCGCCAACTCGATCGAGCTGATCCCGCCCTTGGCCTGCGTCAACTCGTAGATCGCGCGAAACCACGTCGTCAGCGGCAGCTTCGTGCTGTGGAAGATCGTGCCCGCCGTGAACCCCGTCTGATGCTTGCAGGCGTTACACTGGACCTGCTTCCTGCTCTTCATCCGCGAATACTTTTCACAGCCGCACCGCTCACAGATAAAGCCGCGGCCCCAGCGCATCTCGAACAGCACCGCCAGGCATTGCGCCTCGGTCCCGAACCGCGCCCGAAACGCCGACTCGCTCAATCCACGCATCTTGGCCGCCAGATTATTCACTGTGCTCGCCTCCAATCCACCATAACCACATGATTTTGCGAGCATAGCTCTAGACGAAAATAATGGATAATCAGGAAATATTTTGCCTTCATCTATCGAACGTGAAACGGTCCTTTTGACTAGAAGCAAGAAATAGATGCGATTCTATTATTTTGACAATTTTAGAGCTATCGCCATACTAATAATAGTAGTTGGACATTGTTATAACAGTTGGAGCCGAAATTCGTTTTTTGAAATAGCCCTGGCTAATTCCATTTCCGGAGGAACAGCTTTATTCGTGTTTATCTCGGGCTTCTTTTTCCGACAGATTTTTTACAAGAATTTTAATCAAGCAAGTTTCTTGCGGAAGAAATTTATTAATGTTGGCCTTCCACATCTATTTTTGTCAGTTTTGTTTATTTTCATCATTTTTCTGGAGAATGGCGAGGTCTATTTTCCTTTTGAGTTGTCCCAACACTCAGATTTACAAATTGTCTATGCGATTATTGCCAATATTTTAACAGGTGCGCACTTGGTTGCGTATTGGTATATACCATTTGTAATGTTGATATTCCTTATTAGTCCATTATTGATTGGCTTCATCAAACTCAGTTCCGCAGTTAAAATATCGATAACGCTGACGATGTTTGTTGTTGCATCTTTTGTTCAGCGACCGATACTGGGCGTTAATCCGCTGCATAGTGTTGTATATTTTTTGCCATTTTACCTTCTTGGTATAGTTTACTCAGAGAACTTAAGTGTTTTGAATCGATGGATGAAACAATATTTTTTGATAGCTTTTTTGCCTGGCTGCTGGTTGTTATCATGATGACTTATGCCGGACAGCAAGGAAATCTAACTAAACTTATACCGTGGCAATATAATGGTTTTGATTTGATGGTTCTTCAAAAGATGATGTTAATTGCCTTTTTGTTGAGTTTATATATAAATTCTTAGACCAAAAATACAGCCAACTACCTCTCCGCAACCCTCAGGCTGGCTTGACCGAAACGCGGCTCGGGGCTAGGGTGAACATATCAAGAACAGACGGTAGAGGGTTCCATGTCGGACGCGCTGTTGCGGGACCTGCCACGTGATCTGCCGAGCTTCCTGAAGCGCTTCGGCACGGATGCCAAGTGCCGGGCGTACCTGGTCCGGGCGCGGTGGCCCGAAGGGTTTCGCTGCGCCGGATGCGGCCATCGCGAGGCCTGGAGCCACAAGCGGCGGCTGATCGAGGAGTGTCGTTCTTGCGGCAAGCAGCACTCGATCCTGGCCGGGACCATGTTCGAGCAGACCAAGACCGGGCTTTCGAAATGGTTTCTCGCCATCTACCTGGTGACGTCCAGCAAGGGCGGCATCTCGGCGATGGAGCTGCAGCGGCAGCTGGGCTTCGGCAGCTACGGCACGGCTTGGACTTGGCTGCACAAGATCCGCCGGGCCATGATCCGGCCGGATCGCGAGCCCCTACAGGACCGGGTCGAGGTCGACGAGACACTGGTGGGCGGCGCCAGGCCCGGTAAGGCTGGGCGTGGTGCGGCCGGCAAGACCGTCGTCGTGGGCGCGGTCGAGGCCAAGCCCGGCAAGGGCCGGAAGCGCCCGCTGGGTCGGCTGCGGCTGCAGGCGATCCCGGATGCCTCGGCGAGCAGCCTCGAAGGCTTCATCAGCGTCGACACGGCAAGGCCACTCACCATCGCCACCGACGGCTGGGCCGGCTATCGCGGCCTCGACGGCAAAGGCTACAGCCACGAGCCGATCAACCTCTCGGCCAGCTGGGGCGACGCCAGCCTGCGCCTGCCAGCCATCCACCTCGTCTTCAGCCTCGCCAAGCGCTGGCTGCTCGGCACCCACCACGGCGCCGTCCGGCCCAAGCACCTGCAACGCTACCTCGACGAGTTCGTCTTCCGCTTCAACCGCAGAACGGCCAAGGCCACCAGCCACGGCTTCGCCCGGCTGATCCAGCACGCCGTCAAGACCCCGCCCACCACCTACCGCGGCATCGTTCACGGGGTCGCCGCCTGAGGGTTGCGGAGAGGTAGTTACAGCCAATTAGATAAATTGGCAAGTGTTAGTTTTGCGATATTTTTTCTGCATCCGTTAGTATTGGCAGTTGCGAGGCCGACCGGGATTTTGAGTTTGTTGTCTGGTTTTTTTGGTTTTTTGGCGCTATCTATTTTGGTACTGGCGTCGTCATTTCTGTTGGCATATATCATCAAGAGGATTTTCGGTGATCGATCGCGTTATTTGATCGGTTACTGATTGATATTTCTAATAGGATTTCTCTGGATCGATTTGAATTCTGCGGCCGGCGAATTTTGTCGATTAACAAGCGAATGTATGCACAGAGCTGGTGTTGGCCTGACAGTTTCGCTTTGTGCGGGGTTCAGGTGGCTTTGGCTTTGGGTGTATTTCCTCCTTCGGTCTGCTGTGGCTTGGTCAGACCTTGCTTGACGGCCTGGACCAGCGTGCTGCCGTTCATGCCGCGCACCCTGGTGCGCTGGGCGCCGATCGTAGCCGTCGAGTTGGGCGTCGAGAACGGCCTGCATTTCCTCGATGCTCCCGAACCAAGTACGGCGGCCTTCGACGCGCAAGTGCTCATCGAGCGGCGTTCCGTGAAGTCTTTCGACGATGCCGTTGGACTGTGGGCGCTTGACCTTGGTGGTGCGGTGCTCGATCGCTTCGAGCTGGAGGAACAGCTCGTAAGGATGCCGGTCGGGGCGGCCACAGAACTCCCGGCCATTGTCTGACAAGACGACGTCGATCTTGGCGTCTGCGGCCTCGAACGTTGGTAGCAGGTCGCCGTTCATCAGATGCACCGCCGGCGCCATGAAACCGGAGAACCGGTCCCTCGGCATGGGGCTCTTCTTATCGGGCTACTTCCTGATCCAGGCCCGGCCCCGGCCATCGCCGGCTGGCTCTTCGATCTCACCGGTAATCCGGTCTGGCCGGTCCTCTTCGCCGCCCCGCTGTTCCTCGCCACCTCGGTTGCCTACAAAGCCTTCCGGCACGCCAAGCAACGCCTGCCCTCGCGATGCAGTGGCAGCCCGATCAGGAGCCATGCTCTCGAAGGCCACTCTAGCCCCGGCGCCGCCGGCTGCGCTCCGAGATCGTGATGCCGGCCAGGATGATCGCGAGCGCCAGCACCGCACCCAGGTCCAGCGGCTCGGCCAGCACGATGACTCCCAAGAGAAAGCCGTAGACCGGGATCAGGTAGTTGATCAGCGCCAGGAACGACGCGCCCGCTGCCGTCACTAGCCGGAGCATGATCACCGTCGGCACCGCCGTCCCGAGGACGGCCAGGCCGATGACCGCGGCGCCCGATGCCGACACCAGCTCGCCGATCGCCGGCAGGCCGCCGACAATCGCCGGCGGCAGGGTCATTAGCGCCGCTGCGGTGAGCGCACAGGCGGCAAAAGCGACCACGTCGCCGGGTGGCCGATTGCGGCTGACGATGACGTTGATCGAGTAGCAGAGCGCGCCGCCCAGGATCGCCAGCTCATAGACCAGAATGGTGCTGGCGCCCGAGAGCTCGCGCAGGATCTGCGGGCCGACCAGCACCAGAATGCCGGCGAAGCCCAGGACGAACCCGGCGAGCTTGCCGGGCGTCAGCCGCTCGCCGTCGACCAGGAAGTGGGCCAGCAGGATGGTCGCGAGCGGCATGACCGCGAAGAACACGACCGTCAGGCTGGCCGGGACCTGGGTCTGTCCCCAGGTGATCGCGAAGAACGGCAGCGCACTGCCGGTGAAGCCGCTGGCGACGAAGAAGAGCAGGTGGCGCCTGCCGAGCTGCACGGGCCGGCGCTGCACCAGCACGACGAGCCAGAGCAACGCCGCGCCGACACTGAGCCGAATGGCCACCACGTCGATCGGCTCGAGCGCCGCCACCGCGATCTTGTTCATCGCCGGCGAGCTGCCCCAGAGGAGCGTGATCGCGAGCAGCATCAGCCAATGCGAGAGCGGTCGCGCCGCCTCGGCCGCCCGTGCCACACCCACCTGCCGACAACTCCCCTGATCCACGCTTTACCATGATTTCGTGCCCGCCCTTGCGCCCCGGCGCAACGGCCAACTAGTAGCAGCCGGCGACCTTGCCCCTGAGCTGGACCAGCGCCAGCACGGTGTCGATCGTCGGCGTCGGCACCTCGACCAGCCGGCCCATCTCCTGGACCGCCGTCACCAGGGCATCGATCTCCATCGGCCGGCCGCGCTCGAGGTCCTGCAGCATCGAGGTCTTGTGGGCGCCGACCGCCGCACCGCCGTCGATCCGCTTGTCGACCGAGATCGGAAAGCGCACGCCGAGCTTCTCCCCGATGGCCTGCGCCTCGACCATCATGCCCCGCGCCACGGCCGCGCGTGCCCGGATCGGTGCAGATCACGTCGAGCGTGGCGCCGGTCAGCGCGCTGATCGGGTTGAACGAGAGATTGCCCCAGAGCTTGACCCAGATCTCGTCGCGGATCTTGGGCCGGATCGGCGCCTTGAGCCCAGCCTCGATCAACGCCTTCGACAGCGCCTCGACCCTGGCCGTCCGCTCGCCCGAAGGCTCGCCCAGGGAGAACCGGTCGCCCTCGACCAGCTTGACCACGCCGGGCTCGACCACCTCGGCCGCCGGGTAGACGACGCAGCCGATGACTCGCTCCGGCCCGATCCTCTGCCACTGCACGTCACCCGGATCGACGCTCGGCAGCCGCTCTTCGGCATGCGGCCCGTCCAGCCCATGAAAATACCACCAGGGCACGCCGTTGACCGCCATGACGACCGCCGTCTCGGGGCCGAGCAGCGGCTGCATCTTGTCCACCACGCCCGGCACCTGATGCGCCTTCAAGCGTGACGATGACGTAGTCCTGCACACCGAGCTCGGCCGGATCCGCGGATGCCGCCACCGGCACCGTGAATCGCTCGTCGCCGTCGACCAGCGTCAGCCCGTCCGTCTGCATCGCCGCCAGATGCGGACCCCGCGCCACCAGGCCGACCTCGGCCGCGCCCGCCTTGGCGAGCCTGGCTGCCAGGAGCCCGCCGATGGCGCCGGCGCCGTAGATGCAGACCTTCAAAGCCCCGAGCCCCAGCTTCTCGGCGAGCCCGATGCGCTGCAGCTTGCCGGTCGCGCCCTTGGGGATCTCGTCCAGGATCACCACGCGCCGCGGCACCTTGAAGTCGGCAAGCCGGCCGGCGGCGAAATCGCGGATCGATCGCTCGTCGGCGCTCTCGCCCTCCTTGCAGCACGACCGCCGCCGCCACCTCCTCGCCGAGCTTGGCGTGCGGCATGGCGAAGGTCACGACCTGGGCCACCGCCGGGTGGTCCATCAGCACCTCGTCGACCTCCAAGCGGGCTCACCTTCTCGCCGCCCCGGTTGATGATCTCCTTCAAGCCGCCCGGTGATCCGCAGATAGCCGGCCTCGTCCATGATCCCCTGGTCACCGGTGCGAAACCAGCGCCGGCCCTGGGCCTCGAAGAAGTTCGCCGCATTGGCCGCCTCGTTGGCCTCGTAGCCCGGCGTCACGTTGGGCCCGCTGATCACCACCTCGCCGGTGCCGCCCGCCGCCACGAACCGCCCCTCGCTGTCGGCGATCTTGACCTCGGGCCCGGCCGCGATGCCGACCGAGCCAGCCTTGCGGGGGGCCGGCGGCAGCGGGTTCGAGGTCATCTGGTGCGTCGCCTCGGTCATCCCGTAGGACTCGATCACCGGCGCCCCGAAGGTCTCCTCCAGCGCCTGCATCACCTGCGGCGGCAGGGACGCCGAGGAGGACCGGATCAGCCTGAGCGGTGCCGCCGCGATCGCCGCCTTGTTGCGCTCGGCGCGGGTCAGGATCGCCTGGTGCATGGTCGGCACCGCCGTGTACCAGGTGGGCCGGACCGTCTCCAGCCAGCCGAAGAAGCGAAGCGCGTTGAAGCCCGGCGTGCAGGAGACCGAAGCACCCGCCGCGAGCGAGCTCGAGCACGGCCGCGATCAGCCCGTGGATATGAAAGAGCGGCATGATGTTGAGGCAGCGGTCCTCGGGCGTCAGCCGCAGCGTCTCGCCGATATGCAGGGCCGAAGCCACGAGATTGCGGTGCAGCAGCGGCACGATCTTGGGCCTCGACGTCGTGCCCGAGGTGTGCAGCACCAGCGCCACGTCGTCCGCCTCGGCCGGCTCGGGCCCGGCCCCCGTCCCGCCAACAGCCCCGCCACCCGCTGCAGCTGTCGCCGTCAGCTCGAACGACCCGGCCGGCCCCGCCGCGTCATGCGCCAGCCGGAGCACTGTGGCCCCGTGTCGCCGCGCCGCCTCGACCGCCGGCCCGTCCTCGCCCGCCGCCACGATCAGCGCCTTCGCACCCAGGTCCGAGAGATAGAAGTCCAGCTCTTCCGCCCGGTAGGCCGGGTTCAAGGGCGCCGTCGTCGCCCAGGCCGCGACCGTGACGAAGGCCGCCGCCATCTCCGGCCCGTTCGGCAGGACGATCGCCACCCGGTCGCCCCGGCCGATGCCGGCTGCCGCCAGGCTTTGGCCGACACGCTGGGTCAACGCCCGCAAGCCCGCGAAATCGAGCCAGTCCCGGTCCGGCGCGCCGATGGCGGCGGCGGTCGCGGGATGGGCGGCCAGAAGCTCGGTGATCGTGGTCATGCAGCTATCCGATGATGGTGGTCGAGGCCGAACTCTCGCGGACGGTGGATGCCGGGCATAGCCCGAAACGCGCCCGTCCGGAAGGCCGGGCGCCATGGCCCGGGCGACCTCGATCTGGCACGAACCTTGCGATACCAGCTATAACCCGTAAAGGCTGGGTCCACCCGCCGCCATCAAGGAGCCGACCTGTGACCAAGGACATCCTCTGCGCCTTCAGTATCCACTGCGACGCCGTCGCCGGCTGGCTCGGCTCCTATGGCGGCGCCGACAGCCCGGGCGACATCTCGCGCGGCGTCTTCGCCGGCGAGGTCGGCATGCCGCGCATCCTCAAGCTCTTCGACCGCTTCGGCATCAAGCAGTCCTGGTTCATCCCCGGCCACACCATCGAATCGTTCCCCGACGAATGCGCCATGGTGGCCGAGGCCGGCCACGAGATCGGCCTGCACGGCTACTCCCACGAGAACCCGCTGGCGATGAGCTACGAGCAGGAGGAAGCCGTCTTCGACAAGTCCATCGCCCTGATCGAAAAGCTCACCGGCCAGCGCCCCACCGGCTACGTCGCGCCCTGGTGGGAGGTCTCGACCAACTCCGTCGACATCTTGCTCAAGAACGGCATCACTTACGACCACAGCCTGATGCACCGCGACTTCGAGCCCTACTACATCCGCGTCGGCGACGAATGGACCGCCATCGACTACAAGCAGCCGGCCGAAACCTGGATGAAGCCCTTCACCCGCGGCAAGCCGACCCCGCTCCTCGAGATCCCGGCCTCCTGGTACCTCGACGACCTGCCGCCGATGATGTTCATCAAGGCGTTCCCCAACAGCCACGGCTACGTCAATCCGCGCGACATGGAAGAGATGTGGCGCGACACCTTCGATTGGGTCTACCGCGAGCACGACTACGCCGTCTTCCCGATGACCATCCACCCCGACGTCTCCGGCCGCCCCCAGGTCCTGGCCATGCTCGAACGCCTGATCGCCTACATGATCAAGCACCCAGGCGTCCGCTTCGTCCGCCTCGACGACATGGCCGAGGACTTCAAGAAAAGGGTCCCACCGCCGGCGGGATGAGGGGGAAGGGGCGCGCGCTGCAAGAAGGACCGAGGCCTTCGAATAGGTGCCACCTGACCGGCCGAAAGCTGCATCACCCGATCTCCCTGCACCGACCGTTGCCATACCGTGCGGCGGCCAACCGCAAACGCCAATATCGGGAATGGGCGAACGCCATTAGCGCCTGCCCAAGAGGCCCGCGCTGCCGGACCTCTCCCATTACTGGCACCTCGGCACCAATGACGCGCCGAGTAGCATCCGGCCTTCGGGTGTTCCGGTCATGCGCATTTTTGCCAAAGAACTAGAGCGTTCTCTAACCCTATGGAATCTGTGGAGATTTCCAAAGCCATCGGTTCGTGGTTCAAATTTGGGGCTGGTGAAGGAGGCCAGCATTCATGGCTCTTGCACTTTCATCTGATCCGCGTCGCCGTGCCGTGGCGGCGCTGGAGGGCGGGATGTCCTGCCGGGCAGCGTCCGGCCGCGGCCGCCCTTCCGTTGCCGTGTCGAGCGGCGACAAGCGCTCGTATCGGCTCGAGGCGCATCCCTTGGCGATCCTGTCACTCATCAATGAGGCGCCGGACATCACGCTGGCGGAGATCGTGGCGCTGCCGTGGAGTACCTGGCCCATAGCTCTTTCTTCGTGTGATGGCCAAAGATCGTACCATCACACTCAGGGATCAAACATCTAGCCAACAATGCCCGAACCCAATAGACGGCTAGCCGACCGAAGGTCTACTCGGATACGGCTCCGAGCTTGAGCGCAGGCAACGACGCTGAGCCCGTGGGCTCACCGGCACCGCCGCACCCGACCGCCGAGCCCAGCACATCGGAAGGCGCCACACCGGCGTGGCGTCGCGACAGGCGGTTGAAGTGGCCCTGATCGCTGAAACCCCAACGGCGGGCGACCTCGCCGATCATGCCGCGTCGTGGCGTCGACACGGCCAGCTGGGCCAGCGCGTTCGCGACCCGTCGCCCGGTCACGTAATGCTGAAGGCCGCCCTCGTCGGCGAACTCGCGGTACACGGTGGCTCGGGAGGCGCCGACTGCCGCGCAAATGCGGGTGATCGTCAGCGGGCCTTGGCCAATGTTCTCGTCGACGAAGGTGCGGATCGCCGACGATCGCGCCTTGGCAAAGTCGTTCCACGCCTCGTCGCTCGAAGGGCGCGCCGACAGCAACCCGCGCACGAGGCCGGCAAGAGCGAGCCCGAGCGCCACGGCCTCGGCGCGCGACACCGTGGGCAGATCCTCCATCAGCTGCAGCAGATTTCGTTGTATCAGCCGGTTGCGCGCGCCCGTGAAGGTGTGCCCGACCACGGTCTTCGTCTGGCCGGGAATGTAATTGAGCAACTCGTACGGTATGGTCACCGAGACGATATCTACGGCTCCACTGGATTGCGCATCGACCGGTTGCCTGAGATCGTTGAAGAACACCTCATCTCTATGATTCTTGAAGGCCGAGCCGCCATATTGGCCTTGATAACTTCCATCGATATACCACACCAATGCAAAGAAATCTTGGCTGGACTGACGGGCGCTGGCGGCGGCGCGCCGCATCTCCAGGCCGTGATGACGGGTCTGCAGGACGGTGACGTCGTCGAGGTGCCAACGTTGCCCGGAGGCCCCCGCCGTCGTGTTCCATGCGGCGGTCGGGCGGTGGTCGGTCAGACCCCCCGACGTGAACGCGCGATAGGCGTCGAACTGCTCGTTCAAGGCGATGCCAGAGGTGTCGCAGGTCGCGTTGGGCGCCGGCATCACGATCCTTCCGTTGCAGAAATGCTCCCATCGGTTCTAGGAACCACGCCGGAATTCGCCCGACGGTCCTAAATCCACGCGAACACGTGCGCAATAACAAACGCGGCGATGGTGGCACCGGCAAGCGCGATCGACAAGCCGTTCGCGGGCGCGATGGGCCGGGAGGTCGAGGGCGCATCCTGGGCTTGGTGACCGCCATGCGCTGCCCTCCATCATGTCCTGGCGCCGAAGGCTTCGGCGGCGCATCGTCTCGCCACGGCCTTCACACCGCGCTCGGCCCCCAACGCTGGACGAGCCGCCTCCACCGCCAACCGGCATAGTCAACCCCGGATTGTTGAGGCCGCCTGCTGTTCGCGCGCGTGAGACGCAGGTCCCAAGAACTTGAGACGCACGTCCATCGATCTCTTTCGCCGAGCGCCATAATTTTTGGTGCGACGGACAAGACGAAAACGGTGATCCAGGCCGCTACCAGGCCGAGAGGCGGGCGAGTCGAGGATTTGAAGCACTCTCGCCTGCGCTAGAGCGAAACTGCCCCTGCGGAAGGCAAGCATTATAACAAACCTAGTCTTCGAAGTAGCTTGCGGTAAACTATACAATCCAATGGTACTCGAATACATGATGGAGTGCGGTCAATGCCAGTGAACCTCATCAATGAGCCGACAGTAAGCGTCAAAAATATCTCAGAACGAGGTTGGCCAAAGGTGCCGGGTAAAGTATTGGACTATTTTCAGCCAATATCACTCGCCGGGAACAATTCCTTTGTATACGATATCGACATCAATTTCAGCTACGGGCTCGAGACATTTGGCGGATATTATTATATTTGGAATGGAACGGAGGCGAGTCAAGACGATTCCTTGTCTTTTCAGGTCACGGGCGCATTCGCGTTGGGAGCTGGAGACGATAATGTTACGAATAACATCCAAATAGGTTATTCGACTCCCGCGTACGTTCTCTTGGGAGAGGGGAACGATACCTACGACGGCAGCGATCAAGTCAACAATCAGAGCTCGACCGTGTTAGGAGGCGGGGGAGACGACACGATCGTCGGTGGTCAGTACAATGACACGCTCTTCGGCGACGAAGCCGATACATTCGTATTCGAGTTGGGCGTCGCGCCGGTAAAGCCGTCGCCGGCAGGGTTTCCGCTCGCACCTTATGATGCGGCGAACGACGGTGACGACACGATCGATGGTGCCGACGGTGATGACACCATCGCGGGCGGTGGCGGCAACGACCGCCTGTCTGGCGGCAACGGCAACGACGTGGTGAGCGCGAGCAGCGGCAACAACCAACTTTACGGCGGCAACGGCGCCGACACCCTCACCGGTGGCACGGGATCGGACTACCTGTACGGCGGCCCGCGCGGCGACGGGTTCCTCGACATTCTGACCGGCGGGGGTGGAAGCGATACCTTCGTCCTCAGCTACAGCGAGGACGCCCCCAGCTCGGCAGGCGATTTCTGGTCGGGATTCTTCGGATCATAGACGTCCGTGGTTGGCGGTGAGATCGCCAGCGACCTGCTGGCTAACGCGTTCGAGAAAGGCGTCGGCGATATTGCCGGAGCTCTCGCTGGGCCGATCGGCGGCGCCGTCGTGGGCGATTTTCTTGATTTCCTGCTGGGGCTCGACTCGACGTCGTCGCCGAAGCCGCAGACGACGGACGTCATGATGGTCACCGATTTCGACCCGAGCATGGACGTCCTGATCCTGCCATTGATCACGGACGACAAGGACGGCAAGGACCTCACCGTCGAGGTCGACTTCTTCGCCGAGTTCGCGGACGGCAGCACGAACGCGTGGGGGATCAAGTTCCTCGAGGACAGCACGCAGTTCGCCGAGGTCCGCATCGCGGACGACTATATCACCTCGCTCGGCTTCTCGCCGGCCGACGACAAGGCGCCGCTGAAGCCCATCCTGGAGGCGTTCACGAGCTCGCCTGCGGTCATCAACACCGAGACCGGCTTCTCGACGCTCGCGGCCAGCAGCGTGCTGGATCTATTGCCGTCCGGCGGCTTCGTATCGCCATCGAATGCTTCGATCCCGAGCGGTGCGACGGTCAACGTCTACGGTGCAATCGGCGGCCTGCTCGTCGCGAATAATGGCGCCCATGCAAGTATCGCCGGCACGCAGTACTCCGACGCGCTGACGATCAACGAGGCGATCGTCGATCCGGCGACGATCCGGACGAGTGACCTGCAAGACCAGGCGTCGACGCTCTACGGCCTCGCCGGCGGGGACGTGCTGTACGGCGGCCAGCTGGCGGACACGCTCTACGGCGGCGACGGAAACGACAAGCTCTACAGCTTCATCGACAACTCGAGCAGCGGCACACCGCCCGCCGAGAGCCTGTCGGGCGGCGCCGGCGACGACATCCTCTACGGCGGCGTCTCGGGCGGCACATTCGACGGTGGCGCCGGCACCGACACCTTCGGCGTCGTCTACGGCAACCTGCTCAAGAACGCGCTGGACCAGGGGCCGGACGGCTTGCAGCTCGTGGTCGATCTGACCCAGGGCTACGCCGCTGAGCGACCGGCGAGTGAGGATCCGAATCCGGGACCGCCCCGGTCGGTGCCACCCCGCCGTTCGGCGACCGACGTGCCGAACGCCTACAAGCTCACCGACATCGAGAACGCCATTGGCGGCCCGCTCAACGACTGGATCAAGGCGGCCTCGGGCTCGGTCATCGAGGGCGGTGCTGGCGGCCGGACTATCTCGACTTCGGCGCCGGCAATACCGGCTCTCCTACTCGACGTCGGCCGAGGGCGTGCAGGTCAACACCGGTCCCAGATCGCCCTGGCCCGAGGTGGCGACGCGGCGGCGACTTCTTCGCCAATTTCGGCAGCACGACCGAGTCGGCCGAGTGTCGACGTTGACGGGCTCGGCGTACGCCGACCGCTCTACGTCCTGGATCCGTCCGGCGAAAACATCTTTACCAACATGACCGGTCTCGGCGGCGCCGATGTCTTCGGCTCGAGCAATTACTACGCCTAAACTTGTGGACGACAAGCGCGGTCGATCATCACCGATTTCTCCCAACCGAAGGCGACAGGATCGATTTACGTCCGCTGGCGTCACCTGTACCGGGGACGCTGGTCATTTCTATCGGAATAACGAATTTGACATAATTCGTGATCGTGTTGCGGACCGTAGTTCGCTATAAACGAGGACTTCACGGGCACGCTGCGGCCGACGACTTCATCTTCACCCAGTTGGCCGACGGCACCGCTATCGGCAGCGACGCAGTACGACGGCTTCGCCGGCGGCGCGGGCGACGATCTGATCGAGGGGCGCGGCGGCGACGACTTCCTGCACGGCAATGCCGGCGACGACACGCTGAAGGGTGAGGAGGGGCGGGACCTCTGTTCGGCGGCGCGGCGACGACACGCTGCTCGGCGGCCCCGGCAACGATTCGATCGAGGCGGCGATCGGCGACGACTTCATCGTCGGTGGCGCCGGCGACGACTACATCTCGGGCGATGCCGGCGACGACACGATCGCGGCGGTGACGGTGCCGACACCATCGACGGTGGTGCTGGCGACGACGTCGTGCTCGCCGGGCTGGGCGACGACATCCTGGTGGGCGGGTTCGGCGACGACGTGCTGCTGGGCGGCCTGGGCCATGGATACGGCGATCTTCGCAGGCGCCTTCGCCGACCACCGGATCACCGGCACTCGACAGCACCACGCGCACGTCGAGGATCTGTTCGGCGATGGTGGCCGCGACACGCTGGCTCTCGGTCGAGCTGCTGCAGTTCGACGACGGCATCCTCGATCTCCGCACCGGCGCGTTCGACGACGGCGAGACCGAGGCGCCCAGCGACCAGCTCGACGACGGCGCCGTCGCCACGGCCGAGGCCGACCAGCTGATCACCGCCCCGCCAGCCGCCACCGACGTCGAGCCCCTGCTGACACCCGTCGTGGCCTAGCACGGCGCCGAAGCCATCGGCTCAATACCCGCGCGGCAGCCCGAGCACCGTCTGCGCCAGATACGCCAGGACCATGTTCGTCGAGATCGGCGCCGTCTGGAACAGCCGGCATTCGCGCCACTTGCGCTCGATGTCGTATTCCTTGGCAAAGGCGAAGCCGCCGAAGGTCTGAAAGCAGGCCTCGGCCGCCTCCCAGGCCGCCTCGGCGGTGAGCAGCTTGGCGCTGTTCGCCTCCCGCCCACAAGGGCTCCCCGCATCGAACAGCGCCGCCGCCTGCCGCGCCATTAGCTCCGCCGCATCGAGCCTGGCCAAGGCCCGCGCCAGCGGAAACTGGATGCCCTGGTTCTGCCCGATCGGCCGGCCGAACACCTGCCGCTCCTTGGCATAGGCGACCGCCCGCTCGATGAACCAGCGCCCATCGCCGACGGCCTCGCCCGAGAGCAGGATCCGCTCGGCGTTCATCCCGTCCAGGATGTAGCGAAAGCCCTCGCCCTCCTCGCCGATCAGGTTCGCCGCCGGCACCTCCAGCTCGTCGATGAACACCTCCGTCGTCTGATGGTTGATCATCGTCTCGATCGGCCGGATCTCGAGCCCGTGGCCCACCGCCTCGCGCAGATCGACCAGCAGCACCGAGAGCCCGTCCGACCGCTTGCGACACTCTTCCGTCGGCGTCGTCCGGCAGAGCAGCAGCATCAGATCCGAAAAAAGCGCCCGGCTGGTCCAGATCTTCTGCCCGTGCACCACATAGCGGTCGCCCCGCAGCACGGCCCTTGTCTTCAAGGCCGGCGTGTCGGTGCCGCTGCCGGGCTCGGTCACCCCGAACGCCTGCAGCCGCAGCTCGCCCCTGGCGATCGCCGGCAGGTAGCGCTCCTGCTGCGCCGCCGAGCCGTGCCGGAGCAGCGTGCCCATGGTGTACATCTGCGCATGGCAGGCAGCAGCGCTGCACCCCGCCGCATGAATGGTCTCGAGGATCACCGCAGCCGCCCGCAGCGGCAGCCCGGCCCCCCCGTACGCTTCCGGGATCAACGCCGCCAGGTAGCCGCTCTGGGTCAGGGCCGCGACGAAAGCCGTCGGGTAGCCGTTCGCCGCCTCCAGCTCGCGCCAATAGGCACCAGGAAAGCCGGCGCAGATACGCGCCACCGCCTCCCTGATCTCCGGGTAGTCGGCCCCGATCGCCATCATCATCGCCAGCAACACTCCCGTTGGGCAGGGCGACAGCTCGGCCGCCCAGCGCCCGTGCAGCCACACCGCTCGCCAGAGAGACTAGCGCCATTTACCGAGCCGTGCCGCATCGTCGACCATGAGATGCAGCACCGAAGCGACGACGAGCCCGACGCGCCGACCAACATCTGGATCAGCTCATGTCGGCGACCCCATCGCCTGCTTTCCTGGAACGCGACCGGGCCCGCAAGGCAGCCTGCGGCTAGGCCCAATACCGGCCGGACCATCATGCCGCCAAACGCAGGCCACGACGTCGACGTCGCGATCGAGCCCAGAAAGGCACGCTACCCGTAGTGGAGGCCTGGCTTGAGGGAATTTGGAGCCGCTGCACACGCTTCAGGGAAGGCCACAATGGCCTATTTCCAGGCGCCGCCGTGCGCCGCGCCCGCACCTTATCGGCGCATGCACCACCCCTGGTGAGCAACGCGCACGATTACTTGCGACCGCGAAGGCATGCGTAAGTCTCGAGATCGGCCCGGTCGCCACCGACCAAATCGCGCCGGATGTCGCCGAGCATCCGGTGCCAACCAATGCCGGCAAGTCCGATGCGCGGCGATCGTTGCCTTGTCGCCCGCTTTCGACGCTTGCCCGCGCCGCCGCCGGGCGGCGCGGGCGGCCATGGCGGGGCTAGTTGGTCGTCGTCGTATTGCTCTCGGTTTCACCGCCGGCCTCGGAGCCGTCGTCGCAGGCGGTCAGCGTGCCGGCCATGAGAATGGCGGCAAGGAGCAGGACCGCGCTCCGCAGGCCAAGCCGATGCAACACCGCAGTTTCCTTGGTCGACCCGAGCGTATCCATCAGGCTGGTTCCTTCCCTGGGTTGGTCGGCAACACACCCCTGCACGCACCTCCGGCTCACCCGGTCGGGCGCCAGGCAATGTGGCCTTCACCGATATAGACGGCAAAAACGCCGGTTCTGTTCCAAGAGGGGATCGCGGCATTCACCGGCCGGCTCCGCCGGAAGACCCGTACCGGCCGTGCGGCCCTGGAGTTGGTCCGCAAAGGGACACGCGAAAGACCGCGCGCCGCGCACCTCGATCGACGGCAGAGGGACGGCGTGGAACCCGTCTCCGCGCGCGGAGGCTCCATGGTGCTGAAGACGCTCCAAGGTCGGGAGACACTGGCGGCCCGAGATCGGCAGTTGTCGCTGGCGGAACGCGAGCAAGTCGTCATTGGGCGGCTGGAAGGTGTCAGACCTGCCAAGAGGGCAGCACGGTCGGGACGTTCGTCGTCGGCAATCAATCGTGCGTCCGCGCGCAATCGGCTGCCGTCGCGCGGCTGCCGAGCTTCGCCGAGGGCTCCCATTTGGTGCGGCGCGAGCGGCTGGAGCAATTGGGGATGGTCGCCTTCTCGAAGGCTGTGCACTCGGGCAGATTGCGGGATGTCTCGAGACCGGCAATGAGCCCGGGCCCGCGCGGGCCCGGCACGGAAGCAATTTCGCGCTTCATCCTTGGCGCTCTGCAAATGTTGGAAAAGCTCCGGCAGCTGCTGCGGTGCGGCAAGGCGACGGGCGGCCGACGCGAGCGCGGTGAGACCAAGAGCGCCATCGCCGCCCGATCCACGAGCGACCCGAGACGATCCTGGGCCGTGAGAAGCTAGGTAACGGACGCGATCGATCAGCCGATCGAAGGCGTGGCTGGCCAGGCTGGGTCTTCGCCAGGTCAAGCCGAAACTTAAGCTTAAGCGGGCGAGCGAACGCTTGGCGCAGCTGCGCACGCCAGACGACGCGCCGATACCGCCCAACAGCCTTGCCAATCAACACCCTGGCCCAGATGCAGCGTGATCCGGAGCGATTGCGGCTCGTCCGCGTACAGATCCGGCGCTTCGAGACCGCCCGCCTCCGGCGTCTTGCCGAAGCGCCGGACGAACGCACGAACACGATGGTGGTCCTCTCGGCCCGAGTGCGCGGCCCAATCGACGGGTTGGCCGGCACCGAAACTGCGGACATGCTGATCCGCGAGATCCTCGGCCGTAGCCTTCGCAACCGCCGCGCTGTGGAGCGCTACGCCGGATTGACCGGGACACCCGACGAGAGCGGATCACGCCGTCGCGGCAAAGGGCTCTTTAGGGCGGGCAATCGCCGGGTGCGTCGCGGCATGGTCCAGCTCGCCCGCCGCCGTCTGCTGGCCGCAGGGCCTTTGGCCCTGGATCGGCCGGTCTGCTGACGGCCGATGGCGCTGGCCGATGTTCCAGAGGGAGAGCGCGCCAGCTATCTGGCAACGGGCACGCACCGAAAGCGCCAAGGGCACCGTACGAAAAACAGTGATCGTCGCTCTTGCCCGCCAGCTGCTGATCGACCTGTGGCAGCTCGTCCCGTCCGGCAACGTGCCCGAAGGCGTCATCATGCGTGCGGTCTGATCGGCTTTAAAGTTCGCGGGCGACGACACGGTCGGCCCCGATTCGAGGTGGTGGAGCCGGTCGGTCTACTTGGTGCCCAGGCCGTCAGTCACCATGGTTCGCCGGTCAGATAGGGCCACCATCTCGGATGTGCGCCGCCCCTTGTGCCAATCATCGTGATCCGTTCGGCGTCGTCATAGGCTGATCGGATCGGGCCGACCCGGCGAGAGCAACCCATCGCCGCCTGTGCTCCGAGCAGCTGGGGGGACCCGTGCCCCGGTGAGTGGTCGCGGTGGATGCCTGGTGGAGGAGTCCGCGACTTCGAGCGCCAGTACAGGGATCGGCGAGCATCGCGACGGCTCAGACCTCAGCGGGAACTTCGCCATGGATCAGAGATCGCGAGCCTGGTTCGTCGGCGTCAACTGGGCCTCGCAGAACCATCACGCCGTCAGCGTCGATGCCACGGGGCGCAAGCTGGACGAGCGCAGCTTCGCGCCACGGTGGCGAGGGCCTCGCCGCCTTGGCGGCCTGGATCCTCGCCCCCACCGAGGCCGAGCCCGGCACCGTCGAGGTCGCCATCGAGGCGCCGCACGGTCCGGTCGTCGAGACCCTCATGGCGCGTGGCTTCCGTGTCCACGCCATCAATCCGAAGCAGCTCGATCGCTTCCGCGACCGCTTCTCGCCCGCCGGCGCCAAGGACGACAGCCGCGACGCGCTCGTCCTCGCCGATGCGGTGCGCACCGATCTGCGCTGCTTCCGGCGCCTGCAACCGCTCGATCCGTGCGTCGTCGAACTGCGCGAGGGCTCGCGTCTGCTTGAGGACCTGCGTCACGATCGCAATCGCCTCGCCAACCGCGTGCGCGAGCTGCTCTGGCGCTACTTCCCAGCCATGCTCCAGCTCGACGACGACGTCGCCGCCCCCTGGTTCCTCGACCTCTGGGAACACGTCCCGACGCCCACCAAGGCGGCGCGCGTGCGGCCGGCGACGGTCGAACGCTTGCTGAAGCGCTATCGCATCCGCCGCCTCGACGCTGACCACGTGCTCGACCGCCTGCGCCAGCCCGCGGTCGCTACCGCCGCCGGCACCGTCGACGCCGCCACCGCCCACCTGGAGGTCGTCGTCGAGCGCCTCCGGCTCGTGAACCGGCAGATCAAGGAAGCCGAAAACCGGCTCGATCGGCTGACCGAACGGCTCGCCACCGCGACGACCAAAGACAACGGCGCCACCACCACGATGCAGCGTGACGTGACGATCCTGCGATGCTTGCCGGGCGTCGGCAGGGGTTGTCATCGCCACGCTGCTCGCAGAAGCCTCCGAAGCCCTGCAGCGCAGAGACTACCACGCGCTCCGCTGCCTGCGTGGTGTCGCCCCGGTTACCAAGCGATCCGGCAAGTGGAAGATCGTGCTCCGCCGCCAAGCCGCCCACGCCCACCTCGCCAACGCCGTCTACCGTTCGGCCCGCGTCGCCGTGCAGCGCGAACCACGGAGCCGACAGATATGCGCCGCTCTGCGGCGCCGAGGCCACGGCCACGGCCGCGCGCTGCGATCGGTGGCCGATCGCCTTCTCGCCGTCGCCGGTGCCATGCTCATTGCAGGCACCCCGTTCAATCCGCAACACATCACAAAGGCCAGCAATCCCAAACCGATGCCCACTTGCTGAAGGGTGGGGAGTTCCCCTCCGAAGGAGGGCGCATGAGCGCATCATGGGTCGGACCTCGGGTCCCCGCATGCCCGAATCCGACCCGCATGCCCGAATCCGAGGAGTGCCGGGCTTTGGCGCGAGCACGTGTCCGTCGGTGAGATGTTCCACCTCGGAGAGGCATCTCCTGCTAGCCACGCTCCATCGGGAAACGCCGTCATGAGCAACTGAGAAACCTTCCGCCGACAACCATCGCGGCAACGGCACCTTGACACCAAAATGCCCATGCAGGCAGATCGCGGCGGGCCTCAGCTTGGGGATGCGCAGCTCGACCCTTCCGGCGTGCGTCTCGCAGACCCGCTCACGATAGCCGTTGCGCTGCGCCAGCCGGTCCGGATGCCGTTCGCTGAAACCGCCGCCGGTCTTCGACCGCACCTCGAGCTCCATCGAGCGCTCGGCAGCGAAGCCCAGCATCTCCCGCAGCAGACCGGCGTCGAACGCCTTCGCCAAAAGCACCTCAACGGCCATCATCCCGTCGGTCACCGCTCCGGGCGGATGGGTGGTCACAACCCGACCCTGCCGGAAAACCGCCGGTGACCGCCGTCAACTACGCCACCGCATGCGATACGAACCGCATTTGAGGCCCAAACGAGGATGGCCGGCCATCGCGCGCCGAGGCCAACCTTGCCGCGGTAGGAGACATGCCACGACTCGACGACGACCGCGTGAGCTGTCTCCTTCAAGAACCTGCGAAGATGCCGATCCGTTTCCCCGAGCTGGAACGAATATCGACACTGCCGCCCGTCGGCGGCTGGCAGGAGGAGCTGGTGCCTCCGGCGAACGCCCAGTTGAACTCGCGGGTTGCAGGTCAGTTGCCGGACCGGACGACTCGTGGATGCGTGACATCGAGCGCCGCCCACAGCTCATCCTTTCCGGCGCTGCGCGGTAGATGAACTGCGAAGTCGGCGAAGAGGGCCTCCTGGTCCTTGGGTGACGCCCAAGATGGATCGCGGCCGCCGAAGAAGGTCGAGAACATCAGCCCTTCGATCCGTACCTCCGGATCGCGCCTGAACACGATGTCCGTCGCCTCGAAGCGCAGCTCGCCGCCGATCCAGATGCGGGCGATGCCATCGGCCGCCGCGGGATCGTTCAGGACAATCTCCTCCTCGACCGATACCCAACGGCCGACAGGAAACCGCCAGGCGCCGCGGCCGAGACTCTGACCGTGGCTGGTCGCCGCCTCCGGCAAGTAGGCGTAGAGCTCGCCATCGCCGCCTCGACGCCACATCAGCCGGGCCGAGAAGCCAGCGTCGGCTGCGGCACCACCGACCGGGCCGTCGCCACCGTAGAGCCCCGGCAGCTTGCCGCCGCGGGCGAAGGCGAAGCCCGGCGCGAACCGCACCCGGTAGCTGAGGCAGGCCGCCTCGACCCCGCGCTCGAGCCCAGCCTGGCTGACGAAGCCCGCACCGCCGCGGGGCGCCTTGCTCGAAGGCGCGATCGAGCCTTTGGGGTAACGCACCGCCAATGCTGGAGCAGCGTTGGGCGCGGCGCTCACGATGCGGACATTCTCGGCGACGCCCCAGATGCGGGATGGCTCGAAAGCCGAGCGTACCGCTTCCTCTGCCGCCATGTCGCGCCGGAGCGTGATCCGCGACACCGTCTCGTAGCGCTGGCTACAGGCAATGGGCTGCTGCTGATCGAGAGCCTCTCCAGCCAATCTCACGACCGACGTGAGCGGCGCCGCGCAGGCGCTGAGGGAGAGCCCGAGCAGCAGCAGGAACACGGCGCTCGGCAGGGCGTGCCACCAGCTCATCGGGCAGCGCCAACGCTCGGCCCCTCGTCCCGAGCCCGAACAGCCGGGCATTGCCGCTCTTCCCGCCGTCAATCTGCGCTCGCCGTCATCCATGCACCCGCCGCCATTCCCGATCGCCAGCGACTGCCACTGTGGCCGGCCCGACTTAAAAAACGGTTAAGCGAGGACGCATGTTCGCCACGCCGATCGCTGTTGCGCTTTTCTCGAATACGAAACATCATCTCTTATATGGAACAAGACGCCACGGCTCAGATATTCGACCAGCGGCTCGCTCGCCGGCTGAAGGAGCTGCGCGCCGAGCGCGGCTGGACCCTGGACGAGCTGGCGACACGAACCGCGGTCAGTCGCGCTACCCTGTCGCGGCTGGAGAACGCCGAGGTCAGCCCGACGGCGAGCGTGCTGGGCCGGCTATCCGCGGCCTACGGGCTGACCCTGTCCCGGCTGCTGACCACGATCGAAGAGACGTTCCCGCCCTTGGTCCCCGCCGCCGCGCAGGCGATCTGGGTCGACCCGGAGACCGGCTTTCGCCGCCGCATCGTCTCGCCACCGGCCGGCTCACTGGCCGGCGAGGCGATCGAGGGCACGCTGCCGCCGGGCCAACGGATCACCTATGCCCGCCCGCCGCGCCCTGGCCTCGAGCACCATCTGCTGCTGCTCGAGGGCGCCTTGTCCGTTGCCCTCGACGACCGGGAAGCCGACCGCAGCTACGCGCTCGAGCCCGGCGACTGCCTGCGCTACCAGCTCTTCGGCAAGAGCGCCTTCACCACGCCGGCGGAGTCCGGCGCCCGCTACGTTCTCTTCGTGGTCTAGGCCAGGATGAGCGGCCCTTCGCCCGTCGCCATCGCCAGCCTAAAGGAAGACGAGCTAGAGCGGCATGTGACCGCGCTCGGGGCACTGCTCCGCGACTGTGTCCTGGATGGCGCCAGCATCGGCTTCGTGCTGCCGCTTAGGGTCTCCGCCAGCGAGGCCTTCTGGCGCGACAAGGTGCTGCCGGGCGTGCGCGCCGGGACCCGGCTCCTGCTGGTGGCGGAGATCGCAGGGGCCATCGCCGGCACGGTCCAGCTCGGCCTCGACACCCCGCCCAACCAGCCGCACCGGGCTGACGTGGCGAAGCTCCTGGTCCACCCCACCCGGCGCCGCCAGGGCATCGCCCGCGCCCTGATGGTCGAGCTGGAGAAGCGCGCCGTCGCTCTCGGCCGCCGCCTGCTGACCCTCGACACGCGCACCGGCGATCCCTCCGGATCGCTCTACACCGCCATCGGCTACCAGACGGTCGGCGTCATCCCCGGCTACTGCCTGGACCCCACCGGCGAGCGCCTCGACTCGACCACCATCATGTACAAGATGCTCCAAACCGGTGCCTTCTAGGCCCTCAGCAACCGCCGCCGAGCAGCCCCGCCTTGATCTCGTCATTGGGCGGATTGCCGAGCCAGATAGCGAACAGCGCACTGGCGAAATCGGCACCCTCGATCGTCCCCTTGGCCGTGCCGTTGATCGTCACCTCGGTGCCGGTGCCGGGCACATAGGTGAACATCATGACATCGCCCTCGGCCATGTCCTCCATCATCCCGCCCAGCTGCTCGATGCGCGGCTCGAGCGCGCCGAGCCCGTCCCCGGCATTGTCCTTGAAGCCGTCCGACCAGGCGCCGGCGATCTCCTCCCCGTCGACGCTGCGGACGAAATGCAGCTGAATCTGCCGCGGCTCGTCGGCCGCGATGATCGCCGCGGCATCGCTCGACTTGGCCGGCAGATAGAGCCCCGCCGCGTAGACCTTGACGTTGAGGAACGTCGCCAGCCGCGGCCCGACCCCGTTCAGCACCAGCGTTTGCCCGCCGACCTCGGCGCTGTCCGGCAAGGTGACGCCGAGACACTCGGCAGCCGACGCCGGAGTCAGCGGCGACAGCGCGAGCAGCCCCGCCAGAGCGAGCCCGCAACACCACCGCGAAGCAGCCGGCGAAAGTCTTCCGATCCGTGACATGTGACGAGCCTCCCCATGAGCCGATGGCCCCGGGTCTAGCCGCGCCCGCCACAGCCTGTCCAGCGGCGCCAGCCAGGGCGGCTCAGCCAACCACGGCCATCTCGTCCGCCAGGAACTTCTGCGTCCGCCTGCCGCTCTGCAGCCGCCATTCCAGGATGTCGTGGACCAGGCGCTGCCGCACCGCACCGTGTTCGGCCCTGTCCCAGAGGTTCCGCGTCTCGTCCGGATCGGCCTCGAGGTCGAACAGCTGGCCCTCGTCGGATCCGAGGAAATGCACGAGCTTCCAGGGGCCCGTCCGGATCATCGTGATGAACGGGCAGTCCTCCTGGATCATGTCGTCGGCGAGCTCGGCATAGACGACATCGCGCTTCGGGCCGGCGTTCCCCGCCAAGATACGGCACCAGGCTCTGCGCCTCCATCCAGGCCGGCGGCGTCACCCCGGCCAGCTCCAGCACCGTCGGCCCCAGATCGAACAGCGCCACCAGATCATCCACCCGCCGCCCGCCACCACGCCTCGGGTCCTCGATCAGGCACGGCACCCGGATCGCGCCCTCGAACATCGTCCATTTCTGCGAATGGCCGTGATCGTTCAGGCAATCGCCGTGATCCGAGGTGAAGATGATCACCGTGTTGTCGAGCACGCCCCTGGCCGCGAGCGCCTCCTTCAACGCCCCCAGCTGGGCATCGATCATCGTGATGTTGGCCGCGTAATGCGCCCGCTGCCGCTGCGTCTGCTCGGGCGTCGGATCGGCCAGATGCACGACCGCATCATGGTCGTTGTCGATGTGGTTCTGCCGCAGCTTGCGGAGCGCCGTGGGCTGGCTGTCCAGGTCATACCCTCGGATCGGCTCGGGGAAGTCGACGCCATCGTACAGCGCCAGCGCCTCTGCCGTCGGGTCGTAGGGCGGATGCGGCCCGGGCAATCCCACCTGCAGAAGAAACGGCTCGTCACCCTTGTACGACCTCAGCCACTCGACCGCGCTCTGCCCGACGAAGACATCCGGGTGCAGCTTCTCCGGCAGCTCCCAGACGAAGGCGCCCAGCCGCTCGCCGTAGTCGCCCCGCTGACAATAGGTTTTTCGCGACGGCTTGGTCTCGCCGCAGGCCCAGAGCGCCTTGTCCCAGTTGTCCAGGTAGAACGGCAGGCTCGGATGCGCCCGGTCCTTGTTCTCCGTCACGTGCCGCTCGTGAAAGCCGAGCGGCGCCTCGAACGGATGGGTGTGCATCTTGCCGACATTGACGCAGCGATACCCGGCCTTCGCCAGCAGCGGCACCCACGTATAGGCCCACCGGTCGTCATTGCGCAGCACGCCCGTGTCGTGCGGGTAGAGCCCGCTGAACAGCGACGCCCGCGACGGCGAGCAGACCGGCGACGTCGCATACATGTGCGTGAACGCCACCCCCGCCTCGACCATCCGGTCCAGATGGGGCGTGATCATATGCCCATGCCCCAGCGCCCCGATCGTGTCGTGCCGCTGCTGGTCCGTGATGATGAAGACGATATTCGGCTGGGTCATGATGAGATCCGCGTCCAGGAAGCGAAGGGTTCCGACAGCCGGCGATCAGCCTCCCATGACCGGGCTGGGCGGAGTGATAAGGCACGAGGAGATGGTTCGCCAAGCTGGATCGCTGCTCTTGCGCCTGGCCTCCGCCGACGCCCATCAGGCTCCCGAAGCAGCGCTCTTGTGCAGTTCCGCAGAGTGGAACACTTGAGTTTGTCTGTACAAATGTGCACCACCCGTTGATCCCCGGTTTGCGCTGGATGCCGGGCATTCGGCGGCAGAAGACCGGTTCATTGCCGTTGGCAGAACCTAGAATGGCAGGCCGGTGTTCGTGGCTTTCACTTTTCGCGTGAAAGACGGCCGCATGTTCGTCCGGCCGGTCAGCGCCCGCTACATGCACAGAGAGGAGGCCGAGCGCTATGAAAAGGTACGTTCCCAGGCTGAAAACTGACGAGGAAGCCGGGGCCTTCTTGGATCAGGACCTCTCGGGCCTCGATTTTTCGCAGTTCAAGCCGGCCCATTTCGAGTTCGAGAAGAAATCGAAACGCGTCAACATGCGGGTGCCCAAGCCGTTGCTCGACGCGCTCAAGAAGCGGGTTAGCCATCGCGGCATCCCCTACACGCAGTTCATCCGCGAGCTCATGCAGCGCGAAATTTCCCGGCCAGAGTCATGACGAAACGCACCGCTTCAGCATGCGGGCAAAGATGTCGATAGTCCCGCTCCCGGAAGAGAAGATGAGCGAAGCCGGTCAATCACCCACGATGTCGGCATGCTCGACGACCAGTGGCGGAAAGGCGAATGGGGCAATGATCAGGAACCTAGCCCGTCCAGGGGTCGTGTCCCTGTGCGTGGTGTAGCTGGGCTTTTGCCCAGCGCGTTCTCCGACGTCGGCCGGTGTTTGGTCAGCCGGTCATGTCGGCTAGGCTGACGGCTTCATCATCGCCGGTCTGGGCGATGGTCTCAAGGGACATGTAGCGGGCTCTCTGGACCGCCCATTCGTCGTTCTGCTCGAGCAGCAGAGCGCCGACGAGACGGGTGATGGCGGCTTCGTTGGGAAAGATGCCGACGACTTCGGTGCGGCGCTTGATCTCGCCGTTGAGGCGCTCGATCGGGTTTGTCGAGTGCAGCTTGGTCGGTGTTGGGCCGGGAAGGCCATGTAGGCCAGGACATCGGGCTCGGCCTCGTCCATTAGCCTGGCGAGCTTCGGCAGTTTGGGCCGCAGCTGGTCGGCGATCCGGCGCCATTGAAGGCTCGCCGCCTCGACGTCGTTCTGCGCGAAGGCGGTGGCGATGAAGGCCGACACCACTCGGCGACCGCTCTTGCCGGCGTGTGCCAAGGCGTTGCGCATGAAATGCACGCGACAACGCTGCCAAGTGGCGGTGAAGATCTTGGAGACGGCGGCCTTGATGCCTTCGTGCGCGTCGAGATCACCAGCTTGACGCCGCGCAGCCCACGCCGGGCGAGCTGGCGGAGAAAATCGGTCCAGAAGGTCTCGGCCTCCGAAGCGCCAATCGTCATGCCGAGCACTTCGCGGCGGCCGTCCGTGTTGACGCCGACGGCAATGATCACGGCAACCGAGATAATCCGCCCATTCTGGCGGACCTTCACGTAGGTGGCGTCGATCCAGATATAGGGCCAGTCGCCTTCAATCGGACGGCTGAGAAACGCGCCAACGCGTTCGTCGATGTCCTCGCAGAGCCGCGATACCTGGCTCTTCGAGATGCCGGTCATGCCGAGAGCCTTGACCAGGTCGTCGACCGACCGGGTCGAGATGCCTTGAATATAGGCTTCCTGAATGACCGCGGTCAGCGCCTTCTCGGCCAGGCGCCGCGGCTCCAAAAAGCCCGGGAAATACGAGCCCTTCCGGAGTTTGGGGATGCGCAGCTCGATCGTCCCGGCACGCGTCTCCCAGACCCGATCGCGGTAGCCGTTGCGCTGCGCCAGCCGATCCCCGCTCTTCTCGCCCCACGCCGCTCCGGTCTTGCTGCCGACGTCGAGCTCCATGAGCCGCTCGGCGGCAAAACCGAGCATCTCACGCAGCAGATCAGCGTCGGACGTCTTCTCCAACAGCCCTTGAAGGGCCATCATCTCGTTGGTCATCGGTTCGGTGCTCCGCGGTTCAGGTTGGTGCTCACAACCCGACCTTATCGGAGAACCGCCGATGGCCACCGCCAGCTACACCACCCACAGGAACACGATCCGTCCAGGCGCGATCATTCGTGACGAGGCGATCTAGCCGCTCGGCTTGAGTATGACTGCCGCTGCACTGGGCATGGCCCGGCCAACCCAGTCCAATGTCCTGAATGCCAACGCGGCCCTGTCGCCAGAAATGGGCGTCAGGATCGAAAAGACGATCGGGCCGAAGGCGGTGCGGATGCAGCAGGGTAACTCGCTTTGGACTTGGCGCGGGCATGGGCAGGTGACGCCTAGACAAAGGCGAAACGCTACCGACCTGCAAGGGCGCGATGGCACAGCGAACGATACATGAAGTCGGTCCACAGATTTACGCGTCGGTGCAGCGTCGTAATAGGCCCTTAACGGCGAATTGATCCGGTTGGCTGGGACATCTGCCCTGGTCTTTGCCAGAAACATAGAGATTTAGCCGTAGCCTGATACCTCTTTCACCATTCCTTAACATACATTCGTCAAAATAATAAACTCGGCCAATGAAATAGGTGCCTGCTTGCGCGAGTGCCAATTTTTACATCTTCAAGAGATTTATTCATTAATTGTCTGAAATAAATATCCCTATGATTTTGACTTCATTTTCTAAGTGCAGACGTATAATGCGGTCATTGTGCCGGATTTTCAGTCCTGCAAAAAATGAAATCCCCGCCCGCGGACACGCACAGGTCACAAACAGTAGTATCACCAAGATCTCACATTTCTGATCTCCCAAAAGCAGACGTTAAGTGGGTTATAGATGGCGATACAATTATTGTAAAAAGTGGCGGACAAAAGCATAGAATCCGCTTGGATTCCATCGACTGCCCAGAACAAAGCCAAGAATGGGGAGGCGCCGCAAAATATGGACTTGTAAAACTAGTTGGTGGTCGATTTATTCACTTTGAAGAACATGGAGTGGATATCCATGGACGAATAATAGCGACAATCTACGTATGGAATGACGACAAAAATGAATGGATTAATGTAAATGAAAGAATGGTCACTTTAGGGCATGCGTGGGTAATGCGTTTGTATTACTCTCATCTAGGTAAGGGTAGGCAGCATAGATTGAACAGCTTGGAGCGGTGGGCAAGATCGAAAAAAGTTGGGTTATGGCAATCACAAAACCCTATACCGCCTTGGAACTGGAGAAAACACAAAGGAGAGTTCTAGGTATCATAAAATTTATTCAAATTATTTTTCTTGGCAACTGGAAATAACCTATCAAATATAGATAAAATACATATTCGTCGTGCTGCGCGAAATGAAAACTATGTGCAATATTTTTAAATCGCATTTTTCTTAAAATCAGATTCATCGATCGCGCTATGGGCGATATATAATAAGATTGGCCGCCGATTGAAAGGCGACAACTACTTCGATCTCGCATCTGCCGCAAACTCATCGCGTTGGCCCTAGAGCCTCTTGGCGACCGACGCCTCCTCGTCACGGTTGCGCCCTGCGCGTTGGTGATCGACGTAGCCCTTGAGGACGGCGTTCATCAGCGTCTGGAATCTTTCCCCTGCGCCTCGAACCATTGCACAACCTCCGCATCGAGCCGCAGCGTCAGCTGCTTCTTGGGCTCTGTCAGGCCCACAGTAATGGTGTCCTCCCAACCGCCATAGAGTTCCGGCGCCGCAGGATTGGCGTCACCCTGCCGGAGCTGTGGCCATCCCGTCATCCATCGCTGGCCGCGCCGCCGCATCGCTGGCCGGTGCGGCCTGCAGCTTGGCAATCCCGGAGAGCAGCCAGAAGCCGAGGCCGATGACGATGATCTCGGCCGTGATCGACAGCGAGAGGGCGAGCAGGCTCAGCACGTCGAGGGCGGAGATCCAGGTGGCGTCGGTGGCCGTGGTCTGGATCACCGGCACGCCGCCTTGCGGGAACTCGAGGAAGGTGAGCAGCATGCTGGACACCTCGGCGATCATCACGATGGACGAGGCGAAGACGCTGAAGCCGCCGAGCAGGAGCCCGAAGCCGACCAGCTTGCGCAGCCTGGGCCGGCTCCAGCGGCTGGCGCCCGTGGAAAGCCGCTTGCCGATGCGGGTGTAGTAGAAGAAGAGGATCGTGGTGACGAGCAGGATGACCAGGACGGCCATGGCGAGCAGGCTGACGAGGTTGAGGCCGCCGCCCGATGCGGCGGCGGCGCCGGGGCTGACGAAATAGAACCAGGAGCCGAGC
The DNA here is from genome assembly GCA_963700945.1 of uncultured Alphaproteobacteria bacterium. Lineage (GTDB taxonomy): Bacteria > Pseudomonadota > Alphaproteobacteria > Geminicoccales > Geminicoccaceae > SLRI01. The sequence continues at coordinate 230,299 of CAVOZQ010000010.1, forward strand.
GCGACCGGCACGGCGCCCAGGGCGATCTGCAGCCAGAATCCCAGCCACCCGGCCTGGCTGAAGCGCCGGCCGAGGCGATGCTCGACACCTTTGGGTGCCGAGCCTTTGGCGTTCTCTTCCATTGCGCGACGTTCCCCCGAGTGGTCCAGCTTTTCGCTGCCCAACCGGCCCGGGCTTGGTGCCGGAAGGCGCTACCGTTGCCCGTTCGGGCCACTGGCCCGGCTGCGCAGCCACGCCGAACGCTACCGGGCCATGGCGCCTGCAGCAATTCGAAAATCAGTCGCACGCGGCGGCGTCGACTGGTATAATGAAAGCTTATGGCTCGCACGCGGCCCGACGCATATGGCGCGACATTCTGCGTCCCGAACCCGAGACTGTCGCGTATAGCGCGTCAGAACCCGAGCCGTGTCGCGTATAGCGCAACGAACCCGGGGAATTGTCGCGCTCTATGCGACATAAGCATTTCTTATGGGCCTGAATCGCGCGAGAACGCGGGTGAACGAACCCGGCGAGGCCCCCAAGGCCAACGAACGAACCCGGGACGGCGACGAGCGAACCCAAAAATCCGACGAGCGAACCCGTAGGCCCGGGATCGATCCGGGGACGACAGGTTGTCGCAGGCCGCCAGGAATCGCGTGGCCGAAGCCAGCCATTGCGCGCCATCTAGCGGCGATGGCCATGCCTCGGCCATGACAGGGCCCGAATCGCCGAACGAACCCGGCTAGGCATGTCACGTGAGGCGTCACCGCTGCGGATGGGAGATCAGGCGAGATGCAAGAGGACCAGCTGTTCGGCCTGGTCGCCATGCTGGCGCTGCTGCTCTGGCTCGGCGCCCGCATGCTGCCGGCGCAGCACCAGAAGACGGCCGAGCGGGCCGCCTTCGTCCTGATCGGCGGCGGCATCGCCGTGGCCCTGGTGATGACCGTGGCCCACTTCATGGCCTGACGGCCCCGGACCGGCACGGGCTCAGGGCCAGACAGCGGCGCCGAACAGCCAGGGATGGGCCAGGACAAACCCGGCGAACAGCGCCAGCGCCAGCGCCAGCCGCGGCCAGCCGATCTCGCTCCAGACCAGCTGCTGGCGCCCCTCGGCGATCGCCACGAACGGCACGAACGAGGTGCGCTGGACGAAGATCCCCCAGCCCGGCCGGTTGGCCCGGCTCATCCGGAGATCCTGCGCCGCGGCACCGCCGATCGCCAGCACGCCCAGGGCGCCGAAGAAGACCAGCGAGGCGGCGTCCGGGTTGGCCAGCACATGGGCGCCGGCCCAAAGGGCGATGGCCCACATCAGCGGGTGGCGGGTGACCCTGAGCATGCCGCGCGCCGGCTCGGGCGCGTCCGGGTCCGGCGCCTGCCCGACGGCGGTCGGGTTGGGCTGGAGGACCGAGGTGACGAGCAGCAGGAAGGCCGCCGGCATGACCAGGAGCGCCAGCCAGCTGGCCAGCCCGCCACCGGTCCAGAACGGCAGCATGGGAGCGGCACGGTAGGCCATGATCAGCCAGACCAGAGCCACGACGGAGACCAGCGAGTAGAGCAGCCGGTAGAGCCCTTCGCCGACCCGGGCGATGACCTCGGAGCGCAGCGGCGGCGTGGCGATGCCGATATGGGTCCCGACGAAAAAGAGAGCGGCCGTGATGAGGTCGATCATTCGCTCACTCGAGAGGGATCGGGCAGGTGCAAAGAGCCATCCAAGCTCAGGCGCCATACGTAAGAGTGCTGTGGATCGTGGCACCGCGCTGGCTGCTGGCGCTTGGCCGATCCGAGGCTTCGCTACCATGTCAGAGCCCGAAGGGAAACCTATGCGCCTCCTACCAGCCTGGCTCGGCCTCCTGGCTCTCCTGCTCGCGGCAGCGCCAGCCCGGGCCGATGATGCCCTGGCTTTTGGCTTCACCGCCATCGAGGGCCACGAGCTGCCGCTCGAGCAGTTTCGCGGGCAGCCGCTGCTCGTGGTCAACACGGCCTCCTATTGCGGCTTCACGCAGCAATACGCGGCGCTGCAGGCGCTGTGGGAGCGCTATCGCGAACGCGGCCTCGTGGTGATCGGCGTGCCGTCCAACGACTTCAACCAGGAACTCGACGAGAATGGCGCCATCAAGGAATTCTGCGAGGTCAATTTCGGCATCGACTTCCCGATGACCGAGCGCGTCGCGGTGCGTGGCGCCGACAGCCACCCGCTCTTCGCCTACTTCCGCAGCGAGCTCGGCCAGGACGCCGGTCCCTCCTGGAACTTCTTCAAGTACCTGATCGGCCCGGATGGGCGGGTGTTGGGCGCCTGGCCGTCGCGCATCGCTCCTGACGACCCGGCGATCACCGCAGAGATCGAGGCGCTATTGCCGGCGTCATGATCGCCAGTCGGGCTTGAGCACACGCTCGATCGCGCTTAAGCCGAGCGCGGCTGGCTGCCCAGGGATGGTCGATGACGGCGTTTCGCCTCGAGGTGCTGAGCTTGCGTCGACTGCGGCTCTTCTCGGGCCTCGTGCTCATGGCCTTCGCACTTACCCACTTCATCAATCACGCCTTCGGGCTGGTCTCGTTCACCGCCATGGACGATGCCCGGGCCTGGCTCGGCTTCTGGCACCGGTCTCCTTTCTGGCAGCTGCTGCTCGCTGCCTTCGTGATCCATATCCTGGCGGCGCTCGCCGCCCTCTATCGGCGGCGTCAGCTCCGCCTGCCGGCTTGGCAATGGCTGCAGCTCGGCACCGGCCTCCTGATCCCGCCCTTCCTCGCTTTGCACTACATGGGCAGCCGGGGCGTCTTCCAGGCGCTCGGCATACCGATCGGTTACGCCTTCGAGCTCTATGCCATCTGGCCCGACTACGCCTGGCAGCAGACATGGCTCCTGCTGATCGTCTGGGTCCATGGCTGCGTCGGCGTCCACTATTGGCTGCGCCTCGAGCCCTGGTACGGGCGCGTGGTCGACCTGCTGCTGGCCATGGCGGTTCTCGTTCCGGCGCTGGCGCTCGCCGGTTTCGTCACAGCTGGCCGGCAGCTGCGCGCCAAGGCCGCGGCTGAGCCCGACTGGCTTGCGGATCTGGCGGCCCGAGAGCGCTGGCCCGCGGATGCTGCCGATCTGGCCTTCGTGTACCAGGGCGAGATGCTTATCACCTGGATGTTTCCTCGGTCTCGTCGCCCTGATGTTCGCTGCCAGGCTGGCGCGGCGGTATTGGGTCGAACGGCGCAACAGTGTCGTGGTTCGCTTCGCCGGCGATCGCGAGATAAGGGTGCCGAAAGGCACGAGCCTGCTCGAAGCGAGCCGTGCTGCCGGCATTCCGCATGCGTCGGTGTGTGGCGGCCGCGGTCGCTGCTCGACCTGCCGGGTACAGGTTATCGACGGGCTGGACTCCCTGCCGCCGCCGGCATCGGACGAGCAACGCGTGCTCCAGCGTCTTGCGGCTCCGAGCGACGTGCGTCTCGCCTGCCAGACCCGGCCGAACCAGGCTGTTGCCATGCGCCTCCTCATGCCGGCGATGGCGGCGGCCCGCGATGCCCGCCGGCCGATGGACCCGAGCCACGGCGTCGAGCGTGAGATCATTGTCCTTTTCGCCGATCTGCGCGGCTTCACGCGCCTGAGCGAGCAGCGGCTGCCCTACGACACCGTCTATGTGCTCAATCGCTACTTTCAGGCCATGGGGGCCGCCATCGAAGCCGCGGGCGGGCATGTCGACAAGTTCATTGGTGACGGCATCATGGCGCTTTTCGGCCTCGACGGTGACGCGCCGACTGGCGCCAGGCGGTCACTGCGGGCGGCAATTGCCATGGAGCACGCGCTCGGGCGCCTCAACCAGGAGCTCGAAAGCGATCTACCGGAGCATTTGCGAATGGTCGTGGCCGTGCATTTGGGGACGGCGATCGTCGGCGAAATGGGCTATGGCCGAAGCACGTCGCTCACTGCGATCGGCGATGCCGTCAACGTCACAAGCCGGCTGGAGGGGATCGCCAAGGAAGCCGACGTTCCACTCGTGGTTTCCGGCGATCTGCTGGAGCGCGCTGGTGGCAGCGGGCTCGATTTGCCGACCCGAACGGTTGCCATCCGCGGACGCCGTCAGCCGCTCGTCGTGGCGCTGGTCCAGCGGCCCGAGGCGTTGCCGTTGGCAATGCTCGAGCCAGCGGTGCAGCCTGCTTCAGCACGGTGGTCGTTGAAGGCTCGCGCTTGGCGTAGATGATCGGCTCTTGGCCTCCCAAGCGTGGAGCGCTCCGTGCTGCTTCAGGGCCGGCCGTCGGCAGGCTTCAACACGGCGAGCGCGTAGGCTGGCATCGCAACGGTCACCTCTGCGAACCGTGGCCGATCGTTCCAGACATCGTGCAAGGACTGTGGCCCCAGCGGACGTGTGTCGATCGGCTGCTCGTGCTCGCTCAGATTGGCGATGACGACGATCCGCTGATCATTTGTGTGACGCTGGAATGCCAGTACGTAGCGCTGGTCGAGATCCAGCAACGCCAACTGACCGCCGCCGAGCAACGGCTCACTCCGGCGCAGCTCGCCAAGCCTGATCAGTGCTGCCAGCACGCGGCCCTCGGGCGTCGCGTCGTTGTCCAGCGCGCTCGCCAGCCTCGCGTCGGAGAAGAACGGGCGATGCACCCAGCGATTGTCGGGCGCTTCCTCGGGCCGGCTCGCATAGCTCCGATCGTTGAGCTGGGCGATCTCGTCACCCAGATAGATAAGCGGGATACCGCCGATGGTGTAGACCAGCGCGTGCAGCAGAACGATCCGTTGGACGGCATTCTCGATCTGCGTCGGTTCGCCCGTCTCAAGTGCCGCCTCGAGGCCGGCGAGAGCGGCGCAGGTTCCCGAGACCCGACAATCGCCGGTGCGCGGATTCTCCTGAAACGGCAGACCTCGGGCAAAGCTGCCGGGAAATCGGCCGGTGTAGAAGGCATTGAGAAAGTGGCGATGGCCGTCGGGATCAATGCCGAGCGCCACCATGTCCTCGTTCGCCATTCCCCAGCCGATATCGTCATGGCTGCGCAGATAGTTCACCCAGCTGGTGCCTGCGGGCGTCACATGCCGGCGGCGGAGCACGTCGCGGAGATGGCGGGTGTCGCGGGTTGCCAGCGCATCCCAGAGCGAGCACATCACGAGCGGGTTGTAGGAGAGACGGCACTCGTCGGGGCGCACATAGCGGGCGACCTCGTCAGGGTGCACGATCGCCTCGGATTTGAAGATCAATGACGGTGCCGCAATCGAAGCCGCAGCATTGAGCACTCTGACGACCAGATGCGCCTCAGGCAGGTTCTCGCATGGCGTGCCAGCGGTCTTCCACAGAAAGGGGACGGCATCGAGGCGCAGGACATCGACCCCCTGATTGGCCAAAAAGAGCATCTCGCCGAGGATCGCGTTGAGCAGTGCTGGATTCGTGTAGTTCAGATCCCACTGGAACGGGTAGAACGTGCTCCAGACCCATTTGCCGCCATCGAGGTCGTCCCGCCAGATGAAGGCGTCGCCGCCGCGATCGGGGAAGATCTCGCGCAGGTGGCGGGCATAGGGCTCGACCTCGGAGCGATCGTCGAAAACCCAGTAGTACGCCTGCATCTCCTTGTCGCCGGCCTTGGCGGCCTCGGCCCAGGCATGATCGTCGGCGGTGTGATTGAGGACGAAATCGACGACCAGCGCCATGTCGCGATCGTGCAGCTCGCGCGCCAGCTCTGCGAGTTGGGCCATCGTGCCGAGGCGGGGCGCGACCTCGCGGTAGCTCGATACCGCATAGCCACCGTCGCTCGGCCCGCCCGGGACCTTGAAGAGCGGCATCAGGTGCAGATAGGTCACGCCCAGCCGCTCGAGGTGGGGCAGCCGATCGTAGAGTCCAACGATGCTACCGGCAAAGCGATCAACATAGGCCATGGCGCCGATCTGCTCGTGCCCGCCGATCCAGTCTGGCCGGAGCACGGCATCTCGGTCGACCAGGTGGCTCGGCCGCGCCACCGCCGCTTCGATCGCCGTGCCGACGATATTCTCCAGCTGCCAGGCAAAGTCCCACCGATGCCCGTAGAGCGGCAGCAATGCCTCGACCAAGCGCGGCAGTGCTGAAGCTATCCTGGCCTCGATGGCCGGTCGCCGGTCGCCTGCGGCCTCGAGCAGCTGCGCATGGCGCCGGCAGAGCCCGGCCAGGGCCACATTCATGTCGACCGGCGTCATGACACTGTCGATTGGTCGATGAGCCACCGGACTGCGAAGGGCGGCATCTCGATCTCGTGTGTTGCCTGCAGCTCGCCAGTCAGAATGTCACGCCATCCCGATGGCGCCGTGAGCGGTAGGCGATGGGCGGCGCCCGTGACGTTGATGGCGGCCACCAGCCGCCGGCCGTCGGCGCCGTGGCGCTCGACGACGAAGAAGCCTAGGCCGATATCGAGCACACGCTGCGCCGCATTGGGATGCAAGGCCGGCTCGCCGGCGCGCGCCTGCAAGAGCCGCCCGACTCCGGCAAACACCCGGTGCCGCAGCGTTAGCGGATCGTCGAGTTCATTGCCGATATCTGTCGCGTCGAGCTTGGCGCGGTTGATCGACCGATTGCGGCCTGTCGCCGCCATTCCGGCATGGTCGGAGCGCGAGCCCAGCAACGAGTGTATATAGATACCCGGCAGGCCCGCCATTGCCAGGAGAATGCCGTGCGCGGCGATCATTGCGGCGGCACGGCTGGCATCATCGGCGGCGGCCGGGACCAGTCCGTCGATGTAGCTGATATTGAGTTCGTAGGGGCGCGTCGAGCCATCCGGCAGCAAGCGCATCGAGACGGCGCCGCCACGCTCGACGACTGTTGTCGCCATGGCATCTACGGCCGCCGGCGGCAGCAATCCTTCCAAGGGCCGCACACCGATCCCGTCATGGCTGGCGAGGAAGTTGAAGAAGGTCGTGCCAGGAGGCGGTGGCGAAAGATCTTGCGCCCACGCGGTCAGCGCCGAGGCATCGCCCGTCTGAAACGCGTGCTGGACCAGGGGTGGCAGCGGGAACTGGTAGACCAGGTGCGCCTCGGGCGTGCCATCGCCGAAATAGCTGATGTTCTCGGCATGGGGGACATTGGTCTCGGTGATGATCAGTGTGCCCGGCGCGGCACTTTCGACCACCGCCCGCATCACCTGAACGAGCGCATGCGTCTCCGGCAGGTGCATGCAGCTGGTTCCGAGGCGCTTCCACATGAAGCCGATGGCATCGAGCCGAATGAATCGGGCGCCCTTGGCGCAATAGTCCAGTAGGATATCCAGTATCTCGAGCAAAAGATCGGGGTTGGCATAGTTCAGGTCGATCTGATCGTCGCTGAATGTCGTCCACACATGCGCCGGGCCGTCGACCGTCTCGACCTCGGTCAGCAGCGGCAAGGCTCTCGGGCGAACAACGGTGGAAATGTCGGCCGACGGATCGCAGCGTATGAAGTAGCCAAATTCGGGCTCGCGCCCCGCCTTGAAGCCCTCGAACCAGGCGCTTTGCGATGACGCATGATTGATCACCGCATCGAACATCAGCTCGACGTCACGAGCCAACGCCTCGACATCCTGCCAGTCGCCAACCGCCGGATCCACGGCGCGGTAGTCGGTCACCGAGAATCCGTCATCCGAGGTCCAAGGGAAGAACGGCAGAAGGTGGACGGCAGAGATCAGCTCGCTGCCTCGATCGGACAGAAAGCGCTTGAGCGTGGCGAGCGGTGCCACATCCGGCTCTTGCAGTGTGTCGGCATAGGTAATGAGCATGGCATCGCGCTGATCGAGCCACCGGCGTCGCGCCGGGATGCTCGATCGCCAGTGGTCGACGAGCCGTTCGATTTGCGGCAGGAGAAGCACGGCACGCTCATTGCCGTAGACCAGCTGTAGCTGCGCTTCGATCGTCGCCTCGAGGCTCATTTCGGGAGGACCGGTCATTGCTCATCCTTTTCGCAACTTGCCGCCCTCTTGGTAGCGGCTCCAGTACGCGCCGACCATGGCGTGCATTGCCGGTGAGACGGCTTTGGCTGTTCTGGTGAGGCAGCTAGCCGATCGCCTGCTCCCTGGTTGCCCCCAGCCGCTGGGCGCATCGGTCGAGCCTGACGGGGTCAACTTCGCCGTATTCTCGGCCCATGCCGAGCGGATCGAACTCTGCGTCTTCGATGAGTCGGGTCAAACTGAGCTGTCGCGGTATGTGCTGCCGGAATGGACTGACGAGGTCTGGCACGGTTTCCTGCCCGGAGCCGGGCCCGGCTTGGTCTATGGCTTTCGAGCCCATGGTCCTTATGCGCCAGAGGCCGGTCATCGCTTCGACCCGTCGAAGCTGCTCATCGATCCGTACGCGCGAAGGCTTGTCGGAGGCTTTGCCACAGAGGCCCTTCGACCTGGAGGCGCAGCTTGCTGTTTCGGTGTCGAGACGGCACCACTCGTCGCCAAGTCCATGGTCACAGCGCTCGATGTGCCGGACCCGTTGCTGTGGCAGCGGCCGCGCCACGGTCGCTCCGAGACACTGATCTACGAGGCGCATGTCAAGGGCCTGACGCGTCTTCACCCGGGGATCGCCGCCGAACGGCGAGGCACCTATGCCGCACTCGGCGAGCCTCGGATCATTGAGCATTTGCATCGGCTGGGCGTCACGGCGCTCGAGTTGCTTCCAATACAGGCTATCGCCGATGAGCCGCACCTGCTCGCCAAGGGGCTGGTCAACTATTGGGGCTACAACCCGATCAATTGGTTCGCGATCGAGCCGCGCTACGCGATGACCGGCGAACCGCTGCATGAGCTGCGCGGCGCTATTCAAGCTCTGCACGCTGCCGGGATCGAGGTCATTCTCGACGTCGTCTACAACCATACGGGCGAAGGCGACGGCGAAGGCCCCTGCCTCGCCTACCGCGGCCTCGACAATGCGAGCTACTACCGCCTCGATCCCGATGCCGCTGACGGCTACGCCAACCTCACGGGCTGCGGCAACACGATCGACGCGAGCCACCCCCGCGTGCTGCAGTTGACCATGGATTCGCTCCGCTATTGGGTCGAGGTGCTGGGCATGGACGGCTTCCGTTTCGACCTCGCAACGACACTGGGGCGCGAGGCCGCTGGTTTCGACAGTGGTGCCGGGCTCTTCGACTGCTTGAAGCAGGATCCCGTCTTGTCCAGTGTCCGCCTGATTGCCGAGCCTTGGGATATGGGGCACGAGGGCTACCGAATGGGGGGGTTCGGCCCGGGCTGGTCCGAGTGGAATGATCGGTTTCGCGACGTCGTCAGGGGCTTTTGGCGCGGCGACGAGGGAATGCTACCGGAGCTTGCCGCCAGGATGCTGGGTTCAGCCGATCGCTTCGCGCATCAAGGGCGTCGACCCTGGTCCAGCATCAACTTCATCGCTGCCCATGATGGATTCACCGTTGCCGATCTGGTGGCGCATGGCGAGCGGCACAATGAAGCCAATCTCGAGGGCAACCGTGACGGACATGGTCATAATCTTTCATGGAACAATGGCGTCGAGGGGCCGAGCGACGATCCAACCGTTACGGCAGCCCGTGCTCGCGACGCTCGCAACCTGCTGGCCACGCTCTTTCTCAGCCAGGGCACGGTGATGCTTGGCATGGGTGACGAGCTCGGCCGAAGCCAGTTGGGAAATAACAACGCCTATTGCCAGGACAACGAGCTGTCCTGGCTCGATTGGCGCACCGCCGACATCGACCTTGCATGCTTCGTTGCCGAGCTTTCGGCCCTGAGGTGTGCCCATCCGGCTCTCCGCCGCGAGCAGTTTCTGCATGGCAACGTGCTAGCCGCCGACGGCACGCCGGATGTCCAGTGGCTGCTCCCAGACGGCCGCCCCGCCGAGACAGCAGACTGGGAAGACACTGATCGCCGCGCCATTCTTCTGGCGATTGCGGGTGACGCCACCGAGAATATCGACAAATCAGGCGCGCTGGCCATCGATTCGCGTTTCGTGATCGCGCTCAACGCGGGGCAAGAAAGCCTACCACTTCGATTGCCAGCTGGCGATTGGGCCATTCGGCTGGATACCAGCGGCGAAGCGCGGCCCGATCTCTTGCCCGAGCGCTCTGTAGTGTTGTTTGAAGCCCGATCAATCCATGCTTAGCCGGGGAAGTCGAGCCCCATCTCTCCATAGCGTTCCGCGTCGTCCTGCCAACGTTCGCGAACCTTGACGAACAGGAAGAGGTGCACGCGGGCATCGAGTATATCCTCGAGTTCCAGTCGCGCCGCCTCGCCAATCGCCTTGATCTGCCGGCCACCCTTGCCGAGCACGATGCCCTTCTGACTTGGGCGCTGCACATAGATCACCTGATCGATCCGGATTTCTCGGCTGTTCTCTGATTCGACCCAGGCCTCGGTTTCCACCGTCGTGCTGTAGGGCAGTTCCTGATGCAGCTGGAGAAACAGCTTCTCTCGGGTGATCTCCGCGGCTATCGCCCGGTTCGACAAATCCGAGAGCTGGTCTTCCGGGAACAACCATGGCCCTTCAGGCAGGCTGTCAGCGACCGCGCTCAGAAGCTCGGGACAGCCATTGCCCGTTTGCGCCGATACCAGAAACGTCTCCCTGAACGAGCCCGCTTCCTGGAGCATCTGAATCAGTGGCAAGAGCTTGGCGGGTGGAACGAGATCGATCTTGTTGATCACCAGGATCGGCCGCGTGCTGAGATCGGCGAGGCCTTGAAGCACAGCCTTGCCGGCGGCGTCGAGGCCGCGCTTGGCGTCGATCAGGAACAAGCAGAGGTCGGCGTCCGCCGCGGCTGCCCAGGCTGCCTGCACCATGGCACGTTCGAGGCGCTTTCGCGGTTCGAAGATGCCGGGTGTGTCAACGAACAGGATCTGAGTCGAGCCCTGCATCGAGATGCCGATAATTCGTCGTCTGGTCGTCTGAACCTTGGGTGAAACGATCGATACCTTGGTGCCGACAAGGTGGTTCAGGAGCGTGGACTTGCCGACATTGGGGGCGCCCAGGATGGCGACGAACCCGGCGCGCCTCGGACCGTCCGCTGTTTCCAGATCCTGGGGAGGCGCTGCCTCAATCATTGTCCGCGCGACCTTCCAGCTGGGCAAGCAACAGAGCAGCGGCCGCCTGTTCGGCAGCGCGCTTGGCGCCGGCCTCGGCCGTGGCGCTCCCAATTCCCTCAATCGATACCTCGACAGTGAAAACCGGCGCGTGCGCCGGACCTTCGCTGTCGAGCACCCGATAGCCCGGTAGAGTTCGACCTCGGGCCAGCGCCCAGACCTGTAGCATGGTTTTGGCGTCACGCGGTGATTCGGTCATCTCGACGACCCGCGTCTGCCAGTAGCGCCGAACCAACGAGGTGGCTGCGTTATAGCCACCGTCGAGAAAGACCGCGCCGATCAGGGCTTCGCAGGCATCGGCCAGAATGGTTGGATTGGCCATGCCACCGCTTCCGCGGCCTCCATGTGCGACATCGAGCCAACGATCCAACTGGATCTCGCCCGCAACATCGGCGAGCGTCTCGCGCCGGACGAGCATCGAGTGGCGATGGGTGAGCCCGCCCTCGGCTTCATCGGGATAGGTCTCGATCAAGAGATGAGCGATAGCGAGGCCGAGCACGCGATCACCGAGAAACTCGAGCCGTTCGTTGCTTCGCACAGGGCCCTTGGCATGGCTGGCGCGCCGCCCGCCTGCCAACTTGCTCGCGTGGGTGAGCGCCTCGGCCAGCAACATCGAGTCGGCGAAATGATAGTCAATCACCAATTGGATGGCCTCAAGATCGCCCGGCCGACCGCGGGCGCGACGCGGAGTCATCACCAGTGCTGGTCAGACAATGCGCTTGAAGATCCGGTCATACCGGATTGCCCATGGCCATTTCCAAGGCTCCCAGATGCGCGCAGAGCCATCGACAGAGAACATCATGATCTCGGCGCGGCCGATCAGGTTCTCCAAGGGAATGAACCCCACCGCCGTAGTTCGGCTGTCGAGCGAGTTGTCACGGTTGTCGCCCATGGCGAAAACGTGGCCCGGTGGCACTTCGAAGACGCCAGTGTTGTCGAGGCGTCCACGCTCGGTGAGATCGAGGATCTCATGCGAGCGGTCCGACCCCGGCAATGTTTCGACATAGAGCGGGACGGCAATCTCTCGCCCGTCCATGTTGTCCATGAACCGGCCGATCGGCTCGACGTCTGCAGCGTCGCCGTTGATGTACAGGATGCCGTTCTTCACCTGCAGCTTGTCACCCGGCAAGCCGACGATACGCTTGATATAGTCTGTCTTGTTGTCCGAGGGTAATTTGAAGACCGCCACATCGCCGCGCTCCGGCAAGGCGCCGAACAAGCGGCCGGAAAACAGCGGCAAGCTCAACGGTAGCGAGTACTTGCTGTACCCGTAGGCGAATTTCGACACGAAGAGGTAGTCGCCGACCAGGAGCGTCGGTTTCATCGAGCCCGAAGGTATGTTGAAGGGCTCGTAGGCGAAGGTTCGCACGAAAAGGGCGATCGCGATCGCGTAGACGAGCGTCTTCAACGTCTCTTTGACGCCACCTGCCTTGCGTGCCGTCATGACGACGTGCTCGCCCGGTTGGCGGGATGATCTGGATGACACACGCTTGGCTATTGCTCTGCTCGCGGCGCTGATGAATTGCTCGGGGTGCTGCAACCGCCAGACGGTCGGCGGGATCGGCAGATCCGGACTGCAACCTAACTGAGGGTGCCGCGCTGGTAAAGCGCCGCTGTTTCAGACGGTGCGGCACTGATGATGACCATTGCATGGGCCAAGGGTGGCTCGTCCGTCAGGGTTAACTCGAGCGTGGCGACCATACCGTCCGGGGTCATCGCCGCCAGCCGAGCTGCCGCACCACCCGTGAGCTCTAGCACCGGCTGACCCGTCGGAAGATTGACAACCCCGATCTCTCGCCAGAAGACCCCGCGGCTCAATCCGGTGCCGAGCGCTTTGGCACATGCTTCCTTGGCGGCATAGCGTTTGGCATAGGTATCGGCGCGGCGGAGACGGCGATCGGCCTTGGCGCGCTCGCGCTCCGTAAAGCAACGTTGCGTGAACCGGTCGCCGAACCGCTCGAGGGTTTTCTCGATGCGTCGGATGTCGATCAGATCGCTGCCGATGCCGATGATCATGGGGTTGTTTCCGTTGCAGGCCCGATATCTGTCAACAAAGGAAGACCGATGGCGTCACTGTCTGCGTTCGGGCAATATCTGCGCGATGCGGCACCGATGAGCAAGTAGGGACACTTTCGGGCAGCTGCATCGGCTACTGCCGGCTCTTTGGTGAAGCGGGTCCGACAGAGGGCCGCTATGCTGCACCAGAAAAAAGGCCACTAAAGCGAATGCTCATTGTTGACGCGCTTCTGGTTAGTATTGGCGGCATCCTTGGTGGCCTGGCTCGCATATCCCTATCGAGCGTCGTCGCCTCGCTTGCCGGCGATCGGTTCCCGTGGGGCACACTCGCCGTCAACATATCAGGTGCCTTTGCCATTGGTGCGCTCGCGGGCTCTGCGATCGGGGCGTCCGGCACGGCGCTTTTCTTGATCACGGGTGTTCTAGGCAGCTTCACGACGGTCTCGACGTTCAGCCTGCAGACCCTCTTTCTGCTCGAGCAGGGGCTGATCTGGCGCGCCTTGGCCAACATCGCCGTCTCGGTGCTCCTTTGCCTGCTTGCCGCTGGCATCGGCTATGGCTTGGTTGCCCGATGAACCAACGAGTAAAGCTTGTTCTTGCCGGCGCTCTGGGCGCCGGCATTGGCGCCGTTGCCAGGTGGTGGCTTGCCGTTCTGTTTGCCGACGGCTCCGCTCGAGGCTTCCCATGGGCGACGCTGATCGCCAATGGCTGCGGGTCGTTCGTCATCGGCGTCGTCGCGGCCTTGGCCACGAGAAAAGGGCACATCATGGCCATGCCTGCTGTCAGGCAATTCGTCATGGTCGGCCTATGCGGCGGTCTGACGACGTTCTCGGGCTTCAGCCTGGAATTGCTGACCTTTATCCAGATAGACGCATACGCTCTTGCGATAGCTTATGCCGCTATGTCGGTCACTCTTTGGCTAACTACCGTATGGTGCGGATTCGCTCTTGCCCGGCGGTTTGTGCCTCGGGAGGAACACCAACCGCCGGGTTGAGCAGCGGGCTCAGTGAGTGATGCGCTGGCCGGAGGCCTTGTCGAAGACGTGGACAGCTTCAAGCGAGGGGACGAGGTTGATGCGATCACCCGGTCGCAATGGGTGCCGCTCGCGGAAGACGGCTTGCGCCTCGCCGCCGGCAAATCGGGTTACCACCAGGATTTCAGCGCCCGTCGGCTCGACGACAATGACTTCTGCCTCTGCGCCGCCTGCTACCTCGTCCGAGCTCGCAAGGATCAGATGCTCGGGGCGAATTCCGTAAACGACCTCCTGGCCATCACTGCCGCCGACATCGGCAGGCAACGCCAACCTGCTCCCGTCTGCGGTAACCGCAGCGACGGCGCCGTTCTGCCGATCGAGCCGCGCGTTTATGAAGTTCATCGACGGCGAGCCGATGAAGCCAGCGACGAAGAGATTCGCTGGATGATCGTAGAGGTCCAGGGGCGCGCCCACCTGCTCGACGTGCCCACCTTGCATGACGACGATCCGATCGGCCATTGTCAGGGCTTCGATCTGATCGTGCGTGACATAAATCGACGTCGTCTTCAGCCGCTGATGGAGCTCCTTGATCTCGGTCCGCATCTGCACGCGCAGTTTGGCGTCGAGATTCGACAGGGGCTCGTCGAAGAGGAACACCTGCGGGTCGCGGACGATCGCGCGGCCCATCGCCACGCGCTGCCGCTGGCCACCCGATAGCTGGCGCGGATAGCGGGCGAGGTACTCACGAAGGCCCAAAATGTCTGCGGCTCGATTGACCCGCTCCTCGATGACGTTCTTCGGTGCCTTCGCCAGCTTCAGCGAGAACGCCATGTTCTGCTGAACAGTCATGTGCGGGTAGAGGGCGTAGTTCTGAAACACCATCGCAATATCGCGATCCTTGGGTGGCACAGTGTTCACGACGCGCCCCCCAATGGCAATCTCGCCCGCGTTGATCTCCTCCAATCCAGCGATCATTCGTAGCAAGGTGGACTTGCCGCAGCCCGAAGGTCCGACCAGCACGACGAACTCGCCGTCCTGGATATCGACGGATACGCCATGCAGCACCTGCACGGAGCCAAAAAACTTCTCGACCTTGCGAACGTCGACGGCAGCCATTCTGTCCTCCTCCTGATCTGATCAGCACCCTAGCCGTCGCGCTGGCAAATCCGCAGCTTCAGCCGGCCTCGCGCATTCTTCGTACACGTCATACCACCATCTTGGCGGGTTTCTTCATCCACGGCAATGGTCTGAGCGCCCGCCGACACATCTGCCGTACGACGGGCTCCATACAACCGGCGATGCATTGACATCCAAGCGAGCTTGCTGCCGCAAATGGCGGGATCGACGGCTCCGGCTCACCACGTTCCGCTGTTGCTCATCGACGCCCATGGCTCTGCCTCGGGCAGCGCCTCGCCTTTCTGCAGCAACTCGATTGAAATGCCATCCGGCGAGCGAACGAATGCCATCCGTCCATCACGAGGCGGTCGATTGATGGTAATTCCGCCGTCCATCAGCGATTGGCAGGTCGCATAGATGTCGTCGACCTCGTAGGCCAGATGCCCGAAATTGCGGCCACCCTGGTAGGCCTCGGAGTCCCAGTTGTAGGTCAACTCGAGGAGTGGCGCCTTGGCTTTATTGCCGGAGCCCTCGTCCTGGTCAGCGGCGAGAAAGATGAGCGTGAAGCGCCCCTTCTCGGACTCGCTGCGGCGCACCTCTTTCATCCCCAGCTTACCGCAGTAGAAATCCAGCGACGTATCGATGTCGGTCACTCGGACCATCGTGTGCAAATAGCGCATTAGCCCTTATCTCCTGGTTTGTCCCGCTCCGACGAGTACCTAGGGCCTAGACGACAACCTGCCAAGCCGCCGACCGTCGAGGGAAATCTGACATATGCCGGACTTTGTCGACCGGGCCAAAGGCGCCATTCTCGGCCAGTTCATTGGTGATGCAATGGCGTT
Organism: uncultured Alphaproteobacteria bacterium; assembly: GCA_963700945.1. Taxonomy (GTDB): domain Bacteria; phylum Pseudomonadota; class Alphaproteobacteria; order Geminicoccales; family Geminicoccaceae; genus SLRI01. Next base: position 246,234 of record CAVOZQ010000010.1, read on the forward strand.
GGGTAGCCACTGGCACTACAATCTTCTGGAGCGTGAGCGGCTCTATCCGGACGGTATTCAGGGCTTCGAGCGTCCGATACCGGGGCACTACCATGACGGTAGAGCGCCGGGCGATCCGACTCACTACGGGGATGCGGCAAGGTTGCTATTGGAGAGTTTGGTCTCTGACAAAGGCTTTAGTGCACAGAGTTTTGGACGTCGGTTCGTCAGTGCTTTCGACGAAAGCTATGCCGGCTACCGCGACAAGCCCACGCGCCTTACAATCGAGAACGCTCGGCCCTATCTCGACGATCCGACCTTCGACTTTCAATCGGGCGCCGACGATTTCCAAACGGTGAGCATGTGTCGTTTGGCGCCCGTCGTCGTTCTCTATCATGGACGTTCGGATCTAGATGGAATCGTGGAGAACGTGGTCCGGGTGACCCAAGCCAACCTGGAGGCCGTTGCGCATAATCAGGCATATTCCCGCATTGTTTCCTATCTTCTGGACGGCACGGATATCGAGACGGCCATTGAGTGCGCCTGTCGGGAGCAATCAGGTGACCTTGGTGACCTCGTTCGGGTCCGTCAATGCGACGCCGAGAGCTTGATCGGTAGGTCGGTAGTCGATGCGGCGGGACTGGTTGGCCGTTCCTGCTATCTTCCATGCACGTTTCCGACAATTCTCCATGCCTGTGTGAAGCATCGAGACGATTTCGGCAGGGCTGTGCTGGAATCTGTGCGTGCTGGCGGCGACAACGCCAGTAGAGCCGCTTGCGTTGGCGCATTGCTAGGTGCGGCAGTCGGCATCAGAGCGATACCTGAAGATCTCATCAATCGATTGAATGCGTCGAGAGAAATCCTCTCGCTATGTGATCAACTCCTGCAGATCAGGGTGCAAAACGGCTCTTGAGCGGGACACCGCTCCAAAGCGTGACTAGGTGGGCGGTCGCGACCAGGATGATGATCACTCCGAAAATAAGGATTGGGAATGGTGGCAATAGCGGCAACTCGCCGAGGCCTCGCTGACGGCGTTCTTGCCAAGCAGCCCACATGGTGAGGGCAAGACCCAGAGTGAACAGTGCTAGCGTGGCAAATAGGTTCATTATTCAGTCAATGGGATAGTAGGGGCAATAATAACTCGGATAATATTTGCCAATAACTGGGCCTACAACTGATCATTGCTACCATCGTTCAGATGTCGAATGTTGAGTGCGCGACAAAGCTGCCGTGGCGGACGTCCCGCGAGGCGCCAAACGGTCGACCTGATTTGTTGGGCGATCGGCATCCGTAGCTAGCTCGTACCGGCTGCTCGAGGATGGCATTGCTTACGGCATCCAGGCCGTCATCGAACGTGGCTCCGTGGGGCGACCATTCCCGCATTTCCTCGATGAAGCCACTTTTCATGACGGACTGGTGAACGTGGAGATGTCCCGCTGCCAGAATGGGATCGAGCGCACTCAATATCCGCTCGACCTTTCCCCGCGTCGAATGACGCTCAACGAGTGCCAGGGTGTGCTCCGACCCTCTGAGTTCGCGTCTGACCAGCGCTGGCAGGAAGCGGCCGATGCCATTCGTCTCAATCGAGAGCGTCGTCTGGTGGTTTGCCTTTGCGAAATCGATAGCCTTGCGAATTAACTGAGTTGCCTCATCCACTTGCTCCAGGCGATCGAGATCGAAGGTAAGGTAATCGAGCCCATGCAACCAATAGTGTCCTGAGCGGTCAACCATCACAACTGTAATCGCACTGCGATCGCCATGCCCTGGGCGGCCATACGCAGGATCCCACCAACATGAGCTCGACACGATCGCTTCATTGCCAATGCTGAGCGCAAGCCGCCCCTGAACCCATCGCGCATCAAGATTCTCAGAATAGGGTATCAGCCGCTCAGGATCCAGCTTGACGGCACCCGGCGGCGTCGCCTGCAGCATCATCTGGCTACGGAATCGCTGCGGTCCCGCACTTCGCTTCAGATCGTCGATTGTTGAAAGCGGAAAACGCTCGGGCCACGCGCTCGAACCGTCTGGTGTGACGAGCGGCAGGCACAATCGCTCGAATTCATTTAGAAATGGCCTCTCCTCGCCGATCTTGGTACGGGCTTGGTCTGAATAGATTGAATAGTAGGTATGTGGTGTTCCGACAAATAGCTGCATGCCTGTTGGCACCAGAACGAAGTCGATCTCGCTCAATCGCTGCCGAAGCTGCTCTCGAGCCGCCGCCGTGCCGCACGTGTTGGGAACTTCGACATCATCGCAGATAATGATGTTTGCCCGTGTGCCGGTCAAGTTGCTGGTCAAGCCCCTCGCCAATACCGACGGGTCGCGATGGTTGCGACTCCGCGCGACGGTGAATTGATCTGTCGCCCAATGCTTCGGTCGCCCAGGAAGCAAGTGCGCTGCAGACGGATGCTGTTCAATAACTTTGCGGATATTCTTGCTCATTTTGTCGGCGAGCATTTGTTCAGCCGCAATAACGAGTATGCGGAGATTAGGGTTGCCCGTGAGCAGCCATGCCGCGAACAACGCGACCAACGTTGACTTGCCGGCGTCGCGAAACACCATCAGCAAGAGTCTGCGGTCGCCGGCAAGCCATCGCTCATGCAGCCATCGACAGATCGTCAGGTGGAGGGCTGGAGTGACAAGACCCTGCTGCTTGTTCCAAACGATGACAAATTGGGGGAAGGTCAGAAAACCTATAGCGCCACCCATGAGGACCTGGCTGGTAAAGGCGTCAGGTCGACGCGCTCTTTCTTCCATTGCGATTTTGCTGCACTGCTAGCCGAGCAGACTTCGACGAAGCGTTGAGTTGCTATTGCCGAGCAAGCGATTGGTTGTGTTCAAGAGATTGCTTCGTTGACGCGTGCCAAACGTGGCGCGGATCTGCTGCACGCGGGCTGCGGCAGTCTCTCGCCGCGCGGCGCTATCAAGCTCCGCTTCCCGCTCCAGCCCACGGAGAATAGCGTCTATCGACCCACCAGTCGTTGCTGTTCCAGTGGCGCCAGCGCGTGCGCGCTCGCTCGCTTGGCGGCGGCGCAACGCGCCCGCTTGCTGGCGCTCCGCTTCCCGATTGTCGCGCATGATGGCGGCAATTTGCCTATCACGCTCTTTTTCCAGATCTTTGTTCTGTCGTTGCGCCGCTTGCTGGCTGAGCGCAACGTTCAGGCCGAGATTTGCAAGGCTGCTCAATCCACCCATTACTCGTTCACCTTTGCTTCGACTGTTACCGAGAGAACTTGAAATGGCATCGGTTTGGTTTGCGCCAGCCGCCAAGGAAGAACCGCTGTGCCACGGCGCCAACCTCGCGCCCTGACGCTCACATCGAATATTTCGTTGACGCCGGCCCTTCCCCCGAGCCTTACCGAGCGCATGCCTGAGCCGGTATCGAGCATCAGGCCATCCGTCGGGCCAAGCCTGAGGCCGATTCGAATGGGTCTGTAGACGGCGTCGGGTGCGACGCCCCTGGCACCGCCGGCGAGGATCGGAAGGCCTTCTACAGCGTTCTCGAAGCCATGTCCGACGTCGACCGAGATCGCCGCCTCGGGCAACTCCAAGTAGCCGTCAGCGATGTCGCGTTCGCCGATTGATGTACCATCGGCAATGATTTCATATCGACCGTTGCTCGTTCCCGATAGCGCGTTCCAATGCTGCTTCGGCTCCGCCGATACGAATGTGCGCTGGCAATCCAACATGCTCGCATCGTCGAGCCGCTCGATGTGCAAGCCAGAGGCTCGCTGGACGAGCATAACCAGGGCGCCGTCGTGCATTGTCAGGGCGCGAATGGAGCCGGCGGTCTCCTGCAATGCCCACGCCACGACGTTGCTGTTTCGATCAATCGTGACCGCACAGGCTCGGCCGTCCGCGCGTGCAAGCCAGAAAACCCGACGTGCTTGATCGAAAATCAGGTCAATCGGATCGCGCATGAGATGGCGTGAAAGGATGGCTATGTCAGCTGCTTGGTACGCCTGCTCGGTGTCGGTGAAGAGAAACTCGCGAAGGTCACGTCCTGTCCTTCCGACGAAAATGGTCGCACCGTCCACGTCCACGGGAGCAAGCTGGCGATCATCGGGCGAACCGACCCTGGTCTGAAGCTCCACCCGTGCGGTGCTCGGCGTTAGCGGAAAACCGCCGATCGTCCATTCGCCTGCGGTCGTGAAGACCTGAAGGATCTTGCCGGAGAAGAGCTGCCGAATCTCGTGACGGCGTTCGGCCGTAATGCGGAACGCGATAGCTGCATCGTCCACACCGTCGGCAAGGTCGAAATTGAACGGCCGCCCAGAGCGGGAGAACCACAGGTAGTCGCCACGCTCGCGGCAACCGCCGAGCACCAAGCGATTTTGATGCATCGCTGCAGTAGTTGGCCAGCCATGTAACGCTGAATGCGCCTGCTCGTCCCAGTCGAACGTGGCGAGAGTATCGACCAGCGGTTCAAGAGTTCGAGCAAACGCCAGCATGCCGTTCCCATCAGGCGAGACGCCATAGATCCTGAGCTGGCGGCCCTTCAAGCGAATGACCGTGTCGTTGTGGAGGCTTGGATCGAAAACTGGTGCCGTGCTGCGCAACTGTACGTCTACGCCGCGGCTTCCAGGGGCCGTGGGTTCCGCCCCGCCAGTACTCGGCACAGCTTGAAGAGCAACATTCGAAGCCGCAAATCGGGCGAAAGGTAGAGCCACACGCTCGTCGTCATCGTCCGCGTTGAGAGCTGAGAACGAAAGCTCTTCGGCACTCCATTGTCCGGCACCATCGCGCCGAAGCAGGCGAGGTTTCCAGTCCGGATGACAGACCAGGACGGCTTCGTCGACTAGTGTGCAGTCGATGCTGCCAACCTGCGCTATCGGCCAGGGCAATTCATTGAGGGTCTGCCTGACGACGTTATTGGCGACGATGTGAACTGCATAGTTGCCAAAGACCAAGAGGTCTCGAATTTCGCCTCGCTCATAAGGAAAGAGGCGTGCGCCGTCTGGTACCGTCGCGACGTGCAGCGTTCCGGGCCGTCGAACCAGGCCGCCGGTGCGTTGCACAAGCACGTTGCGAAGTGTGGCGGCACCTTCTTCATAGGCACGAAGATCGACACGTCCGTAGAGCGCGGGATCGATCTCTCCTGACGTAAAGCTAGACTTTACCGAGGTGACCTTGCTCATGAGCCGCGCGCCGCGATGAGCGTGAAGTCTTCTACTGCGCTTGGTGTGTCCTGCTGACTGTCAATCAACCGCGCGATCTTGAGCTCCGATGCAGCCAGCCTCTGCAATGCTTCTGCTCTGCTCGTGCTTTCGGTCATTGGCAAACAGAGTTCGGCAGCTAACTTGGCGATTAGGGCTTGCGTAAAAAATGCCGGGAAAGCTTCAGTGCTCGGGCGCCTTTGGTAGGTGAGAACGACTTTATGGCTGTTGGTGTACAGTCGATCGCTGGCAACTCGGTAGTCCAGCCCACGACCGCGGCCGCCGGCGCCCGCAGAAACAACACGCAAGACGTCGTCTGGGACGAGAAAAACCTGGGAGTAGCCAGCGAGCGACGGCTCGCTCAGCCGCTGGAGTTCAGTTTCTGCAATCGAGAAATGCCAAGGATGGGCGGTAATGAGCGAACGGACCGTGATCTCGTAAAGGCGCCGGCCAATATCAGCCTCGACACTCTCGTCGTCGAACGATGAAATTGCGTCGGCGCCAATTTTGACGAGCGCGATTGAGCAGATCTCGACATCTGTCAGACTCATGATACGACTCGCTTATGGCTGGCGTTCAACAAGCAGCGGGCAGAGGCAATACCTGCCGGCGCGTCACTTGGTACCGATCCTTGGCAGACCGATGACTGCCCATCGGTCTGCCTGACACCGCTGCCCGGCGGTGCCGTGGATCGGTCAACTAGTCGGCGTTGATTGTGCCGAACTGCGTGACATTGCTCACGTCGACGACGCCATTCTCATTGGTCAGAATGACGACAATCCCGTGCGTTGGAACGTCCTTTAGCCCAGTGTTGACGAGCATGAAATCGCCGGGCCGCAGCATCTTGCTTGCCATGTTGAAGTAGCCGGCGTTGTCCACCTCCGCGACCAGGTCGTCGGTACGATAGTGCCAAAGGGTGAAGCCGTTGGCGTAAGAGATGGCGCTCAGGCCGCTCGATGAGTAGGCCATGTTCAGCTCTCCAGGCAGGGCATCTCGACGACGCCGTCTTCGTCGATCAGCGCCGCGCCCTGCGACATCGAGTTGGAGATGAAGTGCGCGGCGCGATCACCGTGCCAGGTGATGTCGGACTTCACGTCCTGGCCGATCGCATGACCGATCGCGCTCTTGTGGTACCAGAAGCACTGCCGGATACCGTCTTCCATCGGCAGGCCGGAATGCGGCATCCAGAGGGTGCCGAGCCAGACCTTGGCCTGTGTGCCTCGCCACGGCAGCTGATCTTCGCCGACGAATTCGGCGTTGGCGAACTCGGCGACGTTGAGCAGATCCGACCACTGCTTCCAGCCGATCACCGCGTAGCGCTGACCGTCGTCGGGCACGTCAACGTCGCCGAGCATCTCGAACGCCTCCAGGACCTTGTCCTTGGTCAGGCCGCTGCTGTCCGACCTGCCACCTGAGTGGCGGTCTTGAGCGCTTCGAGGATCAACTCGTCGGTCTTGCGGCCGAGCGCGAAAGCGCCGGCATTGGCGAGAACCTGCCGCTCGTCCAGATTGGTCTTGAGCTCGTCCAGCTGGTCGACCCACTCGCCGGCATAGTAGTCAACGAGCGTGGCCTCGACCGCGCTGAAGTCGACGTTCATGACCGGCACGATGCCGTGCCGCGCCTTGGTCGAGGCGGCACCCTTGCCGACCTTCTGGAAGGTGGTCGAGCTGCCGCGCACTCCGTTCTTGACGCGCACGGTCGCGCGCAGCTTCGAGCCCTGACGCTGGTAGGCCTCGTGGACTTCTCGTTCGAACTGCTTCGAAAATGCTTGGTCAATGGTGATAGACATCGCGCACCTTGGTGTTGCTAGTCGCGATAATGGGAGAGCCGCTGGTTATCCTTGCGGGCCTTGAGCTCGAGCGGATGGATGGAGATCAGGCAGGCCAAGAGCTGGTTGTCTGCCGCTGATCATTCGCCCTTGGGTCAACCTGGATAGAGGTTGCGGTATCCTGCCGTGACCCGTTGAACGATCTCGGGATCGCGGTCGCGCCAATAGCGCGGATCGCGAATCAACTCGCGAAGGCTGTCCTCGGTGACGGCCGGCGGACCAGAGCCAGCTTGGCCGACGATATCGGGCTCGGCCTTGCGCATCATTTCGTGGAGCGCGAGGATGCCTTCGTAACTGGCAGCCAGGGCTGATTGCAGCTCGTTTGGCAAATTGGCCTCTGCATAGGACTTGATTTGAGCGGCCGTTGTGCGCCAGCCATCAGGCCCGCCGAAATGCCGCTCGAGACGATCGATCTGCCGGGTCGCTTCAAGCTCCGCGGTAGCCTCATCGAGCACGGGCAGCAGTCGCTCAGCTGCTAGATCGTAAATCAGCTGTGCTTGGCGTTGCGTGAAGCCAGCTGAATGCAGCAGCTCATTGAGCTCGGGATCCGGCGTGACCAGTGGATGTGGCGCGCTGATCTGGTAGGCATCCGCTGTCTCGGGTCGACCGAGCAGGCCCAAGAGCTTGGCGACACCTTCGACGTCGTCTTCACCGTCGGGCCGCGGCACCGAGCGGCTCAGACGTCGTTCCAGCTCGCGATAGGACTGCAGCAGGGCGTCAGTTCGGATCGCACCGGTCTCTTGGTCCCAAAACTTTTCGGGGATGTCGTCCGGCCGCGTCGTGATTTCCGATGAGACAAGGGGCTCGCTCGGTTCATCGACTCCGGTTGCATCTGGCTCTTGTGCTGGGCCAATGGTGGCTTCATCAGCGGCGTATCCAGGGGCTGCAGGCTCGGTTGGTGCCGCGGCTTCGTCGATTTGCATGGTTAACCTCGAGGGCGAGCGAGTCGAAGGAGATAGGCAACTGCTGAGCGCTGGCCTTCAACGTGGCGCAACTCAGAATCTGAGGCAGTGGGCGACACTCGGCGATCCAGAAAGGTCGCTCGAAGATGCTGGATGACGACCTCGCCATTGCTGCCGGAGAAGCATGCGGCGACAGCGTGGGCCAATTCTTCGTCATGCTCTGAATTGGGCCTTGCCGCAGCGAACCAAGACCAGCCGAGCTCTTTCTCGTCGCTATTGAATTGGCCGTTCATCGAAGCTCATCCCTCGCTCTGATTGGAGAGGAGCTCGCGTGGGACGCCGAGAGTGTCCGCGAGCCAGCTGGCAGTCGCCGCAAGGTCTACGAACTGTGCGGCATCGCCGCCGAGCTTGCTTACAGTTTCGAGCCAAAGCAGAGTGTTGCGGATTTCTTCGCGCGCCTGGACACGCGCGAGCGGAGAACGGTGGTGAACGTCGGCGATCGTGCCATCTAGCGCTACACCCGGCACTTCGCCTCTTCGACGCAAAATGGCGAGCGCGCGCTGCATTAAGGGGTTGAGCAGCTCGGCCTGAAGTCGGCCATAAATTGCGCCCAAGAGCCGGGTCATTTCGGCGCTGCGCTCCAGGACCTCTGTCGCCGTCATTCTGCGATCGTTCACTTGGGCCAGGCGATCGGCCAACAGTGTATGGCGAATGCGCGAGCGAAGATCGCTCAAGACGAGCTCGGATACATCGAAGCGGCCAGGAGCCTGCAGTGGCGTCAGTCCGGCCGAGCCAGCCGCTTTAGGAATGATGCTCCCAGGCACCAGTCGAATGTTGGCCGGGTTGAGGACGCCATCGTCCTCCGCCAACCAGATGCCCGTCGCTGCGATAGACGCGTTCTTCAAGACCAGCTCGACGACCTTGTTTGCCGTCTTGATGTCTGGCAGCGCTGTCATTACCGGCGAACGGCCATAGAGCTCGCCGGTCCCTTTCATCCATCGGAATGACAGGAAGGGAGGATGCTCGAACACACCCTCAGCAAGCACAATGGGCGCTCGAACGGCGTCCCCTTGGCCCGGGAGGATCGCTTGATAGTCGAAATAATTCCCGCGTGCGCTGACATACTCGAGCAGCTCAAGCTTGAAGTCACCTTTGATGGAACCGCCGTCGCTGATGCTGGCCAGCTGTTGGCAACTTGCAAACCGACGACGAATTACTGAAAGCGTGGCAGTGGTCACCCGGAAGTGACTCTCAATCAAGCCATTCACGTCGCCGTCGAGATAAATTTCGGCTGCAGGTATGGCTGAGAACCGGAAAGCAGAAGCGCAACCGACTGGGGCTTCTTCAAAGAGAAGCGTCGCGGAACCCGTGGTCACAAGATCAAGAAAGCACTGATGGATTTCTACGGCGAAGTTCGAGCGATCGAAATGACCCTGCACCCTCGACGCTGCAGCTTCGAGAATTTCGGCGAGCTCATTCCTATCCTCCTCCGCAACGTCGTGGCCCGGACGAAGACCAAACCAGCGCGACCATGGCGGGGTCAGCTCCGCAAGCAGGCTCGCCGCTAGCTGTTCCACTGCGTCAGGAGCTGTGCCATCGAAGAGCCGTTCTGCATGGTTGGCTCCCGCAAAGCTTCCGTGGGAGAGCCCGTGTCCACGCATCGGCAGGGCGAAAGCGTAGCAATCGCGCCACAGCTGCTCCCAAGCGAGACGCCGCTCTCGCGCCTGAGCAAACCTCTCAAACACCGCCGGCAGTGACGCATCCGACATGCATCGATCCAATCAATCTGAACTAAGAATAAGAATATAAACCTATTAATGCGATCTGTCAACAACCGCCTTGGTCGGATGGGTCAGGCGCAAAAAGAGATTGTAGGGCGTGATCACCCGAGGCTCATTGCAACCGGCCAATCGCTTGCAGATTTCGACACAATTGAGCGGGCGTAACCTGCACGCAGATCTCCCGGCACCGGTAAACTCTCCACTGACGACACTTGCACCGAGAGCGGCCAGTGAAGCCATCAACCGTCGAGGCGGCAACGGGGGCGCACTTTTCAACAAGAGCTCATCGCTCAATGGATCGCAGAGCAGCCAGCCATCACCAACGTGCCGGTAGGCGAAGCAATGGCGAAAACCTCGCTTGAGCCAGCCTAAGCCTCTCGTCCTGACCTGCCGTTGGAAGCCGACAATCAACAAAGCTCTAGCTCCTTCAAGAAATAAGAATATACACCTAGTGACGTTGACTGCATAGTAAGACATTCTTACGTGCAAGTTTAACCGAACCGGAACCACTGCCATGCTGACACATGAACAGATTTGGCGGGGTGTGGACCGGCTCGCGCTACGCAACGGGCTGTCGCCATCAGGCCTTGCCAAGCGCGCCGGTCTCGATCCAACGACTTTCAACAAGAGCAAGCGAGTTACCCAGGATGGGAAACAGCGCTGGCCTGGTACGGAGAGTTTGTCGAAGATCCTGGAAGCCACGCAGACGAGAATGTCCGACTTCGTCTCGCTAATCGATGAAATACCGCAGCATTCCGCTAAAGCACCTGATATAAAGCTCCGATCTATTCGTCTCTCGCAGATTAGCGACGAATCTTTTGACAGATCAGGTTTCCCAGATCAAGAAGGCTGGGAGGAAATTGATTTTCCTTCCATTGATGACCCCCGCGCATACATTGTTGAGTTGGACAAGGATGTAGACCAAGATTTCTGTCGCCCTGGTTCATTTCTTGTTGTATCTCCATCAAGTAGCGTGAGAAGAAATGATCGAGTGATTGTAAAGAGAAAACAAAAAGATTTGACTATCGGCACCGTCAAGCGGAAAACTGCTCAGTATTTCATCATCGCTGCGGTGGGCGGATCTTCAGCTGATTTAATGCTAAATAATAAAGATATAATGTGGATCGGGCGAATTTTATGGGTTAGCCAGTAGTCGGCTGGGAATAGTGTTGCCATCGCAACGGTTAATGGCGAATTATCATGCCAGTAACGAAATTATATTCAGCTTCAAGAACATGTTCTGCGCCATTTTGGCTTAGGATGGACGAGTAGAGGCCAAACGCGTCAACAGGAAACGGCGGCAAACGCAGCAGTGAGTAACGTTGAAGAAATCGTGCAATAAAGGCGTCTGCTGGTGGCCTTTCGAAACGTGCGATCGATATATGTGGAACGAACCGGCGTGTGTCAGCGCCAATGCCTGCTCCGGCAGCGCAACCGTTCACCGAGCGTCGAAGACGATCCAGCTGAGCATTGGCTGCGACCCCGACCCAAAGCTGGCGAACTGCTCCTCTGGGCGGAAAATGCCCCAGGCCGCGCAACTCAAGATCAAACGGCGCTTGCCTTACGCTGTTCAGTCGTTCCCCGAACTCGACGAAATCAGCGTCGTCAACTTCGCCGACGAAACGCAGGGTCAAATGCAAATCCTCTGGCGTGACCCATTGGGCACCAGGCAACCGATGGAACACACGGCCGAGCGCATCTACCACCTCTCGAGGCATTGCAATCGCTACGAACAACCTGGGCAAGGCAGCTTCAACTTCGCGTTTGAGTTCGATACGCCGTTACCGGCATTCGATATCTGGCGATAGGCATTAGCCCGCGGCGAGATATTGGCCGGTCTTGCCAAACAGTGAAGACCCCCATACGTACTCGGCTCGCAACGACGAACAGCAGCATCCCGAGGCTGCCGACGGCGTGAAATCTGAGCAAATTCGGTAAGTGGCTAGGATATTGGCATCTGACGGGTTCATCCGCGAGGTCGATGAGGAACTCCAGCGTGACCGCATGGCAAGCCTGTGGAAGCGCTTTGGTCCTTTGATAATCGGACTTGTGAGTTTGGCGGTGCTGGCAGTCGCAGGCAAGGTCGCTTGGGACGCGTGGCAGGTACGCCAATTGGAGCGGCAAGGCGCCGCATTCGCCGAAGCTGAAGCAGCACTCGAACGCGATGATCCGAGCGCCGCAGCTGCTGCGTTCGAGTCGCTGGCAATCGCTCAAAGCGGCGATTCGAGGGTGATCGCGCGTTTGCGTGAAGCGGAAGCAAGGCTTGCAGGCGGGGAATCAGATGGGGCCTTGGCATTGCTTGCTGAAGTTGCAGCAGACCCGGCTATTGACCCCATCCTCAGGAGTTTTGCTGCAATCGCTGCTGCCCAGCAGACTATCGGAAGTGAGCAGCCGGAGCGCGTCAGGGAACTGCTATTGTCCCAACTCGGATCTGATTTGACGTTCAATCACTCGGCGCGTGAGCTAACGGCACTTGCGGCGCTTCAGGCTGGCAACAACAGCGAGGCGACAGAGCTTCTTCGCGCCCTCGAAGCCGATACGCTCACTCCTGCAGACTTGCGGCGCCGGATCGATGAGCTCTTGATTTCACTCGACGTCACTGTGGAACGTCGAGCAGCCGGAAGCCCGCGCGGCGGAAGATCCCTCATGAGCACGTGCCGCGCGTCGCTCTCACGGCTGATGGCTTTGGTGCGGCTGCCTTCTCTACTGGCGTTGGCACTGCTGATTTCAGGCTGTAGCGGGTGGCTAGGCGGGGTTGACGAAACGCCACTACCCGGCGAGCGGATTCCCGTAATGCTGCTCAATGAGGGTATTGCGGCCGACCCGCGAGTGGCCAACCTCAACGTTGTATTGCCGGCGCCGGAGAAGGTCGCTGATTGGCCCTTGCCGGGTGGCAATCCGGCGAATGCGATGCAGCACCTCTTCCTTCCCGACGATCTAGAATTGGTTTGGCGAGCAGATATCGGCGCTGGCAGCGGCGGCGCTAGCCAATTGCTCGCAAGGCCGATCGTTGCCGAAGGGCGCGTCTTCACGGTCGACAGCGAAGGACAGGTCACCGCGTTCTCGATGGGAGGCGGAGAGCGTCTATGGCGGGTTACGCCTGACGGCATGCGATCTGCTGATCGGCTGCCTTCAGGGGGGCTTGCTTACGCCCAGGGGAACCTACTCGTGAGCACGGGTAGCGGAAGCCTGCTTGCTCTAGACGCAAGCACTGGCGGCGAGCTTTGGCGCACGCGGCTATTGGCACCAATTCGTACCGCGCCAACCGCTATCGGCGATCTTGTCGTGGTGACGACGAGCGCGAACGAGACTGTCGCTCTCGATCTGTTAACAGGTGATGTGCTGTGGCAGCATGTGGGGTTCTTCGAGCAAGCTGCAATCCTAGGTGGAGCAACGCCAGCCGCGAATGATCGATTGGCTGTGGTCGCCTATTCGTCAGGTGAGATCTTTGCCCTAGACCTCGACGATGGCCGGCCGATCTGGTCCGATACGGTGCTTCGCCCAAGGCGGACTTTGGCGATTGGCGCCATTAGCGACATTACCGGCAGTCCGGTTATCGTCGAGGGGAGGGTCATCGTTGCTGGCAATGGTGGCGAGATGGCGTCGTTTGACCTCGCGAATGGCTCGCGTGGTTGGAATCTTGACGTCACATCGCGGCACACGCCATGGGTCGCGGGTGACTTCATCTACGTGCTGACGGATCGCAATGAGGTCGTAGCTGTTGTACGCCAGGGCGGTATTGTCCGCTGGGTCAGCCCTCTCGAGAGATTGCGCGACCCGGATGACCCGGAGTCGTCGCGCATTTTCTGGGCAGGGCCGTTGTTGGCTGGCGATCGGTTGATCCTGGCTGGATCGACGGGCGAAGCGATAACACTTTCGCCTTATACCGGCGAGATATTGGGCCGATTGAAGCTGCCCGGGCCCATTTCGTTGCCGCCCGTCGTTGCAGACGGCACGCTGTTTCTCCTCACCAACGGAGGCGAGCTGCTCGCCTACCGGTAGCAGCATTTCGGCGTGAGAACGATGACCAAGCGCGTCGCCATCGTCGGCCGACCGAACGTCGGCAAGTCGACTTTATTCAATCGATTGACCGGCGGGAAGCGGGCGATCGTGCATGATACGCCGGGCGTCACGCGCGATCGACTTGAGGGTGCAGCGACTCTCTTCGACCTCGCCTTCACGGTTGTCGACACCGCGGGCCTCGAGCTCGGGATGAAGCAGCAGCTTTCGGATCGCCTCGTCGCGCAGACGCTGGCTGGGTTAGGGAGCGCCGATGTCGGTCTGCTCCTCATTGACGCTCGGGCGGGAATAACGCCGCTGGATCACGAGATAGCGGGTATGCTGCGACGGCAAGCCAAGCCAGTGATTGTCGTTGCGAACAAGTGTGAGGCAAGGACCGCGGAGGCCGAGGCGCAGGCCGCATGGAGCCTGGGTCTTGGCACTCCGATCCCGATTTCGGCCGAGCATGGCCAGGGGCTTGAAGCGCTTGCCGATGCTCTGCGAGTCCATGTGCGCTGGGATGCGGCTGGCAGTGAGGTAGAAGAACTCCTGGGACGTTCTCAAGGATGATGAGGAAGGCCCCTTGCACTTGGCCATCGTCGGGCGTCCCAACGTCGGCAAATCGTCGCTCATCAATCGGCTGATCGAGGAGCATCGGCTGCTGACTGGTCCGGAGCCAGGCCTCACGCGCGATGCCGTCGGGATCGAATGGCAATGGCATGGCCGGTCCATTCGCCTTGTCGATACGGCGGGTCTGCGGCGCAAGACCCGAATCGAGGCACCCGTCGAGAAGCTGTCTGCATCGTCGAGCCTTCGAGCGATCCGTCTGTGCCACGTTGCCGTGCTCCTGGTGGATGCCGCTGAGCCGCTGGAGAAGCAGGAGCTGACGATCGCCAATCGGGTGCTCACCGATGGCCGGGCCTTGGTCGTCGCCGTCAACAAGTGGGACTTGGTCGACAATCCGGACGAGACGCTCGCCGAGATACGCTTCCGGTTGAAGCACAGGCTGGCGCAGCTCAAGAACCTGCCGCTGGTGACGATGTCGGTGAAGACCGGACGGGGCGTTGACAAGCTCTTGCCGACGGTCGTGGAGACGGTCGATCGTTGGTCGACGCGGATTTCGACCGGCAAGCTGAACCGCTGGCTGGCGGCGGCCGTCGACAAGAATCCGCCGCCGATGGCGCAGAATCGGCGGATCAAGATCCGCTATGCGACGCAGGTCAGCACGCGACCGCCGACCATTGCGCTGTTCGCCAACAAACCGGAAGGCGAGCTGCCCAGCGCGTATAAGCGCTATCTCGAAACAAGCTTCGTCGAGGCCTTCGGGCTGGGTGGCATCGCCGTACGCCTGGTCGTTCGGCATGGGGACAATCCCTACCACGACGGATAGCAGTCGCGTCGTTCCGGCGACCCCTGGCAAGCCTGTGTCGCAAATGGAGGCTTTTGGTCGCGTTCGGCGCTTTGCAGTCGCGCCATGACGGCCTAGCGGTCGCTCCATTGGGCAGGAGACGGCATGGCGCGCAATCGTCGGGGCAGGGAGCGGAAGGACCGTAGCGGCGGGGCGGAGCAATTGCCCTGGACCCGGGTCTTCAACCTCGCCCCGCCCTGGGAGATGCTGGCTCCCGAACAGCTCGACGCCATCGACGCTACCGCCTTCACGATCCTCGAGGAGGTCGGGCTCGACTTCCTTTCGGGTGAGGCGCTGCCGGTCCTCGAGGCCGGTGGTGCCACGGTCGAGCCCGGCAGCCAGCGGGTGCGCTTTGGGCGTGAGGTGATCCGCCACTGGGCCGCAAAGGCGCCGGCGACGTTCATGCTCAAGGCCCGCGATCCGGCGCATGATGTGGGTTTCGGCGGGCGCGAGATGATCTTCTCGCTGATCGCCTCGGCGCCCAATTGCTCGGACCTCGACGCCGGCCGGCGGCCTGGGTCGTTCGCGGATTTCTGCCGGTTCGTGCAGCTCGGTGAGGCAATGAACGCGGTGCATGTGTTCGGCGGCTACCCGGTCGAGCCTGTCGATCTGCCGGCGCCGACCCGCCATCTCGACTGCCAGCGCGCCTTCGTCGAGCTCGGCACCAAGGCCGTTCACGCCTACTCGCTCGGCCGCACGCGGATCCTCGATGCGGTCGAGATCGTCAAGCTCGGCTATGGGCTCGACGACGCCGCGCTGGCCGAGGCACCGCGGCTGATCTCGATCATCAACACCAGCTCGCCGCTGCGGCTCGATGGGCCGATGATCCAGGGGATGCTGGAGCTGGCGCCGCGCAACCAGTGCGTGGTCATCACGCCCTTCACGCTCGCCGGCGCCATGGCGCCGGCGACGGTGGCCGGAGCGCTCGCCCAGCAGCACGCCGAGGCGCTGGCGGGGATCGCCTTCTACCAGATGATCCATGCCGGTGCGCCCTGTGTTTACGGGGGCTTCACCTCCAACGTGGACATGAAGTCCGGGGCGCCGGCCTTCGGCACGCCGGAGTACTTCCGGGCGACGCGTGATCAGCGGCCAGCTGGCGCGGCGCTGGGGGCTGCCCTACCGCAGCTCCAACGCCAATGCCGCCAACTCCGTGGATGCGCAGGCGGCCTACGAGTCGATGTTCAGCCTTTGGGCCTGCGTCGCCGGCGGGGTCAACTTCGTCAAGCACGCGGCCGGCTGGCTCGAGGGCGGGCTGGTCTGCTCGCTCGAGAAGGCGGTGCTGGATGCGGAGCTGATCCAGATGATCCGCGAGTGCCTGACGCCCATTGCCATCGACGACGACACGCTGGGGCTGGACGCGGTCCGCGAGGTCGGGGCCCGGGGGGCACTTTTTCGGGGCGGCGCATACGCTTGCCCGCTTCGAGACATGCCTTCTACGCGCCGATGATCTCGGACTGGCGCAACTTCGAGAGCTGGCAGGAGGCGGGCGCGCCGGATGCGGCGCGGCATGCCAATGAGCGGGCCAAGGCGCTGCTCGCGGTCTATGAGCAGCCGCCGCTCGATCCGGGGCGCAAGGAGGCCATCGATGCCTTCGTCGAGCGCCGCAAGCGCGAGGGCGGGGTGCTCTCCGAATGACACTCAAGCCAATGGAATCAACAGGATGAGTGACCTTCCGAGCAGCGTTCGCTACCTCGTCGTGGGTGCCGGCATGCACGGCCTCTCGACCGCCTGGCACCTCGCCATGAAGCTCGAGCAGACCGGTCGCGGCAAGGGCTCGGACGTGCTGTTGATCGACAAGACCGGGCCCGGGCGCGGGCGCCACGGGCGTCGCCTGCGGCTGTGTCCGCAACCTCTACATGACCAGCCCGCTGCACACGATCCTGCGCCATTCGGTCGATGTCTGGCAGTCCGATCCGGTCAATTTCGGCTTCCAGCAGGTGGGCTACGTCTCGGTCGGCGAGGCCAACCAGTCGGCCGACTACGAGACCATGCACAAGAGCCAGAACGCCGCCGGCTATGCCTCGGACGTCTATCTGGGCAAGGACGCCAAGGCCTTCCTCAAGGGGCTCTGGCCGGACTTCAACACCGAGCGCGCCGACTGCGTCCTGCACGAGAAGCCGTCTGGCTATGCCGGCACCCACACCGCCATCGCCGGCCTCGCCGGCAAGTGCCGGCAGTGGGGCGTCGACATGCGCTCGGGCGTCGAGGTCCAGGGCTACGATCATGACCGGCGACCGGATCACCGGCGTCATCACCAACCAGGGCACGATCAAGGCCGAGATGGTGGTGATCTGCGCCGGCGCCTGGGTGCAGAAGCACTGGGAGTGGCTGGGCAAGCCGGCCACGCTCGACCTCCACTACCCGGATGGCGGCGTGGCCTCGGGCGCAGGACATGTGGACCTTCTGGCGGTTGCTCGAAGGCGAGGTCTATCTCAATGGCAGCTCCTATCGAACGGCCGACGATCGCGACCCGCCGGTCCTGCATGTCGAGCTGATGAACACGCCCGTGGTCACCGAGGACGGCCGCGAATTCCCCGACCAGCACTTCTACACCTATGTCCGCTACGCCGCGGAGCGGATCGGCGCACCGGGCGTGCAGGGCGGGACCATCCCGATCAAGATCGGCCCGGAGGCGATGCTCGACCCCTACGGCCACGCCAACCCGCTCTACCAGGCGGACGACTGGTTCCCCGACTACTACTGCGCCACGCTGGCCTACCTCATGGACCGCTTCAAGGGCTGCCGCGCCCACTACAAGGAGCGCCCGAACGGCGGCATCGGCGCCTTCACGCCCGGACAACGTGCCGATCTTCGACTGGGTGGCCGACAACGCCTACATGGTCGCCGACAGCAATCACGGCTTCAAGATGATCGGCGTCGGCAAGCTCCTCGCCGACGAGCTGGTCACCGGCGAAACCAGCTCGGCACTCGCCCCCTTCAGCCTCGGCCGCTACGCCGCCGGCCGAACCTTCGGCGACCGCAACTCCAACTGCCCCTGGGTCTAGTCGTCGTACATAGGATTATAGTCGGAATGAGCCGGCTGAGGTCAAGCCCGCGCTCGGGTTCCTTCGGCGATTCCTACCGGCTCTCCAGCCCAAGCAACGCCCAGGCTGCACCGCGCCGCAATTCATGCTATGATCTGAGCCACTTGGAGTGGGCGGGTGCGACAAACCGTACCCTCGGGTTCGTTCGTCAAAGCCCAGGTTCGATCGTCGGATTCCCGGGTTCGCTCGTCGATCCGGCGGGTTCGTTCGTCGCTTCTCGGGTTCGTTCGCGGGTTCGAGGGGGCGTTTTATTGCGCTATACGCTACATAAGCATCGCTTATGAATCGATATATGCGACATTCTCAGGTTCCCGTTGCACTATATGCAACAATCCTCGGGTTCCGTTGCGCTATACGCAACAAATTCGAGCGGCCGTTGCGGTATGTGCAACGAAAAGGGCCGCCTGGGCTTGTTGGGATAAGGGTTCGTTATGGAAGATGGCGAGGAGGATGATCCTCCTCGCGCTCCACCGTTACTTTGGGCTGGTGGCTGCGTAGGGCGATTGGCAGAACGGTCGGGCTTCAGGTGCCGTTTGGTGGCGTCGGATGGCAAAGGCTCACAAAGGGAGATGTCCCCTTTAGCCTGGATCCGAAACCTGAAAAATTACCGTAAAGTGCTTGTGGAAATTTTGCCCGCTCTGAGCAATCTGCGGCTCCACTAAGGTCGGCTGTTCTTGCGACGGAGACGATTCTCAATGAATCGCCTGGGCAAATCGTTGCGAGCATAGACCCTCGTTCTTGCCTGGAATACTGTGCTCTCATTAAGCCTCGTTGCTAGCTCTCTCTGAGTAACTCGCCTCAACGCGCTAAAGACTGATTCTGTTCCAACACCGAAGAACGCTTTTCTAGGCGCGATGGGCAGGGCAACCAATGATTGAGAATCGCCAGCCCGGTTGATCAAAACGCATGGGTTGTCGCCGAGCATAAGGTCAAAGGCGGTGCTCGAAAAGTCCCAAAGATACCATTTCATTCTAAGAATTGCTGGTCCATGCCGTTCATCATTTATAATCTCCGCGATCAGCGGGATCCCAGCGTTTTCAATTAATCCCGGGAACTGCCGTTCTGTCCAACTTGTAAGATCAGGAGGGTCTTCTTTTGAAATGAGCACTTCATATTCTTCAGGGTTGTTCGCCAGCTCTTGTCTCAGCACCGCAGTTGCCTCAAGGCGAATCTCTTGAACTAAGTCGGGCTGCCTTACAACGAGCGAAACAAGGAATCGTGCCCACTCAAACGCGTTCTTCCTTGAGAAGTTTTGGAACCCGGATTTATTCAAATTTTGAATCACACGCGCCGCCTCATTGTCGATATTTTTTAGCAGGCGCGTCTCAATATCATGCTTGCTCAATCCAGCAACGGCGTCGCGATCGAGAGAGTAGAGATTATCACAAAATGCTGTATATTCGGGAGCGCGCCGACTTGATGGTAAGTCAGGACGATCAATTCGAAAGATCTCAACTTTTTGGTCTTTCGTGCCTTCCGCCCAAGACCGAAGCAGAAACTGCGGGACATAATGATGACGCATCCGGTAATCCAGTTAGCGTAGCTTTTCGCTGGCGGCGGTCGCTACCCCGCCGCCAGCGCCTCGCCCTAGCTAATGCTGATCTTAGAGGGCCTCCGGGACACCTCCCTTCTTAACCCTTTCAGCTTTTCGTCGCCACCAATCGGTTCCCCAGCACCTATCGTCCCGCCAACCACCCACACAGTCGCCAACCAAAAATCCCGGTGGAGCGCGAGGAGGGTCACCCTCCTCGCCTGCTTTTCCGCGTTCAGC
This sequence comes from uncultured Alphaproteobacteria bacterium, assembly GCA_963700945.1. Classification (GTDB taxonomy): domain Bacteria; phylum Pseudomonadota; class Alphaproteobacteria; order Geminicoccales; family Geminicoccaceae; genus SLRI01. The sequence goes on from CAVOZQ010000010.1 coordinate 266,102, forward strand.
CGTCTGCAGACCTGATCGGCGTGATCAGGGTGGGTAAATGTCGCCTTTGACCGTATTCGGTGCGGCTGCGGTTTGGCTTGATGGCCGTGCCTGACGAAAGGGAGGTCAAGAAATGGGCGAGTCTGGGATCAGATACAAATCGCACGATCCGCTTCGCGGTCGCTGCCGCTGCCGGCCGGGGACCGGTGCGGACGACCGAGTTCGCGCGGACGATGGCGCCGCATCCGCTGGTTCATCAGGAGCTTCCCTACGAGCCGCACTACACGATCTACAATCGGCGGCTGACGGCCATGCGGATGGGCAATGCGACGCCGCCGACGATGCCTACTGGCGGCTTCGCCGCCAGGTGATCCTGCGGCATACCGGCGAGCTGCCGATCGAGGTCCGGGGGCCTGATGCGCTGCGGCTGCTTGAACCGCGTCTTCACCCGCGACGTGGCCAAGACGAGGGTCGGGCGCGGTGCAGCTATCAGCTCGCCTGCTACGCCGATGGCGGCATGATCATCGACGGGGTGCTCGTCCGCCTCGCCGAGGATCGGTTCTGGTACGGCCAGGCGGACGGTGACCTGCTGCTCGTGGCTGCAAGGCGCACAGCGCGTGGCATGGATGTCGAGGTGGTCGACCCGGACGTCTGGATCAGCCAGGTGCAGGGGCCGGACTCGCTCGAGGTCCTGGCTGCCGCGGTCGACGGGCCGTATCCCGAGCCGTTCCGCTATTTCGACGCCGCCGAGGTGCGGATCGCCGGCCAGCAGGTCGTCATCACGCGGACCGGCTTCACCAACGAGCTCGGCTGGGAGATCTACCTACTCGCCGGACATCGATGCGCAGGCGGTCGGCGATCGCATGCTCGAGGCGGGCCGAGCCTTTCGGCATGCTCCCGGTCGCCGTGGGCGGTGCGCGGCGGATCGAGGCCGGGCTGCTCAATGCCGGATCGGACTTCGACGAGACGGTGACGCCCTTACGCGGCCGGGCTCGGCGCCATGGTCGATCTCGACAAGGAGCGATTTCATCGGCAAGGCGGCGTTGCAGGAGGCGGACAGCGGCCGCGCACCTGGGGGCTGCGCGTGCAGGGCGGCGTCGCCGCGGCTCGGCCTGGTCTCTGCAGGGCGGCGGCAGGCCGGTGGGTCGCGTCTGCTCGACGGCGTGGTCGCCGTTCCAGCGTTGTGGCGTGGCGATCGTCCGGCTCGACGATCCCGAGCTCGGGCCGGGCGCCGAGGTCGAGGTCGCCTGCGACGATGGCCGAGGCGCGCCCTGCCGAGATCTGCGAGCTGCCGATGTACGATCGCGAGCGGCGGATTCCGAGGGGCGAGCTGCGCGATATTCCCGAATTGCCGGAGGCGGGCGACGAGTAGCGCCTGGCGGAATGGCCGGGGATCGCCTCGACTGCGAGAAAGGGCGCCGTAGCCCCTCCAACCCAAATACCGGTGGTGTGCAGAGGAGGATCATCCTCCTCGCATCTTTGTCCGGTTTTCCATTGGCCTGTAGAGTGAGCGGGCACAGGGGGAGCCGGGATTGAGCAGGGTACGGGTCACCAATCGTCAGGCGCGGTTGCTGCTGCTCGAGCTTTATGGGTTGAGCCAGCCGTTGCGGCGGCGGATGGATCGGCGTGGGCTGGCGGAGCTGATCGATCGTTTGGGCTATGTGCAGGTCGACAGCATCAACACGGTCGAGCGTGCGCATCACATGATCCTGTTGGCGCGCTCGGATGGGTATCGGCGGCGTGATTTCGAGCGGTTGCTGCATGACGACCGGGCATTGTTCGAGAACTGGACGCATGATGCGGCGGTGATTCCGAGCGCGTATTTTCGCTACTGGCAGCTGCGGTTCGAGCGCGAGCACGTGCGGATGCGGCAGCGGTGGCGGATTTGGCACGGGTCGCCGTTCGAGGCGGTGGTCGACGAGGTTCGCGAGCGGGTGCTGCGGGAGGGGCCGCTGCTGGCGCGGGAGCTGGCCGAGCCGCGCAAAGGCGGTGCGGCGGGCGGCTGGTGGCAGTGGCATCCGTCGAAGGCGGCGCTCGAGTTTCTCTGGCGGACGGGCGAGCTGGCGGTTGCCCGGCGTGAGGGGTTCCAGAAGGTTTATGATCTGGTCGAGCGGGTGATTCCGGATCAGCACCGCGCGGGCGGGGTCGATCATGAGGCGCTGGTGGAGTGGGCCTGCCGGTCGGCGTTCGCGCGGATGGGCTTTGCGACCTCGGGCGAGATGGCCGCGTTCTGGGCCAGCATCACCAAGCAGGAGGCGGCGGCGTGGTGTGCGCGGCAGCGGGGCGGTGAGCTGGTGGAGGTCGAGATCGAGGGGTGGAAGGGTGCCGGGCCGCGGGTTTCGTTGATGCCGGCGGCGACTGCTCGAGCGGCTGGACGACCTGCCGGAGCCGCCGCGGCGGGTGCGGCTGCTGAGCCCGTTCGATCCGCTGATCCGCGACCGGCGGCGGCTGGAGCATGTCTTCGGCTTCGACTACCGGATCGAGGTGTTCGTGCCCGAAGCGCGGCGGAAGTACGGCTACTACGTGTTCCCGCTGCTCGAGGGCGACCGGCTGGTGGGGCGGATCGACATGAAGCACGACCGGGCGAGTGGCACGATCAACGTCACCGGGCTCTGGTGGGAGAAGGGCGTTCGCCGGTCGAAGGCGCGGGAGCTGGCGCTCGAAGCCGATATCGCCCGGATCGGCAGGTTCATCGGCGCCGAGCGGATTGCTTTCGCCGACGGCTACCTACGCGGCGCCGGATAACGTCTCCTCGCTACCCAAGATCCCGGTGGGGCGCGAGGAGGCCAGCCTCCTCGCATTCCTACTCCGGCACTGCGTCGGGCGGGAAGGTGGTGCCGGCGCCGACATTGTTGGCGGCTGACCAGACATTGTTGTCGCCGAGCGAGCACTGGTCTTCCCTGTCGTCCTGGCCGATCTGGAAGGCGCCCGAGTAGTTGGGGCAGAGGCATTGGGCGGTGTCGCTGGTGGGGTCGCCGTTCGGGTAGTAGCACGGCGCGGTCATGCACCCGGCGTATTTGCCGGACTCGCAGACTGAGTTGCCGATCGGGACCTCTTTCGCAAAGTCGCCGCTGAAGACGGAGAGGAGGTTGGCGCCGGGGAACATCTTCGCCTGCTCGTCGAGCTTCTCATTGACGACGTCGCAGACCGGGGCGTCGCCGGCTTTCGGGCAGCCACCGCCATCGGGACCGCATTTGGCGACGGTCGCCTCGTAGACGTCCTCGTTGAGGATGCCGAGGATATCGACGAAGTAGAGGCCGGCGTCGATCACCGCGCAGGTGCATTCGGAGACGGTGTCGTACTTGCTGGTATCGCAGGGGAGCAGCTCGTTGATGCCGTCGGGCGCCTCGTTGGGACCCGAGTAGAAGCAGAGGGCGAAGGGGCCGCCTTCGCATTGCAGGAAGTTCTTGCCCGGCTCGCCGAGGATGTCGGCGTAGGCGGGGGCGTCGGACTCGTAGCCGGCGGCGAGCGCCGTCTGCTGGGTGTTGAAGGTGAAGCCGGGGCCGTTCTTGAACCAGTTGAGGACGACGCGGCGGTTGCCCTGGGCGGCGGCGGCGAGGAAGACGTCGCGGGTGAAGGCCCGGGCGGTGCGGGCGGGGTTGTTCTTGAACGGCGGCAGCTGGAAGCGCTGGAGATCAATGCGCTGCTCGGGCAGCTGGGCCTTGTATTGGAGGATGGCGGGCACGTTCAGCTGGGGAATATCGGGGGGGCTGGACTGGGCCATGGCGGGTCCGGCGAGCAGGCCGAGTGCCAGGAGACAGAGGGTTGTCATGAACAGAATCGGTGTCGTCCGCTCAAGCATTGTTTTTCTCCCCGGTTGATGCTCCACCAATAGGCACATTATTTCCTGGCATGACACGTAAAATCGGCAATCGGCCGATGCGCCCGTAGCGGTTTTTCATCGGTATTGACGTGCGCCCTTCATTGTTGCGCCAGCAGGTCCGCGCCTGCCGACCCGGTGCGATCCAAGCGATGCAATCGACGGTCACCGACCAACCCATTGTCTCCCAACCCAAAATCCCGGAGGTGTGCAGAGGAGGATCAGCCTCCTCGCTTTCTTGCCCGAATCGCGAGGATTGCCTGCTGCTCAGCGGCGGGGGATGTGGTCGGGGGAGCCTTTTGGTGGGTAGTCGAGGCTGTCCTCGAGGCGGTCGCGCTCTTCCGCCTCGAAGTCGGGGAAGGGCAGCTTGCCGGTCATTCGCAGGTGGTGGATCTCGGTTTCGGCTTGCTCCTGCCGTTGGCTGTCGAGGCCGCCATCGCGGCCGAGATAGGCGGTTTGCGACGGCAGGGCGAAGCCGGTGCCGGCGATCTTGATGATTTCGCCGATGCGCAGGAGGATGTCTTCCTTGATGGCGAGGAAGCTGTCCTGATCCCGGCAGCGCAGATAGGCGAAGATTTCGATGTCCTTTGACGAGATGCCGTAGTCGACGAAGCGGACACGGGCGGGATCGGGGGTCACCATCGGGTGGCCGAGCACCAGGGCGCGCAGCCTGGCGAGGACGAAGCGGAGCTGGTCCTCGGTGGTCTCGTAGCGCAGCCTAAGCGTGGTGTTGAGGAGGCGTTGGTCGCGGGCCGTGAAGTTGTCGAGCTTCATGTCGGAGAATTCGGCGTTGGGCACGGTGACGATGGTCCGCTCCAGCGAGCGGATGCGGGTGGAGTGCAGGCCGATGGATTCGACGGTGCCGATCTGGTCGCCGTAGCGGCAGAAGTCGCCGACGCGGACGGGGCGGTTCGCGAAGAGGATCATGCTGCCGATGAAGTTGGCGATGGTCTTTTGCGCGGCAAGCGCCACCGCGAGGCCGCCAACGCCGAGGCCGGCAAGCACCGGGATCATGTCGGCGCCCAGGTCTTGTGCGCCTTCGATCACGAGCCAGGCGGCGACGGCGAAGCCGATCACGGCCGCGGAAATGCGCAGCATGCTCGCGTCGATGCTTCCGCCGCGAACTCTCGGTGAGTGGATCAGTGTCTCGGCGATGGCCTTGCAGAAGGTGACGACTGCCCAGGCGGCCATGGCGATGACGATCGCGTTGCCGATGGTCTTGATGACCTCCATGGTCGTGCCGGTGATGTTGATGACGTCGTCGATGACGTAGGTGACGGCGGTGACGATCAGTGCCACGCCGAGGGGAGCGAGTGGTCTCAACCAGCTGTCAAGCAGTGGCCGCCGCCGCATGGCGCGGCGGTAGAAGAACCAGAAGATGGCGCAGGCAGCGGCGGCAAGGAGCGGCACGGCGAGCCCAAGGCCGATCCATTGCCAGACGGCTTGACCGCCATAAACGTCGCTGAAGAGCGGCGGCAAGCTGCCGACGAAGCGTCCGAGAGGTGACGCCGCCTCGATCAGGTAGCCGGGCGTGGAGATGTAGCGATCGTAGAAGCCCTCCGACTTTTGCAGGTTCTCGAAGCCGAGGGCCAAGGCGTGGAGATCCTGCTGACGATAGGGCAGGTCGGCTATCTTTGCGTAGATGGCGCTGGCTTCGGCGACGGTGTCGGCGCTGAACAGGAATTCGCCCTGGCGGTCGCTCTCGCTGATCTCGACGATGGTGATCGTGGTGTCCGGATAGTGCCAGGTCAGTGGTGCTACGCCTTGGGTGAAGGCGCCCGTGGTGCCTTGCCGGGCCTGGGTGACCACCTGTCTGTCGGGAATCGCGGACGGCTGCGGCAGCTGTAGCCGGTCGAAGATCTCCTTCAGCAGGAGAGCCGTCTCGATGCCGTGATCCTCGCGAACGGCTTCGGAGGTTTGGCTGAGATCCAGGGTGGCGACGGCACGGCGGAGGTAGTTGTCGGCCGCCACCTCGATCGCTTGCGCCGCTTCGGGCGTCATTGTCGGCGGGTCGGCGGTCAGTGCGTCGTTTGCCTGCATCGCGAGTTGATAGGCGCGGTTCATGTTGCTGAGAAAGCCGAGCAGGGTCGAGCGAGGGCTCGAGGTGTCCACCAGCTTGAGGCGGCTGCGTATCTGGTTCTGCAGCCCGTCGCCCATCTCCTCGGATTGCAAAAACGCGTCATAGATGCCCGCCGTGGCGCCCTCCTGGTAGGGCAGGTGCCTGGCCATGACGTAGAGGCGGTCCAGTTGCGCGACGGCGTCGGCCGCAAACAGGAAGGCCCCGGCTTGCGGGCCGGATGTCTGCTGGCGGATCGTGATGCTGGTGCCGGGAATGCTCCAGACGGTGATATCCTGGTCGGCGACCTCGCTCTCGTCCGGGATTTGGCCGAAGGGGGGCAGGTCGACGCGGTCGAGCAGCTCTTTCAGCATGAAGAAGCGCTGGTTGCGAACCGTGGTCGAGTTGCCGTCGGCGGTGGCGCTGAAATCGAGCGTGTCGGCCGCACGCGCATGGGCCCGGATGCTCGCCGGCGTCAGCTCGCCGCTGCGCCAGGCGTCGATGAATGTGTTGGCGTTGGTCAGGAACGTTTGCAGCGTGGCGCGCGGGCTCGACGTGTCGGCCGGCTTGAGCGGTTGCGGGTCGGTGTCGATGCCGGCCTCCTGGGCAGCCGCCCCGGGCAGCCAGAGGGTGACGAGCAGGGCGAGCAGGATGGAGGTGCGCCGGATCGCGCCGGCCCTTCTCGCAATGGGCTCCATCAGTTCTCCTCCGTCCACACAATTGCGTTCTGCGCTGGGGCCGTCCCGAGCGGTCGCCAGCGATTGCAGCATGCCGTAGCTTGCCCGTTTGCGGCAACGACGTCCGCTCAGTCCTTTGCCTTGCGCGACGTCGCCAAGGCATGATGGCGCGCAGCGGAGATTCATCCTCCTCGTCTGCTTTTCCGCCGAGCGGGTTGCCCGCCGCGGGGTCCGCGACCTAAACCGGCCCGAACTCTTTTGCTTTGGAAATGCGATGTCCACCATGACCCTTGCCGATCTTTATGCCGCGCGGGCGCGGATTGCGGGGCTCGTGCGGCGGACGCCGATGCGCGGATCGGCGGGGTTGTCGGCGATTGCGGGTGGGGCCGTGTCGTTGAAGCTGGAGCTGTTGCAGGAGACCGGTGCGTTCAAGCTCCGCGGTGCGACGAACAAGCTGTTGTCGATGAGCGAGGATGAGCGGCGGCGGGGCGTGATCGCGGTTTCGACGGGCAATCACGGGCGGGCGGTGGCGTTCGCCGCGAAGCGGCTCGGGGTTCGGGCGGTGGTGTGCGTTTCGGAGCTGGTGCCGGCGAACAAGCTTGCGGCCATTCGGGCGACGGGGGCGGAGCTGGTCGTCGAGGGCCGGAGCCAGGACGAGGCGGAGGTGGTGGCCGGGCGGATGGTCGCGGAGGAGGGTCTGGTCTACGTCTCGCCCTTCGACGATCCGTTCGTCGTGGCCGGGCAGGGGACGGTGGGCCTCGAGATCCTCGAGGACGTGCCCGAGGTGGATGCGTGTTTGGTGCCGCTCTCCGGGGGCGGGTTGATCGGCGGGATCGCGATTGCGCTGAAGACGGCAAATCCGGCGTGCCGGGTGATCGGGATCACGATGGAGCAGGGGGCGGCGATGCATGCGAGCCTCCAGGCGGGCAGGCCCGTGGAGGTCGAGGAGGTGCGGAGCCTGGCGGACAGCCTGGGCGGCGGGATCGGGGCTGACAACAGCGTGACGCTGGATCTCTGCCAGAGGCTGGTGGACGAGGTGGTGCTGTTGAGCGAGGCGGAGATCGCGGCCGGGATGCGGCATCTGTTCATGGAAGAGCGGCTGGTGACCGAGGGGGGTGCTGCCGTGGGTGTGGGTGCATTGCTGGCCGGCAAGGTCGACCTTCGGGGCAGGAAGGCGGTGATGGTGGTGAGCGGGCAGAATGTCGACATGAGGCGGTTTCTCGAGGTGGTGACCGGCGCCGAGGGCAGCGATGGCTAAGGGGACGCCGGCGGTTCTGGCGCTGGAGAAGGCGAAGGTCGCGTTCACCCTGCACGAATACGATTTCGAGGCGGCGCCCGGGCAGATCGGGATCAAGGCGGCGGCGGCCATGGGTGTCGAGGCGAGCCGCGTGTTCAAGACGCTGATGGCGCTGGTCGACGACAAGGAGCTGGTCGTCGCGATCGTCGCGGTCGACCGCGAGGTGGACCTGAAGGCCTTGGCCAAGGCTGCCGGCGGCAAGCGGGCGGCGATGGCCGAGGTCGCGCAAGCCGAGCGGGCGACCGGCTACGTCAAGGGCGGGATCAGCCCGTTCGGGCAGAAGCGGCGGCACCGGACCTTCCTGGACGCGGCCGCGAGCGGGCAGGCGAGCGTGATCGTCAACGGTGGCAGGCGGGGGCTGCAGATCGAGCTGGCGCCCGCCGATCTGCTGGCGGTGACCGACGGAGTAGTCGCGGCGATAGCAAGGTCCACTCAGTAGGAGCCCGGCTTCGCCTCGACTGTCACGCCGCCGTTGATCATGGCTTGGATTTGCGGGCCGAAGAACTCGTGCGGGAAGGGTTGGTCGGGGGCGCTCGCGGTGTCGAGGCGATTCTTGAGCTCGCTGGGGAGGGTGAAGGAGAGGGCCGCGAGGCTCCCTTGAAGTTGGGCGAGCTTGGTGGCGCCGATGATGACGCTGGCGATGCCGGGGCGATTGGCCGCCCAGTTGACGGCGACCTGGGCCATCGGTCGGCCGAGCTCCTTGGCCACGGCTTCGAGCGCGGCCACGATCTTCCAGTTTCGGACTGTGAACTTCTTGAAGGCCGGGTTGTCGATGCCGGCGACCGTAGTCAGGCGGCCCTCGCCGCTCGTGCCTTCCTCATCGCTGCCTGTCTCGCTCGGCCGGTACTTGCCGGAGAGCAGGCCGCTGGCGAGTGGGCTCCAGGTCATGAGGCCCATGCCATGCTCGAGGCACAAGGGCACGAACTCGTTCTCGATGGCGCGCTCGGCGAGCGAGTACTCGAGTTGGAGCGTCGCCAGAGGCTCGTAGCCGCGCCATTCCGCGACGGTCTGAGCGCGGGCGGCGTACCAGGCCGGGACATTCGACAGGCCGACATGGCGGACCTTGCCGGCGCGCACCAGGTCGTCGAAGGTGCGCATCACCTCCTCAGCCGATGTCACGCGGTCCCAGGTGTGGAGAATGTAGAGATCGAGATAGTCGGTGCCGAGGCGCTGCAGTGAGCCTTCGAGCGCGCGGATGATGTTCTTTCGGCCATTGCCGCCGGCATTAGGATTGTCGGCTTCGGCGTTGTAGCTGAACTTGCTGGCGATCACCGCCTTGTCGCGCAGGCCACGCTCCTTGACGAGCTCGCCGAGCCACGTCTCGCTGACGCCGCCGGTGTAGAGATCAGCCGTGTCGAAGAAATTGCCGCCGGCCTCGACATAGGCGTCGAACAGCGCTGCTGCCGTCTCACGGTCGGCTCCCCAGCCCCATTCCGTGCCGAAGGTCATCGTGCCGAGCGCGAGCCGGCTCACCTTCAAGCCACTGCGGCCGAGCGCGTAGTACTGGTCGATCGTCGGCTTGGTGCTCATGGAAACCCTCCTTTGGCCGTCCTGTCGGAAGCCAAGATGGCTGTGTGGCCTTACATTGATAATTCCGCTTGATCCGCATGGACCATGCGATATGGCTCATGAATGGAGCGGGACATTCTCGGTCATTTGCCGGTGGTCGTCGCGGTCGCCCGGCGTGGCGGCTTCGCGGCGGCGGCCTCTGAGCTGGCCATGAGTCCGTCCGCGGTCAGCCATGCGGTTCGGCAGGTCGAGGAGCGGCTGGGCGTGCCGGTCTTCGCCCGGACGACGCGCAGCGTGGCGCTCACCGAGGCGGGCCGCGCCCTGGTCGAGGGAGCGGCGCCGGCCTTGCGCGAGATTGCCGAGCGACTGGAGCAGGTGCGCGCGCGGCCTGGACGGGTGAGCGGGCTCGTACGTCTCAACGTGCCGGGCGTCGCGCTGCCGATCACCGTCACGCCGCTGATCGCTGCCATGCGCCAAGCCTTTCCAGAGGTGCAGGTCGAGGTCTTTGTCGACAATGCGATGACCGACATCGTCGCCGCCGGATTCGACGCCGGCATCAGGCTCGGCGAGACGATCGCCGAAGACATGGTGGCGGTGCGGCTGACTTTGCCCTTTCGCACCGTCATCGTCGCCAGCCCGGATTACCTTGCGGCACGCGGCAAGCCGGTTCGAACTCGCTGAGCTCGAGCAGCATGCCTGCATCGGCTATCGGATGGTCACCGCCGGTGGGCTCTACCGCTGGGAGCTGCAGGTGGGCGGCGAGGAGGTGAGCGTCGACGTCCCGCGTGCGGTCGTCGTCAACGATGCGCTCTATGCGCGGCGCCTCGCCTTAGCGGGCATCGGCCTCGCTTACCTGTTCGAGCCTTCGGTGCGCGCCGATCTCGCGACGGGGCGACTGGTTCAGCTGCTGGCCGATGTTCAGATCACGGAGCCCGGCTTCTTTCTCTATTTTCCGCGCCGGGCGGCCCTGGCGCCTAAGTTGCGGGCGCTGATCGACACGGCGAGAGCATTGCAGGCCGGGACGGGTGCGGACGTCGAGGCTATTTCTGAGGCCTGAGCGGCGCATTGGCGCAGCGCTTCCACCGGTACTTTCGCAGAGTCGCTTGTGCTGCACCTTGTTGCCCGCCCTGTCGAATTCACCGCGGTCCGGTGCCGGGGGGGGCGCCGATGTCGCAAGCGGGTTGTCTCGGCAGGCCGAATGGCGCCATGATCGGGAAGAGGTCTCGTGGGCGAGGGCAGGCCGCCGTGCGAGAGCAAGGGACGCACACCAAGAACAGGCGAGGGACCAGCTGATGAGCGTTGGCGGCGACGGCTTGGCGACTGCGGACGACTGGTCTGGCGCAACCGAGGCGGCATGGCTCGCTTTGGTCGAAAAATCGCTCAAGGGCGCGCCTTTCGAGCGCCTCGTCGGCAAGACCGCCGATGGCATCAGCATCCAGCCGCTCTACCGCGCACCGGCGCCGGCGTCGGGCGTGCCGGGGGCTGCACCCTATTGGCGTGGTTCCACGGCTTCGGGCCAGGCGGTGCATGGCTGGGACATCCGTCAGCGGCACGAGCACCCGGACCCGGCGGTGGCCAACAAGGCGATTCTCGAGGATCTCGAGCATGGCGTGCGGTCGATCGTGCTCCGGCTGGATACGGCCTACGCCCAGGGCGAGGACGAGCCGGACGGGGTCATGGCCTATGACGAGGCCGGGCTCGACGCCCTGCTCGATGGCGTCATGCTCGATCTGGCGGCCTTCGAGCTGGACGCGCCCGGCCGCGGCGTCGAGGCGGCCGAGGCGTTCATGGCCCTGATGACGACGCGCGGTCACGACCCGGCGGTCATGCGGGCCGATCTCGGGCTCGATCCGATCGGTGCGGTAGCGCTCGGCAAGGCCGAGGCGGAGACCGCGCTCGACCGCACGATCGAGCTGGTGCACCGGACCATCGGCACCTGGCCGAAGCTCGGGCTCCTGCATGTCGATGGCGAGATCTACAATGCCGCCGGCGCCAGCGAGGGCGAGGAGCTGGCGGCGACCATCGCCACCGGCATCGACTACCTGAGGGCTGCCGACAATGCCGGGCTCGGGCCCGAGATCGTCGCGCCCAGGCTCCGCTTCACCCTCGCGGCCGACACCGATATCTTTCTCACCATCGCCAAGTGCCGGGCGGCGCGGCGGCTCTGGGCCGAGGTGACCGAGGCGTGCGGCGTCGGCAAGGTGCCGATGCGGCTCGAGCTCAAGACCGCGTCACGCATGCTGACCCGCCGCGATCCTTACGTGAACATGCTGCGGACCACGGCTGCCTGCTTTGCGGCTGCGATCGGCGGGGCCGCCACCGTGACCGTGCTGCCGTTCGACGGGGCGTGGGGCGAGGGTGGCCGGCTCGGCCGGCGGATCGCGCGCAACATCCAGCACATCTTGATGGAGGAGAGCCACCTGCACCGGGTGATCGACCCGGCCGGCGGCAGCTACTATGTCGAGGCGCTGAGCCGTGAGCTGGCGGCGAAGGCTTGGCCGATGGTCCAGGGGATCGACGGCGAAGGCGGCATGCTGGCGGCGCTGCGCCAGGGCATGGTGCAGGATGCGATCGTCACCACCTACATGACCCGGCTCGCCGATCTCGCCCACCGGCGGGCGCCTGTCACCGGGGTCAGCACCTTTCCCGATCTCGCGGAAAAGCCGCTGCATCCGGATGTCGACCTGTCGCCCGAGCTGTTCGAGGCGGCGAAGGGCCATGTCGGCGAGCGGGTGCCGCCCCGGCGCATTGCGGCCACCTTGCACCCGATGCGCCTGGCCCAGGGCTTCGAGCGGCTGCGTGACCTGAGCGACGTGGCGCTGGCCGAGCGGGGCCGGCGGCCGCAGGTTCTGGTGGTCGGGCTCGGGCCGTTGGCGCGGCATTCGGCCGAGCTCTCCTGGGTGCAGAATGCGCTTGCGGCGGGCGGCATCGAGAGCGTGGTCACGCCGGTCGAGGCGGACGTCGCGCTGATCGGCAAGACCATGGCCGGGGCAGAGACCAAGATCGCCTGCATCTGCGGGATCGACCGCAAGGCGCCGGACGCGGCGGCGCCGGTGGCCCAGGTGCTGCACGAGCAGGGCGCCGTTGCCGTCTATGCCGCGGGCCGGCCCGATCCGGCGCTCAAGCAGATGGGCATCGACGGATTTGTCTATACCGGCGTCAATCTGCTAGGTTTTCTGGAAGATGTGCAGTCGCTGTTGATGGGAGAAGCCGCATGAGCCGTGTTCCGAGCTTCACCACCCACAAGCTGAGCGAACGCTTCGCCGAGACGGGCACGGCTTGGCCAGACGCCTTCGCCGCCGCCGCCGGCACGCCGCCCGAGGCGCTGCTCTGGGAGACGCCCGAGGCGATCGACGTCAAGCCGCTCTACGGGCCGGCGGACATGGACGGGCTCGATTGCCTCGACACGTTTCCGGGGCTGCCACCCTATGTCCGCGGCCCCTATCCGACGATGTATGTGGGCCAGCCCTGGACGATCCGCCAATATGCCGGATTCTCGACGGCCGCGGCAGTCCAACGCCTTCTACCGGCGCAATCTCCGGCGCCGGACAGAAGGGGCTGTCGATCGCCTTCGATCTGGCGACGCATCGCGGCTACGACAGCGATCATCCGCGGGTCGCGGGCGATGTCGGCATGGCCGGCGTCGCGATCGATTTCGATCCTCGACATGCGCCAGCTCTTCGACGGCATCCCGCTCGACCACATGAGCGTGTCGATGACCATGAACGGCGCCGTGCTGCCGGTCCTCGCGCTCTACATCGTCGCCGGCGAGGAGCAGGGGGTGCCGCCGGAGAAGCTCGCCGGGACCATCCAGAACGACATCCTCAAGGAGTTCATGGTCCGCAACACCTACATCTACCCGCCCGTGCCCTCGATGCGGATCATCGCCGACATCTTCACGCTTCACCGCCGAGAAGATGCCGAAGTTCAACTCGATCAGCATCTCCGGCTATCACATGCAGGAGGCCGGTGCGACGGCGGACCTCGAGCTCGCCTACACGCTGGCGGACGGCGTCGAGTACATCCGCGACCGGCATGCAGGCCGGGCTCGACGTCGACACGTTCGCGCCCCGGCTCAGCTTCTTCTGGGCCATCGGCATGAACTACTTCATGGAGGTGGCGAAGCTGCGCGCCGCGCGCCTGCTCTGGGCGAGGCTGGTCAAGGGCTTCGAGCCGAAGGACCCGCGCTCGCTCTCGCTGCGCACCCACAGCCAGACCTCGGGCTGGTCGCTCACCGCCCAGGACGTGATCAACAACGTGGTGCGCACCTGCGTCGAGGCGATGGCCGCGACGCATGGCGGCACGCAGTCGCTGCACACCAACGCCTTCGACGAGGCGCTGGCGCTGCCGACCGATTTCTCGGCCCGGATCGCGCGCAACACCCAGCTCTTCATCCAGGACGAGACCGGCACCTGCCGGACCGTCGATCCCTGGGGCGGCAGCTACTTCGTCGAGCGGCTGACCCACGACCTCGCCGAGCGCGCCTGGGCGCATATCGAGGAGGTCGAGAAGGCCGGCGGCATGGCCAAGGCGATCGAGCAGGGCATCCCCAAGCTGCGGATCGAGGAGGCGGCGGCGCGGACCCAGGCCCGGATCGACAGCGGCCGGCAGACCGTGGTCGGCGTCAACAAGTACCGGCTGGACGAGCCCGAGCATGTCGACGTGCTCAAGGTCGACAACCGCTCGGTGCGCGAGCAGCAGATCGCGAAGCTGGCCGAGCTGAAGTCGTCGCGCGACGAGCTGGCGCTGAAGCGGGCGCTCGACGCGCTGACCGCCGCTGCCGGCAGCGAGCGACGGCAATCTCCTGGCGCTCGCGGTCGACGCGGCCCGGGCCAAGGCCACGGTCGGCGAGATCACCGAGGCGCTGGAGAAGGTCTGGGGCCGGCACGTGGCCGAGATCCGCTCGATCACCGGGGTCTACGGCAAGGAGGTGGGTGCGATGGGGACCGTGTCGGCGCATGCCGCAAGCGGGTCGAGGCCTTCGCCGAGGCGCGAGGGCCGCCGGCCGCGCATCCTGATCGCCAAGATGGGCCAGGACGGCCACGACCGCGGCCAGAAGGTGATCGCCACGGCCTTCGCCGATCTCGGCTTCGACGTCGATATCGGCCCCTTGTTCCAGACGCCCGAGCGAGGCGGCGCGCCAGGCGGTCGAGAACGACGTCCACGTCGTCGGCGCGCAGCTCGCTCGCCGCCGGCCACCTGACGCTGGTGCCGGAGCTCAAGGCGGCGCTCGAGAAGCAGGGCCGCGGCGACATCATGATCGTCGTCGGCGGCGTGATCCCGCCGCAGGACTACGACGACGCTGCTGGCCAGGCCGGCGCCAAGGCGATCTTCCCGCCCGGCACGGTGATCGCCGACGCCGCGATCGATCTGCTGGACAAGCTCGCCAAGGAGCTCGGCCACGCACTCGGCCGCGGCCGAATAGCCACTTCGTCTTGGCCGAGCTACCGTCGATTGCCGCACTCGAGGCCGGCATCCGCTGCCGGCGACCGGGCGATGCTGGCGCGCGCGATCACGCTGGTCGAGAGCCGCAACGCGACGCATCGCGCACCTGGCCGAGAGCCCTGCTCGAGGCCGTCATTCCCATCGCCGACCCGGTCAATTCGACGGCCAGGCGGATCGGCATCACCGGCGTTCCCGGAGTCGGCAAGAGCACGCTCATCGACGGGCTCGGCACGATGCTGACCGAGGCCGGCCACCAGGTGGCGGTGCTCGCGGTCGATCCCTCCTCGTCACGCACCGGCGGGTCGATCCTCGGCGACAAGACGCGCATGGCGCGGCTCGCGGTCGATCCGGCGAGCTTCATCCGGCCCTCGCCCTCGGGTGGCGCCCTGGGCGGGGTGTCGCGGATGACGCGCGAGACCATGCTGCTCTGCGAGGCGGCAGGCTTCGACGTGGTGATCGTCGAGACCGTCGGCGTCGGCCAGTCCGAGATGATGGTCGCCGAGATGGTCGATTTCTTCCTCGTCCTGATGCTGCCCGGCGCCGGCGACGATCTGCAGGGCATCAAGAAGGGCGTGCTCGAGCTCGCCGATCTCATCGCCGTCAACAAGGCAGAGGGCGACAACCGGTTCCGGGCCGAGCAGGCGGCCTCGCACTACCGCCGCGCGCTCGCCATTCTCGAGCCCGACATCGGCCGACTGGCGGCCGCCGGTGATGCTCGTGAGCGCGCTCGCAGGGCGAGGGACTGGACCAGCTCTGGTCGACCATCGAGCAGCATCGGGCCACGCTCGGCAAGTCGGGCGCCCTGCACGACAAGCGCAGCGACCAGCAGCGGCGCTGGCTCTGGGCGCTGCTGCAGGCCGGGCTCGAGGAGCGGCTGCGGCTGGGGCTGAAGGACGATCTGGTCAAGCTCGAGGCCGCCGTGGCGGCGGGCGAGACGACACCGGGGCATGCGGCCGAGCAGCTGCTGGCCAGCTTGTTCAACAGGCTCTCAGCTCAAAAGCCGAACGTGCCGCCGAGGCCGACGCCGAAATTGCCGCCGAAGACGTTGAGGCCGTAGGTCTGCTGGTAGTCGTCGGGCACGAGCCGGCCGGTCAGTCGCCAGATCAGCCGCTCGGAGGCGCCGCCCGGCTCGCTGCCGGCCATCGAGACGGCCCGATCGCCGTCGCAGAAGGCAGCCTTGACGAAATAGGGGCGGAGCGTCGAGCGATCCTCGAAAGGGTCGCCGCAGAGCGAGGTCGAGCCGCCGGTGAAATCGAAGACGAAGCGGCGCGCGGCATCGCCCTCGCTCGTGGCGGTGAACGAAATGCCGGTGGCGCCCTGCTCGACGGCGCGCAGCATGGTCGGGGGCGAGACCGGCGGCTCGCCGCGCCAAGTGACGAGCACCGGCCCTTCCTCGGCGGCGGCGGCCAGCAGCCGGCGGGCCTCCAGTGGGTTCGAGCCCGGGTCGAGCACCACGTCCGGGCTGCTGGAGCAGCCGGCGAACGCCAGCAAGGCGAGGCCGATGGCTGTTGTCCGGCCGGTGGCGCGAAAGCGCTTGGAGCGCTGCATTTTATGCTCGATCCTTAAAGTGCGACCGTGCAAAGGACGCGTGATAAAAGATACTTACGATTATCATATCACGTGAGGCGCGAAGCTGAAATCGGAGAGGGTATGGCCGTTCGCCGCATTGTCGCGACCATCGGGACCGAGGATGTGCAGGCGGCGCGGGTATTCTACCAGGATCTGCTCGGGCTCGAGCTGGTCATGGACCATGGCTGGATCGATCACTCTTGCGGGAGAGGGTGCGGCGCCGCCACAGATCAGCATCGCCAGCGATGGCGGCTCGGGTACCCCGGTGCCCGATCTGTCGATAGAAGTCGACGACGTTGACGCGATGCATCGGCGTGCCGAGGGCGCCGGATTGGCCATCCTCTATGGGCCGGTGACCGAGCCCTGGGGCGTCAGGCGGTTCTTCGTCCGCGATCCGTTCGGCAAGCTCGTCAACATCCTCGCCCATGCCGCGCCGCCGACCGCGCCGGGTTAACCTTGACGCACCTTCCCGTGCGCCTCGGTCGCGGCGCGGCGCCGTTGCCCCGGCAGATGATGTAGGGTGCTGGTCGGGTCGCCCGCCGGGCGGTCTGCTGTGCCATGGGGCGGATGGATGATGCGGACGACCCTGATAGCTGTGGCGCTCCTCGGTCTCGTCGCTTGCGGGGGGCATGAGGTGGTACCGGTCGAGGACGGCGGGCCGGGCTCCATGGTCACGCTCTATTGCTACGAGACGCTGGCTGATCCCGGTTGCTACCTGCTGCCCGATCCGGGCCGGGGCGATCGCCTGCTCGGCATTGTCGACGTCCCCTGGTCGCGTGAGATCGCGCTGATCGCCTCTCCGGACGCCGATTGAGGCCGCCGCCGAGGCTGACGGTCCCTTGCGAGACGGCTCACGATCGGGCGATGCCGCCGGATCGCACGCCGCGCCCGTGACTGTCCGTGCCAGTCTCGTCTTCGGTGCCGCGCGCGAGAGGCATGGGACCACTTATCGCACGGTGCAGTTGCTCGGCCTGCTTGCCGCCGTCACGGGCGATCTCGTGCGGCTCGCCCGCTGCCTGGGCCGGGCTGGCAGGCGGGGGTACTCGGACAGGCCGTTCAGGCGCCTTTTGCTTCTCGGCATCGATCGCGTCATCTGCGCGCTCGCTTTCCAGATGCTCGATCAGCAGCTTCACGTTGCGGCGGTTGGCCTTCCAGCGGAGATCGGCGATGTCGCCCAGCAATGGCACGAGGCCGACCAGCGCATCGACCCCGACATTGACGCCCATCCGCGCGAGCTTTGCGGGTGGCACCCCAAGGCGCCGCGCTTCGTTGACGATATAGAGGGCGAGCAGGGTCGTGGCCGCATCGCCGATGCCGGGGACCAGGCCGATAAGACCGTCGAAGCCCAGCCGCCATCCGATGATGGGGATGCGGAAGCGGTCGTCGAGCCAATAGGCGAGCTTCTTTTGGCGCTCCAGAGCGCGATCCTGGTCGGGGTTGCTCGGCATGGCTAGCGGCGGGCGATGATCCAGACGGCGTGAACGACGCCCGGAATATAGCCCAGCAAGGTGAGCAGGATGTTGATCCAGAACTGCGGGCCGATGCCGACCTGCAAAAAGACGCCGAGCGGCGGCAGCAGGATCGAGAGGATGATGCGCAGGAGGTCCATGGTCTTCCATCTTCCGTGAGGCAGGCGGCAGCCGATCGCCCCGGCATGGCGTGGCGGCAGGATGGAAAACCACTGGCGGTCGAAAAGGTTGCGCCCTGACGTTTGCGGTGCGGTCGTCGGGCAGGCCCGGGCAAGGACCGGGCGAGCCTACTCGTTGGCGTCGGGCGGCAGGAAGTCGACGTCGTGGGCGGCAGACAGCTTCACCATCTCCTCGACGTCGCCCAGATCGTGCAGGCGGTCGAAGAGATCGGCGAGCTTGCCGGTGGGTGAAACCCAGAAGAGGGCGCGGGCCGGCTTGTCCGACTTGTTGAAGTAGCCGTGCGGGATGCCGCGCGGCATGCGGACCAGGTCGCCGGCGCGGGCCTGGGTCCATTCGCCGTCGAGCTTGAGGTCGAGCACGCCTTCCTGGACGAGGATGAACTCGTCCTGGTGGGGATGCACGTGGACCGGCACGAACTGGCCGGGCGCGCTGTTGGTCTCGAAGGCGAAGCTGCTGTCGCAGACCGCCTTGGGAAAATAGGTCTGGCCGAGAATGTTCCAGCTCTTGCCGGCTTGGCCCTCGCCGTTGCGGGTGATGCCCTTCTCCAGGTCGCTGGTCATGTCTTGCTCCCCTCTCTCGGCCAAATCCTGAGATCACCGGTCTTCCCGACCGAGATTGGCGCTGTGGACTGGCCTTGGCAACGGTGGTGATCGCTGGCGATGCCGGCTCGGTGCTTGCCGAGGCGGCCGCCGTCAGGTGCAGTCCCAAGCGTCGGATCCGGTTGCCGGACGCGTGTACCTAGCCGAGCCGATCCGCGATCGCGAGGTAGAGCGGGAAGGGGGCGACCGCGACGGCGACGGACGCGAGATAGCGTGGCAGGGTGAAGAGTCCGCTCATGCCGGCGATGAAGGCGATGCCGCCACCGCCGCCGATCGCCGAATTGCCTGGCAGATTGAAGAGCACGAGGAGTGCCAGGTAGCGGTGGCGCAGCAAGGTCGGCGCAAAGCGCTTCGGCGCCTCGGCGAGCAGCAACTCGAGACGCTCCTCCGGCCCGAGCCCGGCCATCTGACGCATCAGATCGCGTGCCTTCGTCAACCCCAGGAAGTCGAAGGCCCTGGCGATCCCGCCCTCGGGCAGGAGGCGACCGGCAAGGAAGCCGAGCGTCAGCGCGCCGACCATGGAGACATAGACGAGGAAGGCGATTCTCGCGCCGAACATCAGCAGCAGCGCAAAGCCGATCTCGGCTCCCGGGACGAAGGGCAATGCCGAGGTGATGACGAAGAGCGCGGTGGCCGTCATGACGGTGCGGTGCAAGCGTGCCTCGGTCTGTGGCAGGATGTCGATCGCAACGAGACCATCGAGCCAGCCACCGGCGAGCCAGCCGCCGAGGAGCAGCGCCAGGTAGATCAGGCCGAGCACGAGCCAGCGCCGACGCTTCATGGGCACCAGTCCGGCAGGGGACCGAGCCACGCCTGGTCGGCCATTCGGCTCGCCTCGGCTGCGGCGATCGGGCTTCGAGCGGGCACGAGCGTGCCCTTGAACACGAGATCGCGGTCGATGGTCCAATACCAGCGGCTCTTGGTCCATCGCACGGCGACCTCGGCGCGTTCCCCGTCAACGACGCCCTCGTAATGGAACACGCTGCCCGAGGCGCTCTTCAGCTCGCTGGTGAAATGAATGGCATCACCGACCCGGCGAACCCAGTAGACGGACGGCTGGTAGCCGCAGGGAACGCAGGTCTTCGACCACATCAGGCCTTCGTTGAAGAGGAGCTCCTCGTCGAAGTCCGGAGCCGACTCCGGCCCGACGAGCCCGGCAAACACCATGCCGTCGAGCGGGCCGGGCCCGGCCGGCGGCAGTTCGGCGGCGGCCGCCGCGCCGAGCGTCCCCGCCACGACGACTGCGGCACGAACGAGCGGCAGCAAGCCGAACGCCGCAAAATGGGCCGATTTGAGACGGAGAAGCACTGTCGACCTCCCTCTTCATCATAGCTTCCGCGGCGCGGTCCCGTCAGTGGAAAGTTGTCATGCGCAGCCAGAGGCGATGGCCCGCGCCCCATGGTCTCGCGGCGGCGCTGCGTCATCCAGGGCGTCAGGCGCTCAGTACTTGCCCTGTGCCCGGCGGATGGCCGCCTGCTTCTCGGAGACCTCGAAGGCCTCGCGGAGCGTTGTGACCCCGGCGGCCTCGAGGAGGTCGATGAGTTGGAGCAGCGTGTAGCCGGTGGCGAGGCTGTCGCCGAGCGCGGTGTGGCGCTCCTCGGCGGCGATCTTGATGGCGAAGCGCTCGGCGAGCGTGTCGAGGGTGAGGCTCTCATTGGCGCCGAAGATGGCTGCGGCCAGCAGCACGGTGTCGAGGACGGGGTTGGTGAAGGTGACGCCGGCGTCCTCCTGGCGAAGCGTGAGGAACTTCATGTCGAAGGCGGCGTTGTGGGCGACGAGCACGGCGTCGCCGACGAAGCGGTGGAAGCGGGGCAGGATCTCGTTCACCGGCGGGGCGGTGGCGACCATGGCGTCGGTGATGCCGTGGACCTCGGACGAAACGCGGGGGATGGTGCGGCCGGGGTGGATGAGGGAGTTGAAGATCTCGCCCCGGAGCATGCGGCCATTGACGATCCGCACGCCCGCGATCTGCACCATCTCGTCGCCCTTCGAGGGCTCGAGCCCGGTGGTCTCTGTATCGAAGACCACGTAGGTGAGGTCGCGGAGCGGTGTATCGGCGACGGATTCCCTGGCCGTGCGGGCGAAGAGGTCGAAATCGTAGAACTCGGGCCGGGCCTCGAGGCGGACCAGGCCGCCCGACCTCGTGGTGTCGAACTCGAGCGTGGTGAGTGGCAGGCGGAGCCGTGACCGGCCGGGTCCCGCGGCCTCGCACCAGAGTTCGGTCTTGTGACGGCTGAGCACGTCATTGCCGGTCATCGCCCCAAGGCTGTCGTCGAGCCGCTCCTCGAGCCAGGTCTCGAGCGCCTTGACCGGGACCGGCTCACCGGTCCAGCTGATGGCGAGATCGGCCCGCCGGGCGGTGGCCTCGATCGCCAGATGAAACTGCTTGCAGCCGGCATAGACGCAGGTGCGGTTCACCAGGCGGTCGACGAGATCGACTACGGCGGCGCTGTCGCAATGCAGCCAGACCTCCTTGCCTGCGATTTCGATCTCGAGCGAGCGGCCCTCCGAGCGGCGCTCGGTGATCAGCTGCAGCAGGGTGGGGGCGAAGACCTGGGTCATCGGCCAGGCGCTGGAGAGCAGGTCGGAGGAGATCTCGTCGAGACGGTCGAGCCGCTCGGCGAGCGCCTTGCCATCTTCCTGGAAGGTGGCCCGCGCCGCGGCCCGCTCCTCGGCGTCGATGGTCTCGTCCAGGGTCAGGAGGTCGCCGACCATGGCGAGGTTGGCGACGCGCTGGCGCATGTCGCTGGTCACCTCGTGCAGCATGCGGTCGCGCCAGATCCCGGCGGCCAGCTCGTCGGTGACGTCCTCGAAGATGACCACGTAGCCGATCGGTTGGTCCGGGCCTCCCTTGGGGTCATTGCCGAGGGTCAGCGAGACGCGGCCCTTGAGCGTGTAGTTGCCGGTCTTGGTGGCGGCGATCACCAGCACTGCGAGGCCGTCTGGATGATCGATGTGGCGGCCCTGGGTGAACCGGTTCTCGAGCCGGGTCAGCGCGTGGCGGAAGGGCTGCTCGGTGACCATGGCGAAGAACGAGCGGCCGAGGCCGATCTCGCCCGAGACGTGGAGGATCTCCAGCGCGCGCTGGTTGTAGAGCAGCACCTGGTGGCTGAGATTGCAGATCACCACGCCCTGCTGCAGGTCGCGGAGGATCGTGGCGAGGTACTGCTTTTGCTGCTCGCTGCCCTGCGTGGCGGTGGCCACGGTGCGGTCCATCTCGCGGCGGGTCTCGGCGAAGGCGCGTCGTCACCTCGTGGACCACGGGCTCGAGGAAGCCCAGGTGGCGGGCGGTGCCTTCGGGCATGGCTGCGCTCGGCCTTGGCGTGGGCCACGGTCTTGAGGTGGTTGCCGACGGCGATGATCGGCCGGGCCACGTGCTCGTCGAACTTGAGCCAGGTCCAGGTCGCGAGCCCGAGCACGACGGCGCTCGCCGCCCCGCCCATGAGCACCAAGTCGTCGACCGTGGGCGCGCTCGCCCGGCCGATATAGACCATGGCCGCGGCGATCGCGGCACAGCCGCCGAGGCCGATCAGCGCGAAGAAGAGGAAGAAGCGCAGCCTGAGGCTCAGCCGATCGAACACGGTCTCAGTCCTCCTCGCCACCGCCCGAGCGGTCGTGGCCAGCAGGTCGCGGACCTTGTCCCTGAGCTCGTCCATCGAGAAGGGCTTGGTGAGGTAGGCATCGGCGCCCAGCGCCATGCCCTTCTCGATCTCGATCGGCCGGCTCTTGGCCGAGAGCATGAGGATCTTGATCGCCGCCTTGGCCGGGTCCTGCTTCACGGTCTCGCAGATCTCGTAGCCGTCGCGGCCGCCGACCATGACGTCGAGGATCACCAGATCCGGCGGCTCCGCCTCGATCGAGGCTACTGCCTCGTTCGCCATCGGCGGCGGTGCGGACGTCGAACCCGGCATTGCCGAGCAGGCGCTTCAGGTAGAGCCGGATGCCCGGCTCGTCGTCGACGACGAGGATGCTCTGGCTTGCCACCGTGCATGCTCCCTGATCAGCGGCGTGTTCTTGCTTATGGCTGGTGCGCCGTTTCGGCTTGTTGGTTGTTGGCCGCAGACGACCCGGCGCACGGGATCGTCCGGTTCGAGCATAACCCAGTCGGGATCGACCGGGCGACCTTGCTCGTCGACCGCGAAGTCGGCACCGACCTCGACGCGCCGCGGCTCGCTGCAGTCGTAGAGCTGGTTGATCGTTACGGTCGGGTAGTAGCGCTGCAGCAGGTGGATCTGCGCCATGACGAACTCTGGCGCGGCCGGGTTGCGGCGGAGCGCCTGGGTATCGACGGCGCTGAAGCGCACGATCGGGTGCCACGATCAGCGTCCAGGGCTGGAGGATGCTGCGCTTGGTGTAGGTCTCGCCGACCTGCAGACGCTCGGGGAAAGCCGCCTTGGTCCGGCGCGAACCAAGCGTAGTCGGACGAGACGTGGAAGATCAGCATGGCGAGGCCGGCCGCCGCCGGCAGCAGCCACCGTGGCGGCTCGCGGCGGGCGAGGCGAAAGCCGACGAAGGTGAGGCTGGCGGCGAGGACGCCCACCATGAGCGTGCCGATCAGCGTCCAGATCACCGGTCGTGCCCTGAAGCGGCGCTGGATCGGCTCGAATGCGAACGCATCGATCGTGACTCAGGCACTACGCATGCGCAGCGTGGCCTGGGTGCCCTTGACCACGCCGAACGCGTCCTTGAGATGCTTGCGCTCCATGGCGGAGAGCGCCGAGGGCGGCAGGAAATTGTCAGGTTTGCTGACCGTCGCGCACCTGCCGGGCCTGGTGCTCCAGGCGGATGCGGGAGATCAGGTCGTAGCAGTCGACGAGGTCGGCGGCGGCGCTCTCGCTCAAGCACCTTGGCCTCGCGGGCGGCGAGCAGCCGCTCGCGCGTGTTGACGGCCTCGATCGCGCCGTCGAGGGCGTAGACCCGCGCCAGATCAACGATCGGCACGACGCCGTTGAGCTTCAGATCCAGCTTGTTGCGGTGTTCGCCCGAGCGAATCAGCGCGAAGCCCTGAAACAGGCTCAAGGGCGGCACGTGCTTCAGCGAGTTGGCGATCATGTGGGCGCGAAAAATGCTGTTCTTGCGCGCCGCCTTGAGAGTTTCCCGCTGCAGCCCGGCGAAGAGCTCGGTGGTGCCTGCTATCGGCCTGAGGTCGAACATGACCGAGGACAGCATCTGCGCCATCGGATCCGGCTCGCGGATCCAGCCCTGGAAGTAACGGCGCCACTGGCTGCCCTTGACCCGCCAGCGCGGCGTGGTCGCCATCATCTCGCCCGGGCAATAGACGTAGCCGCACTGGTCGAGGCCATCGGAGACTTCCTTCGCGAGGTCGGCGAAGTAGTCGCCATGCGCCTTCTCGTCGAAGCCCTCGTCGAGGATGATGCAGTTGTCCTGATCCGACGTGCCGGTCTGCTCGCGCCGCCCCTGGCTGCCGCAGGCGAGCCAGAGATAGGGCACCGGTGGTGGGCCGAGCCTGGCCTCAGCCAGAGCGATCAGGCGCTTGGTGACGGCATCGGTCACCGAGCTGACGAGCAGGCCTACCTTGAACGCCTCGACGCCGGCGCCGACCAGCTGGGCCAGCAGATGAGGCACCTGGTCGACGACGCCCTTGAGCGCCGCGACGTCCTTGCCCTTGTTGATGTCGCCGATCATGAAGGCGACCGAGAGAGACTGGCGGCGGATCAGGTTGGTGCGGGTGACGATGCCGACCACACGACCGCGCTCGGCGATCGGCAGATGGCCGATCCGCCGCTCACTCATGGCGAGCAGCCCGTCGAACACCAGCGCGTCCGGTGGCAGGGTCAGCGGATCTTTGGTCATCGCCGCGGCCGCCGGGGTCTCGGGCCCCGCACCCTTGGCGACGACGCGGCCGGTGATGTCGCCGGTGGTCAGGATGCCGACCAGTGTCCCGTCCTTGCAGACCGGCAGGCAGGAGAAGCTGTTGTCGTGCATCAGCTGCGCCGCAGCCTGCACCGTCGTCTCGGGCGAGATGCTCAAGGGCTCGCGGGTCATGATGTCGCCCAGCCGATTGGTGATGAGCGTATCGCCGGCGGTGGTCGAGAAAATGGGCTTGCGGTCGCGGTCCACGCGCAGCCGCTCGAAGAACTCGGCGAAATCGGGGTAGGAGCCGAGATAGTCGAGGAAGGCCTTCTTCGGCAGTGCGAGCAGGCGGGTGTCGGCGCTGGCGATTGCCCGGTTCGGGCCCTTGCCGTCCCGGAGAATGCCGCGCGCCCCGATGCCTTCGCCGGGCGAGAAGCAGTTGATGGTCTCCCCGTCCGGGGTGACGACGTCGATCTCGCCTTCCAGCACGACCGAGAAGTGGGTGACCTTGGCGCCCTTCTCGTAGAGCACTGCGCCCTGCTCGAGGGTACGGATCTCGCCCGCCGCCACAAGATCGGCGAGCGCCTCGTCGGCGAGCAGGTCGAAGGGGTGGTGTTGCGCGAGAAAGGTGGTCAGCTCGGCCGTCTGATGCGCCATCCCACTCGTCTCGTTCAATCGTTCCGAGGCCAGGCCTCGCTCGTTCGATCCAGAAGCGACTGGACCCCGATCAGGTGAACGGGGTCCAGCGGCAGCGTCAAGCTTTTCGAGGTGCCGGTGGCGGGACGCCCCCGAGGGAACGTCCCGCCTGGGCCGGCAGGTGGTGTCAGTGGTCGACCGCGCCGGCAGCGCCGCGCGGCACGCGGACGCTTTCGACCAGCTCCCGGATCTCCTTCGGCGGTGCCTCGGTCGCGTTGGACACGAAGTAGGCGACGGCGAAGTTGACGATAGCACCGATGGTGCCAACCGACAGGGGCGAGATCCCGAACACCCAGTACTCGGCGGTGTCGGGGAACTGGTTGGTGCCGGGCAGGAAGAACCAGCCCTTGTAGACGAAGATGTAGATGACCGTGAACAGCAGGCCGGCGAGCATGCCGAGGCTCGCCCCCACATTGTTGATGCGCGGGAAGAAGATGCCCATCATCAATGCCGGGAAAATCGACGCGGCGGCGATGCCGAAGGCCAATGCCACGGTCTGTGCCGCAAATCCGGGAGGATTAAGGCCCAGATAGGTTGCCAAGACGATGGCGAACGTCATCGATATGCGCGCCGCCCAGAGTTCGCCCGACTCTGAGATGTTCTTGTTGATCATCCCCTTGATGAGGTCGTGGCTGATCGCGGATGCGATGGCGAGCAGAAGACCCGCCGCCGTCGAGAGCGCCGCCGCGAGACCACCGGCAGCCACCAGTGCGATCACCCAGTTGGGCAATTGCGCGATCTCCGGGTTGGCGAGCACCAGGATGTCCTGGTTGATGGTGAGCTCGTTGCCCCGCCAGCCCCACTCTTCGGCTTGCGTCGCGAAGGCCGCGTTGCCCTCGTTGTAGAACTGGATGCGGCCGTCGTCGTTCTTGTCTTCCCAGCCGATGAGGCCGGTCTGCTCCCAGGTGCGGAACCAGTTCGGCCGCTCGTCGTAGAGCAGGCTGCCGTCCGCGGCGCCGACGGTGCCGGGCTGCACGGTGTTCATGACGTTGAGACGGGCCATGGCACCGACGGCCGGAGCCGTGAGGTAGAGAAGGGCGATGAAGACCAGCGCCCAGCCTGCCGAGAAGCGGGCATCGGCCACCTTCGGCACGGTGAAGAAGCGGATGATGACGTGCGGCAAGCCGGCCGTGCCGATCATCAGCGACATGGTGAACAGCACCATGTTCAGCGTGTTGGTGTGGTGGCCGGTGTAGGAGTTGAAGCCGAGATCGGTCACCACCTGGTCGAGGCGGACGAGCAGTGGCACGCCTTCCTGAGACGGTGTTCGAGAACAGCCCCATCGGTGGCAGGAACGAGCCGGTGAGGTTGAGCGAGATGAAGATCGCGGGCACGGTGTAGGCGATGATCAGCACGATGTACTGCGCCACCTGGGTGTAGGTGATGCCCTTCATGCCGCCGAGCACGGCGTAGACGAAGACGATCGCCGCACCGATGTAGAGGCCCGTTGCGGCGTCCACCTGGAGGAAGCGTGCGAAGGTCACCCCGACGCCGGTCATCTGGCCGATGACGTAGGTCACCGACGCGACGATCAGGCAGATGACGGCGATGATCCGCGCACTCTGCGAGTAGAACCGGTCACCGATGAACTCGGGCACCGTGTACTTGCCGAACTTGCGCAGGTAGGGCGCCAAGAGGCAGGCGAGCAGCACGTAGCCGCCGGTCCAGCCCATGAGGAAGGTCGAGTTGTCATAGCCGACGAAGGCGATGAGGCCGGCCATCGAGATGAAGGAGGCGGCCGACATCCAGTCGGCGGCGGTGGCCATGCCGTTCATGACCGGGTGGATGCCACGCCCGGCGGCGTAGAATTCACCCGTCGTGCCGGCCTTGGCCCAGATCGCGATGCCGATGTAGAGCAGGAAGGTGGCACCGACGACAAGGTAGATGAGTGTTTGCAGTCCCATGATTCTTGTTCTCCGTCAGGACCGAACTATTCGTCGGCGCCGTATTTGCGATCGAGCGCGTTCATCCTGAAGGCGTAGTAGAAAATCAGGACGATGAAGACGAGGATCGAGCCCTGCTGCGCGAACCAGAAGCCGAGGTCGGTGCCGCCGACGGCGATGCCGGACAGCAGCGGGCGGAACAGGATGCCGCAGCCGAACGACACGAGCGCCCAGACGATCAAGATGTTCCGAATCAGCTTCAGATTTGCGGACCAGTAGGCGCCGCCATCCGTGTTTTCCTGCCGCATTGCACCTCCCCTAGGTGAGCCAGGTTAGACTGTGGTCGATCGGGCCAGAGGCACGTCGACCCCGATGCGCATCTCATAGTCGGCGAAAAATCCGGGAACATTGGTCGAATGCGCGCACATCCGCTGCGCGGCTTGCCGTCGATCGAGAAGCGATCGCGTCCCCGCACCATTCCCGTGCCGCATCGTCTATCGAGAAAGTCCACAACATCCAACGGCTTAGGGGTGCACGCCCGGTCGATTGTCGAGGCAGTGTGGCGTGCCGTTGGGCAGGTCGCGGCAAAATAACGCAGACAATACGAAAGTACTGTCCTTGGCGGAAGGGCACACCAGCGAGCGCGCCCCGAGGCGCTCGCGCCTCGGGCACGACGCGCGCGGCAGCCTGTATCAGGCACCTCGGCGAGGCGACACCAAGAGGCGAAGGTCGCGCGCGAACGAGCCGAGCAGCACGGCGAGCGACAGCGCCGCCAGCACCGGGGCGATCGAGACGAGCGGTGGCGCCAGGCCGGCGACCAGCAGCGCCAGGGCGGTTGCACCGGCGATCCTGCGGACCGGGCTAGGCGGCAGTGGGGCGGCCAGCGCTGGCCAGCGCCGGGCGGCAAGGACAAAGAGTGGGCGGAGCAGGCCGATCATCAGCACCCACGGCCCCACCAGGTCGAGCCGTGCGAGGCAGAGGGTGAGGGTCACCAAGAGCGCGGTGTCCGCGGCCATGTCGAAGCTGGCGCCGAAGGGGCTGTCCTCGTGCCGGTGGCGGGCGAGCCAGCCGTCGACCCCATCGAGCGCCAGAGCCACGCCGGCGAGCGCGACGAGTGTCCAGAAGAGCGGCTGCCCGGGGTCCCCGGGCCAGAGGGCGAGCAGCATAAGCGCCATGAGGTTGAGGCGCAGCAGCGTGACCCGGTTGGCGAGGCCGAACGATCCGCTGCGGTTGCTCGAGCGGAACCGCCAGACGATCGTGCCGCTCAGGATCAGGCTGGCGCCAACGGCGAGCCAGGGCGGCAGCGGCACGGCGACGGCGAGGCCCAGGATGGCGGCGAGCACGCCCAGGACCAGGGCGCCATCCGCGGCTAGATGATGCCGTGACCGTGGGCCGGGATCGTGGGCGAGACGGCTCATGAGCGTAGCGCATCGCGTAGCGCCGGCGGTCGATCACCGAAGCCCTGCCGGCCGTGCTCCTGGCTCAGCGGCACGGCGATCCGCCGGCTGCCGGGCATCACGCTAGGCGGCGGCCTTCCGCGGCGTGACATGGCCTTCCGCGACGTACCACTCGGCCGTCTTGCGGACGCCCTCGGCGAGGCTGACCTTGGGATCGTAGCCGAGCACCCGGCGCGCCCGCTCGATCGAGAAGGCGCGGTGCTTGATGAAGAAGGAGGCGCGGCGCCGATGGATCGGCGGCTCGATGCCGAAGGGCTTGCACAGGCTTTCGCAGAGCGCCGCACCGGCCGCGAGCGGCCAGAACGGCACGCGCAGCCTGGGCTTGGGAACATCCAGCGCCTTGGCGATCTCGCCCACCCACTCGTTCAGCGAGACCCAGCGGTCGCCGGCGATGATGAAGGTGCCGCCGAGCGCGGCGGGGTGCTCGCCGCAGAGCAGGATGCCGTCGATCAGGTCGTCGATATAGACGAGATGGTAGAAGGTCTCGCCCGAGCCGAACATGATGAAGCGGCCGTCGTTCACCGTCTTGAACAGCTTGAGGAAACGCAGGTCACCCGGCCCGTACATGCCGGCCGGGCGGAAGACCACGCCGGGCAGCCCGGCCTTGAACGCCGCCTGCGCCGCGTTCTCGCCCGCGAGCTTGGTCTCCTGGTAGATGTCGCCCGGGTTGAAGGGGCTGTCCTCGGTGCAGGGAAACTCCTGCACGTCGCCATGCACGCCGATGGTCGAGCAATGGATGGTGCGGGCGACGCCGTGCTCCTTGGCGGCCTCCAGCACGTTCAGCGTGCCGCCGACATTGACGTCCTGGTAGTAGCTGTCGGGATGGCTGGCGGTACGGTAGACCGCCGCGATGTGGTAGATCTTCTCGACGCCGGCCGCCGCCCGGGCGACGTCGGCGCGCGCGCGCAGGTCGCCGGTGACGAGCTCGACGCCCGCTGCCTGCAGATGGTCGGTCTTGGCCGTCGGTCGCACCAAGGCGCGAACGGTGTGGCCGTTCTTGCGCAGGCGCAGCGCCAGATGGCCGCCGGCGAAACCGGTGGCGCCGGTGACCAGGATCGGCGCGGTCGCGGCGCCGGTTGCGGGCGTCTCAGTTGGCATGGTCGGCTGTTTCCCTTGCGTCCGGCGGCGGGCTCGCGGCCTGCCCGAAGGCAGCGCCGGGGCCACCGTGCCGGGCAATCTCGTGAGTGAAGCGAGCGATGGCCGCGGCTCGTATGTCGGCGCTCCAGCCCTGTTCGGCAGCGAGCACATCGGCGGCGAGCGGCCAATTCCGCGCCGTCTAGCTGGCCGCGTGCCACCCTGTCCAGGCGGCGCAACAACACATCCTCGAGACTGCAGGCCATCTCCGCCTGGATCGCGTGCCGCACGCGGGCGGCGAAGAGCTGATCCTTGCCTGCCGGTGGCGCACCAGCGCGCTCGCGCACGGCGGGCCAGAGGCTGCCCATGGTCGGCAACCAGGGCATCGGCGGCACCATATGCTGCGGGCGTCACGCCGGAACGTGCCGCCTGTCGCGCGGCCTCGGGGTCGAAGCCGCGCGCCCCCGGCAGCTTGGTCTGCCAGCTGCGGCAGGCGACGGGCGGCCGGCGAAGCTTGGCCAGCGCCAGGTCGACGACGCTCTCGGCGATGAGCCGGGCCGTCGTGTACTTGACCCCCTGCAGGCTGACCAGGCCATCGACGCCGTGCGCCTCGCCGTGGTCCAGCACGACGCCCGCGCCGCGTGCGCTGGACCTCGCTGCCGCGGGGCTCCTTGGCCGCCGGGGTGAGCCCGGCATAGGCGTAGAGCACGTCGTCGCGGGTCAGCGCGGCCGGCGGGTAGGCGTCGTTCACCTCGGCGAGGAAGTCCTCGAGCCAGGCCTCGTCGAAGGCGAAGCGCCCGGGCTCGCCCGGATAGGGCAGGTGGCTCGTGCCGATCAGCGACAGGCCCTGCCAGGGCTGGATGAAGAAGAGGCGGCCATCGGCCCGCGGCACCAGCGAGTTCGAGCGCCGGCGGCTGCTGACGGCAATCGCGTGGTCCTGGGTAAGCGCCCGGCGAACGACCAGGTTGAGGCCCTGCGAAAGACCGCCGAAGGCTGCGGGCGGGCGCGACGGCAGATTCTCGGCGAGGTTGCCGGCGAACGGCCCGGCGGCGTTGATGGTGAGCTCGGCCCTGATCTCGAAGGTCTCGTTGCTCAGCCGGTCGCGGGCACGGACGCCGGTGATCCGCTGCGCATCACCGAGCCAGCCTTCGGCCTCGACGTGGTTGGCCACGACCGCCCCTTCGCCCTCGGCATCGATGACGCATTCGAGCAGCAGCCGGTCGGCGCCCAGCATCTGGACATCATGCCAGATCGCGGCACCGTTCATTTCGGGCCGATCGAGGCCGGGCAGCAAGCGCCGGGCCTCGGCCTTGCCCACGACGCGCCCGGGCGGCACGCGCGGCGTCGCCGGTGCGCCGCCGCGCGACAGCCACTCATAGGCGAGCAACGCCAGGCGCAAGGCCTCTGGGCCGCGCGAGCCGTGGCCGAAGGTCGGCATGACGAAGGCCAGCGGCTCGACCAGATGCGGCGCTATGTGCAGCCAGATCCGCTGCTCGCGTGCCGACTGCCTGAGCCGGCTGAGATCGAGCTGCTGCAGGTAGCGGAGCCCGCCATGCACCAGCTTGAAGGAGTTGTGCGAGGTGAGCGCGCCGAAATCGTCGCGCTCGATCAAGGCGGTGCGCAAGCCCCGTTGCGCCGCGTCGCGGGCGATGCAGGCGCCGTAGATGCCGGCGCCGACGACCAGCACGTCGAAAGGCCGGTCGGCGAGCCTTGCCGTGTCCCGCCTCACGCGCGCGCCCCGCCTTTCTTGACGAAGAGCAGCAGATGATGCGCCGACCGCTCGACCCAGGCCCGGGGCAGGCGGTTGAAGAGGCCGACGAACACGCCGTTGAAGAGCTTGGCCTTGAGCCCCTTGTGGACCTTGGTCGCAACCGGAAAACGCTCGTGGACCAGCCGCAGCTCGGCAAAGGGTGCCGCCATCCGCTCGAGCTCAGCCGCGCTGAGCCAGTGGAAGACCGGCGCCGCCAGATGGTCGATCTCGACCTTGGCGACGCGGTGCATGAAGCGGATCCAGGAGTGTTGGTTGACGGCCATCAGGATGGCCTGGCCGCCGGGCCTGAGCACACGGTGGATCTCGGCGATCATGCGCGCCGGGTCGGCCGTGAAGTGCAGGACCGTATGGCAGTAGACGAAATCGAAGCTCGCGTCGGCAAAGCGCATGGCCTCGCCGTCCATGACCTCAAACCGGCCCTCGAGGCCGCGCTGGCGGAAATTCGCTCGTGCCAGCTCGATCGCATGCGGGGCGATGTCGATGCCGGTGACGCGTGCGCCGCCCTCGGCAAAGCGCGAGGTGTCGTTGCCGAGGCCGCAGCCGACATCCAAGACGTCCAGGCCGGCTTGGCCAGCATAGTCGACGAGCCGGTCCAGGTAGTCGAGCTTCTCGAAGCGATAGGCCTCGGCCTCGCGGAAGAAGGCCCTGCTGCCAGGTTCGGCCGAGGTGATCGGCCAGTCGACGACATGCACGTTCCAATAGTCGCGGATCGGCACCATCTCGGGCCGCAACGGGGGCGTTTCGTCCGGTGCCCCGGTCAGCTGCCCGTCGAGCCGATCGATCGCCGGATCAAGCTTGCCCATGCGTCGCCATGGTGGGCTGCTCGACCCGAACATTGGCGCCCACCAGATCGAGCATCGCCCGCATCTTCCGCTCGTAGACGGGGCGGGAGTAGGCGGTTTGGTAGAGCTGTCGCGCGTTGGCGGCGACCCGCTCGCGCGCCGCCTCGTCGCGGAGCGCGTTGGTCAGTCCCTCGGCCATCGATTCCGGCTCTGGCTCGACCAGAAACGCCACGGTCTCGTCCAGCACCTGGGTGTGGGAGAGGATGCGCGTCGCGACCAGCGGCACGCCGCTCGCCAGCTGCTCGTAGATCTTGAGCGGGGTGTTGCTGCCGTGGCTGCGCGGCGACACGAGAACGGTGGCAGCGGCCGTGTAGCGGGCGGCCACGGCCTTGGACACGCGCGGCAGGACCTCGACATGCCCGTCCAGGCCATGCTGCTTGGCCTTGGCGGCGAGCGCGGCGACCTGGGCGGGCGTGCCGCCGATCAGCACGAGCAGCGCCTCGGGGCATCGCGCGTGAACGATGGCGAAGGCGTCGATCAGGGTATCGAGGCCCTGATAGACCTCGAAGGTGCCGGCATAGAGGATGATCGGACGATCGGCGGGTGGCTCGCTGATCGCCGCGTCCTCTTCCAGCGACCGGCAGCCTTCGGCCAGCCGCACCGGCTCGAAGATGCTGTTCTCGATGAGGAAGTGCCGCTTCGGGTCGGGCATCAGGGGCTTCGCATGGCGCGCCAGCTCAGGGCAGATGGTGATCACCACGTCGGCCGCCTTGAGGCAGCTGGCTTCCAGCCTCTCGAACAGGCCGATGATCAGCCGCGATGTCGTGAAGCGGTAGTTGCGGAGCTGCTCCGGCAGGCTGGAGTGCATGTCGTAGATCAGCTGGAAGCGGAAGATCGGCTTGAGGAAGCGCAGGAAGAACACCGCCTCCTCGTGCGCGTGGACGATGGTGTAGCGATGGCGCAGGAGGCAGCCGATGCTCCAGACCACCAGGAAGACATCGAGGACCAGCTTGAGCAGCGACGGGCCGATCTTCACCGGGCCGAGCCAGTTGAAGGCCGGGATGCGGATGATGCGCACGCCCGGAATGTCGACATCGACGCCCTGGCCGTAGGTCAAGAGGTCGACCTTGGGGCCGAGCTCCGCCGTCACCAGCGTGCGGTAGTAGACGCTGAACGGCGTGCCTCGCGGCGTGAAGAACGGCTGCGGGGCGACGACCAGGATGCGATTGCTCATCGGCCGAGCTGCCGCTTGCGCCACTGCATGGCGAGTTGCCGGGCCATGAACGGCATCAATGCCTGGCGCCGGCCGAAGCTTCGCGGCTGCTTGCCGAGCGTCGCCAGCTTCTCCTTGAGCCATTCTCGCCGGCCGCTGCGGCAGGGCTTCTTCCGGCGCATCGAGAACGAAGCCGTAGCGCGCCGACAGCCTCACGCTCTGCCGCAAGCGGCAAAGGGTCGGAGCCAGGCAGGATCATGATCCCGTGCCGCTCGGCAATGGCGAATTGGCGCGGTGGCGATGCCATGGCGAGCCGTCCGCCATTGTCGCCGAGAAAGAGCCGTGCCGGGCTCGGCTGCAGCCAAGCAGCGCTCGATCGTCCGGCCGCGGCTACCCCACCACTTGCCGAAGCCCCAGGGCAGAACGGCGATGCCGCCGGCCGTCCGGACGGCATCGATGCCTGCCTCGATCGGCAGCCCGTCGGCAAACGGTCCCGGAGCGGCCAAAGCCAGGATCTCGAGACCTTCGGCCGTGACGATTTGCCGTCCGGCCACCAGGACCAGGGGTGGCTCATCGCCCCGTCTGGCGATGCAGGAGATGCTTTCCGCAGTGGGGTCGATCGTCCAATCGCCGATTCGGTCGGAGGTGGCAATGGCGGAAAAGGCATGGTCGGTCGGCATCTCGCTGAACAACAGCCAAGCCGATGCCGGCTTTTGGCCGAACTCGGTCGCAGCACACGTGAAATTGCTCGCGGCAGCCCGAAGAAAAGCCGCCGGCGCAACATACTCATGGCAGTGGACATGGGCATCGACAACCAGAATTCCGTTCAATCGGATCGCCTGCGTTTCGCGCCAATCGGTGGCACGACCAATCTCCCCAAATTGCTTGGTCGCGACGTCGTGATAGCGGCGCCGATGCCGCAGTCAACCGACGATCCGGACCATTGAGATTTCACGCTGGAGCCTGCTGTACCATTTAGCTGATGATGGTCCAGCTTACCACAAGCGCCATCGTCATGGGCCGTTGCCTGACGCTAGCTGGTACGGTTCGGCACGCTATCGGATCGCTCTTCGATCAACATCACGTTACGCGCGATGTGCATGCCGCGAATCAGCTCGTTCCGAAGGTCGGCGACCAGAACCTCGGTTGCAGGCTCGTTCAGCGCATAGCCGTGCCGAGCGAAGCGCTCGAGCCAATAGGCCTTGGGCTGCTCGTTGATGTGCCCCTGCCCGCCCTGGCCCGGAGGTGCGGCACTGAACAGCACGCGTGGCGCCGCCTTCGTGCAGGTCTCGACCAGACGCTCGCCGAGCGGTGGCGGCAGATGCTCCGCCACCTCGAGCGAGACGGCGAGATCATAGCGCTGGCCGTCCCAGGGCTCCGGGTCGTTGAGGTCGAACGGCTCGAGCATCACGTCCAGCCGCTCGTGGCCGACCTGCCGTGCCCTGGCCGAGTACTCGAAGCCGATGCACTCGATTCCCCGCCGCTTGAACTCGGCGACGTGGGCGCCGGTTCCGGCACCAAGATCGATCACCCGGCGCGTCTCCGGGTAGCGCTTGAGCACACAACTGACGATCGCCGGCGCGGTCTCGACCGCGAGGCGGTGGAACATGTCGAAGGTCCAGCTGTTGTAGGTCAGCGCCTCCGAGCCCACAGCGTCCCCGAGGCGGCTGACCTGCGCGCCGAGAGCACCCCGGATCGCCATGCCGATCATCCCCGTCCGGTGCAGACGCTGCAGCTTGGTGAGTGTCGACATCGACGTGCCTCCCGGTTGCCTGCGCCCTGAGACGGGCGGCAGGCGCGATGACCCTGCATCAACCTTAGTGCGGTCGATCTTGCGGTCAAACAGTCGTTGACGTTGATGGGTTGCCTCGCCGAGGTGAAAACTTCGTCGCCGCCGGCCGACTGGAGCTCAGTTGCCGGTCCGCTCGATGTCGCGCCGGCTCTCGGGCAGGGTTGCGACCGACTGTGCTGGCCGACCCTGTGGTGCCGAGGCTAGGCTCTCGAAGAGCGAGGCATAGCGGCGCAGCACGGCCTCGGTGGTGTAGCGCTCGGCCACCGTGGCGACGGCCATCGCACCGAGCCGGTGGCGCAGCCCGTCGTCGCCGAGGAGGCGCCGGAGCGCCGCCTCGAGCGCCGGGTGGTCGCCGGGCTCGATCAGGAGCCCGTTCGCACTCGGGCTCGATGATGTCCTTGATGCCGCCGACCCGTGTCGCCACGGCCGCGAGCCCGGCGGCCATCGCCTCGATCAGCGACAGGCCGAACGCCTCGTCGGTGGTCGGAAAGGCGAAGATGTCGGCGGCGGCCAGGTAGTCCTCGACATTGCGCACGAAGCCGGTGGTCACGACGGAGCGCGCAGGCCCGCTGGCCTCGATCAGGGCGTGCAGCTCGGCCTCGCAGTCGTGCATCAGCCCCTGCCGGAGCCGACGACGACGAGCGGTGCGGTCGGGTGGTCGGGCGCCAGCGCGGCCCAGGATCGGACGAGGTCCAAGACGCCCTTGGACGCCAGCAGACGACCGGTGAAGAGGACGATGAGCCCGGTCTCGGGCAGGCCGAGCGCGTTGCGCAGGGCGGCCTTGCCGGCGGCCGGCAGACGGCGGAACCGTGTCACGTCGACGCTGTTGGGGATGGCGGTGATGCGCGGCCTCGGGCACGCCGTGCGGCCAGCGAGCTCGGCCTGCATGTCGCTCGACAGGCTGACGAAGACGTCGGCACGACGCAGCAGGCGGTTGCGCAGCGCGACGAAGGCCGGCGACCAGCCGTGGCACGCCGGCCAGCCGGAGCTTGCTGGCGCCGGCCTTGAAGTAGTCGCCGGACATCTCGCCGTTGTTGTCGGCTTTGAGGACGACGCGCTTGCCGAGCAGTCAGACCGCCGGGACGGCCGCAATGCCGAGCACGCGAAAGCCGCAGACCAGCAGCACGTCGTCGCGGCGCGCCGCTCCGCAGCAGCTCGATGAAGAGACCGGGCAGCATCGCCCACTTCTTCAGATGGCCCGGCCCGGCCGGACCCAGCCGGCGAACCGGCACGCCGTCGACGATCTCGCTGCGCCGCGGAGGCCGCATCCGAGCGCCGGGTGATGACCCGCATGTCGATGCCGAAGGCGCCGAGCCCGGCGGCAAGCGTCCGGGCCTGGGTCTCGCCGCCGCCGATGACCGGGTGGTAGGTCTCGATCAGGAGGCAGACGCGCGTCCGCCGGTCGTGGCTCACCGGATCGCGGCGAGCGCGTCGGGCCGTCTCGGGCGTGGCCCGGCGGGCGGCCGTAGCCCTTGCCGGTCGGCCCAGCACCTCGCGGTAGATGGCCTCGATCGCGTCGACCGCGTTTTGGATATCGTAGACAGGGCTCGCCGCCTCGGCGGCGGCACCGAGCCGCGCCGCCTGCGCCGGATCGTCGAGCAGCTCGGCGATCGCCAGGCGAGCGCCGCTGGGTCGCGCGGCGGCACGATCAGCGCCGTCTCGCCGTGGCCGAGCACCTCGCCCAGGCCGTCGACGCCGGTCGAGACGATCGGCCGCGCCATGGCCATCGCCTCGAAGAGGGTCAAGCGGCGTGCCCTCGAAGAGCGACGGAAAGCACTGGATGTCGAGCAGGGTCTGCAACGCGCGCGTATCGCCGGCAAAGCCGGTGAAGATGACCTGGTCGGCGATCCCGAGCTCTCGCGCCTCGGCTTCCAGGGGCTCGCGCAGGTCACCGTCGCCGATCAGCATGAGGGTGGGCTCGTGGCCGCGCTGCGCCAGCAGCTTCATGGCCTGGATCAGGTAGGTGAAGCCCTTCTGGTCGTTGAGCCGGCCGATGGCGCCGATCACCGGCCGGTCGTCCGGCACCTGCCACTCGGCGCGGGCGGCGGCGGCGCTCGCCGCGTCGACCGGTGCGAAGTCGGCAAGCGGGGCGCCATTGCCGATCAGCCGCAGGCGCTCGCGTGGCACATGCCGCTCGGTCGCCATGAAGTCGAGCACCGACTGCGAGACCGCGATGCCGATCCGTGTTGCCGGCGCCAGGAGCCGATCGGCGATCCGCTGGTGGAACGGCATGGCAGGATCGACGAAATGCTCGTGGACGATGGCCGGAATGCCGGCGCGCAAGGCCGCGAGGCGGCCGAAATTGGCGGCGCCGTAGCCATGCATGTGGATGATGTCGATGCGTTCATCGCGGATCAGCCGCAAGAGCGCCGTCAGCGTCGAGGGATCGAGCTTGCCCTTGTCGAGGCAGCGCACGGGCGTGCCGCGGTCGACCAGGAACTGGGCCGAGGCGTCGAACGCGCGCAGCCCGACCAGCCGGCAATCGAAGGCCTCGGCATCCCAGCGTGGGAACCACCAGCTCAAGCAGTCGGGTGACCCCGTGCACGGTGGCCCCGCTGATGCCGAACTTGTCGCAGACATGGAGAACGCGAATGTGACGATCGTTGCCCGGCATTGCGCCGCGCACCTCCAGCGCTGTTGCTGCCAAGGAGCTGGCCGCTGCTCTGCCGCGAAACGACAGCGATTCTAGCCGAGCAGTCGCTTCTTCCAAGACACTGCGCGGGGCCCATAGCGTAGGTTGAGACGCAGGCGCAACGAATTTGCGGTGAAGAGCGCGCGATCGGCGAGGTCCGCCGGGGCGGTGACGAATTGCTCGATCCCGTCGCAGTGGTCGTCGAGCATCTGCGGGCATCAGGCACGGTCGCTGCTGCCAGGGGAAGTGGCAGGTGACCTGGCTGCGGTAGCAGTCGAGCGCCTGCCGCTTGCGCATCCGCACGGGTGCCATGTCGACGCCGACACAATGCTCCGGCGCCACGCAGCGGCGAATGTCGGGTTCGGCGAGCAGCGGGTAGCGGTAGTAGACGAAGTATTGTAGAGGCGGACATCGGTGCGTTGGCGGAGCGCAGCGGCCGTGCGCGGTGCACGGCCAGATGATCGGGATGCTGGTCGTAGCGGAAGGGTACCATGACGGTGCGCGGGCGCAGGCGGTCGACGAGGCTGAAATCGCGCTCTCGAGGCGGTCCCGCTCTGCGGCCAGCCGGCCATCGGGCAGGTCGAGGAAGTGGAGCTGCTCCGCCGGCACACCGAGCAGGGCCATGGCGTCCCTGGCCTCGCTCTTGCGCAGTGCCACCAATGCCGCGGCGTCGGGCGCCGGCCCGCCGTCCGGGCCGGCAGGCGACAGCCGGCCGTCGGTGGCATAGGCGACATGCACGGGTACGGTCGGGGCGAGGCACGCTATCGTGGCCCCGCAGCCCAGCGTCTCGTCGTCGACATGCGGCGCCAGGACGAGGACCGGGCCGTCGATCGCGGTCGCCGGGTCGATCAGCTCTGGCGTTGTCGTCATCGTTGCAGCTGCTTCCGCTGGTCTCGGCCGCTGCGGCCGTCGAGCGTGCGCGTGGCCAGCGGGACGGCGAGCGACGGCGCCATGGGATCGCTTCCCCGAACGGCGGACGGCAACCCGACGGCGCGGGTCCACTGAGGACGGCAGCGAGGTAGCATACCGTTTCTCGAGCCGCCAGCCGGATGCCCGATGGACTTCGCCGGTTCCTGGCGGCATGGTTAGAGCGTCTTCGCCGCCGGTCGCTCGGACCGCGCTTTGGCGGTCGAAAAGGGTCAGAGGTCGGCACGGTCCCATGCAGCTCAGCAATCTTCTTCGCCGCTTTCTCATGCCGGCGCCGCTGGTCAGCGTCTATTATCTCTGGAAGTTCGGCTGCAAGATCAGCCCCAGGGCCGAGGTCGAGGTGACGCCCAACCTGACGATCGGCCGGGGCGCGCAGATCAGCTCCTTCGTCAAGATCAAGGCGAGCTACGGCAGGCTGCAGATCGGCGAGCGGGTGGCGGTGGCCACTGGCGTCTTCATGGCGGCGCACGAGGGCGGGGTCGAGATCGGCGACGACACGATGGTCGGGCCCAATTCGGTGATCGTCGGGGTCAACTACCGCTACGACAAGCTGGACGTGCCGGTGCAGCACCAGGGCACGACGTCGAAGGGCATCCGCATCGGCAAGGATGTCTGGCTCGGCGCCAATGTCGTGGTGATGGATGGTGCGGTGATCGGCGATCATACGATCGTCAGCCCGGGCTCGGTCGTGTCCGGCCGGCTGCCGGAAAAGGTTGTCGCCAGCGGCTCGCCGGCCAAGATAGTGTTTCGACGGCGTTGACCGGGCGGCTTCGTATGGCCGGACGGACCTGACTTGAACCGCGGATTGGGGTGATGACGAACGACCTGCGCGAACGTCTCGGGGCAGCCGAGGATCGGGCCGCCCTGCTGGCTGCCGTGGCCGGCCTGGACGCGGGGCGGATCGCGGTGCGCGACGCCGAGCGGATCACCCGCCGGCTGGGCGAGCTGGCATTGCCCGCCGACCTGCGTCTCTTGCTGCTCGGCAACCACACGCTTGAGCCGCTGGCCAAATGCACTTGCGCCGCCGCTCTGGCGAGGGGTGTCGTGGTCGAGACCCGGGTCGGGCCCTTCGACCAGCACATGCAGATGCTGCTCGACCTGTCGCTCGGCCTCGGTGAGCTCGATCCGCAAGTGATCTTCCTCTCGCTCGACCTGCAACGCGTGTTGCCGGCATTGCCGGTGGGCCTGGCGACGCTGTCGACCGAAGCCCGGCTGGCGCTGGTCGACCAGGCGGTGGCGGCGGTCGGCGACTGGGTCGAGGCGGCCAGGGGCGTGACCAGGGCGACCCTCTTGATCGGCAATTTCTGGCGGCCGCGGCGGGCGCATCTGGGCCTCGCGGACGCCAAGCTCCAGGGCGGCGAGGCGGCGCTCTATGCGCTGGCCAATGCGCGGCTGCTCGAGGCCTATGCGGACGACCCGCAGGTGCATGTCGTCGATCTCGACCACGAAGTGGCCTCGGCCGGTCGCGCGGCGGCGAGCGATCCGCGCATGCGCTTTCTGGCCAAGCTTGCCTGGTCGGAGGCGGCGCTGCCGGGCCTGGCCGAGCTCTTGTCGCGCTACCTCGTGCAGCTCGTGCTGCCACCCAAGAAGTGCCTCGTGCTGGATCTCGACAACACGCTCTGGGGTGGGGTCTTGGGCGAGGAGGGTCCTGACGGCATCCGGATCGCCGAGGGTGATCCGGTGGGCGAGGCGTTTCGCGCCTTTCAGCTCGCGGTCAAGGGCGTGCAGAGCCGCGGCCTGCTGCTTGCCGCCTGCAGCAAGAACAACCGGGCGGATGTCGAGGAGGCGTTCCGGCTCCGCCCCGAGATGCCGCTCGGGCTCGAGGATTTCGCCGCCGTGCGGATCAATTGGGAGCCCAAGCACACCAACCTGAGCGCGATCGCGGCCGAGCTGAACATTGGCACCGACAGCCTCGTCTTCGTCGACGACAACCCCGCCGAGTGCGAGCTGGTGCGGCAGATGCTGCCCGAGGTCACGACCGTCCAGCTGCCGCGCGATCCGTCGAGCTATGCCGGGCTGCTGCTCGACATGCCCGAGCTGGAGCGCCTCGCGATCGTGGCCGAGGACCGGCGCAAGACCGAGCAGTATCGCGAGCAGGCGGCGCGCGAGGCCAGCCGTGAGGCGGTGGCGGGCGACATGCAGAGCTATCTCAAGAGCCTGGGCACTATCGTCACCCACTGGGAAGCGACGCGCGCCGAGCTGACCCGGGTGCATCAGCTGTTCGCCAAGACCAATCAGTTCAACCTGACGACCAAGCGCTACAAGCCGGGCGATCTCGAGACGTTCATCGCCTCGGCGGACTGGCATCTGGAGGTGGTGAAGGCCGAGGACCGGTTCGGCGACCTGGGCATCATCGCGGCCTTCCTCCTCGATTTGCGCGATCCCGGTGCGATCGAGGTCGACAGCGTGATGATGAGCTGCCGGGCCATGGGGCGCGGCATCGAGACCGTCATCGGCAATCGGCTCAAGGCCGTGGCCAGGCAGCACGCGCCCGGCGGCCAGATCACTGGCTGGTTTCGTCCGACCGCGAAGAACAAGCCGGCGTCGGACTTCTACACACGGCAAGGGTTCGCGGCCGAGGCCAGTGACGGCGACGGGAACACCCGCTACGTCCTGGCCGTTGCCGCGGCGGAAGATTTGCCGGTGCCGGGCATCGACGTGGCACCGCGACACAACGAAGGAGCGAGGGCCCTTGAACCAGAAGCTGGCTGACGTGATCGCCGAGACGCTCGAGATCAAGCCGTCCGAGGTGATGCCAGAGACCGAGCGGGATGGTCACCCCACCTGGGATTCCTTCAACCATCTGAGGTTGATGACCGCGATCGAGGAGGCTTTCGGCGTGCAGTTCTCGATGGACGAGATCGAGGGGATCGAGACGTTCGGTCAGCTCGACCAGCTGCTGGCGGGCTATCTGGCCGACGCTTGACGTCGGACGCCTGATGCTCAGGCGAAGGGTGCTTCGCCGAGATTCAAGACGAGCCGCTGGCCGCTCATGCCTCGGGCCCAGTCCGAGGCGAGGTAGACCATCGCCTGGGCTACCTCGATCGGCTGCAGGTTGCGCCGCATCGCCCGGGCAGTGCCCATCCGCCGGATGAAGTCGCTCGGGATCGATGCCAGGAGATCGGTCTCGGTCATTGCCGGGACCACCAGATTGGCCTGGATATTGTCCTTCGCGTGCTCGATGGCGAGGCTTTTGGTGTAGCCCTCGACGGCGCTCTTCGCGGTGATGTAGCGTGCCTGGCCCTTGACCGGCTGGGTGGTGGCGATGCTCGAGACGTTGATGATCCGCCCGCCGCCCTGGGTTTTCATGTGCGGGATGGCGGCGCTGCAGCAGGCGTGCAGGCCCTTAAGCGACACCTCGAGCTCGGCCTCGAAATCGGCCCAGCCGAGTGCGGTGATCGGCTCCGGACGGAAATCCATGACCGCGTTGTTGACCAGCACGTCGACGCCGCCCGAGGTTCGGACGATGGCGTCGAAGAAGCCGGCGACCGCGTCGTCGTCGCGGATGTCGCAGCCCAGGGCCAGCGCCCGGCCGCCGGCTTCCTCGATCTCCGTGACGATCGCCGCGGCGTCCTGCTCTCCGCGGAAGTAGTGGACCACGACCATGGCCCCATGCATGGCGAAGAGCTTGGCGGCCGTTTCGCCGATGCCGCGGCTGGCGCCGATGACGACGACGGTCTTGCCGGCAAGGCCGAGCGCCAGATGCTCATTGCGAATGGCCTCGGCGGTCAGCATGGCGCGGGGCGGT
Source organism: uncultured Alphaproteobacteria bacterium (assembly GCA_963700945.1). Lineage (GTDB taxonomy): Bacteria > Pseudomonadota > Alphaproteobacteria > Geminicoccales > Geminicoccaceae > SLRI01. The sequence goes on from CAVOZQ010000010.1 coordinate 308,491, forward strand.
GGGTTGACCAGGGCGCGGATCTCGCCGCTGGCGAGGGTCGTCCCGCCGACCTCGACGCGGGTCTCGGCCATGAGCGTCTCGCTGGCCGCCGAGACCTTGGTGACCGTGCCTTCGAGCACCGCCGGCACGGCCGGCTCGAGGTCGCGGGCGAAGGTCATGGCGAAGCTGGTGAAGGTCGCTCGGCGCCCGGGCAGCCGCATGCCGACCAGGGTCGAGAGCAGCAGGATCGCGGCAAGGTTCGGGCATAGGTGGCTGCCCTGGCCCATGCCCATGAGGGCCGCGAGGCCGACGGTGGCGGTGGATGTGGTGTTGAAGGCCAGGCGCTCGGTCACGTCGACCAGGTCCTCGGGACCGCGGATCAGCTCGGCCTCGGGCTCTACCAGCAGGCAGGCGGCGCCGGAGGCGTCCGCAGTGGCGATGATCGGCGGTGCGGTCAGGGCCAGGCTGCCGGTCGCGGTGATCACGGTGCGTCCGTCGGTCGTGTTGATCCAGCTCGCCTCGAAGGGCTGCAGGCCGGATGCCGGCGGTGGCAGCATTGTTTCGAGCTTGAGCGCGGCGCCGAGCGGGATCGGCGCCTCGAAGCGGCCCTGGATCGAGCGAAAGCGCAAGGTGGTGGTCGGGAAGTGGAGCTGCAGCCGGGCGATCTGGCCGAGCGCCAGCATGCCGTGCGCGACCCGCTGGCGGTAGCGGCTGCGCCGCGCGAACGCCGCGTTCGTATGCAGCGCGTTCCGGTCGCCGGTGAGCGCGGCGAAGCGCTCGACCATCGCCTCGTCGATGGTGAAGGTTTCGACGATCTCGCGCATCGGCGGCTCTCCGCTCGTGAGGCCGGATGGATGCCGGCGGAACTGCCCGGCCCGGATAGCGAAGCGGCGGCCGGACGGCCAGTCCCCTCGCACGACGGTCTACTCAAGGTGGCGTGAACGCGCTATTGCTTCCTCAACTCATGCGTTATCGTTGGTGTCATGCGCCTGCTTTTCGTCAACTATGAGTATCCGCCCCTCGGCGGTGGTGGTGGGGTCGCCTGCCGCAACGTCGCGCAGGTGCTGGCAAAGCGGCATGAGGTCCAGCTGCTGACCTCGGGCACGCCCGGGCTGGCGGCCGCCGAGGCGGTGGATGGTGTTCGGGTCTGGCGGGCCCCGGTGCCGGGGCGCCGCGGGCTGGAGGCGGCCTCGCTGCTGTCGCTCCTGGCGTTCTATCCCGCCGGGCTCAGGCTCGGCGCGCAACTGTGCCGGGCAACGGCGTTCGATCTCGTGGTCAGCTGGTTCGCGGTGCCGTCGGCGACGGTCGGCGCGGCGCTGGCACGACGGTTTCGGCTGCCGCATGCGGTGTCGATCATGGGTGGTGACGTCTTCGAGCCGACCATGTGGTACGCGCCGCCCCGCAACCCGCTCTTGAGCCCGCTGCTCCGGCGCCTGCTCGACGGCGCCGATTTGCGGATCGCGCCCAGCCGCGACCTGGCTGGCAAGGCGAGGCTTCTGCATGACGTCACGGCACCGGTCGAGGTGATCCCGCACGGTCTGGATCCGCCGCCCGGTCTGGTGCCGGCTCGCCTCGGGGGCGGCGATGGCAGGGCGCTCGGCCCGGTCGAGCTGGTCTCGGTGGCGCGGCACGTGCGGCGCAAGCGGCTGGATGTGTTGCTCCGGGCGGTGGCTGCCTCGGGCGGCCGCGATGTGCGGTTGACGCTGGTCGGCGACGGCCCGGAGCGGCCGCGTCTCGAGGCGCTGGCAGCGACGCTCGGCGTCGCCGAGCGGGTGCGCTTTCTCGGTCACGTCGACGACCAGGCCAAGCGGGCGGCGCTCGCTGCCGCCGATCTGTTCGTTCTGGCCTCCGCGCACGAGGGATTTCGGCCTCGTCTATCTCGAGGCGATGCAGCACGGCTTGCCGGTGATAGCGTCGAGCGTCGGCGGCCAGGCCGACTTTCTCGAGGACGGGCGGACGGGCAAGCTGGTGCGGGGCAACGACGTGGCAGCGCTGGCGGCGGCGATCGCTGCGCTGGCCGGCGATCCAGCTTTGCGGCGGCGCCTGGCCGGGGAGTGCCGCAAGCGTGCAGCTTCACTGACCGCAGAGGCTGCGGCGGCGGCCTATGAGCGCGCCTTCATGGCAGTGGTTGCAGGCAAGGACAGCGCCCCGGCGCCGGTCGATGTCGCCGCCCACCCGGTCATCGCCGGCAGCAGATAGGCAGCGAGGCCCGTGCCGCAAGCGACGGTGGCGGAATGTCAGCCCCGTGCTGGCCCCTGCGTCAGGCAGCCCTGGCTTGACGGGCGGCCTTCGCCTTGAGCATGAGCCGACGGAAGAACCAGAGGCGGTCGATGAACAGCTTGCCCTCGAGGTGGTCGACCTCGTGCTGCAGGCAGACGGCGTGCATGCCTTCGAGGTCACGCTCGACGGTCCGGCCGGTGCGGTCCAGGGCGCGAACCTTGATCTTGGTCGCGCGCCAGACATTGCCCTTGACGCCCGGCACCGAGAGACAGCTCTCCTCGACGATGCCGAAGGCCGTGCGGTACAGGATCTCGGGGTTGATGAAGACCTGTGGGTCCGAGGCGTTGCCCGAGAGGTCCATCACCAGCACGCGGCGCAGCGCACCGGCTTGGGGTGCCGAGAGGCCGATGCCGCCGGCGGCGTAGAGGGTTTCGAGGAGGTCGTCGGCGAGCTGGCAGACCGCCGCGTCGACCGTCTCGACAGGCGCCGAGACCTCGCGGAGCCGCGGGTCGGGGTGCTCGAGGATCGCCAGGACAGCCATGCGGACGGGTCCTACGAGGCGCCGCCGCCGGGCGGCTGGGTCGCCGGTGCGGTGGCGGCGGCGATGTCGTGGCTGCCGCGCCAGCTGCGGCCTTCTGCCGTTGCCCGACGGAGCAGCGGGATCGAGGCGACGATGGCGATCAGCAGGAGCAAGATCTCGAGCGCATAGACGGTCATGTAGCCGTTGGCGGCGCCGGGAAGGCCCCAGAGGCCGCCGGTCGCATCGGCGGTCAGGTTGACGAGATCGCGGATCGTGCCGCTCAAGGCCATGGCGACGCCGGCGGCGGTCGCCTGCACGGCACCCCAGGCGCCGAGCGCCAGGCCCGCCTGATCCTTCGGCGCGCGGCTCATCGTGGCGGTCAGCGTGCCGTGACCGAAGAGCGCGGCGCCGAAGCCGATCAGGAAATTGCCGACGAGAAACAGGGCGGGCATCGCCAAGGGGGCCGAGAGCATCACCAGGATGAAGGCTGGCACGCCGATGATGGCGCCCTTCTGGGCCATTCGATAGGCATCGGCACCCTTGCCGAGCGCATTCGAGGCGAAGCCGAAGCCGAGCAGGCCGCCAGCGGCCAGGAGGGCCGTGAGCTTGGTCGTGGCGCTGACCGAGAAGTCGAGCACCTGGCCGCCATAGGGCTCGAGCAGGATGTCGGCCATGGCGAAGGCCATGGTGCCGATGCCGACGATGACCAGCCGGCGGATCGTCTGGTCGCCGCGGCAGAAGGTGGCCCAGGACTCGGCGAAGCTCGGGTCGGCTGCCGGCGCCACGGCGCCGCGGAGGGGTCTTCGGGTCTCTTGCTTCCAAAGGGCGATGCCGTTGAGGACGAAGGTGGCGACGGCGGCACCCTGGACCACCTGGACGAGGCGGCCGGGGGTGAAGTCGGCCAGTGCCGCGCCGAAGACGAGCGCGCTCGCGATCATGCCGACGAGCAGCATGACGTACATCAGGCCCACGACCCGGGCGTGGGATTCCGGCGGCGTCAGGTCGGTCGCCAAGGCGAGCCCGGCGGTTTGCACGGTGTGCACGCCGGCGCCGACCAGGAGGAAGGCGAAGGCCGCAGCTGCCGGCCCGATCCAGGCCGGGTACTCGCTGGCGTGCCCCTTGCCGGCAAGGACGAGCAGGGCGAACGGCATGATGGCGAAGCCACCGAACTGCCAGAGCGTGCCTTTCCAGATGAACGGCACGCGGCGCCAGCCGAGGGCGCAGCGGTGCGTGTCGGAGCGAAAGCCGATGAGGGCGCGAAACGGCGCGAAGACCACCGGCAGTGCGATCATGATGCCGACCAGCGCGGCGGAGACGCCGAGCTCGACGATCATGACGCGGTTCAAGGTGCCGACCAGCAGCACCAGGACCATGCCGACGGAGACTTGAAAGAGGGACAGCCGGAGCAATCGGCTCAACGGCAGCTCGGGCGTCGCGACGTCGGCGAACGGCATGTAGCGTGGGCCGAGCGACACCCACTTTGCCATGAATTTTTGGCCGAGACGGTTCACGCCTTCGTCGACCCTCTACTCAGAACGGGCAGGGGTCGGAACAAGCTGCCCGACCCCTTTCGTCAATGGCCCAAGAAGGACCGCCTGGTGTCATCCGCCCCAGTAGGCCGGGAACCAAGTCGTGTTGGCGAGGATGGCGAAGTGCACGACGAACGAGATCAATGCGACTGCGCCCAGGAACAGCGGCAAGCCAACCGTTGGGCTGACCACGCACCAGATCCTACCTTGATTCATAGCTGTCTCCCCTTACCCGAGCCACGGAGAATAGACGGCCGCCAGGAGGTGAGCGAACAGCGAGATCACGAAGAAGACCCTGGCACCGTCGATGACGTGCTTATGGATCTCCTCGGATTCCCTGATCGTCAGGCCTGTTGGCCATACGCGATCCGGATCGTCCAAGTCAGTTGCCATGTGGATTACTCCCCCACAGAGGTCACAAGCTACCTACAGACTGCGCGAATGCCGCACAGGCAGAGCCGCTCCTTGCCGTGACCCTTGACGAGTTGAAGAGGTCTTCAGGCCTCACCGGACACGGCCGGCCCTCGGCACCGCCGGGAACCGGAACATTCGGTAGCTTCTCACAGGTGAAAAACCACCTACTCCACCCGGTAAAACGTATGCAGCGTGACCCCCACTGTCAACACGATTTGTCAGTTTTGTCTGTCAACTTTGCTTGACGATAAGTGCGGTGGTGCAAACGAAAACACCCCGCCGGAAGCGGGGTGTCTTGCAGTCGGATCGGCCGGACGAGGCCCAATCGTCAAGACGATTGCGCCCCCGGCCGGGCTCGGTGGCGCTATGCGTCAGCGATGGTGGGACAACAGGCTCAGGCCGAGCCTGGACGACAGCGGCGCGGGATTGTTGGAGAGCACGCTGATGCCGAACTTGGACGACAGCGGCGTCGCATCGTCGGAGAGCACGCTCATGCCGCACTTCGACGACAGCGGTGCCGCATCGTTCATGCTGGTCTTGGGCGCGAACGGCGTCTTGTTGCCCGACAGGAGCGGCATGAACGACCCGGTGAACGTCTTGTGCGCGTCGGCGAGCGCCGCGGTCAGGAAGTGGCGCTTCTTGGAAAAGATCGGCCAATTCAGGTAGTCGGACAACGGGCTCGGCGCGTTGCGCTTGAGGACGGGCATGTTGAGCGCCTTCGAGAGCGGCGCGCCGTCGCCGTAGTCAATGCCGCTTGCCGCCTCGGCCTCGGGTGCCTCTGCGGCGACCGCGGCGACCGGCTTGGCGCTGTTGAGCATCTCCATGGCGACCACGCCTCGGCCGAAAGGTGCCCGGACTGCGACCAGCGAGCGACCTTCCTGGGCATGCTCGGCGTAGGCCGCCCCGAGCGGGCCGTCGCCCGGCGATTCCGGCGTCAACGTGACGATCGAGTTCGCCGCGAAACCCGCTTCCTTGAGCTTCTGCACAGCGCTCTTGGCCTGCTGCTCGGTCTCATAGACCCGCGCAATCAACTCCGACATGGTCAACCTCCAGACACCCGGACCCTGAAAACCGGGCGGGGCAAATGGGCCACGGCAGCAACTCGCCACCACTAATCGAAATGCTAGACCCAAGTCGGCAGCATGAAAAGAGGTCAAAGCGCGCAGTTGTCGCGGCAAAGCGGGAAATGATGATCGGGCGTCAGGCCGGATCGGGCGTCGTGTCAGCCTGCAGCGGCGATCCGCGACACGATCGAGCGGTTGCAGCCGGAGTGGTCGGGTGCCATGGATGTTGCGATCCATGGCCGGCGGTCGGCAGCCTTACGTCAGGGCGGCGGGCCGTCCCCGAGCTTCGCTCTCCCCTTGCCGGTCGTCGCGTCGGCGGTTCGTGGGCGCGGCGGACCGGCTAGCCCTTGCCGTCACCAACGCCCGAGGGGGCGCCATTGCCGGTGATCGCTCGGTAGAAGTCGAGCTCACGGCCGAGATGGTCGATGCCCTCGAGCGAGAGGTGGTTGTTGTCCCCGAAGACGAAGACGTCGTCGATCGAGCTGCGGCAGGTCCCCAGCTCGCAGATTTGGTCGGCGAGCCAGACGACCGTGTGCTCGTCCTCGAGCGTGCGGAGGTAGTCCAGGGCGGCACGCTGGGGTGCCCGCGCCTCGTCCGCGTCGAAATCGCAGATTGTCGCATCTTCGTCGAACAGCGTCGCGTAGACGAGACAGCGGCCATGATCGCCAGCACCCATCGGCGGCGGCGTGAAGATGACGGGCGTTATGTCCATCGACTGCAGCAGGGCGAGCGTCGCTTCGAAGGCCGCGGCGAAGGTCGCGACCTCGGCGTCGACGACCTGGCCATCGACCAGGTAGGCGTTGTCGGGATCGAAGTAGAAGGCGAAGGCTGACGACAGGACGGCATAGCGGATCGAGGGATGCCGGCCGAGCCAGTCGACGACATTCTCGTTGAACGCGAGGCAGGTCTCGGACCACTGTCCGCGATACTCGCCGGTGATTGGCGCCAGCCCGACGATCGGCCCGCAGACCGGCTTGGCGAGCTGGGCGATGGCCGCGTCCGGATTGGCGGCCAGGATGCCGTTGGTAAGGTGCATGGCGAAGGAATCGCCCCAGACGAGGATCTCCGGCAAGGCGCTGGTCTGGCATTCCGGGGCGAGCGGCAAGGTTTGGCCACAGTCGACGCCGAGGCCACGATTGACACGGACCCGTGCCTCGAGCTCGCCGCGGGTCTCGCCGGTCGCGACCTTGCGGTCGGCGAAGCCCTTGCCGACGTGGAGGGCCGCGCCCGTGCCGACCAGCAGCACGCTCGCCGTAGCGGCGGCGGTGAAGATGCGCCGCGCCGGGATCAGCCCCTTCTGGCGGAACGGCCGCTCGACGAATCGCCAGCTCAGATAGGCCAGCACCAGCGTGAGCGCGATCAGCGACCAGATCTGGAGGTCGGTCAATTCCTGGATATTGCGGATGCGGGCAAAGACGAGCACGGGCTGGTGCCAGAGATACGCACTGTAGCTCATCAGGCCGACGAGGACCAAGGGGCGCAGCGCGAGCAAGCGCCCGACCGGATTGCCGGGCTCGGCGCCGACGAGCAGGAGCGCGGTGCCGAGGACGGGGATCAGGGTCCAGACGCTGGGGAAGGGAACGGACGTGTCGAAGACGAAGATCGCATAGAGGACGAGCGCCAGGCCCGCGATGGACGCCACGAGCCGCGCCCTGGCGCCGGTGAGCATGCCGTTCTGTAGCGCGATGGCGATGACAGCGCCGACGCCCAACTCCCACGCACGGGTCGGCAGGAGGTAGAAATTGGCGATCGGGTGCGCTCCGGACGCCCATTGCGCAAGCGCGAGGCTGGCGGCCGAGATCGCGAGCAGGATGAGGGCCAGGGCCGGCTCGCGAAAGCGCTTGAGCAGCAGGAGGAGGAGCGGGAAGACGACGTAGAACTGCTCCTCGACGGCGAGGCTCCAGGTATGCAGCAGTGGCTTCAGCTCGGCCCCGGGCGCAAAATAGTCGATCTCGAGCCAGAACAGGATGTTGGACGCGAAGAGATTGACGGCGATCAGGCTCTGGCCGAAATCCTTGAGCTCGATCGGCATCAGCCACGCCCAGGCGAACGGCAGGCAAGCGATGCTGACGAGGAAGAGGGCCGGGATGATGCGCCGGATGCGGCGCTCGTAGAAGGTCAGGATCGAGAACGTGCCGGCCACGATCTCCTGGTGGATGATCGTCGTGATCAGGTAGCCGCTGATGACGAAGAAGACGTCGACGCCGACATAGCCGCCGCTGAACAGGCCGAAGCCGGCATGATGGAAGATGACCGGCAAAACGGCGAGGGCCCGAAGGCCGTCGATCTCGGGACGATAGTGCATGGACTCATCATCGAGCTGAGGAGCAGGTGGTGCGCGAGGAGAAAAGGCGCGCGCTCGGAGGCTGACCTTGTCATCGTCGGGATAGCCGCTTCGAGGGTGACGCACAATTGTTTGGCGTGTCGTGCGGCGACAGGCACAAGCGGTGGCTGCAGCCCTTGCTTGATCGGACGTCGATAAGGGAGAATTGTTCCAGCGCGCCCACGAGGGCGAGCGGGAAAGGGGAGCTGCTGCCGTCATGATCTACGAGATGCGCGTCTATCACTGCGTGCCGGGCAAGTTGCCGGCCTTGCTCGACCGCTTCGAGACCATCACGCTGGCCATCTGGGAGCGCTTCGGCATCCGCCAAGCGGGTTTTTGGACCACGGTGATCGGCGAGAGCAACCAGCAGCTCGTCTACCTCCTGGCCTGGGAGTCGCTGGCCGAGCGCGAGCAGAAGTGGGCCGCCTTCATGGCCGACCCCGAATGGCAGGCCAAGCGTGCCGAGACCGAGGCGAACGGGCCGATCTTGACCCGTGTCAGCAACCAGATCTTGCAGCCGACATCGTTCTCATCGGTCAAGTGATGACGAGAGGGGAAGATGGCGGGGAGGCTGGCCTCCCCGCTGGCCCCACCTTGATTTTGGGGAGGTGATGGCTGTCCCGGTGCATGGTGGGTGGCCGGTCCTGGGGGCCTTGCCGGGACTGCGGCGTGATCTCTTGGGCGAGCTCGAGCAGGCGGCGGCGAAAGGTGATCTCGTACGGCTTATCTTGCCGCTGCTGCCGCCGGTCTTCCTGGTGACGCACCCGGACGGGGTTCGGCATATCCTTCAGGCGCGAGCCGACAATTATGGTCGCACCCTGTTTCATGACCGGCTCAAGGTGGTGCTGGGGGAAGGCCTGCTGACCGCCGACGGCGAGGCCTGGGCGCGGCAGCGCAAGCTTCTCCAGCCGCATTTCAGCGCCGCTGCCGTGCGCCGCTTCGTGCCGACCATCGCCGGCGTGGTGCACAACCGGTGCAGCAGCTGGGCGGCTTCGGGCGAGACCGGGACGACGGTCGATGTGGCCGAGGAGATGTCGAGCCTGACGCTGGAGATCATTCTGCGCTGCATGTTCGGGCGTGCTGCCACCGGTGACATCGGCTGGGCGGTGCGCATCGGCCAGGCTTATGTCGCCGACCGTTTCTGGCGCCCGGTCGATTGGCCGGCCTGGCTGCCGACCGCGGCCAATCGACGATTCAAGCAGGCGCTTGACGCCATGGACGCGGCGGTCGACCGCATTCTCGATGAGCGCACGGCCGGCGATGGCCACGACGACCTCCTGCGCTCACTCACGACGGTCTATGCGCCTGGTGGCTGTCGGGCAGCTGGGGGAAACCAGCGGCTGCTGCGCGACGAGGCCATGACCACGCTGCTCGCCGGGCACGAGACTTCCGCGGTGGCGCTGACATGGGCGCTGCATCTCCTCGCCAACCATGCCGACACCGCCGCGGCGATCCACGCCGAGGCGCTGGCGACTTTCGGTGACGCCGGGCCATCCGCCGACGAGACCGGCGCGCTGGTGCAAACACGGGCCGTCGTCAACGAGGCGATGCGGCTCTTTCCACCGGTCCCCTGGTTCGCCCGGAGCGCCCTAGCCGGTGACGAGGTCCTCGGCCAGCCGATCCCGGCAGGCGCGCTCGTCCTCCTCAGCCCATGGCTGCTCCACCGCGACGCGCGCTGGTGGCCGGACCCGCTCACCTTCGATCCCGGACGCTTTCAGGGCGAGCGCAACAAAACCCGCCGCCCCTGGAGCTTCCTACCCTTCGGCGGCGGACCACGAACCTGCATCGGCCTCAACCTCGCCATGACCGAAATGACCGTGGCCCTGGCCATGATCGTCCGCGACTTCGACCTGGTGCCAACAAACGACCCGACACCCTGCCCAGAAGCCCTCATTACGCTTCGCCCCGCCGGCCCCCTGCGAGTCACGCTCAAGCCAGCCGGCGAGACTGGCGCATAGGGGAAAGAGGGGGAAGAGGGCGGGGAGGCTGGCCTCCCCACCGGCCCCTCTGGTCTTTCGGGGTCGTGATGTTTGAGGAATATTAGCCTATATCGGGCGCGGCGTCAAGCTGCGGTCGGGTTCGTTCGGCCGGCGCAGGCCGCCGGGCTGTGCCGTGCCCGTCGTCGTGCCTGCCGTCACCGCTCGCGCGAGCATCCGGCCCAGCAACGGCGCGGCTTTGCGCCCGAAGGTGCGACAAACCGTACGGTCGGGTTCGTTCGCCAACCGCCGGGTTCGATCGTCGAACTCCGCGGGTTCGTTCGTCGCCCGCCAGGTTCGTTCTCGGGTTCGTTTCGCCCGAATGAGTCAAAATACGCTGCATAAGCATCGCTAATGAGTTGCTATACGCGACATTTCCCGGGTTCTGTTGCTCTATACGCAACAAATCGACGCCGCCGTTGCTCTATACGCAACGTACTCCCGCTTCAGGACAGGTGATCATAAGCGATCGTTATGTCTGTAGACCAAGAACTTGCTGCACCAGGACGAGCGCCAAAGGGTTGATCGATCTGCCTTTATGAGCGATCCTGAATAGCAGCAGAAATGCGGTGGGACCGAGGCGAACCGGCCGATCTTGACGAGTGTCAGCAACCGGAGTTTGCAGCCGATGGCGTTTTGGCCGGTGACGTTAGGGAAGATGAAGCTACCGGGAAGACACGCCTCCACGCCGGCTCGTCCGGAACTTTGGGGTGGCGACGGCAACAATGGCGGGGAAAATGTTTCCTGATTATCCGTTTTTCTCATCCAGCGATGATGGCCCGATACGGGCGCGGCTTGGCCTGCAGCGCGGCCCACATCAGGCGCTCGGTTATGGTGTCGAGTTGGTAGCGGCGGTTGAAGCGCCAGGCGAAGCTGGCGAGGTAGCGCTGGGCGTGTTTCTGGCTGACGTGGTGGTATGTTCCGGCGAGCGCCGTCTTGATGTTGCCGAGCGTCGTGTTCACCCAGTTGAACGACGGCCACTGCGCTGCCTTCTTGCCACTGCCGCTGAGCATCGGGAAGTGGTCGCAACCGGCGGCCTCGACGCTCCGCCAGCACGACAGGCCGTCGCTGACGATGTTGGTGCCGGTGGCGAAGCTCGACCGGGCCAGCTTGGCGATCTCGGCTTTGCGGAAGCCCTTGACCACGAGCAGCTTCAGGCGCCTCGGCTTGCGGTCGAGGCTCGTTTCGACCGCAGCGACGAACGGTGTCTTGCCGGCCGCACCGCGCCCACGCTTGCCGCCGCTGCGCACGCCGCCGAGATAAGCGTCGTCGAGCTCGACCCGGCCGCTCATCTTCGGCTTGCCGGCGTCGCGTTCCGCCATGGCGGACATCAGCTTCTGCTTCATCAGCCAGGCGGTCGGCTGCCGCACACCCAGTCGTCGCGCCAACTCGATCGAGCTGATCCCGCCCTTGGCCTGCGTCAACTCGTAGATCGCGCGAAACCACGTCGTCAGCGGCAGCTTCGTGCTGTGGAAGATCGTGCCCGCCGTGAACCCCGTCTGATGCTTTGAACCGCCCTTGGTTTCCCGGAGGCCGGTTTGTTTAAGTCCTATGCCGCCATTGGCGTGGGCTCAAGGGCGGCGTAGTGGCTGGCTTCGGCCTCGGCGGGTGGGATGTCGCCGATCGAGCCGAGCAGGCGGCGGTTATTGTACCAGTCCACCCAGTTCATCGTGGCGACTTCGACGGCAGCCAAGCTGCGCCAGGGACCTTGGTGATGGATGACCTCAGTCTTGAACAGGCCGATCACGGTTTCGGCGAGCGCATTGTCATAGCTGTCGCCGACGCTGCCGACCGAGGGGTCGATGCCGGCTTCGGCCAGGCGCTCGGTGTACTTGATCGAGACATATTGCACGCCGCGGTCGCTGTGGTGGATCAGGCCGGGCTCGGTGGGCCGGCGCATGTGGACCGCCTGCTCGAGCGCGTCGAGCACGAACTGGGCGCTGGCGGTCTGGCTCGCCCGCCAGCCGACGATACGTCGGGCGAACACGTCGATGACGAACGCCACGTAGACCATGCCCGCCCAGGTCGGCACGTAGGTGAAGTCACTCACCCATCATCCGTCAGCAGGCGGATGATCCGATTCCCGAAGGGAACCGGGTCAGAAGACCCGGGAGGGGCCGGTTCGGCCTGTGGGCGGTGAACTGGCGGTTGACCTTGTCGAGCGGACACGGCGCCGTCTTGTCGCTGACCGTGGTTTTCACGCGCCTTCCTCTGCGCACGCCTTCGAGACCCAACCTGCGCATCAGCCGCGCCACCCGGTCGCGGCCCACGTCGAAGCCCTCCCGCAGGAGCTGGCGCCAGACCTTGCGGGCGCCATAGACCTCGAAATTCTCCGCATGGACCCGCAGGATCGCCGCGCCGAAGCGCTCATCTTCCTTCGCCCGCTTCGACCGCAGATCGGGCCTGGCCTTGCGCGCGGCATGCGCATGCCAGGTAGAGGGGGCGATGTTAAGAACCCTGCACATCGGCTCGACCCCATGCTCTCCGCGATGATCGTCCATAAAGGCGATCACTTCCGCCATGGGCGGTCGAGCTCCGCCTGGGCGAAATACGCCGACGCCTTCTTCAAGATCTCGTTGGCCTGCCGGAGCTCGCGCACCTCGCGCTCGAGTTCCTTCATCCGAGCGGCCGTGTCCGCTGTCACGCCGGGGCGCACGCCCGAGTCGATCTCGACCTCCCGGACCCAGCGTCGAAGCGTCTCGGCCGTGCAGCCGATCTTGCCCGACACCGACACCAACGCCGCCCACCGCGAGGGATGGCTGCCTTCACTCTCGTGAACCAAGCGCACCGCCCGCTCGCGAACTTCGCCGGGAAACCTGCCCGTCTTCCGATGCTTCTCCATATCGACCCCTTCTCACAGGAAAGAGCCTCCGGGAAACCCAGGGCGGTTCACTTGCAGGCGTTACACTGGACCTGCTTCCTGCTCTTCATCCGCGAATACTTTTCACAGCCGCACCGCTCACAGATCAAGCCGCGGCCCCAGCGCATCTCGAACAGCACCGCCAGGCATTGCGCCTCGGTCCCGAACCGCGCCCGAAACGCCGACTCGCTCAATCCACGCATCTTGGCCGCCAGATTATTCACTGTGCTCGCCTCCAATCCACCATAACCACATGATTTTGCTAGCATAGCTCTAGACGAAAATAATGGATAATCAGGAAAGAAGAAACTCTGAAACGACGTAAAATCCGTACAGCGGGTCTGCTTAGTGAGCATTTACTTTAACTGAGCGCCTCAAGGTACATTTACCCTGTTGAGTGGGCTTAGGAGGACGCGTCTCTATTTTTGATCATTCTAACCATTGTCCTTTCTAGCCGTTCTTTCCATTGCCGCTTGGGAAGTTGCCGGCTTCGGCATCGGCGAGGCCGGCGTCGATTTCGCGGGTCTGCCAGGCCTGGAGGTCGAGCCAATTGGCGAGGGCCTCGTCGATGACCGCATCGCGCTCGCGGCCCTGCGCCATGGCGATGCGCTCGAGCTCGGCCTTCCGCTCCGCTTCAACGGTGATGGTCAGAGTTTCCTTGGGCATGCACCGGCTCTCACTGATTTTCCGCGGGAGGTTACCGATAACACACCGCCCTGTCAGCATCCTCCGACCGAAAGCAACGCAGGGGTCCAGGGGATCATCATGATCCCCTGGCTTGTTTACTAATTCTTAGCTCGAAGCCCTTACATTGCGTCGGCGTGGGCGCGCTTCGCTTGTGGTTGCCGAGCGCTTCGGGGTCGGCAGCTCGACGGCTTTTGCCAGCTCCGGGAAGGCTGCTGTTTTGTGCGGGATGGCCATGGCTTCGACGAAGTGGTCTTGAAACTTGGCCTCGATGGCGGTTTCGATTTTTTCGATTTGGCGGGCGAGGGTTTCGATTTCGAGGCGGGCTTTGGTGTTGAGCAGCGCGATGCGGGCGCCGGTGCCGGCGGCGTTGCCGGCTGGGCTGAGCTTGTCGAGCTGGCAGTCGGGGACGAGTCCGAGGATGAGGGCGTATTTGGGGTCGATATGGGAGCCGAAGGCGCCGGCGAGCATGATGCGATCGACCTTGTCGATGCCGAGGCGGTCCATGAGCAGGCGGCAGCCGGCGTAGAGGGCGGCCTTGGCGAGCTGGATGGCGCGGATGTCGGTCTGGGTGATCTTGATCTGGGGTGCGTCGTCTTCGCCTTCGTGGAGGATGTAGGTGAAGGTGCGGCCCTCGGGCACGATGCGGGGTGATGTGGCGGCGAGGCTGCCGTCGATGACGCCGTCCTGGTCGATGATGCCCGTGAGGTACATCTCGGCCACGGCCTCGATGATGCCGGAGCCGCAGATGCCGGTGACGCCGCTTCTGCGGGTGGCGCGCGCGAAGCCGTCCTCGTCGGACCAGTAGTCGGTGCCGATGACGGTGAAGCGGGGCTCGAGGGTGGTCTTGTCGATGCGAACGCGCTCGATGGCGCCCGGAGCGGCCCTTTGTCCAGACGTGAGCTGGGCGCCTTCGAAGGCGGGGCCGGTGGGGGAGCTGCAGGCGAGGAGGCGGCGGCGGTTGCCCAGCACGATCTCCGCGTTGGTGCCGACATCGACCACCAGCATCATCTCGTCCTGGAGGTGCGGGCCTTCGGACAAGAGCACGCCCGCGGTGTCGGCGCCGACATGGCCGGCGATGCAGGGGAGGGTGTAGACGCGGGCGGAATTGTTGATCGAGGTGAGGCCGATCTCGGTGGCGTAGAGGTCGATGGCGCTGTCGGTAGCGAGCGCGAAGGGGGCGCCGCCGAGCTCGGTGGGGTCGATGCCCAAGAGCAGGTGATGCATGACCGGGTTGCCGACGAAGACCAGCTCGAAGATGTCGTTGGCATCGATCATGGCTTCGGCGGCGAGCTGGCTGAAGAGCGCGTTCAGCGTGCCGCGGACGGTGTCGGTCATCTCCTGATCGCCGCCCTTGTGCATCATGACGTAGGAGACGCGGGACATGAGGTCTTCGCCGAAGCGGATCTGCGGGTTCATCATGCCGGAGGACGCGAGCACGGCGCCGGTCTGCAGGTCGCACAGGTGGGCGGCGATGGTGGTGGAGCCGATGTCGATGGCAATGCCGTAGGCTTTGTCGAAGAAGCCGGGGCGGGTGGCGATGATGCGCTTCTTGTCGTGGACGATGGCGGTGAGCTTCCAGTCACCGGCGCGGAGCTTCTTCTGCAGGGCCTGCAGGGTCTTGAGGTCGATGGTGAGCCCGGTCAGGCCCCATTGGTCGCGGAGCGCTTCCTTGAGGCGCTCGAAATCGCCGCGGGCGTCGTGCATGTCGGGCTCGGCGACCTCGATGTAGTGGAGGCGGAGCACGGGATCGAGCTGGATGTCGCGGACCTCGGCGCGCTTGCGGACGACCTGCTTGTGGACCTGGCTCTCGGGCGGGACGTCGATCAGCGCGTCGGCCTCAAGCGTGGCCTGGCAGGAGAGGCGGCGGCCGGGTGCCAGGCCCTTGCGCTCGTCGAAGCGGGTTTCGGTGGCGGTGGTGGGACCGAGATGATCGGCGGCGCTCTCCAGCCCGTGCTTTTGAAAGCTTCCTTCGGCCACCGTCACCTGGCAACGGCCGCAGATGGCGCGGCCACCACAGACGCTGTCGATGTCGACGCCTAGCTGGCGGGCGGCGGCGAGGATGGCCGTGCCCTTGGGGAAGCGGCCGCGCTTGCCCGAGGGGGTGAAGACGAGAAGTGGGTCCGTCATGCTGCAGCGCCCGTTTCAGAATTTACGCTGTGTTTCATCAGCTTACGGGTGAACGCCGGCGAGGAGCCGAGCGCGGGCCGATGCTGGAACATCGGCGAAGCCATGCTGTGAAGCCGCCGCTTGCCGCAAGCCGACCGGAGGTGAGCTTGGCACCTCGTGGGGCTGTGGGGCCCCCGAAATTCCACAGGGCAGCACATGCGTCGTCCTCTTGGATGACCGACTCATGCGGGGGCGTGGGGTCCCCGCAGGCTCTCTGGGACAGCGGCATCGACGGCCGTCCAACGCCTCGCATCTGCTCGTCGCCAAGCTCCTGAAACACCTCGAACTCTTCTGCGACGGGCTCTCAACGCCCAGCTGGTGGATGGGGGACCCAGATTGCCGCTTGTTCGTTGCCGAAGGGTTCGGCGGCGCCGTCGAGCCATTGCGCCCCGACCCAGCAGCAAACCATAGCATCGATCATGTCCTCGACCTTCTTGAGCTCGCCGGGGCGTGCACCCGTGTCGACCTTAAGCTCGATGCCGGTGAGCACAGTCTGCAAGTGATCCAAGATCAATGCGAGTGCGCGCGCCATCGCTACCGGACGCTCGGGCGGCGTCAAGCCGGGCCAGTATTTGCGGCGTCGCTGAACCTTGTAGGGCACACGGTAGCTGGCGCCGATCAGGTGCAGTATCGCCGGATGGGGATAGGTTTCGATGAGCGCTTTCGTGTATCGTTGCGCGGAGGTCGTTGTCAGTGGATAGCCCAGTTGACCGGCTGCTTTACGGAGCTTGTCGCTGATTGGACCGGGTCGCGCTGCCGATGGGGCGTGGGTGGAACAGCCACGGCTGCCGAATGTCGATGAGATCGCCTGATCCGCTGACCGCCTGCGGGTGATCGGGGCGTGCGACAGCGGCATTTCGACGACGATGACCTCCACCGGCTTGCGCGCCAATCGCTCGGCGGCATCCAGCAGCTCTTCCGTCGGCCGCTGTCCGCTCGCTTGTCGACCCGGTCGCATTTGGGCGCTGTCATCGCTTTGCGAGACGAAGTCGTCGTAGCTCGACGCGACCGCGACGACGCGGCGCGGCCCGTCGTCGTTATCGACGAGCGCCACACCACTCGATCCCGTTGGTGTCCAAGCGGCATCGATGCCCAAGATCAAGGGCACGGCACGCGCTTGTCGCAGTCGATCGTCGGCAAGGGTGCTGCCATGGCCCATCGACCGCATCAGGCCCGCTTGCGGCGCCTTTCGCCGCGATCGGCGCGGCCGCCGGTGCCTTCGGCCAGGGGGTCGCGAAAGGTGTGCAGCCAGCGGCGGCAGTCGCGGTCCTTGCCGAGCATGACGTCGGCGCCCATCACGGCACCCATCTCCTCGGCGTGGAGCGGGTTCATGATCGCCGACGTCATGCCGGCGCAGGCGGCCATGCAGAGGAAGGCGGCGTTCAGGCTGTGGCGGTTGGGCAGGCCGAAGCTGACGTTGGACGCACCGCAGGTGGTATTGACTTCGAGCTCCTCCCTGAGCCGGCGGATCAGGCGGAAGGCAGAGTTGCCGGCCTGGCCCAGGGCGCCGATCGGCATGACCAGCGGGTCGACGACGATGTCGCAGGGCTTGATGCCGAAATCCTGGGCGCGCTGCACGATCTTCCTTGCCACCGCGAAGCGCACGTCCGGGTCCTCGCTGATGCCGGTCTCGTCGTTGGAGATGGCGACGACGGCGCAGTCGTACTTCTTGATCAGGGGCAGGACGGCTTCCAGGCGCTCCTCCTCGCCGGTTACCGAGTTGACCAGCGGGCGGCCCTGGTAGGCGGCGAGCCCGGCCTCGAGGGCTGCCACGATCGAGCTGTCGATGGAGAGCGGCAGGTCGGTCAGGGACTGGACCAGCTGGATGGTGCTGGCGAGGATGGCCGGCTCGTCAGCGAGCGGTATGCCGGCATTGACGTCGAGCATGTGGGCGCCGGCCGCGATCTGGGCCAGCGTATCGGCCTCGACGGTGGAGAAGTCGCCGGCGGCCATCTCGGCCGCGAGCTTCTTGCGCCCGGTGGGGTTGATCCGCTCGCCGATGACGCAGAAGGGGGCATCGAAGCCGATGCGCACGGTCTTGGTGGCGGAGCTGACGACGGTTTCGGTCATGGGCGCGGATCCGTTGGCGAGGTCGCAATCAGCGGCTTCTCGCACGGATCGCCTCGCAGCGGATCGCGCAGCCGCGCCACGGACGCGTCGATTTGCGGCGCTGGCCCGAATTCCTCGCCCTGGAGACTGGTGGATTGGCCGAGACGAATGAGGTCCGATCACGGATTCCATCGGCGCTCACTTCATGCAGGTCTGCGCAAGGGAATTCCCATCACGCTCGGCGGGGTGATCGCTGCCGCCTCGAGACGATTTCCGGCGACCGCAACGCGCCAGGGAAGGCATGTCCGGCGCGCCCGGATCGTGCTGACGAGCGGGGACGGCGTCGGCACGAACGCGATCAAAACGGCGAATCGCAAGGCAAAGACGACGGTCTGGCGCTGGCCGAGCACAACGCTAAGGACGCCTGGCTCTTCGCCTGCAAGGCGGGCGCCACCATCGTCGCCCGGGTCCGCGGATTTCAGAACCTGCGAGCCACGTCCGGATGATGGCTCGACGTCGGCCGATCCGCCATGGCGGACGTCGATGGTTGAGCGGCCGGGCCGTTGGGCCAACCTTTTTTGAGCAAGAGCGGAGGCGAGCGGCTCACTGGTTTGAGAGACGCAAGCCCGATCCGCATTCAAGAGAGATCGGCCATGCGCTGCATGCTCCTGTCGACCGCGTCTGCCATCGTTCTGCTGCCGCTTTCGACCATCGCGCAGGAGTTCTCGCTGTCCGAGGACGAGTTCGCGCAGTGGGACAAGTCCTACTCGCCCCATGTCGCGGACCATTGCCCGCAGAACGTCTATCTCGGCGACACGCACTTCCACACGTCCTGGTCGGCCGATGCGGGTATGGCTGGCGCGACCCTCGGGCCCGATGCCGCCTATGGCACCGCGCGCGGCGAAGAGATCGAAAGCTGGACCGGTCAGCTCCTCGAGCTGATCCGCCCCCTCGACTTCGTCGTCGTCGCCGATCACGCAGGGAATATCGGCTTCGCAGATCACCTTAAACCGTGCGATCCGCTTTTGCTGGAAACCGAGACTGGTCAGCGCTGGCTTGACTATTTCGAAGCGCGTAATGGCCTCGACGCCGCTTACGAATGGAGCGCCGCGAACGCCGAAGGGAGGGATCCGATCAGCAGTCCGGAGATGACGGTCCGGGTCTGGGACGAGATGATCGAGAATGCCGAGCGGTACAATGATCCGGGTGTCTTCACCGCCTTCGCCGATTTCGAGATCATCGACGCCTCGAACCTCACCGGCACCGTGCCGAAGGAGCCGGAGATGCTGAAGACCGAGTATGCGCGGGTCGGCGTGAACCCGTTCACGTTGGGCATGATCGGCTCGACCGACGGGCACAACACCATTTCCTCGACGCGCGAGGAGAATTGGTTCGGCAAGATCTGCTTCGTCGAACCCTTTGAGCACAGCAAGGACGGCGTGATCATCGAGAGCGCGTTAGACCCGAAGTACGCGATCGACGACATCGACCTCGGTGCCTCCGGCCTCGCCGCGGTCTGGGCGATGGAAAAGACGCGAGAGTCGATCTGGAACGCCATGAAGCGGCGCGAGGTCTTCGCCACGACGGGCTCGGGCCTGCGGGTCCGGGTCTTCGGTGGCTGGGACGTCGCGGCGGAGGAGGTCAGCCGGCCGGACCTCGCCGCACAAGGCTATGCCCGCGGTGTGCCGATGGGCGGCGACCTGCGCGCGGGGCCGGAAGGCGCGGCGCCGAGCTTCATGGTCCGCGCGCTGTGCCTTCCGAATGGAGCCAACCTCGACCGCATCCAGATCATCAAGGGGTGGCTGGACGCAAACGGCGAGACGCGGGAGCGGATTTGGGACATCGCCTGCGCCGACGCGTCCTGGACCAACACCATCGGCCGCGCTGTGCCGGGCGCGCACTGGCCGGACCCGGCGTTCAATCCCTCGCTGAAGGCGCTCTACGACGTCCGGGTGATCGAGGTCCCGACGCCGCGCTGGACCGCCTACGATGCCAAGTTCTTTGACATCGAGATGCCGGAAAACGCGAGGATGATCGTGCAGCATCGCGCCTACATCTCGCCGATATGGTACACGCCAGCAGACTGATCCGTTCGGAAGCCACGCCGATCGTGACGACGCTGAGCCGGCGTCAGCTGGCGGCGCGCGTCACTCTCGACCGAGGCAGTTGGCGAGGATCGCCGGCCCACTCCGAGGGTTCGAAGCGTCGGAGTCGTTCCGACAGCCGGCTACTCGGTCTGGCCGAGCTGCTCCCAGTTGGTGTCAGCCTTGGCCATCCGGTCCTCGCCATCGGTGGTGAAATAGTCGATGGCGCCGCTGCTGCCGCCGAGGAAGAGCTTGCCGTCGACGATCACCCATGACTCCGGGTCGATCGGTGCCTTGCGGCCGAGCGACATGCCGCCGGCGCAGAAGCCGCCGTAGCGCGGGGCGTACTGGTCAGGGTTCTCGGAAAACAAGGCGCGGTTCTCGGCCGAGGCGAACTGCCAGCGGGCACCCTGCCACTCCTCCTCGATGGCCGGGTCGCCCTTCGTTGGTTGTCCCTCGGTGAAATAGGCAACCGGATCGTAGCCTTGGATGGCGACATTGTCGGCCGAGGTGTAGACCGCCTCGCCGGCCTGCGCGACGACGGTCGCCATGCAGAGTGCGGCACCGAAAACGGCGGCGAGGACGACGGTTCGTCGGGGCGATGGCCATATACGGTTCCAAGAATCTGTTGAGCCTGCCAAATCACTGGGCGTAGTTGCATACATTGCAGTTGCTGCCGGGGCGGGCAAGTCAACGATGCGTGAAGGCACCCGAGATCGGCTGTTGAGAGGGATACTTGGCTAACTCCGAGGCTGGCGACGGCGGCGCCAAGCGGCGGCTGGCGGCAATCCTGCATGCAGATGTCGCCGGCTACAGCCGGCTCATGGGCATCGACGAGGCGGGCACGCATGCAAGGCTGATGGCCTGTCGGCAGGTGATCGACGAACGGCTGGTCCGGCATCGGGGTCGCGTCGTCGGGACCGCCGGCGATGCCGTGCTCGCCATCTTCGAGAGCGTCGTCGAGGCGTTGACGGCGGCGGTCGAGATCCAGGCCGCACTGGCCGAGCGCAACGCCGCGTTGCCGGCCGACGAGCACCTAGTCTTTCGCATCGGCCTCAATCTCGGTGACGTCATCATCGATGGCGACGACGTGTTCGGCAACGGCGTCAACGTGGCGGCGCGAATCGAGGCGCTGGCCGAGCCCGGCGGGATCGCCGTCTCGGCAGCGGTCCGCGAGCAGCTCGCCGGCAAGCTTCCCGGCACGCTCGACGTGGACTTCGAAGATCTCGGCTCGCATAGCCTGAAGAACATCGAGGAGCCCCTTCATGTCTTCGCCGTCGGCACGTCGGCGAGCGGTGCGCGCCGCCGCCCGCGCCGCCGTTTCCTGGTGCCGGCCGCCGTGTTGCGGACTGGTGCTCCTGGGCGCGCTCGGGGCCTTTCTGGCGTTCGGGCCGTTGGGCTCAGTCGGGGAGCGCGCGGCGCAGGTGTCCGCCGACGATGCGCAGGCCGACGCCGTTGTCCCTACGGGCAAGCCGACGATTGCGGTGCTGCCGTTCGAGGATCGCAGCGGCGATACGGAGCAGGCCTATTTCAGCGATGGCGTGACCGAAGAGGTCATCAGTGCCCTCGGCCGTTTCTCGGGCCTGCTGGTGCTCTCCTGGAGCGCCGTCGCCCCCTACAAGGACGGGCCGGCACCGCTCGACGAGCTGGCGGCGGAGCTTGGTGCCCGCTACGTGGTGAGCGGCTCGATCCAGCGGGCGGGCGACCGGCTCCGGGTCAATGTCCAGCTGAGCGACGCCGAGGGCGGTGTGCTGCTATGGTCCGAGCGCTTCGACGAGGAGCTGGCCGATGTCTTCGAGCTGCAGGATCGGATCACCCGGCAGCTGGTGGCGGCGCTCGCCATTCGGGTCACGCAGGCGGAGCAAGCCCAATCCTTCGCCAAGCCCACTGAGAGCCTCGGCGCCTACGGTCTCGTGCTGCACGGCCGAGACCTGCTGCGCCGCCTCGAGCGTGACGCGAATTTCGAGGCGCGGGAGATGTTCGAGCGCGCCATTGCCATCGATCCAGGCTATGCCGATGCGCATGTCGAGCGCGGCTGGACCTACCTCAACGATATCAAGTTCGGTTGGACGCAGTGGCCCGATCGCGCTTTGGCTGCGGCCGACGCGGAAGCATCGCGCGCGATCGCACTCGATCCGCAGAACGCTTCGGCCCATGCGCTGCAGGCCGACGTCTTGAAGTTCCAGGGCGACTATGCGGACGCGGAGCGCGAGATCGATCGGGCGATCGACCTCAATCCCAACAGTGCGGTGAGCCAGGCGATCCGCGCGAGCGTGGCGATCTTCACCGGTCGCCCCGATGTGGCGCGTTCGTCGATGGAGCTGGCGCTGCAGATCGATCCGAATCCTACGGGCGATGGGCTGATGAGCCTTGGCGTCGCCTACTACCTCGAAGGCCGCTACGCCGATGCGATCGCGCTATTCGATCGGTTCGGCGACGAGGTCGGTGAGGAGCCGCTGTGGCACGCCATCCTCGCGGCCTCACATGCGCAGCTCGACCAGGACGATCAAGCGGCCGCGGCAGTCGATCGGCTGCGTCGGACGGCCCCGTTCTTCAATCCGGAGGTATTCGCCAGCCTGCTCGGCACGCCTGAGCACAGTCGCCATGTGCTGGACGGTTTGCGCAAGGCTGGCCTTTGACGGGCTGCAGGAGCGCTAGCCGATACGCGGCGACCGGCGCCTGGCCGAGCCGGCTACTCGGGCTGACCGAGAAGCTGCCAGTTGGCGTCTGCCTTGGCGATGTTGGCGTCCGGCTCTGTGGCGAACTCGTCGATGCCGGGCTTGTCGTAGGCGAGGTAGAGCCGATCGTCGATGATCACCCAGGCTTCGGGGTCGATCGGCGCTCTCCAGCCCTGCGCCATGGCGCCGGCGCAGAAACCGCCGTAGCGCGGCGCGTAGCGGCGAGGTTCGGCGGCAAACAGGTCGCGGTGCTCGGCGGAGGCGAAACGCCAACGAGCGTCTTGCCAGACATGCTCGAATTGAGGGTTACCCTGGCGTGGCCGGGCTTCCGTGAAATAGGCGACTGGATCGTAGCCCAATATCGCCACGTCATCGCTGGTCGTGTTGACGGCTTCATCTGCCCAGGCTTCCGAAGTGTTGAGCAGTGTTCCGGTCAGGAGAAGCAAGGCGGCGACGAGCGTGCTGAGCGTTCTGGACATGGCCACTCCCCATCGACTGCGATCGATTTGGTCCAGCGAGCGTTTCGCAAGGTGACTATGGGTCCGAGTCTAGGATACGCTAATTGTCGCAGCTTGTGGTAGGGTCGACAAGTCACCGATTGGTGAGGTGCCGATCAACGAGACTGCAGTGATGGTTGCACTTGAGCATGCAGGCGGTATCGGGCCTGACGGCCCGACGCGCCGGCTCGCGGTCGTTCTGCATGCTGATGTTGCCGGCTACAGCCGATTGATGGACGCCGACGAGGCCGGCACGCATGCGCGGCTGATCGGCTTTCGGCAGTTGATCGACGCGGCGCTCCAGAAGCATGGCGGCACGTTGATCGGCACGGCGGGTGATGCCGTGCTGGCGACGTTCACGAGCGTGACGGGTGGGCTCGCCGCGGCGATCGCCATGCAGCGCGCCATGGCCGAGCGCAATGTCGGCGTGCCGGCGGACGAGCAGTTGCTGTTTCGGATCGGACTCAATCTCGGCGATGTCATCGTCGACGGCGCCGATATTTTCGGCACGGGCGTCAATGTGGCGGCTCGGCTGGAGGCGTTGGCCGAGCCCGGTGGAATAGCGGTTGCCGGCGCGGTGCGCGACCAGGTTGCCGGCAAGGTCGATGTCGCTTTCACCGATCGGGGCTTGTGCCACGTCAAGAACATTGCCGAGCCGATCCGCGTCTATGCCGTTGCCGGCTCGACAGGAGAGAGCCGCAGCCGCCGGCCGGCGCTGGGCCGCCAAAGGGCATGGCGCGTGGCGATTACCGCGACGGGCTCTTTGGCAGTTATCGGCATTCTTTTCGTCGTGGCGCCGGAATGGTTGCAGCGAACCGATGGTGTCGTCGTCACGGAATCCGACAATGCGTTGGCGCGCATCGGCAAGCCCACGATTGCGGTCTTGCCCTTCAGGGACCAGAGCGACGCCGGCGGTCAGGATTACTTCAGCGACGGGGTGACCGAGGACGTCATTCGCGCATTGGGGCGCTTCTCCGGTCTCTTGGTTCTGTCGTGGAACGCTGTGGCGCCGTTCAAGGGACAGACCGTCGCGCTCGACGAGCTCGGCGAGGAGTTGGGCGCCCGCTACGTCGTCGGCGGAACGATTCGCCAGTCGGGCAATCAGCTGCGCGTCTCCGTCGAGCTGACCGACACGCAACGTGGCGTGCTGCTCTGGTCCGAGCGTTTCGATGATCGGCTCGAGGATATCTTTGCTGTCCAGGACCGGATCACGCAGCAGGTCGTCGCCGCCTTGGCCGGGCGCGTGAGGCAGTTGGAGCAGGCGGAGGCGCTGGCGAAGCCGACCGAGAGTCTCGGCGCCTACGATCTCGTGCTTCGCGGCCGCAATCTGCTGCGCCGGGTCGAGCGCGATGCCAACTTCGATGCGCGGTCGCTGTTCGAGCGGGCCATTGCCATCGATCCAAGCTATGCGGACGCGCATGTGGGCCTCGGCTGGACGTACCTCAACGATTTTCTCTGGGGATGGACGCAGTGGCCGCATCGCGCGGTGCTGCAGGCCGAGGCGTCGGCGCGGCGGGGGCTCGAGCTGGATGATCGCAATGCGGCGGCGCACGCGCTCAGGGCCTTCATCTACACGTTTCACCGCGAGTTCGAGGCCGCCGAGGCAGCCATCGACCGGGCGCTCGAGCTGAACCCCAATGATGCGATGAGCTACGCGATCCGCGGCGACGTCATGGTCTACGGCGGTCGGCCCGAAGAGGCGATCCAGCCCCTGGAGACGGCACTGCAGCTGGACCCGTACCCGGTTGCCTGGTGGCTCGTCGATCTCGGCCAAGCCTATTACCTCAAAAGCCGCTACGCCGATGTCGTAGCACTCTTCGACCGCTTCACCGGCGATTTCGAGGAGGACCCGGGGCCGCATGCGCTGCTCGCCGCGGCGTACGCGCAGCAGGGTGAATCGGAGGCTGCCGGCGCTGCTGCCGAGGAGCTGCGTCGTGTCAGCCCGTTCTTCGACAGTGAGAGTTTTGTGCGCAGTATCGTCGGCGCCGAGCACCAGCGTCATCTGCTCGATGGACTGCGCAAGGCGGGTCTTTGATAAGAAGATCGGCCGCCGTCGCTGCCGGCTGCTCGAGCGTGCTGCGAACCGTTCCTGATCGGGCGCGCTCTTTCATCATAGGCTATTGGATCATAGTATTTTCGGCTCTTTTTCTTGCCGGTCTGGCCTGCGTGAGCGTCGCTTGTGAGGCCGATGATGACCAGCTGCGTGACGGCAAGAACGCCGCCTCCGAACTGTGGCCCAATTTTTCGTGGGCCTGCTCGAAACAAGCAGCAACCTCTTGTCTCGCCGCAGAGGGGCCGAGCGACCGGTTGGGGTGCTGGCACCATGTCATTGGCTGGTCGAATTATCTGAGGCGGTGTCTGGATTGGGTGTTGATCAAGCAGCGAGGGCGATCTGCCAAGCGGCATTCTCTGCGTCTTGTTGATTGCCGACGAGCCTGGAGACGAACCATGCGGCATAGGCGGGGAGGTTTTTGGTTGCCGGTCCGCAGAATGGTTTCATGAAGGTCTCGAAGCGGCTGTGCAGATTGTTGACGGTCTGCATGTGGAAAGCCTTGGCGATGACCCGTGGACCCTTCTTGGGGTGAAGGCGATAGTGCGGCATGGCGCGTTGTCGTGCGAAAAGATCGTAAGCACTGTCACCATCCGTACAGAGGACCGCATCCTGTCCGACATGGGCTTCGAGCCGGGAGACGAGGCTCGTTGCGCGGCGATCGGGGAGCACGTCGGCGCGCCGCGCGCCCGTTCGATCGGTCAGGGTCAAGACTGGTATCTGCCACGCCGACAATCCGGCCGGGAAGAGCAGCCGGAGGCGCCGGAAATCACGCCAACGCGGGCGGTCGGGCTCGGCATGACGGGTCGGGTCGCGTTCGTGATCAACCCATTCACGGCTGCCCTTGCGCGACTCCCGGAAGAACTTCTCATCGGCCTCGACGATACCGTTCAATTCGCTCGCACCAGCCCCGATGAGCGCCTGGAGCAGGCTCAGGCGCCAACGCCAGACGGTCGTCTTGTCCAGTTCGAGACATCGCGCCAGGGCTCGACATGAGCGAGGGCTTGTCGACATCATGTCACGCAGCACCGCGAGCAGCTTTTCGGGCCGACGAATGCGCTCCAGCACCGTCCCGGTGGCCGAGGAGAATGTCCGACGACAGGCCTTGCATCTCAGTCTTGGCAACCCCGTTCGGGTCTCGCCCCAGCGCTGCAACGAAGGCGCGGCACAGTGAACACATTCGGTGAGCGCCTGTCCCCGGGCATCGATGCGCGAAAGAACCTCGATGCGCGTATCGAGTGCTCGAAGCTGGCTTCGCAGCGCCCGCATCTGCCCGACACTCAATCTCTTCATGCCTGCGCACAAACGCCTGAAACGTGCCTTGTTCATCGTCCGCTCCGAAATCGATGTTTCATAAATGTTCTCACCAACTTGTGCGGACTTCAACACGCAATCCAGACACCGCCTTACTTCGCGTCGCGTTACGGAGACCTGATCGAGCTGTTCGACAGGTTTGCCGGCGCGTTCGAGGAGAATCCCGTGCCGCATGCCCTGCTCGCGGCCGCCAATGCCCAACTCGGGCACACCGAGGCGGCGGCACGGGCGTTCGATTTGCTCAAACGCGTCAGTCCATTTTTCGATGCCCAGGTCTTTGCTGGTAACTTCGCCGATCCGGCGGACGGCCAGCATTTCCTGGAGGGCCTGCGCAAGGCGGGTTTCGACTAGCGCTGCCGAGTTGAGTGTGCTCGGCGACGCCCCGCCTCAGCGCACGGCCTTGCTGCGCAACAGGCGCCAGAGGATCGGCGGCGAGGCGAGGATCGGGTGGCGGCGCTGCCAGTCGGTGAGCTCGACCCGGGTGCCGGAGTGCCGCTCGATCTTCCAGGCGAGGTAGTCGGCGCCGGCGGTGAAGGTGAAGGCGGCCTTGATCAACCGCAGCACGGAGAGCGCCTTGCCGTTGCGCCGGGTCGCGGGCCAGGAGCGGGGGCGGGGCTTGATGCCTTCGGCGATGAGCGCCTTGGTGATCCGGTCGTAGCGCTTGGCGCCGCTCTGGTAGATCTCGGCGGCCCGGTAGGGCTTCTCGGCCCGGAGCTCGGTCCGGTAGGTCTCCATGAAGACCATGGTCCAGAGCGCTTCGGAGGCCGCCATGTCGTGGGTCAGCGCCCGGGCGGCGGCGAAGGTGGTGCGCACGGCCTTGCCCATGATGTCGATCACGCGTTTTTCGGTCACCTCGTCCCGGCACCAGACGAGGCCGGTCGGCTGGGCGAAGCGGGCCCAGAAGTAGGGGTTGTCCGTGGTCATCGAAACCTTGGCCTCGAGCTGGGCGGTGGTCAGCAGCGCGTACTTGCAGCGCACCGTGTCTCCATCGCTCTCGGTCTCGAGATAGTAGACATTGGGCGGCACCAGACGGTTGGCCCAGGCGCTGACCGGGTTTCGATGCACCGAGCGGTAGTCGTCGGCGAGCAGATAGAGGTCGACCAGCCGGTCCTCGACGATGCCGTCGCGGTAGCAGCTGCCGTAGAAGAGGACGGCCGAGACGCCCGGCCCGTGCCGCGCCCTCGCTGCCAGGGCGATGGCCCGGACGGCGTCGGGGATGGAAACGTCGAGCTCGGCCTCGATCAGTTTCTCGAGCTCGGCGGGTGCAGCGGGCATGGCTCTCACAGCCTGACGAAGCGTACGGTCTCATCGGCGGTGATGCGCACCGGCCGGTCCGGCGAGGGTGTGAAGAACTCGCCGTCGATCGTAAAGGGGGCGTCGAGCCAAAGCTCCAGCAGCCGAGCGCCACCGCTCTGGTAGTCGGTCCCGGGCAGGCGCCGCTCGTCGGAGCCGTAGAGGATGCGGGGGGCGCTGCGAATCAGGCGCTTCGGCGGGTAGCTGATCCGCATGTGGCGGACGGGCTGGCCGCGCGTGCCCCAGAAGGGCCGCGAGCGCAGGACCAGGCGGTCGAGGCTGGTGGCAATGAGGATGAGCAGGCGCTCGTCCGTGCGCGGTGCGCCGTCGACCGCAAGGCCGACCTGATGCGGCTTCAATCCGAGCGCTGCATAGCCCCTGGTGACGACGCCGGCGAGCAGGCCGACGATGGCCGCGGCATGGCTCCACTCGCCCTTGATGCCGCGGCTGTGCAGCTTGTTCTTCACGTGGTCGATGACGTCGACGATGCCGGCGGCACCCATGAACATGCCGCGGGGCGCCGTCCGGTCCTCGGCAAAGTCGACCTTCAGCGCCTGGCGGGGGGTCACGTGGTCGTCGACCGTGCCCTGACGGCAGGCGGCGAGCAGGCGCTCCAGCGTGTCGGGACCGGATCCCTTCAGCCCGCAGTCGGCGGCGGTCATGTTGGCCATGCCGCGGGGCAGGATGGCCATTCGGGGCACGGTGGCGAACGGCCGGTGCGCCAGGATCTCGGTCAGCACGCCGTGCACCGTGCCATCGCCGCTATTGACGACGACGAGCTCGACGCTGGCCTCGGCCATGGCGCGCAAGGGTGGGCCGAACCCCTCCTCCGGTCGAAACTGGCGGTGCAGGATCTCGGGTGCCCGGTCGATCACGGCGGCCAGCGCCGCCATGCCGGCGCGGTTTCGCTCGCTCCTGATGTTGCTGAGAAGCCCGATGCGCATCAGGCGTGGCGTGGCCAGAAGCGGCGCAAGCTGCCGCGCTCCTCGCGCAGCGGCAGGACGACGACGATGACCGCCAGCAGCAGAACCGGGCCGGCGGTGGCGAGCAGCGGTCTGACGAAGCCCGCCTCGGCGAGCGCCAGCATCAGGCCGTTCACGATGACGAAGCCGAAGCCGAGCGAGATGCCCTTGACGAAGAGCCCGGCGACGCCACCCTGCCGGGTCACCCGGCGGGCGAGGCTGAAGGCGAGCATGATCATCAGCATGGGCAGGAGGGCGCCGAACAGGCGGTGATAGATGGCCGTGACATGCCCCTGGGTGGTAACCACGCCGTAGCCGTCGTTCCTGACGATATCGACGAGGTCGACCAGCGCCACCTCCTGCGGCGGGTTGGCGACGACCCGCAGGCGCTCGAGGTCGATGCTGTTCTCGAAGATCGCCTGGTCCTCCCGGACGACGCGGCCGTCGCCGACCCGGCTCCGCTCGACCCCGCTGAGCTGCCAGGCGCCGGGCTCGAGGACAGCGTGTTCCGCGGTCGTCCGCTCGACCAGATTGCCGACCTCGTCGCGCTCGAGAATGACCAGGTCGTCGACCTCCGTCTTGCCCCAATCGAGGCGTGGCAGCCGGATGAACCGCTGGTCGCTCGCGACCCAGAGATGGTCTCCGACGAAGCCCTCGACGCCGCCGCGAAAGAAGCCCACCTGCCAGCTGCGCAGCTCCTGCACGGTGCCGGGGACCAGGATGTCGTCATTGGCGAGCTTGATGCCGAGAACGAGCAGGCAGATCGGCAGCAGGCGGAGCACCACGCTCAGCGGCGAGACGCCGGAGGCCCAGAAGATCGGCAGTTCGCCGTTGCGCATCAGCTCGGCCGCGGCGAAGAGCGCGCCGATCAGTGCGGCAAAGGGCAGGATCTCATTGAGCAGGCTCGGAAAGCGCAGCACGAAGTAGTGGCTGAAGATGCCGATCGTGCTGCCGTCCCGGCGAATCAGGTCGTCCGAGGCGTCCATCAGGTCGAAGAGCATGGCAAAGAGGATCATCGTGATCGTCACCACGGCGACCCGGACCAGCACCATGCGGTTGAGATAGCGGGTCAGCAGCTTCACGTGGCGGCCCGCCAGGGCAGGCGTTGGGTGATCATGTTGACCGCAGCATCGATGGTCGTGCCGAGGAGCGACGACTTGCCGGGATCCGGGACCCGCCGCGCCGAATGGATGAAGAAGGCGATCGTGGCGAGGCTGAAGGCCACGAACGGCAGCCAGATGCCGACGATCGACGACACCTCCTGGTCGTCGGCCAGTGATTCGCCGGTGCTGATGATCTGGTTGTAGCCGACGACGACGATGACGCCGATGAGGAAGCCGTATGACCGTTTGGCGCGGCGCGGCGAGAGGGCGAGCGGCACGGCAAAGAGCGGCACGAGCAGGATGGACAGGTTGCGCACGAGCCGTGCCGAGAGCTCGGATTCGATCTCCCAGGGCTCGATGTCGTCGGGCAAGGCCGCGGCCGGCTGGCCGAGGAAGCCGAACAGCTCCGGGATGGTCAGCTCCCGCTCGTGCTCGCCGCGGGGCCGGAAGGCGTTGGGCTCGCTGCCCGAGAGGTCGCTGGTGAAGCTGCCGAAGCGCAGCGTCAGCGGCGGTGTGCCCTGGCTCGGTGCGTTGGCGCCGTTGGCACCCTCGACCGGACGCGGCAGGAACTGCTGCACGCCGTTCTCAAGGTGGAGGAGCAGCGGCACGAGGGCGCCCTGGTCCTCGATCCGGCCATTCTGGGCGGTGATCACGATCGTCCCGCTCGCATCCGCCTCCGAGAAGAGGAAGATGCCTTCGAAGGATTCGCCGTCGGCGCTCAGCTTGTCGACCCGGTAGGTGTTCTGGCCGAGCGTGATGAACTGACCGGGACGCAGCAGCGTCTGGAACGAGGCGTTGGTGATGGCGAAGGCTGCCGCGCGGTAGGCATAGCGCGCATAGGGCTGCAGGTGGCTCACCAGCACGAGGTGCAGGACGAGCACGACGAAGGCGAGGAGCGCCAACGGCCGGGTCATCCGGGTGAGGCCGATCCCGGCGGCGCGCATGGCGTCGATTTCGGCCTCCTTGGAGAGGCGCGCGATCGCCAGCATGATGCCGAGAAACAGCGCCGCCGGCAGCGCGAACACCATGTAGTGGGGGATGAGGTAGCTCATCATCTCGATGACGATGGCGAGCGAGCCCCGCCAGCCGAGCACGAGGTCGATCACGCGCAAGGCTCGCTCGGCGAGCATCGCCAGCAGGGTGATCAGGATCGCGGCCAGCATCGGGCGCAGGACCTGACCCAGGAGGTAGCGGTCGATGGTCGCGAGCATGGCCGTGATCAGGCGTCGGCGCCGACGGCTTCGGCGGACGCGGTCTCCCTCTTCGCTTTCGGCCACTCGGTCGGCCGGATGTCGAGGCCGTCGCCGGCTGCCGCGAGGCGGCCGGTCCGCTCGATCACAAGGCTGCCGCTGGCCGGATCGAAGCGTCTGAGCTGCACTGTAATGGACGGCCGCTCGCCGGCAAGGTCGATCGCGAAGCGCAGATAGCCGCCGGCCTCTGGATGACCCTGGACGAGCGAGGCGGATGGCCCGGCGACGACCGGCACCGGCGCGTCTGGTCCGGGCAGCGTGCCGACGAGGAAGCGGTGCTCATGGCCGGAGAGGATGAGCTCGGCCCCACGGCGGGCGATCACGGCACGCAGCGCCGTCTCGTCGCGGAGTGCCCGGCGGCGGCGGATCAAGGGGCCGAGCGGCGGATGGTGGATCAGCACCACCCGGCAGAGGCCGGCATCACCGAGATCGGCCAAGAGTTCGTCCAGGGTCTCGAGCTGGGCCGGGCCGAGCTGGCCCGTGGCGTAGCCCACGGGGCTCGGCAAGGCGCTCGACAGCCCGACCAGCGCCATGCTCGGTCGATTCGCCGCACGAAGGGAAACATCCGGGCGATCGCCTGGTCATCGCCCCGCATATAGGCGTCCCAGCGGGTCCAGCCCTGGCGGTAGCTCTTGCCGGCATAGGCGTCGTGGTTGCCGGGCACCAGCGTGACCTCCGACGACGTGCCGGTTGCTTCGAGCCAGCGCGCCGCCTGCTCGAACTCGCCCGGCAGGGCGATATTGACCAGATCGCCGGTGACCGCGATGTGGTCGGGCGGGTCGGCGGCGAGGTCCAGCGCCAGGGCGTCGAGCACGGTCTGCTTGTGCAGCAGATGGCGGCGGCGGCGCCAGGAAAGGTAGCCGAGCGCGCGCTTGCTCAAGAGCTCGGCCAGCTGCGCCCTGGGCAGGGGACCCAGATGCACGTCGGTTACATGGGCGAGGTCGACCAGGCTCATGCTCGGGCGGGCTCCTTGGCCCGCTCCGTGCGGCTCCTCAGCAAACGCTCGACGAGGACGAGATCGGCGGGCTTGTCGACGTCGATCGCTGCCTCGGCGAAAGGCAGCGTGACGGCCCGAACGCGGCAGCCGAGCTTGCCGGAGGCGCGCACCATGGCTGCATCCAGGGTCAGGCTGCCGAGCAGGTAGCCGAGCAGGAGCTGCGGGCCGAAGGCGCGGACGATCCGCCAGGGGCGCTTGCGCTCGGTCTCGACCTGACGCCAGAAGCCGACGGCGGCTCGAGCGCCGGACGTGCGCAGGAGAAACAGGTTGGCGCCGGAATAGGCGCCTCCCTTGAAGCGCCAATAGGTGCGCTGCGTCTCGGGCACGAGGCTCTCGATGGTCGCCCGCTCGACCAGGCCGACGATCAGGTCGGCATCGTCGGCTGCGGTCGCCTGGTCGACGAAATTCTGGACGATCTCGGCTGTCAGCAGGGCGTGGTCGGCGGTGGTGACGAGCAACGGAAACGGCAGCTGGTCGATGGCGGCCATGACCGAAAGGCTGGGCGTGGCCTCGGTCATCAACGACTCGATGCCGAGCGCCGTGGCGGCCTCTGGCTGCGGGATGCTCACCACGACCCGATGAATTGCCGGCACCTGGCGAAGCGCATCGACGACCCTTGCCAGCATCGGCCGACCGGCCACCGGCATGATGGCCTTCAATGCCACGCCTGCCGCCTTGGCCATCGGATCGCCTTCGGCGCGCTCGCCGGCGAGCACGAGGACCGTCAGCTCCGGCGCGGTCATTGCTGCACCGGCATCTAAAGAGCTTTCTCGTAGACCCTGTAGGTCTTGTAGGGGACGGCACCCACTGCCGCGATCATATGCTGGACGGCAGCATTGTCCTCGAGCACCCAGCTGAGCTCGCCCTCGCGGACCCCGCGGCTCGCATGATAGCTCTTGACCGCCTCGATGACGCCCATCGCCGCCGCCGTTCCCTTCGCCGTGCCCTGCCAGCGCTTGCGCAGGCCCATGAGCGGCATCCGCCCGGTCTTGGCGCCGGTGACCTTGAGCCGCCAGAGCAGCTTGGCCCAGCCGAAGGGCAGGAGACGGCCGTCGAGATCGTGGATCAGCTCGTTGAGGTTGGGCAGCGTGACGGTCATCGCGGCGGGCTCGCCGTCGAGCTCCGCGATCGCGAAATGGTTACCGTTGACCAAGGGTCGGATCGACTTCGCCAGATATTGGGCCTCGGCGTCGCCGAAGGGGATGAAGCCCCAGTTCTCCGACCAGGCATCGTTGAAGATGTCGCAGATCAGCTTGATCTCTTCCTTGAACCGGCTGGTGTCGAGCGGGCGGATCGTCAGCCCGCCAGCCTTTCGCGTCCGTTCGATGAGACGGGACGCGGTACGCGGGAAGGGCGCCTGCGCGTCGAAGCGGAAGGCGATGAGATCCTTGGCCTTGACCAGACCCTGCTCGTGCAGGCGCCGGTCGTAGTGCGGCTGGCCGTGCGGCATCATCATCTGCGGGGGCGTGTCGAAGCCGTCCACCAGCGTGCCGGTTTCGTCGTTGATCGACAGGCTGAACGGCCCGGCCATGCGCTCCATGCCGCGGAGCCGCAGCCAGGTAGCAGCGGTGTCGATCAGAAGGCCGAACACCTCCTCGTCGTCGATCGCCTCGATGAAGCCGAAATGCCCGGTGGCGTCCTGGTGCCGCTCGAGATGCGCTTGGTTGACCTGGGCCGAGATGCGGCCCACCGGCCGGCCATCGAAGAGAACCATCCAATACGACGCCTCGATGTCCTTGAGGAACGGATTCTTCTTCGGATTGAGGTGATCCAGGCGCTCGAGGGTGAGCGGCTGCACCCAGCATGGATCGCCCTGGTAAATCGAGCGCGTCGCCTCGATGAACGCCTTGAGGTCGGCGCGATCGTGGACGGTTTGAATGGCGACGGAGCTCGGCCGCTGGCTCACCGCGCCATGCTCCGCCCTGCCGAACTCAGGCGGCGCGACGGCGGCGACGGAGAGCGTAGGTGTCGTCATCGGCCGAGAGTTCGGCGACCCAGGGCCATTGCTGCCGCGCCTCGCCCGTGTAGCCGAGATTGTGCACCGTGGCGCTCTTCGGCTGATCCTTCGGCTGGGCGTAGAACGTGCCGAAGACATGATCCCAGACATTGCTGGTGATGCCGAAATTGCCGTGCTCATTGTGGAAGTGGTGGGCCAGATGCCGCTTCTTCAAATTGCGCAGCCAGCCGACGCCTGGGGTGAACGGCAGATGCTGGACGCAGTGCACGAACTCGTAGCCGCAAAACACGATGCAGGCCGTGGCGAAGGCGGCGAAGGCGCCGGACAGGCCGGCGATCAGCCAGCCCAGCGGCAGGGCGATCAGGGCGATGGTGGGCAGCGTGGTGTAGAGCGCGCCAAACAGCACCGAGAGGTCGTGCGGGTTCTGGTGATGATCGTAGTGGATGCGCTTCCAGACCTTGGCGGTCGAGCGGTGCTTGAACATGAAGGTCGAGTGCAGGAGGAAGCGATGGACCAGATACTCGACCAGGGGGTAGAGCGCTGCGGTCACGATGGCGGCGACCACCGGCTGCCAGAAGCTGGTCATCAACAGCAGCGAGACCACCGTCGCCACTGTCGCCAGCACCAAATAGGCCTGGATCGAGTAGTGGGTGAAGAACGCGCGAATCAAATCACCCAGGCTCATCTTATCGAGGAAATAAGCCTTGTCGCTCCAAGGTCCCCAGGAGGTCAGCATGGTCCACTACCAATTGTTGGATGCCGTCAACAGCATTCGGTAGCTAGTGCCTCGATGGCGCGTCGGCAAGGCTGGCGCGGTCTTGTGCCCCAGTGTCGTGGCACCCCGGCAACGCCGCAGTCAGGCCGTGGCCGGTGCCCGTGTCAGGATGCTGCGCACCGCTTCGACCACCCGCTCGCTGTCGTCGAGCGGGTGCGGCGAGGCCATGGGCTCGGTCTCGTCGAGTGGATGCAGCAGGCCGCGGGCGATCAGCGAGCGGTGCAGGCGTGACGGGTCCTCGGGCAGCCTGGCCCAGCCCTTGACGATCAGCGTGTCGACCAGCCGGGCCAGCGCGTGCTGCTGATGGGGCGTGCCGCGATAGCTGGTGCCGCCGCCGATCAAGAGCGTCAGCGCGTTGCGCACCGGCTTGTTGCCGGGAATGCGGTCGTACCAGTAGGGCAAAGGGAGGAGGGTCACCGGTTTGCCGCTGCTGCAGAGGCGGGAGAGCGTCGGCCCGTCCTCGCCCGTGGTGTAGAGGCGGGCTGCTGTGGCGATCGCGGCAGTGAGATCGTCTGGGGCGAGCTGGGTGATGGCGCCCGTCGCGTCGAGCAGTGCCGAGCGGTCCTCGTCGGTGACGGCACCCAGGAAGCATAACGCTCTCGGTACCTCTGCCCGGTCGACGAATGTCCGGGCGAGCTTGGCCAATTCCTCTGCCGTCCGGCGAAACGGCCGCACCCGCGGCCCGATGACGAGGACGTGATGCTCGCCGGTGGTCGCCGGCTGGCCATTGGCCGCCTGCAAGGGGGCTGTGATCTGCGCCGTGTTGGCGCGGATCGGCAAGCGCTCGGCCGGATTGGCGACGACCAGGTCGACACGCTCGAAGGCCAGGCCCGTCGGGCCGAGCTGCACGACCCGTGTCGTGCCGCCGCTCCGCGCCTTGATGTCGAGCGCCACCTTG
Organism: uncultured Alphaproteobacteria bacterium; assembly: GCA_963700945.1. Lineage (GTDB taxonomy): Bacteria > Pseudomonadota > Alphaproteobacteria > Geminicoccales > Geminicoccaceae > SLRI01. The sequence goes on from CAVOZQ010000010.1 coordinate 344,136, forward strand.
GCGGTCCTGCGGTCGGCGGCGACGACGACGGTGGGCCACGAGGTCGCGCCGTTGCCGGACGCCGTCCGCCAGCTCTGCTCCACGCAGTCGAGCCCGAGGCCCTGGGCGAGCATTTGGCCTAGGACGCGAACCTCGTCATCCCGGTCGGGCACGCTGCCGACCAGCGCCAGGGCGGTGCCGCCCGCCGGCAGGTCGCGGCTGCGCATGGCGAAGTGGCGGATCGTGCCGGGAACTGGCGCCGCCTTGTCGGCCACCGCCAGGGACCAGCTCTTGCCCGGGTGGCGGGCGGCGATCTCGGCAATACGCTGGCGCCACCAGTCGGCGCTGCCGAGCCCGTCAGCTGCGCTGCCGGTGGCATCGAGATGGACGAGCTTGCGGGCCGCATCGAACAAGCGGTGCAGGAGCCAGGGCAGGTCGGCCGGGGGCACAGCCATCAGCAGCCGGCTCGCCACCACCGCGTCGGCTGCGGCCTCGGGCCAGTTGGTGCCGTTGCCGTCGAGCACTAGGCAGCGGGTCGGCAGGTCGCCGGGCAGCACAGGCTCAGGCTGCTCGGCTGCCAGGTGCACCGCCAGGACGTCGGCGATCTCGAGCTCGCTGATCAGCGCCTTGGCGAGCGGGCCGGCCGCGGGTGCCGGCTCGTTGTTGCCAGGTGCCCTAGCCAGGGCCGCGGCGAGGTCGGGGCTGGGAGCGTCGCTGGTGAACACCTCGTAGCCGGCGGCGTCCGCGTCGCGCTCCAGGTCGTGCCAGATATAGGCCAGCGGGTTCGGGTGGTAGGAGAAGACCTCGGGGAAGGGCTGCCAGGGCTGCTGGTGCAGCGCCGTGTAGTGCAGGCATTTGGTGCGGCCCTCGACATATTCCTGGTCGCGGGCGTTCCAGTGGCCGTCGAGCTCGCCCCACAGACCGGGCGTCGACGACGGCTTGTCGATGAGTGCGTGCTTGCCCAGCGTCGAGGCGGTCTCGATGTTCCAGAGATCGACCATCCGCCCGCAGTCGATCAGCATGACCGAGGTGTCCTTGGCGGAGATCGCGAGGTAGCCGTGATTGCCCATCTCGAGATCGAAGAGGAGGGCCGGGTCGGCGAGGTAGATCTGGTCGACGTCGTTGTAGATCGCCCGGCCGCTGCCGCCGGCCCATTCCGGGATGGCGTAGCGGTAGTTGGTGAAGCCTGTCCGCCAGCGCCTTCTGTCGAAGCCCAGCACGTTCTTCATCAAGTTGATTTCATAGGTGCGGGCGGGGTCGCGCACCTTTTCGACGGAATAGAAGAAGATCCGCTCTGCCCGGTATTGCTGCTCCTCTGTGCCGAGGAAGATCTTGACCGGCGGCAGCGCACTCGGCTGGTGGCCGTCCCGCGGGCCGAGCACGATGCAGCTCGGCCGGTCGCGGAAGAAGGGCCAGCGATCGGCGCGGTCGCGGCCAGGCGTGTGGGCGGGGATCTCGGGCATGACGGATCTGCAGCTCTGCAAGAACAACGCGGTAATCGGGTGACGCTGCGGGCGTCCTAGGCTGGGCTCGAGGGAGCGTCAAACCTGCGCGTTGTCGCGCGGCCTGTCCTCGAGCTTTTCCAGGTTCGTTCCGAGGCGCTGGCTCGCGGCCTGCATCTCCAGCCATTCGCGGGTTAGCGCCAGGCCGAGCGCCAGCAGCATCGGACCGAGGAAGAGCCCGAGGATGCCGAAGGTCATGACGCCGCCGATGACGCCGAAGAAGACCAGGAGGAAAGGCATTCGGCTGCCGCGACTGATCAGATAGGGCTTCAGGAAGTTGTCGACGCCGCCGATGATCAAGGCACCGTAGGCCGCCATGATGATGCCGGCGATGAGCTGGCCCGTCATCAGCTGCCAAATGATGACGGGGACCCAGACGAGCGACGAGCCGGCGACGGGAAAGAGCCCGAGGACGAAGACGCAGGTGGCGAGCAGGAAGGGCTGCGGCACGCTCAGCAGCGAGAAGCCGATGAGGGCCAGCATCGCCTGGATCATGGCGGTGCCGATGACACCGTAGACGACGCTCCTGATGGTGCCGGCGGCGACGCCGATCAGGTGCTTTGCCCGCTCGCCGACGACACTGCCGACGGAACGATGCAGCAGTTCGGCGGCAAGCGCTCCGTCGCGGTAGAGGAAGAAGGCGACCAGCACGCTGACGGCGAGTTCGATGATGCCGCGACCGATGCCGAGCCCGCCCCGAATCGCCGCGTCGCGCAATGGCGCCACGTAGGGCAGGACCGTGCCGAGCAGGTCACCGGTATTGGTGACGAGGCCCCGCCAGAGATTGGCGAGCAGGCCGCCGACGAGCGGCAGATCGGCGATCCACGACGGCAATGTGGCGATGCCGGTGCCGTCGGCCGGGAAGTGACGCCGAAGCTCCATGATGGCACCCTCGGCGGTATCGGCCAGCGCGTTGGCGAGCAGTGCCGTCGGCACGATGAGCGCCGCAGCCAAGGCCAGAGTCATTAACATCGAGGCGGGCAGGTTGCGGCCACCGAGCAGCGCTTTCAGCCGCTGGTGCAGCGGCCAGGTCGAAAAGACCAAGATGGTGGCCCAGAGCAGGGACGGGAAGAACGGGCGAAGCACCAAGATGCAGCCCAAGCCGAGCAGCACCAGCAGCAGCCAGCCGGCGACCTCGTTCAGCCGGGTGCCGACGCCGAAGAACCGGCGGGACGGGGTGGTTGCCAAGGCTCAGCCTTTCTCGCCGCGGCCACGGCTCTCGATGCCCCTGACCTCGATCCCGGCGAGCTTCTCGTACACTTTGACCACCGCGCTGTCGTCCTCGCGTCCGAGCCCGGCGGCGGCGGCGGCGATGAACTGCTGGTGCGCGATGGCCGCGAGCGGCAGCGGGAAGCGCTTGGCCTTGGCCGTCTCGAGCACGATGCCGAGGTCCTTGACGAAGATCTCGACGGCCGAGAGCGGGGTGAAGTCGCGGGCAAGGATATGCGGCACGCGGTTGGTGAACATCCAGGAGTTGCCGGCCGAGCCGGTGATCACCTCGTAGAGCTTGTCGGGATCGGCGCCAGCCGCCGTGCCCAGCGCCATGGCCTCGCAAGCAGCCGCGATGTGCACGCCCGCGAGGTGCTGGTTGATCATCTTGACGGTCGAGCCGATGCCAGGCTTGTCGCCCAGCCGATGCACGGTCCTGGCCATGGCATCCAATGCCGGGGCGGCGGCGGCGAATGCCGCGTCGCTGCCCGACGCCATGACGGTGAGCGTGCCGGCCTCGGCGCCGGCCCGGCCGCCGCTTATCGGCGCGTCGAGGAGCAGGAGGCCCATCTCGTCCAGGCGTGCCCCGAGGCCCTCGGTGAAGGGCGGCGGCACGGTGCTGTGCAGCACCACGACCCCACCCTCGCCGAGCAGGGCAGCGCCGCCTTCGGGGCCGAACAGGGCCGCTTCGGCCTGCTCGGCCGTGGCCACCACCAAGATCAGGAGCGAGACGAGGTCGGCGACCGCGCGCGGGTTGGCCTTGGGCTGGCCACCGGCCTCGCGGAAGGCGTCGAGCTGCGGCTTGGCGACATCGAAGCCGTAGACGGTGTGGCCGGCGGCGAGGAGCTGCTTGGCCATCGGCAGGCCCATGGAGCCGAGGCCGACGAAGCCGATCGAGATGGTCATCTGTGGCGATCCAATACGCGGTGCTGCTCGACCGGGATGCGCTGCCGGATGGCAGCGAGATAATCGCGGTCGATCTCTGCGGCCGCGTGGCCCGGCTGGTCGGAGGCGCGGGCGACGACTTGGCCCCAGGGGTCGGCGATCAGGGCATTGCCGTAGCTGTAGCGGGTGCCACGGCCGGCGGCGAAGCCGCCGCATTGCGCGGCGGCGGCGACGTAGCATTGGGTCTCGATCGCGCGCGCCCGCAACAGCACCTCCCAATGGTCCTTGCCGGTCTGCAGCGTGAAGGCCGCTGGCACCATGATCACCTCGGCGCCGCGCTTGCGCAGTTCCAGGAAAAGCTCGGCGAAGCGGAGATCGTAGCAGATCGTCAGGCCGATGCGGATACCATCGAGGTCGACGGTGACGATGTCGTGGCCGGGCGCCGTGTAATCGCTCTCGCGGTAGGCCTCGCCATTCGGCGTGACCACGTCGAAGAGGTGGATCTTGCGGTAGCGGGCCACCTCCTCGCCGGTGCGGTCGAGGACGATCGTGGTGTTGGCGAGGCGGCCGTCGGGCAGCCGCTCGAAGAAGCTGCCACCATGGATATTGACCCGATGCTCGCGGGCGAGGCCCTGCAGCATCGCGTAGGCCGGGCCGTCCGGGATCGCTTCGGCGGCGGCTGCGCGGCCGTCATCGCCGCCGCCCATCACCGTGAAGGTCTCGGGCAGGCTCACCAGATCCGGCCGCTCGCGCTCGATGGCGCCCTCGATCAGCGCTTTTGCGGCCTTGAGGTTTTCCGGCTTGTCGGGGCCCGAGTTCATCTGAATGACGGCGAGGCGCACGGCTCAGCTCTCCAGCACGCGGAATTCATGCCGCATGACATGGCGATAGGTCGCGCCCGGCGCCAGGATGGTGCTCGGAAAATGCGCTTGGTTCGGGGCGTCGGGGTAGCCCTCGGTCTCCAGGCAGAACCCGGCGCGCGGGCCGATCTTGCGGCCGCCCTTGGTCGTGATGTCGAGCTTGAAGCCGGTGTAGAACTGGACGCCCGGCTGATCGGCGCTGAGCGTCATGGCGACGCGGCCATCGCTCGAGACGGCGTGCGCTACCTGGCGCAGTCCCGGCTTGTCGGTCAGCACCATGCAGTGATCGTAGTCGGCGGTGCCCATGGCATCGATGCGGCGCTGCTCGCGAAAGTCGAAGGGGGTGCCGGCGACCGAGAGGACCTCGCCCGTCGGGATCTGGTCGTCATCGGTGGGCAAATAGCGATCGGCGTCGAGCTCGAGCCGGTGGCCCTCGATGCTGCCCTCGCCGTCGAGGTTCCAGTAGCTGTGGTGGACCATGTTGATCGGGGTGGGCTTGGTCGTCGTTGCGGTCATCTCGATGGTGAGCGTCGCTTCCTCGAGCGCGTAGCGGCAGCGCGCCTCGACGGCACCCGGATAGCCCATTTCGCCGTCGGCCGAGGTCAAGGTGAGCGTAACGCTGGTGGAGTCGGCGCTTGCCAGGTTCCAGAGACGCTTGCCCCAGCCGGTGAGCCCGCCATGCAGGTGGTTGCGGCCGCGCTCGTTGGGGTCCAGCTCGTAGCGGACGCCATCCAGGGTGAACGCGGCACCGCCAATCCGGTTGCCGAACCGGCCGACCGTGGCGCCGAAATAGGGGGATTTCGCAGGATAGTCGGCGAAGTCGTCGAAGCCCAGCACGAGCGGCCGCGGTGTGCCGCCGACATCGACCGTGAGCGTCTGCAGGACGCCGCCCCAGGTGAGCACGGCGGCGCGCAGGCCCTGGCCGTTCTCCAGCCAGACCCGCTCGACCGGCTGGCCCCTGAACTCCCCGAAACTCTCGATCTTGGCTGCCATCGCTGCATCCTCACCGTTGCCGGTGGCCAGCTATAGCGGAACTGCGGGCGGCGGTCAGTCGCCGAAGAGTCGGAGCCGGCCGAGGCCCGGCAAGGTGATCGCGGGATCGAGTGGGTTGATGCCGAGCGTGATGCCCGAGAGGTTGAGCTCGAGGCCCTCGACCCGAGCGACGATGAGGCTTAGCACGCCGCCCAGGGACAGCTGGAAGCCGGTATTGCTGGGTGCCCGGGCGAACACGCGGTTGCCGATGAAGTCCTTGCCGATGGCGCGGGGCGGCAGGTCGAGGCCGAGCGCTGGCACCTGGCGCGCGATCCAGCCCATGAAGGTGTTGGAGTTGGGTCCGGGCCAGGTTCGATAGGTGTGGCGGTAGGGGTAGTCCTGGACCGCCCGCTCGATGTCGCCGATCAGCGCCTCGGCTGCGGGGCCACGCCGGTCGAGGAGGACACGCGGCCGGTTGCCGGCCCAGTTGCCGTCGGGCACGCCGCGTAAATTGACACGAATGGCCTCACCGCCGCTGCGCACGCCCCAGGCGACGACGTCGTAGCGGGTGTAGCCCGGCGCCCGCTCCGGCTTGAAGGCGATCCAGCAATGGTCGGCGATAGCGCCCTTGAGCCCCCAGGAGGCGGCGCAATAGACCTGGATCACGGCTTCGGGCGTCGTCCTCGGGTCGGGTGCCAGGCCGGCGCTGTCCCAGCGGGCCGACGACCAGTGCCGCACCTCGCCTTGCTTCCAGACGGCGATGCCGACCGGCAGGGCGATCAGCACGATGACCAGGGCCGTGATGACGAGCAGTCGCAAGCGCATGGGTTCCAATCTCGAAGCCGCCCCATTAGATAGGTTTGCCTGCACCACGCGGCGATAGAGGGAGACTGCCGATGCGGCGACGGACGTCCTGGTGTGCGCCAGCCGTGGGTGTTGTAGGTGTGCTGCTCGGCGGCCCGGCTCCGGCTGCGGCGCAGGATGACCTCGCCGAGCGCGGCCGGATCATTGCCGACACTTATTGCAGCCGGTGCCATGCGACCGGCGCCAATGGCCCGAGCCCGCTGGCCGAGGCGCCGCCGATGCGCGCCTTCAAGACGCTCTGGCCGGTCGAGAATTTGGCCGAGGCGCTGGCCGAGGGGATCATGGTCGGGCACCCTGAGATGCCCGAGATCGCCATGACGCCGAGCGAGATCGACGCGTTCCTGGCCTATCTCGACAGCTTCTAGCAGCGAAGGGGCTGTCAGGCGCTGGCCGTGACGCGCGCCGGCCGCGTGACCCACCGGCCGAGCTCGATCGCCGGCTGCTCGACCAGGGTGTTGAACACGTGGGCGACCGCGAGTGCCAGCATCATCACCATGGCCAGCAGCACGGCAAGCGGCAGCATGCCGTAGAGCAGGTGGATGGTGGCAAGCAGCACGACGACGTGGGTCAGATAGAGGCTGTAGGAGAGGCGCCCCAGCCACTGCAGCACAGGCGCGCAGAGCCGGGCCTGGGCGCCCGCGGAGCCGAGGGTCAGCGCGATGATGAGCGCGGCGCTGAAGCCGTTGACGATATCCCTGCTGATCCCGAGCCCGGCGATGGCGGCCAGCCAGAGCAACCTGCGGAGCCACGGACGCAGCGCCTGAACGATCCTGGCGATCCGCTCGTGCTGTGTGGCAAGCAGGATGCCCAGGACGAAGAAGGCGACGAAGTAGACGGTAAAGAGGGTGCCCTGGACCAGCGTCTCGCCGCTATAGGCCTGCCTCGGCAGCAAAGGCGAGCGGGCGATCAGCTCGCTGATCACGAAGCAGACGAGCAGCGCGACGGCGCTGACCTTGAGCGAGCGCCCGACCAGGAGCAGGAGGAGCGGGAAGACGAGCGAGATGCGCATCTCGATCACCAGGCTCCAGATCGGGTTGTTGAGCGACATGTCGATGCTGGAACCGAGCATCGCCAGATGGCCCACGAGCAGCGACAGGTCGACCGGTGTGCGCCAATCGCTGTTGAACCAGGTGCTGAGCGCGTCAATGGGCGTCGGCTGGATCAGCTTTCTCGCGGCGGCGGCGACCAGGATCGCGACCGCGAACGGCAGATAGATGCGGCAGATGCGGCGGACGACGAAAGCCGGGTAGCTGGGCGCGCGCGATGACATCAAGGACAGGCTGAGCACGAAGCCGCTCAAGACGAAGAACACGATGACCGCCGGCCGACCGAGCACGAGGAGGCTTAAGGGTGTCTTCTCCAGCGCCAGCGTCGCCTGCAGCGAGTCCGGCAGTGTCACGTAGCAGTGGCTGAGCAGGACGAGGAAGGCCGCAATGCCGCGAATGGAATCCAGGGCCGCGATCCGCGAGCTGGCCGGTTCTGGCCGCATGGCCGGCATGGTCGCGTTTCCTCAGGTCATTTAAGCGCAAAACAGGCGCTTTGGTCGCTCGGTGTGGGACGAACGACAAATTTTCCGGGGGCTGGCGCCAGCCCCCGGATTTCAATCTGGATTATAAGTGTCACCGACCCTCAGGCAACCTTGGCGATATGCTCAGCGGTCGTTTTGCGGCTTGGTGTGGTCAGCCCGGGCCGAGCGGCTCCTGCGGCGAGTGGTTGCCGCGGCTCGGCGCCGCTGCCTCGACCGGTGTCGCCCAGCGAACGGCGTTCAAGATGAGCATCTGGATCTGGGCGTTATGGTAGGTCGGATAGGTCTCGTGGCCGGGTCGGAGATAGGCGATCCGGCCCTGGCCGCGCCGCCAGGTGCAGCCCGAGCGGAACACCTCGCCGCCCTTGAACCAGCTCAGCAGGAAGAGCTCGTCGGGCGGCGGGATGTCGAAATGCTCGCCATACATCTCCTCGTGCTCGATCACGATCTGCTCGGGCAGGCCGGCGACGATGGGATGCGTCGGATCGATCACCCAGAGCCGCTCGCGCTCGCCGGCCTCGCGCCACTTGAGATCACAGCCGGTGCCCATGAGCGACTTGAAGATCTTCGAGAAGTGGGCGCTGTGCAGGGCAACGAGGCCCATGCCGCCGAGGACGCGCTCCTTGACGGCCAGGACGACGTCGTCGGCCACCTCATCATGCGCCTTGTGGCCCCACCAGACGAGCACGTCCGTGCGTGCCAGCCGGGCGCTGGTGAGGCCGTGGCTCGGCTCGTCGAGCGTTGCCGTCGTGACCTCGAGACCCACCGCGCGGAGGGGTGCGGCGATCGCCTCGTGGATGCCGCGGGGGTAGATCTCGGCGACTGCCGGGTTGGCGTGCTCGTGGCGATACTCGTTCCAAACGGTGATGCGGGGGGGATTGGTCATGCGCTTGCCTCTCGGGCCATGATCTCGGCGATGCTGACGAGCCGGCCGCCCTCGGCCGCCGACAGGATGGCGGCATGCATCAGGGCCAGGCTCTGGAGATTGTCCTCCGCCGTGCTCAGCCCCGGCTTCGGTCGGTCGCTTTGCACCCAGTCGCGAAACCCGGCCAGCGCGCCGGCGCGGTCGGTGAACGGTGTCGCATCGAGGCTGACGGGCGCCGCCTCGTCGGCCTTGCGGTAGAACGTCACCCGATCGTCGCCGCGGCGATCGCCGGCATTGCCGCGAAAGGTGCCGAGCGCCGCGCCCTTGCTGCCGTCGATCCGCCAATCGGCGCCCCAAACAGTGTCCGGGCCCCGGCTGATCCAGGTGCCGCGATAGCTGACCACCACGCCCTTGGCGAAGCGGATCAGCGCCGCCGCTGCCGGGCGGCCCTCGTAGGGCGTCTCGGGCTCGCTCCAGCTCATCGTGGTTACCGCCACCGGCTCGTCGTCGAGGATGAAGCGCATCAGGTCGAAATGGTGGATCGCCATGTCGGACAGGAGGGGCTCGGCGAGAAAGAAGTAGCGATAGTTCTCGTCGAACAGCTTCCAGAAATCGACGGCGATCGAGCCGACATGGCCGAGCTCGTTTTCGGCGACCAGCCGGCGGAAGGTCAAAGGTGCCGGGAAATGCCGGTAGTTCTGGCTGACCATGAGCTTCAGCCCGGCGGCGTTGGCCTGCTCGACCAAAGCCTTGGCCTCGCCAAGGGTCTCGGTGAAGGGCTTCTCGACGAGCGCGTGCAGGCCGTGCGCCAGCGCGTCCCGGGCCACCGCTGCGTGCGCCGCGAGCGGCACCACGACCAGGGCCGCCTCGGGTCGCGTCGCTGCCACGGCCTCGTCGAGCGCGCCGAAGAGCTGCGCATCCTTGAGCTTCAGCTTGGCGGCGGCGAGCTTGCGCATCGCCGGGTCGGCGTCGACGAAGGCTGTCATCTCGATGCCAGGCACCGTGGGCAGGACCTCGTCGGCCCAGTTCCGTCCCCAGCCACCGAGGCCGATCTGCACGAGCTTGACCATTTATCCTCGCAAGTTTGCCGATGCGCGGGCCTTCTAAAGCCTGGCCGGTATGTTTACGAGGGGTTTCGGAACGAACGACCAAACGGCCGGCAAGACGCGGGAGGTGGTGATGGCAGTGGCGATCGGGATCGATCTCGGCGGCACCAAGATAGAGATTGTGGCGCTCGATGAGGCGGGCAAGGAGATGGTTCGTCGGCGGCAGCCGACGCCGCGCGGCGACTACGACGCGACGCTCGCGACGATGGCGTCGATGGTCCATGCAGCTGAGGCCGAGCTTGGCGTCCAGTCCACGGTCGGCGTCGGCCATCCAGGCGCGATCTCGCCCGCCACCGGGCTGATCAAGAACGCCAATTCGGTCTGGCTGAACGACCGGCCCCTGGATCGCGACTTCATGGCCAAGCTCGGTCGGCAGGTCGCATTTGCCAACGACGCCAACTGCCTGGCGCTGTCCGAGGCCACCGATGGCGCCGGCGCGGGCGCCGATATCGTCTTTGCGGTTATCCTCGGCACCGGGGTCGGCGGCGGCATCGTGGTGGGCGGCCGGGTGCTCAAGGGTGGCAACGCGATCGCCGGTGAATGGGGCCACAACCCGCTGCCCTGGCCACGGGACGACGAGCGGCCGGGACCGGCCTGCTATTGCGGCTTGCACGGCTGTATCGAGACTTGGCTCTCCGGCGTCGGCATGGCCGCCGATCACGCGCGGGTGACGGGCAACAAGCTGAGCGGACCCGAGGTGGTCGCCGCCGCCGATGCCGGGGATGCAGAGGCCACGGCCACCCTCGACCGGCACGCCGGCCGGCTGGCGCGCGGCCTCGCGCATGTCATCAACATCGTCGACCCGGAGGTCATCGTGCTGGGCGGCGGCGTGTCGAACATCCAGCGGCTCTATGCCGCCGTGCCGCCATTGCTGAAGCAGTATGTCTTCTCGGATCGGGTCGACACGCGGCTCCTGCCACCGGCCTACGGTGACAGCTCCGGCGTGCGCGGGGCCGCGTGGCTGGGTCGCGATCTGGGACGGCAGACGGCTGACGCCTAGCGATCGGCCTGGCACTCCGGCGCCGCGAAGGTCTCGAGTTCCTCGAGCTCGGCCTCCAGGGTCAAATCGCCATAGTCGAGCACCAGATCGTGCAGCACACCGCGATCGCTGAGCTTGAAGGTGATCTCGAAGACCGGCATGTCGTCGGCCCCATGCACGTCGTGGTAGGCGAGCGTGACCGGCCAGCGCAGCTTGCCGCTCTCGTTGCCATCCTCCGGCGCCGGCTTGGCCTTGCCAATCACCGCCGTGACCCGGCTCAGCCCCTCCGGCCCGGAGCCGTCGAAGACGTCGTGGCTGATCACCACCTCGCCCCGCTCGGCGCCGTCGATCAGCCGGCGCAGGTGCTCCGACGGGAAGAGCGTGCCGCGCGGCAGCGCCAGCTCCTCGCCCGACGGCTCGGAGAAGGTCGCCAATCCGGCGCCGGCATTGTCGAGCGTGGCCTCGCCGCGAAACTCCTCGAAGAGGTAGCCGTCGTCGAACGTGCGGACGGTGAAGCGCAGCTGCTTGTTGTCCGGCGACTCCCAGCTCGAGAAGCGGACGTCGTAGGAGGAGTTGCCACCCTCGTCGAGGCTGGCGATGAAGCCGAGCCGCTGATTGCTGATGGCGCCGGCGCAGGAATCGCGCCATTCCAGGACCAAGCCGCCGCGCACTGCTGTTACGCCGCCCGCCGTCATCGACTTCTCCGCCAGGCTCAGCCGATAGGCGGCGCGATGCGAGAGCAGCTCGACGGCGGCGCTCGCCGGCGGGGCCGAGGCCACCGGCTGGGCGACCATGGCGGCGAGCGCCAGGGCGAGCAGGCGGAGGCTGCGGTTGTCGATCATCGGCGTTTCCAATCTTTTTGCCGCGGATCGGCAAGCGTGCCCGATCCGCGCTTTGCATAGTCGGTAGATAGAGCAGCCGAGCGATGGGAGTCAGCGCCTTGCCCAACAAACCCGTGGTTTTTGTCACCCGACGCTTGCCGGAAGCGGTCGAGGCGCGGCTGGAGCGTGACTACGCGGTGCGCTGGAACGCCACGGACGCGGTGCTCGACGGCGACGCCCTGGTCCAGGGTGCTGCCGGTGTCGATGCTATCCTGACCTGCCCGACCGAGCGCTGGACGGCGGCGATCCTCGAGGCGCTGCCGGCGAGCGTCCGCATCATCGCCACGTTCTCGGTGGGCCACGACCATATCGACGTGGCGGCCGCGCGCCGCGCGCGGATCATCGTCACCAACACGCCCGACGTCCTGACCGAGGCTACGGCCGACGTCGCCATGCTGTGCCTCCTGGCGGCGAGCCGGCGCGTGACCGAGAGCCAGGCCCTGATGCGACGCGGCGACTGGGCTCGGTGGACACCGACGGAGCTGCTGGGCCGTGGCTTGCAAGGGCGCACACTCGGCATTGTCGGCATGGGTCGCATCGGTCGCGCCCTCGCGACCCGCGCCCGTGCCTTTGGGTTGACGATTTATTACCATAACCGTTCCCGTCTCGTCGCCGAGCAGGAGGCGGGCGCCACATACCATGAGACATTGGAAACCATGTTGCCGCAGACGCATTTTCTGTCGCTCAACTGTCCGGCAACGGCCGAGAACGCGAACATGATCAATGCCGAGCGGCTGGAACTGCTGCCGGAGGGTGCGGTTCTGGTGAATACCGCGCGCGGCACATTGGTCGACGACGATGCGGTGATCGATGCCCTGAAGAGCGGTCGGTTGCTCGCCGCCGGGCTCGACGTCTTCAAGAACGAGCCCGATTTCGACCGGCGCTATCTCGATTTGCCCAACGCTTTCCTCCTGCCGCATATCGGCAGCGCCACGCTCGAGACCCGAAACGGCATGGGCTTTCGCTGCCTCGACAATCTCGACGCCTGCTTTGCCGGCCGGCCGATCCCCGATGCGGTGAACGGCTGACGCCGACGCTGCTGCGGTGGCGCGGCCGCTGAGACACCACGCCCCTTTTTCTTCGGGTCACCCACGCCTATAACGCCCCGATCGCCCAGCGGCAGCGCTATTTCGAGGGAGAACGACGATGCGCGTTTGTGGACAGGACACGCTCGAGGTGCGTCGCTCGCTCGACGTCGATGGTGCCAGGTTCGACTATTTCTCGCTGCCGGAGGCGGCCAAGCAGCTCGGCGACCTCTCCCGGCTGCCGTTCTCGCTCAAGGTGCTGCTCGAGAACCTGCTGCGCTTCGAGGACGGCCGCACCGTCACCGTCGACCACATCAAGGCGCTGCGGCCTGGCTGGAGCAGCGGCGCTCCGACCAGGAGATCGCCTATCGGCCCGCCCGCGTGCTGATGCAGGACTTCACCGGCGTGCCGGCGGTCGTCGATCTCGCGGCGATGCGCGAGGCGATGGTGCGAGCTCGGCGGCGATCCGACGAAGATCAACCCGCTCTCCCCGGTCGATCTGGTGATCGACCACTCGGTCCAGGTCGACAGCTTCGGCGGCCACGACAGCTTCAGGCGCAATGTCGAGCTCGAGTATCAGCGCAACGGCGAGCGCTACGCCTTCCTGCGCTGGGGCCAGGGTGCCTTCGACAATTTCCGCGTCGTGCCGCCGGGCACCGGCATCTGCCACCAGGTCAATCTCGAGAACCTGGCCCAGGTGGTCTGGACCGCCAAGGACGGCAACACCGAGATCGCCTATCCCGACACCCTGGTCGGCACCGACAGCCACACCACCATGGTCAACGGCCTGGGCGTGCTGGGCTGGGGCGTCGGCGGCATCGAGGCCGAGGCGGCGATGCTCGGCCAGCCGGTCTCGATGCTGATCCCCGAGGTGGTCGGCTTCAAGCTCACCGGCAAGCTGCCCGAGGGCACGACCGCCACCGACCTCGTGCTCACCGTGACCCAGATGCTCCGCGCCAAGGGCGTGGTCGGCAAGTTCGTCGAGTTCTTCGGCGCCGGGCGTCGGCCAGCTGCCGCTCGCCGACCGGGCGACCATCGCCAACATGGCGCCCGAATACGGCGCCACCTGCGGCTTCTTCCCGATCGACGACGAGACGCTCGACTATCTGCGCCTGACCGGCCGCGACGACCGCAGCGGATCGCGCTGGTCGAGGCCTATGCCAAGGCGCAGGGCATGTGGCGCGTCGAACGACCTGCCCGACCCGGTCTTCACCGACGTGCTGGAGCTCGATCTCGCCGCTGTCGTGCCGTCGCTGGCCGGCCCGAAGCGGCCGCAGGACCGGGTGATCGCTGCCGGACGGTCAAGGACAGCTTCGCCAAGGCGCTGCCGGGCCTGCGCGGTGACGCGCCGGCCGACAAGGCGCAGCCGATCAAGGGCATGGACGCCGAGCTGCGCCACGGCGACGTGGTGATCGCGGCCATCACCAGCTGCACCAACACCTCGAACCCCGAGCGTCATGCTGCGGCCGGGCCTGGTCGCGCAAGAAGGCGCTCGCGCAGGGCCTGAAGCCCAAGCCCTGGGTCAAGACCTCGCTGGCGCCCGGCTCCAAGGTGGTGACCGACTACCTGGCCGCGGCCGGGCTGCACGACGATCTCGACGCCTTCGGCTTCGATCTCGTCGGCTATGGCTGCACCACCTGCATCGGCAATTCGGGGCCGCTGCCCGACGCCGTCGCCGAGGCGGTCGACGAGGGCGGCATCGTCGTCGGCTCGGTGCTCTCCGGCAACCGCAACTTCGAGGGCCGGGTCCACCCGCAGGTCAAGGCCAACTATCTGGCCTCGCCGCCCCTGGTGGTCGCCTACGCCCTCGCCGGCACGCTGATGCGGGATCTCACGACCGAGCCGCTCGGCAAGGGCAAGGACGGCGAGCCCGTCTATCTGAAGGACGTCTGGCCGGACCAGGCCGAGGTCGGCGGCGGTGGTCAAGAGTGCCGTCGACCGCCGAGATGTTCAAGGAGAGCTACGCCGACGTCTTCACCGGCGACGAGCACTGGGCCATCGATCGGTGGCGGCGACAGCGGCATGACCTACGACTGGGACGAGGGCAGCACCTATGTCCGCCTGCCGCCCTATTTCGAGGGCATGCCGGCCGCGGCGCCGGAGTCCGTGCCCGACATCACCGAGGCCCGGGTGCTGGCGATTCTCGGCGACTCGATCACCACCGACCACATCAGCCCGGCGGGCTCGATCGCCCAGAACAGCCCGGCGGCCGAGTACCTGCAGAGCTACCAGATCCAGCGCAAGGACTTCAACTCCTACGGCTCGCGCCGCGGCAATCACGAGGTGATGATGCGCGGCACCTTCGCCAATATCCGCCTCAAGAACGAGATGGCGGACGGCAAGGAGGGCGGCTGGACCAAGCTGATGCCCGAGGGCGAGGTGATGTCGATCTACGATGCCGCCATGAGGTACAAGGAGCGCGGCACGCCGCTGGTCGTCTTCGCCGGCAAGGAATACGGCACCGGCTCGTCGCGCGACTGGGCCGCCAAGGGCACCAACCTCTTGGGCGTCAAGGCGGTCATCGCCGAGAGCTTCGAGCGCATCCACCGCTCGAACCTGGTCGGCATGGGCGTGCTGCCGCTGACCTTCAAGGACGGCGAGACGCGCTCGAGCCTGAAGCTCGACGGCAGCGAGGTCATCACGCTCGAGGGTCTGTCGGGCGGGCTCAAGCCGCGCATGGACGTCGCCTGCACGATCAGCCGCGCCGATGGCAGCCGAGACCAGGACCTCACTGCTCTGCCGGCTCGATACCGGCGACGAGGTCGACTACTACCGCCACGGCGGCATCCTGCATTACGTGCTGCGCTCGCTCCTGGCGCAGAGCCCGGCTGCCGGCAGCGCTTGAGGTCGAGGCGGCCGGACCGCTGAGGTCCAGCCGCCAGCGGGCGCTAGTTCTTCTCGATCTGGTCGTAGACGAAGCCGCCCGCGGCGCCGGCGGCGGCACCGGTCAGCGTCTTCGACAGGAAGTCGCCGGTGAGCAGACCCACGGCGGCGCCCGAGGCGGCGCCGACGGCCGCACCCGTTCCGGTGCGGCTACCGGTCTGGCTGTCGACAGTGCAGGCCGCGAGCGTGCTCGCGAGAGCGATGACGGTGAGCAACTTGGTCGTTCTGGCAGTGCCGGGCATGGTGGTTCCTTTCCGTGGTCCAGCCAGCTGAGGGCCGGTGATCATTCACAAGGCCAGTTAGCGGCCGCCGCCCGCATCAGGCCGTCGATGGCACTCTCGGAAGCGTGCTCCGGGTGGGTGTCGATCCACTCGACGACGGAGACGCGGATGACCTCCAAGGTTGGCACCGGATCGGCACAGGCGATCTCGCCGATCACCTCGGCGCGGCGCAGCTCGATGTACAGCTGGCCGGCGCCGAGGATGTAGCCGTAGCAGAGATTGCGGGTGGCCAGGTCGTCGGAAGCGCAGGCTTCGCGCAGGTCGGCCGTGCTCTGGACGGCCTCGGCCGGTGCCGCCAGGCAGGCGGCCGCCAGCGCCAGGGTTGCTATCGTCAGACCTCGCCGCATCGATTCCTCCCCATCATTGGCAACTCGCGGCTGGCCATGAGCCGCATCTGCGTGGAAAATAGGCCTTAAGTATTGAGGAGGACAGTCGAATTTTGAGTTCGGGTCTTAGTGGCGACGAGGGAGGGGCGGGATGACGGCCTATTGGCTGGCGCGGGCGCGCGTCGATGATCCGGAGCAATATGCCCGCTACGCGAGCCAGGTGCCGGCCATCCTTAAGCGCCATGGCGGCGAGGTGCTGGCCCGCGGCGGCCGGCACGAGGTGCTCGAGGGGCCCGAGGCGTTCGGTCGCTTCGTCGTGATCGCGTTTCCGAGCCTGGAGGCCGCGCGCGGCTGCTTTCAATCCGCGGAGTACCAGGCAGCGGCGCAGTTTCGCCGCGCCGGTGGTGGTGTCGTCGAGATCACCATTGTCGAAGGCGTCTGAGACAGCACCGCTGGTCCGGCTCAGGCGGGCGGCCATCGCCGACGCGCGCAGCGTGGCCCGGATGATCGAGCCTGCCTTCGCTCGCTTCGTCGCCCCGACGCTCGGGCTTGCCGGACAGGTGGCGTTTCGCATGTATGTGACCGAGCGGGCGCTGCGCGAGCGGCTGGGTGGTGGTTCTGTCGCGTGGTGCGCAGTGACCGACGAGGACGAGCCGACACTGGTCGGCTATGCCGAGCTGCGTGGACCGGCCGCCAGGCCGGCCGGGACCCTGCATTTGACCTTGCTCTTCACCAACGTCGATTGGCACGGAAACGGCATCGCTCGACGCCTGATCGGTGCCGTGACCGACCACTTGCTGGCGGCCGACCCGCCGGTTCGCCGCCTGACCGTCAACGCTTCGGCCTATGCTGTGCCGATCTACGCGCGACTGGGCTTCGAGATTGATGGCGAGGACACCGCCGGCGAGGACGGCATCATCGCGTCACCGATGCGGCTGCAGCTCGGGCCGCCCGGATCGCGTCACGGCGCGGCCGGAACGATCCCCGCCGATTGATCGGGTACCCCGGCCATCCCATCTGACGGTTACCCGGGCGTGCTCCGGGTCGTCCTCGCTAGCTTGTGGAGCCGCGCGTGATGCCCGACGACCGCCGGCTGCTCGTCTATCTGGCCAAGAACTGTGTGATGGGGATCGTGGCCGGCTGGCTGTTGCTCGCCGTCCTGATCAGGTCGAACGTGGCCCAGCTCGGTGATCTGCTGTTCGGCAACGGGCTCGAGCTTGCCGCGCTGATCCTGCTCGGCGCCGGTTTTGCCGTGACCTTCGGCAGCCTCGCGATGGGCACGGCGATCTTCCTCTTGCCGCGCGACTGACGGCCTGCGGCAATCGAGCCCGCGGCGCCTGCGGCAATCGAGCTTTGCGCATCGGTTGCAAAACCTTGACTTTTCTCGACTGTTCTGCGCTTATGCGTCCACCGAATACCGGTCCTGTGGCTCCAGCCGCGTGAAGGGTGCGGCCCATCTGGGTCGAGCACCTTATCTGTTGAGCCCCCTGATACATTCCTCCCGACCGCCCAGATACGCGGGGTGCGTCACGTTCATCATGGCCGTTTTGACGTCTGCCCGATGTGGCGGCGCGCGGTCGTACTTGAAAGCACTCTCTTGACTCAATTTGCTGATTTCGGCTTGGCCGAAACGCTTCTTCGTGCCCTCACGACCGAGGGCTACACCACCCCTACCCCCATTCAGACCAAGGCGATTGCACCGGTGATGGCCGGCAGCGACCTGCTCGGCATCGCCCAGACCGGCACCGGCAAGACCGCTGCCTTTGCGCTGCCGATTTTGCATCGCCTGTTCGTCACCAACCCGCAGCCGACGCAGCACCGTCACGCCCGTGCGCTGGTGTTGGCCCCGACCCGCGAGCTCGCGGCGCAGATCGCGGCGAGCTTCGAGACCTATGGGCGGCATTTGCGGCCGTCGGTCGCCGTCATCGTCGGTGGCGTCAAGCACAATCCGCAGGTCCGGGCATTGTCGCGCGGTGTCGACATCCTGGTCGCCACGCCGGGCCGGTTGCTCGACCATCTGCAGGGCGGCACGCTCCGCCTCGATCGGACCGAGATCGTCGTCCTGGACGAGGCCGACCACATGCTGGATCTGGGCTTTCTCGTGCCAATCCGGCGGATCCTCGCCAAGCTGCCACGGCAGCGCCAGACGCTTTTCTTCTCGGCCACAATGCCCAAGGACATCGGCTCCCTGGCGCGTGACATGCTGACCGATCCGGTCGAGGTGAGCGTCGCCCCGGTGGCCACAACCGCCGAGCGGGTCGAGCAGTCGGTCTATCTGGTCGATGCTGCTGGCAAGCGCAGTCTGCTGGTCGATCTCCTGCGCCAGCCCGGCTTCGATCGGACGCTGGTCTTCACCCGCACCAAGCATGGCGCCGACAAGGTGACCCGCCATCTCGAGGCTTCCGGGATTCCGGCCGTTGCGATCCACGGCAACAAGTCCCAACCGCAGCGCGAGCGGGCGCTCGCCGGGTTCAAGTCGGGACGGAGCCGGGTGCTGGTCGCGACCGACATCGCGGCGCGCGGCATCGATGTCGATGCGGTGAGCCACGTCGTCAACTTCGAGCTGCCGGACGTGCCCGAGGCCTATGTGCATCGGATCGGCCGGACGGCGCGTGCCGGTGCCGAGGGCATCGCCATCGCCTTTTGCGATTCGAGCGAGCGTCGGTCACTGCGCGACATCGAGCGGCTGACCCGGCAAACCCTCAAGGTCATCGACCGGCGTGGCCCGGGCGGCGAGGCCGAGCGCCAGGAGCCGCGCCAGCCGGCCCGCCAGCAACCCCGTCAGCAACAGCAGCCGCGACAGGGCGGCCGTGACCAGGACCAGCCCGGCCGCCAGCAGCGGCGGCGGCGTCCGGCGCGCAAGGCTGCCTGATCGGGCGCCTGACGCCAGTCGTCGACCACACCACGAGACGCCCGGCTTCGGCCGGGCGTTTTGCGTTCGGGCCGCCTTGACGCCGGCGCGGGGGGCGCGCATGAGCGTTTGCTCGAAACGGTCACGGATCGGTCACGCAATGGACGACGCTGCTTGAGCCCACTCGTCCTCTCGGTGGTGCTGTTTGCAGCCGTGCTCCATGCGAGCTGGAACGCGCTGGTGAAATCGGGCGGTGACCCGTTTCTCCGGCTTGCCATCGTCAACCTGACCCAGAGCCTCGTGGTCTTGCCGCTGGTGCCGTTCGTGGCTGTGCCGGCCGCCGCGGCCTGGCCCTGGCTGCTGGCCTCGGTGGCCGCCCACATGGCCTATTATTTTCTGCTCGCCGGTGGCTACCGGGTGGGCGATCTGAGCCATGTCTACCCGATCGCTAGAGGGGTGGCGCCGCCGCTCGTCGCGCTGGGCGCGCTCGCAGCAGCGGGCGAGGTGCTCAGCCCCACGGGCACTTTCGCGGTCGTGCTCGTTTGTCTCGGCATCTGGATCGTCGCGGGGCGCCAATCGGCAGTCGATGCCTTGGGCCGGCGGCAGCCGTTGCTGCTAGCGCTCGGCTGCGGCGTGGCGATCGCCGCCTACACCGTCGCGGACGGCATGGGAGGGCGGGCATCGGGCGACGTTCTCGGCTACGTCGTCTGGCTCTTCCTGCTGGATGGCTGGCCGTTCGCGCTCGTGGTGGTGCTCAAGCGCGGCACGGCGGGACTGCGCTCGACCCTCGCGGCAGCCTGGAAGCCGGCGGTCGGCGGCGGGGTGATGTCCGTCGTCGCCTATGGCCTCGTCATCTGGGCGATGAGCACGGCACCTCTGGCCTATGTCTCGGCCTTGCGCGAGACCAGCGTGCTGCTGGCGGCCGCCATCGGCACGTTGCTCCTGGGCGAGCCCTTCGGCCGGCGCCGGCTGCTGGCTGCCGGCCTGGTCGTCATCGGCGTCGCAATCCTGCAGATCAGCCGGTCTTGAGCCGGAGCGCGTCCACCTCAGTCGGCGGCGAAGAACGGATGATCGACCGTGTTGCCCGGGGCGATGCCGAGGCGCTTCGCCTCGCCCCCCAGGATCTCCAGAACGCCGGCCATCGGCCCGGGTGAGCTGATCACGGCGTCTGAGAAGGGTGTCGTCCGCTCCGCGATCCCGACGATCTTGCCAGCCGCGTTGATGAACAGCATGTCGAGCGATGTCGGCGTGTTGCGCATCCACATCGAGATCGGCCGCGGTGGTGAATGGACGAAGAGCATGCCGGTCAAGGGTGGTACCTCGTCCCGAAACATCAGCCCGCGCGACTGCTGCATGGGCGTGACCGCCATCTCGACCTCAAACGTTATCGGACCCTCGGCCGTCTCGATGGTCAGCGGCTCGGTCGCGAGCCGCGGTTGCGGCGTGCCGGTGCCCTGGGCGGCGGCGACCGCCGGCATCAGGGCCAGCGCCAGAGCCGCGGCCAGCAGGTGCCGGCGGGGAAGCCTTGCGCTCATGGTATGAATTGCTCCTTCAAGATGCGTTCCTCGAGATTGTGCTCGGGGTCGAACAGCAGCTGGAACCGCTTGTTCTTGTCCTCCCAGATCTCGACCGAGAGGATGTCGCGCACCTCGGTGAAGTCGGCAACCGCGCTCACCGGCCGCTTGACCGGATTGACGACCCGGATGCGGAAATGGGTGTCGCTGCCGCAGCAGCGCGCCCCGCCAGCGGCGCGGCCTGAAGGCGCTGATCGGGGTGAGCGCCAGGATGTTGGAGCCGAGCGGAATAATCGGCCCATGCGCCGAGAGATTATAGGCGGTGGAGCCGGCCGGCGTCGCCACCATGATGCCGTCGCAGACCAGCTCCGGCAGCCGGTTGATCCCATCGATGTCGATACTGAGCTGGGCGGCCTGGCGGGTCTCGCGGAAGACCGAGACCTCGTTGATCGCGAGGCCCTCCACGGTGTCGCCATCGGTCGTTTCCGCCTGCATGCGCAGCGCGAACAGCTCGACGGTCTGCGCCTGGGCGATGCGCGCCGGCAGCTCGTCCGGATTGTAGGCGTTGAGCAGGAAGCCCACCGTGCCGAGGTTCATGCCGTAGATCGGGATCGCTTCGTCGAGGAAGCGATGCAGCATCTCGAGCATGAAGCCGTCGCCGCCGAGCGCCACGATGACGTCGGCCTCGAGCGGATCGACCGACGGGTAGCGCTCGATGAAGCAGGCGCGCGCCGCGGTCGCCTCCGTCGGTGTCGGCGGCGAGAAAGGCCAGCTTCATCGGATCGGAGCGTACACGAGGCAAGCTTTCTGCCCTGGTGGGCCGGTCGATCGGCAATGCCGCGATCGTCGGCCATTCACAATGCGAGGGGAAGCTATTAGGTTTAGGGATCGTTCGAAAGCCGTGAATTCGCCCGGAGGATGGGTTGGTTGCGGCCAATGTCGCTTCGCGCCGGGAGGCACGCATGCTCGTCGACGGCTTCGACCGCCAGATCTCCTATGTCCGCATCTCGGTCACCGACCGCTGCGATTTTCGCTGCGTCTACTGCATGGCCGAGAACATGATCTTTCTGCCCAAGAAGGACCTGCTGACCCTGGAGGAGCTCGAGCGCCTGGCGGATGCGTTCATTGCGACCGGCGTGCGCAAGATCCGGCTCACCGGCGGCGAGCCCCTGGTCCGCCGCGACGTCATGTCGCTGATCAAGGCACTCGGGCAGCGGATCGGCGATGGGCCGGGCACGCTGGATGAGCTCACGATCACCACCAACGGCAGCCAGCTCGTGCGGTTCGCCGAAGGGCTCTACGACGCCGGCGTCCGACGGATCAACGTCTCGCTCGATACCTTGCAGCCGGGCCGGTTCGAGGCGATCACGCGCTGGGGCAAGTACGACAAGGTGATGGCCGGCATCGCCGCCGCCAAGGCGGCCGGGCTGCACGTCAAGATCAACGCCGTGGCGCTCAAGGGCGTCAACGAGGACGAATACGACCGGATGATCGCCTGGTGCGGCGCCGAGGGCTTCGATCTGACCCTGATCGAGACCATGCCCCTGGGCGAGATCGACGAGGATCGCACCGACCAGTATCTGCCGCTGTCGCTGGTGCGCGCCCGGCTCGAGCAGCGCTGGACGCTGATCGATCTGCCCGATTCGACCGGCGGGCCGGCGCGCTATGTCCGGATCGAGGAGACCGGCGGCCGGCTCGGCTTCATCACGCCGATGACCCACAATTTCTGCGAAATCCTGCAACCGCGTCCGGGTCACCTGCACCGGCACGATGTACATGTGCCTCGGCCAGGAGGACGCGATCGATCTCCGCGCGCCGCTCCGTGCGTCCGAGGACGACGGGCTCGTGCTCGACGCGATCAGCGCCGGCATCGAGCGCAAGCCCAAGGGCCACGATTTCGTCATCGACCGCCGCCGCAACAAGCCGGCGGTCGGCCGTCACATGAGCGTCACCGGCGGCTGAAGCGCGTACCTTAGCGCTCCTTTTCTCGAAATCTGACCGTCCCGGACTGGCGATATCTTATCGTCGATCTGTGCTCGGCTTGGCCGAGCCGACCGCACGGGGAGTTGATGGATGGAGTTCGCGATTGCCGCGGCTGTTGGAATGGGCGTGCTCGTGACCGGACGGGTGCTGGCGACCCGGCCTCTGGTTCGAGACCGGACGGCAGCAGTGCGCAGGGGGCGCAACCGGCAATGGGCCGTCGACAGCGGTAGTGACGGCGCCGACGCTGGTTGTGGGGGTGACGACGGCGGCTGAACCGTTGCAGCCCGGCGATCGACCGTTCACTTCTTTCCGGCTCGCCGTGTCGTCCAGCCGCCTGCTATACTATGGAAGGTTGACAACAGCTGCGGGAGACGCGGCGTGGATATCGTCTATGGCCTGTTGATCTCGGTTGTTTTCATCGTGGTGTCGGTGTGGGTGGGACTTAAACTCTGGGATTTGCTCGAGCGTGACTTGAGATCACGCATGGATCGGGAGCCGGACGACAAGCAAGGATTGCGGCGCGGTGTGCGCGACTACACCGATAGCCGGGGCGATCCGAGTCCGGACAGTGCCGGCTGGGGCGACGGGGGCGGGGGCTTCGACGGCGGGGGTGGCGCCTGACCCTTGGCGCGCAAGCGCTTGCCAAATCATCACGTCTCGGCGACGACACTGCCTGTCCGCAAAACCCAGGGAGGTCGATCGTGATCAAGAAGAGTTTAGCCGCTGCAGCCGTCCTGGCGCTGTCCGCCACGGTTGCTCAGGCCGAGTTTCCCGAGCGCGAGCTCCTGGGCGTGGTGATGTGGGGGGCCGGCGGGGCCACCGATGTCGTGGCGCGGGCGGTCAATCCGGGCGCCGAGGCGGCGCTCGATCAGACCATCGTCGTGTTGAACAAGTCGGGCGGTGTCGGTGCCATCGCCACGGCCTATGTCCAGGCCGCTCCGCCCGACGGCTACACGCTGCTCTATGGCGCGGAGAATCCGCAGCTGCACGGCGTGATGGGCATCGGCCAGCTCGACTACAGCCATTTCTACCCCGTCAACATTCTCGGCCGCGGCGTGGCCGTCATCACGGTGACCGCCGACAGCCCG
Organism: uncultured Alphaproteobacteria bacterium; assembly: GCA_963700945.1. Taxonomy (GTDB): domain Bacteria; phylum Pseudomonadota; class Alphaproteobacteria; order Geminicoccales; family Geminicoccaceae; genus SLRI01. Next base: position 367,714 of record CAVOZQ010000010.1, read on the forward strand.
TACGAGACCCTCGAGCAGCTGCTCGACGACATCACCGCCCGGCCGAACGAGGTGAAGATGGGCGCCACCGGACCCGGCGGCCTGCCGAGCACGGTGGCGGCGCTGGTCGGCAACGTCGCGGATTTCGACGTCATTGCCATCCCCTTCGACGGCGAGGGCCCGGGGCTGACGGCGTTGCAAGGGGGCGAGGTCGATTTCATGCCGGCGGGCGTCTCGGCCGCAGCCGAGCAGATCCGCGCCGGAAGGCTGCGGGCGCTCGCCGTGGTCGACACAGAGCCCATGGCGCTGATGCCGGACGTGCCACCGATCTCCGACACACTGCCGGAGATCGCCAGCTTCCTGCCGTGGGGGCCGTTCTACGGGGTCTGGGTGCGCAAGGACGTGCCCGATGACGTCAAGGCGACGCTCGTCGACGCGTACCAGACCGCGGCTGATGCGCCCGAGTTCAAGGAGCTCATGGAGAACCGGGGCAACGTCGTCATGAACATCTCGGGCGACGAGGCCGACGCCTTCCTCGAGCAGTGGCAGCAGGTCACCGCCTGGGCGCTCCAGGACACCGGTGCGGCGAAGGTTTCGCCCGAGGAACTCGGCATCCCGCGGCCCTGACGGCCCGGACCAAGGCGGTCTTTCGGCCGCCTTGGTCCGGTTCGGGATAGCACTGCTATGTCTGGCCAGCCGACGCGACGACCCGGCGAGCTCGTGTTCCTCGTCGTGCTGCTGGTGCTGGGCCTCCTGGCGATCCTTGAGGCAGAACGGCTCGGCGGGTTCACCAAGCTTTCCGGCCCCGGGTTCTTCCCGATGCTGGCATCGCTGGCGGCGGTGCTCAGCCTCGGGGCCGTGATCTGGGGCCGCCTGAAGCAGGGCCAGCCGCTGGCGGCGCTCGGGCGGTTCTTCACCGACGTGATGCCGCTGCGGCTGGTCGTCGTGGTGGCACTGATCGCGGCCTATGTGGCGGCGATGCCCTGGCTCGGCTTCATAGTGGCGAGCGGTGGCTTTCTGCTGCTCATGCTGCTCTACCTCTGGCGGCAGGGGTTCTGGCGGGCGCTTGCCGTGACCCTGGCGTCGCTGGTCGCGATCCAGGTGGTCTTCCGCCTGCTCTTCCAGGTGGTGCTGCCCAGCGGCCAGCTCTGGCCGGCGGGATTTTTCTAGTGGAGCAGGCGCTCGGCCATTTCCTTATCGCGTGGCTCGATCCAGGCCTCTTGGCCCTGACGGCCGCCGGCACGCTCGCCGGCATCTATGTCGGGGCCATTCCGGGCCTGTCGGTGACCATGGCGGTCTCGATCCTGATCTCGTTCACCTTTCGCTGGGAGGTCAACGACGCGCTGGCGCTGATCGCCGGCATCTTCGTGGGCGGCGTCTATGGTGGGGCGAGAACGGCCATCCTGCTCAATATTCCAGGCGCACCCGCGCGGTGGCGACGGCCTGGGACGGCTATCCCCTGGCGCAAAAAGGCCTGGCTGGCGAGGCGATCGGGCTCTCGACCGTCATGTCGGTGATTGGCGGCTTCGTCGGCATCCTGGCCTTGGCTGTGGCCGCACCGGCGATCAGCGAGTTCGCCATCCTCTTCACGTCGCGCGACTACATGCTGCTCGGCCTGATCGGCATCCTGCTGGTGGGCTCGCTCTCCGGCGAGAGCTTCGCCAAGGGCGTCTTCGCCGGGGCCTTGGGCGTGCTGATCGGGATGGTCGGGCTCGACCCGATGACCGCGCAGACCCGCTACACCATGGGCTCGCTCAACCTGATGGGCGGCATTCCCTACGTCGTGGCGATGATCGGCTTCTTCGGCGTGGCTGAGGCGCTCTACCAGCTGCACGATCTGGACAAGGCGGCCATTCGCCAGAAGGTCGACAGGATCGTCCCGAACTGGGCCGCCGTGCGCAAGCATCTCGGCCTCGGGCTGCGCTCGTCGGTGATCGGCACCGGGATCGGGGCTCTTCCCGGCACAGGCGGCGATATCGCGGCCCTCCTGGCCTACGATCACGCCAAGCGGTCGACCAAGAACCCCGAGGTCCCGTTCGGCCAGGGCGCCAAGGAGGGGCTGATCGCGCCCGAGGCCGCCAACAACGCGGCCGTGGGCGGTGCCTTCATCCCGATGCTGACCCTGGGCATTCCGGGCGACGCCGTCACCGCTATCATCATCGGCGCCCTCTACATTCACGGGCTGAAGCCTGGGCCGTTGCTCCTGGTCGAGACGCCGCATCTCTTCTGGTTCATCGTCGGCAGCCTGACCCTCGCCAATCTCTGCCTCCTGGTCTTCGGGCTCACCGGGATTAGCGTCTTCACGCGGATCGTCGCCTGCCCGAAGGCGATCCTGATCCCGCTCATCCTGGTGCTGTCGGCGGTGGGCTCTTATGCGATCCAGAACAATCCGGTGCACATCTACTGGATGCTCGGCTTCGGCGTGCTCGGCTACTTCATGAAGGTCTACGGCTTCCAGGTGGCACCGGTGATCCTGGGCGTCATTCTCGGGCCGATGATGGACAGCAACTACCGCCGCGCGATGATCGGTGCGAAGGACGACGTGGGCCTGTTCCTGCTCGACCTCGTCACCAACCCGATCTCGCTCGTGCTGACCACTTTTCTCCTGGCCCTGTTGATCGCGCAGACGCCGCTACGCGCATGGCTGCGGTCGCGACGACGCCCCTCCGCCACATGAGCGTCACCGGCGCCTGAACAGGCCAAAGCGACGACAGCGAAGAGAAGAATAGCGGGGGAAATGATTTCCCCCGCGGCCCCCTCGGGATTTTGGCGGTTGTGGCTCGGGGCAGGCGGGGAAAGCTATGATCAGCCGTTGGGTTCGCCGAGAGCCGCAGCGATACCCGTTCGCAGGCGCTCGGCTTTCTCGATGTGGAAAGAAGCTTGTCCCGCCCGATAGACCTCCAAGGCACCATCCACGGCTACGAGCGCCGCCCGAAGCTCCGCCGCGTCGCCGCGTCGCTGCCCGATGACCAACCGCACTATCGCCAGGTTTTCCTGCGTCAAGGCCCAAGGGTAGGGCACGCGCTCACGGGTGCGTTCCTGCAGCGCCAGCTCGAAGGCCTCGACGGCGCGCTCGAGCGTGGTGGTGCCGCTCTCCCGCGTGCCGAGGGCCTGAAGCGCTGTGCCGAGATTGTTCTGGGTCATGGCCCAGTCCAGCGGCACGCGCTCGCGGGTCCACTCCTGTAGCGCCAACTCGTAGACCTCGACGGCACGCTCCAATACCGCGGTGCCGCTCTGCAGCTCGCCGAGCATGCCGAGCGCGTTGCCGAGATTGTTCTGGGCGCCGGCCCAGTACAACGGGACGCGCTCACGGGTGCGTTCCTGCAGCGCCAGCTCGAAGGCCTCGACGGCACGCTCCAGCAACGCCGTGCTGCTCTGCCGCGTGCCGAGAATTTGAAGCGCGTTGCCGAGATTGTTCTGCGTCGTGGCCCAGTCCAGCGGGACGCGCTCGCGGGTGCGCTCCAGCAGCGCCAGCTCGTAGACCTCGACGGCGCGCTCGAGCGCTGTCGTGCCGCTCTCCCGCCGGCCGAGAATTTGAAGCACGGAGCCCAGATTGTTCTGGGTCATCGCCCAGTCCAGCGGCACGCGCTCGCGAGTGCGTTCCAGTAGCGCCAGCTCGAAGGCCTCGACGGCCTGCTCCAGTGCTGCCGTGCCGCTCTGCCGCGCGCCTAGGGTCGCAAGCGTGTTGCCGAGATTGTTCTGGGTCGTGGCCCAGTCGAGTGGGACGCGCTCGCGGGTGCGTTCCTGCAGCGCCAGCCCAAAGGCCTGGATGGCGCGCTCGAGGCTGGCGGTGCCGCTCTGCCGATCGCCGAGGATCGCAAGCGCTTCGCCGAGATCGTTCTGGGTCATCGCCCAGTCGGCGGGGCGGGTGGCGCGCGGGGCAAGGCCGAGAGCGGTCTCGTAGGTGGCGATGGCCTCGGCGAGGGCGGCATTGTCGCCGAACTCGCGGCCGAGGTCCTGCAGGACGTTGCCCTGTACGAGGCGATGCCGCCAGCTCGTCTCGGGGTCGAAGGCGGTGAGATCGGCCGCCTCGGCGAGGAGGGCGGCGGCGTCGTGGTAGTGGAGGTCGAGTTGTTCGATCGCGGCCTCGTCGGCGAGCAGCGTCGCCTCTGCGAGGGCGCGCTCTTGGCGAACGTCGCGGAGCTGCCGACGCGCGTCGCGCAGCAGGTCGCGGGCGCCGTCGAGGTTGCCTTCATTGAGAAGGGCGAGGGCAGCCTCGCGGGTGGCATCGATCTCGGCGCCGGTCTGGGCCTGCCACTTCTCGCGGAGGGTGACGAAGTCCTCGGCGAAGCGTTCGAGAAAACGTGGCACCTCGGCCTGCTCGATCGCGGGATCGGCGCCGAGGCGGACGAGGTGGCTGATCAGGGCCGCGCGCGGGATGCCCTTTTCCTGCTCCAGTAGCTGGATCATGCGTTCATTGCCGGCGAGGAGCTGTTCCTGGCCTTCGCGGAGTTGCGCCGTGTCTTCCCTGACCGGCTCGATAGCGCTCGGCAGCAACCAGGCGGTCGCGACCAACAGCCCGCCGATCACGATGGCGACGAGCAGCGCCACCTCGATGCCGGAGAGACCGTGCTTGCTACCGATGCTGACATTGCCGCCGGCGGCGATGCCGCCGCGGTCGGCGCTGATCGTTTGGGTTGGCGGCGAGCTGCCGCCGGAACTGCGCGGGAAGAAGAACTTGACGACCGCCCAGAGCCCACAGGCGACCACAACCAGCCCACCGCCGAGCCAGGCGAGTGTTTGTTGGTTGTCCGGATCGCTGAGGAACGCCCAGAGCGTCTCCAACCGCAAACTCCTCACGCTACGGCTTTGTTTTAGCAGCGTGAATGGAGCAACGAAACCGCCAACGCCCCATGACCAAAGTAATGGTGGGGCTCGGGGAGCCGATGCCTCCCTTGCGTTTTCCCTTCTTCATGCCCGGTCAGCGATAGAACCGTAGCCCGCCGAGGGCCAGGTCGGCCTCGAATTCCCGGCCGATTGCGACGAGGCCGAGGCGGCGGAGCTTGGCGGGGTCGAAGGGGGTGCCGAGGCGGTGGGGGGTGAGGCCTGCGAAGGGCAGCCGGAGCGTTGTCCATGTCGCCGGTGCGATGAAGCTCTGGCGGTAGGATTGCCAGGGGCGGGTGACGGCGGTGGTGCGCAGGTGCAGGCTGTAGGTCTCGTCGTTGCCGAGGAGGTCGAGCTCGAGGCCGGTCCAGGCGCTGGCGTCGATCGGCTTGCCGTCGGGGCTGAGGTCGAGCGCCATCTGGAGAAAGCCGCCTTCGTTGTCGAGCCGGACGAGGCCGGTCATCCGCAAGGCCGGCCGGCCCTCGACGGTTTTCGCCTCCAGCCGGCCGCGCGAGACGCCGCCCATCACCGTGTCGGTCAGGAGCGCCCAGCTGGTGCCGGTGTTGGCCTGGTAGCTGTGGCTCGAACGGTCGTCGATGAGGCCGGCGGTGGATGTCATCCGCCGCGCTGCCAAAAGCGGAGGATCGGCGTGCCCTCGGCGTCGAGCAGGTGGAGGAGGCCTTGCTCGATGCGGTAGGCGCTGACCCGGCCGAGGGCGTCCATGAAGCGGGCCTCCTGGTCCATGACGGCGGGCGGGCAGGCCTTGAGCGTGGTGGCGAGCTGGCCGCCCTCGGTGCCGATGGTCAGGCTGTTGCCGTCCTGCGTGTAGGCGCCGGTGAAGCTGTTGCAGCCGCCGAAGCCTTGGATGCGGCCTTCCGGCGTGAAGGCGACGGTGGACTGGAGGATGTCCATGACGCCGCGGTTGTCGATGTCCTCGGCGACCCAGACGGGACCGACGAGCATGGCGAAGGTTCTGGTCGGCTGCCCGTCCGCGACCCGCACCAACGCCACCTCGACCGAGTCGCCGGCGCCGCGGGTCAGCACCGGATGAACGGTGTCGGAGCGAAAGATCAGCCGGCCGTAGAGGCGGACCGCGGCGGTGACGGCGTAGGTGTAGCGGGGATCGATCAGGGCCGGGTCGTAGGCCAGGGTGAAGGCGATCGGCTGCTCCGGCGGCGCCGCGAGGCGGATTGAGGAGAGGCGCTCCGCTGCGGCATCGGCCCTGGAGATGTCGACGAGTTCGAGATCGAGCACCGCACCTTCCGGCAAGGCTTCGTCCTCGGCGTAGATGACGATGCCCTCGACGGTGGCAAGCTCGGCCATCGCGGTTCCGGTGGTCATGAGGCAGAGCGTGAGCAGTGCGAGTAGCGCCGGCAGCCTGGGCATCGCTCTGCGCCGTGATGTGTTCACAAAGGCATGTCCCACGATTGCCGGGCGGTCGCACCGCGATCCACGCGCCCGAGCCTACGCTTAGGCAAGCGGACGGCAGCCGGACGGTCAAGCGCCGATGTCGGCGGCGCCGCGGCCGGTGTCCCGCACGATCCCGGCCCGTTTGATGCGGCGACGCCACGTCGGGCGCAAATGGAGCGGCCGGGCGAGCTTCCAGCTTTGTTGGCCTGCACGCAATCACTACCTTCAGCGCATCAGTTTCGATGAGGATTTTAGCGATGACTGCAGGTTCAATCTTATCCAGCGCCGCCCAGACGGCACGGCTCCGTGGTGGGCTGGTCTCCGGCCTCGCCCTTGCGGTGGCGCTGGTCACCATGCCCCAGCCGGCGCCGGCCGCCGAGTACACGGTCGGGCTCGGTGCTGCCCTGGCGCCCGACTACGAAGGCTCCGACGACTACAGGGTTCTGCCCAACTGGCTGCTGAGCGCCAACAATCTCTACGATCCCAACACCTTCGTGCGGATCGCCGGGCCGGAGCTGCGCTCCAACTTCGTACCGCATCCGCAGATGCGTGCCGGACTCTGGGGCAAGTACGTTCCCGAGCGCGACAACGTCGACAACAATCGCGTCGACAATCTCGACAACACGGATATGTCGGTGCTCTTGGGGGCGACGGTCGGTTGGGACCTGTTCCCACAGCCGGCGATCTCCTTGACGCCGGCGATCGATGCGGGCTTCGACGTCGCCAACGGCAACGGCTACCTGATCTCGCCGCGCTTGAGCTATTTCAATGCCTTGCCGGAAAGCAAGTTCTCGGTCGGCGCCGAGCTGTTTACCACCTATGCCGACGACGACTACATGCAGGAATATTTCGGCATCGGGCAGCGTGCCTCGGCGCGGAGCGGGCTCGACACCTATAATGCCGACGCGGGCTTCAAGGATTTCGGCTTCGGCGTCTCGACGACCTACAGCTTCACCGACCATTGGTCGACGACGCTGGCCGCCCAGTACAAGCGGATGCTCGGCGACGCCGAGGACAGCCCGGTCGTCAGCGACGAAGGCAACGAGAACCAGTTCCTGGCGGCGTTCACGGTGAACTACAAGTTCTAGCCGGCGAGGTGCTGACGCGGCAGGTGCCGGCTCGAAGGGGTCGGAACGCCGCGCAGGGGGAGCCCAGATGCCGCCGTTCAAGCTGACCACCTGGAACGTCGAGCATGCCGCCGACACCCTGGCCGAGGTCGAGGGGACGGCAAAGCCGAAGCGTGGCCAGAGCATTGCTGAGATGCAGGCGCTGGCCAAGGCGAAGATAACGGCGATCGCGTCCGAGATCGCCGAGGTCGACCCGGACATCCTGTTCGTCTGCGAGGGCCCGCCCGGCGAGGAGCGGGCCCTTCGCTATTTCGCCCTGGTCGCGCCCGGCTACCGGCTGGTCACCCACGGTGATCCGAGCGGCAAGGCCTATGCGACCAAGGGCCAGCAATGGCTGTGGTTCCTGGTCAAGGAGGGCTTCCCCGTGGAGGTTTCGCTCCTGCCGATACCGACTTGGCAGGCCTTCACCCGCGATCAGTCGGCCGGCCTGACGGACAAGGGCAAGTGGCGAGTGTCGATGCCGTCGCTCGACAGGGCCACCGGCGCGCCGCTGCCGCACGCGCTTGCGTCACACAGCCACTACCGGCATCCGCAGGTCGCCTGCTTCGACTGGCAGGGCACGCGGGTCGAGATCATCGGGCTGCATCTCAAGAGCAAGTTCGTCAACCAGCGTGACCGGAGCAAGCGCTGGCAGAAGCCGGCGAGCGGCAGCCCGGCCGACATCCGGGCGGCGATCGAGGCGAGCACCGGCTTCATGGTCGAGGCGGTGCGGGCGCGCGCCAAGCTCACCACCGAGGTGTTCGACGTCCGCAACTACATCGAGCGGCGCTTCGTTCAGGAAGCGTCGCCGGCGATCTTCGTCGTGGGCGACGTCAATGACGGGCCGGGCAAGGAGCTGATCGAGACCTGGTTCATGCTGCACGACCTGATCGGCAACCTGCAGGGCGACGTCTTCTTCGCCCGCCAGTTCCTCAATCATGCGCTGTTCGACACCGAGGACCGCCTGCGCTGGACCGTCTTCTTCGAGGATGCGGTCGACCCGCGCCGCGACCCGCACATCCTGCTCGACCATATTCTCTTCACCCAGCGCCTCAGCGGCGGTAACGCCGCGCCCTTGCGGGTCCTGCCCGGCGCCGGCCGGGTCGAGCACGACATCCACGAGCGGGTGGCGAGCCTGCTGCCACGCGGCATCACGACCAGCGATCATCGGCCGGTATCGGTTACGGTGACGCCGACCACGCAGCCCGCCGGCTGACGCAAGGCGGGCTGCCCAATCCAAACGCATCCTCCGGCCCGACGCCGGGCAGGTGGGTCACCGGCATTGCCCGGGCGAGTGCTTTCCGCCACTTTGGCACGATCCGTGCTCTCGCCTGATTGGAGCGAGTGGAGGCGACCCTGGGTAATGCGTGAGATCTCAAGCAAGGCCGGACGGCTGGCTGCGGCACTCGACTGGATCATCGCCCGGCTCTGCCTCGTCGTGCTGGTGCTGCTTGTCCTCGATGTCTGGCTCGGCGTCATCGTCCGCTTCGTCTGGCCGTTGCCGCTTACCTGGACCGAGGAGCTGGCGCGCTACCTGATGATCTGGCTGGCGCTGCTCGCGGCCTCCTGCGGCATTGCGAGGCGGGCACATATCGGCGTCGAGATCATTCCGAACATGCTGCCGGTCGAGGCACGGCGCTGGCTCCGGCTGGCGCTCGATCTTGTGGCACTGGGCTTCTTCGCCCTGCTCCTCGTCTATGGCTGGGGCTTTGCGGCCAAGGGGTTGAGCCGGGCCACCATGATCTATGGCGCCAGCTTCTTCGTGCCGTTCCTGGCGGTGCCGGTGAGCGCCGGTCTCTGCTGCATCCAGCTCGTGCTCGTGGCCATTCGTGACTTCGGTGCCGAGGAACCGCCGCTCGACGCCTCGATCGCCGGCACCGACCAGGTGCACGAGCCATGATGGCGGTGGCCGCCACGTTTTTCGGGCTGATGCTGCTCGGCATGCCCGTGGCCTTCGTCCTCGGCATTGCCGGCATGGTCGGCATGGCACAGATCGGTCAGCAATTCCTTGCCATGGGCCCGGACCGTTTCTTCTCCGGCCTTAACCTGTTTCCCTTCCTCGCCATGCCGTTCTTCATCCTGGCGGGCGAGATCATGAACCGGACAGGCATCACCGACCGTCTGGTCGGCTTTGCCTATTCGCTGGTGGGCTATCTCCGCGGCGGCATGGCGCATTCCAACATGGTGGCGTCGGTCTTTTTCGCCGGAATCACCGGCTCGGCCACGGCGGATGCGGCGGCCTTTGGCAACACGCTGGTCCCGGCCATGGTCAAGCAGGGGTACACGCGGCCCTTCGCCTGCGCCGTCACGGCCGCTGGCTCAATCATCGGCCCGACCATCCCCCCTTCGACGCTGATGATCATCTACGGCTCGATCATGGGCGTCTCGATTGCCGGGCTCTTCGCCGCCGGCATCCTGCCCGGGATCTTGATCTGTCTCGTCTGCATGGCGGTGATCGCGGCCCTGGGCCGGAGGCTCGGTCTGCCCAAGGCGGAGGGTGGGCCGTCGCTCAGGCTGATCCTGAAGAGCGCGCGCGAGAGCCTCTTGGCGCTGGTCCTGCCCTTCATCATCCTGGGCGGCATCCTGGGTGGCGTGACCACGCCGACCGAGGCGGCCTCGATCGCCGTGCTCTACGCCTTGATCGTTGGCGGCGTGGTCTACCGCCGGCTGACGGTGAACGATCTGGTCGACATGCTGATCCGCACCTCGATCCTCACCGGCGTGGTCTTCTTGATCATCGCGTCGGCCTCGATCCTCGGCTGGTGGATGACATACAACCAGATCCCCCAGGCGATCGCCGCCAGTTTCCTCGCGATCTCGGACAATCCGCAGGTGATCATCTTGATGATCCTCTGTCTGCTCCTGATCGTCGGCCTCTTCATGGACATCAACGCCGCCTTGATCATCCTGGCGCCCGTGCTCGGGCCGCTGACGCTAACGATCGGCATGGACCCGATCCAGGCCGGGATCATGATCGTCTTGGCCTTGAACATCTCATTGATGACGCCCCCTGTCGGCGCCTGCCTGTTCGTCCTGGCGAGCGTCACCGGCGAGAAGATCGAGCAAATCTCGAAATCGCTCGTGCCGTTCCTGGCGGCTGAGATCGCTATCCTGTTCGTGATCTCGTTCTGGGCGGATCTCACCCTCTTCGTGCCGCGCCTCTTGGGCCTCAGGTGACGCCCGGCGGCCGGACAGCGGAGCAACGACTGTCATGACCAAGAAGGAGAACGTCATGCGCCTCAAGACAACGGCCCTGGTCGCCGTCGCGGCACTCTTCTGCCTCGGCGCCGGTCCGGCGATGGCCCAGAAGGTGATGCGGATCGCGCATCTCAACCCGGAAAGTCCGTTCGAGAGCCATTCGGGTGCGATGACCGCGGTCTTCAAGTCGCTGGTCGAGAGCGGCACCAACGGCTCGATCACCGTCGAGCTCTTCCCCAATGGCCAGCTCGGGCGTGACGACGAGGTGATCCAGATGGTCAAGGACGGGCTCGTCGAGAGCTCGATCAACTCGGCCGGCGGGCTGGCGCCGCATTACGAGCTGATCGGCATCTTCGACGTGCCGTTCGCCTTCCCCAATATCGCCAAGGCGCATGAGGTGATGGACCTCGAGAGTGCGTTCGGTCAGATGCTGGCTGCGGACATCGAGGCCAAGACGGGCATCAAGGTGTTGGGGCTGCTCGATTCCGGCGGCTTCTTCGCGATCAGCAACTCCAAGCGCCCGATCACCTCGGTGGCCGACATGGAGGGGTTGAAGATTCGCACCATGACGTTGCCGACGCACGAGGCGATCATCAGCTCATTGGGCGGCCAGCCGACGCCCTTGCCCTGGGCCGAGGTCTACACCGCGCTGCAGACCGGTGTCGCCGACGGGCAGATGAACCCGATCCCGATCATCGCGTTTGCCAAGTTCCAAGAGGTTCAGGACTACCTCACCATCACCAACCACATCATCACGCCCTACATCTGGCTGGTGAACGCCGATTTCTATGACGGCCTCACTGACGAGGAGCGTTATGTCGTGGACTATGCCGCGCAGGTCGCCGTCGATGCGGGCCGCGGCATCTCGCGGATCATCGAGGCTTCGGAGAACGGCCTGCCGGCGCTGGCCGCGGCCATGGAGGTCAACGCTCTGGGTGCGGAGGAGCTTGCCGCCTTCCGCGAGGCGGCACAGCCTGCCGTGACGGCGCTGATCGCCGAGCGCTTCGGTGACGAGGGCACCGCGATGCTCAATCAGATGTTGGCGGCCATCGAAGAGTAGGCTAGCGAGCGGACGGGCGTCGTGCGCGGCTGATCGCCGCGACGCCCGTCGCAACCTTTGCACCGCTCCATGGTTTGAGCCGTAGCTGCACCTTCACCGCCGCATGGGCCTTGTGCCGGGCGGCTTTCATTTCGATATTGGGCCAATGCGTAAAGTCATTTGGGCGATCCTGGTTCTTTTCTTGCTCGGTCTGGGCGGCTTCCTGCATTGGACGCTGCCGTCACGCGATGTCGTGCGCATTCTCGGCACCGATGTCGCGCGCGAGCAGGTCGTGGTCACCAATCCGCAGGGCGAGGACGTCATCCGCAGCCGCGACATCCGCTACATCAACGCGGTGACGCCGGACGGTGATCCGATGGTCTACCGGAACATGGATACCGGCTGGGGCTGGCCGCCCTACTTCAAGTTTGACAGCGCCAATCTCGCCGCCGAGGCGCAGAACCTGGCATCGTCCGAGGCTGATCCGCGCTGGATGATCGTCAAGCATTACGGCTGGCGCATCCCGATCTTCTCGACCTTTCCAAACGCCATCTCGATCTCGCCGGCTGAAGGGCCCGACCAGACGGTGATCCCTTGGTTGAAGATCATCGTGCTGGTCCTTCTGCTGGGCTTCGCGGGCTACCTCTGGCACCTGGTTCACAACATCTTCAAGCGGCGCGACGCAGCGAAGGACTTCTAGGGTCGGGATCGACTATCCCAGCCAAAGCGCCAGTTGGTGCCTTCGCGCCCGCTGTGATCGCGTTTCTGCATGGCGGCCGATGACGACAACGCTCGTCACCGTTGCACAGCTCGACGCTCAGCCCTGCTTTTTTCGAAACAAGGAAATCAGCCTTCCTTGGGCTCCCAGATAGGTGCCAGAGCGCGAAGCCTGTGCGGCCAGATGGACCAGTGCGCAGCTTTGTGCCCGGCATTCGTGGGATTGCGAAGCTTTCCACCACGGTCATCCAAGGGCCGACGTGGCCGTGTCTCGATGGGGGGTCGTCTTCCACTGCTGCCGACGCGGAACCAGCAGGGGGCCATGATCAGCCATTCATCAAAGGACAAGGACGGGAGCATCCGTGACGCACTCGTTGGTCGTTGGGGCCACGGGCATGACGGGGCGGTCACTCGTGAGTCAATTCTTGAAGAAGGGTCACAGAGTTCGCGTCATCGTTTGCTCGAGCAGGGATTTCTCGGCGGATGTTTTCGGCAATCCCAACCTGACGGTGGTCAAGGCCAGTGTTCTCGACTTGAGCGACGACGACATGATGGAGCAGGTCAGCTGATGTGACGCGGTGGTCTCCCGCCTCGGTCATGGCCTCAACTTCAGGGGGATGCTTGGCGTGCCGAGGCGGCTGTGCGCCGACGCCACGCGACGCTGGTGCGACGCCATCGAACGAAACGGGCCCTCCCCGGCGATCAAGTTCATTCTCATGAATTCGATGTTCGCGATCCGGAGACGGACCAGAAAAGGACCGGGTTCGACCGCGCCATTCTTTCCCTGCTGCGTCACCTCTTGCCGCCCCATTGGGCTAACGACGCAGCGGCGGCGCATCTCGATCGGGTCGTTGGCAAGGACAGCGCCCCCTGTCGAGTGGTGCGTCGTCCGCCCAGATACACTGATCAACGCCCAGATCTCGCCATACGACGTCGGTCGCCTGTCAGAAGTGTTTTTTTCAGGCCGCCCTACTGCGCGATACAACGTGGCCATGTTCGTGCTCGACTTGATTCAAATTGCAGAGCCCTGGCAGACTTGGAGGTTCAAGATGCCCGTCATCATGAACGCTCGATAGACGGTTTCGGGTCATGGCCGATCCAGCGCCTCGATGGCGAAAGCGCTTGTCTGGTTCCGGCCGAGACCGAACCCGCCGCTCGACACGGCCCTTGGCCGAGAGCTGACCTTCATGCCATATCGCCTGATTGCAGCTCCGTCCGCGTGCTGGACCTTGGACGGCAACGGCCTCGAGGGTACTCAGCCTGGTCGAGGGCGCGCGACGCTGACGGGAGAGCGCCGACCATGGTGACGTTTCGGGTAGGGTCCAGTGGCGGAGAGTGACGGGCGCACGCTGCGTGAGCGGCTGGCGCGGCGTGAGGTGCGCGTCGCGGGCAAGGATGGGCGGTCCTATGTGATCCGGCCGATCGAGCCCAACGATGCTGCTTCGGTCATTCGTGGCTTCAACACCTGGTCGCCGCGCGAGCGCTGGTTGCGCTTTCTCCATGCTGTGCCCGAGCTGACCCCCGAGGCGGCGCTGGCCATTTGCACGCCTGATCCGGTGCTCGACATTTGTCTGGTGATCGAGGGCCAGGGCGAGCTTGCCGGGGACATCGTCGGTGGTGCTCGTATTTTCGGGGCGCCCGGCCGCGACGACGGTGAGTTCTCCGTCTCGATGCGCCCTGAGGTGCAGGGCCTGGGGCTCGCCCGGCAGGTGCTGCAGATGGCGCTCGATGCCGCGGCCGAGGCCGGCTATCGCCGCATCTGGGGCTATGTCGCCGCCAAGAACGACAGTATGCAGGGTCTGGCCAAGCGCCTGGGCTTTCGCATTCGGCGTGACCCGGACGATTTCTCCCAGCTCATCGCCGAGATCCGACTTGTGCCGCTGCACCGGGAATGAGCGGTGGTCAGAGGCTGGACCGGCCGAGCAGCTTCAGGGTCCTGGCATCCGGCGTGCCGGCGAAGAACCGGTTCAGCGTTCGCTCGAAGACGGGCCGCTCGGGTGCTGCGATGGCGAAGAGCGTCATGCAAGAGTGCAGCTTGAGGTCGTCCGGCGAGCCGAAGATGTCGTGGGCGGTCTTGCCGCAGGTCGCGCTCACGATGGCCGCGCACTGCTCGAGGCGGGCGCCCAGGATGGGGTGCGCGGCGTAGCGACGGGCCTCCTCCAGATCCCTGATGGCGTAGAGCCGAGCCATGTCACTGTGGCCCAGGCCGGCCAGCTGCGGGAAGACGAACCACATCCAGTGCGTCCGCTTGCGGCCCTGCCGCAGTTCCGCGAGCACCGCCTCGATGACCGGCTGTTGCGCATCCAGGAAGCGCTGGAGGTCGCTCATCGGCCGGCCGCGCTCAGCGAAAGGCCGGCTCGTCGAAGCTCCGGAGCTTCCGCGAGTGCAGCCGCTCGGGGCCCTGCTCGCGGAGCAGCCGGATGGCCTCGAGGCCGATCTCGAGGTGCTGGTTGACCCGCTCCTCGTAGAAGCGGTTCGCCATGCCGCGGAGCTTGAGCTCGCCGTGCAGCGGCTTGTCGGAGACGCAGAGCAGCGTGCCGTAGGGCACGCGGAAGCGCAGCCCGTTGGTGGCGATGGTGGCGCTCTCCATGTCGAGGGCGATGGCCCGCGACTGGTTCAGGCGCTGGAAGAACTCCTCGTAGCGCAACTCCCAGTTGCGGTTGGCGGTCGAGGCCACGGTGCCGGTGCGCATCCTCGTCTTGAGATCGAGGTCGGCGAGGCCGGTGACGTTCGCCACGGCCTGCTGCAGCGCCACCTGGACCTCGGCGATCGGCGGCACCGGCACGAACGGCGGCACCTCCTGGTCGAGGACATGGTCTTCGCGGACATAGCCGTGCGCCAGGACGTAGTCGCCGAGCCGCTGGGTCCGCCTGAGCCCGGCGCAGTGGCCGAGCATCAGCCAGCAATGCGGGCGCAGCACGGCGATGTGGTCGGTGATGGTGCGGGCATTGGACGGGCCGACGCCGATATTGACCAGCGTGACGCCGCGCCCGTCGGGCCGGGTCAGGTGGTAGGCGGGCATCTGCGGCAGATGGGAGGGCGCCTGGCCTTGCGGCCCCTTGCTCGGAAACCGCGCGTTGGTCGTGACGACGTTGCCGGGCTCGACGAAGCGATCGTGCGTGTCCCCCTCCTGCAGCTCGCGCTCGGCATGGTCGATGAAGTGGTCGACGTAGCGCTGGTAGTTGGTCAGCAGGACGAAGCGCTGGAAGAAGCGCGGGCTCGTTCCGGTGTAGTGCGCCAGGCGGTGCAGGCTGTAATCGACGCGCTCGGCGGTGAACAGCGCCAGCGCGCCGGGCTCGCCCGGGCTCGAGTGAAAGGTGCCGTTGGCGATGGCGTCGTCGGTGGCCGAGAGGTCGGGCATCGGGAACCGGTAGGGCAGCTTGTGCGCGCGCTGGCCATGGATGCCGCTCGACGCGATGTCGACGACGAACGGCAGTGGGATTTGCCGTCGGCTCTTGCCCACGGCGAGCGGGACCAGATGGTGCCGGACCAGCAGCTCGAACTGGGTGTGGTAGTAGTCGCCGAACAGCGCCGGGTTGGTGAGCGTCGTGCCGTACAGCCCTGGGTCGTGCAACGCGCCATAGGCGAGCCTGGCATCGACGTTCAAGGTTTCGGCTTCGATGCGAATGCCGACGAATGGGTAGCAGGCATCATGCGCGTCGGGCACGGTACCGTCCGCGGCATAGGCTTTGAACGCTGCTTCCAGCCGCTCGACGGAAGCATTGTAAATGCGCGTGACGTGGGCCAGTGCCGCTTCCGGATCGCGGACCAGCTCAATCTCCCGGATCCCGTTGCGCGCGAGGGCTTCGACCAGCGCCTCGACCATCGCATCCCCTTCCGCTAAAGCTCGGCCCAACATGGCGCACCGGTGGCGCGCCACCGGCATCGAGGCTTTGCTCTAGAGCCTTTGTGCCGCTTTCACCAGTCAACCATTGCGTGCACCCAGCGAGAGCTATCGTCGATGGCCCCGGTCCCCCTTCTATCGCTCCGCGGTGCTACCCTGGCCATGGGTGGCAAGCGGCTGTTCGCGGGTGTCGATCTCGACATCCAGGCGGGCGACGCCATCGGCCTCGTCGGCCGCAACGGCAGCGGCAAGTCGAGCCTGATGAAGGTCCTGGCCAGCATGATCGAGCTGGACGCGGGCATGCGCACCGGCCAGCAGCAATGCCTGGTTCGCTATCTCGAGCAGGACCCGGCGCTCGATCCCGAACGGACGCTGGCGCAGAGCGTGCTCCTCGGCCTTGCGGCCAATGCCGATCCGGCGCTGAGCGAGCATCGGGCAGCGGTGCTGCTGGAGGATCTGGGGCTCGATCCCGAGCGGCGCGGGCAGGGTCTCTCTGGCGGTGAGCGGCGGCGGGTTGCCATCGCCAGGGCACTGGTCGCCGAGCCGGACATTCTGCTGCTCGACGAGCCCACCAACCACCTCGACCTGCCGGCCATCGGCTGGCTCGAGCAGACGCTGCAGGCGAGCCGCGCGGCGCGCGTGGTGATCAGTCATGATCGGGCCTTTCTCGCCAACGTGACCCGGCGGACCTGGTGGCTCGATCGGGGTCGGCTGTTCGTCAACAATGCGTCGCCGGCGAGCTTCGAGGCGTGGCGAGACAGCCTGATGGCCGAGGAGGAGAAAACCCTGGCCCGGCTGGAGAAGCATCTCGAGGCCGAGACGCACTGGCTGCACCGGGGTGTCACGGCGAGGCGCAAGCGCAATCAGGGGCGGCTGCGCAAGCTCGGCGACCTGCGCGCCGCGCGCGCGGCCTTCCTCAAGCCCGAGGGACGGGCCAAGCTCGAGGCGCATCTGGCGACCGGCGGCGGCACGCTGGTGATCGAGGCGCTCGATATCTCCAAGACGCGGGGCGGGCAGCGCCTGGTCGATGGCTTTTCGACGCGAATCCTGAAGGGCGACCGGGTCGGCATCATCGGCGCCAATGGTGCCGGCAAGACAACGCTGCTCGATCTGTTGACCGGGGTGCTCGAGCCGGATTCTGGCTCGGTCCGGCTCGGCACGGGTCTCGAGATCGCCCGTTTCGAGCAGGACCGTGGCAGCCTCGATCCGAAGGCCACGCCCTGGACGACGCTCTGTCCCGAGGGCGGCGATCAGGTCGACATCGCCGGCCACAAGCGCCACGTGGTGGGGTATCTGCGGGAATTTCTCTTCGACGAGGCGCAGGCGCGGCAGCCGATCGAGGCGCTCTCCGGCGGCGAGCGCAATCGGCTGTTACTCGCGCGCAATCTGGCGCGGCCGAGCAATCTCCTGGTGCTCGACGAGCCGACCAACGATCTCGATCTGGAGACGCTCGACCTCCTCGAGGATTTGCTCGCCGACTATCCCGGTACGTTGCTTCTGGTCAGCCACGATCGCGACTTTCTCGATCGGGTGGTGACCAGCACAATCGTGCTCGAGGGTGGCGGCAAGATCGTCGAGACGGCTGGCGGCTACAGCGATGCGGTGCGCCAGGGTGCCAGGGTCGGGCTCGCCATGGCACGCCAGCAGCGCGGCGATGACGACCCCACGGCGACATCGCCCGGCAAAGGCGCCGATAGCCGGGCGCAGGGCAAGGCCGTGGCCAAGCTTGCCCGCGAGCTCGACCGGCTGCCGGGCAAGATCGAGATGTTGACCGCCGAAATCGCGCAGATCGAGGCAGCGCTGGGCGACCCGAAGCTGCATGTCGATGACGCCACCAAGGCGGCTCGCTTGTCGGGTGATCTCGATGAGCGTCGGGCATCGCTAGGCCAACTGGAGGAACGCTGGCTCGAGCTCGAGGGGATGCGTGAGGAAGGCGCGATCTGACGGCGGCAACGACTGAATCTATCCAACGCCGACGTCGTTGAAGATTTCCTGCTTGCAGTTCAAGGTGCGGTGCGAGCCCGCCAGCGTCCGACCACAACCCAGAGAACGGTGATGGCGACGGTCGTGCCGATGAGGAAGCGCCAGCTCGCAAGCGTCGTCATGACAGCATCGCCATCAATGATGCCGAGCCAATCACCGCCGTAGAGTAGAGCTAGCGAGGCAACCAATGCGGCGGCCGCGCGCCAAACGATCGACACAAAGCCGCCGAACAGGCCAATCGCAGCCGATCGAGCCGCCAGCTCCTTGGCGTCGTCGTCGAGAGTTCGGTCACGCATCGTGGCCATTGCCGTTCTCGCCGTCTGGGTGATGGTTCCGGCGACAGGGACGAGGCGAAGGACGATGCAGGCCAGAAGAAAGACGATGCAGACGAGAGAAGCGGCGAGCAGGTCCACAATTAAGACTGGTCCGCCCTCGCATCGGTCGTCGCCGGGGCGTTGGCTGGCTTGGCGCGGCCACGCCGCAGGCGCTTGATCGGGTACCAAACGAACCCGACCAATGCCAAAACCACCGCGCCGATCAGTGCAATCAGAGAGCCGATCGCCGTTATTCCCGCGCCAGGCCCGATATAGGCGTGCGCCAGTGACGGTACGAGCAGAACGAGGGCGACGAGCATGAAACTCGGCATCTTAACTCCCTTGGCGGTCATTGGGCCCTTGGACAGGCCGGTGCATAGCGTGCTCGTGTTGAACAAACATCAGGAAATAGTGACCGTGCCATTCTTTTTCACACGGTGCGTCGCACAGCCACCGGCGGAAAGGTCGCAGACCTTCTGGCATCAGTCTTCATAACCGAGCTGCTGGGCCGTCACCCGAGTAACCGTGCCGATGAGTGCCCGCTCGTCGGCATCGAAACGAGGGGCGTAGTAATCGGGGCTACTGATACCCGATGCCATTTCGGCGATCGTTGATCGATCGAAGTCGAGCCCAACATGGGCCGCGATGGCCTCGAGCTCGGTTTCGGGCTGGGCACAGAAATCCTCGTAGCGAACGATGCGGACGGCCTCGGCAAGGGTCGGCTGCTCGGCCAGCTGATCGAGCACGAAGCCGTAGGTTTGCGCCCAAAGCCGCGCGTAGCCTTCCAGATCGCGACCGGCGGACCAGAGCGCTTCGATCCGCGCCGCGTCGTCATCGTTGCTCGTATTGATCACGTGCCGATCGAGCCCGAACTCGAAGTGGCCCGCACGACGCATGTGCCTGCGTATGCGAGGATCTCTGGCTTCGGCCTCGACGAACAGATGATGCTGCTTGACGAGCGAAGCGACATGCCAAACGGGCTCGCGGACCGGCACGACAAAGCGAGCATCCGGGAAGAGCTTATGGAGATATGCTAGCCGTGTAAGGTTGTAATTGGCCTTGGCGAGGTAACGACAGCCGTTGCGGATCATCAGGATTTTTTTGATGTGATCGTGGTAGAAGGCCTCGAACGCTGGCGCGGAGGTCGTCGAATCGAGCACGTGGCTGTGGGTCGCGTCGTGCAGATTCGGGAAAAACGCCGTCCACAAGACCTCTTCCATCGCCTCGGGGCTCGAGAGTGTGACCTTGATGCGATCCTTGTGCGCTCGTTCCACTGCCTCGGTTTGCTTGGCCTGACGCTTGCCGAAAGCTCGATCCCAGTGGACAGGCGCGAGTACGAGCGGGAAATCGCGGTACTGGTGGGTCGCCACATCTTGGTGACGCGATAGCATCTCGAGGAGGATGGTGCTGCCCGATCGGGCGACCCCAGCGATGTAGATGGGCCGGTCTACACGAATGCCGGAAAGGGCCTCGCGGTATTGCTCCGTCTCGAGATCGCCGACCTTTCGCCAGAAGCCACGGCTGCGCTCGACGAGACCACCCAATAGGTCGAGCCAACCCGGCATTTCCATCGTGCGCTTGCTGGCGTTTGCCGCGGCATCGCTGTGCTCGTCCGACCGGCCGATGCTCGCCATGTCAGGGGCAGGGCTTGCCGACAAAGTCCAGATCGCTCGCGGCGAAGCGAAGGCCTTCGAATACCGTGCCGACCGAGCCTTCCTCCTGGATGTCGACGAACTCCCAGACAACCTTGTTGCCGCCATCGCGCGCGATCTCGATGATCCGTCCGCCTTGCGGCTCCACTGCCAGAACGTTGCCGTTCGGCAGGACCTGCACTTTGCCACCAAACGAACTGTACATCGGATCCTCGTCGGTGCCCGTGTATTCCCAAACGATCTCATGCGTCGCCGCGTCGATCTCCAGCAACCGTGAATAGCCGAGTTCCGGGTTATCACCGGTAATGCGGTTGTCATAGACCATGATCGTGCCGGCGGCCGTGAAGTCCGGGTCGTGCTGCCCGAAGAAAGGCCCGGTCGTGAACCATTTGACCAGCTTGGTTTCGCCGTCGAGGACGACGAGCGTCGCGATGTTGCGCATCGAGACGAGGATGTCGCCGGTTTCGAACATCGGAAAAGCGGGCGCCAGACTGGCGGTCAAGAACTCGGCGTCATTGACGTGCAAAGGATCATCGACGGCGCTCCTGTAGCTCGAGCCGTTGCCGAGAAACAGCATGCCGCCCATGTCGCTCGCAAACAGAACATCGATCAGCGAGCGCTCGTCCAGGATCTCACCTTCAGCGGAAACGTGGGCAAGCGTGTCATCGTAATAATCGCCGGTCGCGCCCGGTAAAACGCGCGGACGGTCTTCCCGCACCTCGGTCTCGGTCCAGCGCCCGAGCGTCAGAACGCTACCGTCGGCATGCAGATCGACCGAATGATGGTTGTTCATCGCGGTTGCATAGACAAAGTTTCCGCAGCGATCGACGCGAGACAACGCGCCACCGGCAATATTGAGGACAATGTCACCGTCGGGATAGAGAGCGGCGGCGTGGATGCCGAGCTCGACGGATGCAAACCGATCGGCGGGCATGTCCGCCGCTACCCACATGTCATCCATCGTGAAGGGCCATCGGTGGACGATTTGCCCTTCCATGTCGATCAGGTACACAGCGACGGCACCGTCAAGGAAGCCAGTGACGAGCGTGTAGCCGTCAAACGTGCGCTCCGGATCGTGCCACGAGATTCGTTCCGTTCGATGCGTCGGTTCCAGCCATTTCGATTCCAGTCGTGCGAAGTGGCGCCAATTCTCCCACCAGTCTGCAGCCGCGTCCGCTGCCGCATTGATCTGATCGTGAGGAAATATGCGAAACTTGCCGACGGCGACGCCGAAGCCGAAGACGAGCAGTAAGACACTCACCGAGAAGACGATGGCATCGATGTGGCTGCGCAGCCAACTCAGCATGGCTGCCTCCGCGCCGGGCAGCGATACTGGGCGTTGCCGCCGCCTGTGCGGGATCTGCCAAAGGTCACCGGTGGGACGACTTGGCGCGACAGCCGGGTCGAGTCTGTAACGTGCACGTCACGCCGAGACACGCCGATCCGGTCTGCTCTAGCAACAGACAGAGCTCGTTCGCTGCTTTCGGGATGGTCGCTGCTGCCCTGCGCTCGGCGTTGGTCGCCTGCGGCATTTGGCCAAGCGAATTGAAGCACTCGTGGTTTGATCGGCATGCAGAAGCTTTCGGCTCTCGTCGGCTGTTCGAATTCCGAGCGAGCGCGAAGGGCCGCGTGATTTCCAGTATCCAGGGCCAATCGCTCGGTGGCGTTTCCGATGCGCGGTATATGCGGCAGCCGCCACAACCGCTACCCTGTATTGCTGGCCTATGGGTTCGGTCAGCCGGAAATCGTTGCGGGCGATCGGGCATTGGTCGGAACCGACGATGCGCCAAACGAGCTTCGGCCGAGAGGTGCGGCATCTGGGGGTGCCGTCAGCCGCTTCGCCATCCTATATTCACGTCACCGTAATCAATCACCGATCTGACGTATATCGTGGTTTTTCAGACCTCTCCGGTTGATCGCCGTCTCAGTATCGCACCGATGATGGATTGGACCGATCGGCATTGCCGGTTCTTCCATCGTCTCCTGGCGCCAAGGGCGCTGCTCTACACGGAGATGGTCACTACCGGCGCGATCCTGAATGCCGATCCGGCGCGTTTTCTCGATCTCGACCCGCGCGAGGGCCCGGTCGCCCTGCAACTGGGCGGCAGCGAGCCCGAGGCACTGGCCCGCGCGGTCGAGATCGCCGGAGCGTGGCCCTATGCCGAGCTCAATCTCAATTGTGGCTGCCCTTCCGATCGGGTGCAGAGCGGCCGGTTCGGCGCCTGCCTGATGGCCGAGCCCGAGCGGGTGGCGGCGTGTGTCCAGGCGATGCGTGATGCAACGGCGAAGCCTGTGACGGTCAAGTGCCGGATCGGCATCGATGACAGCGACGAGGAAGTGTTCCTCGATCGGTTCGTCGATTCTGTGGCGGCTGCCGGCTGCCGGGTCTTCATCGTCCACGCACGCAAAGCGTGGCTGAAGGGATTGAGCCCCAAGGAGAACCGCGAGGTACCGCCCCTGAACCACGCGCGGGTGGCACGGCTGAAGGCGCGGCGGCCCGACCTGACCATCGTAACGAACGGCGGGATCGTCGATCCGGCTGCGGCTGTCGCGCATCTGGCGACGGTCGACGGCGTGATGATCGGTCGTGCGGCTTACCAGAGCCCAATGCTGCTCGGCGCCTTCACGCGGTCCCTCCAGGATGCGGCGCATGTGGCGCCGGATCGGGCGGCGCTGCTTGCCGAGATGCGCGCCTATGTCGAGACGGTGATGGCCGGCGGGACGCCGCTGCGGGCGATCGCGCGCCACTTGCTGGGCCTCTACAACGGCGAGCCTGGAGCGCGCGGTTGGCGGCGGCGGCTGAGCGAAGGGATGCATGATGAGCGCGCGGGCGCTGAGCTGTTGCAGCCGCTAGCGCCACGCCGAGCGTCGATTCTGGCCGCATGAGCCTTCGCTGGTAACAGAACTTTAAGGCCCGATTGGTAGTCTCTGGCGATCCGCCTTGCTTGTCCAGGCCCGCCTCTGTGCCGAGGCTCGCCTCTTTGCCCAGGATTGTCGATCCATGATCCAGCCGCGAGCCATGACTGTCGTGAGCGCAGCGGCGATGGGACCCGTGCGCAAGGATCGGCGCGGCGCGGTCGCGATCGAGTATGCCCTGATCGGCGCGATGGTCGCGATCATTGCCATCGGCTCGCTCGCCTTGCTCGGCGATTCGGCCACGGGTCTCTGGGCGACGATCGGCAATGAGGTCGGAGCGGCGATCGGTGGGCCCTGACGCGCGGCGGGATCCGGAGGAAGAGAGCGAGCGAAAGACGAACCTAGCGGGCCGGGATGATCCGCGCGCGGGCCTGTGATCAAGCTCGAGCCGGTGCATGGTGCGTGGGCTGCGGCCAGCGAGGTCTAGGCCAAGCGACGTCGCTCAGCGGTCGAAGCGCCTTGCTCGATGGCGCCTGACCTCTGCGGTTCAGCTCATGTTCAGCAGGCGCCTGATGGGCTTCGTCAAGCGCGAGACCTTCCGCTCGAGCCCCACAGTGCCGGACATGTCGCGGAAGCTGAGCTGCAGCATCCGGCGGATGCCGACATGCTGCTTGTGGCCGTGCCAGGAGGTGGGCGTGTTGTGAAAGGCGATGAGCGTGCCGGAGAGCGGCTCAACCTCGGTCGCATAGTCCTCGATATCGTGCTCGGACCGGCAAATCCGCAGCTTGCCGCCCGGTGAGTCCCAGCTTTCGTTGAAGTAGAGCAGCAGAGTGATCAGCTTCGAGCGGTGGTCGTGGTGGATGCGCCCGTCGGTCGCCTCCGCGAAGGAGCGAAGGCCGATTGTCGGCTCGGTCCTGCTGAGGTCGATGCCGAACTTCTTGCCGATGGCGTTCTTGAAGCGGTCGCTCTCCAGTTCGGCGATCAGCGCATCGAAAGCAGGTCCTTGCGGAACATCGCCAGGCTCGACATTGCCCGGTCCGGTTATCTCTGGGTAATCACGGATGAGCGCGGCCTGGACTGGTTTGCGCACGAAACCCTCGACTAGCACATGGCCGTAGGGCTCGGTCTGCAGCGGCGTCGCCGCCAGTCGCGCGTAGTCGAACAGCTCGTCGATCGCTATGTCGGTCGACATCCGGGCAGCGGCCTGTGCCATCTCTTCAACTCCAAGCTTGCGCTGGCGGGCGTTGCCGCGCGTCGGCACCCCACCATTAACGGCGATTGCCGTGCAAGTAGGTTAGCAAGCGACCGGCAACAAGGCGACCTCGCGACGAGCGCGCCCGGCTTTGTGGTGCCTTGCTGTCGCAGTGCGGACGCAGTGACGCTCGGCAACACCCTCGGAGCCTGCGTCATGGCTCGACGAGGCGCTGCATATGCTGGCTGCGATCGGTGGCGATGATCGGTCGACGACGAACAATGCTGCCGCCGGAGCCCAATCCCGAATGCAGGCGTTGTGCGCCCTGCGGTCAGTCGTTGTGGCACATTGTTGCGTTCGAGCCGACGCGATGCCGGTTCGGCCTCTTGTTCAGGGCCGTCCCGCCGAAGCGTGGCTGAGGCCTGATGGGCACGCCCCGGCAGCATGCCATGACACCTCTCCCGCTGTTCGGTCCGTTGCTGCGATGCTTGGGATGTTGGTTGAAGCGTTGGGGCTGTGGAACCGGCTTTGGTGATGAGCTCGAAGACCTTGCGGCCCTTGGGGGTGTTCAGGCGCTCGGCGAAAGTGTCGGCGTCGAGGAGGGCCTGGCGATGCGCCCTTGGCTTGGGTCTCGTGGTGATGGCGGCGGACGGTCGGCTCCTGGGGCGTCCGGCTCATCCGCTCGGCCCGGCCGATGGTTCATCGAACGCCAGGAGGGCATCGATCCGATCTCCGGAAAAGACGCGGTCGCCAGACCGCGCCGGGATGGTTGGGCCTGGTGAGCTGGTGGTCGATGCCGTTTCGCGCGCAGGCGAGCGCGAAGGCGTGGCAGCGGAAGGCCTCGCCGGCAGCCGGGCAGTCTCGTGCTGTCGGCGGGCGACCAGCCGTCGCCGGAAGGATCGGTGACGTGCGTGCCGTTGTCGGTGAGCACCGGGTGGCTGCGATGGGGCGTCGTCTCGGCGAGGCGGTGGCGGCAGTCGGCGGCGATGCGCTGGCTGACCCACGCGTGCGGCGCGGCGAAGGCGAGCTTGCTGGCGCGGTCGGCGCTGCGGCCCGCCGGCCGCTTCCGTTTCATGAATCGCACCGATGATCGTCTGATCATCGATGGCGGTCAGCATGCAGGGCTTGCCCGCCCCGGTCGGCAGCTCGGCCCTCGATCCGCAAGCTCGGGTCGATGTGGAAGCGCCCGATCGGATGGGGCCTGAGCGCCTTCCTCGGCAGCTCGCCTTCGACCTCGGGCAGGCGATCGATGTCGTGGCGCTCAAAGCAGCGGCGCAGCGACGAGCGCCTCAGGCGTGGGGCCGTCGTCTGCGGCGCGCGGGGACAGTCGTCGAGCGGCAGCAGGACGCAGCGCCGAAACGCCACGACGACGGCCTCGTCGGCCTTGCCGAGCACGCTCGAGCCGCATTCCTGGGGCGCCGCGCGTCGCTGACCGTCTGCCGCTGGCGCGACTTGGCCGCCGTACCCGGGTTCACGCCGCAGGTCCCGCTCAACGCCGCGATCGATGCCTGCGATCGTCGTCCCGCGGCTCGGGCGGCTGGCGTCCTCGCCGCGCCGCCGTGCGCATGGCTCAGTCCTCGCGTGACAGCAAGACCATGCGCCTGTCCTGAGGGAGCTAGAGCCGCGATATCGGCGGGCGAAGCTCTTCGAGCAGCTCTGCGCCGTGACATTCGGCAGTGCGTGCGATCCGCCACTGGCGCTGCCGAAGGCCCGGCTCCTGAAGAACCGAGCCGGTCTGGCGACGGTGGCAGTGCAGAGGCATTTCCTAATCGGCTGAGCTGTCGGCGGTTCTGCGGCTCCGCGCTCGATGAAGCGACGGGCGACGTGACGAGGAGCTCGCGCTTCGGCCGCCTAACAAGGACCGCCGGGCCATCGCCATGTATTGGCAGGTCCACTGGCAGGCGGTGATCTTGCTCATCGCTTTCCGTGACGGGGTCCGCCGGATTGTGTGCGCCACGGTTCCCCTTTAGAATCCCAACAGCAAGCTATGGCGTGTCGTGGGGAATCGCGGCCACATCCCGAAAGACGAAAGTGCCATGTAGCTGCTCTTCCTGGGCTCGAGCCTGGCCGACGGGCAGTGAATGCCGTCAACGTAACGGGTCATCGCCAAACCCCCGTTCGCCATTCGCTTCGAGGGACGCTTCCGGGCCCGCTGAACCACATGCTCACCCCATGGCTGGCCCGCCGCACGAAATCCATGGCGGTTCCATGTGCCGCGGCCACGATGCTGACAACGGCTTCTGCAGGCGTGGGCAAAGGAGTGGTTTCGGCTTCGACGCCCACATTGCGCTCGACCAGGGTCGCCATCTCATTGGCTATGGTCTCGCCTGGGCCGGACGATCAAGCTGACGGGTTGGCGGGCAGATTCCGTCCAGATCGGGCTCTGGACCGACCGAGGGCGTCACAATCGACGGTCGAGATCGACTCGACCGCCGGAAGGCGCCCCTCTCAGCCGCAAGATGCCTGATCCGGGTCGTCGCGGATTGGTTTGCGGTGGCCATCCCGAGCCAGTCTCGTGCCGAGCCCAGGCAGCGAGGATGGCTTGCGCTCACGAGGCTGTCGATGCGTCGATCGGCATTCGTTTCTTGCTGCTGCCCGCGGTTCGTTTGCGCGTGGTCGAGGTCGTGCTCTTCACAAGATCTTTTTGAGGCGCAGCGACGGCCCATCTCGTTTCTCGTCGGGCGGGTTTGGGCGGCGACGCAGCTGCTCGGCGTGGCTGCCGGACGATCGAGCTTTGCGGTCCATCTTGTTCGGTTGGCGCTTCGTCCCGATTTATGCTTGGTGGGCACGTCGATGGCGGTGCGCCGGTCGATGCTGCTCGGGTTCGGATGGCGTGCCGCGGAGTAGGCGAGAGGCGGGGCGGTATCCGGTGACCTCGGGCCGATGCTTCACCGAATTGCGCCAGCGTTGGGCGCAGGGAATTCATGCGCCGCTGATTGCGGTCGGCGGCTGGAGGAGATGCGGATGTTCATTCAAACCGAGACCACGCCCAACCCGGCGACACTCAAGTTCCTGCCGGGCCAGAGCGTGATGGAGGACGGCGTCGTCGACATTACCGAGGTCGAGAAGGCAGAAGCGATATCGCCCCTGGCGGCTCGCCTGTTCGCCATTGACGGCGTGTCCGGCGTCTATCTCGGCCGGGATTTCATCTCGGTGACCAAGGCCGGGGTGGAGGACTGGTACATGCTCAAGCCGGCCGTCCTGGGTGCCATCATGGAGCACTTCATGTCCGGGGATCCGGTGCTGCGCGCCGACGCTGACATCGATGATGGCATCCGGCTCGACGAGAACGATGCGACGGTCCAGCAGATCAAGGAGCTGATCGACAGCCGGGTGAGGCCTGCCGTTGCGCAGGATGGCGGTGACATCGTCTTCCAGGGCTTCGACCGCGGCATCGTCTATTTGCACATGCGTGGCGCCTGCTCCGGCTGCCCGTCCTCGGTGGTGACATTGAAGAACGGCATCGAGAACCTGCTCAAATACTATGTGCCCGAGGTCGTCGAGGTCCGCTCCGTCTCCTGATCGGCAACGGTCGGCGTCTTGCGGCTCTTGGTCTTCGATACGGCCGGCAACGGCTGCTCGGCCGGCATCGTGGTCGATGCCGAGATCGCTGCCGTGTGCGCGTTCGATGGTTCGCAGGCGTATGCCGAGCGGCTGCCCGGCTTGTTCGCGGCCGTGCTCGCCGATGCCGGCCTGACGCTGGATCGCCTGGATCTCCTGGCGGTGACGGTGGGGCCGGGCAGCTTCAGCGGCATTCGGACCGGGCTCGCTGCCGCCCGCGGCCTGGCGCTTGTGACCGGGATGAAAACCATCCCCGTGACGACATTGGAGGCGTTGGCGGCACCGGTTGCGCGATCCGCATCGCGGACCGAGACCTCGCCGATCGTCGCCGTGCGGGATGCGCGGCGCGGCCAGGTCTTCGTGCAGCGATTCGCTGCTGGCGGGCGGCCGATCGAACGGCCTCGGCTCTTGCCGCCGGCGGCGGTTGCCGCCGATCTTGGTGGCCCGGTGCGCCTGGTGGGTGAGGGTGTGCCGTTGTTGCTGCCTCATCTCCCTCCGGATTGGCCGGGGTGGGTCGAGGCGCTGGCGGAAAACGACACGGGCTTGGCCGGTGTGGCGATGGCCGCCCTTGCGGCGCTCGATCGGGGGGTCGAGCCGATCGACGGCTTCGAGCTGTCTCCGCTCTATGCGCGCGATGCCGATGCCCGGCCCGGCGCCGGCCGCTCGCTCTTGCCGGTCGGGAGCTAGCGCGTTGCTGTCGTTCAAGGGCGAGCTGCAAGTGACGATCAAGCCGATCGGCGCCTTCGATCTCGGTCGGCTGACACGGCTGCATAAGCATTGCTTTGAGGAAGGCTGGAGCCGCGCCGATCTCGCCCATCTCTTGGCTCTGCCGGGCGGTTTCGGCCTTATCGCACGGCAGACGGGCGGCGGCTTCACCGGATTCGACGCGCTGCGTGGCATCGGCTTCGCGTTGCTGCGGGTGGTTCGCGACGAGTGCGAGCTCCTTTCCCTCGGCGTCGTCCCGGCCCAGCGCCGCCGCGGGGTAGCCGCCGCCATTCTGCGGATGAGCATGCAGAGCTGCCTTGAAGCCGGCGCGCAGACCATGTTCCTCGAGGTGGCGATCGACAATCTGTCGGCGCAGGCGCTCTACGAGCGGTACCATTTCTCGCGGGTCGGCACGCGCCCGGACTACTATGCCAGGCCCGATGGCACGCGCATGCACGCCTATACGATGCGGGCCGACATCCCGTCGGCACTCGCCGATCCGGCGCTGTGACGCGTTGCTGGCGAACGTCGACTGGCCCGTTCGAGCGGCCTGCGCTGCCGATTGCGCACCCTGATACTGCTCCACAATGACGCGAGAAGCGACGTTGTAACGGCTCGCGGATCGGGCTCGGGCCTGGGAGAAAGCGGCTCGCGCCCCGGCCTGGGACTTGCCCGATCGCTCAATCCTTAACCTTTATCCACAAGGCGTAGAGTTGATCGGCCAGGGCTTCTGTCCTGAGCACACTGTGCCCATGGTCCAAAACTGCTCGCGACACGTTCTCCAGCGGCTCGCCACGCTGCAGCTTGACGCAGAGCAGTTCGCCTGCCCGCATCGTCTCCAGCTTGACCTTGGTACGGACAAAGGTCATTGGACAACTTTCGAGGGTAATGTCCAACTCAGCGTCTGCCTTCATTCCGCTACTTGTCCCGTTTTTGCATTGCCGCACCTGAAACTTGAGAAAACTCGAAAATTCCTCTTGCATCGTTTGCGTGAAGAAATATGTATTCCCGATCAGAGCCTTTAATGCTTGGGCGAAAGGATAACCCGAGAATGACCGAACAATTGAGCCAAAATGAGCTGCTGTCGCTGACTACCGAGATAGTCGCATCGCATGTCTCGAACAACACTGTTGCCGTCAGCGACCTGCCGCAGCTCATTCGGCTCGTGTATACCGGGCTGGCCGAGCAGGGCCAGGCCAAGGTCGAGGAGGAGCCGGAGAAGCCGGTCCCGGCGGTCCCGATCAAGAAGTCGATCCAGCAGGACCATCTCGTCTGCCTGGAAGATGGCAAGAAGCTGAAGATGCTCAAGCGCCACCTGAAGACCCGCTACGACATGACCCCAGACGAATATCGCCGCCGTTGGGGATTGAGCGATGACTACCCGATGGTAGCGCCGGCGTATGCCGAGCAGCGCAGCAGCTTGGCCAAGAAGATCGGTCTCGGCACCAAGCCACGGGCCCGAGGGCGCAAGGCGGCATCTTGAGGCGAGGGCGGACCGGCTGACGCGGAGGGGGCGGTCGTCCGGGGCCGGGGTCCGGTGGTGACCCGACCCAAGGCGAAGCCGATTTTCCGCGGGCTGGCTCGACCGTCTGGCTGAACCATCGACAGCGCATTTGCGGGCGGCGATCGAGCCGCCCGTTTTTGCGCTTTCGCGCCAATTATGGTAACGCTTTGTCAAAGAGTTGTCGTTACGCTCATCTAGCGTTATGGCTAATTCAAGAGTGACAACGCCCGTTTGTGCATGATTGATCCGGTCGAGACCCATTGTTGATCATTGACGAGCCTGGTTTTTCGGCCGGCTCGCCAGCCTGTTTCATGACCTGCGCTCGGGGCTGCTCCGGCGGGTGGCCATGATAACGCTGCGACGGTTGGGCCGGCCAGAAAAGCGCCGGCCGAAAAGCCACTGCAAATCCATCCAGACGCGATCGACATCTTGATGAGTGACGGCCTGGACATGCCGGACGGACGTGGCTCGACAGCGAATGCCGACGGATCGGCGCGGTCGCGCGCGGGTGAAAACCGGTACCATTCGCCGGCGACGCCCGGCGAGCCGCGGACGGTTGTCCCCGCCGCTGAGCATAGGCGCACGCGACCGGCCAAGACCGTCCACATCAAGACCTATGGCTGTCAGATGAATGTCTATGACAGCGAGCGGATGGTCGGCCTCTTAGCGCGCCATGGCTACGCGGCGGTGGCCGATGCCGCTGCCGCAGATCTCGTCATCCTCAATACCTGTCACATCCGTGAGAAGGCGGCCGAGAAGGTCTATTCCGAGCTCGGGCGGTTGCGGATCGCCCGCGACGAGCGACGTGCCGCAGGCGGCAAGGACCAACGGCTCGTGGTCGCGGGCTGCGTCGCCCAGGCCGAGGGTGCGGCGTTGCTGGAGCGGGCGTCCTTCGTCGACATCGTCGTTGGTCCGCAGGCGTATCACCGGCTGCCCGAACTGCTGGCCAAACGCGAGCGTGCTGCCGGCGGTCAGCTCGACACGGACTTCCCGGTGGAAAGCAAGTTCGACCTCTTGCCCGAGGTGGACGCTGCCTCGCCGGTCTCGGCTTTCCTCACCATCCAGGAAGGCTGCGACAAGTTCTGCACGTTCTGCGTCGTGCCGTACACGCGGGGTGCCGAGGAGAGCCGGCCGGCGGCCGCGATCCTCGCCGAGGCTCGGCGGCTTGGTCGCCGGCGGCGCCCGTGAGATCACGCTCTTAGGCCAGAACGTCAACGCGTATCACGGGATGGGGCCGGGCAACGCGGAATGGGGGCTCGCCCGACTGATCCATGCGCTTGCCGAGATCGATGGTCTCCTGCGGATCCGCTACACCACGTCGCACCCGAGAGACATGGATGACGCGCTGATCGAGGCGCATGGTAGTATTCCGCAGCTCATGCCGTTCCTGCATCTGCCCGTGCAGTCGGGATCCGATCGTGTGCTCGAGGCGATGAACCGCGGCTATCGGGCTGCCGATTTCGAGCGGATCGTCGATCGCCTGCGGCAGGTGCGGCCGGACATGGCGCTGTCGTCCGATTTCATAACCGGCTTCCCCGGCGAGAGCGACGCCGATTTTGCGGCGACAATGGCCCTGGTCGAGCGTGTCGGCTTTGCCCAGGCCTTTTCGTTCAAGTACAGCCCGCGGCCGGGAACGCCCGGGGCGGCGATGCCGCGGCAGGTCAAGGAAGCGGTTCGAGGCGAGCGTCTGCAGCGTCTGCAGTCCCTGCTCGAGCGGCAGGCGGCGGCGTTCAATGCGGCAACCGTGGGCGCCCTGCTGCCGGTGCTCTTGGAGCGGCCGGGCCGTCATCCGGGTCAGCTCGTCGGCCGCACACCTTATTTGCAGGCGGTGCACTTGATCGCGCCAGAAGCCGCACTCGGCAGCTGCGTCGCCGCCCAGATCACCGAGGCTTTCCCGCACAGCCTCGCCGGCAGGCTCGTCGACGAGAACCGGCGCGGCACAACCCGCGCGATCGCTGGCCAGCGCCAAGATCCCGCCCAGCCCGAGGAGACGTTCGCCTGACCACCATAGCCCCGCTCGCCGACTTCCAGGGCTCCAGCCACCGGGTCCGATTCGACGACAATGCCACCTGCGCCCTGCTCTTTGGTCAACACCATGTCAACATCGCTCGGCTCGAGCAAAAGCTGCCGGTCAGCATCGTCACCCGTGGCAACGAGATCTTCATCCAGGGTGAGAGCGATGCCGAGGTGGAGACCGCGGCCGCGGTGCTCGATCGGCTCTACGCCCAGTTACAGGGCGGTCACGAGGTCGGCCGCGACGATGTCGATGCGGCGCTGCGCATGGTCCGGGGCAATGTCGAGACTGGCGGGCTCGGGCACCACGTGCAGACCGATCGACGCTCGATCACGCCCCGCTCGCCGAACCAGGCAGCCTATCTCAGGGCGCTCGAGCAACGGGACCTGGTGTTCGCGCTGGGCCCGGCCGGCACCGGCAAGACCTATCTCGCGGTCGCGGCGGCTGTCGCCTTCATGCGCGAGCGGCGGATCGAGCGGATCATCCTCTCGCGTCCCGCGGTCGAGGCGGGTGAGCGGCTGGGCTTCCTGCCGGGCGACATGAAGGAGAAGGTCGATCCATATCTGCGCCCGCTTTACGACGCATTGCAGGACATGCTGCCCGAGGGCAAGCTGCAGACCCGCATCGAGCAGGGGCAGATCGAGATCGCCCCTCTGGCGTTCATGCGCGGCCGCACCTTGAGCCATGCCTTCGTCATTCTCGACGAGGCGCAGAACACGACGCCCGCGCAGATGAAGATGTTCTTGACCCGGCTCGGCGAGGGCTCACGTATGGTGGTGACGGGAGACCCGACGCAGATCGACCTGCCCCCGGGCGCGCCATCCGGGCTCGCCGACGCGGCCGCCAAGCTCGTCGGCATTCCGGAGGTGGCGACAGTGCGCTTCGACCGCTCCGACGTCGTGCGACATCCGCTGGTGACGAAGATCGTCGAAGCCTATGAGACTGCAGCGGTGGTCGGTGCGCCGGCTGCAGCGACGTGATCCCCTACCGCAGGAGACTGATGGCGCCGGCTTGGCGCCGCCGTGCAACCAATGGACAGTGACAGTAGCCCATCTATCGAGGTGGCGGTCGGCAATGGCGCATGGCGCACGGCCGTCACCGATCTGGAGCCGACCGTCGAGGCGGCTGCACTAGCGGCTTTCCGGGCGGCCACCGCGCAATCGAGCGGCATGGATGCAGCGACCTTGGCGCCGCCGGTCGAGATCAGCATCCGTTTGGCCGACGACGCCGAGGTGCGAATTCTCAACCGCGACTTCCGCGGCAAGGACGCACCGACCAACGTCTTGTCCTTCGAAGGCGACGATCCCACCGCGCCGCGCCGGCCGGGCGAGCCGCTGCTGCTCGGCGACATCGTGGTGGCGCTCGAGACGACACGTGCCGAGGCTGCCGCCATGGGCCGGACGACGGGCGCGCACCTGACCCATCTGGTGGCCCACGGCGTTCTGCATCTGCTGGGCTTCGATCACCGGGACGACGCGGAAGCGGCGGTGATGGAGGGGCTGGAGACGCTCGTCCTGGCTGGGCTTGGCCACGCCGATCCCTATGCTGCAGATGACGACGTGCACGCTTTGGACAGCAACGGTGCCGGTTTAGCCGAGTCGGCGGCAACACCGCCATTGGCACTGGAGCTCGGGCGATGAGGCAGCTTGCCCGTGAGCCCAACACCAGCCCGTCTATGCTCGAAGGCCTGTTGCGCCGGCTGCGCGAGCTGGCGACGGGCGAGAGCAATAACGGCAGCCTGCGCGAGACGCTCGAAGACCTGCTCGAGGAGGAGGAGGCCGGCGGCGGTATCGAGCAGTTCACCGCGGACGAGCGTGAGCTCCTGCTCAACGCGTTGAGCTTCGGCGAGCTTCGGGTCGATGACGTGATGGTGCCGCGCGCCGATATCTGCGCCATCGAGATCGGCGCCAGTCTGGCCGAGATCGTGGCCGCGATGCGCGCAGCCGGCCATTCGCGGCTGCTCGTCTTCCGCGGCACGTTGGATGATGTCGTCGGGCTCGTGCACATCAAGGATCTTCTTCCGTTCTGGGGTGATGGCGATGGCTTCCAGCTGGCCAAGGTGATGCGCCCGGTGCCGGTTGTGCCGCCCTCGATGCGGGTGCTCGATCTCCTGCTCGAGATGCGCAAAAGCCATGCGCACATGGCGGCGGTCGTCGACGAGTTCGGCGGCACCGACGGGTTGGCTACGGTCGAGGATCTCGTGGTCGAGCTCCTCGGTGAGCTGCACGACGAGCATCGCGGCGAGGAGCCGGCGCAGCTGGTGCGCCGCGCCGACGGCAAGGTCGAGGCGGATGCCAGGGTCGATATCGATGATCTGGAGGAGCTGCTCGACTGCCAGCTGCTGACCGAGGACGAGCGCGACGAGGTCGACACGCTGGGTGGGCTCATCGTCACCATGGCCGACCGGATCCCCGATGTCGGCGACGAGGTGCGCCATCCGGCGGGCTTCGTCTTCTACATTCTCGACGCCGATCCGCGGCGGATCAAGCGGGTGCTGATCGAGACCGTGCCCATGGACCGGCTGGGCCGCCGCCGTCGGGTCGAGGAGCGTGAGCCCGATCGGGCAAGCAGCGCCGAGGGCCGGGGAACCGAGCCGGGCGTGACGGATTGAGCACCGCCATGGCCCGCCCCCACGCCGGGTGGGCCGCCCGCGATGCCGGCTGGGTCGTCTGGTTGTTGCCGTTTGCCGGCGCCGGGCTCGCTGCGGCGCTGCCGCCCTTGGGCTTCCTGCCGGCCGTCTTGGCGCCCGCCTTGCTCTTCTTGGTGCTGCTCGGCGCCCGGGGCTATTGGCGTTCGTTCCTGGCGGTCTGGCTCTTTGCCTTCGGCTTTCACCTGGCCGGGCTGTATTGGGTCGGCATCGCCTTTTTCGCCGAGGCCGAGCGCTTCGGCCTCTTGGCGGTGCCGGGCGTCGTCGGGCTCGCCGCGGTCTTGGCTGTGCTTTCGGCATTGCCGCTCGGCCTGATCGGTCTGCGGCGCTGGCGCAGACCCTGGGCTGCGGCCCTGGTCTTCGCCGCGCTCTGGTGCGTCGGCGAGCTCGCCCGTGGCCGGTTCGGCGTGCAGTTTCCCTGGAATCCTCTGTCCTTGGCTCTCACCGCGCACGACACGACGCTGCAGGCGGTGGCCGTGCTCGGCACCACCGGCATGAGCTTCGTTGTGGCCTTGATCGCGGCGCTGGCCGGCCTCGCCTGGCGTGGACCCGGGCGGCGCTGGACCGCTGGCGGACTCGCTCTGGCGCTGGTCGCCATGATCGTGGGCTTCGGCCATTGGCGGCTCACCGCTGACCTGCCGGTCGAGGCACCGGCGGAGCCCGTCAGCCTGCGGATCGTGCAGGCTAATATCGCGCAGCATCATAAGTGGGATCCGACGCTGCGGCAACGTTGGTTCCAGCGCCATCTAGACCTCTCGGTCTCGGCTGGCGCGGTGCCGCCGGATGTCGTCTTGTGGCCCGAAAGCTCCGTGCCCTATGCGATCGAGCGCACCGCCGATGTGCGCGACCTGGTGGGGGCCGTGATCGGGCCTGGTGGCCATGTCGTGCTGGGCTCCGATTTCTACGAGGATGACGTGTCGCCGCCGGTGCTGCACAACAGCGTCTATGGCATCGCCGCCGGCGGGGTCATCGAGGCGCGCTACGACAAGGTCGATCTGGTGCCTTTCGGCGAGTTCCTGCCGTTCCGGCCGCTCTTCAGCCGGCTCGGGCTCGAGGCGTTGGCCGTGGGCAGCATCGATTTCCTGCCGGGTGCTGGCCGCGTCACGATGACGCTCGATGGCCTGCCGCCGTTCAGCCCGCTGGTCTGCTTCGAGGCGGCCTTTCCGGGGCGTGCGACGGACGGGACCGGACGCGCGCGTTGGATCGCCAACGTCACCAACGATGCCTGGTTCGGCATCTCCAGCGGCCCGCACCAGCACGCCGGCATGGCGCGGATGCGGGCTGTCGAGGCCGGGCTGCCGCTGGTCCGTGCCGCCAATACCGGGATATCGCTAGTCACGGATGCCTGGGGTCGCATTCTGGCCAGCCTGCCGCTCGGCACCATGGGCACGCTGGATGCGGCCCTGCCAGCGGCGCTGGCGACACGCCCGCTGGCGAGCCGTGCACCTTGGCTGGGGGGTGTCATCGTGGTTCTGGCTTTGCTGGCCGCGGCATTGGCCGAGGCGCGGGCCGCCCGTTCGGGCGCCGAGGACAGGATCGGTTGATGTCCCCTCGGCCGTCAATTCCATTCGCTTTTCATGCTTTTGCCGGGCCGGGCCCAGCGTCACGGCTGGGCCCGGCCTGATCTCCGGGCTTGAAGCCGTGGCGCATCGGCGCCAGAAGGCAGCCAGATCAACAAAGCGTAGAGGACGGCTCATGGTCGCCAATGACTATTTGTTCACCAGCGAATCCGTCTCCGAAGGCCATCCGGACAAGGTCTGCGATCGAATCTCGGACGAGGTGGTCGATGCGTATCTGGCGGCGGAGCCCGAGGCGCGGGTCGCCTGCGAGACGCTGACCACCACGAACCGGATCGTGATCGCCGGCGAGGTGCGCGGCCCGGCCGGGATCACCCACGATCATGTCCGCTGCATCGCCCGCGAGGCGGTTCGCGACATCGGCTACGAGCAGGAAGGCTTTCACTGGCGCGACGCAGCGATCGATGTCTACCTGCACGAGCAATCGTCCGATATCGCCATGGGTGTCGACGGCGGCGAGAACAAGGACGAGGGCGCCGGCGACCAGGGCATCATGTTCGGCTTCGCCTGCGACGAGACGCCGGAGCTGATGCCGGCACCGATCACCTACGCACACCAGATCCTGCAGCTCATGGCCGAGGCGCGCCATGCCGGCCAGGTGCCGGAGCTCGGCCCCGACGCAAAGAGCCAGGTGACGCTCCGCTACGCCGGCGGTCGTCCGGTCGCCTGCACCTCGCTCGTCGTCTCGACCCAGCACAAGGCCGGGGTCACCACCCCGCAGGTCCGCGAGATCGTCCGCGGCTTCGCCAAGCAGGTGCTGCCGGACGGTTGGTTGCCGTCGGAGGACGAGTTCTACGTCAATCCGACCGGACAGTTCGTCATCGGCGGCCCGGACGGTGACGCCGGTCTCACCGGCCGCAAGATCATCGTCGACACCTATGGCGGTGCCGCACCGCACGGCGGCGGCGCCTTCTCCGGCAAGGACCCGACCAAGGTCGACCGCTCGGCCGCCTACGCCGCCCGCTATCTGGCGAAGAACGTGGTCGCCGCCGGCCTCGCCAAGCACTGCCTGATCCAGCTCTCCTATGCCATCGGCGTCGCCAAGCCGCTTGTCGATCTATGTCGACACGCAGGGAACGGGCGAGGTGGATCAGGTCAGGCTGGCCGAGCTGTTGATGGATCTCGATCTCAGCCCGCGCGGCATTCGTCGCCGGCTCGAGCTGAACCGGCCGATCTACGCCCGCACCGCGGCCTACGGTCATTTCGGCCGGACGCCTGGCAATGACGGTGCCTTCTCCTGGGAGCGGACCGATCTCGCCGACGAGCTCAAGCGCGCCTTCAACTGAGGCCGCGTCCGGCGCGCGCTTGTCGGACGATACCATAGGCGGGGCCGTGCCCGACGCGCGGCCTCGTCGTGTCCTCTATGGCCGGCGCAGTGGCCCGGGCCTGCGCCCGGCCCAGCGCGAGCGGCTCGAGCGGCTGCTGCCCGAGCTGACCATTGCGCTGCCCGATCGGGGCGAGCTCGCGCCCGCCGCCTTGTTCGATCCGCCTCGCCAGCGACTCTGGCTGGAGATCGGCTTCGGCGGTGGCGAGCATCTGGCCTGGCAGGCCAGCGCTCATCCACGAGGTCGGAATGCTCGGCGTCGAGCCTTATCTCGACGGCGTGGCCCGCCTCCTGGCGCGAGATCGAGACGGCCGGGCTCGCCAATGTCCGTGTTCTCGCCGACGATGCCCGGCTCCTCCTGGAGCGGCTGCCGGCCGCCTCGCTCGAGCGCATTTTCGTCCTGTTCGCCGATCCCTGGCCGAAGAAGCGGCATTGGAAGCGGCGGATCGTGAACGCCGACACGGCGGCGCGGATGGCCGATCTCCTGGTCGATGGTGGCGAGCTTCGGGTTGCCACCGACGATCCCGGCTATCGCCGCTGGATCCTGGCGACGCTGCTGGCCGAGAAGCGTCTCGACTGGCAGGTGCGAGGAGCCGAGGACTGGCGCCGGCGGCCGGCCGACTGGCCGCCGACCCGCTACGAGAGCAAGGCCATCGCTGCCGGGCGCCGGCCGGTGTTCCTGCGTTTCCGCCGCCAGCCGCGCGCCGATCCGCTTGCATCTGCCGACGATTGAGACCATAAGTTAACGAAATCTCGGCTTTGCAAGCAGAGTGGGTTCCGGCCCGCTCTTTTTTGTTTGTCTTGACGGTGCCCACGCACCGTGCCGGCAGGCCGGGTTGAGGATGGGTTTCGACGGGACGACGACGCGCGACGGATGGCGATCAATCAGGCGAGAACCAAGCTCGACGAGGTGGGCGCGCTGCTCGAGCCGACTTTGCATGACATGGGTTTCGATCTCGTGCAGGTGACCTTCGGCGGCGGGCAGCGGCCGACCCTGCAGGTGATGGCGGAGCCGGTCGACCGAACCGCGACGATGACGGTCGATGATTGCGCGGCGATCAGCCATGCGGTTTCGGTGCTGCTCGATGTCGCCGACCCGATCGAGGGCGCCTATGCGCTCGAGGTCTCGTCGCCCGGCATCGATCGGCCGCTGGTCCGGTTGGACGATTTTCGCCGGTTCGCCGGACACGAGGTGCGGGTCGAGCTCGACCCGCCGCATGAGGGCCGCAAGCGGCTGAAGGGGCGGCTCGACGGCGTCGCAGCGCCGGAGGCGGTTTCTGGAGAGCCGGCCGATGGGATGGCCGGAGCGGCTGATGATGGAGACGTCTTGCTGACCGTGGACGGCACCGCCTGGCGGGTGCCATTTCGGCGGATCAGGAAGGCCAAGCTGGTATTGACCGACGCGTTGATCGCATCAGCCCTGAAGGGCGGCGAGGCAACGCTCGAGGTGAGGGATTAGGCAATGGAAGTGAGCGCCGGGCTGGGGCGAGCGGAGCTGTTGCGGGTCGCCGAGACGGTGGCCCAGGAGAAGGGCATCGATCGCCGACGAGGTGATCGAGGCGATGGAGCAGGCCATCCAGACGGCCGCGCGCACGCAAGTACGGGCTCGAGCACGAGATCATCGCCGAGATCGACCGCAAGACCGGCGAGATCAGGCTGTTCCGCCAGCTCGAGGTGGCCGATGACGGTCGACGACTTTGCCACGGCAGATCGGCCTCGACGAGGCGCGCGACCGCAATCCGGCGGCGCAGGCCGGCGATCTCATCCTCGATCCGCTGCCGCCGATCGATCTCGGCCGCATCGCGGCACAGAGTGCCAAGCAGGTGATCGTGCAGAAGGTGCGCGAGGCCGAGCGCGAGCGGCAGTACGACGAGTTCAAGGACCGGATCGGCGAGATCGTCATCGGCGAGGTCAAGCGGACCGAGCACGGCAACGTGCTGGTCGATCTCGGCCGGGCCGAGGCGATCGTCCGTCGCGACGACCTGATCCCGCGCGAGAGCTTCAGGAACAAGGACCGCATCAGGGCCTTTCTCTACGACGTCCGGCACGAGACGCGCGGCCCGCAGATCTTCCTGTCGCGCACCCATCCGCAGTTCATGGCGAAGCTGTTCGAGCAGGAGGTGCCGGAGATCTACGACGGCATCATCGAGATCAAGTCGGTCGCCCGCGATCCGGGCAGCCGGGCCAAGATCGCGGTGATCTCCAAGGACAGCTCGATCGACCCGGTCGGTGCCTGCGTCGGCATGCGCGGCAGCCGCGTGCAGGCCGTGGTCCAGGAGCTGGTCGGCGAGAAGGTCGACATCATCCCCTGGTCGTCGGATCCCGCCACCTTCGTCGTCAACGCCCTGGCGCCGGCCGAGGTGAGCAAGGTGGTGCTCGACCCGGATGCCCGGCGGATCGAGGTCATCGTGCCGGACCACATGCAGCACATCGCAATCGGCCGGCGCGGCCAGAACGTTCGTCTCGCCTCGCAGCTCACCGGCTGGGACATCGACATCATGTCCGAGGGCGAGGACAGCGAGCGGCGCAACCGCGAGTTCCGCGAGGCCACCGAGCTGTTCATCGAGACCTTGAACGTCGAGGAGGTGATCGCCCAGCTGCTGGCCACCGAGGGCTTCAGCGCCGTCGAGGACGTGGCGTTCAGCGAGGTCGACGAGCTGGCGCAGATCGAGGGCTTCGACGAGGAGATCGCCGAGGCGCTGAAGGAACGCGCCAATGGTTATCTCCTGGAGCAGGAGCAGCTCTTGGAGCAGGAGGCGGACGAGCTCGGCGTCGGCGAGGATCTGCGCGCCTTCACGCTGATCGATCTGGCGACCGTCGTGGCGCTCGGCCGGCAAGGCGTGAAGTCGCTCGAGGACTTCGCCGATCTCGCCGCCGACGAGCTGGTCGAGATGCTCAAGGGCGCGGTGCCGATGGACGAGGCCACGGCCGGCGACCTGATCCTCCAGGCGCGGCTGGTTCTCGGCTGGATCGAGCCCGAGCCGGAGCCCGAGATCGAGCCCGAAGGCGACGCAGCGTCGGCAGAGGCAGACGGACAGCCGGAGACGACGCACTGAGCATGATGGTCGAGGCACCGGAGCGGAGCGTGGCGAGCGAGGGCGGCCCTGACGGCCCGCCTCCCTCGGTTGCGTCCGCACGGGCGGCTGGTGCCGCCGAGGGGCTGGTACGGCGCGACCTGGCGAGCCGGGCGAGCGGCGAGGCGCGGACCATGCTGCGCTTCGTCATCGATCCGGAGCGGCGCTTGGTGCCCGATCTTGCCGGCCGGATGCCAGGCCGTGGCTTTTGGGTGAAGGCCGACGCGGCGAGTGTGCGGACAGCGTTGAAGAAGCGCGTGTTCGATCGCCATGCCGGCGGGGCCGTGATCGTTCCCGACGATCTGCCCGAGCTCTTGGAGCGGCTGCTGGCGCAGCGCTGCATCGACGCCGTCGGCCTCGGCCGGCGGGCCGGTGAGCTGGTGTCGGGCTTCGATCAGGTCGCGGCAGCAGTGGCGGCAGCGGTGCCTGGCGTGTTGATCGAGGCGAGCGATGCGGCAGAGCATGGCCGACGCAAGCTGAGGGCGAAGCAGGGCGATGGCCCGGTGGTGGCGTGCTTGAGCCGTGCGGAGCTGGGCCGAGCGCTCGGCCGAGATGCGGTCGTGCATGCCTGGATGAGAAACGGTAGACTGGCCACGCGGTTGGCGGACGATGCGGCGAAGCTCGAAGGGTTTCGCCGCCCGCCCGATAATGCGGGTGACCCTGGTACGGGCGACCCGACGGCGGGTGAGTGCCACGTGGACGAGCAGCAAGGGATTCGGCGAGCAGGATGAGCGACGTCAAGGGTCAGGACCGCAACACGCGAATCGAGCTCGGCAAGGGCACTGGTAGTGGCCGGCTCGAGCTCAAGAAGGCTGGCGACCAGGGCACGGTGCGGCAGAGCTTCAGCCACGGCCGGAGCAAGGCTGTGGCCGTCGAGGTCAAGCGCCGCCGCGGACCCGCCGCACGGCCGGGCACGGCCGCCGCACCCGCGGCCGAGACGCAGCTGAAGGCGCCGGCGGCGCCGGCACCGAAGGCTCGTCCGGCCGAGCCGCAGCGTCGCTCGCCGTCCGACAATCGTGGCCGGCGGTCGGGGGCCGATGACGCTGCCGACGCTGACCGAGGACGAGAAGCGCTCGCGGCTGCGGGCGCTCACCGAATCGAAGAAGATCGAGGAGGAAGCCCGCGCCCGGGCCGACGAGAACGCGCGGCGTGCTGCCGAGGAATCGGCGCGCCGCAGGGCCGAGGAGGAGGCCGCCAGCCAGCGCAAGGCCGAGGAGGAGGCGCGGCGCGACGCGGAGGAGGAAGCCCGTCGCAAGGCCGAGGAGCAGGCCGCACGGCTGCTCGCCGACGAGGAGACGGCGCAAGCAGGCCGAGGAAGCGGCGAGCGCCGCGCCGACCGGCGCGATCGGCCCAAGCCCGCGAGGAGGTCGCGGCTCGTCGAGGCTGCGTGCGCCGGAGGAAGGCAAGCGTGCGGCCAAGGCTCGACGCGCCAGCCCGTCGGG
The DNA here is from genome assembly GCA_963700945.1 of uncultured Alphaproteobacteria bacterium. Classification (GTDB taxonomy): domain Bacteria; phylum Pseudomonadota; class Alphaproteobacteria; order Geminicoccales; family Geminicoccaceae; genus SLRI01. The sequence goes on from CAVOZQ010000010.1 coordinate 409,676, forward strand.
CCCGGCGACGACGACGACAGGCCGCGGCAAGGGTGGCAAGGGCGATCGGCGCAGCACGCTGCGTCGCACCGAGCGCGACACCCGGCGCAACGACAAGCGGCTGATCCTGGCCACCGACGAGGAGGCCGAGGAGCTCGAGCGGACACGCTCGCTCGCCGCGCTCAAGCGCCAGCGCGAGCGCGAGCGCCGTCAACAGGCGGCCTGCAGTCGAGCGAGCCGCACTGTCCGCGAGGTCGTGCGTGCCCGAGACGATCACCGTGCAGGAGCTCGCCACTCGCATGGCGGTGCGCGGTGCCGAGGTGGTCAAGATCCTGATGCGCATCGGCATCATGGTGACGATCAACCAGACGCATCGACGCCGACACCGCCGAGCTGGTGCTGGCCGAGTTCGGCCAGGCAGCCCGAGCGGGTGAGCGAGAGCGACGTCGAGATCGGCCTCGAGGGCGACGACGACGATCCCGGCGACCCTGCAGCCGCGGGCGCCGGTGGTGACCGTCATGGGCCATGTCGACCACGGCAAGACCTCGCTGCTCGACGCGCTGCGCAAGACCGACGTCGTCGCCGGCGAGGCCGGCGGCATCACCCAGCACATCGGCGCCTATCAGGTCGACGTCGGCACCGGCCTGCCGGTGACCTTCATCGACACGCCGGGCCACGCCGCCTTCACCGCAGATGCGCGCCCGCGGCGCCACGGTCACCGACATCGTCGTGCTGGTGGTCGCCGCCGACGACGGCGTGATGCCGCAGACCGTCGAGGCGATCCAGCCACGCCAAGGCGGCCGAAGGTGCCGATCGTCGTCGCGATCAACAAGATCGACCAGCCCGAGGCCAATCCGGACCGGGTCAAGCAGGAGCTGCTGAGCCACGATGTGGTGGTCGAGGATTTCGGCGGCGACGTGCTGTGCATTGCGGTCAGCGCCCTGAAGCGGACCGGGCTCGACAAGCTGATCGAGGCAGTCCAGCTGCAGGCCGAGCTCCTGGAGCTGCAAGGCCAATCCCGACCGCGAGGCCCAGGGCGCGGTCATCGAGGCCAAGCTCGACCGCGGCCGCGGCGTGGTCGCCACCGTGCTGTCCAGCACGGCACGCTCAGCGGTCGGCGACATCGTCGTCTGCCGGCGCCCACTGGGGCCGTGTCCGCGCCATGATCGACGACCGCGGCAGCCAGGTCGAGGCCGCCGGACCGTCGATGCCGGTCGAGATCCTCGGCCTCGACGGCGTGCCCGAGCGCCGGCGACCTGCTGGTCGTCGGTCGACAACGAGAAGCGGGCCCGCGAGATCGCCGAGTACCGTCAGCGCAAGCGCCGCGAGCAGCAGCAGCGTCAGGCGGCGCCGGCGCGCGGCTCGCTCGAGGAGATGTTCTCGCAGCTCCAGGCCGGCGAGAGCCAGCGAGCTGCCGGTGGTGATCAAGTCCGACGTGCACGGCTCGCTCGAGGCGATCGCCGGCGGGTCTCGAGAAGCTCGGCACCGAGGAGGTCGAGCGTCCGCATCCTGCACGGCGGCGTCGGCGCCATCACCGAGAGCGACGTCACCCTGGCGCAGGCCTCGCAGGCGGTGATCCTCGGCTTCAACGTCCGCGCCAACGCCCAGGCGCGCGAGCTGGCCAAGCGCGAAGGGGTCGAGATCCGCTACTACTCGATCATCTACGAGCTGCTCGACGAGATGAAGGGCCTGCTCGCGGGCATGCTGGCGCCGGAATCGCGCGAGACCATCCTCGGCCACGCCGAGATCCGCGAGGTCTTCAACGTCACCAAGGTCGGCAAGATCGCCGGCTGCCGGGTCGTCGACGGCCTGATCCGGCGCGGCGCCCGGGTGCGGCTGCTGCGCGACGACGTGGTCATCTACGACGGCGAGCTGGGCTCGCTCAAGCGCTTCAAGGACGACGTCCGCGAGGTGCGCGAGGGCTTCGAGTGCGGCATGTCGATCGACGGCTACAACGACATCCGCGCAGGGCGACGTGATCGAGGCCTACGAGGTGACAGGAGGTGGCGCGCACGCTCTAGGCGATCGCGTGGCTTTTCGGCCGTCGGCCGGCACCCGGCCGGCGGCCGCCTTGCCTGGATCGGGGCATGCCGCCAGAGGCAGTCGTTATGTCCAAGGAACGATCGGGAGGGGCCGTCGCAGCGCCAGCTCAGGGTGGCCGAGCAGGTGCGGCATCTCCTGGCCGAGCATCTGATGCGCGGCGATCTGCACGACCGTCATCTCGAGACGGCAAGGGTGACCGTCTCCGAGGTGCGGATGAGCCGTGACCTTCGTCATGCCCAGGTGTTCGTCACCGAGCTCGGCGAGCGAGGTCCAGCCGGCGACGCTCGACTCGCTGGCCAAGGTGGGGCCGTTCCTGGCGGGCCGGCTGGCGCGCGAGATGAATCTGAAATACGCGCCCAAGCTGCGTTTCGAGCCGGATACCAGCTTCAGCTACGCCGCCAAGATCGACAACCTGCTGAACGAGGGCTTGAAGCCGCATCGCGCGGCCGGTGCTGAGGCCCAGAGGTCCGGCAAGCCCACGGATCGGAACGACTGATGAGCCGGCGCCGCAAAGGCAAGCGCATCAATGGCTGGCTGATCGTCGACAAGCCGTCCGGCGATGACCTCGACCGCAGTGGTCGCCCGGGTCAAGCGCCTGACCGAGGCGCGCCAAGGCGGGCCATGGCGGCACACTCGATCCGCTCGCCACCGGCGTCCTGCCGATCGCTCTCGGCGAGGCGACCAAGACCGTCATGTACGTCATGGACGCGGCGAAGCGCTACCGGTTCACCGTGCGCTTCGGCGAGCCGCGACAACGACCGACGACAGCGAGGGCGAGGTGCTGCGCGACCAGCGACAGCCGCCCCGCGATGCCGAGATCGAGGCGCGCTGCCAGCGTTCACGGGGCCGATCATGCAGGGCCGCCCGACTTCGCGGCGGTCAAGATCGCACGGCGAGCGGGCCTACGACCTGGCCCGTCGCGGCGAGACGGTCGAGCTGGCGCCGAGCGCCCGGTGCGCATCGACGAGCTCGACACTGCTCGAGCGGCCGGATGCCGATCACGCGGTGTTCGAGGCGGCTTGCGGCAAGGGCGCCTATGTCCGTGCGCTGGCACGCGATCTCGGCGAGCGGCTCGGCTGCTTCGGCCATGTCGTCGCGTTGCGCCGGCTGCAGGTGGGACCATTTGGCACAGAGCGCGCCGTCACCCTGGACGCCCTTGCTGAGATCGTCGAAGACGACAGCTCTACCGCAAGTATTGGTTTCGGTCTCGACGGCGCTGGCCGACATCCCGGCGCTGCGCCGTGACCGAGCCTCAGGCAGCGCGGCTCCGCTCCGGCCAGCCGATCCGCATCGCACCGCGCCTCGTCTTGGGCGACACGGTCGAAGGCGGGACCATCAAGGCGCTGGCCCATGGCGAGCTGGTCGCTCTTGGTCAGCTCCGCGGATGGCGAGCTCAGCCCGTTGCGCGTTTTCAACGCCCTGAACGGCCGAGGCCGTCTTCGAGAAGGACTAGACGATGTCGATCACGCAAGAGCGCAAGCACGAGCTCATCAACGATTATGCCGTGCACGAGGGCGATACCGGCTCGCCGGAGGTGCAGGTGCGCGATCCTGACCGAGCGGATCGGCAATCTGACCGAGCACCTGAAGGCGCACAAGAAGGACTTCGCCTCACGTCGCGGCCTGCTGATGATGGTCGGCCAGCGTCGCCGGCTCCTCGACTATCTGCAATCGGAACGACAGCAGCCCGCTATCGGACGCTCATCGAGCGGCTCGGCCTGCGTCGTTGACACTGGCACGCAGGCTTTCCTTCAGGGCGCAGCGCCGCGCCTGACCCGGCGTCGAGCCGGTCCGCTCTGGTGGCGGACCGGCTGCCTGCCGTTGCCAGGCCATCAGAAAGGTTTAGGTTGATGTTCAAGATCGACAGTCAAGGAGATGGACTGGGGCGGTCGCCCCCTGGTCCTGGAGACCGGCCGCGATCGCGCGCCAGGCCGACGGCGCCGTGCTGCGTCAGCTACGGCGAGACGATGGTGCTGTGCACCGCGGTCGGCGCCAAGTCGCTCAAGCCCGGCCAGGATTTCTTCCCGCTGACCGTCAACTACCAGGAGAAGACCTTCGCCGCGGGCAAGATCCCGGGCGGCTTCTTCAAGCGCGAGGGCCGGCCGACCGAGAAGGAGACGCTGACCTCGCGCCTGATCGACCGGCCGATCCGGCCGCTGTTCCCCGACGGCTTCAAGAACGAGACCCAGGTCATCTGCACCGTGCTGGCGCACGACCGGCGAGAACGATCCCGACATGCGTGGCCATGATCGCCGCGAGCGCCGCGCTGACCATCTGCGGGCATTGCCGTTCCTCGGCCCGATCGGCGGCGCCGGGTCGGCTACATCGACGGCGCAGTTCGTGCTCAACCCGACCGTCGAGCAGACTGGCAAGACAGCGAGCTCGACCTGGTCGTCGCCGGCACCCGCGACGCGGTGATGATGGTCGAATCCGAGGCCAAGGAGCTGTCCGAGGAGATCATGCTCGAGGCGGTGATGTTCGGCCAGCGGGCGTTCCAGCCGGTGATCGACCTGATCATCGAGCTGGCCGAGGCCTGCGCCAAGGAGCCCTGGGAGCTGGCCGAGAGCGACGACGAGGCGCTCTGATGGCCGACCTCAAGGCCGAGTTCGAGGCGCCGCTGCGCGAGGCCTATGCCGAGCCGATCGAAGCAGGCCCGGCACGAGAAGGTCGCGGCGGCCAAGGCCAAGGCCGCTCGAGGCCATGCTCGCCGACGCGACGACGCACCGCCAGGCAGAGGCGTGGCCGAGGCTCGTTCAAGAAGCTCGAGAGCGACGTCGTGCGCAACGACATCCTCGACACCGGCGAGCGGATCGACGGTCGCGACACCACGCACCGTCCGGCCGATCGTGGCCGAGGTCGGCGTGCTGCCGCGGGTGCACGGCTCGCGCGCTGTTCACCCGCGGCGAGACGCAGGCCCTGGTCGTGGCCACGCTCGGCACCGGCCAGGACGAGCAGATGATCGACGCGCTCGAGGGCGACTACCGCGAGCACTTCATGCTGCACTACAACTTCCCGCCCTATTCGGTGGGCGAGGCCGGCCGCCTGGGCTCGCCCGGTCGGCGCGAGATCGGCCACGGCAAGCTCGCCTGGCGCGCCACCCATCCGCTGCTGCCGGCGAAGGAGCCTTCCCCTACACCATCCGGGTGGTCTCCGAGATCACCGAGATCGAACGGCTCGAGCTCGATGGCGACGGTCTGCGGCACCTCGCTGGCGCTGATGGATGCGGGCGTGCCGCTGCCGCGCGCCGATCGCGGGCATCGCCATGGGCCTGATCAAGGAGGGCGAGCGGTTCGCGGTGCTCTCCGACATCCTCGGCGACGAGGACCACCTCGGCGACATGGACTTCAAGGTGGCCGGCACCGAGAGGGCGTCACCTCGCTGCAGATGGACATCAAGATCACCGGGATCACCGAGGAGATCATGCAGATCGCGCTCGACCAGGCGCGCGACGGGCGACTGCACATCCTGGGCGAGATGGCCGGCTGCATGGGCAAGCCGCGTCCCGAGCTGCGCGATACGGTGCCGCGGATCACCTGACCCTCAACATTCCGACCGACAAGATCGGCGCGGTGATCGGCCCGGGCGGCAAGATGATCCGCGAGATCACCGAGACCACCGGCGCCAAGATCGACATCGACGACGACGGCCCGGTCAAGGTCGCCTCGAGCCGACGCCAGGCGCGCCAGCGGGCGATCGACTGGATTCGCGGGCTGACCGCAAGCCCGAGATCGGCATGATCTACACCGGCAAGGTGGTCAAGATCGTCGACTTCGGCGCGTTCATCAACTTCCTTGGCGTCGAAGGACGGGCTCTGCCACATCTCGGAGCTCAAGAACGAGCGGGTCGCCAAGGTCACCGACGTGGTCAAGGAGGGCGACACGGTCAAGGTCAAGGTCCTCGCCGTCGACGACCGGGGCAAGGTCAAGCTCATCGATGCGCTCGGTCGACCAGGAGACGGGTGACATCATCGAGGTCGAGCGCAAGCCGCGGGAGGACCGTGGCGACCGCGGCGAGGGGCGGCGTGACCGTCCACGTCGCGAGCGGGCCGGCTAGGAGCCCAGCCCGCACCAAGAAGAAGGGAGACGAGCATGAGCGCGGTCAGTCCGCTCGTAGTCGCCGGTCACGAGGTCTGGCCCTTGATCGAGGGCGGCAAGGGAGTTGCGGTCAGCAATGGCCGCAGCGCTGGCGCCTGGGCCGCGGCCGGCGGGGTCGGCACCTTCTCCGCCGTCAACGCCGATGTGCTCGACGACAATGGTGACTACGTGCCGCTCGTCTTCAAGGGCCGCGACCGGCAGGAGCGGCACCGCGAGCTGATCGACTACTCGATCCAGGGTGCCGTCGAGCCAGGCCCGTCTGGCGCACGAGACCCGCGGCGGCGAGGGTCGGCTGCACATGAACGTGCTCTGGGAGATGGGCGGTTGCGAGCGTGTGCTGCACCGGCGTGCTCGAGCAGTGCAAGGGGCTGATCCACGGCGTCACCTGCGGCGCGGGCATGCCCTACAAGCTTGGGCGAGATCTGCGCCGGCTACGGCGTCCACTACTACCCGATCGTCTCCTCTGCCCGGGCCTTCAATGCACTGTGGAAACGCGCCTACAGCAAAGTGTCGGATTGGCTTGGCGCCGTGGTCTACGAGGATCCCTGGCGGGCCGGCGGCCACAACGGGCTTTCCAACAGCGAGGACCCGCGGGCGCCTGAAGACCCCTATCCCCGGGTGCTCGAGCTCAGGAACGTCATGCGCAAGATGGGGCTGGGCGAGATGCCGATCATCATGGCCGGCGGCGTCTGGTATCTGCGGGACTGGAAGGAGTGGATCGGCAACAAGGAGCTGGGCCCGATTGCGTTCCAGTTCGGCACGCGACCGCTCTTGACCACCGAGAGTCCGATCCCGGAAAGCTGGAAGCAGCGGCTCCTCGACATCCTGCCTGGCGACGTGCTGTTGCATCGATTCAGCCCCACCGGGTTCTACTCATCGGCCGTGAAGAACCGGTTCCTCCAGGAGCTGACCGAGCGGTCGGCCCGTCAGGTCGCGATCAGCGACGCCGCCGACGAGTCTTCCGGCCGCACCGCGTTCTTCGCCTACGGCCGAGGCGGGCGCGGTGTCTGGATGAGCGAAGCTGATCTCGAACGGGCGCGTGGCTGGATTGCCGAGGGCTACGGCCAGCCGATGCGCACGCCCGAGCAGACTTTGATCTTCGTCACGCCTGAGAGTGCTCGCCAGATCCGCCGCGACCAGGCCGATTGCATGGGCTGCCTCAGCCATTGCGCCTTCAGCAACTGGAAGGACCGCGACGACTTCACGACGGCATCGGCCGGTCGATCCGCGCTCGTTCTGCATCCAGAAGACGCTGCAGAACATTGCCCACGCGCGGACCGACCAGGAGGACGAGCTGATGTTCGCGGGTCACAACGCCTACAAGTTCCGCGAAGATCCCTTCTACGCCAACGGCTTCGTTCCGAGCGTGCGGCAGTTGGTCCAACGCATCCTGACCGGCCACTAGGCTGCTCGCCTTGACGGGCGGGGGAACATGGACCATGTAGGTCCGGTATCGGCAGGCACGCCCCGATGCTCCGATCACGGCATCGTTCAGGGGTTGGATCGGTGATGACACGACGTTACGCAGAAGCGACGCGACGCCTGAAGCAGGTCGGCCTCCGGCCGACCCGTCAGCGTCTGTCGATCCTGAGCATGCTGCTGGAGACGGCACCCCGTCACGTGACCGCCGAGGAGCTGTTTCAGGAGGTCCGTCAGGCCGGCATCGCGGTGTCGCTCGCGACCGTCTACAACACGCTCAACCAGTTCACCCAGGCCGGGCTGATGGGCGAGGTCGTGGTCGGCTCCGGCCAGTCCTATTTCGACACCGACACCAGCTCGCACTGCCATTATTTCGACAAGTCGACAGGCGAGATCTACGATATCCCGAGCGATGTCGTGACCATCACCCATCTTCCCGATCCGCCGCCCGGCAAGGTCATCGAACGCATCGACGTCGTGGTGCGCATCAAGAACGATGGCAGCTCCCGCAGGTCCAGACCGGCTGACTGATCCGTTGCGGTCGCGGCATTTCTGCCGGGCCATGGCTATTTGGCGGCCATTGTCGCTTTTCGACTAGTCGGGCGTGTTGGTGCCAAGCCTCGGCAGCTCTTGCCATCCTACCACAGCCGTTCTGCCCGCACGACATGACGTGCTTCGCTGACCCGGACTTCACCAGCATCATCTCCGCGCGCGGGCTCGGCTGCGCGCTCTGACCCGCGAGCGCGGCAGCCGGGCGGGGTGGCTGGCTCTATGTCGTCGCGGAGAAGGCGGCGCGCCGGCCTGCGGCGATTGCCGTTGCGACGGAGACCGGCACGTCCCGAAAGCGGACCAGCTGGCGCCGTTCCTCGTCCCAGAGGGCTAGGCGCATGCAGCCCAGGCTCTGCCACAAGGTCAGCCGGCCGATCCCGCGCAAGCTCGGGTGATCGCGCAAGACCGCGTTCAGCCGGTAGCTCGGAATGCGGCTCGCCAAATGGTGCACATGGTGAATGCCGATATTGGCGGTGATCCAGCGGAGCGGTGCCGGCAGGTCGTAATGGGAGCTGCCGTGCAGTGCCGCCTCCGAGGCACTCCAGTCGGCTTGGTCGTCCCAGGCAGTATTCTCGAACTGATGCTGCACAAAGAAGAGCCAGATGCCGATCGTGCCGGCGAGGATTGTGATCGGTGCCTGGACGGCGAGCACGGCAGGCCAGCCAAGCAATGCCGAAAGACCGGCAAGCAGGGCCACGATTCCGAGATTCGTACCCATCACGCTTAGCCAGTCGGCACGGCTGGCGTTGCGGATATCGTTGGGCAGGCGCTGCTGGATGACGAAGAGCCAGGCCGGGGCCACGCCGAGAATCACGAGTGGATGGCGCGACAGCCGATAGAGGCGCCGCCGCCAGCGGGGCAGCGCCTGGAACTCGCGCACGGTAAGCGTGTCGATGTCGCCCGTGCCGCGCTTGTCGAGATTGCCCGAGCTGGCATGGTGGGTGGCATGGCTGCGCCGCCAGTAGCCATAGGGTGTCAGCGTCAGCACGCCGATGATCCGGCCGAGCCAGTCGTTGGCGCGGCGGCGGCGGAAGAACGAGCCATGGCCGCAATCATGCTGGACCATGAACAGCCGGACGAGGAAGCCGGCGGTCGGGATCGCGAGCAACAGGGTCAGCCAGTAGCTGATCTGGAGGCTCCAGAGCATGGCCAGCCAGAGGCCCGCGAAGGGGATGGCGGTAAGCGACAGCTCGAGCAGCGCGCGGCCGGTCTGCTGCTCTCGGTAGGGGGCGAGCATCCGCACCCAGTCCTTGGCCTCGACGGGGCGCGAGCGTCCGGGCGGAGTAGAGCGGCGAGCGGGCAGGGCGGCAGTCACGCCGTGAGCGTCGCAGGAGACATCAGGGGTCATTCTTGCCTTCGGGCGAGAGGGTGAGAAACGTTTTGGAATCTCGGTCGCGGGGCGCCATGCCGTACACGGAGCCAGTCATCCCCGTCAGCCGGTCGAGGCGGACGGAGGCACCGAAACGGATGAACGCCAAGCCCGCCGCGATCTCCCTTGCCGCACCCGCGGTAAGCTCGATCGACACCAGTTCCAGTCGTTGATCACCATCCCAGAGACCGAAGGTTACGGCCTTCTTGCAGAGCCGCATATATCAGAGATGTGGTGTCGACAGGCTTCATCCAATGGCTGGAGGCCAATTTCTGCCGCTGACGTGGCTGTGAACGACGTCTGGCTGACCGGCTCGAGGTGCTTTGCTAGGTCGATGTGCGCGACGTTCATCCCTGGGAGGAAGCCGTTCATGCGCCAATTGCTGATCCTCGCCTCGTTGCTGACGGCAGCGTGGTCGATGCCGGCTGCGTCGTCGTCTACCGGCTTCGATGCGGTGCGCGAGGCGGCTCGCGGCCAGACCGTCTATTTCAACGCCTGGGGCGGCTCCACGCAGATCAACGACTACATCACCTGGGTCGCTGGCGAGGTCGACGAACGCTTCGGCATCGAGCTGGTTCACGTGAAGCTCGCCGATACCAGCGAGGCGGTTGCCCGTGTGCTCGCCGAGAAGGCGGCTGGCCGCACAACCGGCGGGTCGGTCGACCTCATCTGGCTCAATGGTGAGAACTTCCTAGCGATGAAGGAACACGACCTGCTGTTCGGCCCCTTCGCTTTCGATCTGCCGCATTTCGACCTCATCGATACTGCAGGCAAGCCAACCACGCTGGTCGACTTCAATACGCCGACCGACGGCTATGAGAGCCCCTGGGGCATGGCGCAGTTCGTGATGATCCACGACAGCGCCGCCTTGCCCGAGCCGCCGGGCGATCTTGACGCGCTGGCCGCGTGGGTAGAGGCAAACCCCGGGCGTTTCACATTTCCGAGCCCGCCGGATTTCATCGGTGCCACCTTCCTCAAGCACGTGCTGCACAAGGCGGTGGCCGATCCTGCCATCCTGGCAGCCCCACCCGGGCCGGACGCGGCAGTGGTACTGGCGCCGGTCTGGGCTTGGCTCGATCGCTTGCAGCCGCATCTCTGGCGCGGTGGTGCGGCCTTTCCGGTGAGCGGGCCGCAACTGCACCAGCTGTTCGAGGACAACGAGGTAAATCTCACCATGGCGTTCAACCCGGCGGAGGCGTCGAGCCTGGTGCTGGACGGCCGGTTTCCCGTGACGACGCGCAGCTACGCCTTGGCTGGCGGCTCGATCGGCAACACGCATTTCGTCGCCATTCCGTTCAACAGCGATGCTGCGGCCGCGGCCCAGGTGGTCGCCGACTTCCTCCTCTCGCCCGAAGCGCAGGCGAGAAAGCAGGATCCGGCCCATTGGGGCGACTTTACCGTCCTCGATCTCGACCGGCTGGCTGATGACGACCGGGCACTCTTCGCCGCGATCGAGCTGCATCCGGCGACCCTGCCACCCGAGCGGCTCGGTCGGACGCTGCCGGAGCCGCATGCAGGTTGGATGGCCCTGATCGAGGAGGGCTGGCGGCAGCGCTACGGCAGCTGAGCCGCCGCGTCTGCCGATCCCGTGCCTGGGCTCGCGAACGGCCTGTTGACCGCGGTGGTGCTGGTGCCGACCTTGGCCGGCCTGCTCGGCGTTCTCCTGCCGGCCTTCGGCTACTTGCCGGCGTTGGGCTTCAAAGAGCCGGGCTTGCATGCCTTCGCGCGCGTGTTGGCGCTGCCCGGGTTGGTGCAGTCAACAGTGATGAGCATCGGCGTTGGTGTGGTCTCGACCGCACTCGCTCTTGGTCTCGCGATAGCGCTGACCGCAACGCTCGCGAGCCGCCGCGTCAGCCGTTGGCTCGAGCGTTTGGCGGCGCCGCTGATTGCCGTGCCGCATCTTTCGGTGGCCGTTGGCGCCGCCTTCCTGCTAGCGCCATCCGGCTGGCTGGTGCGGCTCTTGGCGCAGCCCCTCGGGCAGGAGCAGCCGCCGAGCCTCATGTTCGGTGCGGGCTACGATCTGCTCGTCCTGACGCTCGTTTTGGTGCTGAAGGAGACGCCTTTTCTGCTCGCCGTGCTGGTCGCCGTTTCGCGGCGGCCGGATGCCGACGCACGTGTCTTGGTCGGTAGGTCCATGGGGTACGGCGACGTGGAGGCGAGGCTCAAGCTCTTGGCGCCAGAATGGCTGCAGCGGTCGCGGCTCGCGAGCTTGGCCGTGCTCGTCTACGGCATTGGCAATGTCGAGCTGGCGCTGCTGCTGGGCCCGTCGACCCCGCCTTTGTTGCCGGTGCTCGTGCTCGATCTTCTCGCCCATCCAGACCTCGCCCGTCGGCTCGACGGCTCGGCCGCAGCCCTGCTGCTGATTGCCGCCATCGGAGCCGGACATGGCTGCTGGCGGCTCGGCGCGGTGCTGATCGGCCGGTTGTTTCGCCGGTGGCAGCTGCTGGGCCCGACACCGGCGATCACCGGAGCCCTCGAGCGGCTGGGCGACGGCGCTGCGTGGCTGCTGCTGGTGCTGCTGCTGTTGACGCTCGCGATGCTCGGGCTCTGGTCCGTGGCCGGACCCTGGCGGTTCCCGCACCTGTTGCCCGAGGTGCTCCAGCTGCATCTCTGGCAAGAGCGTGGGGCTCAACTCCTGGCCCATGCCGGCACGACATTGCTGATCGCCGCCGTCACCAGCGTCGCGGCGCTGGCGCTGGTGCTGTTCTGGCTCGAGGCCACCGGCCGACGGCGGCCGCCGGTCTGGCTCTGGCTGCCGCTCGTCCTGCCGCAGATCGCATTCCTGTTCGGGCTTCAGGTCTTGACGCTCACGCTTGGCCTGACTCCCGGCCTTGCGGCGGTGATCCCGGCTCATCTTCTCTTCGTCGTACCCTACACGGCTCTCCTCGTGGCCGACAGTTGGGCCGATCAGGACCCGCGCTATGCTGCCCTGGCGCGCAGCCTCGGGCGTGGTCGCTGGGCGGTCTTCCTGCAGATCAAGCTCGGCATGCTCAAGGGCCCGTTGGCGCTGGCGCTGGCAATTGGCGCTAGCGTCAGCACGGCGCTCTATCTGCCAACGCTGTTTGCCGGGGGCGGCCGGGTGGTGACCCTCGCGACCGAGGCGGTGAGCTTGGCCCAGGGCGGCGACCGGCGGCTGGCGGCGGCGACGGGCTTGGTCCTGGCGCTGCTGCCGCTGCTGGCGCTGTTGGCGGCACGGCGGGTCGGCCGGTGAGCGGGCTCGTGCTCGACGCCGTACGGATCGCAGCCGGCGGCCGGACGCTGCTCGACGGCTTCGAGCTCAGCATTCAGCCTGGCGAGGTCGTGACCTTGATGGGGCCATCCGGTTGCGGCAAGTCGAGCCTTCTGCTCTGGCTGGCGGGCGCGGCACCCGTGGGGATTGCCGGCGGTGGCAGTGTCGTGCTGGCCGGGAGGCGGATCGACGGGCTGTTGCCGGAGGCACGAAGGCTCGGTCTGATGCTCCAGGAGCCGTTGCTCTTCCCGCACATGGATGTCCTAGGCAATCTGCTCTTCGCCATCCCGCGCGAGGTGCGCGGCCGCCAGCGGCGACATCAGGCGGCGGAAGGGGCACTCGCCGAGATTGGGCTGGAGGGTTTCGGCCGGCGCGATCCCGGGACGCTTTCGGGTGGCCAGAAAGCGAGGGTGGCCTTGGTTCGCTGTCTTCTGGCTCAGCCGCAAGCGTTGCTGCTCGACGAGCCCTTTGCGAGTCTCGACCGGGAGCGTCGCGCCGAGGTGCGCGGCTTCGTGCTGAAGCGGGCGCTCGATGCAGGGCTGCCGACGCTCTTGGTCACCCACGACCTCCAGGATGCGGCGGCGGCCGGCGGCCGGGTGATCGAGCCCTGGACAGCACCGCACCAATCGTGAAGCGCTGTCACATGTTTGTCATGCTTGCGTGGTCGAAGGCAGCGAGCGCATTATCCGGGCAACAGGGAGAAGGAGGACACTCATGCGAAAGACCAACCTCGCGGCCGCCGTTCTGGCGGTTGCCGCCATGGGCGCCAGCAGCGCCGCCATGGCCCAGACACAGATCCAGTGGTGGCACGCCATGGGGGGTGCCAACGGCGAGCGGGTCGAGAAGATCGCCGCCGACTTCAACGCCACCCAGGACGATTACGAGATCATCCCGACCTTCAAGGGCTCCTATGCAGAGACGATGACGGCGGCGATCGCCGCGTTCCGGGCGGGCGAGCAGCCGCACATCGTCCAGGTCTTCGAGGTCGGCACCGCCACCATGATGGGTGCCGAGGGTGCCATCTATCCGGTCTACCAGCTGATGGAGGACGCCGGCGAGCCGTTCGATCCGAGCGCCTACCTGCAGGCGGTGACCGGCTACTACACGACGCCCGAAGGCCTGATGCTGTCGATGCCGTTCAACAGCTCGACGCCCGTGCTCTGGTACAACAAGGACGCGTTCGCCGCTGCCGGGCTCGACCCGGAGACGCCGCCCGCGACCTGGCCGGAACTCGAGGAGGCAGCGTTGGCGTTGCAGGAAGCCGGCTACGCGTGTGGCTTCACCACGGCCTGGGAGAGCTGGGTCCACATCGAGAACTTCTCGGCTTGGCACGACCAGCCGATCGGCACGCTGTCCAACGGCTTCGGCGGGCTCGGCACCGAGCTCGTCTTCAACCAGACCCCGGTGGTCGACCACATCGCCAAGATGGGCGAATGGCAGCAGTCGAAGATCTTCGACTATGGCGGCCGCACCAACCAGGCAGCGCCCAAGTTCTATAATCAGGAATGCGCGATGTATACGGAGAGCTCGGCGGGCTACGCCGGCATCTCCGCCAATGTCACCGACTTCGAGTTCGGCATCGGCATGCTGCCCTACTGGCCGGATATCGAGGGCGCGCCGCAGAACTCGATCATCGGCGGTGCCTCGCTTTGGGTGCTGCAGGGTCACGCGGCCGAGTACTACGAGGGCGTGGCCAAGTTCTTCACCTATCTGTCGTCGCCCGAGGTCCAGGCCTGGTACCACCAGGAGACGGGCTACCTGCCGATCACCACGGCCGCCTACGAGCTGACCCAGGCGCAGGGCTTCTACGAGGAAAATCCCGGGCGCCGACATCTCGGTCCGGCAGATCAATCTGAACCCAGCCGACCGAGAACTCGAAGGGCCTGCGCTTCGGCAATTTCGTGCAGATCCGCGACATCATCGCCGAGGAGCTCGAGCGGGTCTGGGCCGGCGAGGCGTCCGCACAGGAGGCGCTCGACGAGGCGGTCCGGCGCGGCAACGAGTTGCTTCGGCAGTTCGAGCAGCAGCAGGGCTGAGCGGCTTGCTCGTGAACGTCTTGTGGGGGTGCTTCGGCACCCCCATCGTCGCGAGTTCCTGAGCCTTGGAGAAGCGCGTCGTCTTTCGTCATCGCTGGCTGCCCTATGCGCTGCTGGCACCGCAATTGGCGATCACCGCGGTCTTCTTCCTCTGGCCGGCGAGCCAGGCGATCTGGCAGTCGATGCTGGTCCAGGACGCCTTCGGGCTTTCGGTGCGGTTCGTCTGGTTCGAGAACTTCACCTATCTCCTCGACAACCGCGAATATCTGAACGCGATCAGGGTGACGGCCGTCTTCAGCCTCGGGGTCACCGTGCTCGGGCTCGGCGTGGCACTGCTGCTGGCTGCCGTTGCCGATCACGTCATCAAAGGGGCGCTCGCCTACCGGACGCTGCTGATCTGGCCCTATGCGGTGGCGCCGGCGATTGCCGGCGTGCTCTGGCTCTTCCTCTTCAACCCCTCGGTCGGCATCGTCGCCTGGTGGCTCGGCAATCTGGGGATCAACTGGAACCACCAGATCAACGGCAACCAGGCCATGCTGCTGGTGATCTTCGCTGCGGCCTGGAAGCAGATCTCCTACAACTTCCTCTTTTTTCTCGCCGGCATGCAGGCGATCCCGAAATCGCTGATCGAGGCGGCGGCGATCGATTGCGCGGGCCCGGTCCGGCGGTTCTTCACCATCATCTTTCCGTTGCTCTCGCCGACCACGTTCTTCCTGCTGGTGGTCAACATCGTCTACGCCTTCTTCGACACGTTCGGGATCATCCACGCGGTGACGCGCGGCGGCCCGGCGCAGGCCACCAACATCCTCGTCTACAAGGTCTACAGCGACGGCTTCGTCGGCCTCAATCTCGGCAGCTCCGCAGCACAGTCCGTCATCTTGATGGCCATCGTCATCACGCTCACCGTGCTGCAGTTCCGCTTTGTCGAGCGTCGGGTGCAGTACGGATGAGCGCGGGCTCGATCATGCCGGCCGGGAGCGAGTAATGGTCGAGAACCGACCGCTGTTCATGGTCTTTGTGCACCTGACGCTCATCTTCGGCGTGCTGATCGTCGCACTGCCGATCTACGTCACTTTCGTGGCGTCGACCCAGGCGCCGGGCGACGTCCTCAAGGCGCCGATCCCCATGGTCATGGGCGACCGCCTGGTAGAGAATTACTCGGCCGTCTTGGGCCAGGGGCTGGAGCGGGCAAGCTCCGGGCCGGTGGCGCCGATGATGCTGAACTCGCTGGTCATGGCCATGGGCATCGCCATCGGCAAGATCGCGATCTCGCTGCTCTCGGCCTTCGCCATTGTCTACTTCCGCTTCCCCGGTCGCATGCTGGCGTTCTGGACGATCTTCGTCACGCTGATGCTGCCGGTCGAGGTGCGCATCCTCCCCACTTACGAGGTGATGGCCGATCTCAAGCTCCTCAACACTTATACCGGGCTGATCCTGCCGCTGATCGCCTCGGCAACGGCCACTTTCCTGTTCCGGCAGTTCTTCATGACCGTGCCGGACGAACTGGCCGAAGCGGCAAGGGTCGATGGCGCCGGGCCGCTGAAGTTTTTCTGGGACATCCTCCTGCCCTTGTCCCGGACCAATATCGCAGCGCTCTTCGTCATTCTCTTCATCTATGGCTGGAACCAGTATCTCTGGCCGCTGCTCGTGACCACCGACGAGAGCATGTACACCATCGTCATGGCGATCCAGCGCATGGTGGTGGCGGCCGAGAACGAGCCGGAATGGCACTTCATCACCGCGGTCGCCGTGCTCGCCCTGATCCCGCCGGTGCTGGTCGTCGTTTTGATGCAGCGGCTGTTCGTCAAGGGCTTGGTGGAGACCGAGAAATGAGCCGCCGGGTGGCGCGCGGCCTGGCGGGGCGCTGAACATGGCCGAGGTGCGGGTCACCGACATCGTCAAGAGCTTCGGCCGGGTCGAGGTCTTGAAGAAGGTCACGGTCGAGATCGCCGATGGCGAGCTTCTGGTGATCCTGGGGCCATCCGGCTGCGGCAAGTCGACCCTGCTTCGGATCATCGCCGGGCTGGAGACGGCGACAGCGGGCGACGTGTATATCGGCGAACGGCGGGTCAACGACCTGGAGCCCGCCGAGCGCGACATCGCCATGGTCTTTCAGAACTACGCGCTCTACCCGCACATGACCGTGCGGCAGAACATGGCTTATGGGCTGAAGAACCTCGGCACGCCCAAGCCCGTCATCGAGCAGCGCGTGGCCGACGCGGCAGGCATCCTCGGCTTGGCGGAGCTGCTCGATCGCAAGCCGCGGCAGCTGTCGGGCGGCCAGCGGCAACGGGTGGCGATGGGCCGGGCCATCGTTCGCGAGCCCAAGGCCTTCCTCTTCGACGAGCCGCTCTCCAACCTCGACGCCAAGCTGCGCGTGCAGATGCGCCACGAGATCCGCCAGCTGCAGACCCGGCTCAGGACCACCGGCATCTTCGTCACCCACGACCAGGTCGAGGCGATGACGCTGGGCGACCGCCTCATGGTGCTGAATGGCGGCGTGGTTGAGCAGATCGGCGCCCCGTTCGAGGTGTATAGCCGCCCGGCGAGCCTGTTCGTCGCCGAGTTCATTGGCGCTCCGGCCATGAACGTTCTGGACGGCGTCGTCGGCGCCGATGGGCGTCAGGTGGATTTTGGCGGAATGGCAATGCCTCTCGACCAGCCTCTATCCGGGGCCGCCGGGCGGGCGGTCCGTGTCGGGCTGCGTCCGGAGCACCTCGCGATGACGGGTGATCAGGGCGCTGCCGGGCCGTCGGGCGACCTTGAGATCGCTGTGGAGTGGATCGAGCTCCTGGGCGCCGACACGGTGGCACATGGGCGGCTCGCCGATGGTCAGATCGTGACCGTGCGGCTCGCTGGCGACGACCCGGTACGCATCGGCGATCGGTTGCGCCTTTCTCTGCCGACGGCCAATCTGCATCTGTTCGATCCAGTCAGCGGCCAGCGGATCGAGCCGTCGCCTTAACCAATTCGCAATGCGCACGTGGCATGCTCCGATCGAATGCGCCATCCCATTGGAGGTCCATCCGGTCGATGCTCCGACGTTCGTTCACGGCCCCGATCCCGCCCAACAGCAGAACGGCAGTCGGCTGGCACCGCGCGCCGGCTCTGCTCGCCGCCTATTTGGTCGCCTGCATTGTTGTCATGGGTGGGGTGGCAGCTGCGGTGCTCGAGCTGCGCCTCGACGATTACGAGGCGCGCGAGCGCGATCTCCTGAAAGCTTTGGAGCAGCGCGAGCTGGCGCGTCACGAGGTCATAGCCGAGGCCGCAACTCTGCGCCGCGCAATCGAGGCGCAGGGCCGACAGCTGGAGGCGGCCACGGCCGAGAATGCGCGACTGAGCCAGGACCTGGCGATGGTCGACGCCGAGCGTGCAGCGTTGGAGACGGAGCGTCGGATCGCGCGTGAGCGGGCCCAACGGCTCGATCGGCGAGTCGGCGAGACCGAGCGTTGGTTGGCGACGGCCGAGGCCGAGCGGCTGGCCGTCGAGCAGGGCCGCACGACACTAGAGTCGCGCATCGCCGATCTTCGTGACAGGCTCGGGCAAGCAGAGGACGAGGCTGCGGTGTTGCGCCAGCATTTGGTCACGGCCGATGGTCGGCTGGCCCGGCTCGAGCGCGAGCGCGAGCTGGCGCAGCTTTGGCTCGCCGATTGGATCAGCGGCCGGCTCGAGGCGATCGAGACCGTGCTGCAGCATACCGGGATCGAGCCCGGCCGGTCGATGGCCCGTGCGGTATATGACGAGGTCACTGGGCAGGGGGGGCCGTTCCTGCCGACAGAAGCTGCAGCAGCGTTCGACGCCGGTGTGGCAGGTCCTGCTGCCGTCTGGTGGCCGAGCGGGCGCGCCGGCGGGGGCATCGTACCGGAACTCGGTCCCGACAATCTGGCGCCGGAGCCATCGCTCGGCGAGATCGAGGAGTTCGAGCGCCTCGACGACCGGGCTGCGTTGGCTGCTCGCAGCCGCGCCCGCCGGCGAGATTGGCCGGCTCGAGGCGGTCGAGCGCTTGCTCGCGGCGGTACCGCTCGGCGCGCCATTCGACAGCTTTCATCTGACCAGCCGCTTCGGGCAGCGGGTCGACCCGATCAGCCGGCGCCGGGCGATGCATCACGGTCTCGATTTCGGCGCGCCAGCCGGCAGCGAGGTTCTGGCCACCTCGCCGGGCACCGTCATTCGCGCTGGCCGTGCCGGAAGCTATGGCATCATGGTCGAGATCGATCACGGCCACGGCATCGCGACGCGCTATGCGCATCTGAGCCGGACCCTGGTGGAGGTCGGTCAAACCGTCGATCGGCGAGCGTCGATCGGTGTGATCGGGACCACCGGACGCAGCACTGGGCGCCACCTCCACTACGAGGTCCGGGTCGACGGCGAGCCGCACGACCCAGCCCGTTTTCTCGCGGCGGGCCGCCAGCTGGCCGAAGCCCTCGGCAGCTGATCGCTGCAGGCCGCTTCCACTGGTTTGACTATAGCCGGATCATCGCGTTTCCAGCGTGACCGCCATCGCCTCGTTCTGGAACGGGCGCTGGTGTCGGCGGGCGATCGGCGAGACTGGTGTCTCGACCTGCCGGGCCTTACGCGACTGCCGTGCGCCGGCCAGCTGGGCGTGGGCCTGCCCTGGCGAAGGATCGCCATGTGTCGCTGAGCGAGATTGCGCTGCAGCCGCGCATCGCAGCACTGACCATGATCCGCCTTGGGACGCTCACCGAGGACCGCATGACCGGGCCAATCGAGCTCGATTGGGGGAATGATGGGCGCCGCTGTTCTCGTCCGGGTCGAGCATGGGCGGGTGTTGCGTTCCCACCCTGGCGACGTTGTCGTTATGGCGGACCTGCTGGCCGGCAAGCTATCCGCCAAGCTATCGAGAGGGCTGGCGCCGCGCCTTACTCCGTATCGCCGGACCTCCATCGTCTGTCGACGCTTCGTTCAGGCCGCTGGAAATGCCTCGGCGGGCTCGGATCTGATTGGCGTGGAAGTGGAAACCTGCCTCGTTATCAGATGCTTCAAGGGGCAAAGAGCTCGCGCGCTGGCGAATCGAGCGTGTCGACCTCTTGCCCCCGCAGGTGTTCCGGCGTCTTGTGAAGGACGTCCATGGAGTGGGGCTGCGCCCGGTGCGCGCTTGGCGGCAGAGCGCCATGCCCGGCGCTCGCCGTGCGAAGTCGTCTCGGATCGGCCAGTTGCTGGCATCGAGAAAGCCGGCGAGCAACGTCTTGTCCGCGTCGAGCGAATCCAGGGCAGTTTTGTGAGCTCACACTGCCGGCAGGTCAGCGTCGAGTCGTCCCAGACGATGATGCCGGGAGGCCTACCCGCCTCGACGAAGACGTGCCGCCCGATCAGGTCGCCAGGGACGGGCACGGGCTCGAAAGGCCCGGGCGACACCAGAAAGCGGTCGACCTGGCTGAACAGTGCGGGTCGCAATGAGCTCTGCCGCGCCGCTTCCGTCAGATGGCGCTTCGGCCAGTCGTCACTCCTGTCCAAGCCCGAAGGCAGGAGCGGCCACAGGCGTCCGATCTGTGGACCCGGCTCTGCGCATGGTGTGCTGGCTTTGCGGGTCGTGATCAGATCGGACCGGGGGCGCCGACATTGGCACCGAGGCGTCCTACCACCGAGAGCTGCGGCGCGCGGATCGCCATCCAAATGGTGCCGCATCGTCTGCTCGGTCGCGCTGCCTGGCGCCACGGCGCCCACCAACCCATCAGCTCTACGACGACCTCACCGCAGCCGAATGCCGGCTCGAGCATCATCCGGTTATTCGAGGTCTTATCCCGCCGCCTTTAAGTCGTTTTGGCATTTGGCTGGTGTAAACGTTTCGATGGCGGCGCCGACGGTGTTTTCAGAGGTGGTCGATCGTTCTCGCTGCAGTCCCGTTGAGCCATGCCTTCGACTTGGCGAAGGCCAGTTCGATCGGGGGTGGAAGCCCGGTGAGTAGTGCAGGAGGAAGCGAAGCTCGGTGCGCCTGTGGCTTGGATCATCTGGCGGATGGCGGCGGGCTTGTATACGGGCAGGTTGTCGATAACGACCCGGTCGCGGCGTCGGTGCGAGAACCCGCTCGACAGACGCCTTGAAGGCCGCGCCGGTCATGGGACCGCCGAGGACCATGGGCGCCGTCATCCGGTCGTGGCGGAGGGCACCGACGAAGCTGGTCGGGCGACAACTCGGGCTGGGCCGCCAACCAGGCCAGCCACCGCTGCCAAACGTCAGGCCGCTGCTGCTCGGTGGCGTGCGCCCAGTTCATTGCAGCTGGGCCGGTGGCGATCGCGCAACCGCCAGACAGTGCCGGATGCTATTGGCAGAGCGTGCTTCTGCCGCAGATGCGGCGCGATCTCGGCAAACGTGATGCCGGGCGTCTCACGGATCAGCGCCAGGATCGCCGTGGCATGAGCTTCGCGATCGGAACGCTCGTCGCCGCCGCGGCTCGATGCTGCCCGTCCGGCGCCACTGCTGCCACCACGCGATCGCCATCGACGGGGCGATCCCGAAGCGTGCCACGCCACTGCGGCGCAGATCAGCGGAAAGCGCCAGAGCCATCGAGGCCGGCCTCCATCACCGGCGCCGAGCTTGAACCACAAACTGCGGCTGATGAGAATCCCGAATGATTCCATGCGGTTGGAGAATGTTCTACCGCACCACCAGCACCGATACGGGTGCGTGAAGCAGCACTTGCTGGGCGGTCGGTGCGATTAGCCGGTCGCTTGGGCTGGGCTTGTGCGAGGCCATGACGATGAGGTCGGCTTTCACCTCTTGGGCGACCCGGCAGATCTCGTCGTGGATCCGGCCGTGCGCGGTGACGAGCTGGTGCTTCAGGTCCTCGGGCATCAGCGGTTCGGCCACGGTGTGCAGCGCCGCCTGGGCATGCTCGAGGGCCTTCTCCTCGAAATCGGCCGGAAAGAAGCTCGCGACGAGGCTGGAGCCGTAATCGGGCACCACCGTCATGACGTGCAGCGTGGCGCCATGCGTGGTCGCCAGCTTAACCGCCTCCGGCAGCGCCCGTTCCCATGTCTTCTTACTGTCGGGATCGATGGCGATAAGGATGTGCTGGTACATGCCGTTCCCCTCATGCGGCAGGCGGCCGCCGTGCCACCCTGCCGCTCCACCCGTCCCCGCTGCAGCCAGATGATACCGGCGAGCAGCAAGAGGGCGGGGATCATGATCCAATAGCGGTGCGGCTGCGGCAAGGGCTCGCGCACGGCGAGGATCTCCTGGTCCCAGTCGAGCCCGACGTCCTGCGCCCGGGCTGCCGAAGGCGACATTGTCGATGATCAGCTTGCCGTCGCGGTCGATCAGCGTGAGCCCCAGGGCCTCGATCCGCGCTTCGGGCGTGTCGCCCTCGGGTACCGGCAACAGCACCGCGAACTCGATCGGGTCGCCGAACGGGCCGAGGCCGGCGATCCGCGTCTGGACCGGATCGCCGACACGGGCCTCGCCGATCACGCGGGCGAACTCGGCGGGCGGCTGCACCGCGAAGGGCGGGTAGATCATGTCCATCCAGAAGCCCGGCCGGAACAGCGAGAAGGCGATCAGCAGCAGCGCTGCCGTCTCCCAGATGCGATTGCGAGCGAAGAACCAGCCTTGCAGCGCCGCGGCGAAGACCAGCATGGCGATGGTCGCGATGACGAAGACGAAGATGCCCTCGACCCAGCCGACGCCGATCAGCAGCAGTGCCGGGTTGTAGATGAAGAGGAAGGGCAGGGCGGCGGTGCGCATCGAGTAGAAAAACGCGATGACGCCGGTCTTGATCGGATCACCGCCGGAGACGGCCGCGGCCGCAAATGAGGCGAGACCGACGGGCGGTGTCACGTCCGCCATGATGCCGAAATAGAAGACGAAGAGGTGCACGGCGATCAGCGGCACCAAGAGGCCATTCTGCTGGCCCAGGGCCACGATCACCGGCGCCAGGAGGGCCGAGACGACGATGTAGTTGGCGGTGGTCGGCAGGCCCATGCCGAGGATCAGCGAGAGCATGGCGGTGAGGAACAGGATGGCGATCATGTTGCCGCCGGACAGCACCTCGACCACCTCGGCCAAGGCCGAGCCGACGCCGGTCTGGCTCACCGCACCGACGATGATGCCGGCCGTCGCCGTGGCGACACCGATGCCGATCATGTTCCGCGCACCGGCGACGAGGCCCTCGATCAGGTCCTGAAAGCCCCGCTGGCCGCGGCCCCGAAGGTCGCCTTGGCCGCGGAAGATCGCGAAGAGCGGCCGCTGCGTCACCAGGATGAAGATCATGAAGACCGTGCCGTAGAAGGCGGAAAGCCCGGGCGAGAGGCGCTCGACCATCAGCGCCCAGACCAGCACCACGACCGGGAGGAGGAAGTGCAGCCCGGACTTCACGGTCGGTCCGGGCAGCGGCAGCTTGAGTTCTTTCTCGTTCGGGTCGTCCGGCTTGAGCTCGGGGTAGCGCGCGGCGAAGGCGATGAGCGCCACGTAGACGACGAGCAGACCAATCCCGATGATCCAGTTGGCGGTCGGCCCGAATGCCGGGCGTAGCCAGCCCAGCCCGTAATAGACGCCGAACGAGACGGCGCAGATGACGATGATGCCGAAGGCGAGGCCGACCAGCCGGCGGAGCAGCGGCGGCGGCTCGTACGACCGGGGCAGGCCTTGCATGCCGGCCTTCAGGGCCTCGAGATGCACGATGTAGACGAGCGCGATGTAGGAGATGGTCGCCGGCAGGAAAGCGTGCTTGACCACGTCGAAATAGGGGATGCCGACATACTCGACCATCAAAAAGGCGGCGGCGCCCATCACCGGCGGCATGATCTGGCCGTTGACCGAGGAGGCCACCTCGACGGCACCCGCCTTCTCCGAGGAGAAGCCGACCTTCTTCATCAAGGGAATGGTGAAGGTGCCGGTGGTGACCACATTGGCGATCGACGAGCCCGAGATCAGCCCGGTCATCGCCGAGGAGACGACGGCGGCCTTGGCCGGACCGCCGCGCATGTGGCCCATCAGCGAGAAGGCCACCTGGATGAAGTAGTTGCCGGCGCCGCCCTTGTCCAAGAGCGCGCCGAACAGCACGAAGAGGAAGACGAAGCTGGTGGAGACCCCGAGCGCGATGCCGAACACGCCCGACGTCGTGATCCACTGATGGTTGACCACCTCGCCCAAGGAATTGCCCTTGTGCGCGATGATGTTGGGCATCCAGGGGCCGAGAAAGGTGTAGGCGAGGAAAACGCCCGCAACGATGGCGAGCGCCGGGCCCAGCGAACGGCGTGCCGCCTCGAGCAGCAGGATGCCGCCGATCACCGCTGCGACGTAGTCCTGCGTGATGGGGGCGCCGACGCGGTTGGAGATGCCCTGATAGAACAAATAGAGATAGGCGGCGCAGAACGCGCCCACGCCCGCCATGACCCAATCGGCAAGTGGGATGTGGTCGCGCGGGCTCTTCGCGAAAGCTGGGTAGCTGGTGAAGGCGAGAAAGATCGCGAAGGCGAGATGGATCGATCGCGCCTCGGTGCTGTTGAAGACACCGAAGCGCAGCATGAACGGCAGCGGCGAGGCGATCCAGAGCTGGAAAAGCGACCAGGCGAGCGCCGTGCCGAAGAGCACATAGGCGGCCGTACCTGCGGGGCTGCGCGCGCCCGTATCGGCGGCTGCGACCAAATCGTCGACATCGATGCCGCCGCCGCGCTGGCCTTCCGCGGCCATCAGCCGCTCTCCGGGGCGTTCGCTCATGGGCATCTCTCCGGTCCCATTATCGGCGTCCGACGGGCGCCGAGCCGTCGATGCGAAGCCGCCCGGCCAGGTGTTGTGGCCGGGCGGCAGCCGATCACTCGATCCAGCCGCGCTCGCGGTAGTAGCGGGCGGCGCCTTCATGCAGCGGTGCCGATAGGCCTTCGCTGACCATCTCCTCCTCCTGGAGATCGGCGAAGGCCGGATGCAGCGACTTGAACCGGTCGAAATTGTCGAACACGGCCTTGACCACCTGATAGACGACCTCGTCGTCGGTCGAGGCCGGCGCCACGAAGGTCGCCTTGACACCGAAGGTGCGGATGTCCTCGTCGGTGCCGGTGTACATGCCGCCAGGAACGGTGGCCCAGGTGTAGTAGGGGCGCTCCTCGACCAGCGTGGCGATCTCGTCGGTCTCGACCGGGATCAGCCGGGAGTCGACAGTAGTCGTCGCCTCCTGGATCGAGCCGTTTGGATGGCCCACCGTGTAGATGATGGCGTCCACATTGTTGTCGCCCAATGCTGCCGCCTGCTCGGCGGGCTGCAGCTCGGAGGCGAGGGCGAAATCGTCCATCGTCCAGCCCATGGCGTCCATCACGACCTCCATGGTCGCCCGCTGGCCGGAGCCCGGGTTGCCGATATTGACGCGCTTGCCCTTGAGGTCGGTGAAGGTCTCGATGCCGGAATCGGCACGCGCGATGACGTTGAACGGCTCGCCATGCACGGAGAAGACGGCGCGCAGCTCCTCGAACGGGCCTTGCTCCTCGAACTGCGAGGTGCCGTTATAGGCATGGTACTGCCAGTCGGACTGGGCGACGCCCATGTCCATGTCGCCGGCCCGCATCGCGTTGATGTTGGCGATCGACCCGCCGGTGGACGGCGCCGTGCAACGGATGCCGTGTTCCGCCTGACCCCGATTGACCAGGCCGCAGATCGACTGGCCGACGACGAAGTAGACACCCGTCTGCCCGCCGGTACCGATGGTGATGTACTTTTCATCTTGGGCATCGGCGGAGCTGCCGAGCCCGAAAAATGCCGCAAGCCCGACTATCGCACAAAACGTTTTGCGCATTTCGCGTTCTCCCGATGCTTTCGTCCTGCAACAACATTGAAAACTATAGATCGGCCGCGATCACTGTCAAAGCCGACGCTTAATGCCCGCCGCGCTTGCTACGGGCGGTGGTGCCGCCCAAGTTGGCTGGCAAGCGACGGTTTCACGCTCAAGCAAGGGGATATCGTGCGAAGCGACGCGTGCAGTGCCGGCGGCCAATTCGGCTGCGAGACGCGGCTGACCGGGCAATGAGCGGCAGGCGCGGCAAGGCACCGCCGCTGCCCGGCCCGGCGGTGGAGAAGGGCCTGGCCGAGCTGGCGCGATTCTCACTGCCCTATGTCTGGCCCGAGGGCGAGACGGGGCTGCGGGCCCGGGTGGTGACGGCCTTCGTCTGCCTGCTCGCTGCCAAGATCGTCACCCTCTACGTGCCCTTCTTCCTGAAGTGGACCATCGATGCCCTGGACGAGCCTGGGATCGAGGCGATCCCGCTGGCGCTACTGCTCGGCTACGGCGCCGCCCGCCTCTTCTCGTCGCTCTTCCAGCAGATGCGCGACGCGCTCTTCGCCCGGGTCGGTGCGCGTGCCGGCCGGCGATTGGCGCTTGCCGTCTACACGCACCTTTTCGACCTGTCGCTCCGCTACCATCTCGAACGGCGGACCGGCGAGCTCGCCCGGGCCATCGACCGCGGCGTCAAGGCGCTCTCCTTCCTGCTCAGGACCGCGCTCTTCAGCCTGGTGCCGACCTTCCTCGAGTTCGCCATGGTCATCGGCATCCTACTCTGGAACTACCCGCCGAGCTTCGCCGGTATCGTCTTCGTCACCATCGTCGGCTACGCCGTCTTCACCGTCGTCACGACGAACTGGCGGACCATCATCCGACGTGAGCTGAACGCCGCCGACAACGCGTTCAACGCCTCGGCCGTCGATGGACTGATCAATTACGAGGTGGTCAAGGCGTTCGCCAACGAGGGCTACGAGCGCCAGCGCCTCGATGGCCAGCTTGCCACCTACGAGCAGGCCGCCGTCCGCTCCGAGGTCAGCCTCGCCTACCTCAACGGTGGCCAGGCGGCGATCATCGCGATCGGCGTCTCGACCTTGATGATTCTCGCCGCCCAGGGCGTGGTCGCCGGCACGCTGAGCATCGGCGACGTGGTGCTCTTGAACGCCTTCCTCCTCCAGCTCTATCAGCCCTTGAACTTCCTCGGCGTCGTTTACCGCGAGATTCGCCAGTCGCTCACCGACCTCGAGCACATCGAGGCGTTGATGGAGCTGGCCCCGGAGGTGGCCGACAAGCCCGGGGCCAAGCCGCTGGCGGTTACCGACGGCGCTGTCCGCTTCGAGGGCGTGAACTTCGCCTATGACGACCGCCGGCCGCTCGTCAAAGGGCTCGATTTCGCTCTGCAGGGCGGGCAGAAGCTCGGCATCGTCGGCCCTACCGGTGCCGGCAAGTCGACCATCGTCCGTCTGCTGTTTCGCTTCTACGACACCGGCGATGGTGCGGTTACCATCGACGGCCAGGACATTCGCGACGTCACCCAGGACTCGCTCCGCGCCCAGATCGGCCTCGTGCCGCAGGACACCGTCCTGTTCAACGACACGATCGAGGCCAACATCGCCTATGGCCGGCCCGGCGCCAGCCACGCCGAGATCGAGGAGGCGGCGAAGCTTGCCCAGATCCACGACTTCATCGCCGGCCAGCCCGACGGCTACCAAAGCATCGTCGGGGAGCGCGGCCTCAAGCTTTCGGGCGGTGAGAAGCAGCGGGTCGCCATTGCCCGCGTGCTTCTGAAGAACCCACCGATCCTGATCCTCGACGAGGCCACCTCGGCGCTAGACAGCTCGACC
The DNA here is from genome assembly GCA_963700945.1 of uncultured Alphaproteobacteria bacterium. Classification (GTDB taxonomy): domain Bacteria; phylum Pseudomonadota; class Alphaproteobacteria; order Geminicoccales; family Geminicoccaceae; genus SLRI01. Next base: position 436,957 of record CAVOZQ010000010.1, read on the forward strand.
GAGCACTCGCTCCAGGACGCGCTGAGCCGGGCTGCGACCGGCCGCACCACGCTGGTCATTGCGCATCGCCTGTCGACCATTACGGACGCCGATCAGATCATCGTCATGGACGAAGGCCGGATCGTCGAGCGCGGCACGCACAGCCAGCTCGTTGCCGAAGCCGGCCTTTACGCCCAGCTCTGGCAGCGCCAGCAGGCCGAGGTGGCGGAGCTGCTGACCGATCGGCCGCCGACCGCCTGACCGCCGACCTGATAAAGAGGTGCCGGACGTCTCGCCGATTGCCGGGCCAAGCGCTGGTGGCTCGGCTCGGCATTGCTGGCTATAGATGGCCCGGCCAGCAGCTTTTCGAACGGAAATGGCCAATGCGGTGCCCCTTTTGCGGTTCCGAGGATACGCAGGTGAAGGATTCGCGGCCGGTCGAGGATTCCACCTCGATCCGCCGGCGGCGGCAGTGCACCGGCTGTGGTGCGCGCTTCACCACCTTCGAGCGGGTTCAGCTCCGTGACCTCGTCGTGTTGAAGAAGGACAACAAGCGTGTGCCTTTCGACCGCGACAAGCTGGCGCGCTCCATCGCCATTGCGATTCGCAAGCGGGGTGTCGACCAGGACCAGATCGAGCGCATCGTTAACGGCATCGTCAGGCGCATCGAGACCAGTGGCGAGCACGAGGTGCCAACCGACCGGATCGGCGCGCTCGCCATGGAGTCCCTGGCAAAGCTCGACGAGGTCGCCTATGTCCGCTTTGCCTCGGTCTATCGCGATTTCGCCACGGCCCGCGACTTCGAGGAGTTCATCCGGCATCTGCCCGATACCGACGACGCCGTGCCTTGAAAGCCCGAGCCCTTGCCGTCTCCGCATGACGCCATCGACGCCCGCTTCATGGGTCTCGCGCTCGCCCTTGGCGAGCGACACTTGGGGCGAACCGCGCCCAACCCGTCGGTTGGCTGCGTCATCGTCAAGGATGGGCTTGTCGTCGGCCGCGGCTGGACCCAGCCCGGCGGCCGCCCGCATGCGGAAGCCGAGGCGCTGGCCCGCGCCGGCGAGGCAGCGCGAGACGCGACCGCCTACGTTACCCTCGAGCCCTGCTCGAACTGGGGCAAGACCCCGCCCTGCACCAAGGGCCTGATCGAGGCCGGCATCAGACGCGTCGTCATCGGCTGCGTCGATCCCGACCCAAGGGTCGACGGCAAGGGCATCGCCTGGCTCGAGGAGGCCGGGCTCGAGGTCACGACCGGTGTTCGCGAGGCCGAGGCGCTGGCGCAGAACCTGGGCCTCTATCGCCGCATCCGCGACGGCCGGCCTATGGTCGGCCTCAAGCTCGCGATGAGCCTGGATGGGCGGATCGCGACCCGGTCCGGCGACAGCCGCTGGATCACCGGCGAGGCCGCCCGCCGTTTCGGGCACCGCCTGCGCGCTGGCCACGATGCCATCATGGTGGGCTCGGGCACGGCGCTCGCCGATGACCCGTTGCTTTCCTGCCGACTGCCGGGGCTCGAGGACCGCTCGCCGGTCCGGGTCGTCATGGACCGCCGCGGCCGGTTGCCCGAGACCAGCCAGCTGGTCGCTACGGCCGACCGCCTGCCGCTGGTCCACGTCACCGCCGCCGATGGCGACACCTCGCTCGCGGCCGTCTTGACCCGGCTCGCCGGCCACGGCATCACACGGTTGCTCGTCGAGGGCGGAGCCAGGCTCGCGACCAGCTTTCTCGAGGCCGGGCTCGTCGATCGGCTCTATGTGTTCTCGGCACCCTGCCTGATCGGCGGTGATGGCGAGGCCGGCGTCCAAGATCTCGGAATCGATCGACTGGCGGCGGTCCGCCGCTGGCAGCTCGTCGCCACCCGGCGGCTCGGCTGCGACCAACTGAGCGTGCTCGAGCCGGACGCCTGAGGCGGCCCGGCGCAGCGCTTGCGAAGGCACATCCCATGTTCACCGGCATCATCACCCATTTGGGCCGCATCGAGGCCATCAGCGACGGCGACGGCGGCCGACGGCTCGAGATCGCCTCGGGTCTCGATTTGTCGAGGCTCGCGATCGGCGCCTCCGTGGCCCATTCGGGCGTTTGCCTGACGGTCGCTGACAAGAGCGCCGAGCACGGCGTTGGCAGCTATGCGATCTACGCCTCGCCCGAGACCCTGGCGCGGACGACCATGGGCAACTGGCAGGTCGGCGACCGCGTCAATCTCGAGACGCTCGCTTCGGCTCGGCGACGAGCTCGGCGGCCATCTCGTCTTCGGCCATGTCGACGGCATCGGTCGGATCATTGCGCTAGACGCCGTCGGTGAGAGCTGGCGCGCTGGAGGTCGAGCTGCCGGAGGCGCTTCGGCCACTGGTCGCGGTCAAGGGCTCGATCAGCGTCGACGGCATTTCGCTCACCGTCAACGAGGTGACTGCCACGACGATCGGCCTGATGATCATTCCGCACACCTGGGAGGTCACCACGCTGCAGCATCGGGCCTTGGGCGATCGCGGTCAATCTCGAGGCCGACATGCTGGCCCGCTATGTCGCCCGCCAGCTCGCCCTGCAGCAGGAGGCCGGCTGATGGCCGACGACACGTTCGACCCGAGCTTCCTCTCGCCGATCGAGGACGTGATCGAGGATGCGCGAGCCGGCCGCATGTTCATCCTGGTCGACGACGAGGACCGCGAGAACGAAGGCGACCTCGTCATTCCGGCGCAGTCCTGCGACGCTGCCGCGGTCAACTTCATGGCCAAGCATGGACGCGGGCTGATCTGCCTGGCACTCACCCGCGAGCGCTGCGAGGTGCTGGGTCTGCCGCTCATGGCGCAGGGCAACGAACCGCGCATCTCGACCGCGTTCACCGTCAGCATCGAGGCCCGCGACGGGGTCACCACCGGCATCTCGGCGGCCGACCGGGCGCGGACCATCAAGGTCGCCATCGATCCGGCCAGCCGGCGCGACGACCTCGTGGCGCCCGGGCACATCTTCCCGCTCATGGCGAGGGACGGCGGCGTGCTGGTGCGCACCGGCCACACCGAGGCGGCGGTCGATCTGTCGCGGCTCGCCGGGCTCGATCCGTCGGGTGTGATCTGCGAGATCATGAACGACGACGGCACCATGGCGCGGCTGCCCGACCTCGTCGCCTTCGCCCAGCTGCACGGCCTGAAGGTCGCGAAGATCGCCGATCTGATCGCCTACCGGCTGAAGCACGACCGCCTGGTCGAGCGCGACATCGCGACCAACTTCACCAGCCGCTTCGGCGGCGATTTCCGGCTTCAGGTCTACGCCAACGTGCTCGATGGCATCGAGCATGTGGCCCTGGTCAAGGGTGACGTTACCCGCCCCGAGCCCGTGCTGGTTCGGGTGCATGCCGTCAACATGCTCGAGGACCTCCTGGGCGAGGGCGAGAGCGGCCGCGGTGACCAGCTGCACCAGGCGATGCGGATGATCGGCGAGGCCGGCCGTGGCGTCGTCGTGCGTGCTGCGCGAGCCGTCACCCCACAGCATCTCCGATCGGGTGAAGATCGCGCTCGGCCATCGCCGAGTCGCCGCCGGCCGATCTCCGGGTCTACGGCATCGGCGCGCAGATCCTGGGCGATCTCGGCGTCAAGGACATGATACTGCTGACCAACACCGGCCGGACCATCGTCGGCCTCGAGGGCTACAACCTCAGGGTCGTCGAGACCCGACCGATCCGCAAGGAGGGCGAAGGCTGATGGCTGGCACGCCAGGCATTGCGGACATCCCGCAGCTTGATGGTGCACGCGTGCTGATCGTCGAGGCCCGCTACCACGCCAAGATCAACGCGATGCTGCTGGCGGGCGCGCGCGGCGTCCTGGCCAGGGCCGGGGCGCTCACCGAGCACCTGGTCCTGCCGGGGGCGCTGGAGATTCCGCCCGCCATTCGCATCGCCGCCGAGCTCGACCCCGAGATTGCAGGGTTCGTGGCGCTGGGCTGCGTCATTCGTGGCGCCACGACCCATTACGAGCTGGTCGCCGGCGAGAGCTGCCGCGGCATCATGGTGCTCGGCACGGAGCGGGGCCTCGCCATCGGCAACGGCATCCTCACCGTCGAGAACGAGGCGCAGGCGATCGAGCGGGCGGACCCGGCGGGCGAGGACAAGGGCGGTCACGCGGCCCTCGCGGCCCTTGCCCTGGCTGCCTTCCGTCGTCGGCTCGAGGAACGCTAGGCCATGGCCAAAGGCAAGCCGCAACCGACCTTGAACAAGCGCCGCGCCGCCCGGTTCGCCGCCGTCCAGGCGCTCTACCAGGCAGAGGCCGGAGATCTCGCCATCGACCGGGTGATCGCCGAATTCAAGACGCACCGCCTGGCCGAGCTTTTCGAGACTCTGGAGGACAGCCGGCCCTCGCCCAAGGTCGACGAGGTCTGGTTCGCCACGGTCGCCGGCGGCGCCTGGCGTTTGCGGGACCGTCTCGACCCGGCGATCGAGAGCTGCCTCAAGGATGACTGGACCCTGGCCCGCTGTGGCTTTCTTCTGCGCGCCTGCTTCAGGGCCGGCGCCTTCGAGCTCGCCGAGCGCACCGACGTGCCGATCAAGGTCGTGATCAACGAGTATGTCGAGCTGGCCTATCTTTTCTTCGGCGGCGACGAGCCCTCGCTGGTCAATGCCGTCCTCGACCGCCTAGCCCCGATCCTGCGGACCGATCCGGAGGCCGTTCTTTGAGTCGCGGCGAGTTCGCCCTCATCGATCAACTCCTCAAGCCGCTCGCCAGCGACTTTCCAGGTGCCCTCGGCCTTACCGACGATGCCGCCCTTGTCGATATCGCGCCAGGGCAGTCGCTGGTCGTCGCCAAGGACGCCATCGTCAGCGGCGTGCATTTCTTCGCGGACGACCCGGCCGATGCGGTGGCGCAGAAGCTCTTACGGGTCAACCTTTCGGATCTCGCCGCTATGGGGGCCGAGCCTTTAGCCTACCTTACGGTCATCGCCCGGCCCCGCGAGCTCACCGATGCGTGGCTGGAGGGCTTCGCCCGTGGCCTCGCCAACGACCAGGAGCGCTTCGGCCTTTCGCTGATCGGCGGCGATGTCGTGAGCACGCCCGGCCCGCTGCTGCTCTCCTGCACCATTCTGGGGCAGGTCGAGAGGGGGCGGGCGCTCCGCCGCTCGACGGCACGCGCCGACGACGTCGTCTGGGTCTCGGGCACGCTCGGCGACGCAGCGCTCGGGCTCCGCGTCCGCAGAGGGCTCGCTGCCACCGAGGACGAGGCGTTCTATCTGCTCGACCGATATCGCCGGCCCGACCCGAGGCTTGCACTGGGCCGCAAGCTGATCGGCGTGGCCCATGCCGCGATCGACATCTCGGACGGCCTGCTCGCCGATCTCGGCCACATCCTCGAGACGTCAAAAGTCGGCGCCCGGATCGAGATTGCGAGCCTGCCTGTCTCCGACACCGCCCACGGCCTGCCGGGCTGGCTCGAGGCAGCGCTCGGCGGCGGTGACGACTATGAGCTGCTGTTCACAGCCCCGGCGAGCGCGACGGGCGCGATCGAAGCCATCGGCCGTGAGGTCGACCTCGGGCTGACCGCCATTGGCCGGATCACCGCTGCGTCCGGGCTCGAGGTCGTCGACGCGTCAGGGGCCAGGCTCGCCACCAACTCTCTCGGCTGGCGTCATTTCTAGCGAGACCGCCGGCGCCGCGCATCCACTCGGACCACCCGGCCTGATCGAGCGCGCGGCACCGGCACTCTTCCTCACCTTCTGGTCCTCGGGCTTCGTCGCCGCCAAGATCGGCCTCGACGGTGCCGAGCCGCTCACCTTCCTGGCGCTCCGCTTCGTCATCGTTAGCGGCCTGCTGCTGACGATTGCCGTCCTGCTGAGGCGCCCCTGGCCGCGCCGGCCGAGCCAGATCGGCCACCTCCTCGTCATCGGGCTGGTGATGCAGGCACTCTATTTCGGCACGGCCTACCTTGCTTTCGATTCCGGCGTCACCGCCGGCGGGCTCGCGCTGATTGTCGGCATGCAGCCGGTGGCGACGGTGATACTCGCGACCTGGTGGCTCGGCGAACGCGTTCGGCCGCGGCAGATCGCCGGGCTTGCTTTGGGCGTCACAGGCGTCGTCATGGTGCTGGGCGAGAAGCTCGCGGCCGGGCTGGGCACGCCCATGGGCATCGCTCTTGCGGGCGTGTCGCTGCTCGCGATCACCACGGGCACGCTCTATCAGAAGCGCTTCTACCCGGCCTTCGACTTGTGGACGGGCGGCACGTTGCAATTTGCGATCGCTGCCTTGGCGACCACCGGCATTGCCCTCCTGATCGAGGACAACAGCGTCGCCTGGACGCCGGCCTTTGCCGGCGCGCTCGCCTATCTCGTGCTGATCAACTCGATCATCGCGATCGGGCTCCTGAACCTGATGCTCAGGCGCGGCGAAGCCGGGCGGGTCGCATCGCTCTTCTTCCTCGTTCCGCCTGGTGCTGCACTCGTCGCCTACCTGATGCTCGACGAGACACTCGGGCCCCTGGCGCTCGTGGGCATGGCGATCGCGACAGTGGGCGTGGCGCTGGTCATGCGGCGTGGCCAGAAGCTGCCGACGACCGGCACCACCCGGTCCCACTGACCGATCTGCCGCAGCCTCAGCTCAGCGCGTCGATCTCCTCCTCGCTGAGCTGGCCAGGCACGAGGGTGACGGGCACGCGGAAGCGGTTGCGGCCGATATTATTGATGAGGAAGGTGACCAGCGGACCGGGGTCGTTGCCCTCCTCCGCGGTGGCGAGCACCAGGAGCGAGATCGACGGCTCCTCCTGCAGCAGCTCGACCAGCTGCTCGGTGCGCTGCCCCTCGCGGATATGCACGGTGGGCATGGTGCCGGTCTGCGCGAACACCTCGGCGGCCAGTGTCTGCATGCGGCGCTCTGCCTCCAGTCGCGCCTCCTCCTCCATCACCCGGCCGACGCCAATCCAATGCTGGAACTCGACCGGCTCGACGACATAGAGGAGCGCCACGCGGCCCTTGGTATGCTGTGCCCGGCGGCAGGCGAAGCGCAGCGCACTGCGCATCTCGTCACTCTCGTCGACGACAACGAGAAAGACGCGCTGCGCCTCGCCGGCAGCGCGCGTCACATTGCTCGCCGCCTGGCCCGAGGTGCCGCCTGCGCCGCTGTTGCCGATCGGGCCGCCGTCACCGGCGCCGGAATCCGTCTCGTCGTTGGGCTCGGGGCCGGGCTCGGTGGCCGAATCGATCGTCATCTCCTGCATCACATCACTGCTTCTTGAAGAGGGCACCGGCAGTCCAGCCGGCGCCGATGGCCAGAACGACCGAGATCAGGCCGTAAATGGCGGGGTTGGCGCGCGCCGCATCGAAGATCTCGGCCTCGAGACCGACCTTGGAGATCACCAGCACGCTGGTTTGCGCGCCGACCACCAATCCGTCGCGCACCTGAAGGACCTCGATCTGATAGCTTCCCGGCGGGACGTTCGCCGGGAAGCTCAAGGTCGTGCGGAACAACCGGTCGCCGAGGAAGCGAACCTGACCGACGTCGATCGAGTAAAGGTCGTCACGCGCCTTGTTGCGGACAAGAGCCTCGCGAAACGAGGCCAGCTCGTCGGCGGAGCGGCCGGACTGGTCGTCCACGCGCAGCCCCAGCTGGTCGATGCCGATGCGAAACCGATCGCGTTCGTCCTCGGTCATCATCTCTGCGAGCGGTCGGCTCGCCGCCACGGCATAGAAGGCCGGCGCACCGGCGAAGGTCAGCTCGTCGGTGTTGAGCCAGACCGGTCCGATCCGGCTCTTGCGCCGCACCGTCGCTGTCGTCTCCGGGCCGCGCACGACGACGACGACATCGCCGCCAGGCTCGTCCATCGCGCCGAACAGCAGCACATTGCTGCCAGTGAACGCGGTGGTGATGGCGATCAGGTGGTTCGAGAGGTCGGCAATGAAGCCGCTCGCCCGGGCAGTGGATGCCTGGCCGACCAGGAGCATGAGAAGAACGGCGGCGGCGAGCCGCAGCATCAGGCCAGCGCCCACGCTGCTCGCCGAGCCCGGCGACGGCACGGACCAGCGGAGGCGCCATTGACGAACGTGCTCGACGATGTTGCCCTCTCCCTCGTTCCGCAGTCGATCCGGATCATGATGGTCTCTCACTGGCCATCTGCCAGATCGAGCCCGGCACCTCGCCCCAGACCGAGCGCGGCCCGCCAGCAACCACGCTCCAAGCGGCGCAGGGCCAGCACGGCCCCGAGAACGATGCCGAAGACCGCCAGGAACGAGCCGAGAGACAGCGTCGCCAGCCCCGTCATTCCCTGGCCTACCGTACAACCGAGCGCCAGAATGCCGCCGAAGCCCATGAGCCCCCCGCCACTGACATGGCGTATCATATCGTCCCGATTGCCGAACGTCTCGATTCGTCCGCGCCCGGCAAGCCGGGCCGAAAGTGCTGCGCCGAGCACGGTGCCGATCGCCAAGGCAGCGCCGAAGCCCGGCCAGCTGCCATTCCCTGTCATCGCCCAAAGTTGAGCCTGCGCAACGGGCGCTACGTAGGTAAGTGATGCGACCTCGCTGAGCGCGCCGGATGGCCTGGGCGCTGTCAGGGGGTGCAGCCAGCCGGTCAGGACGAATCCCAGAGCGATGAGGGTGCCGAGCCCGAGCCCGAGCTGCAGGTCCAAGCGACTGCGGCGAAAGCTAGGATCCCTGAAGACGTAGGCGGCGAGGCTGCCACCGAGCAGGAGGCCGAGCGCCAGATCGAGGATGGGCGCCCGACCGATGCCAACAGCGGCGAGCGCCGCACCCAGACTCTGTGTCGGCTGCGGCAAGCCGAGGCTCAGGGCGCTGCGCAGCATCTCGGCCACCGGGGCCAGAATCCCATCCTGGGTCGCGAAGGCCGTGAGCCCGAGCACCAGGACGACGACCAGCGCCTTCAAGCTGCCGGCGCCCAGGCGAACCAAATTGCGGCTGACGCAGCCGCCGGCCATCACCATGCCGATCCCGAAGAGCAGCCCGCCGCCGATGAGCGCGAGCGGCTCGATGCGCGACGACAGCTGGCTGGTCAGCGCTACCTCTGCCAGCCCGGCCGCCGCGGCGAGCTGGGTCAAGACGAGCGCGGTTGCGATAGCCAGCGCCCACGCACGCAGCCGCCGCTGACTGCCGAACAGATAGACATCGCTGATTGCCCCCATGGTGCAGAAATGGCTGCGTTCAATCAACCAGCCGGCGAGTACACCAAGCATGCCACCGCCCAGCGCCATGCCTACTATCGGCAACCAATCGACTCCATCCCAAACAGCCGACACGTGTCTTCGCCGCTTCCAGTCACAACCGAGCCCCGTCGACCCATCCGTTGGTAAGTCAGCCGACGAGGCTGCTGCCCAACCCTGCTTAGCCGCAGCCGGCGCAGCCGCCCACCCCGGATCCACAACCAGCGGGGATGGATCGTGCCACGCGGCATGAAGGGCTCAAGCGTCAATGACTGTGTGGCGCCGTCAGTCCGTTGGCCCCGGCAGCTCGCAGCGCGATGCCCCCATTGTCGTGCCCGAGAGGCGGCGGTTCTTCGAGGGGGCGTTCGCGCTGGTCCGCCACGTCGTCCGGCGCATGGGGCTCCCAGCGATGATCGGCGCCAAAGGGAGTCTCAAAGGCCGGCACTCAGCCGGCGAAGATCGTCAGGCAGGTGGCTCGGCGATCGCGCATCGACGAGCTGATTCAAGGTGTCATGTGCCGAGCGCCAAGTCGGCAGCGCCTGGACGAGCGTGTCGCGGCCGGCGTCGGTGAAGGTCAGGCGGCGGTTGCAGTGGTCGTTAGGGTCCTGGACGACCTGTAGCAGGCCAAGGTGGGCGGCGGCCTTGAGTGCTGCGGTGAGGTCGTCCTCTCCACGGCGAGGAAGGGCAAGGTCACCTCGTTTCTAATGGCGGTGAAGAAGGGAGCGGACGAGACGGTGGTGCTCGGCTGGGTCAGCTGGCCGTCGAAGGCGGTGCGCGACGCCAGTCTCCAGGCGCGGCGCGAGGATCAGCGCTTTGCGGAGCTGGGCGAGATGCCGTTCGATGGCATGCGCATGATGTTCGCTGGCTTCGAGGTGATCCTCGATGTCTGAGCGCCGGACGCCGCGTCGCGGGCGATTCGGCGTCGATGCCGCGGCTTCCGAGCGGTCCTCTACGGGCGGAAGAAGACGTGATCGCCGAGCTCGAGGGTCACGGCCATGTCGGAGCTCCATGACGGGCGGCCGCCGACGGGGCCGAAGTAGAGGGCACCGTCGGTGCGGTCTGCAAGCTCCTGATTGAGCGCACGCCGGGCGACGTCGAGGGCGATGGCGTACTGCTCGGGCTCGGTCACCTTGTCCGATTTGCCGTCGCACCACCAGCCGAACTGGCAGCCGGCCTTGTCCTCACCGTCGGTGACCACGGCGCAGATCGTTGCCGGAAAATCCTCCGTTGCGAGGCGGTTGATCACGACGTTTGCGACAGCCTCCATGCTGGCAACGCCCGTGCCCTTGGCCTCCCAGTAGACGGTGCGGGCGAGGCAGACCAGGGCTTCGTCGACCGGTGCCGCACCTTCGGGGTCGAGCGCCGTTGCCTCGTCCGGCGTTATCGGCTCGACCGATGCCGCATCCGTCTCGCCGATCACCTGCTGTTCCAGCGCCGTGCCCTTCTCGACCGCGGCCTCGGCTGCGGCATTGCTCGCCGCGCCTGCCGAATTGGCGGGGGCGAGACCTGCCACGAGGGCGAGGGCCACGACGCTCGCCAAGCCGAATTTCCGGGTCAGGCATACGGTCATCGGCAACTCCATCTGTTGTGACTGATCGCGTCGGTTGAAAGCTGGACAATGCCGCAAGCGACGCTGCCCGGCAATGCCGGTGGCCGGCAATGTGACGCTCGAGGCGCTCCAGAGAGGCGATCTAGGGGCCAATCGCCCAAAGGACCGCGTGCCGCGCCCTCGATGCCAGCCCCCTCGTTCCAGCGTCGGAGCACCGATGTGTTGCCGTGCCGCTGCCGCGACCGAATGGGGATGTGACTGTGGCGCGACAGCGCGGATCGGGACGCGGCTCAACGAAGCTCATCCAGCAGCGTCTTGGCCTCGACGAGGTCGGGCGTGTCGAAACCTTCGGTGAACCAGGCGTAGACGGGGGCGAGGAGGTCGAGCGCCTGTTGCCGCTCGCCGCGCTCGGCCCAGAGCCGGGCGAGGTCGCGGGCGATGCGGAGCTCCCAGGAGCGCGTCTCGCGCTCGCGGGCCAGGGTCAGCGCCTGGTGCAGGTCTGCCTCCGCCGCCACGACATCGTTGCCGAGGTCGAGACGAATGAGGCCGCGCTGCCGGCGCAGCTCGGGCTCGAGCCAGACTTCCTCACACCGCTCGCCGACAGCCAGGGCATCGTTCAGGGTCGAGAGCGCGTCGTCGGGGGAGCCGAGCGCCAGCTGCGCCTCGGCCAGCCGGCGCAGGTGGAAGGTGTGGAAGAAGAAGGTGCCCTGCGCTTCGATTGCAGCGAGGCCTTGCCGAACCGTCGCCAGTCCCTCGGGCCTTTTGAGCGAGACGGCCTCGCTCCAGCCGACGCCCATCTCCGCCATGGCGCGCCACGTTGGCATGCCCTGCTCCTCGGCCAAGGCAACGGCCTCACGCGCGCGACGGGTGACAGCGGCACGATCGCGAAGCAAGTGAGAGCAGAGCTGTCCGGCCCACGTCAACGCGTAACCGGTGGTGTTGGTGTGGCCGAGCTGGAGTGCTGCATCGATCGCTCGATTGGCCCCCTCGGCTGCCTGGTCGGGATAGCCGAGTTCCCATTGTGCCGCGCTGCGCAGGCTCAAGGCCGCAATACTCGGATTTGTGCCAGTCTGGTAGGTGAGCACCGCGTGACGTTCGTTGTCGTAGAGCGACAAGGTGAGGGCATATTCATGCGCGGCCGTTCGCGTTCGCCCAATCCAATAAGAGTGGTTGGCGCGAATGCGGAGGGCAATCACTCGCGGCCCCGCATCGTCGTGCGCTTGGGCGAGCCGCCAGATCCGCTCCCCGACGGGTCGCGCGCCCGCGGCCTTCCCGCTCACGAACAGCATGGCCCACTGGCCATAAAGAGCCGGGAAGAGAAGATCTGGAGGGTCGCTGTCCTGCGCCAGCTCCTGCGCGCGGGCGCAGGCAGCTCGTGTGTCGGATACGGTGTAGCCCTTGGCGGCAATGAGCGGCCCCATGATGCCGGTCTGCAGGTCGAGTTCCTGCAGTCGCGTGGCCTCGCTCGGCGGTAGGGTCTCGGTCAGGGCGATGGCCTGGCGGAAATGGGCGATCGCCTCGACGTTGGCCGAGGCTCGGGCGCTGCGCTCACCGGCTTGTTGCCAGAGGGGGATCACGTCCTCGGTACGTTCGGCTTCGGTGAGGTGTCGGGCGACCAGCTCGGGCTGATCGCTGACGCGCTGGGGGAAACGATGCCGCAACGCTTCGGCGATGCGGCCGTGCAGCTCGCGGCGCCTGGTCTTCAGCAGGCTCTGGTAGGCGGCGTCGCGGACCAGCGCGTGCTTGAAGGTGTAGTGCGCCTCGGGCGGCGTGCCACGGCGGAAGACGAGCTCGGCTGTTGCCAGCTTGCCGAGACTGTCGGTGAGCGCCGCCTCGGGATGCTCGGCGACGGCGGCGAGCAGCTCGTGGTCGAACGCGCGGCCGATGACGGCGGCGATCTGGGCGATCTCCTTGACCTCGGGGATGCGGTCGAGCCGGGCCATCAGCGAATCGTGCAGGCTCGCCGGCACACTGGCGTCGCCGGCCTCGAGGACGGCCTTGGTCAGCTCCTCGACGAAGAGCGGCACGCCGTCGGTGCGGGTGATGATGGTGTCGATGACCTCCGTCGGGCAGGACGGTGCCGCTGCTCAGCCGCTCGACGATCGCCTCGACGCCGGCCCGGCCAAGGCGGTTGAGGGTGAGCCGGGTGACGTGTGGGTGGCCGGCAAGAGCGGGCTGGTTCTCGGGCCGGCTGGTGAGCAGCAGGAGGACGGGGGCAGTGGCGCCGCGATCGAGCGCCTGCTCGACGAGCTCGAGCGTGGTCGGGTCGATCCAGTGCGCGTCCTCGAGCACGAGCAGCACCGGCTGCTGACGGGCGAGGCCGAGGATCTGGTCGATCAGCGCCCTCAGCGTGCTGGTGCGCTGCGCTTGCGGGGACAACTCGATCGCGCCATAGCGGCCGGCGCCGTCGAGCCCCAGGAGGTCGGCGAGCAGCGGTGCCGCTGACGTGTCACGGGCCCTGGCGAGCACGGCTTCGAGCTTGTCGAGCCGCTGCTCCGCGGTGTCCCGGTCGGCGAAGCCAGCGGCACGGGTCAGCTGCTGGATCACCGGCCAGAAGGCGCTGTCGGCGTGGTAGGGCGAGCATTGGAAGCGGACGCGGACATGCGGCTCGGCCCGCACCGCGTCGAGCAGGGCGCGCGTGATCCGCGACTTGCCGATGCCGGCCTCGCCGACCAGCAGCACAGCTTGCCCCTCGCCGGTTCTGGCCTGGCTCCAGCGTTCCAGCAGCAGCGCCAACTCCTGGTCACGGCCGACCATCGGCAGGAAAGCAGCACCACTCCTGGCCTCGAAGCGGCTGCCGGCAGCACGTTCGCCCAGCACCGCGAAGGGTGTTATCGGCAGCGACAGGCCTTTCAGCGACTGCGCCGCGAGCGGCGTCAGCTCGAACGCGGCGCCGACCAGCTGCCGCGTGGTCTCGGTGATCATCACCTGGCCCGGCTCGGCCACGCACTGCAGCCGGGCCGCCAGGTTGGGCGTCTCGCCGACCACGGTCTGCTCCTGCGCCGCTCCCTCGCCGATCAGCTCGCCGACCACGACGAGCCCGGTGGCGATGCCGACCCGGCAGGCCAAGGTAGCGTCACCGCCATCCAGCTTCGCCGACCGCGGCGACCATGGCGAGCCCGGCACGAACCGCCCGCTCCGCCTCGTCCTCGTGCGCCACTGGCCAACCGAAATAGGCCGAGCACACCATCGCCCATGAACTTCGCGACATGGCCTTCGAAGCCGCAGGATCTCGCCGGCGACGGCGTTCTGGTAGGCGCGCAACACCGCGCCCATCTCCTCCGGGTCGAGGCGCTCGGCAAGCGCAGTCGAGCCGACGAGATCGACGAACATCACCGTGAGCTGACGCCGCTCGGCTTGGCCGGTCGGCGGGCTGGCCTGGGGCGACGTTGCCAGTGGTGGCGAACCGCCGGCTGAGGGCGTCTGGTCCAGCGCGGCGATCGCTTCCAGCAGCTTCTTGCGCGGGCCGAGCGGGATTTCGAGGTCCTTCAGGTCGTCATTGGTGAGCTTCGGCAGGGTGGCCGCGTCGATCTGGTTCGCCTCGAACAGCTCGGTGAACCGTTCCAGGCCCAGCGATCGCAGCCATGCGCCGACATCGCTCATCGCAGCGCGTCCAGAAGCGCCTTGGCCTCGACGAGGTCGGGGGTGTCGAAGCCCTCGGTGAACCAAGCGTAGACGGGGGCCAGCAGGTCGAGCGCCTGCTTCCGCTCGCCGCGCTCGATCCAGAGCCGGGCGAGGTCGCGGGATGCCCGGAGCTCGGGCCAGCGGGCGTTTTGCTGCCGCGCGACGTCGAGTGCTTTTTGCAACGAGGCCTCGGCAGCGTCATCCGAACGCTCAAGCATCAGCAGCTTGCCACGCAGACGGTGCAGCTTAGGCTCGCACAGCTGTTCGCCGGTCTCCTCCAGGAAGGCGAATGCCTGGTCGAGAGAGGCGTGACCCTCCTCGAAATGGCCCCTGGTGCCGAGCGCGTCGGCGAGGAGTGCCAGGTGGTAGGTCCCCTGGAACCGCGCGCCCGTCTCGCGGTAGGCCCGTATTCCCTCGCGAAGCTCGGAAATGCCGGCATCTACGTCGCCCGTGGCGGCGACGGCCGCGCCATGCATGATGTGACCGCAGGCGACCACCATGGCGTAGCCCTGCTCGTCGGCGACGCTGATGGCCTCGGCAGCGAGGCGCTGCACCGTCGCCCAGTCGCCTTGCATCTGGTAGAGGACGGCTTGCCAGTAGAGCCGACGCGAATGGGTGTAGACGTGGTCGATTCCCTCGACATCGACCTGCGATTGCTCGGTGCTGCGGCGGGCCTGCTCGGGGTAGCCCAGCGTCGTCAGGCACCAGGCCTGATAAGCGTGGATGCAGATTCCGGGATGCAACCCGAAGCGTTGGGCCTGTCCCGGCTGCTCTGCCGACCCGCACAGGGCGGTGCCCATCGCGTAATGCGCCTGTGCGTCGGACGGGCGACCAATGTGGCTCAGTGAAACGGCCTTGGCCAAGAAGCCCGCGATACGCGCACCCTGGTCGTCGACCTGTTGCACGCGCTGCAGCAGGTCTGCCGCCGCCTCGGCGGCGCGAGCATGCTGCCCGCGTGTCAGCTGGTAGATCCAGATGCCGAAGAGCACCGGAAAGGTGGCGGCATCCTCATCGGCGGCCACGAGACCGCAGAGCTCCCAGGCGCGGCCGAAGGCGCGCATCACCTCGGGCGCCGCATAGCCGTGCACGTTCATGCAGGCCGTGCCGAGCAGTCGCTGCATCGCCAGCTCCTGCGATCACCCGCTCGGGGCTCTCCGGCAACAAGGCGAGCTGAGCCAAGCCTCGCGTCAAGTGACCGATGGCCTCGCGGCCGGCGGAGCGGGCCAAGCGCCTGCTGACCGGCCTTCTGCCAGGCAGCTCCAGCCTCTTCGGCCATGCCGGCCAACGCATAGTGCTGCGCCAACAGGTCAGGCTCGGCGGACGCCTGCTGCGGAAAGCGCTCGGCCAGGGCCAGCACGATCTGCCGGTGCATCTCCTGGCGCCGCGAGCGCAGGAGGCTCTCGTAGGCGGCGTCCTGGACCAGCGCGTGCTTGAAGGTGTAGCTGGCATCGGGTGGCGTGCCGCGGCGGAAGACCAGCTCGGCGGCGGCGAGCTTGGCCAGGGCGCTCTGCAGCTCGGCTTCCGGCCAGCCGGCGACGGCGGCCAGCAGCTTGTAGTCGAAGACCCGGCCGATGCAGGCGGCGACCTGGGCGACCTCCTTGACCTCGGGCAGCCGGTCGAGGCGGGCCATGAGCGAATTGTGCAGCGAGGCGGGGATCCTCAGCGCATCGCCGGTGCCGCTTTCCAGGACGGCCTTGGTCATCTCCTCGACGAACAGCGGCACACCGTCGGTTCGCGCGATGATGGCGTCGATGACCGCGGTGGGCAGGGTGGCGCCACTGCTCAGGGCTTCGACAATAGCTGCGACCCCGGCCCGGCCCAGCCGGTTGAGGGTCAGCCGCGTGACGTGCGGGTGGGCGGCGAGCTCGGGCTGATGGTCGGGCCTGGAGGTGATGACGATCAACAGGCGCGTCTCGGCGCAGCGGTCGAGATGGAGCTGGAGCAGCTCGAGCGTGCTCGGGTCGAGCCAGTGCGCATCCTCCAGCACCAGCAGCACCGGTTGTCGTTGCGCCAGCGCCATCAGCTCGTCGCTGAGCGCCTGCATGGTGCGGGCACGCTTGGCCTGCGGCGTCAGGTCGAGCTGGCCGTAGTGCGCCGTGCCTTCGAGGCCCAAGAGCTCGGCCAGGAGCGGCGCCGCTCCGCTGACGTTGCCAGTGCCCTGGGTGACCAGCGCTTCGAGCTTGTCGAGCTGCGTGCTCAGCTGATCGTCAGCGGTGAAGCCGGCGGCATGACGGAGATGCTCGATGACCGGCCAGAACGCGCTGTCGGTGTGGTAGGGTGAGCATTGCATGCGGACCCGCGCATGTGGCTCGGCCGCGACGGCGTCGATCAGCGCCTCGGTGATCCGCGACTTGCCGATGCCGGCCTCGCCGACCAGCAGCACACCCTGACCCTCGCCGGTCTTGGCCAGGGACCAGCGCTCGAGCAGCAGCGCCAGCTCCTGGTCGCGGCCCTCCATCGGCAGGATCGCTCCGGCGCCGCGCGCCGCGAAGCGGCTCTCCAGGGTCTGCTCGCCGGTAACCGCGAAGGCCGAGACCGGCTCGGCCAAGCCCTTGAGCACCTGCGGCTCGAGGGCCTCGAGCTTGAACAGATCACCCAGGAGCTGCCGTGTCGTTTCGCCGATCACCAGCTGGCCCGGCTCAGCCAACGCCTGCAGGCGGGCAGCCAGGTTGGGCGTGTCGCCGACCACGGTCTGCTCGCTGGCAGTGCCCTGGCCGATCAACTCGCCGACCACGACGAGCCCGGTGGCGACGCCGATCCGGCTGGCGAGCGGCTCGCCGGCGCCGCCGCTCAGGCTGGCGACGGCATCGCGCACCGCGAGCCCGGCCCTGACCGCCCGCTCGGCCTCGTCCTCGTGCGCGACTGGCCAGCCGAAATAGGCGAGCACGCCGTCGCCCATGAACTTCGCCACGTGGCCCTCGAACCGCGCGATCTCGCCGGCGACGGCGTTCTGGTAGGCGCGCAGGACCGCGCCCATCTCCTCGGGGTCGAGCCGGGTGGAGAGAGCGGTGGAGCCGACCAGATCGACGAACATCACGGTGAGCTGGCGACGCTCGGCCGCGCCGGGCGATGCGGCAACGGCTGCTGCCGATTGGTCAGGAGGCGGTGCCGCTGTGGGCAGCGTCGCGATCGATGCCAGGATTTTCTTGCGCGCGCCCAGCGGCAGGTCGAGCTCCTTGAGATCGGCATCGGTCAGCGTGGGCAGCACCTCGGCATCGATCAGGTTGTCGCGAAAGAGTTCGGCGAATTGCGCAAGTCCCAGGTTCGTCAGCCAGGCGTCGATAGCGTTCATCGCAAACTATCCAGCAGCGCCTTGGCCTCGATCAGGTCGGCTGTGTCGAAGCCTTCGGTGAACCAGTCGTAGACGGGGGCGAGAAGGTCGAGGGCTTGCTGCCGCTCGCTGCGCTCGGCCCATAGGCGGGCGAGGTCGCGGGCGGCGCGGAGCTCGAGGGAGCGGGCTTGCTGCTGGCGGGCGATGTCGAGCGCGCGCTCGAGGTCTGTAGTGGCATCGCTGGTCGCCTTAGCCTTGGCGCGCAGCGCGATGGCGGCGCGGCGGCGGTGCAGATCGCACAGGAAGGGTGTGTCGGGGCGGCTCTCGAAGGAGCTGAACGCCTCGGCGATGGTCGCTTTGGCATCTGCATGCTTTCCGGCCCGAGACTGCGCCTCGGCGTAGAGCCCGAGATGCAGGACCTCGAAGCGGTTGGCGCCGATCGCTCGTGCCGCTGCCAAGCCTGCGGCAAACTCCGCCAAGGCCGCCGGATCGCCCCGCTCGCTCAGCGCCCAGGCGCGATGGGAGCGGGCCCAGGCACCCCATAAGGCGAGCGACATCTTCTCCGCCAACTCCAGCGCCTCGTTCGCCGTCGATTCGACGCTGTCGACGTTGCGCAGCCAGATGTTGGTCAACGTCACACCCATGCAGAGCACGAGGCCGGTCGTGTTTGCATGATCGATCTCGCGCGCCCAGCTCAGCGCGTCCACGATAGCGTTGCGAGCCTGGTCGGGATAGCCGAGCAGCCAGAGGTTCCAGGCCTTGTAGTTGGTCGCCGCCGTCCTCGGATCGTGGCCGAAGCGCAGGCGCAGGTCGCGGTGGATGGCAGGGTCATAGATCGCCAGGGCCTGATCGACCAGCTCGAGCGACCGCACATAATGGCTGGCGTGGAACTGCTCGAGTGCCAGCATGCGAAGCGCCACGCAGCGCGCGCCGCTGTCCCGATCGACGCTCGTCAGCTCGCCCAGCCGCTCGGCGAGTGCGGCAGACCCCGTGACGGCTATATAGCGGCCGGCCAATAGCCCGTAGACCGCCGGGATCAAAAGGTCGGGCTCGCCGATTTCCTCCGCGAGCTCGAGGGCGCGCTCGAAGGCCGCCGTGGTCGCCGGCGCCTGATACCCGAGATTGGCGAGAAGCGCTTGACCGAGCTGGACCTGAAGCGCGAGCTCGCGGCGCTGGCGGGTGCCGTCGGCACCGTGCTCCCGGGCGATCCGGATCGCTGCATTGAAGGCGGCGATCGCCTCCTTGTAGGCCGGACGCGCCACCGCCGTAGCGCCGGCGCGCTCCCACTGGTCGAGTGCCTCGGCCATGAGCCCGGCCGCCTCGGCGTGCTGGGCGAGAATCTCGGGCGGGGCGTCGGCATTGTTCTCGAAAAGGTGGAAGAGCCGGGCGTGCAGCTCCTGGCGGCGGCTCTTGAGCAGACTCTCGTATGCCGCGTCGCGGACCAGGGCGTGCTTGAACATGTAGGTGGCGTCGGGTGGCGCGCCGCGGCGGAAGACAAGCTCGGCCTCGACCAGGCGCTGCATGGCTTCGCTGAGCTCGGTCTCAGGCAGGCTGGCGAGGGCAGTGATCGTCCGATGGTCGAAATTCCGGCCGATGACGGCGGCGGTCTGCGCCACCTCCTTGACCGGGTGCAGGCGGTCGAGCCGGGCCATCAGCGAGTCGTGCAGCGAGGTGGGAATGGCGAGATGGTCGAGCGGGCCGTCGAGCAGCCAAGCGTCATCGGTCTCCCGGAGTGCTCCCGATTCGAGGACGGCCTTGGTCATTTCCTCGACATAGAGCGGCACGCCGTCGGTACGGGCGGCGATCTCGGCCACCAGCTCCGCCGGCAGCGCCTTGCCGCGGGTGACCCGGGTCATGATCGCCGCCGTCGCCTCGCGGCCGAGCCGGTTGAGCGCCAGACGGGTGACGATCGGGTGGCCGCCGAAGCCATGCGTGAAGCTCGGCCGGGCGGTGGCCAGCAGCAGCACCGGCGCCGTTGCCACACGGTCGAGCATCAGCTCGATCAGCTCGAGCGTGGTAGGATCGACCCAGTGGACATCCTCGACCACGACCAGCACTGGCTGCCGGGCGGCGAGGCCCGACAGCTGATCGAGCAGTGCCTGTAGCGTGCGCTGGCGGCGCTGCTGGGGTGGCAGGTCGATGGGCCCGTAGCGGGCATCGCCGTCGATGCCGAGCAGCGCCGCCAGGAGTGGTGCGGCAGCGCCGACGTACGCCACGGCCTCGCCGAGCAGGGCTTCGAGCTTGTTGAGCTTCGTGTCCGTCGCGTCGACCGGGGTGATCCCGGCGGCGAGGCCGAGATGCTGGATCACCGGCCAGAGCGCGCTGTCGCTGTGATACGGCGAGCACTGGTAGCGGAGGTTGAGGTGGGGCACACTGGCCAGCGCGTCCAACAGCGCTGCGGTGATCCGCGACTTGCCGATGCCGGCCTCGCCGCTCAAGAGCACGAGTTGCCCCTCGCCGGCCAGGGCCTGCTTCCAGCGCTCGACGAGCAGTGCCAGCTCCTGGTCGCGGCCGACGATTGGCAGGAGGTCAGCGCCACTTCGGGCGACAAAGCGGCTTTCGGTCGGCCGCTCGCCGATAATGGTGAAGGCCTCGACAGGCCGGTCGATCCCCTTGACGTTGTGACGACCGAGCTCGGCCACCTCGAAGATATCACCCAACAGCCGCCGGGTCGCCTCGGCGACGACCAGCTGGCCGGGCGCGGCCAGCCCCTGCAGCCGCGCCGCCAGATTGGGCGTGTCGCCGACGACGGTCTGCTCCTGGGCCACGCCTTTGCCGATCAGCTCGCCGACCACGACGAGCCCGGTGGCAAGGCCGATGCGGCAGGCCAACCGCACTTCGCCAGCGCTCAAGCGTGCCACGGCTTCGTGCACGGCGAGCCCGGCGCGGACGGCACGTTCGGCCTCGTCCTCGTGCGCTACGGGCCAGCCGAAATAGGCCAGGACACCGTCGCCCATGAACTTGGCGACGTGTCCCTCGAGCCGCGCAATCTCGCCGGCGACCGTGTTCTGGTAGCTGCGCAGCACCGCGCCCATCTCCTCTGGGTCGAGGCGTACGGAGAGAGCGGTCGAGCCGACCAGGTCGACGAACATGACGGTGAGCTGGCGGCGCTCGGCTTGGCCGCCCGTCTGCTTGCCAGACGATCTCGAGGTGGCGGTCGATGGCTTGCTTGCCGAGGCGCCGGGAGGCGGGTGGGGGGGCGCCTCGGCAAGTTCGGCGATGGCAGCGAGGAGGGTTTTGCGGTGGCCGAGCGCCGCTACGCCGAGCTCCTTGAGGTCTTCGGCGGTGAGTGTCGGCAGCAGGTCGCGGTCGATCGCATTTTCGGCAAAAGTCTCAGCGTATTGCTTCAGGCCCAGCGATTCGAGCCAGGCACTGATCTCTGTCATTGGTCACCTCCCGTGCCTGGCCTTGCGGCGTCAGGCCATCGGACGTCCGCCCTGCCTTGGCCGGAGCGATCAGCTTTGGCGCTGGTATCGACCGAGCGCAACTGAAACGTCGGCGAGCGACGCGGAAAGCGCTGCGGAGGCGAGGCGCGAATGGCTGGTAATGACGACGCATGTAAGACGGCGAACCGTCAGGGCCTCTTTGCCGCTTCTTGATGATCGAATGGTGGCAGACGATCACGCAGGCCAAGTCCGAGGCGCGATCGGGCGCGCTCATAGGGCAGATTCGACCGACGCAGGAAGCTATTCTTTTGGTAGTATTTTGCCATGTTGTTTCAACGCAGTCGATTTTTCGGCGTTCGGTCGATATCACTTGCACCGAGAGGTCTCGGACGGACGGCAGCACGTCCTCGCCTGTCCAATAGCGATCCTCGACCAGTCAGGGAGAGTGCAGCAGCATGAAAGACGCAGAAGTCTCTGTCACGACCAGTCGCCTCGAGCGCTGCTACACCGGTATTCTGAATGACGTCATGCGCGCCGTGGGGCTGCGCAATTTCGTCCTGCCGCCCGGCATCAGGCCGCTCTTCCCCGAGCGGCGCCTCGCCGGGCCGGTCTTCACGGTGAGCGGGCATGTCGACGAGACGGCCGACCCGGACAACACGCTCGTCGAATGGACCGGGCTGCTCGCCGAGGCGCGGCCCGGCCATGTGGTGATCAACCAGCCTCATACCCACGCCGTGGCGCTCATGGGCGAGCTATCGGCGGAGACGCTGCAGCATCGAGGCGTCCGCGGCTATATCGTCGACGGTGCCTGCCGCGATGTCGACCTTATCTTGGAGCTTGGATTCCCGGTCTGCTTCACCCATCACACGCCCAAGGATATCGTCGGCTACTGGTTGCCGAACTCGTTCGACGCGCCGATCCAGATCGGCGACGTTCGGATCAGCGCGGGCGACTGGGTGCTCGCCGATCGGGACGGCATCGTGATCGTGCCGAAGGCGCAGATCGGCGCCGTGCTCGACGCCGCCGAAGCAGCGATGGCGACGGAGAACCTCGTGCGCAAGGCGATCTTGGAAGGTGTCGATCCCCGCGAGGCTTATCGCCGCTACGGGAAGTTCTAGTCCTCTGGCCGCGGTCCCGGCCATGCCAAGCAGAGCTCTGCAAAGGGGCGATACCACGAGCTACCGGGGCGAGCTTGGCGTGGCGGGTGGTCCGGCGCCGGAAGACCTTGAGGCGGGCCGATTGGCGCCCCGCCATTGCCGCTTGTCTGGCTGTTGGCGTTCGCACAGTCTGACGATCCGGTTCCTTTGCTGGTGTCGGTTCTTGCTGCGCTGAACGGCCGGCGCGGTGGCATTGTCGCGCAACTTCGGTCGAAGGGCGTCGGCATCATGCGCGCGAGCGCCGTTGGGGCACTAGCACTCAACAGCTTCAGCGAGAGGCGAGGCCGCGCTCTGAATATCGCCGTGCTGACCAAGTGTCAGCTGGATGGCGATTGGCCGTCCGAGAAGATCGGTGGCGATGCGGATCTTGGTCGAGCGGGTGGCTCTCTGCGCGGGATCCCAAGCATGATCCTCAATCGCGCTCTTGGGCGTCATTAAGGGGCGGCGGCCCATTGATCCGACCCCGGGATGGGGCGCGGCTAGCAGGCCGCGGCGGGCGAGCGGCGCAATGGACGCTCGCAAGGACTCTGCCGACGGCACCGACATGCCCGACCTCGGTCAGGGCCTCGAGCGTCGCCTGCTAGATCGTCGGCCGTGCCCCCACGCTCGCGATCATGCCGGCGGCAGCCGGACGACGCCACCTGGAACTTGTCGCTGGCGATGCCGCGGTCATCGACCCGCCTGGCTCCTGGCCGCCGTCCACTAAGCAATGGCTCGGTCGAGAAGCGTCAATCGCCGCTCAGCCAGAAAGGATAGCCGCAGATAGCATGTGCCCTTGCCTGGGCCTCAATCGTGCCGGGCCATTATACTGAGCACGTATTGACGGAATCCCGCTGATGCTCATGAGGCAACAGATATGATTTCCACAGTCGAGCCCGAGCTCGGTTCTCGTGTGGTTGTCGGCTTCGGCAGTATCCGTCGTCAGCGCTGGGCCAGGGTGGTCTGGCCTGTGCGGCTCGGACGGCTCGCCTCTATTGTTTCGATCTGTCGGCGGAACCGCTCGAACTCTGCGCCGGTAAGGCGTGTCGCCGTCTGCGGCTTGATCGACATCGGATTGATCTGCTTACCGTTTTGCATCACTTCATAATGCAGGTGCGGACCCGTTGAGCGGCCAGTCGAGCCGACGTAGCCGATGACTTGGCCCTGCTTTACCCGGCCACCACGCTCGATACCCTTGGCGAACCGGCTTAGGTGAGCGTACGCGGTGCTGAATTCGCTGTTGTGGCGGATTTCGATGTAGTTGCCGTAGCTGCCATTCCGCCCGGCCATGACCAGCACGCCGTCGCCGGCGGCGTAGATCGGCGTGCCGGTCGCAGCCGCAAAGTCGACACCGCGATGCATGCGATTGTAGCCGAGAATCGGGTGGCGTCTGAGGCCAAAGCCGGAGGACAGTCTGGCGCCGTCGATCGGTGTGCGCATCAGCCATTTGCGCAAGGAGCGGCCATCGGCGTCGTAATAGCCGTGGCTACCGTCTGCATGCTCGTAGCGATAGGCTTGAAGACTGCGGCCGCGAAGCTGCAGGCTGGCGAACAGCACCTCACCGCCGCGCACTTCGCCATCGGGGCTCTCGACCTGCTCGTAAACCAGCTCGAAGCTGTCGCCAGGATGAACGTCGCGCTGAAAGTCAATGTCCCAGCTGAAGATGTTGGCGAGATTGACCAACGCCTCGTCAGGCACATCGTACCGGCGCGCTGTCTTGTAGAGCGTGCCATCGATCACTGCCTGGGCCGCGTGAACGGTTTCCACCAAGTCGCGATCAACCGTGCGAGCTGCGAAATCGCCATTCGCGTTGCGCTCGATGCGCAAATCATTGCCGAAATCAAGATTAAGGGAAAGAGCGGCAAGCCGTGGTGCTGCAAGCCGATCGCCGGCGCGCTCGAACTCGACTGCCATCGCTTGCCCTACGCGCAATTGGCGGGGGTCGTAGACAGTGCTCAATGTGCCCACGACCTCATGCGCCTCAGCGCGGTCGATGCCGGACCGAAGCAAGATCTGGAGCAGCGTATCGCCGCGCTTGACGACCAGATGCTCGGATTCGACCGTCGCATCGAGCTCATCGGCGCTTCCTGCGGATAGCGGCGCAGACATGCCGGCGGCGAAGCCATCAACCGCCAATCCGACGTGCGACGTGCCACTGCTGAACTCTTGCCCTTGCGCAAGGCTTGGCATGGTCGGTTGAACCGCCACGGCGCCAGCCAGCGTACTCTGCTCGCGTAACGCCGCGTCGACGCGCGGCGAATGTGGGAATTGCAGCATCTGGCGGCTGCTTCCCGCAAGCATCGGCCCTGGTGTCAGAGGCTCTGCGATGAATGGAACGGGCAGCAAGCGTCCGGCCAGATCGACGGGAGCAGGATTGGCACGCAACCCTCGATCATCGAGGCCCTGTCCGCTATCACCTGCCCCGCTGGCCGCTACTGCCTCGCCGGAACCCGCCGGCGTGAAAGCAGCATGCAGACCGGCGGCGACGCTTACGCTGCCCATGCATACGCTGAGGGACAAGGTGATGACAAGACGGCCGAGCGCGTCTCCCGCTGGTGTGACTCGGGTTGCGCTGGTTCTTGAAACTCGGATCAATACGGCTCTCTTCGTTACTGCCGGGTATGCACTGTGGCACCCTCAGCGGTTGCTATCGTGCGCGACCTCACGCTCGCGGGCAGCATCGAGCGACTTATCGGGTCGTGACGACGAGTTGGGCCTCATCCGACAACGGTGACCTAGGAGCTGCCAAAAAATGGCACGCCGGCAAGTCGAAAAACTTGCTGACCCTGTATCGAACTGGGCGGATCTCATCGCACCAGATCGAAACTCCGATCGAACCACCGTGATCCGACGACTATCGTTCCCGCGCTGCGATATATGCATTTGGCACCCTGTCGCTGTCAAACCTTTCATAGGCGCCGCGGCATATCGAAGGGCGCCTCCTACTACTATTGGCGTAGGCTGTGCTCCCGGGTCGGCTTCATTCTGTTTGCCGCTGCCTCTCGGCGACGGTGCAATAAAGCTCTTGCGGTCGATCGGGGCAATGGCTATACCCCTCGTCGATCGCGGCGGTGCCGACGTCGGGAAATCCTGGCGGTTCGGCCCTGTGCCGCTTGTTCTTTTGACAAGTTGTATGGATGTGAAGAGGGGATGTGCAGGCGGCGTTTTGGCTGTTTGTGCATCTATTCGGTGCCGATGAACCGATCACCGGCTACCGCGACACCTCCCGCCTGAACGGCGTGAGCAACGGGGTCAAGGACCGCTTCCCCTACCGCGCCGGCAAGACCGGCATCAGCGGCCACTACAGCCACATTGCCGGCGACCTGACGACTCCAGCCGAGGAGCAGGTCAACGGCCTGTGCAGCGGCTGCCACGATCCTCACGGCGTGAGCCCGACCCTGGGGAACAACCAGCAGTACGCCGTGCCGCTGCTCAAGGGGACCTGGCTGACTTCACCGTACAAGGAAGACAGTCCGCAGATGAATCTCGGCACCAACATCAGCGCCAGCAATGTGCAGATCGACCGCAAACTGTTCAACGACATGACCAACCGGAGCCATATCAGCGAAGGCCCGAAGCAGTTCGCCGGCCTCTGCCTGCGCTGCCACCCGAAAGAGAGTCTGACCGATGATTACGATCCGGGCGTCGGCACCAAGCCGCCCTGGACCAGCATGCGGCGTGTCCACCAGGCGGTCAAAGGCTGGGGGAGCAACAAGGAGCACCAGTTCCCCTGTTCCAAATGCCACCAGCCGCACAGCTCAGGCTTACAGCGGCTGATGCGCACCAACTGCCTCGACTGGGATCACCGCGGCGAAGTCCCCGCCGGCGGCCCTCAGCCGAGCTGGCGCAGCGACACTGAGCACTATCCGCGTCTGCGTAACCGTTACCAGCCCTGCCATCAGTCGGCAGGAGCGGCCGGCGGCACGGAAACCGGCAGCAACTTCAGGAATCAGGAATGGAATGCGGTGACGCCATGGTAAGGGGGGCGAGTAAGATGAATGAGAGATGGCGGGCCTCACGTTGTGGCTTCTGATGCCTGATCTTCAACTTTGTTGCTGGTCGATTCCGTCTGCGCCGCTGGGGGTGATTTGAACTGGGCCTATAGCACGGCGGCAACAAAGAAACAGGATGTTCGCGCTGCCGACTTCGACAGTGCCGGGAATGTGATTCTGGTCGGAGTCGACGATGAAGGCGCCGAACAGCGACTGGTTCGTCGCTAAAGTCGACGCAGACGGCAGCGGTCTGGCCTGGCCAGAATCAGCTTCGATCCGCGCGGCGGCATCGATGTCGCCACGGCAGTCGTCGTCAATGGCGATGACAGCATCATCGTCACCGGCTATGGCCATAACGGCTCCAATTATGACATTCAGACCATCAAGTACGACAGTGCGCGGGTGGTGCACTGGCAGCACGGCTTACGCCGGAATGCGGCCAACGGCGATGATATCGCCACTGCTATCGGTATGACTCTTCCACAATATTTATGTCGGAGGACATCAACAGAACGGCTCCGGCAAGGACGACTTCATCGTTATCAAGTACCAGGGGACGGCCCGGTCAACGATGCGCCACTCTGGGACGCCGATCAACGGCAGTGCCGATGGCAACGATCGTCTCGACGGCACTTGCGGTGAGTGGCGTCGTCCCTGGCGGTGACTGGCGAAAGCGAATCGGCGACACCCGGTGACTTCGATTTTTTGACGCATAAACTCAATCTCGACGGCAGCTTCGCCTGGCCCGGTCCGCAGGTCCACGCCGATTCCGGCAACGGCAAAGGTCTCGACGTCGCGATCGATAGCGACGGCAATGTACTGGCCACCGGTTACGTCGATGACGGCGTACGGGCCATGTACACGGCCAAGTACGCCTCGGCTGGCGGCACAGCCGATCTGGGTCAAGCAACAGGCCGGCGAAACGATCGAGGGCGGACATGCCGTCTGGCCGATGACGGCAACAATGTTCTTCGTCACTGGCACCAGCTACACGCTGACGAGCGGCTTACGATGTTTACACGGTCAAGTACCAGGGCGGCGACCCGGTGGCGGCGTAACCGGTCATTCTCTGGCAGGATGCCTACAATACCACCAACGGAAATCATGATGTCGGCATGCTTTGACCGTTGATGCCGGCGGGGATCTGTTGTCACTGCTTACAGCAACGATGCCGCCGGCGGTTACGATGATATCCTGACGCTCAAATACTGCGGCGATGACGGTGCCAGGCTCTGGCCGCAGACCTTGTACGACCTGGATGGTCGACATGACCGCCCGGTCGGCATCGGTGTCGGTCCGACCGGCGCGGTGCTGGTCGGCGGCTGGTCCGACACGGCCGCCAACGGTTATGACATGATCGCCCTGAGCTACGACCCGGGCGTGATCGACCCGCCGACGGACCTGACGGCCACGGTGACCAGCAACAGCGAGATCCATCTGACCTGGATCGACAATTCAGAGCCACCCAACGCCGAAGACAGTTTCGTGGTCGAACGCCGGCGCGAAGAGCGAGGGGAGCTTCACCGAGATCGCCACGCTCGGCCGCCGGCATCACCAGCTACGACAGCACCGGGCTGGCCAACGATACCCGCTACTACTACCGGGTCAAGGCGACCAGTGCGAGCGACGGCAGTTCGGCCTGGAGCAACCTCGCCAGCGCCCGCACGACGGTGATCAGCTACGCCGCGCCGACCTGGCTGCACGCTGTACGCCGGCCCGGGTGCCGGTGATGACGACCCCTACGCCATCGCCACCGGCGCCGACCAGCACCCGGTGGTGACCGGGACCAGCTTCGCCACCCTGGGCGGTTACGACTACCTGACCATCAAGCTCGACCGCACCGATGCCGCCACCGAACAGTGGCAGGCGCGCTACAACGATGGCGACAACGAAGGCGACACGGCCACCGCACGTCGCCGTTGACAGCCAGAACCGGGTGGTGGTCACCGGTTATTCGTCGCTTTACGGCGGAGGGGCGAGCAACACCAACGATGTCTATACCCTCGGCTATCCGGCCAGCGGACCGCCGCAGAGCTGGGACGATCAGTACAACGGCCCGGCTGGCAACGATGACAAATCCTCGGCCGTGGCGGTCGGCACTGATGGTTCCGACAATACGGTGGTGGTCGGATACGGCAAGAATGCCTCCTTCGACAATGACATCTATGTCATCAAGTACGATCCCGACGGCAACCGGCTGTGGGTCGGCCACGCCCTTCGACGGTGGTGACGAGGATTATCCGGCGCGCCGTCGCCTTCGATGCCGCGGGAAACGTCTTCGTGGTCGGCCGTTCGCACAACGGCAGCAACGAGGACTGGTTCGTCGCCCGCTACGCCGCCGCGGATGGCAGTCGCACCCATACGGCGCACACTGCACGCCCTGGCCGCCAACGGCAACGATTATGCCGAAGCGCTTGCGGTGGATGCCGCCGGCGATCTCTATGTCACCGGCTACGCCGACAACGGCAGCAACGGCGATATCTACACGGTCAAGTATGCTGGCAGCGATCTGACCATCCTCTGGCAGCAGGCCGATGACAGCGGCGGTTATGATCATGGCGCCGCCATCGCCATCGACCCGGTCGACGGCAACATCCTGGTGGCTGGCACCAGCTTCATCGGGGCCGGCAATCACGACTTCCGCCTGATCCGCTACACCGCAGCCGGGTCGGCCGGCAGCGGCAGCGAGGTCTGGAACCACCGGGTCGATCTCGCCGGCACCGACGACAGTGTCACCGCCATGGCCGTCGATCACTCCGGGGTGGCGATCCTGACCGGCAGCAGCGATGACGACATCCTCTCCGTCAAGATCGATCACACCGAGACCATCGTCGGCGCCAACGTCTTCAATGGTGCCGCCAGCGATGTCGACTACCCGGCCGCAATCGCCGTCAACCGCCATGGCGAAGCCTTTGTCGCCGGCTCCTCGATGAATGCCGATGCGGTGCCGAACACCGATTACGTGATGTTCAAGGTGGCTGGCGACATCCTGCCCGCCCCCACCCCGTTGACTGCCATGCAGCTCTACGCCGAAGTCTCCCTGGCCTGGTCCGACAACGACCTGGACGGCCTCGGCTTCCGCCTCGAACGCCGGCTCAATGGCTGCGCAGCCACCGAACCCTGGCAGTCGATCGGGACTTTGGGCGCCGCGGTCACCACGCTTGTCGACACCCCGGTCAACGACAACACCAGCTACTGTTACCGGGTGCAGGCCTACAGCGCCATAGATGCCTCCCGCTGGGTCGAGCTCGAAGTAACCACCGCCGATCCGCTGGCGCCGAGCGGCCTGTCCGCCGCGCTGCAGAACGACACCGACATCCTGTTGACCTGGACCGACAACACCACCGATGCCAGCGGCTACGAATTCCTGATCGAACGCTGCGCCGGCGCGGGCTGCGACTTCTCACTCAAAGACAGTTCGTGGTCAGTGCCGCCATCGCCACCGACCCTGCCACCGGCGACGCCAGCTATCTGGACACCACGGCCTGTTCGGCGCAGGCGTACCGCTACCGGGTCCTGGCCCGTAAAACCGGCCTGTGGACGTCACCATACAGTGTGGCCACGGCGAGCAGCGGCATCACCCCGATCGCGCCGGGCGCACCGAGCGACCTGACCGCCGACCGGGTTTCCGAAACCCTGGTCGATCTCGCCTGGCTCGATCATGCCGACGGTGAGGACCAGTTCGTCCTCGAGCGCTGTATCGGCAATGCGGCCAGTTGCGCCAGCGGCACCTGGAACACCCTCGGCAGTCTGCCGAGCATCCCCGGCAATCAGCTGCTGCTGCGCATGGACGAGACCGCCTGGGACGGCACACCCGGTGAAGTCACCGACCTGTCCGGCCAGGGCCATCACGGCACGGCCAGGGGGGCGACGACCACGGCAGCGGGTCGCTACAGCCGTGGCGGTGCGCTGGCCTCCCCCCTCGATCGCATCGAGACCCCCCTGCTGCTCGACCAGTCAACGACTTCGGCCGGGGCGACCTTCTCGGCCTGGGTCAGACCGGGAGCCGGCAACGGCGAGTTCTCCCTGTTCGACACCGACGACGGCGGCAGCGACTGGAGCCTGCTGCACAATGGCAGCACCTGGCTGGTCGCCACCGGCAACGATAGCGGCCTCATCGATACCGGAATTGCAGTCGACAGCGAAGCCTGGCAGCATATGGCCGCCCGTTTCGACCCGGTGAGCGGAGTGGCCCTGTTCAAAAATGGCCTGCCGGTCTGGTCGAGCCCGGGCATCGCTTTCGATGCCAGCTCGGCCCCCCTGGCCATCGGCTTGATCGAGCAGGCGGATGCCCGGCTGCAACTGCACATGGATGAAGCGGCCTGGACCAACGGCGTGGCCGACGTGATCGATGCTTCCGGCAACGGCAACCACGGCACCTCCTACAACGGCGCCGCGACGATCCCCGCCGGAAAAATCGGCCGGGCCGGCGAGTTCAACGGCACCACCAGCTACATCGCCACCCCGCTGGCCATCGACCAGAGTTCCGGTTCAACGGGAGCCACCTTCGAGGCCTGGGTCTTTCCGACTCTCAATGACAACAACGATCGACACGTCATCAGCACCGAGAACGGCGGCTACGACTGGTCGATAGCCCAACGCAGCGGCTACTGGTACCTCTATAACGGCACCACCCGCTACTACACGGGGATCCAGGTCACCCTCAACGAATGGCAGATGATTGCCGGGGTCTTCAACCCGGCCACCGGCATCCAGTTTTACAAAAACGGCGGGGAGAGCAGTTACTCCAACGCCGCCATCAGTTTCGACACCAGCAGTACCAATGTCACCATCGGTCGCTCTGCCAGCAGCACCAGCAGTCTCTACCACTTCCCGGGATGGATCGACGAAGTGGTCGTCTATGATCGACCGTTGTCAGCCGCGGAGATCCTGCAGCGCTACCGGCAATCGGCCTTTATCGGCACAGTCGATGAAGTGGCGATCTTCGACCGGCCGCTGGCCGCCGCCGAGATCGCCACCCTGTATCAGCACGGCGTGGCCCGCTACAGCGATGCGACGATTACCGTCAACACCGATTACAGCTACCGGGTCAAGGCCGACAAGCCGGGCAGCTGCGGCAGCGACTGGCCGACGGCAGCCACGACCGCCCTTGAGGTGACCACCTCGCCACCGGCCCCGGAGCTGACGGTGACCGTCGAAGAGATCGGTCGGGCGCGACTCGACTGGATTACACGGACAACCACCCAGACCGGCTTTAAAATCGAACGCTGTACCGTCTCCCTGCATGGTGCCGGCTGTACCCCCGGTGTCTTGCTCGATGACAGCCTCGCGGCAGGGGTGACCCGCTATGTTGATGAAA
Source organism: uncultured Alphaproteobacteria bacterium (assembly GCA_963700945.1). Classification (GTDB taxonomy): domain Bacteria; phylum Pseudomonadota; class Alphaproteobacteria; order Geminicoccales; family Geminicoccaceae; genus SLRI01. Next base: position 468,339 of record CAVOZQ010000010.1, read on the forward strand.
CGACCTGCCCCGGCGAAACCTACCGCTACCAGGTCTCTGCCCAGCAGACCCCGGGGTGGGGTGCTTCGGCGCCGAGTTCCGTCGTTGAAGCCGCCATTCCGGCCCTGTCGACTCCGACCAACTTAGCGGTATCGGCGGTCTCCGAAGGGCATATCAGCCTGCTCTGGGACTACCCCGCCAGCGATGCCAGCGGCTTCAAGGTCGGCTATTGCGAGGCCTCCGGGAGCTGCCTCACCAGCGGCGACTTCACCACCAGCAGTGTGGGCGGGCTGCCGCAGGGCAACCGGTTGCTGCTGCATATGGACGAACCCGCCTGGGTCAACGGCAGTGCCGATGTTGCCGACGCCTCCGGCAACACCAACCACTTCAACCTCCTACAACGGCGCCGCGACCATCACCGAGGGGAAGCAGGGCTGGGCCGGCAACTTCGACGGCAGCAACGATTACATCCTTACGCCGCTCAACATCGACCAGTCGGCAACCGGCCAGGGTGCCACCTTCGAGGCCTGGGTCTACCCGACGCTCAACGACACCAACTACCGTCACGTCATCAGCACCGAAAACGGCGGTAACGACTGGTCGATCATCCAGCGCGCCGGCTTCTGGTATATCGTCAACGGGACGACCAACTCCTCCACGAGCATCCCGGTCGCCTTCAATCAATGGCAGCAGGTGACGGCGGTCTTCGATCCGGCCACAGGAGTCCGGGTCTACTGGAATGGCGGCGCTCGCAGCTACTCCACGGCCGATATCGGCTTCGATACCAGCAGCAGCAATCTCACCCTGGGTCGTTACGCCAGCAGCTCCAGCAGCAGCAATCATTTCCAGGGCCGCATCGACGAGGTCGCCATCTACGACCGGCCGCTCACCGCCCAGGAGGTCCAGGACCGCTACAACAACCGGCGATCCGCCCGGCTGGGCATCCTGACCCCGACCTCCGACTACCTGTTCCGGGTCTGGCCCTATCATACCGACCCCTGCGGCAGCGAGGGGGCTTACCTCGAAAGTGCCCTGCCGATCGCCACCAGCCCGGTTCCCGCGCCGGCTGCATTCAGCGCTACCGACAAGGGCACCACCCGCGTCGACCTCGCCTGGACCGTGCCGACCACCTCCGAGAGCCTGATGCGCCTGGAACGCTGTAGCGGCACCCTGGCCAGTTGTGGCAGCAACGATGCGAATTACGTCGATTTCTCTGCGGCCCCCGTAACTCTGCCTGCCGCCGCCACAACCTACAGCGACTCGACCATCTGCGCCGAGTCCGCTTACAGCTACCGGGTCCGCAGCGAGCGGGACCTCGGCCCCGTCTGGCAAAGTGCCTGGAGCTACGTGGAACGCCCGCCCCAGACCCTGCCCGCACCGGCGAATTTCCAGGCCAACGGCATCTCCGAATCGGAGATCCTGGTCCGCTGGGATGACATCACCCTGGATGAGACCCGGTTCGTGCTGGAGCGTTGTCAGGACAGCGACTTCAGCTGCGTGACGCCGACCCTGGTCAAAACCGAACCGACCAGCGCCCTGGTCTATCACTTCGATGAGGCAGCCTGGGTCAACGGCGCAGCCGACGTGCTCGATGCCAGCAATACCGCCCGACATGGAACCTCCTATAACGGCGCCAACACCATCGACGCCGGTTATTTCGGCCGGGGCGGCGATTTCGCCACCAACAGCGATTACATCCTGACGCCGCTGACTATCGACCAGACGGCAAGCAGCTCCGGCGCCACCTTCCAGGCCTGGGTCTATCCGACGGCAAACGCCACCAACTACTGGCATGTGATCAGCACGGAAAACGGTGGCTACGACTGGTCACTGCTCCACTACAACGGTTTCTGGTACGTCTACACCGGCAACACCATCATCAATACCGGTAAAACTGTCGACCTGAACCAGTGGCAGCACGTTGCCGCCGTCTTCGATCCGGCCGTCGGCACCAGCTTCTACAAAAACGGCGGTCTGTTGCCGACCGACATCTACAGCACCATCAACATCGGTTTCGACAACAGCACCTACTATGTCACCATCGGCCGCAGCGGCAGCAGCAGCAGTACCAATAATAACTTTATCGGCCGGATCGACGAGGTGGTGGTCATCGAGCGACCCCTGAGCGCTGCCGAGATCCTCGACAATTACCGGCAGCCGTTTCATGGCTATGCCGATACCGGCCTGACGCCCGGCACCGACTACAGTTACCGGTTGACCGTCGGCAAGCTGGTGACCGAAACCAATCCGGCCGGTTGCGACTGGACGGTCAGCGCGATCTCCAGTACGACCACCCTGGCACCGCCGGCACCGGACCAATTCGATATCGCGAGCCAATCGACCACTTCGTTCGATCTCATCTGGCAGGACCGCAGCGGTTCGGAGACCGACTACCAGCTTGAGCGCTGCGCCGACAACCTGGTCAACTGCGCCGGCTCCGATGCTCTCTACAACACCACAGCCTTCCCAACCATCGACCTGCCGGCCGACAGCGAAAGCTACAGCGACGCCTGCGCCGCGACCGACACCGCCTACTCCTACCGGGTCCGGGCCCGCAAGGCGCCATACCTCCCGCCGGGCTGGAACACGGCCTGGACCTATCTCGAAGCCAGAACCGACGCCGTGGCCGAACTGAGCAACTTCACGGTCACGCGGATTTCGGAGGTGCAGATCGATCTCGGCTGGGATGACGGCAACAGCGATGAAACCGGCTTCATCATCGACCGCTGCATCGGCAGTGGCTGCGATTTCTCCGCAAAGCAGACGTTCATCATCAGCGACCCGGCAGCCCACGTCGTCTACCGGGACAATGAACTCGCACCGAACCAGACCTATCGCTACCGGGTCCAGGCATACAAGACCGTGCCCTGCGCCGAGGTCGACGACTGGTACACCGGCTTTGCCGGCCCGTTGGAGGTTGCGGCCAATGTCGCGGCTCCCAACCTGCTCAGCGCCACGGCAATGAGCACGTCGCGCATCGACCTGGCCTGGACCGGCAACGCCCCGTCCGCAACCGGTACCGCCATCGAGCGCTGCAACGGCCACCCCTGCAGCGATGCTTATCTGCCGGTCGCTACGGCCAGTATCGGCGCGACCAGCTTCAGCGACACCAGCGTCTGCCAGAACGGCAGCTACTCGTATCGCATCAAGTCCGTCGGCGAAGGGCTCTCCAACAGTGGCAGCAGCTGCTGGAACCGGCGGGCCGGAGTCAACATCACCAGCTTCACGCCGGGGATGGTCTTTGAACTGGAGGTGCCCATTGATGACAACATGCGCGCCGACTTCGCCGATCTGCGCTTTTTTGATGAGACCGCCCAGCGGGAGCTGACCTACTGGGTCGAAGCAATCGTTGATCCAGGCCAGCCGACGGCCAGGGCGACGGTTCTGGTCAGAGCCTGGCAGAATGACAACATTTTCCTCTACTACGGCAATGCGGCCGCCACCGACAGCAGCAACAAGGGCGCCTTCGTCCAGTTTGAGGACGATTTCGCCGGCACCCAGATCGACCCCGGCAAATGGGTCGATCTCGATCCGGGCAACTACATGGTCCAGGACGATGGTCTGCATCTCTACGACCTGGTCAACAGCGGCAGTTGGAGCGGTCTGATCTCGACGGCGACCTTCTCCCGCGATGCCGGCCTGGAGCTGCTGGTCGACGTTACGCTGCCGACGGATTCCGATGGCGTCAATTACTTTGCCTTCGGCTGGGAAAAGGACCAGGTCGCCAGCGCCAGTACGGCCAACCGGGCCCATACGGTCTACTGGTACAACAACACGGAATTCTGGGTCTACGAAGACGGCGTTACCAAGGATCCTGGAACCTACCGCTTCTACCCCAACATCCTGTACAGCCTCCGGGTGGTCGCCGATCCGGTCGCCGGAGCCCGTTATTACGTGCTCGGCGGCGCCTACGCCGACTGGACCCTGTTCACCTCGACCACGGCCGATGCCAGCCGTTACAGCGGCTCGCCGCTGCGGCTCAACATCATGCAGTATGCCCAGGAGGCGACCATCCACTTCATTCAGGTCAGGACCGCCGTCGACCTGTCAGCGACCAGCCTCGGCAGCGAAGAATCGATCGGTGGCTGCTACAGCCCCGGCTATAGCTGGGCCAGCGGCTACAGCAGCGAGGACGTCTGGGCTGCCACCCCTACGGCCCAGGCCCCGATACTCAACAGCGTGACGGCCATCAGCGATCGCCAGGTCGACCTGGCCTGGACCAACCAGAGTGACCCGGATGCAAGCACCCGCATCGAGCGCTGCTGTGGCAGCGGCTGCACCTACAGCACCCTGATCAACACCGCCAGCGGCGCCAGCAGCTACAGCGACATGAGTGCCCCCGCTTCGACGACCTGCTCCTACCGCGTTTATGCGGTCAAGGATACCGGTGACTGCTCCTGGGATGTCGGTCCAAGCAATGTCTTAACAGCCGACCTGTTCGCCGCGGCCGCCGCCGGCCTGACCGCAACGGCCGAGAATTCCCGCCTGATCCGCCTGAACTGGTCCGACCTGGCAACGGATGAGGACGGCTACGAAATCCAGGTCAAACAAGGTACCGGCAGCTATGTGCCGACAGCTGTCGTCGGTGCCAACTACATCGTCCATTTCGACGGTCGCAACATCGAACCGGAGCGGACCTATAACTACCGGATCCGCAGTTTCCGCCGGATTGGCAGCGAGCCGCCCTATGCCTACGAATGGTCCGGTTATACCTATTCGAACCCGGTGACGACACCGGCCTATACGGCAGGCGACAGCACCTGCCTGCCGTAATGACTCAGGGCAAACGGCGATGATGCGCGTGGCACACAAAGAACCGGGCAAGTTCGACCGCAAAAACTTGTTGCCGGGCTGGAGGGTCCTCCTGATCGGAGCCATGCTGCTCTGCGGGTCTGCGGTTCAGGCCAGCGTCATCGAGGTTGACACCGTCTGGTCCGGCGAGGTGTTGATCGAGGACAAGACCGTGATTGGCCCCGAGGCGACCCTGCTGATCCTGCCCGGCACCCGGATCTCGTTCCAACCGGTACCTGCCGGGGCCGAGAGCGGCGGCGGCCGCCTGATCATTCACGGCCGGCTGCTGGCCCAGGGGAGCGCGGCGCAACCAATCCTTTTCACCGCAGCCGCGCAACAATCTGCCCCAGGCCACTGGGAGGGTTTACGGTTCGAAAATGCCGACCGGCAACCGAGCCGGCTTGCTCACTGCCGGATCCAGGGGGCCAAAGTCGGCATCATCGGCCGCAACTCCGCCATGCTGCTTGATACGGTTGTGCTCAGCGACAATCAGATCGGCATCGGCGCCAGGTCCGGCCTGAATGGCAGTCTCTACAACTGCCGGATCGAAAACAACGAGATCGGTCTGCGCTACGAACAGAACCACAGCCTGCGCATCGTCCGCTGCCGCATCACCGACAATCGGCACACCGGCATCCACTGCAGCGGCAGCTCGCCGGAGATCCGCGACAATCAAATCAAGGACAACGCCCTGTTCGGCATCAACTGCACACGCGGCTCGGACCCGCTGGTGGGCGACAACCTGATCAGTGGCCAGCGACGGGGCATTCAGGTTGAGATGAACTCGATCCCCCTGATCGAGCACAACCAGATCAGCGGCAACGACACCGGGATCGCCGTCGAGCGCCTCTCCTTTCCGATCATCCGCCAGAACCTCATCAGCCAGAACCGCGTCGGCATCTTCTGCAACCTCGGCGGCTACCCCCGCATCACCCAGAACCAGCTGTTTGC
>CAVOZQ010000011.1:0-139121 GCA_963700945.1 uncultured Alphaproteobacteria bacterium
CAGCGCGTGGACCGGCAGAGCCCGACCGATCTCGCCAACATCTTCGTCCGCGGCGCCGGTAACGAACTCGTGCCGCTGCCGGCGCGCTCGTGGCACCGGAGGAGGGTGCGACGGCACCGTCGCTGCGTCGTTTCGACCGGCTTCCGGCGGTGACCGATCGAGGCCTCGCTCGCCGACGGCTACGATCTCGGCTCCGCCATCCGCTACATGGAGGAGATCGCGCTAGAGGTCCTGCCGCCCGAGGCGCGGCTCGGCTTTGCCGGACAGACGCGCGAGTTCCTCGATGCCTCGGGCAACATCCTCTTCGCCTTTGCCCTCGCCATCTTGATCGTGTTTCTCGTGCTTGCCGCCCAGTTCGAGAGCTGGGTGCACCCGTTCATCATCATGCTGTCGGTGCCGCTCGCCGTCGCCGGCGCCCTCTTCTCGCTCTGGGTCACCGGCGGCAGCTTGAACGTCTACAGCCAGATCGGCATCGTGCTGCTGGTCGGGCTGATGGCGAAGAACGGCATTCTCATCGTCGAGTTCGCCAACCAGCTGCGCGACGAGGGCCTGAGCGTGCGCGACGCGGTGCTCGAAGCCTCGGCGCTCCGGCTGCGGCCGATCGTGATGACCGTCGTCTCCACGGTCCTCGGCGCCGTGCCGCTGGTCATCGCGTCTGGTGCCGGAGCCGAGAGCCGGATGGCGATCGGCATCGTGATCATCGGCGGTCTCGGCCTTTCCTCGATCCTCACGCTCTTCTTGAGCGCCCGTGCTCTACGATCTCCTCGCCGGCTTCGCGAAGCCGACCCGGGAGGTCAGCGATCAGATCGAGCGAGAGCTCGGCGACAGGGCGACGACGCCAGCGCCGAACCAGCCGGCCGCATGAGCGGGCTGCTGCTGCTCTACCTTTCTCATCCCGAGGTCGTGATCGATCCGGAAACGCCGGTGCCGGAGTGGCGGCTGTCGCGGGCCGGCCGCAAGCGCATCCTGGCGGCACGCGACACACCCTGGCTTCGAGCCTGCCGGCGCATCGTCACCAGCGGCGAGACCAAGGCGGTCGAGACGGCAGCGCTCATCGCCGGCGCCACCGGTGCGCTGATCGAGGTCCGCGAAGCCATGCACGAGAACGATCGCGAGGCGACGGGCTTCCTGCCGCCGGCCGAGTTCGAGACAGTGGCCGACGCCTTCTTCGCCAACCCGCACCAGTCGGTCCGCGGCTGGGAGCGGGCGATCGATGCACAAGCGCGAATCCTGGCCGAGCTCGAGGCGATCATGGCGGCGCAATCCACGGCCGAGCAGCTCTTGCTGGTCGGCCACGGCGGGGTCGGCACACTGCTCTATTGCGCGCTCGCCGGCCATGCGATCGACCGCCGCTTCGACCAGCCGCTAGCCGGCAGCGTCTTCGCCATCGACGGCACGACGCGCCGACCGCTCTTCGGCTGGACACCATTGGAGGCCGTGCCGCTCTAGGACCACGGCGCCGCTTGCGCCATTCTGCGCGCAGGCCTAACGGCAAGCCCATGCGGCTCGGCAATCGCGCCGGCCCGGGCAGGTGCGGACTTTCCCGACAATGAACGTGCCGGCATCTGCGACGACGGCCGCCATGCGGCGCGACAGTGCCACGTGGTACGGCTACCTGCTGCTCGGCTTCTTCACCTTCCTCCTCAACATCCAGGGCAACATCCTGCCCTTTCTCAAGCGCGAGCTGGAGATCGGCTACGGGGTGACGGCGCTGCATTCCTCGGCGATCGCGGCCGGCATGATCATCACCGGTCTCCTGGGCGAGCGGGTGATCGCCCGGCTCGGCCGCGGACGGACCCTGAGCCTGGGCGGCCTCGGCGCCGCGCTCGGCGCCGTTCTGCTCTGCGTCGCTCCCGCCGCCTGGGCGAGCATTGCCGCCTGCTTCTTGCTCGGTGCCGCCGGCAGCCTGGTGCCGACCGTCGTCCCGGCGATGCTGGCCGACATTCACGGCCGGCACCGCGACCGGGCGATCACCGAGCTGTCGGCAGCCTGCTACGCTTTCGCCGTCATGGCGCCGCTCGCCATGGGTGCGGCGCTCGCCCTCGATATGGGTTGGCGGGCAGCACTCCTGATTGGCGTAGCGATGGGCCTGGCCATCCTGATCGGTGGGCGGACGGCACCCGTGCCCGAAAGCCCGCCGCTGGCGATCGGCCCCGGCGGCCTGCCTGCTGCCTATTGGGCCTATTGGTTGCTGCTGGCGCTGGTGGTCGCCATCGAGTTCAGCGTGCTGCTCTGGGCGCCGGCCTATCTCGAGCGCGTCGCGGGCCTCTCGCCGGCCATGGCCGCCAGCTTCGCTGCCGTCTTCGCGCTCGCCATGCTGGTCGGGCGCACCGTCGGCAGCGCCCTGGTCGGCCGCTTTGCGGCGCCACACCTCTTCATCTGGGCCCTGGTGCTGACGCTCATCGGCTTCGCGTTCTACTGGAGCGGCGGGACCGTCCCGGCGATCACCGGGCTCGCCGTGCTCGGCCTCGGCATAGCACTGCTCTACCCGCTCAGCCTCGGCCTGGCGCTGGAAGCGGCGGGGCCGCGTGGCATCGCCGCCAGCGCCCGGTTCATGTTCGCCGTCGGCATCGCCATTCTGAGCGCGCCCTTCGTCCTGGGCGCGCTCGCCGATAGCGTCGGCCTGGCACGCGCCCATCTCATCATCCCAGCCCTGACGCTGGCAGCGCTCGCCTGCCTCGCCGTCGCCCAAATGCTCCAGCGGCGGGCCATCCTAGCCGGACAGGCCGGCGGGAGCAGCGTCTAGTGGCGGCGGCAGAGCGCGCATCCGCTCTTGCGTCCGGGCCGCGTCCCCGGCCATGCTGTTGCCAGTCATGCTTTGGGAGGCCTGATGACGAGGGCCTATGTCTGCGGCACGCTCGACAGCAAGAGAGCCGAGCTGGGCTATGTCCGCGATTGCCTGGCGGCAGCTGGCGTCGCCACCTGCCTCGTCGATCTCGGCACCAGCGGCCGGGCGGAGGCAGCGGACATCGCCGCCGCCGAGGTGGCGGCGCATCATCCAGCTGGTCCAGAATGCGTCTTCACCGGCGATCGCGGCACGGCGGTCACGGCCATGGCGGAGGCGTTCCAGGCCTTCGTTGCAAGCCGGCGTGACCTGGGCGGCATCATCGGTGCCGGCGGCTCGGGCAACACCGCCCTTGTCGCCCCGGCGATGCGATCCCTGCCCGTGGGCGTGCCCAAGGTCCTGGTCTCGACCGTCGCCTCCGGCAACGTGGCACCCTATGTCGGCCCCGCCGACATCATGATGCTGCATGCGGTGGCGGACGTGCAGGGCTTGAACGCCATCACCCGGCGCGTCCTCGGCAATGCCGCGCATGCCCTTGCCGGCATGATGCAGCACCAGATCCCCGAGCCGACGAGCGCCGCGAAGCCGGCCCTTGGGCTCACCATGTTCGGCGTCACCACGCCCTGCGTTCAGGCAGTGAGCAAAGCGCTGGAGGCGGACTTCGACTGTCTCGTCTTCCACGCCACCGGGACCGGCGGCCAGGCGCTCGAGAAGCTGGTCGAGAGCGGGCTCGTCCGCGCGATGCTCGATCTCACGACCACCGAGATCGCCGACCTTTTGGTGGGTGGCGTCTTTCCCGCGGCCGAGAACCGGCTGGAGGCCGTGATCGCTACCGGGACGCCCTATGTCGGCTCGGTGGGTGCGCTCGACATGGTCAATTTCGGCGCCAGGGAGACTGTGCCCGAGGCGTTCCGCGATCGGCTGCTCTACGTGCACAACCCGCAGGTCACCCTGATGCGGACGACGCCGGCGGAGAATGCGGGCTTCGGCGCGTGGCTCGCGGCCAGGCTCAACCGCATGACCGGCCCGGTGCGCTTCTTGCTGCCCGAGGGCGGCGTCTCGCTGATCGACGTGCCGGGCCAGCCTTTCCACGATCCGGCGGCGGACCGGGCGCTGTTCGAGGCGATCGAGGCGGCATTCGAGCCGACCGGCGACCGCAAGCTCGTGCGCGTTCCGGCGGCAATCAACGACGATGAATTCGCCGCGGCCACGGTCGCGGCGCTGCGCGAGATTCTCTAGGGAGACCTGACCGATGCCCCGCTTCGCCCGGCAACAGCTGATGGACAAGTTCCGCGACATGGCGCGGCGCCGGGTGCCCATCGTCGGCGGCGGTGCCGGCACCGGGCTTTCCGCCAAGTGCGAGGAGGCGGGCGGCATCGACCTCATCGTCATCTATAATTCCGGCCGCTACCGGATGGCGGGCAGGGGGTCGCTCGCCGGGCTGCTCGCCTACGGGAACGCCAACGAGATCGTCGTCGAGATGGCGCGTGAGGTGCTGCCGGTGGTGAAACGCACGCCGGTCCTGGCCGGGGTCAACGGCACCGACCCCTTCATGCTCCGCGACAAGTTCCTCGACGACTTGGCAGCACTCGGCTTCTCCGGCATCCAGAACTTCCCGACCGTCGGCATCATCGACGGCACGTTTCGGGCCAATCTCGAGGAGACCGGCATGGGCTACGGCCTCGAGGTCGAGCTGATCGAGGCAGCACGGCAGCGCGACCTGCTGACCACGCCCTATGTCTTCTCGCGCGCGGAAGCGGTCGCCATGGCGAAGGCCGGGGCCGACATCATCGTGCCGCATATGGGGCTCACCACGGGCGGCTCGATCGGCGCCGGGACCGCGTTGAAGCTGGAGGACTGCCCGGCGCTGATCGACGACTGGGCCGAGGGCGCGCTCGAGGTGGCCCCCGACATTCTGGTCATTTGCCACGGCGGGCCCATCGCCATGCCGGAAGATGCGGCCTACATCCTGGCCAACACCCGGCATTGCCACGGGTTCTACGGCGCTTCTTCGATGGAGCGCCTGCCGACCGAGCTGGCGTTGCAGGCACAGGTGGAGGCGTTCAAAGCGATCACGTTCGAGGGCAAGACAGGCTGATGACCGACAAGGTGGGCATTCTCGTGGTGTCCCATTCGCCGAAGGTGGCGGAGGGGACCGTCGACATGGTGCGGCAGATGGTCGGCGAGGACGTCACCTGCGCCGGGGTCGGCGGCAATGCCTCGGGCGGGCTCGGCATCGATGCGGCGACCATCCTGGACGGCATCGAGCGGGTCTGGTCGCCGGCCGGCGTCGCCATCCTGGTCGATCTGGGCGGGGCGGAGATGAACAGCGACATGGCGATCGAGATGCTCGACGCGGCGCGCCGGCCGCTGGTCCGCATCTGCGCGGCCCCCATCGTCGAGGGTGCCGTGATCGCGGCTACCGAGGCCTCGTCCGGCAGTCCGCTCGACGAGGTGGTGGCGACCGCCGAGGCCATGGGCTGATGGCCGATGCCTCGACGACGCTCAAAATCACCCATCCGACCGGCCTGCATGCCAGGCCTGCGGTCAAGCTCACCAAGCTCGCCAAGACCTTCAATGCCGCCATCCGCCTGCGCGGCCTGCCCGATGGCGCCTGGGTCGACGCAAAGAGCATCGTCAAGGTGATGGGCCTCAAGCTCAAGACCGGCACCGAGGTCGAGATCCTGGCCGAGGGTGGCGATGCCGAAGCCGCCATCGCGGCGATTGGTGGGCTCGTCACCCGCAATTTCGACGAAGATGGGTGAACGGCGCTACCCGGGACGAATAGCTGCTCCCGGCCTGGCGTTGGGGCCGCTGGTGCGGCTCGCCGATCCCCAGGCAGCCCACGCGCTCGAGGCCGCTGGTGATGCGGCGGCAGAACGCGGCCGATTGGCGGCGGCGCTGGCGACAGCGAGCAGTGCGCTGGCGGCGCTGGTCGAGAGCAGCGAGGGAGAAATGGCTGCCGAGATCCTGGGCTTTCAGCTGGAGATGGTGGCCGACCCTGCGCTTGCCGATCCGGCCTACGAAGCGATCGACGGTGGTGCGCCGGCTGCTGCTGCCTGGGTCGACGCAATGGCGGCGCAGATCGCGGTCTTCGAGGCCGACGACGATGCCTATTTCCAGGCGCGCGCCGCCGATCTCGTGGATCTGCGCGAGCGGGTGCTCCTGGCTCTCGCCGGCGACGCCGCAGAGCAGGGCGACCTGCCCCCCGGCGCCATCCTCCTCGCCGCCGACCTGACGCCTTCCCGCTTTCTCGCCTTCGACTGGGCCGCGCTCGGCGGCGCCGCGCTCGGCCATGGCAACGCCTCGAGCCATGTGGCGATGCTCGCCCGCGCCCGCGGTGTGCCCCTCCTGGTGCAGCTCGGCGAGGTTTACACCGGGGCGGGGGCCAGCGAGGCCGTCCTCGATGCGGTGACCGGCACGCTGGTGGTCGATCCTGGCCCGGCCACGCTGGCGCAATACGCCGACCGCTTCGCGGATGCGCGGGCCGAGGCCGTGGCGGCGGCTGACATCATCGCCAAGCCGGCGGTCACCATGGCCGGTGCCGCTGTCACCGTCATGGTCAATGTCGACGACCCGGATGCCGTGCCTGACGACATCCTGCGTGCGGGCGACGGCGTCGGCCTGCTGCGCACCGAGTTTCTCTTCATGGGACGGCCGGATCTGCCCGACGAGACGACGCAGCATCGAGTCTATCGCCGTCTGCTCGAGCGCCTGGGTGGCCGGCCGTTGGTCTTGCGCACGCTGGATATCGGCGGCGACAAGCCGCTGCCGTCGCTCGGCTTTGCCGCACGAGAGCGAATCCCGTTTCTCGGGCTTCGGGGCTTGCGCCTCTGTCTCGCCCGACCCGAGCTGTTTCGCCCGCAGCTGCGCGCCGCCATTCGCGCCGCGACCGCGGGACCGCTCTCGATCATGCTCCCAATGGTGAGCCGGGCCGCAGAGGTGACCGCTGCCCGCGCCATGCTCGAGGCGGAGGCGCAGGCGCTGGACCTGCCGGCACCGCCCCTGGGGATCATGGTCGAGACCCCGGCCGCGGCCCTGGCGCTGGACACCATGCCGATCGATTTCGCCTCGATCGGCTCGAACGACTTGACGCAATACGTCATGGCCGCCGCCCGCGACAGCGGCGGTCCTGTCGCCGACCTCGCCGACCCGCTCGACCCGGCCGTGCTCCGGCTGATCGGCCTCGTCGTGAAGCAGGCGACGGCGCACGACCTGCCGTTGTCGCTCTGCGGCGACATGGCGAGCGACCGGGCCGGGCTCGAGGCGCTCCTGGATCTGGGCCTGACCCGCCTATCCGTGGCACCTGCGGCGCTCGGGCGGGTCAAGCTCTGGATCGGTCGCCACCGCGGGCCGGGTACGCTAGGCAGCAGCAACTGAAAGGAGAGAATCGATGAGGACCTTCGACCGCTTTCGCCGGATGCTGGCAACAGTCGCGATAGCACTCGTGCTCGTCACCACCTTGCCGGTCGGCGCCCTGCACGCCGGGCTCGTCACCACCGACGAGGTGATCACCCAGACCTACGATACAGACGCCACGCGGGCCAAGCTTTCGGCCTTCATGGCGCGTGCCGACGTCAAGCAGCAGCTCGCGGCCCTGGGCGTCGAGCCGGCCGAGGCCGAGGCACGGATCGCCGCGCTGAGCGACGACGAGATTCAGGCCATGGCCGGCAAGATCGAACAGCTGCCCGCAGGCGGCAGCATCTTCGTGACCGCAGCCATTGTCGCCGGCGTCCTGCTCTTCGTCTTGATCATCACCGACCTCGCCGGCATCACCAACGTCTTCACCTTTATCAATTGATCAGCCGCAAGCGGCTGCGCGCCGCCGCAACGGGTCTGGCGATCACCCTGCTCGGCGCGTGTGCCGGGGCGCCTGGCGTACCATCGCCGGATAATTTGCGCGCTGCGGCGCTGCCGACTGCGGAGGCCGTCGCCGATGTGCCCTTCTTCGCGCAGGAGGAGTACTATTGCGGGCCGGCAGCACTCGCGATGACGCTCGCCTGGTCGGCGCTGGACGTCACCCAGGACGATCTTGTGCCGATCGTCTACACACCGGGCCGGCAAGGCACTCTGCAGGCTGACATGCTGGCTGGGGCGCGCCGCTTCGGCCGGCTCGCGGTGCCGGTCGAGACGGTTCCGGACCTTCTGGCGGAGGTCGCCTCCGGCCACCCGGTCCTCGTCCTGCAAAATCTCGGGCTCGGCCTCTTCCCGCAATGGCACTATGCCGTCGTCATCGGTTACGACATCGAGCGCGGCATCGTTCGGCTGCATTCCGGCGTGACGGCCGATCTCGACATGTCGCTCGCCACCTTTGCGCGGACCTGGGCGCGCAGCGACAACTGGGCGCTGGTCGTTCTGCCGCCCGATCGCCTGCCGGCGAGGGCCGATGAACGCGCCGTCGTCGAGGCCGCCTCGGCCCTGGAGCGCGCGGGCCAGCCGGATGCTGCCGAAATCGCCTACGGCACCATCCTGACCCATTGGCCCTCGAGCCTGCCGGCTTGGATCGGACTCGGCAACGCGGCCTACGCCGCCGGCGACAAGCCGCGGGCCCGCGCCGCCTTTCGCCATGCGACCGAGGCGCATCCGACCTCCGCCGCCGCTTGGCAGAACTTGGCCTTCGTCCTCGCCGAGCTGGGCGAGGCTGAGGAAGCGGCCGCCGCGACAGAGCGGGCCCTGGCCCTCGGCGGCTAGCCGCTGTCGCTATTCACGGTTTACAGCGTCGATCGGCTTCGTCACGCATCGAGCGTCGATTGCTTGGAGGGAAAACGGCGGCCATGGCTGAGATCATCGATGGCAAGGCTGCGGCCGAAGGGTTGAGGCAGCTGCTGAAGGCGCGGGCCGAGCGCTTCAGAGCAGACCACGGCATCGCCCCCGGTCTTGCGGTGGTCATCGTGGGCGACCATCCGGCGAGCCGTGCCTATGTCCGGACCAAGACCCGGGTTGCGGCCGAGGTTGGGATCGCCGGTGAGCTGATCCAACTCGACGCGACCGTGGGCGAGGCAGGCTTGCTCCGGCGCATCCAGATACTCAACGCCGATCCGACGGTGCACGGCATCCTCGTCCAGCTGCCGCTGCCCGACGAGATCGATGCGCGCGCGGTGCTCGCCGCCATCGATCCACGGAAGGATGTCGACGGGTTTCACGCCCTGAACGTGGGCGCGCTGTTCAGCGCCTCGCGGCCCGACCCCGACCGCCTGCTCGTGCCCTGCACGCCGCTCGGCTGCCTCCTTCTGCTCCGCAACACCTTGGGTGCGGACGGGCTGGCGGGCCGCGAAGCGGTCATCGTCGGCCGCTCCAACATCGTCGGCAAGCCGATGGCGGCACTGCTGCTGGGCGCCGACTGCACCGTGACGATCGCGCACTCGCGCACGCATCGACCTCGAAGGAGTCTGCCGCCGGGCGGATATCCTCGTCGCCGCGGTCGGCCGGCCACGGATGATCCAGGGCCGACTGGGTCAAGCCCGGGGCCACCGTCATCGATGTCGGCATCAACCGCATCACCGAGCCCTCCGGCGAGAGCCGGCTTGTGGGCGACGTCGATTTCGCCAGTGCGGTCGATGTCGCGGGCGCCATCACCCCGGTCCCCGGCGGCGTCGGCCCGATGACGGTCGCCTGCCTGATGCAAAACACACTGGCCGCGGCCCGGCTGCAGCTGGGTCACACCGGGCCTGTGAATCGGCGTTGAAAAGAGACCGAATTATCCGTTGAGGCAACCTATTGATCCGGCTGAACAAATTCTAGACCGGGATCCCAATTGGATGCCGACTGTAATGCATCGGGAAGCCAATTTCGGCAGCGAATTCGGGGCGTTGACATGACAATCAAGTGGGGTCGCATTTGCACGCTAGGTCACAGCATAGCGTCCTGCCGTGTGTCATCGTCCTGACCATCGCCGCCGCCAAGCGTGGGCATCAAGTGTTGGAAAGTAATCCGCTAGAAAATTACACCGACGCCATTGGACTATTGCGCCCTTTTTCAGAACGCGAAGATGGTAGCACTGGCCCGCAAACGATTTACCTGCCCGGTGCCCTGTCGTTCGCCGGGCTGGTGGCCATCTTCTTGGCTCTTGACGGGCCGGACCAGTTAGCCACCCACCCGCCGCTAGAAAGCCCCACACGGACCTAAAGGCGGGCCTTGGCTTAACGCGGCTAGGGAGAAAACCCCTTGAAAAACTTGGTGGGCGCACAAGGACTCGAACCTTGGACCCGCTGATTAAGAGTCAGCTGCTCTACCAACTGAGCTATGCGCCCGCTAGTGGAGGGATTAGGGGCTTGCCGGCGGGGCGTCAAGGGGTGGGCCTCGGACTCGGTACGGCAGATCAGGATTGCCAAGACCGGCGATTGCGGCTTATCAGGAGATCGCGGGCGGGCGTAGTTCAGAGGTAGAACGTCAGCTTCCCAAGCTGAATGTCGTGGGTTCGATTCCCATCGCCCGCTCCAGCTCTTTTCCGGTTGAACATCCTCATTCGGTGGCTGTGTGGTGCTTGGGCCGTTCTGGGCGACGGGCGGCGACCATGGCTGTGCTTTCCGCAGGGGCGCATGAGAGCCTTTTTCCACGACGCTCAGTTGCTGCACGACCCGGCGCATTTTCTGGTGCGTGGCCGGCCGCAGCCGAGCCCGGAGCAGCCGGCACGGGCGGCAGCACTGCTAGCTGGCGTGCGCAGTCTCGGCCTTGACGTGGCTGTACCGGAAGACCGAGGCATGGCGCCGATCGCCGCCGTTCACGGGGCCGACTACCTGGCCTTTGTGGAGAACATTCACGCGCGCTGGCAGGCACTGCCCGGCGCCTCGGCCGAGGTCATCCCGAACATCCATCCAGAGCGGCGCACGGCGACCTATCCGAGCCATCCGGTGGGCCAGGCAGGCTGGCACCAGGCCGATACCGCGTGTCCGATCGGGGCCGAGACCTGGCGATCCGCCTATTGGAGCGCGCAGACGGCGATTGCCGCCGCGGACGCGGTGCTGGCGGGGGCGCCGGCAGCCTACGCGCTCTGCCGGCCGCCGGGGCATCATGCCTATGCCGACATGGCGGGCGGCTTCTGTTTCCTCAACAACTGCGCCGTAGCCGCTTCGCGCTGCCTCGCAGCCGGCCGCCGGCCCGCCGTGCTCGATATCGACCTGCATCACGGCAACGGTACGCAGGGCATCTTCTACGCCCGCGGCGAGGTGCTGACCGTCTCGATCCATGCCGATCCGAGCGAATTCTACCCCTTCTTCTGGGGCCACGCGCACGAACGGGGCGAGGGGACCGGCCACGGCTTCAACCTCAACGTGCCGCTGCCGCTCGGCACCGGCGACGCCGGATTTCTCGACGCCCTCGATCGAGGCATCGAGCAGGTCCGCGGCTTCGGCGCCGACGTGCTGGTCCTCGCCGCCGGGCTCGATGCCTTCGCCGGCGACCCGTTCGGCGGGCTTGCGGTCACGACCGAGGGTTTTCGGCGAATCGGCACCGCTTGTGGCAGGGCCGGGCTCGCCACCGTCATCGTCCAGGAGGGCGGCTATCTCAGCCCCGAGCTCGCGGCCAACCTCCAAGCTCTGCTCGCCGGCTTTCGGGATGGCCAAGCCGCGGCCGGATGACTACCAACCCGGTATCCGATGCAACCACCAGAGGGGAGGTAGGACGATGAGCGACATCACCCGGCTCGAGAAGGGCCCACGCATGAGCCAGTCGGTCAGCCATGGCGGGCTGATCTGGCTCGCCGGCCAGGTCGGCACGGCCGGCGCCAGCGTCACCCAGCAGACCCAGGACATCCTGGCCAAGATCGACAAGCTGCTGGCGGCGTCCGGCAGCGACAAGTCGCGGCTGCTGCAGGCGGTCATCTGGCTCGCCGACATGAAGGACTTCGCCGAGATGAACGCCGTCTGGGATGCCTGGGTCGATCCCGACAACACCCCGGCCCGCGCCTGCGGCGAAGCCAAGCTCGCCTCGCCCGAGTACACGGTCGAGATCATCGTGGTCGCCGCAGCAAGCTGACCCCATGATAGCCGGCGTCTCAGTTGCGGGACGCCGGCCATGCGGCAGCCGGTCATCAGTCGCTGATGGCGCTTTCCTCGTCGCGGCGCATGTGCATGCGGCGCTTGAGGACGCCGCCCAGGACAATCGGCAGGACGAAGCCGACGACGGCGATCGACCACAGGCCGATGGTGAGCGGCGAGGCGAAAAGGACGCTCCAGTCGCCGTCGGAGATGGTCAGCGCCCGGCGCAGATTGGCCTCCATCTGGTTGCCGAGCAGCACGCCCAGGATGATCGGCACCAGTGGCACATCCAGCTTCCTGAGGCCCCAGCCGAGCACGCCGAAGCCGATCATGACGAGCAGATCGAAGCTGGAGCCCGAGACGCCGTAGATGCCGACGAACGACACCATCGCGACGATGGGCATCAGGATTCGGGGCGGGATCAGCAGCACGCGGACGAACATGCCGACCATCGGGATGTTCATCGCCAGCAGCATGAAGTTGCCGATGAAGAGCGCGGCGATCAGGCCCCAGACGACGTCAGGATTGTTCTGAAAGAGCAGCGGGCCCGGCGTGATGTTGAGCGCCAGCAGCATGGCGAGCAGCACCGCCGTGGTGCCGGAGCCCGGCACGCCCAGGGCCAGCATCGGCACCAGGGCGCCGCCGGCCGCCGCATTGTTGCCGGCCTCCGGCGCCGCCACGCCGCGCGGATCGCCCTTGCCGAACGTGCCCTTCCGGTCGACCAGCTTCTTCTCGAGCGAATAGGAGATGAACGAGCCCAATGACGCGCCGGCACCGGGGAGCACGCCGGCGATGAAGCCCAAGACCGAGCTGCGCAGCATGGTTGGCGTGCAGTGCTTGAGCAGAGCGAATGACGGCGTGATGCGGCCGATGCCGACTTCCTTCGCTTTGCCGCTCGCCGCCTCCTTGCCGCGATGCTCGAGGAAGATGAAGACTTCGGACAACGCGAAGAGCCCAACGATGGCGACGAGGAAGTCGATGCCGTCGTAGAGATGCACCTCGCCGAACGTGAAGCGCGGCACGCCGGTCTGTCCGTCGACACCGATCATCGCGATGAGCAAGCCGAGCATGGCGGCGAAGCCGGCCTTGGCCTGGTTGGTGGAGGCGATGCCGCCCAGGGTGGCAAACGCCATGCCGTAGAGCGCGAAGTACTCGGCCGGGCCGAAGAGCAGCGCCACCTTGACCAGCTGCGGGGCGAGGAAGGCCAGGCCCCAGATGGCGAGGAAGGCACCGACGAAGGAGGCGACGCCCGAGAGCGCCAGCGCCTCGCCGGCCCGGCCCTGCTGGGCCATCGGGTAGCCGTCGAGGCAGGTCATCATCGCCGGCTCGTCGCCCGGGATGTTGAGCAGGATCGACGAGATGCGGCCGCCATACATGGCACCGAAATAAACCGAGACGAGCAGGATCATCGCCGGCGTCGGCGCCAAGCCTAGCGTGAAGGCGAGCGGGATCAGGATGGCCACGCCGTTCGACGGCCCGAGGCCGGGAAGGGCGCCCATGATCGTGCCGAGAAAGCAGCCGATCAGGGCCAGGAGCAGGTTCTGCCAGGTGAGCGCGATCCAGAACCCGTCACCGAGCGAGGCCAGGACTTCCATTGACGCGTCGCCCCCTAAAAGCCCAATGGGCCGCTGGCGAGCGAAAGCCCGAGGATCAGGCGGAAGACCACCCAGATGCCGAGCGAGGTCGCGACGCCGGAAACCAGTGCCCAAAGCGGGGCCGTGCCGAGCCGCCAGCTCAGGTAAGCGGCGGCCACCGCCGTGGTGATGACGAAGCCGAGATCGGGCAAGAGGATTGCGTAGGCGACCATGACCGCCGTCGCCATCGCGATCTCGAAGAGGCGCGACGCCGCCGGCCAATCGGGTGCCGCATCCGGCTTCAGCAGCATGGCGAGGCTGGCGAGCGCCAGCCCAACGCAGATGATGATGGGAAAGGTGCGGGGCCCCACGGGGTCCGAGATGAAGCTCAGCTCGATGAGCGTCGCCTGCCAGATGAAGAAGGCGGCGAGCGCGAGGCCGAGCCCGCCCAGAACACGGTCGTTCATGCGCACCTCTCTGGGCATTGGCGGGACGGCTCGTGCGAGCCGTCCCGCCCTGGCATTGCGGCTACTGGATCAAGCCGATCGCGCGAGAGAGGTCCTCGATGCTCTGCACCGAGGCGGCGACGAACTGCTCGAACTCCTCGCCCTGCAGATCGAGCGGGGCCAGACCGTTCTGCGCCATGATCTCCTTCCACTCGGTCGAGCTGTAGACCTGCGCGATGGCGTCGACCCAGAAGTCATAGGCCTCATCGCTCATGCCGCCGGGCGCGTAGAAGCCGCGCCAGTTCGCGCCGACCACCTCGATGCCCTGCTCGGTGGCCGTCGGAAAGCTGGCGAAATCGCCTTCCAGCCGCTCGGGTGCGAGGACGGCGATGACCTTGATGTCGCCGGAATCGACGAAGCCCTTGGCCTCCGACGCATCACCGGTGAAGGCCTGGACGGAGCCGGCGAGCAGCTGCGTCACCGCCTCGCCGCCGCCGTCGAAGGCGACATACTTGATGGTGCGCACATCCTCGATGCCGGCAGCGTTGGCGGTCAGCAGCACCTTGAGGTGATCCCAGCCACCGACGGCCGAGCCGCCGGAAATCGAGACTGAGCGCGGGTCGGCCTTGATCTGATCCATAAGCTGCGGCAGCGTTTCGATCTCGCTGTCCCTGGCGACCGCAATGATGCCGTAATCGGCGCCGACGCTGGCGACCCAGCGCACCTGGTCCATGGTGTTGCCGGGATAGGCGCCCTGGGCGAGCCGGGTCGAGGTGGCGGAGGACGCGGCGACGATCAGGTCGTCAGAAGCATTCCGCTTGTTGACCACCTCGGCGAAGGCGACGCCACCGCCACCACCGGCAAGGTTGGTGACCTGAACCGTCGAGGCGACGAGGCCCAGGTCCTGCAGGGTCTTGCCCACCTGGCGGCAGGTGAAGTCCCAGCCGCCGCCCGGTGCCGCAGGCGCAATGCATTCGGGGTTGGAGGGCTCGAACGCCAATGAAGTGCCGGCGGATGCGGTCGCGAGCGCCGCACCGAAGAAGGCCGCCGTGGCAAGCGCCCGGCAATTGTGGAGCAGTCTTGGCATCATCGTGTCTCCCTGATGCGTGTCGGCCTTTGCAGCCGTCGAGCGAGCCCGACATCGTGGTCCGGCCCCGGTGTTGCGGAACGGCGTCAGGCGGTAGCCACCACGCGCAACGCAAGCGCCGGGCCAAGGACCACGCGGCCCGCTTTTGTAACATCGGCTATAGCGGAAGATTCACCGACGAGAAACCGGTAACCGGGAACACTGGGCCGGCAGTTGCGGCAAGTAGTCGGCTCCACGATCGGCAAGGAACCGCCAGAGCCCGCTGGCCGCCGGCAACAAGCGCTTATCAGAATGCTTGACGACGAACCACTGGCGCATGGCCGGCAGACCATCGATGTCGAGCGTGATGACCCGCCGGTCGGCGAGCTCGGCGGCGATGGTGTGCGCCGAGAGCAGGGCGATGCCGAGCCCGGCCATCACCGCCTGCTTGATCGTCTCGTTGCTGTGGATCTCCATGCCGATCTTGGGCGCGAGGCCGGCGTCGGCAAACAGCTTCTCCGCCAAGGCCCTGGTGCCGGAGCCCGGTTCGCGAACCAGGAAGACCTCGTCGGCCAGCGCCGCTAGCGACAGCGGTCGGTCGGCGAAACGATGGTCGGGCGGTGCCACGATCACATGCGGATGCTCGCCGATGGGCTCCGCCTCGACCGGCAGATCGTCCGGCGGGCGGCCCATGATCGCGAAGTCGAGGGCGAAGTCGCGCAACGCCCTGATGGTCACCGCGCGGTTGCCGACGGTGAGCCTGAGATCGATCAGCGGCCGATCGCGGCGAAAGGCGGCGAGCGCGAAGGGTGCGAAATACTTGGCCGTGCTGACCACACCGACCGCGACCTTTCCGTGCTCGACGCTACCCAGAGCCGCCAGCGCGTCGGTGCACTCGATCAGCGCCGCGTCGATCCGGGCGTGCGCCGCGAGCAGTTCGCGGCCGGCAGGTGTCGGCACCAGTCCGTCAGCGCGACGCTCGGTGAGTGGCATGCCGCAGAGCGATTCGAGCTGGCGCAGGTGCAGCCCCACCGCAGGCGCCGTGACGTTGAGCATTTGCGCGGCGCCGGCGATGGTTCGCGCCTCGGCCGTGGCACGAAGCGCGCGCAATTGCTTCAGACTGATGGCCCGGCCAAGTGGCGAAAGTTTTTCTTTCATGATCCGAAAGATATTTAAATTTTCCTTTTTCCGCAACGCAGCGTAGTCGTGGCATGGCTGCTGTGGCCGCGCGTATGGCGCGGTCAGGCAGCGATCGTCCGGGGGGGCGATCGCAGAGAGGCGATCGAGCAGGCATGAGTTCTCGCAGACCATCTCGAAAATTGGGCGGCACGTGCCGCGGGCGGCGCGCCCAGGCGTGATATCGCCCGAACCGTGCTCGCATTGTCCGAGGCCGCGGCCAGGCTCGCCGAGCGGATCAGCCTCGGCCCGCTGCGCGCCGGCTTCGCCGAGCTGGTCGGCAGCAATCCCGATGGCGATCATCAGGCCGCACTCGATGTCGAAGCAGACGAGCTGTTCCGCAACGCGCTACGCCACGCACCGGTAGCCGTCATCGGCTCGGAGGAGCACGAAACCGCCCTGGCACAGAGCGACAGCGCACCCCTCGCCGTCGTCATCGACCCGCTCGACGGCTCGTCCAATATCGAGACGAATGTCTCGGTCGGCACGATCTTCGGCATCCTGCCGATGACCGGCCTCGGCCCCGACGCGGTGGTGTTGCAGGCCGGTCGGCGGCTGCTCGCCGCCGGCATGGTCGTCTACGGCCCGCAAACCACGCTGGCGCTCACCTTGGGTGAGGGCACGGCCCTCTTCCACCTCGATCCGCGCGAGCGGGTCTTCATCTGCACCAACAGGCAGGTCAAGATCCCCGACGGACGTCCGGAATACGCCATCAACAGCTCCAACTACCGCCACTGGGACGCGGCGATCAGGGCCTATATCGACGACTGCATCGCCGGCGTCAGCGGCCCGCGCGGGCGCAATTTCAACACCCGCTGGCTGGCGTCGCTGGTCGCCGAGACGGCGCGCATCCTCAACCGTGGTGGCGTCTTTCTCTATCCGGCCGACCGCCGGCCGGGCTACGAGCGTGGCCGGCTGCGGCTCGTCTACGAGGCCAATCCGATCGCCATGCTGATCGAGGACGCTGGTGGTGCCGCCACGGACGGCACGCGGCAAATCCGCGATCTGGTGCCGCACGAGCTGCACGAGCGCACACCGCTGATTTTCGGTGCCGCCGACAAGGTCGAGCGGATCGCCCGCTATTATGCCGGCCCGCCATCGACCAGCGAGCGTTCGCCGCTCTTCGGCCAGCGTGGCCTATTCTACAACGCAAGGGGCTAAGCGGATGTCGCAGCAGCACCCGATCATCTCGGTCACTGGCTCGTCCGGTGCCGGCACGACCTCGGTGCAAAAGACCTTCGACCAGATCTTCCGCCGCGAGGGCATCAAGGCAGCCTTCATCGAGGGCGACGCCTTTCACCGCTTCGACCGAGAGGCCATGAAGCAGGCGATGGCCGATGCGGCCGATGCCGGCAACCCGCATTTCAGCCATTTCGGCCCCGAGGCCAACCTCTTCGAGAAGCTGGAAGCGACCTTTGCCGCTTATGGCAAGTCCGGCGGCGGCGAGACCCGGCACTACATCCACGACGCTGTCGAGGCCGAGCGCTACGGTGCGGCTCCTGGCACCTTCACCGATTGGCGCCCGCTCGAAGAGGGCACCGATCTCCTTTTCTACGAGGGGCTGCACGGTGCCGTGGTCAGCGACGGCGTGAACGTCGCGAGCCATGCCGACCTCAAGATCGGCGTCGTGCCGGTGCTCAATCTCGAATGGATCCAGAAGATCCACCGCGACCGGGACACCCGTGGCTACACGACGGAGGCCGTGACCGAGACGATCCTCCGCCGGATGCCCGACTACATCCACTTCATCTGCCCGCAATTCACCGAGACCGACATCAACTTCCAGCGCATCCCGACGGTCGACACCTCAAACCCGTTCGTCGCCCGCTGGATCCCGACGGCCGATGAGTCGATGGTCGTCATCCGCTTCAAGAACCCGCGCGGCATCGACTTCAGCTACCTGGTGACGATGATCCCGGGCAGCTTCATGAGCCGTGCCAACTCGATCGTCATCCCCGGCGGCAAGCTCGACCTCGCCATGCAGCTCATCCTCACCCCGATGATCCTGCAGCTGGTAGAGCGCGCCCGCCGGTCCCGCTAACCAGCCAGCGAAGGAGCAGACATGGCCCTGATCAGCTTGCGCCAATTGCTCGATCACGCCGCCGAGCGCGGTTACGGCGTGCCGGCCTTCAACATCAACAACATGGAGCAGGCGATCGCCGTCATGGTGGCCGCCAAGAAGACCGACGCGCCGGTGATCTTGCAGGCGAGCCGCGGCGCTCGCTCTTATGCCGGCGATTTCATGCTGCGGAAGATGGTCGAGGCGCTGGCCGAGACCTATCCCGACATTCCGATCTGCCTCCACCAGGATCACGGCAACAACGAGGCGACCTGCCTGTCTGCGATCCAGCACGGCTTCACCAGCGTGATGATGGACGGCTCGCTCGAGGCCGACGGCAAGACGCCGGCGGATTACGACTACAATGTGCGGATCACCGCCAAGGTCGCCGACTTCGCGCACAGCGTCGGCGTCTCGGTCGAGGGTGAGCTGGGCTGCCTGGGCTCGCTCGAGACCGGCATGGGCGAAGCCGAGGACGGCCAGGGGGCCGAGGGCAAGCTCGCCAAGGAGCAGCTGCTGACCGATCCCGACCAGGCACTGGATTTCGTCGCCCGGACCAAGGTCGACGCCTTGGCCGTCGCCATCGGCACCAGCCACGGCGCCTACAAGTTCACCCGCGAGCCGTCCGGCGACATCCTGGCGATGAACGTGATCCGGGCGATCCACGAGCGGCTGCCCGACACCCACATGGTGATGCACGGCTCGAGCTCGGTGCCGCAGGACCTGCAGGACATCATCAACGAATTCGGCGGGGAGATGCCGCAAACCTGGGGCGTGCCGGTCGCCGAGATCCAGGAGGGCATCCGCCACGGGGTGCGCAAGATCAACATCGACACCAACTGCCGAATGGCGATGACCGGCCAGTTCCGCAAGGTGGCGATGGAGAAGAAGGCCGAGTTCGACCCACGCAAGTTCCTCAAGCCGGCGATGGACGCGATGGAGCAGCTCTGCGCGCAACGCTTCGAGGCGTTCGGCACGGCCGGCCAGGCATCGCGCATCAAGGTGACCAGCCTCGCCGAGATGGCCGCCAAGTACGCCGCCGGCAGCTTCGACCCGGCGCTCGGCAAGGCTAAGGCCGCGGCTTGAGCGGCACGTCAGATCAACGAAGGGAAGCCACCATGTCCGAGACCGTCAAAGGGGCCGCGCGCTACAAGGCCGGCGTCATGGCCTATCGCAAGATGGGCTACTGGGAGCCCGACTACGAGCCCAAGGACACCGACATCATCTGCTGCTTTCGGATCACGCCGCAGGACGGCGTCGACCCGATCGAGGCATCGGCCGCTGTCGCCGGCGAGAGCTCGACCGCGACCTGGACCGTGGTCTGGACCGACCGGCTCACGGCTTGCGAGAAGTACCGTGCCAAGTGCTACCGGGTGGACCCGGTGCCGGGCAGCGAGGACCAGTTCTTCGCCTATATCGCCTACGACCTCGATCTCTTCGAGGGCGGCTCGATCGCCAACTTGACCGCCTCGATCATCGGCAATGTCTTCGGCTTCAAGCCCCTGAAGGCGCTCAGGCTCGAGGACATGCGGATTCCGGTCGCCTACATGAAGACCTTCCAGGGCCCGGCGACCGGCGTCGTCGTCGAACGTGAGCGGCTCGACAAGTTCGGCCGGCCGCTCTTGGGTGCCACGGTCAAGCCCAAGCTCGGGCTCTCGGGCCGCAATTACGGCCGCGTGGTCTACGAGGCCTTGAAGGGCGGGCTCGATTTCACCAAGGACGACGAGAACATCAACAGCCAGCCCTTCATGCACTGGCGCGACCGCTTCCTCTACTGCATGGAAGCGGTGAACAAGGCGCAGGCGCAGACCGGCGAGATCAAGGGTACCTATCTCAACGTCACCGCCGGCACCATGGAGGACATGTACGAGCGCGCCGAATTCGCGAAAGAGCTGGGCTCGGTGATCGTCATGATCGACCTCGTGATCGGCTACACGGCGATCCAGTCGATGGCCAAGTGGGCGCGGCGAAACGACATGATCCTGCACCTGCATCGCGCCGGGCACTCGACCTACACGCGGCAGAAGAGCCACGGCGTCAGCTTCAGGGTGATCGCCAAATGGATGCGCATGGCGGGCGTCGACCACATCCATGCCGGCACCGTTGTCGGCAAGCTCGAGGGCGACCCCAACAGCGTGCGCGGCTTCTACGACACGCTGCTCGACGAGTACACGCCGATGCAGCTCGAGAAGGGGCTCTTCTTCGACCAGGACTGGGCGAGCCTCGAACAAGTGCATGCCGGTGGCGTCGGGCGGCATCCACGCCGGGCAGATGCACCAGCTCCTCAGCCTCTTGGGCGATGATTGCGTCCTGCAGTTCGGCGGCGGCACGATCGGCCATCCGATGGGCATCCAGGCCGGTGCCGAGGCCAATCGCGTGGCGCTCGAGGCCATGGTGCTGGCCCGGAACGAGGGTCGCGACATCGTCAACGAGGGCCCGGACATCCTGGCCTCGGCCGCGCGGCACTGCACGGCCTTGGCGCAGGCGCTCGAGACCTGGAAGGACGTGACCTTCGACTACGCGTCCACCGACACGCCCGACTTCGTCCCCACCGTCACGGCCGCCTGAGCGAGGAGATTGAACGATGCGTTTGACCCAAGGAACCTTCTCGTTCCTCCCCGATCTCACCGACGAGCAGATCGAGGCCCAGGTCCGCTACTGCATGCAGAACGACTGGGCGGTGAACCTCGAGTACACCGACGACCCGCATCCCCGCAATACCTACTGGGAGATGTGGGGCACGCCGATGTTCGACCTCAAGGACCCGGCGGGCGTGATGTACGAGCTCAATGAGTGCCGCAAGGTGTTCGGCGACCGCTACATCCGGCTCACCGCCTTCGATGCCAGCCATGGCTGGGAATCGGTGCGCCTGTCGTTCATCGTCAACCGCCCGGCCGAGGAGCCCGGCTTCTCGCTCGAGCGCACCGAGGGCCACGGCCGGCAGACGGTCTACACCACCCGGTCCTATGCCGGCCGCATGCCCGAGGGCCAGCGCTACCGATGAGCGACGCGGCAGCCCCGAGCCCAGCAGCGGACCCAGCAAAGGACATCGGGCCGACCGGCGACGATCGACCTGCAGGCGGCGTTCGCCGAGTCGGGGATCAAGGAGGTGCTCGACCAGCTCGATCGCGAGCTGGTCGGCCTCGCCCCGGTGAAGCGCCGCATCCGCGAGATCGCGGCGCTGCTGCTCGTCGACAAGCTCCGAGTCGAGCACGGCCTCGGCAGCGAGACGCCGACCCTGCACATGTCGTTCACCGGCAATCCGGGCACCGGCAAGACGACCGTCGGCATGAAGATGGCCGATATCCTGCACCGGCTGGGCTACATCCGCTCGAACCACATGGTGACGGTCACCCGTGACGATCTCGTCGGCCAGTACATCGGTCACACCGCACCCAAGACCAAGGAGGCCTTGAAGAAGGCGATGGGCGGCGTGCTGTTCATCGACGAGGCCTATTATCTCTACCGGCCGGAGAACGAGCGGGATTACGGCCAGGAGGCGATCGAGATCCTCTTGCAGGTGATGGAGAACCGCCGCGACGACCTCGTCGTCATCCTTGCCGGCTACGCCGATCGGATGAACCGCTTCTTTTCGTCCAATCCCGGGCTTCCGCTCGCGGATCGCGCACCATGTCGACTTCCCGGACTACACCCCGGACGAGCTCGCCGCGATAGCCGAGCTGATGCTCACGCGAGCAGAACTACCGCTTCAGCCCTGAGGCCGTCGATGCGTTCAAGGCCTACATCAAGGAGCGCATGAGCCAGCCGCACTTCGCCAATGCGCGCTCGGTCCGAAACGCTCTCGATCGGGCGCGCCTCAGGCAGGCGACCCGGCTCTTCGAGACCACCGATCGGCGCTTGACGGTGGCCGATCTGCAGACCATCGAGGCACCCGAGATCCTCGCGAGCCGCGTGTTCAAGGGCGGCATCGAAGGCAAGCCAGAGGAGCCCGGCCCGTGACCCAGCCCATTCTCATTGCCCCTTCGATCCTGGCCTCGGACTTCGCGCGGCTCGGCGAGGAGATCCAGGCGGTGGATGCCGCCGGCGCCGACTGGATTCATCTCGACGTCATGGACGGCCATTTCGTCCCCAACATCACCTTTGGGCCCGCGATCATCGAGGCCGTCCGGCAGCGCAGCACCAAGCCCTTCGACTGCCATTTGATGATCGAGCCCGCGGATCCCTTCATCGAGGCCTTCGCCGGTGCGGGGTGCGATCTGATCACCGTCCATGCCGAGGCCTGCACCCATCTCGACCGCACGCTCCAGCTGATCAAGAGCTTGGGCAAGAAGGCCGGCGTCTCGCTCAACCCGGCAACGCCCGAGACCGTCATCGACTACGTGCTCGACAAGCTCGATCTGGTCTTGGTGATGACGGTCAATCCAGGCTTCGGCGGCCAGGCCTTTCTCTCATCGCAGCTCGCCAAGATCAGCCGCATCCGCGAGTTGATCGGCGCGCGGCCGATCCATCTGGAGGTCGATGGCGGCATCAAGCCCGGCACCGCCGAGCAAGTGGTCGCCGCCGGCGCCGACGTCCTGGTCGCCGGCTCGGCCATCTTCGGCAAGCCGGATTACGCCGCCGCGATCCGTGATCTTCGGGCGGTGCCGGCCTGATCGGTCAAAGCTGGCCGATGGTCCAAAAGAACGTCTCGCCCGAGCTGTCGTCGACGCCGTCATTGTCGGTGACGACATAGGCGTTGTCGTTCGCGTCGATGGCGAAGCCCTCGACCTTGTCGACGATGTAGCCGTTCCATTGGGCGAGGTCCGGGATGAGGTCGCGGACCAGCTCCTTCTCGACCATCGGCAGCTCGCCGCCCAAGCGGTGCAGCCTGCATCTGGCTGAGCTGCACTCGGTAGAGCGCCTTGAGCTTGGCAGCACCACCGATCTGGTTGTCGCGCTCGACGATATAGACGTAATCGCCGTGCGCGGTGATCTCGGAGAGCCCGACCCAGCCGGTCTCGGCCTTCTCCAGCGGGTAGTACACGGCACCCCATTCCTCGGCGGCCGTATCGTAGGCCACGAGCTTCACCGTGTCCGCCGGATCGTCGCCCCAGGGGCGCTGGATGGCGATCCAGAGCACGTCGCCGACCTTGGTGATGCCCTCGGCGCCGAAGCGGATCTCGGCTGCCAGCAGCTCCGGCGGGAAGGCGATCTCGTCCTGGATCTCGCCCGCCGCATCGACATGGTAGAGCGCGTGCGGGATCAATCGGTCGGTGCGGCCCTCGGATGCCAGCCAGAAACCGCCCTCGCCGTCGAGCGTGATGCCCTCGAGGTCGAGCTTCTGCGCCGGCTGGCCGCCGCGGGTGACGCGTATGACGTCGGTGATCGCCGCCGGAGTTTGGGTGGCATCGATGACGAAGATCGAAGGCTGCATGCCGAAGAAGCTGTCGTTGACGGCATAGAGGCGGCCCGGCACCTCAGCATCGGCGACCATGCCCGAAAGGGCGCTCCAGCCGAGCGGATGGCCGTCGGCGTCCGTGCCCGAGATGATCGTCGGATAGCTGGGCTCGCCATCGCCGAGCTCGTAGAGCATGACATGCGCCCGAACCCCGCCGTCCGGCCCTAGATCGGCCTCGTTGGCCGTGGCGATCAGGTCGCGCGCGGGGATGGCGACGGCACTCTCCGGAGCGATGCCCGAGGGTAGGAGCTGGACCAGCTCCGGCTCGCCGCCGGTATCCCGATAGACGCCCATGACCGAGCCGCGCTCGGAGAGCAAGAAGATGAAGGTGTCGTCGCCGAAGGTCGCGATCTCCATGCCCTCAGGCTCGACGCCCTTGGCGTCGGAGCGGCCCTCGGGATAGTGGCCGATCCGCACGAGCTCACGCTCGAAGGCGGGGCCGGAGTTGAACAGCACCTCGCCGGTTTTCGACCAGATGGTGAAGCCGCGGCTGCCACCGTGCCAGTCACCCTCGTTGGCAGTGACCAAGCGGTCCTGGTCCAGCCACTTCACGGCGTCCGGCTCGCGCGGCACGCCGGCCAGTTTATCGGTGAAGGAAAGGGCGCCGTCCTCCTTCGTGTCGATGCCCTCGAGGTCGACCGCGCCGGCCGAGAAGTGAGAGATCACCGAGCCGTCAGGGGCCAGCACGACCAGGTGGTTGTTCTCCTGCAGGGTGACCGCGATCTCGCCCGCCCGGTTGACGGCGACGAACTCCGGTTCCGGGTCCTCGGGTGCCACATCAGCCAGGCCGGTGACGTCGGCCGTGATCATCGCGTCGCAATCGGGCGTGCCGTCGACCAGCGGCACGATGACCACGCTACCGGCGGGCAGCTGCGGCAGGCCGCCATCGCCTAGATCCTCGTCGCGCTCGTTCTCGATGGCGGCGACGATGAACGAGCCGTCCGGTGCCGCGGCCAGCGAATCGGGCTGGCCGCCCAGATCGCAACTCTGCGTCAGGCTCAGATCCGCCAGATCGATCATCGCTAGATGGCCAGAGGGCTCGGTGTAGCTCGCCGACGTGTTGACGCCGGCGAAGGCCATGCCGCCGACGGTGACGACGGCCGTGGGCTCGCCGTCCAGCATCACCGCGCCCCTGGGCTGGGGGCTGCGCGGGTCGCTGATATCGACGATGCCGACGGCACCCAGAGGGCTGTCGGAATAGACCAGCATCATCCCGTCCGCGGTCGCGGCGATGATCTCGGGCGATGTCTCGGTCGCGGGCTCCATGCCTTCGGGCAGGTTCAGCATGACCGGAAAGCTGGCGATGCGGTTGAAGCCCTCAGCCTGCGCGGTCAGCGCCGTCGAGGACAGGAGCATTGCAGAAAAGAGCGTGAGCATCGCCTTGCACATGGAGCCATCCTCTGGAGCCTGGGCCTGGAGGCGGCATAGGGGCGTTCGGTGATCATTTCGTGACAGACGTGTGAACGGACACGCGGGGACGGTGGCGCTCAGTCGCCTGCGAGCAGCACCAGCTCTGCCGTCGCATGGCCAGAGGGACGTGCGGCAGCACCACCAGCGCGCGGCAGGAACTGGCCGGAGCCCGGCGCTGCCGCGAGCTTGCCGCCCTCGACGATCAAAGCACCCCGGCGCACGACGTGGCTGGGCCAGCCCTCGATCTCCTTGCCCGCGTAGGCGGTGTAGCCCGAGTTGTCGTGGGTGGTCGTGTCGCTGATCCGTGTCTTGCGTGCCGGATCCCAGACGACGAGATCGGCGTCGCTGCCGATGGCGATGGTGCCCTTCCGCGGTGCCAGGCCGTAGATGCGGGCCGGCTCCGACGCGGTGAGCCGGACGAAATCCTGCAGGCCCGAACGGCCCTTGGCGACCATCGCATCGAACAGCATCGGCAGCCGGAGCTCGAGCCCGCCCATGCCGTTCGCCATCTGCTTGAAGGACGGGGTCGGGCCAGCCGCGAGCTTGCCCGTCTCGTCCATACGGTAGGGCGCGTGATCGGAAGAGACCGTGCTGAGCGTGCCGTTGGCCAGCGCCTGCCAGAGCGCTTCCTGGTCGGCCGGCTCGCGCAAGGGCGGGCTGCAGATCCACTTGCCGCCCTCGATGCCAGGTTTGTCGAGGTCCTTCGAGGTCAGCGTCAGATACTGCGTGCAGGTCTCGCCGAAGACCTTGGCCCCCTCACCCTGCCAGCGGTAAATCACCGCCGCACCCTCGGCCGTGCTGACGTGGAAGATCATCAAGGGCTGGTCGATGAAAACAGCCATGGCGATGGCCCGGTTGATCGCCTCGGCCTCGGCGAGGCGCGGGTGGCTCGGCACGTGGTATTTCGGCGCCGTCAGGCCCTTCTCGACCAGCTTCTTGCCCATCCAGCTGATCATGCCGTGGTTCTCGGCATGGACGCAGACCATGCAGCCATGCTCGCGCGCGGCCCAGAGCACGTCGAGGAACTGCTCGTCCTCGACCCGCAGCCGGTCATAGGTGAGGAACACCTTGAGCGAGCTGTGCCCCGCCTCGACCAGTGCTGGCAGCTCATCGCGAAGCACCTCGGGCCGCGGGTCGGCAAGGATCATGTGAAAGGCGTAGTCGACCACGGCACCCCTGCCGGCGAGCGCATGGTAGTCGTGAACGACCTCCTTGAGGCTCATGCCGACATGCTGCGCCGCGAAGGGGATCACCGTCGTCGTGCCGCCCATGGCAGCCGATACCGTTGCCGTCTCGAAGGTGTCGGCGTTGATCAGGCCGGACGCGGCCAGCTGCTCGATGTGGCAATGGCTGTCGACGCCGCCGGGCGTGACGATCTTGCCGCGGGCATCGATCTCGTTCCGCCCCGCCGGCAGTTCCCTGGCGATCGCCACCACGGTCTCGCCCGTGATCCCGACATCCGCCTCGACGGTGGCACTCTCGGTCGCGACCAGCCCGCCCTTGATGACCAGATCACAGTGGACCATCGACACCTTCTCCCTTTAGCTGAGAACCTCTGGTTAGCAGCGGCAGGCGGGATCGACCATGGCAAGCGGCGGCATTCTCGTAATCAATCCGAACTCCAACACGGAGGTGACCGCCGGACTGCGCGACGCCATGGCGGCTTTCGACCAGCCGGGGGGGCCAAGGATCATCTGCATCGAGCTGGCCGAGGGCCCGCTCGGCATCGAGAGCGAAGCCGATGTCGAGGCGGTGATCCCGCTCCTGCAAAACAAGGTCATCAAGGATGCGGCCGATGCCTTCATCATCGCCTGTTACAGCGATCCCGGCCTGGCACAGTGCCGTGCGGCCACGACCAAGCCGGTGCTCGGCATCGGCGAGAGTGCGATGCTCACCGCTATGACCCGCGGTCGGCGCTTCGGGGTCGTCGCCATTCTCGACGCCGTCATCCCGCGGCATCTGGGCTACATCCAGTCGATCGGCATCGCCAGCCGACTGGCCACCGAGCGGGCGCTGGAGCTGCGCGTCCACGAGCTGGCCGACGAAGGCCGAACCTTTGACCGCCTGGTCGAGGTGGCGACCGCCTTGCGGGAGGAGGACGGCGCGGACGTCGTGATCCTCGGCTGCGCCGGAATGAGCCGCTATCGCCGAAGGCTCGAGGCGTTGCTCGGCTGTCCCGTGATCGACCCGACCCAGGCGGCTGTCGGCTTGGCGCTCACCGCTCTCCGCGCCGCTTGAGCCAATCGCCGTAGCTCTCGCGCACCAGCTCGAAAGTGTCGCGTGTTCGGCAATAGAGATTGGCGAAGAGCCGGCCTACCGGCCGGTAAGCGGCGAGATCTAGCCGCAAGGTGACCGGATCGACGAGGCCTGGGCGGGTATGCACTGCAACGACCTCGCCCACGACCAGCCGGCGGTCGGTAGCGATCAGCAGGGTCGTGTGGTTGCGGCATTCCAGTGCTGCTGGCGCCTCGGCGATGCGTGGCGGGCCGACCAGCGAGGAGGCGACGAGGCCGAGCCCGGCGGGGTCGATCTCGCTCTGGTCCGGCGGGAAGTCGGTGGCCGCGACATTCATCGCAGCAGCGATGTCCTCGTCGACGAGGTTGACCACGAACTCGCCATTGGCCTCGATGTTCAAGGCCGTGTCCTTGAGCGTCCCGTCCGAGCGCCGGCCGATGCCGATCACCACCAGTGGCGGGTCCTCGCTGAAGACATTGAAGAACGAGTAGGGCGCCGCATTGACGACGCCCGTGGCGCTCACCGTGGTGACGAAGGAGATCGGCCGCGGCACGACCAGGGCCGAGAGCAGCTTGTAGCGCTCGGGCCCGCTGAGCTCGCTCATGCGGTGCTGCATCACGCTTCACCTGCCGCTGGCGCGACGACGCCGGTCTGGCTCGCGATCAGGCCGTAATGCTCGATCCGGCGATGCCGGGCGAAATCGAAGATGGTGGCCTTGCCGAAGGCGGTGGCCTCGAGATCGATATCCCGAACGAGCAGCTCGTCGGCCTCGGTCGTGCTCTCGGCCACGATCTTGCCGTCCGGGTCGACGATCAGCGAGCCGCCGATCAGCGGGTTGCCGTCCTCGAC
Source organism: uncultured Alphaproteobacteria bacterium (assembly GCA_963700945.1). GTDB lineage: Bacteria > Pseudomonadota > Alphaproteobacteria > Geminicoccales > Geminicoccaceae > SLRI01. Next base: position 27,974 of record CAVOZQ010000011.1, read on the forward strand.
GCCGGCCTTGGCAACGGCCACGGCCCAGCAGCTGTTCTGGTAAGCGCCCGCCTGCATCGCGAGGCGGTGGTGGAACAGCCTGTCCTCGGGTCCTTCCGCCGATTTCTGCGAGTTCACCGAGGGCGTGTTGTAGCCGAGCATGACCAGCTCGACGCCCTGCAGGCCGAGCATCCGCCACGCCTCTGGCCAGCGCCGGTCGTTGCAGATCAGCATGCCCATCACGCCGCCCATGGTGCGCCAGACCGGAAAGCCCAAATCGCCCGGCTCAAAGTAGCGCTTCTCCAAATGCTGAAACGCCCGCTCCGGATCGAGCTCGCTGTGCCCGGGAAGGTGGATCTTGCGGTACTTGCCCACCTCGCGGCCGGCCTTGTCGACCAGGATCTGCGTGTTGAAGTGCCGGCCGTCGCCGGTCTTCTCGGCGTAGCCGATGGAAAAGCCCAGGCCCTTCTCGCGGGCGAGATCGAAGAGTCGTGCCGTCTCGGGACCCGGCATCGCCGTCTCGAACCAGCCATCGATCTCGGCCTCGTCCTCCATGTACCAGCGGGGAAAGAACGTCGTGAGCGCCAGCTCAGGGTAGACGACGAGATCGGCGCCCTCGGCTGCCGCCTGCTCCATCAGTGCCGTGAGCCGCTGAACCACCTCACGGCGGCTCTCGGCCCGCTGAATGGGCCCGAGCTGGGCAGCGGCTAGTCGGATGACACGGCGCATCGGCTTCTCCTCGCATGGCACCTGCGATCCTTAGCAGTCGACCGGCCGCCCAGCGAGCCGAAGCGTCGGCAGGCACGCCCTCATGGACGCGGCGGCCGCGCAGCTCTATGGAGAAGTGGGATGAGCTGGGAACGGAGTTGACGGACATGCGCGGATGGTCCGGGCGGCAAGTCGTGCTGCTGGCGGCCCTGCTGCTGGCAGCCCCCTCTGCGATCGCGCAATCGACCGACACACTGTCGTCGGAGCAGAGCTACGCAAAGGCGATGCATCTCTTCCACACCGGCGCCTACGAGCAGGCATTGCCGCTGTTCGTCAGCGAGCTCGACGTCGCCCGATCCCAGTACGGCCTCGCCTCGGGCGAGCACGCGACGGCACTCAACAATCTGGGCGAGGTCTACCGGCAGCTCGGCCAGCTGGACGAGGCCGAGGAGCAGTTCGTGCAGGCGCTCGCCATCGAGGAGGCACGGCTCGGCATCGACGACCCCTGGCTGGCCAAGCCTCTGAACAACCTGGCACTCGTCTACCGTGCCCAGGGCCGCTACCCGGAAGCCGAGCGAAACCTCAAGCGATCGCTGCAAATCCTCGAGGACTCGCTCGGCCATCGCCACCCCGATGTGGCGGGCAGCCTCAACAATCTGGCGCGCCTCTACGAGACGACCGGCTACCCCGAGCGCGCCGAGCCGCTGCTGCAGCGGGCGCTGATGATCGCCCGGAACACGCTGGGCGACGCCCATCCGACGACGCAGCACGTGCAGGCCAATCTCGATCGCCTGCATACCACCGCGGCCGTGACCGTCGCGCCTGAACCCAGCGACGCGCCGCCGGAGGACACGGTGATGGCGGCGGCAACGACGGGTGCCCCGACGTCGCTGACCCTGCCACCGCCCACGGCGCGCCCGACGGCCGCGGCAGCGCCCGAGGCGATCGTCAGCCCGACGCCGAAGCCGACCCGGACCGCGGCGGTCACGGAGGCTGCCGTCGAGCCCAGTGAGATCGAGACAGAGACAGTCGTGGCTGCGGTGGAGGTCGCTCAAGCGGCGCCTTTGGCAGCGCTGCCGGAACCGTTGCCCGAGCCCAGCGCCGCGCCGGCGGACATTGCTCTTGCCGATCCCGCTGCTGCCTTGCCCGCGCCCAACGACCTGGAGAGCGAGCAGCTGGAGGAGGATCAGGCGCTGCCGGTCGCCGCTTCGGCGTCACCGGTCGAGGACCTGGCAGCGTTGAATGGCGTTGCCGAGGCAGGGCTGCTCGTGCCGACGCCGCGGCCGGCGGGCCAGCGGTGGCGGCAATTGCCCGAAGGCCGTTTTGCCATTCACCTGGCCTCGGTCCGCAGCCCGATCAGCGCGACGGAGGAGTGGCAGCGGCTGCGCGACGCTCTCGGCCTTTCCCCCGATATCGATCAGCTCGAGCCGGAGCGCATCGAATTGGCTGAGCAGGGCGTCTTCTACCGCGTGATTGCCGGTCCCTTCCCGACACGCGACGCCGCTGCCGCGGCGTGCGGTTCGGTGCGACGCATGGACGCCTATTGCGGTGTCCTCGCCCAGGCCCACTGATCGCGCGGCATGGCTCGCCGCGGTCGAGGCACAGTTCCTCGCGGCGATGGCGACGGGCGCCACGACCGTCGAGACGCCGGCCTTTCGTGTGCATCTCTGGCCCGAGCCTGACCCTTTCTACCGCAATGTCGCGGTGCCGACCCATCGGGTGGCCAAATGGGCGCCCGCGATCGCGGCGATGCGTCAGGCGTTCGCAGCGGCCGACCGCGCGCCGCGGCTCGAGTTCCTCGAGGACCTCTGGCCCGATCTCTCGCCGGCGCTCATCGATGCGGGCTTCGCCGCCGCCTCGCGGATGCCGGTCATGATCGCGACGGACCGGCCACCTGAGTCGCCAGCCGATCCAGCGAGCGGGCGGCCAGTGACCCATCTGGACGGGGCGACGGGACGCGAGGTGCTGGAGGCCTATCTCGAGGTCGCCAATGCGGCCTTCGGGCAGCCCTTGCCACCCGCGACCCGAAGCCGGGAGGTAGCGCTGCTCGAGAGCGGACTTGAGCGAGGCCGTTGCCGGATCGGCGTCATTTTCGACGAAGCCGGTGATGTTCTGGCCGGCGCTGGGCTGATCGGCATCACTAGTCTACCGCTCGGCGGCGGCGCGCCAGTGCCGGTCGCCGAGCTCGCCGGCGTATGGACCGCTGCCGACCATCGCCGGTGCGGCCTCGCGCGCCGCGTCACCGCTGCCGTGCTCGATCGCTTTGCCAGCGCCGGCGGCGTCGCCTGGCTCGCCGCCGAGGAAGAACGCTCGGCAGCACTCTACGCCCGGCTCGGGTTTCGCGAAATCGGTCATCAGCGCACTTTTTCGGAGCCCGCCGCTTGAAGCAGTTGGCGGCGCGCAACAAGCTCAGGCAGGAAGAGGAAACAGTCGAGCCCTGGGAGAGCAACGCCATGCCGAGCAACCGCTGCGCCGAAGCCGGGCCGCGCAACGTGATAACGCTCGCAGCATTGCTGACGGTCTGCTGGACCGCGCCAGTTGCGGCGCTCGAGACCGTCACCTTCGGCACCAACTGGAAAGCCCAGGCGGAGCATGGCGGGTTCTATCAGGCGCTGGCGACCGGTCTCTATGAGGAGCGCGGCCTCGCTGTGGAGATCCGCCCGGGCGGGCCGCAGGTCAACCACCGGCAGCTGATCGCTGCCGGCCAACTCGATTTCTACATGGGCGGCAACATCTTCGGCCAGTTCGACTTCCTGCGCGAAGGCGTGCCGGTGGTCTCAGTTGCCGCCATGTTCCAGAAGGATCCGCAGGCGATGCTGGCGCACCCCGGAAGCGGGATCGAGAGCTTCGCCGATCTAGCCGGGCGGACGCTGTTTATCGCACCCTTCGGCCAGCTGACCTTCTGGCCCTGGATGAAGAGCAGCTTCGGGCTCGAGGAGGAACAGATCCGCCCCTACACCTTCAACGCCGCACCTTTCCTCGCCGACCCGCAATCGGCGCAGCAGGGCTATGTCACGGCCGAGCCCTTCGCAATTCACCGCGAGGGCGGCTTCTGGCCGGTGGTGCTCCTGATGGCCGATGCCGGCTATAACAGCTACTCGACGCTGATCCAGACGCGGCGCGAGCTCATCGAGGAACGGCCAGAGGTGGTCCGGGCCTTTGTCGAGGCGTCGATCCTCGGTTGGGCCGACTACCTCTATGGCGACCCGGCACCGGGCAACGCGCTGATCCTCGAGGACAATCCCGAGATGACCGAGGCGCAGATCGCCTACTCGATCGAGGCCATGAAAGAGTGGGGCATCGTCGATTCCGGCGAGGCCTTGGACCACGGCATCGGCGCGATGAGCGAGGCCCGCTGGCGCGCCTTCTTCGAGCAGGCTGTCAGCTGGGCCGCGGTCGAGCCTGATATGCCATGGCAGGAGGGCTTCACGCTCGAGTTCGTCAACCAGGGCGTGGGCAACGAGCTGAGGCCCTGAAATGCCGCACTGAGCCTGCGACGCTTGACTCCGGCTGGCCGATCCATATGTTCCGCAGGTCTTGAAATCACCGAATCAAGGATCGAACGATGGCGAAGCCGTCCACCGTGCTGATCAAGCTCGTGAGCTCGGCCGGCACCGGATTCTTCTACACCACGAAGAAGAACACCCGAACGACAACCGAGAAGCTGGTCTTGAAGAAGTACGATCCCAAGGCCCGCAAGCACGTCGAGTTTCGCGAGTCCAAGATCAAATAGTGCTGCCCGGGCGCCACACCGCCCACGGCAGGAGGCGATTCGCGCGGCTTTTTTATCGGCCCGTGCGATCAACTATCGCCAGATAAATTAACTCCAGGTAGTGTGCTTCGGGTTCCGGCTCGCGCTAGCGCAGCCGATACCAGATCCGTGCCATGCCGCTAGGCTCGTGGCCAAGCCTGGAGTGTCCGCTCTTGCGCCGTCATCACCTACCGCCGTCTTCCGCCAGCCGCGCTTTTGGCATCGCCCTGCTCCTTGCCGCCGTACCGCTCTCCGCTGTCGCCATCGAGAGCCGGCTCGAGCCGAACATGCCGCTGGTGCTGAAGGATGGTCGCATCGCCAATGTCACGGTTTACACGATCCCGTTCGAGACCGGGAAGGCCAGCCTGCCGCCGTCCGAGGCCGATGCCCTTCGGCGATTGGTTGGGCCGATGGCCACCGACTGCTTCCTGACCGCTCAGGCCATCGGCCACGTCGAACCGGGTGTCACCCGCGATGGCGACACGCTCTCGGCCCACCGCCTCGCCCGGGCCCGAGCCGACAACATCCAGGCGACGCTCGCTGGACTCGGCATGCCGCAAGCCGCGGTGGCCAGTGTCTGGGACTGGCAGTTCCTCGTGGAGCAGTCGCAGGTCACGCTCTGGGTATTCAACCTGACTGTCGGCGACGAATGCAGCGGCGAGCCGCTCGAGCAGGTGCAGGCCACGGCGGTGACCGCACCGAGCCCGGCGCCAGCCGCCGAAGCGACCGCCGAGCCAACACGGCCCGCGCGCCAGGCGGTTGCCGAGCCGGCCGAGACGCCGGTCTCGCCACCGAGCGAGCTTCGCGTCGGCGACGCCGTGGCCGCGCCCGCGCGGCAGGCATCGACCCAGGCCAGCGCCGAAGCTCCCCCCGTCGCGGCCCGAGCGACACCCCAGGTGGCGCTTGCCGACCAGACGACCGAGCCGGCCAAGCGCCCGGCGGCCGAGAGCCCAAGTGCCACGACGGCTTCGGCACCGCGCACGCCGCCCGCCTCCCCATCGCCCGCCGATCCGCTGGCCACCGCAGCCGTGGCGCCCGCACAATCCCAGGATATGCTAGTGGGCAATGCGCCAGAAGCGGCCGCCAGCGCGTCCAGCGCTGCTCAGCCGACCGAATTGGCAAGCGTCGAGCCGGCGAGGTCGGTGAGCGCCAATGACTCGTCAAAGCCCTCGCTGGCCGTCACCTTCGACGTCAACAGCAGCTTCTTCCCGAGTGGCACCAGTGGTGAGCTGCGCGCCTTCCTCGAGGCGTTGCCTGCCGCTGGCGCGGTGGAGATCGAGCTCGCCGGCGCGGTCGGCACCGGCGCCGTGCGCGGCGCCAGTGACGAGGAGGCACAACGCTACAATGCCTGGATGGCCGAGCGACGCATCGAGCGGGTCGCCGAATGGCTCGAGGCCAATGCCGGCGACCGCCAGTTGACGCTGACGCCGCGCCTCGTCGACAACGACCCGTCGCGGGAGGTTCGTCTGCGGGCCGTCGTCGGCCCTTGAGGCAAGCCTGCTCGCCTAGGCCCTGAGCGCCAGGTTTTCGGGATCGTAAGGGCTCTCGGCGACGATCCGCGCCGGGCGCAGGTCGCCCAGTATCCGCACGTGGCATTTGCGGCCGATCTCGGCATGCGCGGCTTTGACGTAGCCGAGCATCAACGATTTCTGCACGTGATGGCCGAAGCCGCCAGCTGTGCCGCGGCCGACCACCTCGCCATCCATGAAGATCGGCTCGTTGCCGAAGGGATCGGCATCGTCGGCGTCGATCTCGAGGGTGCAGAACCGGTTGGGGATGCCTTCCTCGATCTGGCGGGTGAGCGCGTCCTTGCCGATGAAGTCACCCTTCTGCAGCCGGACGAACCGGTCGAGCCCAGCCTCGAGCACCGAGTTCTCGGCATTGAGGTCGGTGCCCCAGAGGCGATAGGACTTCTCGAGTCGCATCGAATCCATGGCGCGCAGGCCCACATGCGCGATGCCGTGCGCCTCGCCGGCCCGCATCAGCGCATCGAAGAGATGCAGCTGGTACTCGATCGGATGGTGCAGTTCCCAACCGAGCGAACCCACGAAATTGACGCGCAGCGAGCGGACATTGGGGCAGAAGCCCACGGGAATGTCCCGCACGGTGAGCCAGGGAAAGGCGTCGTTGGAGACATCGGCGTCGGCGAGGCCGGCCAGCACCTCTCTGGCCTTGGGACCGGCGAGGACGAAGACACCCAGCTGGGTCGTCAGATCCTGGATGATCACCGAGCCGTCCTTGGGCATCTTCCGGGTCAGGAAATCCCAGTCATAGTCGTGGGCCGCTCCTGGGCCGACGAGGTAGAAGCGCTCGCCGTAGAGCCCGTCCGGCAGCCGCGCGATGGTGAACTCCGAGCGCACCGAGCCCGACGGGTTCAGGGCATGACAAAGATTGATGCGGCCGATCGCCTTGGGGATCGCGTTGGCCACCAGGCGATCGAGGAAGGCCCGGGCACCCTTCCCTTCGACCGTGTACTTGGCGAACGAGCTGAGCTCCACGAGCCCGACCCGCTCGCGCATCGCCTGCACCTCCTCCGCCACGTGCGGAAACCAGTTCGAGCGGCGAAACGAGTATACGTCCTCGGCCGCAACGCCCTTGGGCGCGAACCAGCTCGGTCGCTCCCAGCCGAAGCGCTGGCCGAACACCGCGCCGGCTTCCTGCAGCTTGGCGTAGACCGGCGGCACCTTGGCCGGACGGCCGGCCGCGCGCTCCTCCATCGGGTAGTGGGTGACGAAGACGTGCTCGTAGGCCTCCTCGTTCTTCAGTCTCGCGAAATGCTTGGAGACCACGCCGAAACGGCGCGGATCGACGCCGATCATGTCGACCGTGGGCTCGCCGTCGACAATCCAGTTGGCGAGCTGCCAGCCGGCGCCGCCGGCCGCCGTGACGCCGAAGCTGTGGCCTTCGGAGACCCAGAAATTGGGCAGGCCGAACGCCGGTCCGACCATCGGGTTGCCGTCCGGGGTGTAGGCGATGGGGCCGTTGACGATGTCCTTGATGCCGGCGTTCTCGAAGGATGGCACGCGGCTCATGCAGGCCTCGACATGCGGCATCAGCCGCTCGAGATCGCCCGGGAAGAGATCCTTCTCGAAGGATGACGGCACCCCGTCGACGAAGCAGGCGGGCGCATGCCGCTCGTAGGGCCCGAGGATCCACCCCAGCCGCTCCTCGCGCAGGTAGTAGGAGGCGTCGCTCTCGCGCAGGATTGGCAGCTCCGCGTGGCCCTCGGCGCGGTAGGCCTTGAGCGCCGGATCGACGTCGGTGACGATGTACTGGTGCTCGACCGGAACGACCGGGATCTCCAGGCCGACCATCCTGGCAGTGGTGCGGGCGTAGTTGCCGGTCGCCGAGACCACGTGCTCGGCGCGGATGTCGTCGTTCGTGGTCTTGACGATCCATTCGTTGTTGTGGCGCTCTATCCCTGTCACCGCGACTCGCTGGACGATCTCGGCGCCGGCCTGCCTGGCGCCTTTGGCAAGCGCCATGGTGACGTCGACGGGGGCGATGTGACCGTCCGTCGGATGCCAGAGCGCGCCTACAAGCCCCTCGGCATTGATCAGCGGCCAGAGCTTCTTGATCTCGTCCGTGCCGATCAGGTGGCACTCGACGCCGATGGTCTCGGCCGTGCACTGGTAGTTGCGGTACTCGTCCATCCGGTCGCGGTTGGTGGCGAGGCGGAGATTTCCCGTCGGATGAAAGCCCACCGCCTGGCCGGTCTCGGCCTCGAGCTTCTTGTAGAGCTCGACCGAGTACTGGTGCAGCTGGCCGACCGAGTAGGACATGTTGAAGAGCGGCAACAGCCCGGCGGCATGCCAGGTCGAGCCGGCGGTCAGCTCGGTGCGCTCGAGCAGGACACAATCGGACCAGCCCTTCTTTGCAAGATGGTAGAGCGCGCTCACGCCCACCACGCCGCCGCCGATCACCACCACCCGTGCCGTCGTCCGCATCGCGCCCGTCCCCTTAGCCCGCATGCCCGCGCCTAGCCAGCCGAGCGGCGCCCGGCGACTTGAGCCCCGTTCTCTAGCAGCCTAAACCGGCCGTCGGACGCGCCGAGGCGACAGCGACGATCCGCAGAGCGACACAAATGGGCATGGCCCGGCGCCAGCGGCGGCTTGGCAGCCGCGCAAGGGCAACGCATAAGGAATGCGGAATGCCGTCACATGATTGGTGCCGCCGATGACGATGAAGCTGCGCGCTCTTGCCTTGGCGCCTGGCGCCGCACTGGCATTGCTGGCTACGGCGATGCTGCTGGCACCACTGCCCGGCACCGCGCAGACGATCGAGGTGGAGAGCCGGATCACGCACGTCGCCGTCCAGCTGGACCGGGCGCAGATCGTGCGGACGGCGGAGGTCGCGCTCGGCCGGGGCCAGCATGAGCTGGTGTTCGCCGATCTGCCGCCGTCGCTGCAGCGCTCCAGCCTGCGGCTTACGACCAGCGCTCCCGGGATCACGATTGGCAGGCCCGTGCTGCGCGAGGTCGACACGCTGGCACCCATCAGCCCGACCGCGCGCCAAATCACCGAGACGCTGGAGCGGCTCCAGCGCCAGCGCCGGATCGAGCGGGACGCCATCGCCGTCCAGGAGCTGCTCTTGGAGGTGCTACGCGGCTCGCTGACGATCACCGCGCCCGTCGATGTCCGTCCGGGCGATGACGTGCCGAGCATTCTCGGCGTCATCGAGACCCGGGCGAAGGAAGCGCTGCAGCTGGTGCGCCGCGCCGAGCAGGAGATTGACCGGCTCGATGCCGAGATCGACCTGCACGAGCGAGCGCTCGCCCGGCTCGGCGACGTGCCGATGCAGCAGCTGGCGCTCAGCGTACCGGTGACCGCCGCGAGCGGGCGCGAAGCGGCCTTCGAGCTGGCCTACACGGTTGAGCGGGCGGGCTTCCGGCCGCTGATCGACGCGGCGCTCGATGTGCCGGACGGCAGGGTGACACTGGTAGCGCTGGCCGAGCTCAGCCAGCAAACCGGCGAGGACTGGGAGAACGTGGAGCTGGCACTGTCGACCGCGACGCCGCGCTGGAGCACAGCGGCGCCCGAGCTCGGCAGCTGGTATATCGACGTCGAGCCGGATCGCCCCGAGCCGGCCCCGGCGCAGCGCCTCCAGGCCGACGCAGCGCCCGCCTTCGCCGAGGCCGCCAGCATCGTCGTCGACGATGCGGCCTTCGACGTGGTCTATCGCCTCGCCGGGCCGCAGACCGTGGCGAGCGACGGGGCCTTTCACCAGCTCGCCCTGGCCGAGCTCGATACGCCAGCCGAGCTGCTCTGGCGCAGCGTGCCGGCGCTCGACGAGAGTGCCTATCTCACCGCGGCCTTCACCTATGCCGGAACGGCACCGCTGCTGCCCTCGCCCGTGCTGCTCTCGCGTGACGGGCAGAACGTGGGCGAAGGCCAGAGCGAGGGTCTGTTGCCTGACGCGGCGGTCGAGCTCGGCTTCGGCGTCGATCCCGCAGTACGGGTCGAGCGGCGCCTGGTCACCGACCAGCGGGCGCTTTCCGGGCTGATCGGCAGCACCCGCCGGCACGAGCGCCGCTATGTCGTCGAGGCAACGAACGGTCGCGCTGGGCCGATCACGCTCGAGGTCATCGACCGCCTGCCGACCTCCAGGGACTCGCGCGTCACCGTCGAGCTGCTCGCCGGCACGACGCCACCCTCGACGATCGACGTCGACGATGTGCCGGGCGTCGTCGCCTGGACCCGTACGCTGGCGCCTGGCGAGACGCTGCGCCTGACCTTCGGCTATGCCGTCCGCCATCCGGCCGAGCTGAACATCACCGGCTTCTGACCGACATCGGCGCCACCGGGCACCGAGCGCGCGAGGCAGCTCGGCCCCGCCGCTGTCGTTAGCGTACGGTTAACCTTTATTCTCCTTAATGCGTTGCCATGAACCACGGCCGCGAGCGGCATCCCCGCACGGCCCACTGCCCTGATGGAGCGGATATGGCACGCATTCTGGTCGTCGACGACGACGAGCTCCTGGTCGAGCTCGTCACCTTCACCCTGGAGAGCCACGGCCACGAGGTCGTGACCGCCGAGGACGGCGCCGAGGCCATCGAGCTCGCGACCCGCGAGCAGCCGGACGTCGTCGTTCTCGACGGCATGATGCCGGGCGCCGACGGGCTCGATGTGCTCCGCCGGCTACGCCAGGACGCCGGCCTCGACTTGCCGGTGATCATGCTGAGCGCGCGCAAGCAGGAGCGCGACGTCGTGGGCGGCCTGGCCGAGGGAGCCAACGACTATCTGGTCAAGCCGTTCATGCCCGAGGAGCTGGCGGTGCGCATCCAGAAGGTCCTGCGCGTCCCGGCATGAGCCCCCACCGCAAAACCACGAAGACGGCAATGGCCTTGGCCATGCGACCTGAAGCGCTCGGCTGTTGCCTGGCCCTGCTCATCCTGGCGGCACCGGCTGCTGCGACCGAGGCCAGCCGCGAGGCATTGCTCGAGCTGCGCGCCGAAGGGTCGTTCGAGCCGGCCCTGGCGATGGCCGAGACACTGCTGGAGCAGACACCGGACGACGTCGATCTGCTCTTGCTGAAGGGCCAGATGCAGGCCTTTCTCGGCAGCTACGGCGCGGCGCTCGAGACCCTCGCCAGAGCCAGGGCGCTGGCGCCTGACTATCTCGACATCCAGCTGATGCAGGCACGGGTGCATCTGTTCGCCGCCGACCCCAAGGCGGCGCTGGTGCTCCTCAAGAGCAGCGTGCCGCCCGAGCTCGAGCGGGTCGACGCCCAACTCCTGCTCGGCAAGGCGGCCCTGGCCGCCGGCGAACCCGCGACCGCGCGGGCCGCCTTCGCCCAGGCGGCGAAGCTCCAGCCCAACTCCGGCGACGCCTGGCTCGGGCTCGGCGACGCCGCGCTGCAGACCGGCAGCACGACGGTCGCCGAGGTCAATTTCGAGCGCGCGCTCGGCGTGCCCGAGACGGCGCCGGTGGCCCGCCAACGGCTCGATGCGCTGGCCGATTCGGGTCGGCGGTTCGAGCTGGTGACCGATTTCTCGGGCAGCCGCTTCAACAATTCGGCCGATGACTGGCTCGAGGGCGGCTTGTCGCTCGGCTGGCGCATCGACGACGATCGTCTGCTCACGGGTGGCGTCGGCATCGCGCATCGCTACGGCTCTACGGACCTGCAGGCGGCGGTGAGTTGGAACGCCCGTCTCGACGAGACCAGCGGCTATCTCCTGGGTGCCGCCGTGTCGCCCGGCGCCGATTTCCTGCCGACCTGGAAGCTTCGGGCCGGGTACGACTGCCAGCTCTATGATCTGGGCGGGGTGGAGCCCTTGCCCGGCTTCGATCTCTCGGCTGGCATCGGCTTCGTCGAAGGATCGCTCGCCGAGTACAACGACGGCAACGTCCAGAGCTTCGACGTCGGCATCGTCCAGTATGGCTGGCAGGGCCGAGCCTGGCTGACAGTCAAGGCGGGCGGCTCGCTGGGCACGGACGGCAAGTTCGACCCGAGCTACGGGCTGCGGCTCGATGGTCAGGTCACGCCCGAAACGCGTCTCTTCGCAGGTTTCGGCCATGCCTTCGACAATACCGAGCAGGGCATGGGAACGACGCAGACCTACTTTGCCGGTCTCGACCACGAGCTGACCGAGACGCTTGGTCTCCTCCTCAGCCTGGCGCTCGAGGATCGCGATAGTGGGGTGCGACGAACGACTTTGGCGATCGGCTTTCGGGTGAGATTCTGAGATGCTGGGCCTCGGCTCGCTCGATGTGTTGATGCGGCTAATCTGGCAGGCTTCGCTGGTCCTGGTCGCCTTCGGCCTCATCATGATGACGGGCCTCGTGCTGCGTCGCCTGGTCGAGGAGTGGCAGGACGAGCGGCACCGGCCGGCGCGTGAGCGCCTGCGCAAATCGCTGCTGACGAGTCTCAACCAGCCGGCCGGGTCTACGGCCGAGCCGGTGCTGGAGCCTGTCCCCCACCCGGGGCTCGGGCTGCCGGTGGCCGAGATTGCCCGGCTGGTCGATGAGCTGGCCCAAATCGTGCGCGGCGACGCCCGGCAGCGGCTTGCTGCCTTCGCCACGACGGTCGGCGTCGAGCAGCTCTGGCTGCGCCGCCTCACCTCACGCCTGCCGCGCTTCAGGATCGAGGCCGCGCGTTGCCTGACGCTGCTGCACACACCGCGCAGCCAGGCGGCTCTGCAGGCGGCCCTGGAGCGCGGCGACAGCCGGCTGCGACTCGCCGCGGCCGTGGCATTGGCCGACGATCCGGCGCGCGCTGCGGCGATCGCCGATCGGCTGTTGGGCGATCCCGCCGGCAGGGGCCGCCACGCCAAGCGCTTCTGGTATCGCTTGGCGATGGTTGCACCCACGGTCCTGGTCGAGCGGTTGGAAGCCGGCGACGCCGATCCGGTCCAGCTCGTTCATCTCATCGACGCGCTGGCCGACGCCAGCCACATTGCTGCTGGCAGCCAGCTCGAAGGATCGGTCGGCCGGCATGGTGCCCTAGTCGATCGAGCCGCCTTGCGAGCGCTGGACCGGCTCAACCATCCAGCCGTGGTCCGCGTTGCACGACGACTCGCCGAGAGCGGCCGGCTGGATTGCCGACGGGCGGCGGTCGATGTCTTGGCGGTGCGGGCCCGGGCCAAGGATCTGGAGCTGCTGCGCACCCTCGTCGCCGATCCGGTGCCAGAGATCGCCGCTGCGGCACGGCTTATCCATGAACGTCTCGCGGCCCTGGCCGTTACCGGAGCAACCCCCGCATGATCCCCGTGCCCCCCTTCTTCGACCTCGCGGCCGAAATCGTCGCCGTCCTGGTGATCGCTGTCAGCATGGCGCAGAACCTCCTCTACCTCATGCTCCTGGTGATCGCGATCGCGGTGATGGCCGGCCGGCCTCGCGTCCATCAGAGCCGGGCCTTGTGGAACAGTGTCGTCGATGCGGCACCGCCGATCAGCGTCATCGTGCCGGCGTTCAACGAGGCTGCGACCATCGTCGACAGCCTGCGCTCGCTCTTGGCGCTCGAGTACCCGGACTTCCGTCTCGTCGTCGTCAATGACGGCTCGACGGACCGCACGCTGGAGGTGCTGGTCGAGGCCTTCGCCCTCGAGCCGGCGCCGACCGACCAGGTCTCCCCTTTGCCGCACGCGCCTTTGCGCGGTCTCTATCGCTCACCGAGGCACGCCAATCTCGTCGTCATCGACAAGCTCAACAGCGGCAAGGCCGACGCGCTCAATGCCGGTCTAGGCCAGGTGACGACGGAGCTGTTCTGCGCCGTCGATGCAGACAGCCTCTTGGAGGCGGACGGCCTGTTGCGCGTCGTCCAACCCTTCGTCGAGGACCCGGAGCGCGTAATTGCTGTCGGCGGAACGGTCAGGGTTGCGAACGGCTGCGGGGTGCGTGCTGGCCGCGTGCGCAACGTGGCGCTGCCGAAGAAGCTGCTGCCGATGCTGCAGACGGTCGAGTATCTGCGCGCCTTCATGATGGCCAGACTCGCCTGGGGACGGCTCGGCTGCCTGATGATCGTATCGGGCGCGTTCGGCCTGTTCCGCCGCGACGTCGTGGTCGAGCTCGGCGGCTACAGCACCAAGACCGTGGGCGAGGACCTCGAGCTGATCATCCGGCTGCATCGCCACCTGCGGGATCGCCAACTGGGTTATCGGATCGAGTTCGTGCCGGAGCCGGTCTGCTGGACCCAGGTGCCGGAAAGCCTGTCGGTGCTCGCCCGGCAGCGCCAGCGCTGGCAGCGTGGCGCGCTCGAGAGCTTCTTCACCCACAAGGACATGCTGGTCCGCAGCCGCTACGGCCGCATCGGCCGGCTCGGCCTCGGCCATATCCTGCTGCTCGACGTCATCACGCCTCTGGTCGAGGTCTTGGGCTACCTGATGCTGCCCTTCTTCTGGCTCGCCGGCACCATCAACACCGAATTCTTCCTGGCCTACCTGGCGCTCACCTTTGCCTTCGGCGTGTTCATCTCGGTGGCATCGCTGGTCCTCGAGGAATTCGAGCGGCGGCGCGTGCCCAGGGCCATCGATCTTATCCGCCTGACCGTTGCCGCGATCATCGAGAATTTCGGCTACCGCCAGCTCGCCAATCTTTGGCGCATCCAGGGCCATTGGCAGTATTGGCGGGGGTCCGTGCACTGGGGCAAGCAGAGCCGCACCGGCTTCGCCACCGCCTGAGCGCCGCCGCCCTCGCGACTGGGACTAGAGCCAGAAGTTGGCCACCTGAGCGGCTAGGGAACGAACTCGGCCAGCTCGACCCAACGACGCTCGGCGCCCGAGCGCAAGATCGCATCGACGGCCGCCTGCACCATGGCGGCCTCGCGGAAATCGGGCTGAAAGGTGGGCCCGCCGGCGAGCGCGTCGGCAATCGCCTTGACCTCGATCGCCTTGATCTCGTTGAAGCCGAGCTGGTGGCCGGGAGCCGGGCAGAACGGAGCGTAGTCGGGATGCGCCGGCCCGGACGGGATCTCGACCCAGCCGTCCCGTCCCGGCGCACCGCCTCGAACGTGCAGCCTGAGCTCGTTCATCCGCTCCATGTTCAGGCAAATGGAGCCCTTGGAGCCGGTCAGCTCGAAGGCGAGGTACATTTTTCGCCCGGTCGCGATCCAGGACGCCTCGAGCGTTCCGGTTGCACCGTTGGCGAAGCGCACCAATGCTCGCGCCTCGTCGTCCACCTCGACCCGCCGCCTGCCGCCATCCACCGTCGGCCGCTCGCCCATCCGGGTCGTCAGGTCGGCCGAAAGCGACGCGATGTCACCGACCAGAAAGCGCGCCATGGCAATGATGTGGCTGCCGAGGTCGGCGACGGCCCCGGCCCCGCCTGTCGGATCGAGCCGCCAAGTCCAGAGCGCCTGCGGATCCGTCATGTAGTCCTCGGCATGAATGCCGCGAAAGCTCCAGACGTCACCGATCTCGCCACTGTCGACGATGTCCCGCGCGAGGCGGGTGAGCGGGTTCTTCAGGTAGTTGAAGCCGACGAATGTCGGCACCCCTGCCGCTTCCGCTGCCGCCGCCATGCGAAACGCAGTCGGTGCATCCGGTGCCAGCGGCTTCTCGCAATAGACCGGCCGACGCGCGGCAATGGCCGCCATCGCCATCGGCTCGTGCAGCTTGTTGGGCGTGGCGATGTCGACCAGATCGACATTGGGGTCGGTGATCAGTGCCCGCCAGTCGCCGGTGGTTCGCGCGATGCCGAGCGCCTTGCCGGCCCGAGCCGCGGCATTGGCGTCGACATCGGCGAGCAGCTCCAGCACCAGGGGTCGATCGAGACCGAACACCGCAGCCGCGGTGCGCATTGCGATGGCATGGCTACGCCCCATGAAGCCGCTGCCGATGAGCCCGACGCGAATGGCCGCGCTGGCGCTCATCCCCGATCACCCTGAATGGCGTCGAGGTTGACGATCACCCCTCGCTCGAGCTTGCCATCGAGCACCGCCAGGACGTTGGTCGCAGCTTCCGTTGCCATGCGCACCATCGATTCGTCAGTGACGCCGGCGTTGTGCGGGCTCACGAGGAGCCTCGGCGCAGCGAAGAGCGGGCTATCGGCTGCCGGCGGCTCATCGGCGAAGACATCGAGCCCGGCACCTCGGATCTGGCCGGCGTGCAGCGCTACCGCCAGCGCCACCTCGTCGACCAGTCCGCCGCGAGCCGTGTTCACGATCAGCGCCTCGGGACGCATCAGCTGCAACCGCCGCGCGTCGATGAGGTTGCGAGTGGCCGCGTTGAGCGGCAAATGCAAGCTTACAGCATCGGCTCGAGCGAGCGCCTCGTCCAGGTCGGTGACGAGCTCGGCACCGGTCTCCGCCAATGCCGCCGCATCGAGGAACGGATCGAAGACATCGATCGCCATGCCGAACGCCCGCGCGCGCATCGCCACCTCACGACCGATCCGCCCGAAGCCCACCAGCAGAAGCCGGCGGCCCATCAGCTCGAAGGCCCTCATCTCGTTGCGGACCCGCCAATTGCCGGCGCGCACCGCCGCATCGTGACCAATGCCGTCCTTCGCCAGCATCAGCAACATCGTCATCGCATGCTCGGCGACCGAGACACAGTTCGCGGTGGCGGAGATCGCGAGTGGGATGCCGCGCGCGTTCAACGCCGCGACGTCGACATTGTCATAGCCGACGCCATGGCGAGAGACGACCCGCAGGCCCGGCGCCGCCCCGATCACCGCCGCGTCGATCGGGGCCGTGCGGGCGAGAATGGCCGTGGCATCAGCAGCAGCCGCGATGATCTCCGACCGCTGCGCCTCATCGACCACGGTGACGCGTACCCCAGTACGCGCCTTGAGCACCGCCACCCCTTCCGCCTTGATGTGCCCGACGACCAGGACCTCATGCATCGGACGTCAGTAGGCGCTGCTCTTGGTGCCGCCCGCCATGCGCTTGAGTTCCGGCAGCAGCTCGCCGGCCTTCATCGCCATCATTCGCGCGTCCGACAGCAGGGTGGCATAGTCGAAGCCGAGGTCCCACATCCGCTTGATGTAGGCGGTCGAGCCGCAATGGATGCCGGCGAATTTGTTGTGCCGCTTTGCCGTCTTGATGATCGAGCCGATCGCATCGACGACCTTCTGTTCTTCCTGATCGAACTTGGGCGTGCAGCCGAGCGAGTTCGAGAGGTCGGCTGGACCGACATAGATGCCGTCCAAGCCCGGCACCTCGAGGATCGAATCGAGCGCCTCCATCGCTTCCTTGGTCTCGATCATCGCCAGGGTGAGGACCTCGTCATTGGCATGCACCGGGTAATCGGCGCCACCATAGATGGTCGCACGGATCGGGCCGAAGCTGCGGCTGCCGGCCGGCGGGTAGCGGCAGGCCGAGACGAACGCCTCGGCCTCGGCGCGGCTGTTGATCATCGGACAGATGATGCCGTAGGCGCCGGCGTCGAGAGCCTTCTGCAGCACGCCCGGTTCGTTCCACGGCACGCGAACGAGCGGCACCGTGTCCGTCGTCGAGATCGCTTGCAGCATCGACACCGCGGCCTGGTAATCGACCATGCCGTGCTGCATGTCGACGGTCAGGCTGTCGAAGCCTTGATGCGCCATGAGCTCCGCACTGAAGCCGTTCGGGATGGCCAGCCAGCCATTGACCGTCTTGCCGCCTTCCGCCCAGATCCGTTTCAGCTTGTTTTCGCGCATCTTGATGCTTCCCCCTGACACTGGCCCGGACATCGAGCCGGCGGCCCGGACACTAGCGGGACGCCGTCGAGCCTGTCCACAAAGACCGGCTTACGACAAGCGGCGCGGTGTGCCGGCCAACAAAAACGCCGTCCCCGGAGGGACGGCGCAGTTGTGGGGAGAGAGGACGGAGCGGCCGATTGCTTCGGCCATCTTCGTTGGAGCAGCGGGACATACCCACGACCGGAACCCGCAGCCCGTCTGGGCAGAGACGGTGGGACCCTGGGAGAGCCGGTCGGAATGAACTCTTTCCTTGTTTCACTCCAGTTTACAGATCACCACAAGATATGCGTGGGGTCAACGGCCCGGCCACAAATTGTAGTGGATAACTTGGCTCAATCGACAATCAACTGTCGAGCGATCCGCTCGAGCTGGTCAAGGCTGCTGTAGCGGATGGTCAACGTGCCCCCCTTGGCCTTGGGCTTGATCTGACAGGCGAGGCCAATGGCGCTGGCGAGACGGTCCTCAAAGGCCACGACATCCGGATCTCGATCGACGCGCGTCGCGGCGCTCCGCTGCACCAGCCGACCGGTTTGAACCATGGCTTCCGTGTCCCGCACGCTCATCCCCCGCTCGATGATCGAACGCGCCAGCGCCTCGGGATCGTCGGCGCCGAGGAGGGTCCGCGCATGTCCGGCCGAGAGCCGTCCTTCCTCGAGAAAGCGCCGCACTGTTTCGGGCAGCTTCAAGAGCCGCAATGTATTGGCGATATGCGAGCGGCTCTTGCCGATCTCCTGGGCGAGCTCCTCCTGCGTCCGGCCGAACTCGTCGATCAGCCGACGGTAGCCCTCCGCTTCCTCGATCGGTGACAGATCCTCGCGCTGCAGGTTCTCGACCAACGCGATCTCGAGCACCTCTCGGTCGCCGAGGTCGCGCACCACGACCGGCAACTCGTGCAACCCGGCGAGCTGGGCGGCGCGCCAGCGCCGCTCGCCGGCGATGATCTCGTAGCCTGGGGTCGGGCCGGGCGCCGGCCGCACCAGCAAGGGCTGCAGCACACCGTAGGTACTGAGGCTTTCCGCCAGGGCCGCCAGCTCGGGCTCGGCGAACCGCCGCCGCGGTTGCAGGGGCGAGGCGGACAGGAACTCGATCGGCACGGTCTGCGCCGGCGGTCGCGCCATCGGGTCCGGACCGTCATTGCCCAACAGGGCGGAGAGCCCCATGCCGAGGCCACGTTTCTTGGCGGGCTCTTGAGTCATCGCTGATGCGTCCTTCGAGCGGGCGGCAAGCAGGGTAAACACGCCGCCATCATGCGTGGATGGCGAGGGCCTGGTCACGGCGCAGCATCTCACCGGCCAGATGCGCATAGGCTTTGGCACCGACGCTGCGCACGTCGTAATAGAGCACCGGCTGACCGTGGCTCGGCGCCTCGGAGATCCGCACATTGCGCGGAATCACGGTCTCGTACACGCGATCACCGAGAAAGCTGCGCACATCGGTCGCCACTTGGCGCGAGAGATTGTTGCGTCGATCGTACATCGTCAGCACCACGCCATGCACCTGAAGGATCGGGTTGAGCGCATGGCGCACCCGCTCGATCGTGCGCAACAGCAGCGACAGCCCCTCAAGCGCGAAGAACTCGCACTGCAGCGGCACCATGACGGCATGCGCCGCCGCAAGTGCGTTGACCGTGAGCACGCCCAGGGATGGCGGGCAATCGACAAGTATGTGGTCATAGGGCTTGATGAAGCTTTGAAAGGCATCTCGCAACCGATAGTTGCGGCGCGGATCGTTGATCAGCTCGACCTCGGCGGCGGCGAGGTCGACGGTGGCGGGGACGATATCGAGACCCGGCACGCGCGTTGGCATGATCGCGTCGGCCAGCCGTGACTGGCCGATGACGACCTCATAGGCGGTCACACGGCGCGACTCGCGGTCGATGCCGAAGCCCGTGCTGGCATTGCCCTGCGGATCAAGGTCGATGACGAGGACACGTTTGCCCGCGGCTGCAAGGGCCGTGCCGAGATTGATCGCCGTCGTTGTCTTGCCGACGCCGCCTTTCTGATTGGCAATCGCGAGGATCCGGCCGCTCAGAACATAGGGCGCCCTTCCCGAGGCCCGCTCCGGTTTCGCTGCGGCTGGCTCATCCCTCACGTGGGCGCACCTCGTCGAGGATCATCACCCGACCTTCCGGATCCGCGAGGCTGGTCTCGACGCGATCGCGCATCGACCACGACGACCGCACGTTGGCAAGCTCGGTCGCTCCGTTGGCACCCTTCAGAAAAATCATCCGCCCGTCGGGCGCCAGCAGTGGCCATGCCAGCGGCAAGAGCTTCGCGAGCGGCGCCAAGGCGCGAGCCGTCACCACATCGACCTGAAGCGTCAAGCTCTCGATCCGCACCGCGTGCACGGTCACGTTGGCCAGGCCGAGCCGCCGTGCCACCTCGCGCAAGAACTGCGCCTTTCGCCCGTCTGCCTCGACCAGATGCACCCGCGACGCGCCCATGATGGCGAGGACCAGGCCCGGCAAGCCGGCACCGCTGCCGAGGTCGGCCACACGGACCGGCGCGGCGGGCAGAAACCGAAAAAGCTGAGCACTGTCGATGATATGCCGCCGCCAGGGATCCGCGAGGGTCGACCGGCCCACGAGATTGATTGCGCGCTGCCAAGTCTCGAGCAGCTGCAGATAGGCATCGAGCGTCGCCAGTGTTTCACGTGAAACACTTATCATCGAGGCGAATCCTGCCGCATCCAGGGGTGCCGTCCCGGCTCTGGACGACTCCGTCCGGATGGTCATGCAGCGCGCTTGACGTGGCGATAGAGCAGTGTCAGCGCCGCCGGCGTCATGCCCGGCAACCGTGCCGCGGCACCGAGCGTCCGCGGTCGGACCCGTTCGAGCACCAGTTGCAGCTCGCCGCTCAGGCCGCTGAGCGCGCGGAAGTCGAGATCCCCTGGCAGCTGCAAGGATTCCTCCCTGCGGAAATCGGCGATGTCACCGGACTGCCGCTTGAGATAAGGCGCGTATCGCGCCTCGATCTCGATCTGCTCGGCAACGTCGCCGGCAATGTCTGCCAATTCCGGCCAGATCGTCGCCAGCCGCGTCAGGTCGACATCAGGCTGGGCCAGGAGAGAGCGTGCCGAGCGAAGGGCGCCATCCTGATTGACCCGAATGCCGTGTGCGTCCGCTTGCTTCGGCGTCAGCTGCAATTCGTCGACCATGGTTTCGGCGCGCGCCAGACGCTCGAGCTTCTCGGCGAATCGCGACGAGCGCTCAGACCCTACGAGGCCGAGCTTCTGACCCCACAGCGTTAACCGTCGATCGGCATTGTCGGCGCGCAAGCTGAGCCGGTACTCCGCGCGGCTCGTGAACATTCGATAGGGCTCAACCACGCCCTGGGTCGTCAGGTCGTCGATCAAGACGCCAATATAGGCCGTCGACCGGTCGAGGACGGCGTCAGGACGAGCGCCGGACGCACAAAGCGCGGCGTTGCAGCCGGCCATGATGCCCTGCGCGGCGGCCTCCTCATAACCCGTCGTGCCGTTGATCTGGCCAGCCAGGAAGAGACCCGGCAGCGCTCGCAGCTCAAGCGTCGGATCGAGGTCGCGGGGGTCGATATGGTCGTACTCGATCGCGTAGCCGTGCTGCAGGATGACGGCGCGCTCGAGGCCGGGAATCGTCCGAACCAGTGCCTCCTGCACATCGCGCGGCAGGGAAGTGGAGATGCCGTTGGGGTAGACGGTGTGATCCTCCAGACCTTCCGGCTCGAGGAAGATCTGGTGGCCGGTGCGGTCAGCGAACCTGACGACCTTGTCCTCGATGGACGGGCAGTAGCGCACGCCGTTGGCGGCGATCTGCCCCGAGTACATCGGCGACGCGTGCAGCTGCGACCGGATCAGCTCATGCGTCGCCGACGTCGTGCGTGTGACATGGCAAGGCCGCTGCGGCGTCGTGATACGGCCCGAAAGAAAAGAGAAGGGGCGGGGTGGGTCGTCCCCGGACTGAACGGCAAGACCAGACCAGTCGATCGTCCGGCCGTCCAGCCGCGGTGGCGTTCCGGTCTTCAGCCGCCCGAGTCTGACATGCGCCGCCTCAAGATCGGCAGCCAGCTTCGTCGACGAGGCGTCACCGACCCGGCCGGCGGCCCAGCGCTCGGCACCAAGATGCACCTCGCCCCGCAGGAACGTGCCGGTCGTCAGGACGACGGCGCCGCCATGAATGTCGTCGCCAGCGGCACAACGGACGCCGCGAACGCCGTCGCGGCAGCGTAGCAATCCTGCGACCTCTCCGGCCCGAATCGTCAGATCGCGTTGCTGCGCCAACAACTCCTGCACTGCAGCCGCATAGAGCTTGCGATCGGCTTGCGCACGGGGTCCCTGGACGGCAGGGCCCTTGCGGAGGTTGAGGGTGCGGAACTGGATGCCAGCCGCGTCAATGGCGCGCGCCATGAGGCCATCGAGCGCATCGATCTCGCGGACGAGATGACCGCGCCCGAGACCGCCGATTGCCGGGTTGCAGGACATGGCGCCGATCGTGTCCAATCTCTGGGTAAGCAGCAATGTCCGCGCACCCATCCGGGCGCTGGCCGCCGCGGCCTCCGCTCCCGCGTGCCCACCACCGATCACAATGACGTCGAATTGCTCCATTGCCGCTATGTGCGCTGCCGATAGTTGAGCGTCAAGGAAGCGCGCCGCCGGCAACAGCGATAGCTGGACGACACACCGCAAGCCGTGCACACAATGCGGCATGAGCACGGTTGCCGGCATCATCCTCGGGTTCGCCCTGCTGCTGGCGTTGATCGCGCCGCTGCCGCCGCTCGCCGCGCGTGTCCGCCTGCCCTATACCGTATTGCTCGCCGTGCTGGGCTGTGCGCTCGGGGTCGTCACGGGCATCGCGGATCAGCTCGAGCCGCACTTGGCGGCCATCGGTCTCGCCGAGTTCGTCGAGGCGATCGGCCAGCTCGAGGTCAGCTCGACCGTCTTCCTCTGGGTCTTCCTGCCACTGATCCTCTTCGACAGTGCCATCGAGCTCGACAGTCGGGCTCTGATCGAGGACATCGGTCCGGTCTTCCTCATGGCGGTTGTCGCCGTCGCGGCAACGACAGCCATCAGCGGCCTTGCGCTATGGAGCGTCACCTCCTTCTCGCTCGCTGCCTGCATGCTGGTCGGCGCCATTATCGCCACGACCGACCCGATCGCCGTCATCAATGTCTTCAAGGAAGTGGGAGCGCCGCGCCGGCTGGTCAGCCTCGTCGAAGGCGAAAGCCTGCTCAACGACGCTGCAGCCATTGCGATCACGTCCACCCTGCTCGCCATGGTCATCGGCTTTGCCGCGCCGCCGGCCGAGAACGTCCTTACGAGCTTCAGCATTGATCTCGCAGGCGGCGCGCTCTTCGGCCTTGTGGTGGGGCGTATCGCCGGCTCGTTGCTGGCCCGGCTCGACGATGCCGGGCCAGCCGAGATCACACTTGAGCGTGGCGCTCGCCTATCTGACCTATGCCATTGCGGAGACGGTGCTCGGCCTCTCCGGTGTCGTCGCCGTCATCGCAGCCGGGATCGTCTTTGGCAGCCAGGGCCGCGCCCATCTCTCGCGCGCCGACTGGCGGGCAATCAGCGCGATGTGGACCCAGCTCAGCTTCTGGGCCAGCTCGCTCATCTTCGTCCTGGCCGCAATGCTGGCACCAAGGACGCTCGCAGCCGCCACGCTCGGTGACCTGGCGCTTCTCGCGTTGCTGGTCCTGAGCGCGCTCTTCGCCCGTGCGCTGATGATCTACGGCGCGCTGCCGCTCCTCGAGCTCGGCGGCCTCGCTGCCCGTGTGCAACCGAGCTACAAGCATGTGATGCTCTGGGGTGGGCTGCGCGGCGCCATCACCTTGGCGTTGGCCCTGGCGGTCACCGAGAATTCATTCGTCCCGGAACCCGTCCAGCACCTCGTTGCCGTGCTGGCCACCGGCTTCGTGCTCTTCACGCTGTTCGTCCAGGCAACGACGCTCCGCTGGCTCATGCGTTGGCTCGGCCTCGATCGGCTGACACCGCTTGAGGACATTCTCAGGGTTCGAGCGGTCAAGCTGACTCGCGGCGAAATCCTGGACAAGCTGCGCGACGCTGCCGCTGAGCGTGGCCTCGATCCGGCAAGCGTCGACGTTGTGGCCCGCGACTACCAGCTTGCCGACGAAAGCGCCGGACCGAAGCTCGGCGAGGACATGCAGCGCAGTCAATTGGTGACGGCCCTGCTGACATTGAGCCGCCGGGAAGCCGAGCTCTATGTCGAGGAGCGCGCGCGTCGCATGCTGTCGCGAACCGCGAGCACCGTGCTGATCCGCGAGGTTCGCGGCCTGGTCGACGCGCTGCGCAGCGACGGCCTGGATGGCTATCGTCGCCTGGCACGGGAACAGCTCCGCGTTGACCGGCAAACGCGCATTGCCGCGTTCCTTCATCGTTCCCTCAAGATCGAGCGGCCCTTGGCACGGCGGCTGACGGGACATCTCGAGGAGAGCATCGTCCAGCGCCATGTCTTGAACGAGGTGGTGCGATTCAACCAGGAACGGATTCAAGCCCTCTTCGGCGAGCGTGTCGCCGAAGTTGCCGGTCTATTTCTCGACAGCCGACTGGATCAGGTCGAGCGCACCATCGATGCGCTCCGCTTGCAATACCCTGACTACTGGCGGTCCTTCACCGAGCGCTATCTTCGCCTGGCAGCTCTCCGCCTGGAATACGCAGCCGTGGAGCAGCTGGAGGAAGAGCGCCTGCTGCCGCAGCAGGTCGCGCAGAAGATGAGCCTTGCACTGAAAAGCCGCCGAAGCCGGCTCGAGCGACCCCCGCCTCTCGACCTGGGCTTGAGAACCGAGGTGCTCATCCGCCAGATGCCACTCTTTGCCAAGCTCGACGAGGGCGAGATCAAGCGGCTCGCGCGCAAGCTTCAGACCCAGCTTGCCTTGCCGAGCGAGCGGATCGTGCGCCGTGGCGATCCCGGCGACGCGATGTTCTTCATTGCGTCCGGCGCGGTCGAGGTTCGCGTCCAGCCCGAGCCAATCCGCCTTGGAACCGGCGACTTCTTCGGCGAGCTGGCGCTTCTGACCCGACGGCCGCGCACGGCCGACGTCGTCGCGATCGGCTTTTGCCGCCTGCTCGTGCTCCGTCGCGATCTGTTCGACGACGTCCTTCACAGCCACAGCACGATCGGTCGGACGGTGCTCGAGGCAGCGACCAGCCGCAACACGAAGCGCTAGGCGGCCGTTTACGATCAGATCTCGTGTTTCACGTGAAACATTGAGCCAGGTGAGGCCGCAGGGTTTTACCTGAAGCCCCTTGCGGGTTCACTTGCCGATGCAGAACGTCGCGAAGATGCGATCGAGAATATCCTCACCGCCAAAGGCGCCTGTCACCCTGCCGATGGCCTGTGCAGCGAGCCGCAGTTCCTCCGCCAACAACCCCAGGTCTGCGGCGTCGCCGATTACCAGCGCCCGATCGAGCGCCATCACGGCGTCGGTCAAGGCCGCGCGGTGCCGCGCCCGCGTCACCAGCGTTGCATCCTCATCCGGCAACAGCTCCCGAGCGGCGTCCGCGACAGCGCTGAGCAGGCGATCCAGACCTTCTCCCGTGCGTACGGAAACGGCCAAGGCTCGCGAGCCAACCGCGGCTTCCGGCCAAAGATCGAGCTTGTTGAGAACGGTGAGCGAACTCGTCTCCGGTGCCGCGACGGGACCGACGTCGGCAGGGCGATCGACAACGTGCAGCCGGAGATCGGCCTCGGCCGCGCGCTCGCGGGCCCGCGCCATGCCGGCCTGCTCCACCGGATCATCGCTTTCGCGCAGGCCCGCCGTATCAAGGAGGGTGACCGGAAGACCGTCGAGATCCAGTGCAACCTCGATGACATCCCGCGTCGTGCCGGGCAACGCGGTGACGATGGCCACATCCCGCCTGGCAATCGCATTGACGAGGCTTGACTTGCCGACGTTCGGCGCGCCGACGACAGCGATCGTGAGCCCGTGGCGCAGCCGCTCGCCACGTCCCCGATCGTCGAGCTTGCGGCGAATGGTGTCGGCCGTGCGCTTGAGAGTTGGCGCAAGTGACGACCATAGCGCCTCGGGCACCTCCTCCTCGGCCGCGAAATCGATCTCGGCCTCAAGCAAGGAAAGTGCCTGGAGCAATGCCTCGCGCCATTCGGCGAGCTGTCGCCCCTGCAAGCCGCCCATCTGACGGACCGCTGCACGCGCCTGCGCCGCCGTCGTCGCCTCGATAAGATCGGCCAGCCCTTCTACCTGGGTCAGATCGAGCTTGCCGTTGAGGAACGCGCGCCGGCTGAACTCACCGGGCTCCGCAGGTCGAAGGCCGGGCATCGCGCCCAGCACATCGCTCAGCATCCGAGCGACGGCGACGCTACCGTGATGCTGTAGCTCCAGGACATCCTCGCCAGTGAAGCTGGCGGGACCTGGAAAATACAGCAGCAGAGCCCTGATCGATCGTCTCGCCTGACGCTGGCTCACGAAACCGCGCCAGCGTCGCGACGCGCGGCTCGGGCAGGCGACCCGCCAGATCGACGGCGACCCGGCCCGCCGCAGGTCCGGACACCCGCATGACGGCGACAGCTGCTCGTCCCTGGCCGGATGCCGCAGCGAAGATCGTCGATCGCTCGCCGTTCAAGCGCGCAGCCGATCAGGTCTTCGGTGTTTGCCGGGCTCGTCCGGCTCTCGGCTCTTGCGGTTTCGCTGGACGCCCGCCGCGGCCGCGGCGAGCTGCGTCCAGACCGACTGGAACTGCTCGACGCCCTTGATGCCGACCGGCAGCCACTGATCGAGCATTGCCTTGCCGTCCATCGCCCGAATCGGTCTCCTTGAGCTGCGCCTCCATCTCCTCGATGAGCCGCTCCTGCATCGGCGCCACCTCGGGCAGGCCGAGGAACTTCCGAGCTTCCTCCGGCGTGCATTCCACCTCGATATTGAATTTCAACAGCTGCTCCCCAATGCTTGCCACGCGCTCGAGATATGGTTCGCAAAGCCAGCAGCGCCATAGCCGGCCCACCGCAACGGTTGGCCTCGAGAGAGCCGTCCGGGAACCGCGCGGCGGCCAGCCGCACGGCTTCCCTTGCCCGAGACACCAATCCAGCCTAGCACCGAGGCGAACGAAGGCCAGAGCCGGGAGGAAAACCTATGGTCACGAAGATCGTTGTTCGCGCGCATGGTGGCCCTGAGGTCCTGGAGCTCGACGAGGGCGAGCCTGGGCGCCCCGGGGCCGGCGAGATCCGCGTGCGTCATGCCGCGATCGGCCTCAACTTCATCGACACCTACTTCCGCACCGGGCTCTATCCGCCGCCGGGTGGCTTGCCCTTCACCCCGGGTTCCGAGGCCGCCGGCATCGTCGAGGCCGTTGGCGAGGGTGTCGACCAGCGTCAAGGTCGGCCAGCGTGTCGCCTATGGCTCCGGCCCACTCGGCGCCTACAGCACCGAGCGGAACATGCCGGCCGACAAGGTGATCGCGATCCCAGACAGCATCGGCGACACGACCGCAGCTGCCATGATGCTCAAGGGCATGACAGCACAGTATCTGCTGCGGCAGACCTATGTGGTGAAGCCCGGCGACACGATCCTCTTCCATGCCGCCGCCGGCGGTGTCGGCCTGATCGCCGGCCAGTGGGCGAAGCATCTCGGCGCCACGGTGATCGGCACCGCTGGGAACAAGGAGAAGGCCGAGCTCGCCAAGGCGCACGGCTACGATCACGTGATCCTATACCGCGAGGAGAATATCGCCGAGCGGGTCAAGGAGCTCACCGGCGGCAAGGGCGTCCCCGTCGTCTATGATGGCGTCGGCAAGGATACGTTCGAAGCCTCGCTCGACTGCTGCAGCCACGCGGCCTGCTGGTCAGCTTCGGCAACGCCTCGGGTGCGGTCACCGGCGTCAATCTCGGCATTCTGGCCGCCAAGGGCTCGCTCTACGTCACCCGGCCGACACTCGTCGGCTACACCTCGACCCGGGCCGACCTCGAGGCCGTCGCCCGCCGATCTGGTCGATGTCGTGGCCAAGGGCGCGGTGAAGATCGAGGTCAATCAGACGCTTCGAGCTCACCAAGGCCGCCGACGCGCATCGCGCGCTGGAGAGCCGTAGCACGACCGGCTCCACCGTGTTGCTGCCCTGACCCGCTGCGCGAGCCCGCCCATGCTCATCGCCCAGCTGACCGACAGCCACATCCGCCCGAACGGTGCGCTGTTCGCCGACGTCGTCGATACGTCGGCGATGCTCGAGCGCGCTATCGACACAGTTCTGAGCCTGTCGCCTCGACCCGACGTGGTGCTGGTGACTCGGGCGACCTGACCAATGACGGCGAGCCCGAGGCCTACGCCGCCATACGGCCGGTCCTCGCGCGGTTGCCAATGCCCGTCTACGCCATTCCGGGCAATCACGACGATCGCGATGCGATGCTGGCGCTCGATGGCGTGGCGACCATTGGCGCCGGCAGCGACTTTCGTCACTTGGCGGCCGATCTGGGGCTGCTCAGGCTCGTCGCCTTGGACAGCAACGTCCCGGGACAGGCGCATGGCGAACTGTGCGCCAAGCGCCTCGATTGGCTGGAGGCGGAGCTTGCGCGGGCCAACTCAGATCGGCGGTTCTTGTCATGATGCACCATCCGCCGGCCGAGACCGGAATCGACTTCATGGACCAGATCGGGCTGGTTTCAGACCGGCGGCTGGAGGCGCTCATCGGCAGCCACGCGTCGCGTATCGAGCGCATCGTCTGCGGCCATGTGCACCGGCCGATCTTCTATCGCTGGCAGGGTGTTTCGGTGAGCGTGACGCCTGGCGTCGCGCATCAGGTGGTGCTCGGGCTCGACGGCCGCGAGCCTGCCTTCATCCTGGAGCCACCGGGCTTTCATCTTCATCACTGGACCGAGGCCGAGCGGACTCGTGACGCACCACGTCCATCTCGGCGCTATCCGGGGCCCTTTTATTTCAGCGGCAATCCGGACAAGAAACCGGCGACCGCCTGCAGGACGGCGCCTGGGCCGGGGCTGCGACGCCGGCTACGAGTTCATCGTGCCCCAGAAGTCGTCGTTGGTTTTGGCCAGACGCATCTTGTCCATGAGGAACTCGACCAAATCGGTCGTGCCCATCGGATTGAGGATGCGGCGAGCACCCACATCCGCTGCAGGGTCGCCTTGTCGACCAGGAGCTCCTCGCGTCTGCGTGCCCGACTTGTTGATGTCGAGCGACGGGAAGACGCGCTTGTCGGCGACCCGGCGGTCGAGGACGATCTCGGAATTGCCGGTGCCCTTGAACTCCTCGAAGATCACCTCGTCCATGCGCGAGCCGGTGTCGATCAGCGCGGTCGCGATGATGGTGAGCGAGCCCGCGTCCTCGATGTTGCGCGCAGCACCGAAGAACCGCTTAGGCCGCTGCAGCGCATTGGCGTCGACGCCGCCGGTCGAGCACCTTGCCGGAGCTCGGCACGACGGTGTTGTAGGCACGCGCCAGCCGCGTGATGGAGTCCAGCAGGATGACCACGTCACGACCGTGCTCGACCAGACGCTTGGCCTTCTCGATCACCATCTCGGCCACCTGGACATGGCGCGTCGCCGGCTCGTCGAAGGTCGAGCTGACGACCTCGCCCTGCACCGTGCGCTGCATGTCGGTCACTTCCTCGGGCCGCTCGTCGATCAGCAGCACGATGAGGTAGACCTCTGGGTGGTTGTGCGAGATCGCCGTGGCGATGTTCTGCATCAGCACCGTCTTGCCGGTGCGCGGCGGCGCCACGATCAGGGCCCGCTGGCCCTTGCCCAGCGGACAGACGATATCGATGATCCGGGTGCTGGCATCCTTGCGCCCGACGACCTCGAGGTTCAGCTTCCGGGTCGGGAAGATACGGCACCAGGTTCTCGAAGTGGATGCGATGCCGTGCCACTTCGGGTGGATCGAGATTGATCGTATTGGCGCGCAGCAGGGCGAAGTAGCGCTCGCCCTCTTTCGGCGCCCGCACCTGCCCTTCGACGACATCGCCTGTGCGCAGCGCAAACCTCCTGATCTGCGACGGCGACACATAAACATCGTCCGGACCAGCAAAGTAATTCATGTCCGGCGAGCGCAGGAAACCAAATCCGTCCTGCAGTATCTCCAAAACACCGTCACCGGTTATCGGCACGCCTGTCTTCGCGATCTCTTTCAAAACCGCGAAGACAAGATCACCTTTCTTGAAGCGTGCTGGCATTCTCGATGCCGATTTCCTCAGCATATTGAAGAAGCTCGGCGGCAGGCCGGCGCTTCAGCTCGGTGAGGCTGATCGGCGGCAAGTCGGAGCGGGGCTCGACCGACACCTCGCGCTCGCGCTCACGACCCCTGTCGCGGTCTCGGTCGCGCTCACGATCCCTGTCCCGGTCGCGCGGCCGATCGCGTTCCCGGTTGCGTCGTGGTGGCGCACCCTCACTGGATTCCGGCGCCGGCTCCATGCCGAACAACTCTGGCGGCAAGCCGATATCATCGATCGCGGCCTCAGGAGCGTCGCTGGCGGCGCTCGCCGGCTCGTCACCGCTGGTCTCGGGGTCGCGCCGCGGCGCGCGCGCCCGTGTCCGCTTGCGCCTAGCCGGACGGGCTGCCTCGTCCTCGCCCTTGCCACCACTCGACGGATCGGCGCTGGCGGATGCCGAGGCACTGCCACTATCATCTCCGACAGGCGGCTGATCGCCGCCGTTTCCGGCGACCGGCTCGGTGCGGTCGCGGTCATCGGCGGCGGGCGCCTGATCATTCGCGTCGTCGCGTCGCGGCGTTTCAGCCATCGTGCCCTCGGTGTCCTGGTTCAACTTGACCTCTATGGATGACTGCGGCAGCCGAACCGGGGTGCCTCGGCCGCACGCTCAAAAGAAAGGCTTGAAAACGACGAGAATAACGACCCCGACGAACAGCAGAGTCGGCACCTCGTTGAACACGCGATACCAGCGTGTCGTCCGCGGTCGCTCGTCGGCGGCGAACCGGCGCACGTCCTTCGCCATCATGCCGTGGCAGGCGCCGATCCCCAGCACCAGCGCCAGCTTGGCATGCAACCAGCCATCCGACCATTGATGCTGTAGCGTCGCCAATGCGATGCCGAACACGAAGGTCGCGATCATCGCCGGCGTGCCGATCGCCTTGAGAAGGCGACGCTCCATCACCTTGAACGTGGCCGAGGCCTCGCCGCCGACAGGTGAATCCCAATGATAAATGAACAGCCGCGGCAAATACCACATGGCCGCCATCCAAGCGGCAAAAGCCATGATATGAAGTGCCAACAGCCAAAGATAGAGGTCAGCCAGTACCGTTCACCAACCGCTGCACGGCCAATCGCCAGCCAAATGGCCAACACAATTGCCGCGATGAATGGGGGAAGGCGCGCGTCGCTCGAACGCTCGGGGTGTGCTCGCAGGGCCCTGATTTCAGGCTACTCACACGCTATAAGGTCATTTCTCTCGTGATTTCAAGTGTTGAAGCAATTGCGCGACATGCTCTGGTGGCGTTTCAGGCACCACACCGTGGCCGAGATTGAAGATGAACGGCCGGCCATCCCAGGCGTCGAGAATGCGATCCGCCGCCCGGCACATGCCGTCGCCGCCGGCAACCAGCGACAGCGGGATCGAGATTGCCCTGCAGGCAGACGTCTGCCGGCAAGCGCCCGCGCCGCCCAGGTCGGGTCGATCACGGTATCGATGCCGACACCGTTGGGCTTGACGCTGGCGACCACATCGACGAGCGCCGGACCGACACCGCGCGGAAAGACGATAATCGGCACGCCCGGGCAGCGGCTCCGCAGCTCTGTGACGATTCTGGTCAGCGGCTCGATGACCCAGCGCTCCCTCTCGTCCGGTGGCAACACGCCGGCCCAGCTGTCGAAGAGCTGGATCACCTCGGCGCCATTCTGGACCTGGGCTTCGCAATAGAGAACGATGGCCTTGACAGAGGAGGTCGATGAGATCGCCGAAGAGGCGCCGCTCGGCCCGAGCGAGCTTGCGCGCGACGGCGTACTCCTTGGAGCCGCCTCCTTCGACCATGTAGGCCGCGAGTGTCCAGGGCGCGCCGGAGAAGCCGATCAGCGTCACGTCCTCAGGAAGCGAGCGGTGGAGCCGGCGCAAGGTCTCGTAGACAGGCGCCAGATGGCTGTGCAGCTTCTCGGTGGAAAGCCGCGCCAGATCGCTGCGATGCGCCAGCGGCGTCAGCCGCGGGCCCTCGCCCTCGTAGAAGCCGACATCCGATCCCAGCGCATCGGGCACGACGAGAATATCGGAGAACAGGATCGCAGCGTCGAAGTCGAAGCGGCGAATCGGTTGCAGGGTAACCTCCTCCGCTCGCGCCGGATCGTAGCAGAGATCGAGGAATCCACCGGTCTTCTGCCTGACCGAGCGGTATTCCGGCAGGTAGCGTCCCGCCTGACGCATCAGCCAGATGGGCGGTCGTTCGGTGACCTGTCCGTTCAGGGCACGCAGCATTAATTTGTCGGGCATTCCGCTTATCAGCCTGTGCTTGCTTTGCGCTGTCGTCTCGCCAGCTTGTCGATCTCCAGCCATTGCGGTTCGGTTGAAGACGCACCGAGAGGTCGGCGGTCGTCTGTGCGAGCGAGGTCATCTTCACTTAAAGCTAAGAGAAATAGAAGGGTTTAGGTTGATGTAGGCGGAAGGATCACGCGGATAACTTACTGTCCCGGCGGGACCCCCAGGGTTGTCCGAGACCGGCTGGCCTGTGGGCAAGTGCTGGGGTACCGGTCAGGGGTGCCGCTCCGGCAAGCACTTGCCGGGCATGACAAGTGTGCGGAAAGCGGGCATTGACCAAGTCGCTCACCAGGGCTTTCGATTGGGGGCGGTAGCGTCGCCACCACGACCGGCGGATCAAGCAAGCGGTGACAATCGCGGGTCATCGCCTCAGGGTTGTGGAAGACTTGCTATCGTTCCACAAGACTGCCCACCGGTTTGGCCACGGGCCGGCCGCTTTTGGGAAAAGGGTGCCGTGCGGCTGCATTTGCATTTGATCTCGGATTCCACCGGCGAAACGGTGACCACCGTCGCGCGCGCTGCCGTCTCGCAGTTCGAGGATGTGGTTCCAGTCGAGCATGTCTGGTTCTTCGTCCGCACCCGGGCGCAGCTCGAGAAGGTGATGACCATCATCGAGACGCTGCCGGGTCTGGTCATCTTCACCCTCGTGTCGCCGGAACTCCGGTTCTTCCTTCAGGAGCGCTGCCGGAGCTGCGGCGTGCCCTGCGTGCCGGTGCTCGATTCGGTGATGAACGCGCTCACCGGGCTCCTGGGTTCGGCCGGCCGGCCGCAGATTGGCCGGCAGCACGCCATGGACGAGGACTATTTCTCCCGCATCGCCGCCATGGACTTCACCATGCGGCACGATGACGGGCAGTTCGCCGAGGAGCTCAACGATGCCGATGTCGTCCTCGTGGGCGTCTCGCGCACATCCAAGACTCCGACTTGCGTCTACCTGGCGCATCGCGGGATCAAGGCGGCGAACGTGCCGCTGGTTCTCGATCTGCCACAGCTGCCCATTCTCGAGCGCCTGACCCGACCGCTCATCGTCGGGCTCACCATCAACCCGGCCCAGCTCGCCGATATTCGGCTCAATCGCCAGCGCATGCTGGGCCTCGAGAGCGACGATCAGGGGCGCTTCGGCGGCAGCTATGCGGACCTCGACAGGATCCGCGAGGAGCTGCGCTACGCGCGTCGGCTGTTCGCCCGCAACAACTGGCCGGAAATCGACGTAACTAAACGATCAGTTGAAGAAACATCAGCTACAATCTATCAGTTGTTTCAGAGTCGCAGCTTTCCGGAGATCGGCGCTCTGGTTGCGCCCGCGTCGCCTGCCAACTCGGCATCGGGCGAAGGGCCGGACACCGGAGCGACCTCGACGCCGGGTGACCGGCGCGATGGGCTGGTGCCGGATCGATCGGACAATCCGGACGGGCAATGACGGTGACGTGGTGACGGCAGGAGAGCGGCGGATCTGGCGGCATGGCTGATCGACTGGTCAGATGAAGCAGCTCTCGACGCTTGGTCGACGCCGTCAGGCGCAGCGACGCCGCGTTCTCTGGAACGTCGTCCGTCTGCTGATCGCCGCGACCTTGCTCGGGTTCTTCGCGATTGCCGGCTACGAGGCCGGCCGGTCGGAAAGCGCCCATCTTCTCGAGCGCCAGGCTGACGACCTCGCCGCCGCTGCTGCCCGCAATCTGGCCCTCACCGAGGAGCTGGCCATGGCCGAGGATCGCGCCACCCGGCTCGAGGATCAGCTCACATCGCTGCGTCTCGACTACGCCGCGAACGTGCCGACGGCCGAGCTCAAGCCGCTCTTGAACCTGCTCCAGGCGCGCATTCGTGCCGGCGTCGATCGCTCGCGCCTGGCCTTCGTGATCGAGCAGGCCGGCCGTGAGCGCGACTGCCGGCCCGGTGTCGAAACCAATCGGCTGGTCGTCCGAACGCCGGTGACCACCGTGCTCGACAACGCGGTGGCCTTTGCCGACCAACGGATTACCGTCAGCGGTGACGGTCGTCCGGCGCGCGATCCATCCGGTGAGCCGCTCGACTGGTATGATCCGGCGGCACCCATCACCCTGCGCTTCTTGACCATCACGGGCGATCTCAGCCGCGTTTCCGGCCGGCTGCCCCTGGTGCACTCGGTCATCATGAACGACCGTGAATGGTACTTTCAGGCAACAGCGGCTGCCGAGCGGGGCTATGTCGACATCACCGCGCAGAGCTGCGCCTATCCCTGAGCCGCGCCCAGCTTCGCGCGACAAGGCCTAGCCGACATTCTCGTTCGTCGTTGCCGTCGCCCGCTCCAGCGGCAGCGTCAGCTGATCAACCCGGTCACGCGCGCCACCCAGGCCGAGGCCGAGCAGGCGAACCGGTGCCAAGATCGAGCCGCGGCGGAGCAGATGCCGCCCGGCGGCGGCCAGTGCTGCAGCCCCTGCCGGCGCTGCCGTGAGCTGCGTTTGCCGCGTCGTCAGCCGGAAATCACGATACTTGATCTTCAAGGTGACGGTGGTCGCACGGTAGCTGCTCTGTGCGAGGCGGCGGGCGAGCTCCTCGGCGAGCGAGTCGACGGCCTCGTCGAGCGCCGGCAACTCGTGCAGATCCGTGACGAAGGTGGTCTCGACGCTCAGCGACTTGCGCAGCCGGTGCGGCTCGACCGCGCGCTCGTCGATGCCTTGCGCCAGGCGCCAGAAATGCGCACCTTGCCGGCCGAGCCGGCGAACGGCCTCCACTTCCGTCAGCGCCTGCAGATCGGCGCCGGTGGCAGATTCCCCGCTGGCGTAGCCGGCGCATTGTCGCCGGGCCGACCCCATGCAACCGCTCGACGGGCAACGTCGCAAGCAGCGCCCGCGCCCGCTCGGGGCGGATGACACAGAGCCCGTCGGGCTTCTCCATCTCCGAGGCCAGCTTGGCCAGGAACTTACTCGCCGCTACCCCAGCCGAGGCGGTCAGGCCCGTTTCCGCTCTGATCTGGGCCTTGATCTCGGCGGCGATCGTCATCGCCGGCCGCGGCTCGCCCTTGGGTGCGGTGACATCGAGATAGGCTTCGTCGAGCGACAACGGTTCGACGAGGTCGGTGTGGCGATGAAAGATCGCGCGGATCTCCTGGCTCACCGCCTTGTAGACGGCGAAGCGCGGGCGAACGAAGACGAGGTCGGGGCACAATCGGGCCGCTTGCGCGCCCGGCATCGCCGAGCGCACGCCGAACTGGCGGGCCGCGTAGCTCGCGGTCATGACGACGCCGCGCGCCGACCCGCCGCCGACGGCGATGGGCCGGCGGCGAAGCGACGGATCGTCCCGCTCCTCGACCGCAGCGTAGAATGCGTCCATGTCGACATGGATGATCTTGCGCGTGGCGTCGCTCGGCATGCCCGATTTCGCTCAGGTGGTTCCGCCCGGCAGCTGTTGCACGATCCCAACAAACCCCGCGTAAGGATCGACCGATGCTGCTCGGGGCTGCACCGTTGCTTGCCAGATACGCTTAGGCCAACCTAGTGTTAAGGCGCTGCGGCGTCGTAATCCTTTCGACCGGGACCGTCGGAGGAACGTGGCACGCCTCGCTGCGAGAGGACAGGAGACGGGTGTTGACCATCCCAAGCCTCGGCCATGCCGCAAGGCACGGCTGCCTGACTGCGCTGGTGCTGCTCGTCGCGGGCACGCTCGCGTGGCCGGCTTCTGCCGCCAACTCGCTGAATGAGGCGCTGATCTCCGCCTATCTCAGCAATCCGCAGCTCGAGGCCGGTCGCGCGGAGCTGCGCGCCACTGACGAGCTGGTGCCGCAAGCCTTGGCGCGTGGCCGTCCGAGTGTCTTCGTCGACGGCACCGTCGATGCCTTGACCCAGGACACCGACGCGTCCGAGCGCGACGATCGCCTGACCCAGGGCGTCAATCTCTCGGTCCGCCAGCCGCTCTACGCTGGCGGTGGCATTCGCGCTGGCATCCGGCAGGCGGAAAACCAGGTGCGCGCCGAGCGGGCGTTCCTGCTCGCCACGGAGCAGCAGGTGCTGCTGGACGCCGTCGATGCCTACACGGCAACCTGGCGAGATCGCGCGGTGCTGGATCTCGCCATCACGAACGAGACCCGCATTCGCCGCGAGCTGCAGGCCACCCGCGATCGCTTCGAGGTCGGCGAAGTGGCGCGGACCGACGTGGCGCAGTCCGAGGCACGGCTCGCGCGCGCCCAGGCCGACATCGAGACCGCGCGCGCCGACCTCGCCGCCTCGACGGCAGCCTTTCGTGACATCATCGGCATCGATCCTGGTGTGCTCGCCGAGCCGCAGGCCTTCCCGCTGCTGCCGACCAGCGAGTCCGAGGCCCAGGCGATGGCCGCTGCCAACCCGAACATCACGACCGCGACCTTTCAGCTGCAGGCCGCCCGCGAGGCTGTCGACGTCGCGTTTGCCGACCTGCTACCGTCCCTGGATCTGACGGGTGACGTCAACTACCAGAACGAGCCTGCCCGCGACATCGACCGTCGCGACGAGGCACGGATCGGGCTGCAATTGTCAGTGCCGCTTTTCCAGGGTGGCGCTGATCGATCCCGGGTTCGGGAGAACCGGCAGCGCGTCGACGCACGGCGCAACGATCTCGAGAACACGCTGCGTGGCGTGCAGCGCGCGGTGACGACCTCGTGGGAGCGCGTGCTCGCCGCCAATGCGGCGATCCGGGCGTTGGAGGAAGAGGTCCGGGCCAACCAGATCGCCCTCGATGGGGTCCGGGAAGAGTCGCTGGTCGGCCAGCGAACGGTGCTCGACGTCCTCAACGCCGAGCAGGAACTCTTCAACTCGCAGACGAGCCTGGTGCGCGCCAAGCGCGAGGCGGTGCTGGCCACTTACCAGCTCAAATCGGCCGTCGGCGAGCTCACCGTCTCCGGCCTCGATCTCGATGTGCAGCCTTACAATGCCGAAGCCTATTACATCAGGAACCGGGATCGCCTGTTCGGCCTCGATTGAGCCAGGGCATCGACCGCCGATTGCCGGCGGCATCAAGATGAAAAGCGCATTCACGTTAACCGTTTTTTAGGGCGACAGGGATAGGGTCCCAGGCATGCCGAGCGGCACCAGCGCTGCTCCTGAACGCCTGATGCGCCGAGTGGCGCCAAAAATAGGGACTCTCGCATGCTCTCGTCCTGGAAGCCTCGTCTCCTCCTCGCCGGCGCCGTCGTCGCGATCGCCGCCGGTTCCGCAAAAGCGCAGGAAACGGATGTCCTCACCGTCCAGGTGACCGTCCAGGAATCCTGCTCGATCGAGGGCTCGACCATCGATTTCGGTACGTATAGCGCTGGACAGCAGGCAGCTCTGAATGCCCAGGGCACGATCAGCTATAACAATTGCGCAGCCGGCACCCTGACCATCTCGCTCGATGGCGGTGCCGTCGGCAATGTCACCAATCGGGCGATGGCCAATGGCAATGGCGACTCGCTGCGCTACCAGCTCTACCGCAACTCCGCACGCAACCAGGTGTGGGGCACGGGCGGCGAAGCGCAGCAAATCGTCCTCTTGGTCCCGGATTCCGGCACGGTGCCGGTCTACGGCACAATTCCCGGCAGCCAGAACGTCCCGGGCGGCAGCTATTCGGATACGGTCAACGTCACCTTGACCTTCTGATCGGGTACACCCGGATCTGAAGCCGCTCGGCAGATGGTTCAGAGAATTGTGACGGCCGGTGGCTCGCGAGCGGTATTGATGCGACATCCCGACTTCGCGATCACCGGCCGTTGCTCCGCTTGCCGCGTCCCGCGGCAAGCCTCGGACCGACCGTCGCAAGGGTGCCTCGAGCCACCATCAGACAGGCCCGCGCGCTCCGGACTGGCCTGAGCCCGCGCCTCGCAGGCGGGTCTACGATGCGGCTTGGGTCCTTGCCGATGCCGGCGAAAAGGCTGCGGCTGCGCGTCGGTCCGCTACCGCATGGTGGAACGGCCTTCCAAAAATGCCGACCATCAGCTAGCTGGGCAAAAGTGTGGCGCACGACGCCATGCTTTGCTCGGGCTATGTCCAGGATCGCATGACGGTCGCCTCTCGTCGTCATTCCCGTCGCACCGCGTCTGCGCCTCGAGCAACGCGGGACAGTGGTCAGGTCCAGTCCCTGACCCGGGCGCTGGCGATTCTCGACACGCTCGCCGAAACGACGGACGGCATGACGCTTTCCGATGTCGCGCAGATTGTCGGCCTTGCGCCATCGACGGCGCACCGGCTCTTGACGACGCTCGAGAGCCGCCGCTTTGTGCGCTTTCTGGCTGGCGAAGGGCTCTGGCAGGTTGGTGTGCAGAGCTTCGTCGTCGGCCAGGCCTTTCGCCGTTCGCGCGATGTCGTCACGCTCGCCC
Organism: uncultured Alphaproteobacteria bacterium; assembly: GCA_963700945.1. Classification (GTDB taxonomy): domain Bacteria; phylum Pseudomonadota; class Alphaproteobacteria; order Geminicoccales; family Geminicoccaceae; genus SLRI01. Next base: position 66,265 of record CAVOZQ010000011.1, read on the forward strand.
GGCCGCAAATGCGTCAGCTGATGGAAGCGACCGGCGAGACTGCCAACCTCTACATCGTGGAGGGTGGTGAAGCGGTCTGCATGGCGCAGGTCGAGTCGCGACAGATGATGCGGGCGATTGCCCGGCCTGGTGGCCGGGTCAAGCTGCACTGCTCCGGCGCTGGCAAGGCGATGCTGGCTTATCTACCGGCTGACGAGGTCGCGAGGATTCTGCAGTCGCATGGCCTCTCGCGAGCCACCGAGAAGACCCTGGACACGCCGAAGCGGCTGAAGGCCGATCTCGAGGCGGTGCGCGCACGGGGCTTTGCCATCGACGACGAAGAGCATGCGGTCGGTCTGCGTTGCGTCGCCGCGGCGGTGCTCGATGAGGAGGGTAGACCTCTCGCGGCATTGTCGGTCTCCGGACCGTCCGCGCGGATCGACGAGACCGCCGTTAGCATGATCGGGGGACTCGTCCGTCGCGCGGCGGCATTCGTCACCGAGGTCGTGGGCGGCCAGCCAACCCGTTGCGCGAACGGCGAATAACAGCTTCATCCCATATTGTGGAATTGCATCTCGAAAAGCTTGAGCGATGCCCCGGCGCGGGCTAGCTTGTCATTGGGCCCAGAATGATTTCGGGAGGCATTGCGATGGCCAGGTTGACGGCGATTGAAGCCGCCGTGCTCGTGCTCGAGAAGGAAGGGGTGACCACCGCCTTCGGCGTTCCTGGGGCTGCGATCAACCCGCTCTACGCTGCGCTGGAAAAGCGGCGGACGATCCGTCACATCCTCGGCCGCCACGTCGAGGGCGCCGCTCATATGGCGGAAGGCTACACGCGCGCCGCGGCCGGCAATATCGGTGTGTGCATCGGCACGTCGGGCCCAGCCGGCACCGACATGATCACCGGGCTCTACTCGGCCATCGCCGATTCGATCCCGATCCTCTGCATCACCGGTCAGGCGCCCCGCGCACGGCTGCACAAGGAAGACTTCCAGGCGGTCGACATCGCTTCGATCGCGGCGCCAGTGAGCAAGTGGGCGCACACCATCCTCGAGCCGGGGCAGGTGCCGCGGGCCTTCCAGAAAGCCTTCCATTTGATGCGCTCCGGCCGGCCGGGTCCGGTTCTCATCGATCTCCCGGTCGACGTGCAGACGACCGAGATCGAGTTCGACATCGACACCTACGCGCCCCTGGCGGTCTACAAGCCGGCGGCAACCCGGCCGCAGATCGAGCGCGCGCTCGCCATGCTCAACCAGGCCGAAAGGCCGCTCATCGTCGCCGGCGGCGGCGTCATCAACGCCGATGCCTCGGCGGAACTCGTTACGTTCGCCGAATTGACCGGCGTGCCGGTCATTCCCACGCTGATGGGTTGGGGGTCGATACCCGACGACCATGATCTCATGGCCGGCATGGTCGGCCTGCAGACCAGCCATCGCTACGGCAACGCCACCTTCATGGCTTCCGATTTCGCGCTCGGCATCGGCAATCGCTGGGCCAACCGCCATACCGGCTCGATCGAGGCCTACACCAAGGGCCGCACATTCGTGCATGTCGACATCGAGCCCACCCAGATCGGGCGCGTGTTCAATCCGGATTTCGGCATCACCTCCGACGCCAAGGCAGCGCTCGAGCTGTTCATCGAGGTGGCCACGGAATGGCGCGACGCCGGCAAGTTGAAGGATCGTTCGAGCTGGGCCGGTCGCTGCCTGCACCTCAAGCAGAACATGCTGCGCAAGTCACACTTCGACCAGGTGCCGCTGAAGCCGCAGCGGGTCTACCAGGAGATGAACGAGGTCTTCGATCGCGACACTTGCTACGTGACGACGATCGGCCTGTCGCAGATCGCCGGCGCGCAGTTCCTGCATGTCTACAAGCCACGCAACTGGATCAATTGCGGTCAGGCGGGGCCGTTCGGCTGGACGCTGCCGGCGGCGCTCGGCGTCCGGGCAGCCGATCCCGACCGTCAGATCGTGGCGCTGTCCGGCGACTACGACTTCCAGTTCATGATCGAGGAGCTGGCGGTCGGCGCGCAGCACAAGCTGCCCTACCTGCATGTTGTCATCAACAACTCCTATCTCGGCCTGATCCGTCAGGCGCAACGCGATTTCGAGATCGACTTCGAGGTCAGCCTCGCCTTCGACAACATCAACGCCGACCCGAACGAGACGATCCCGGGCTATGGCGTCGATCACTGCGCCGTGGCCGAAGGGCTGGGCTGCAAGTCCGTCCGGGTGAACAGCCCCAACGAGTTCAAGGAGGCCTTCGACAAGGCCAAGGCGCTGATGCGCGAGCACCAGGTGCCGGTCGTGCTCGAGTTCATCACTGAGCGGGTCACCAACATCGCGATGGGCACCGAGATTCACAACGTCAACGAGTTCGAGGAGATCCTCTGCCTCGATCCGTCATTGAACCTGGACGACGTGGCGGGCACTGGCCTCGGCGAGCAGGCTGGCAGCGGCAAGGCGGCGAAGCAGCCGGCCTGAGCCGCACGCCACGGCGGGGGCCGATTGGGCCACGCGGTCGCGAATCACGGCTCGGCTATTGTTCCGAGCGTGGCCGCATGCCACTTGTGGGGCGGACAACAGTGGAGGCGAAGCATGGGCGCCATCACCATCGCCGCACCGGACGAGTCGGTCCTGGCCAAGCGCGACCGGCTGGTTGAGGGGCTGGCGCGGCTGCTTCCGGGCGAGGCGCTGATCACCGACGCCCACGAGCTCGTGCCCTACGAGACCGATGGCTTCACTGCCTATTCGCGGGTGCCGCTCGCCGTCGTGCTGCCGTCGACCACCGAGGAGGTCAGCCGCATCCTCGCCTTCTGCCATGGCGAAGGGGTGCCCGTGGTGCCGCGCGGCGCCGGCACCTCGCTCGCCGGCGGCGCCATCCCGAATACCGATTGCGTGGTCATGGGCATCGCCAAGATGAGCCGGGTGCTCGAGGTCGACTACGGCGACCGGGCGGCCAGGGTGCAGGCCGGCATCACCAACATCGCCATCAGCCAGCACGTCGCCGAGGCAGGCTTCTTCTACGCCCCCGATCCGTCCTCGCAGCTCGCCTGCACCATCGCCGGCAACATCGCGATGAACTCGGGTGGCGCACACTGCCTGAAATACGGGGTGACCACGAACAATCTCCTGGGCGTCACGCTCGTGCTGGCCGACGGCACGGTGCTCGAGATCGGGGGCGCGCATCTCGATGCGGCCGGCTACGACCTTCTGGGCCTGGTGTGCGGCTCGGAAGGGCAGCTCGGCGTCGTCACCGAAGCCACCGTCCGGATCCTGCCGCTCGCCGAGGGCGCCCGGCCCGTGCTCTTCGGCTTCGGCTCGTCCGAGGCGGCGGGTGCTTGTGTCGCCGAGGTCCTGGCCAACGGTATCGTACCCGTGGCCATCGAATTCATGGACAAGCCGGCCATCGAGATCACCGAATCCTTCGCCCATGCCGGCTATCCGCTCGACGCCGAGGCGATGCTGATCGTCGAGGTCGAGGGCTCCGACGAGGAGATGGACGCGGCGCTCGCCCGGATTATCGAGATCGCCCGGCGCCACGATGTCCAGACGATCAAGGAGAGCCGCTCGGCGACCGAGACCGCGCAGATCTGGAAGGGCCGCAAGTCGGCCTTCGGCGCCACCGGCAAGATCGCCGACTATATCTGCATGGACGGCACGATCCCGACGGGCCGGCTCGCCGAGGTGCTGCCGCGGATCGGCGAGATCTGCCGAGGCTACGGCCTTCGGGTCGCCAACGTCTTCCACGCGGGCGACGGCAATCTGCACCCCTTGATCCTCTACAACGTCAACGATCCAGAGGATGCGATGCGCGCCGAGCAGGCCGGCAACGACATCCTCAAGCTCTGCGTCGAGGTCGGCGGCTGCCTCACCGGCGAGCACGGCGTCGGCATCGAGAAGCGCGACCTGATGCGTCACCAGTTCACTGAGGCCGACCTGCAGCAGCAGCTCCGGGTCCGCGCGGTCTTCGACGAGAAGGGCCTGATGAACCCGGGCAAGGTCTTTCCGCTCGACGCCAAGCTCGCCGCGCCGGCGGCAGGACCGGGGTCCAGCGCACCGCTCGCTGCATGACCGAGCTCGCTCCCGAAAGCGAGGCAGAGGCAGCATCGCTCGTCGCCAATGCCAACACGCCGCTGCGCCTGGTCGGCGGCGGCACCCGCGCCGCGCTCGGCCGGGCGATCCAGACAGCGGCGACGCTGACCAGCCGCCGGCTGACTGGCGTCACCCTCTACGAGCCGGCCGAGATGGTGATCGGCGCCAGGGCTGGAACGCCGCTCGGGGAGATCGAGACGACGCTGGCAGCCAAGGCTCAGACGCTCGCCTTCGAGCCCATGGACCATCGTCCGCTGCTCGGCACGGCAGGCGAGCCCACGATCGGCGCCATTGCCGCCTGCAACATCTCGGGCCCGCGGCGCGTCTTCGCCGGGGCGGCGCGGGACAGCCTGATCGGCGTGAGGCTGGTCAATGGCCAGGGCGAGATCGTCAAGAGCGGCGGGCGGGTGATGAAGAACGTCACCGGACTCGACCTGGTCAAGCTGCAGGCCGGGGCGATGGGCACGCTGGGCTTGCTGACCGAGGTAATCTTCAAGGTCATTCCCCGGCCGCCGGCGATGGCCACGCTGGTTTATGGCGGCCTCGACGACGCGGGCGCCAACGCCTTGATGTGCGCGGCCATGGGCACGCCCTTCGAGATCACCGGCGCCGCCCATCTGCCCGCCGGCGCCGGCCACGACACCGCCCGCACCCTGCTCCGCCTCGAGGGCTTTCCCGAGCAGCTCGACTACCGAACCGGCCGGCTGCGCGAGCTCTTCGCCGAGCACGGCTTGCCCGAACGTGTCGATGCGCCGGACGCTTCGCAGCTGTGGCAGGGGGTGCGCGACGTGCTGCCGCTGGTCGAGCCCCGGGAGCATGCCGTCTGGCGGCTCAGTGTGCGGCCGAGCGCCGGTGCCGGGCTGGTGGAGCGATTGAGCGGCGTGCTGCAGCTTCGTACCCTCTACGACTGGTCGGGCGGACTGGTCTGGCTGGCGACGCCAGAGATCGAGGATGCCGGTGCTGCCGCGATTCGCGCCGCCGTGCACGAGGTGGGCGGGCACGCCACCCTGGTCCGCGGCTCACCGGAGCTGCGCGGGCGGATCGACGTGTTCGAGCCGCAGCCCATGGCGGTTGCCCGGCTCACCGCCGCGATCAAGGCCAGCCACGATCCGAAAGGGCTGCTCAATCCGGGCCTGATGTACCCGGGTGTTTGAGATGCGGTGCCTTATCGCCAGCTCGCCGGACAGGCGCCTGACGCGCCAGCCAGACGAAAAACATGGTCAGCAGCGCCGCGAGCCAGGTGGCGAGGCCGGTGCGCTCGCCCAGCAGGAGCGCGCTGAAGCCAAGGGTGCAATAGACCTGGAGCAGCTGCAGCTGGCCGACCTTGCCGATGCCACCGCTGGCCAGCCCGCCATACCAGAAGAAGAAGGCGATGAACTGCGGGAAGGCAGCGGCGTAGACGACGGCCCCCCACGCTTGCGCGCTCACCGCGCTGGGCTCGGTGGGCCAGTAGACGATCGTCAGCAGGGTTGCCGGCAACAGCATTGCGGTCAGCGCCCAGGCGATGACGTCGAGAGCCGGCAAGCGGGTCGCGATCCGGCCGCCGCCGGCATAGCCGAAGGCCGCGCTCAGCCCGGCGGCGAAGAGATAGAGGTCGGCCACGACCAGATGGCCGCCGCTGCGATAGAGCACGAAGGCGAGGACGACGCTGGTGCCACCGATGGCCGCGAGCCAGAAGCGCGCGCTCGGGCGCTCGCCGGCGACGAGCGCGCCGGTGATCACGGTCATCAGCGGCATGATCGCCAACACCACGCCGCCGTGGCTCGCGTCGACATTGCGCATCGCCAGCGCCGAAAAGAGCGGGAAGCCGATCACCACGCCCAGCACGACCAGGCCGAGGTCCCGCCAATGGCGGCGCGCCGGCGGCCGTTTGCGGCCGATCGCGAGGTAGCTCGTCGCCAGGAGACCGGCGAGGCCGACCCGTGCCGCCGTCACCAACTCGGGGCCCAACTCAGGCACGGCGAGGCGCGTCGCCGGCAGCGACAGGCTGAACAGCAGCATGCCGATCAGCCCGAGCCCATAGCCCTTGAGCGCCGTTCCCGCCGCCATCATCCTCCGTTCCAGCCAGCCCCGACCCGTTTCGTTCCCAGAGGACGCCTTTACGCGCCATCATCGGGCAGCGCGAGCCGCATCAGCTTTCGAGTACGCCTATGAAAACGACCTTCAGTGCCGCGCAGCTGCAAGATCCGGACGTCCGGGAGTCGGAGAAGATCCTCAGGACCTGCGTGCATTGCGGCTTCTGCACGGCCACCTGCCCGACCTACGTGCTGCTCGGCGACGAGCTCGATAGCCCGCGCGGTCGCATCTACCTGATCAAGAGCATGCTCGAGGAAGGCCGGCCCGCCGACGCCAAGACGGTCAAGCATATCGACCGCTGCCTCTCCTGCCTGTCGTGCATGACCACCTGTCCCTCCGACGTGCACTACATGCACCTCGTCGACCATGCGCGCATGCACATCGAGCGGACCTATCAGCGGCCACTGGTCGAGCGGCTCATGCGCGGCGTTCTGGCAACCGTCCTGCCGCGGCCGGGTCTGTTTCGGCTGGCGCTGCTCGGTGCCACACTCGGCCGGCCGGCCGCTCCCCTTTTCAAGGGTCCGATGCGGGCAATGCTCGAGCTGGCGCCCAAGGGCGGGCCGAAGCCTCCATCACCCTTCGCGAAGCCGCAAGTACACAAGGCGCAAGGTGTCCGGCGCGCCCGCGTGGCGTTGCTCGCCGGCTGTGCCCAGCAGGTGCTGGCGCCCGAGATCAACGAGGCCACCATCCGCCTCCTGACCCGCCACGGCGTCGAGGTGGTGATCGCCGAGGAAGCCGGCTGCTGCGGTGCGCTCACCCACCACATGGGCAAGGAGGCGCTCGCGCATCGCAGCGTCAAAGCCAATATCGACGCCTGGCTCGAAGCCCACGCCGAGGAGCCCTTGGACGCCATCGTGATCAATGCCTCCGGCTGCGGCACGACCGTCAAGGACTATGGCTTCATGCTACGCGAGGATCCGGCCTATGCCGTGAAAGCCGCCACGGTCGCGTCCCTGACCAAGGACATCACCGAATTCCTGCTCGAGATCGGGCTGCAGCCGGCCGAAATCGATCCGGCGCTGTCGGTGACCTACCACTCGGCCTGCTCGATGCAGCACGGCCAGAAGCTGAAGACGCAGCCGACCCAGCTGCTGCGGGATGCCGGATTCAAGGTCAAGGAGCCGGCCGAGTCGCATCTCTGCTGTGGCTCGGCGGGCATCTACAACATCATGCAGCCGGAGATCTCGGGCCAGCTCAAGGCGCGCAAGGTCAAGCAGCTCGAACGGACCCGGCCGCAGGTGATTGCGACCGGCAATATCGGCTGCATCACGCAGCTGCGGACCGGCACCGACGTCCCGGTCTGCCACACGGTCGAGCTGCTCGACTGGGCGACGGGCGGGCCGAAGCCCGCCGCCCTGGGCTGACGGGGCTGCGCACGTCGCGTCGTCATTCGGCACGCACAATCGGCTGCTAGGCCCGGATGAGATCAACGCATCCTTGGAGGGCCCTCATGCGACATCTGCCGACCATCGTCCCAGTGATCGCGCTCCTCCCGGCCGTCGGCCTGGCCCAGCCGGTCGAGGTGACGGCCACCCTCGAAGGTCACGTCGTCCTGCCGGCGCAGACCTTCATCATGCCGCCGGCCGACGCGCCGCACGGGCTCTTCGTCTCGGGCCGGTTCAACGACAACGAGCGCATCGAGCAGCTCTACGGCAATATGAACGAGGAGACCGGCCTCGGCCGACCCTTCCCAGGGCAGCCGGTGCAGGGCTTCTCGGGCATCAGGCATCTGGGGGACGGCCGCTACCTGCTCTTGACCGACAATGGCTTTGGCAGCCGCGCCAACTCGGCCGACGCCATCTTGATGTTCCATATTGCTCGGCCCGATTGGGTGAGCGGCCGACTGCTGCTCGAGGAGACGATCTTTCTTTCCGACCCCGACCGGGTGATCCCCTACCCGATCACCACCGAGCACAGCGACATCCGCTACCTTACCGGCGCCGATCTGGACATCGAGGGCATCCAGCCGGTGGGTGACGGCTTTTGGATCGGCGACGAGTTCGGCCCCTATCTGATCAGCGTCGACGGTGAGGGGCGGGTAACCTCGTTCCACGAGACCGAGGCCGGCGAGCTTCTGGTCCAATCGCCGGATCATCACCGCCTGGCGCCGCAGGCCGATCCGAGCGAGGCGGCGCCGAGCTTCAACCTCCGCCGCTCGCGCGGCTACGAGGGCCTGGCGCTGGCCGCGGACGGCACGACGCTATTGCCGATGCTGGAAGGCCAGGTCTTCGACCCGGACGCCGGCACCTTTGAGACCAAGGGCGACCGCCCGGTCCTCCGGATCATGAGCTTCGACACGACAGGCGGCGGCTGGTCGGACACCATCCGCTACTACCCACTGGACGATGCGGCGCACGCCATCGGCGACTTCAACATGATCGACGAGCGCCGGGCGCTGGTCATCGAGCGTGACTGGGAAGAGGGCGACGCGCGGCTCGGCATGGCGGAGCCGGCGCAGTTCAAGCGCGTCTATCTCATCGACCTCGAAGCCGTCGACGAGGAGGGCGTGGTCGCCAAGAAGGGCTTCATCGACCTGCTGGCCATCGCCGATCCCAAGGGCGTGGCGCGGGACGGCACGATCGACGAGGTCTTCAGCTTTCCCTTCGTCACCATCGAGAATGTCGACATCGTCGACGACCGCCACATCATCGTCGGCAATGACAACAATTATCCAGGCTCGGTTGGCCGCCGACCCGGCACCGCCGACAACAACGAGCTGATCCTGCTCGAGGTCGGCAACCTGCTCGCCGTCGAGTAGCCGTCGACGTTGGCCGATCGACTTTTCAGCGGTCGAGCGAGGGCTCGCCGGTGCCGGCCTCGATGAAGCGGCGCGCTGCGTCGCGAAGGGCCATGGCGCTGGCCCAGTTGTCACCTTCTGGAAGCGTGGCGATCGGCTCGCCGATGACGACCTCGATGCGACCGGGGCGCGGGAACCAGACCTCGGAGCGAAGCATCGATCGCGTCCCGGTGATCGCGACCGGCACGAGCGGCAGGCGGTGCCGGGCAGCGATCAGGAAGGCACCCATGTGGAAGGGCAGGAGACCGGGCATCCGGTCGAACGTGCCTTCGGGGAAGAACAGGAGCGGGCGATTGCCGGCCGCCGCCTGCTCGCCCAGCGACTGCGCATCGGCGATGCTCCGCGCCGTGTCGAAGCGCTCGACCAGGACGGCTCCCAGACGGCGCAAGATGGCGCCCACCAGCCAGTGCTGACCCAGCTCGCTCTTGGCGACGAACGACACCGGCCGGGGCAGAGCCGCGACCAGGGCGAAGCCATCGAGATAGCTCGAATGGTTGGCGACCAGCACGGCCGGCCCGTCCGGCACATGCTCGAGACCGCGCACCTCGAGCGGTGTTCGGCCCAGCCACGCCATGAGCCGCAGGATCGCCCGGGCGGCCGCCCAGCGACGCTCGATCGACGGCAGCGTGACCACGCATAGCCAGCCCAGCGGTGCCAGCAGCACGACCAGTAGCCAGCCCCAAAAGGCGAACAGTGACGCGCCGGCGCGTCGGCGCCAGCGGATGAGCCTGGGGCCGATGCTCTCCAGCTCGAGCGCCAGCACCTGCTCGCCAGACGGGCCGGCGCTGCTTGCCGACCGCGCCCCGCTCGAGGAGCTGGCGGCAGGCGTCACGGCGGATCTTGCCGCTCGAGGTCTTCAAGACCGTGTTCGGCGGCGCCAGAACCACCTGGTCGGCCGGCATCCCGGTGAGATCGACCGCCAGAGCCTCGATCGAGCGCGCCAGCCGCTCACGGTCGGTAGCGTCGGTCTTCCGGCTCTCGGCCATCACGACGAGCTGCTCGCCACCGCTGTCGTCAGCAGCCCCGCCGCGCATGCCGAAGACCGCGACGCAACCGGCCCTGATGCCGTCGATGGCGCCGACCGCGGCCTCCAGCTCCTCGGGATAGATGTTGCGCCCGGCCTTGATGATGATGTCCTTGACCCGGCCGGTGATGTAGAGGTCGCCCTGGGCGATGTAGCCGAGATCGCCGGAATCGAGCCAATCGCCGTGCAGCAGCCGGGCATTGGCCTCGGGGTTGCGCAGGTAGCCCGAGGTTGCCGATGGGCCGCGGAACTGAATGTGGCCCTCATGCCGGTCGGCCAGTTCGCGATCGGCCTCGTCGACGATGCGCACTTCGTGCAGTGGCAAAGGGCGGCCGCAGGCGACGAGCCGTCGGGCACCCTCGGTATCCGGGGAGACGGGCTTGGCGTCGCCCGATACGGCGAGGTTTCGCCTGTCGATCGTGTCGATCAGCGGGCCGCGGCCGAGCGGCGGGAAGGTGAGCGCCACCGAGTTCTCGGCGAGCCCGTAGACCGGCATCATCGCCTCTGGCCGGAAGCCATGCGGTCTGAAGCGGTCGATGAAGCGCTGCATCGTCTCGGGGCTCACCGGCTCGGCCCCATTGTAGACCGCGCGCAGGCTCGAAAGATCGAGGCCCTCGAGATCCTCGTCGCGAATGCGGCGCGTGCAGAGGTCGAAAGCGAAATTGGGCGCTGCGGTGATCGTGCCCCGATGCCGGTGGATGGCCTCGAGCCAGCGCACCGGCCGGCCGATGAAGGCCAGGGGCGACATCAAGACCAGCGGCACGCCATGATAGAGCGAGCCGAGCCAAGCGCCGATCAACCCCATGTCGTGATAGAGCGGCAGCCAGCTGATCGTCACGTCGTTCGGCTGCACATCCACGCCCGTGCCGATCGCCCGGACATTCGCCAGCAGATTGGCGTGGCTCAGCACGACCCCCTTGGGTGCCGCCGTGCTGCCCGAGGTGTATTGCAGGAGCGCCGTTCGCTCGCACGTCGCGGCCGGTCGTGGTGGCCGCTCGCCCTGTAGCGCACCCGGCGTCACGATGGCGTTCAGGCTCGGCACCTGCTCCCGCAACAGGCCGGCAACCCGCGCCAGCTCGTCGGTGGTGATCAGGCAGGCGGTCTCGCAGTTGGCGAGGATGCCGGTCTGCCGGCGGACATGTTCCTCGATGTGGCTCGGGCGAAAGGGCGGGTAGATCGGCACGGGCACGGCACCGGCGAGCCAGATGCCGGCAAAGCAGCGGAAATAGTCGGGCCCGCTCGGCAGCATCAGCGAGACGGCGGCGCCCGGCTCGACGCCGAGCGCGCGCAACCCGCCGGCGACCGCCTCGGCGCCACGGACGAGATCGGCGAAGGTGAGCACCGGCTCCTCGCCGTCGTCGGCGTGAAAGCGGATCGCAACCGCCTCAGGCCGTTCGGCAGCGTGAAAATCGAGGACCTCGGGCCAGGTGAGCGCGTCTGCCGGCACCGTCATGCCGCTGCCCGGCGGTGGCCGCTGGTCGGTAGGTCGTGCGCGGCGCGCGGTGCCGGACGGCGCGCGCGCCGGCGCCGTGCGGATGGCGGCCAGCAGGTCTGCCGGTGTCTCGGCCTCGATCGCTACCCGCTCGGGCAGTGACACGTCGAAGGCGTCGTCGATCCGGCTGATCAGCTCGACGCGGCCGAGGCTGTCGAACCCCAGATCTTGGTCGAGGCGGCTCTCGAGCGTCGCCGGGCGTGGCGCCCGACCCGGCCGGAGCTCGTTCGCCACCGCATCGACGACCTGCAGCAGCCGTGTCTCCGGTGGCTCATGCGCGATGCTCTCGGTCACGGATCGCCAGGCGCACCAGCGCGCGCGCTGGTGACGATGCGGTGCACGAGCTCGAGCTTGTCGATGACCGGTGCCGGCAGAACGAAGGGGTAGACGTGCTCGTGCCCCATGCTGCGATTGAGGCTGTTCAGGGCATAGGTGAGCGGCAGCCAGTGCGCGAGGATGACCCGAAAGTCCGGCTCGCGGTAGGGATCGATGCCGGCCTCGACATAGAGATCGGCGCTGGTGCCGACCCGTGGCCGCACGGCGAGGCCGAAGGCGGCCGCCGTCTCCAGCGTGTCGACGATATGCAGGTAGTGCGCCCAGCTTTCGGCCCAGTCCTCCCAGGGGTGGGTGCTGGCATAGGCGCTGACAAACCGCTCCGGCCAGTCGGCGATCGGCCCGTTCTGGTAGTGGCGATCGAGTGCTGCGGCGTAGTCCAGGGTGTCGTCGCCGAAGAGCGCGCGAACCTCGGCGAGCCATCGTGAGTCGCGCACCAGCCGGTCCCAATAGTAGTGGCCGCTCTCGTGGCGGAAGTGGCCGAGGATGGTCCGGTAGGGCTCGGCCATCTGGGCGCGCATCTGCTCGCGCACCACAGGGTCCGCCTCGGCCACGTTCAGCGTGATCAGGCCGGACGCGTGGCCCGTCAGGACCCGGCCGCTCTCATTGAAGGTGGGGGCGGTGTCGGCCAGGAAGGCGAAGGCGAGGCCGGCTGAGTCGCTGCTCCGGGGCACAACCGGCAAACCGAACCGCAACAGGCTGTAGATCAGCCGCCGCTTCTCCAGCTCAATGCGCCGCCAAAGCAGGTCATTGCCGGTCACCGACAGGTCTGGGATGGTCTGGTTCAGCCGACAGGCTATGCAAAAGGGGTCCGGCTCGCACGCATCGACCAACCAGTTGCAGACATCATGCGCACTGCGATTGGCGCAGTGCCGGTAGCGTCCGTGATCCACCGCGGGAACGGCATGCACCGTCAGCGTATCGGGTGCGAAGGCGAGCACCGCGCCGCAGCGGGTGCAGGAGGTGTTCTCGAAATAGACCATCTGGCCGCAGCTCTGGCAGGCGAAGAGGCGCATGAACTCGGGTCAATCAGGCAAGGGGGCAGGCGATAGGGCCGGCAAGAGGGAAAGCCAGCGGCCGGTCACCGTCCGCCCGAACGCCATGGCTTCTTCCAGATGACGCTCGGCGCCGGCAGCGGTCGCCGGGACAACCTCCGGATCGCCGATCAGTTCCGCGCGCAACCCGGCCCATCTGGCCACGATCGTCGCGTCCACCTCGAAATGGCACTGGAAGCCCCAGCTCCGCTCGCCGGCGCGAAAGGCCTGGGCTGGGCAGATCGCGCTCTCCAGCAGGAGCGTGGCGTGATCGGGCGGCTCGAAATGATCATTGTGCCACTGCATGATGTGCGCCGGCAACGCCAAGCCGGCCAAGAGCGGGTCGCGCTCCACGCCGTCTCGGCCATGCAGGGCGGTGAAGCCGTACTCGCCCTTGGCCTGCTCGCGGACCCGGCCGCCCAGCGCTCGGGCGATCAGCTGGCCGCCGAGGCAGACGCCGAGCACCGGCTTCGCGGCCATGGTGAAGTCCCTGATCAGCTCCAGGAGCTGGGGAAAGTGTGGGCAGCGTGCGTCGTCATTGGCGCTCATTGCCCCGCCCAGGAGGATCATTCCCGCCGCATCGGCCGCATCGGCCGGGATGGTGCAGCCGTTCTCGCCGTCGATCACCTCGACCGCGGCCCCGGCGTCGTCGAGCAGTGGCGTCATGATCCCTGGCGGTGAGTTGCCACTGTGCTGAAAGACCAGAATACGTCGCACCTCGGCTCCGGTTCGTTTCGTGTCTGGTGGCCGGGCAGCGTTGACCCTGAACCACCCTGCCAGCATATGAGGGCTCGAGCGGCTTTGGACAGGGGACGCATGAGCGATCAGGCAGACGGGATCGGCGAGGCCGTAGCCGGCATCGAGGAGGATTTCGCGCTCTTCGACGATGCTCGCGACAAGATCGAGCACATCATCGAGCTCGGCAAGGATTTGCCGCCCCTGCCGGACGAGCTCAAGACCGAGGCCAATCGGGTGCGTGGCTGCCAGAGCCAGGTTTGGATGGTGGCCGAGCTCGATCCCAAGACCCGCCGCATCGGCTTGCGCGCCGACAGCGATGCGGTGATCGTCAAGGGATTGATTAGCCTCGTGCTGCGGCTTTACGATCAGCGCTCACCCGAGACGATCATCGCCAACCCGCCCGAGGTCTTCGAGCGCATCGGCCTCGGCAAGATGCTCACCCCGGGCCGCGCCAACGGGCTCTACTCGATGGTCGAGCGCACGCGCCAGCTGGCCAAGGCCTTCAGCAGCGCCACCAACCCGGCCTGAGCCTGCACCACGGGCCGGGCGGGCTACGGTGCCTACGCCCGCGATCTCGAGGGCCACGAGCCGTGCGTCGGCCATTCGGCCGGGCTCTGACGGTCCCTCCCGTCTAGCGCACCGAGCTGCCGGGCGCGGCAGCCTCGGCCGACGGCTCCTTGCGCAGCACCCGCTGCAGATAGGCGATCGGGATGGCGCCGGCGGTCACCAGAAAGCCCAGATAGCCGGCCCCGCCGAGCGGCAGGGTCAAGAGCCAATGCAGCCCCTGCCCGCTGGCCCAGCGCATGGCGAGCGCGGTCAGGATCGTCGCGGCCGTGACCTTGATCCACGAGCGCGGCAGGACACCGGCGACGCCGAGCCGGGCGAGCATCATGGCGAGGCCGAGCGCCAGCCCGCACTCCACCAGTGCCGTCGCGATGCCGGCGCCGACCTGCGAGTAGCCGCGGATCAGTGTGACGTAGAGGACGATCGCTGCGACCATGCCGACCACGTCGACCCGCATGGCGAGCTCGGCCTTGTTCATCGAGGTCAGCAGGTGACGGTAGATCTGTGCGAGTCCATGCCCGGCGCTGGCGATGGCGATCAGGACGAGCGTCGGGGCCGCCGCAGCGAAAGCGTCGCCGGCGACCAGCACGACGATCTCGCGGGAGAAGGCGAGGCAGCAGGCGACTACCCCGCCACCGAAGATCAGCATTACGTCGAGCGAGTGGCCGAGCGTCTCGGCGATCCGCGCAGCGCTGCTTGCGGCCAGCGCCGACACGAAGAGAGGCATCATCATGCCCGCGAAGAGCGTGGCGAGGCTGCCGAGGATCTCGAAGATTTTGCTCGGGACGCCGTAGAGGCCGACGGCGGTCGCGGTATCCAGGATCGACAGGAGCAGGATGTCGCCCCGGAGGATCACCATGAGCGCGATCTCCGAGCCGGCGATCGGCAGGCCGGTCAGCAGCAGGAAGCGCCAGGTGCCGGGAGCGACCGCCAGCTTGAACGGCTCGAGCCGCTGCGCCCACAGCCAGAGCACGGCGAACTGCGCGAGCCCGCCCACCACCATGGCGACGAGCGTTCCGAGCACGCCCCCATCGAGCAGCACGGCGAGGCCGAGCCCGCCGAGCATCACGAGGCCACCCAGCACCTCGCCGGCCATCAGCTGGTCCTGTCGGAGGTGCTTGAGGAAGAAGGCACCGAGCAGAAAGCTGGATTGCAGCATGATGTAGTAGGGTGCCGCGATGAAGATGCCGATCTTGACGATCTCGGGATAGGGCAGCAGCAGGGCCGTGACGCCGCCGCCGATCACCGCAAGGCTGGTGAGGATCATCCGGAGCGCGATGCCGGCGCCGAGCACTTGGCCGGCATCCTGGTCGGGCCGGGAGACCTCGCGCAGGATGACCATCTGCAGGCCGAGGTCGGAGCAGATCGCGGCGACCGCAAGAACGGTGAGCACCGTGCGGTAGTGGCCGAAGCCCTCGGGACCGAGATAGCGGGTCAAGAGCGCTATGGTGGCGAGGCCGATGACCACCGCCGCCATCTTGCCGAGCACCATGGCGACGACATTGAGCGTCAAGCGCCGCGCCGAAGCCTGTGGCCCCGCTGTGTGGGTCCGGCCGTCCATCTGCTACGACGATTTTCCGAGGGCTGTGATACGGTGCAGCTTCGTTGACGAACCGCTGTTTGCCCTCCCGACTTGCGGTTGTCAAAGACAGCCGGTCTCGAGCCTAGCCGACGACCATTGGGAAGGTGACGGCGATCGCGATCGCGAAGGCCACCGCGTTGGCAAGGCCGGCGGTGAAGGGGTGGCCCGTCCGCGCATAGGCCCAGCCGCTGAACAGGCCGTAGACGATGAAGAAGGCCAGAATGATCGGCACGATCATCGCGAGAAAGAACAGCCGCTCGAAGTCGAGCGCGATGGCGAGGGCCAGTGAGCCCAGGAACAGCAGCTTGGTGAAGGGATACGCCCCCCGCGCGGCGCTCCGACCCCGGGTGAGCCACTCGTCGGCGAGGAAATAGGGCAAGGTGCCGAGCACCAGGGCTGCCACCAGCGGCAGGCGCTCGGGGATGGGCATGAAGACCGTGACGAACCGGTCGATCGCGAGCCCGACGACCAGCACGGCATAGACCAACAGCACCACGGCCGCCAGCGCCAGTCGGCCAAAAGCCACGTCGCTCGCGGGCGGCTCCTCGCCGCTCGGCTTCAGCAGCCGGAGCACCGCCCAGGTCAGCAGGCCGTAGACCGCGAAATGGGTAAGAAGATAGTCGCCAAGCAGCAGCGGCAGGATGTCGGTCGGCACGAAGCGGAGAATGAGCGGGGTCAGCAGAGCCGGCGCCAGCCCGGCGAGCCAGAGCCGGCGCCAGGGCAGCCCGGCACCTACCGGCGGTCGCGCCACGACCGGCATCAGCCGGCTCAATGGCCGCGCGAGCAACACGAGGCCGAGGAGCAGCACGAGGATCCAGGGCCCTTGGGCAACGATCCGCTCTGGGCCCGACCGGTCATAGACGAAATCCAGCCACTGCACCGTCTCGGTCAGGCTCTCCCTCGAATAGAGCACGGCCACGTGCTCGACACCGTCAGCGAAGACGGCCCTGCGTGCGCTGCCGTCCGTGACGTCGCCCACGGTCACGCCTTCCGCTGCGGTCTTGCCCGTGACCAGCTCGACCGCGCGCAACGCCTCGTCCTTCAGGGCCTGCGGCTCGAGGCCACCGACGATGACCAGCAGGTTGTTGGGGCTCGTGGCATCGAGGGTGGGGGCGAACATCGAGACCGCGACGACGGCGCGAACCCCGTCGCCCTCGGCTTGGGCGAAGCGCACGATGAGGTCGGATGCCATCGAGTGGCCGAGCACCGCAACTGCCGCCTCGCCGGTCCGCGCGCGGGCAAAGTCGGCCACCTCGCCGAGCTGGCCGATCATCGCGTCCATCACGCCTTCGCCGGTGACGACATTGCCCCGGATCGGCTCCGGATGCTTGCCGTGGCCGAGGAAGTCGAAGGTGACCGCCGTGTAGCCACTGCTGGCGAGCGTGAGCGCGAACGAACGCATCAGCGTCTCGGACCCGGCAAAGCCATGCGCGATGACCACGGGCGGCCCAGCCGGCTCGTCGGCCGGCTCGAAGACCGTCACCGGTGTGTCGCCAACGGTGGTGGTCGTGATCCGGACCGCACGCTCGCCGGCCAGCAGCTGGAAGAGGCCGGCCGCCACGAGCACCAAGGCCACAACGGCCAAGCCCCAATGGCGCCAGCTCGGTCCGGTCAGGCGCTCAGACATCGATGATCAGGTGAGACCATGCGCAGTGGCGACCTGCTCAAGGGCAGGCCGACAGGCGGCCGAGAGGGATGGGCGGTAATCGTTCATCGCGAGCGCACGACTAGCCGATCGCCCGGTGCCGCACCAGCCCGGCTCTTTCACACCACCAGGCTTGCACCTATAGACGCGGTCTGCTGTCGATCGGGGAGAAGCCATGTCAGCCTATCATATCGCTGTGATCGCTGGTGACGGCATCGGCCGTGAGGTCGTGCCGGAGGGGATACGCGCGCTGGAGAAGGCCGCGAGCCGCTTCTCCCTCGATCTTACGTTCGACGAGCTGGATTGGAGCTGCGAGCGCTACGCCCGAACCGGCCGCTTCATGCCGGAGGACGGGCTGGAGAGCATCGCCGGCCATCGACGCGATCTTCCTGGGTGCCGTTGGCTGGCCGAGCGTGCCCGACCACGTCTCGCTCTGGGGCCTCTTGATTCCGATCCGTCGGCGCTTCGACCAGTACGTCAATCTCCGCCCGGTGCGGCTGCTGCGAGGGCGTCAAGTGCCCGCTCGCCGATCGCCAGCCCGGCGACATCGACTTCATGATCGTCCGCGAGAACGTCGAGGGCGAGTATTCCGAGATCGGCGGGCGCCTCTATGCCGGCACGCCGCAGGAGATGGCGGTGCAGGAGAGCGTCTTCACCCGCCACGGCGTCGACCGGGTCTGCCGCTACGCTTTCGAGCTGGCCAGGTCGCGGCCGCGCCGCACGCTGACCTCGGCGACCAAGTCGAACGGCATCATCCACACCATGCCCTACTGGGACGAGCGCTTCGCTGCCATCGCCGCGGACTATCCCGACGTCAGCACCGACAAGTTCCACATCGACATCCTGACCGCCCACTTCGTCCGGCATCCGGACTGGTTCGACGTGGTGGTCGGCTCCAACCTCTTCGGCGACATCCTCTCCGATCTCGGACCCGCGGTGACCGGCACGATCGGCATCGCGCCGTCGGCCAACCTCAACCCCGAGCGGTTGTGGCCATCGATGTTCGAGCCGGTGCACGGCTCGGCGCCGGACATCGCGGGCCAGGGTATCGCCAACCCGATCGGCCAGATCTGGTCGGGCGCGATGATGCTCGACCACCTGGGCGAGCCGGCGGCTGCGGCCGCGATCATGGCCGCCATCGAGCGCGTCCTCTTGCAACCGAGCCTGCTTACACCCGATATGAACGGGAAGGCGACCACGACGGCGTTGGGCCGGGCGATTGCCGCCGAGATCTGAGCCGAAAAGGGTGAGCCGAGCCATGTCAGGCGCCACGATCCCGCCGTTCTTCGAAGCGGCGAGCGACCACGAGGGGTACGATTTTGCCGGCATCGCGATCCGGGTTCAGGTGCCGAGCGACGCCACTGCCGGGGCGTTCGCCATGTTCGAGGAATGGACAGCGCCAAAGGGCGGACCGCCGCTGCACGTCCACGAGCACCAGATCGAGGTGTTCAAGGTGCTCGAAGGCACCTACGAGTTCCTGATCGCCGGCCAGCGCTACCCAGCCGCACCCGGCGACACGGCCGTTGTTCCGGCCGGAGCCGAGCATGCCTTCTGGAACACCGGCTCCACGCCCGGCCGGCTGCTCTTCACGCTCAGCCCGGGCACCGATGCCGAGGCGGTGTTCCGCGACCTGGAGCCGTTCCTCGCCGGGGACGGCCCGCCCGACGTCGCGGCCATCAATGAGGCGTTCGCCGCGCGAGGCTTCCGGATCGTTGGCCCGCCGCTTGCCGTGCTCCTCGGTGGCAAGCCTTGAAGATCGGCATTCTGGAGACCGGCCGTCCGCCGGAGGGCCTGGAGGGCCATGGCACCTACGCGCGCATGTTCGCCGACCTGCTCGGACCCGACCTCGACTATGTCACCTACCCCGTGATCGACGGGGTGCTGCCGTCCTCGGTGCGTGACGCGGACGGCTGGCTGGTCACCGGCTCGCGATTCGGCGTCTACGATGCGGAGCCGTGGATTGCGCGGCTCGAGGTCTTCCTCAAAGATGTGGTGGCGGCGAAAGTGCCGCTGGTCGGCATCTGCTTCGGCCACCAGCTCCTCGCCCAGGCGCTTGGAGCCAGGGTCGAGAAGGCCGCTGCCGGTTGGGGGGTCGGCCCGCACGACTACGAGGTGGTCGAGCGGCCGGCATGGATGGAAGGAGCGCCGCGGACGGTCGTGCTCAACGCCATGCACCAGGATCAGGTCCTGAGCCTTCCGGAAGGCGCCACGGTGATCGCGCGCTCGGAGTTCTGTCCCTTTGCGGCCTTGGCCTATGACGGCCACGCGATGTCCATCCAGGCGCATCCGGAGTTCGACAACGCCTATGAACGGGCGCTGATCACCATGCGCCGCGGCAAGCTGATCCCTGAGGAGCGGGCCGCGCCGGCGCTAGCGGCGCTCGGCGACAGCGGCGCCGCGCCGGACGCTGCGACTGCCGCGCGCTGGATCCGGCGCTTCTTCGCAAATGCGATCAACCGCGATGCCCTGTGATCACCGATCGGCCTTGACGTCGCGGCAGCGCTCGACGACCCTGGCCGGTGATGGTGCCTCGAAGCGAGGCTGAAAAGGGAATTCGGTGGGGCGGATGTGTCAGCGTCGCCGATGCCGAAGCTGCCCCCGCAACTGTGAGCGGCGAGCCGTCGACCAGGAAGGGCCACTGCGGGCGAAGCTCGTGGGAAGGCCGGTCGAGGCGTCGAGCCGCGAGCCAGGAGACCTGCCATCCTGACGCCAACCATGCAAGGGGACGGGTGGTCCCGGGGGAGAAATCAACATGCGCAATCTGATCATCGGCGCCGGCGTGGCGTTCCTGGCGGCGGGTGCCGCCTGGGCCCATCATGAGGGTGACACGTTTCCGGTCGGCGACCTCGTGGTCAGCCACGCCTGGACCTACGAGACGGCTGAGGCAGGCCATGCCACCAAGGTCTATCTGACCATCCAGAACAATGGCGACACCGCCGACCGCCTGCTCCGGGCGAGCGTCGACTTCGCGCCCACCGTCGTCATGCAGGCGCAGGCCATCGATGCCGAGGGCACGCTCGCCGTGCAGGATCTCACGGCCATTCGGATCGAGCCCGGCCAAGTGCTGACGTTGCAGCCGGGCGCCATCTGGCTCGAGCTCGAAGGTGTGCAGCAGGCCTTCTACGACGGCGCGTTCTTCCACATGGACCTCACCTTCGAGACCGCCGGCGCCGTGGAGATCGACGTCGGCGTCAACAAGGCCGATGACCACGAGGGCGAGCCCGCCAGCTGACGTCTACACTGATGCGGCGGCGGCGCCTGCACGGTACGCCGCCGCTCGACGCCTAGAGGCTGCCGACGAGCGAGCGATACTCGTCCTCGGTGAACGCCTTCATCGTCGTGGTGCTGATCGCGCCGCCGCTGCTCAGCCTGAGCGTGAACCGGGCGCAGGCGGCATCGTCCGGTGCGTCGACGACCACTACCATGTCGTGCACGCCCATCACCATGTAGAAGCTCTCGATGGTCACGCCGTCGCGCTTCCCGATCTCGCGCGCCTTGTCGAGCCGCGACGGCGAGTCCTTGACGTGCTTGATGCCCTCGGCTGTCCAGCTGGTCAGGATGATGTATTTGGCCATCGGCCTTTCCCCCTTCGTTTCACCTGTTCTTCGCGGTCACGGCAGCACGCTGCGCGACGCGTCAGCATAGCAGAGAACAACGGGGCGAGCATGCCCAAGATGCTCGTACCGCCGATGCCGCTCGGGATCGCTCGCGTGCCTGGGCGATCGCAGGGGGCCGATCGCAGCCAATCATCCGCGGCGAGAACCCCTTTTGCGTGGAGTCCGATGGCGCCTCGCTCAGCCCCAATGAGAGGTGAGCCGCTCGAGCTCGCTGCGCAACGCCTTGGGACCCGCAATCACCTGATTGCCGTCGATAAGCCCGTTCTGGCTGAGGAAGTCGTTGGTGAAACCGCCCGCCTCCTCGATCAGGAGCAATCCGGCAAGGCAGTCCCAGCTGTTCATGTGCGGCTCGAGATAGCCGATGAGCCGGCCGGCCGCCGTCCAGGCGAGGCCGAGCGCGCCCGAGCCGTGCCGCTGGTAGACGCCGCCCGAGCGGAGCAGCTTCTCGAACAATGGCAGCATGGTCTCGGGCGGCACGCGGAGCGAGTAGCCGAGGCTGACCGAGCCGTCGCCGAGGGAGTTGGCGTCTGCGACCTTGATCGGCCGCCCGTTGAGCCGCGCCCCGCCGCCGCGCCGGGCCGCGAACAGCTCGCCGGCCATCGGATCGTAGACGACGCCGACCTCGACCTTGCCGCCCCGCTCATAGGCTAGGCTGACGCACCACGAGCCGATGCCGTTCAAGAAGCACCAGGTGCCGTCGATCGGGTCGATCACCCAATGCCCGCCGCTTGCCGCATCGACCATGGCGTGGTCGTGCTCCTCGCCGACGAAGCCGTCATCCGGGAAGAGGGCGGCCAGACGATCGCGGATCAGCGTCTCCACCTCGCGGTCGGCCCGGCTGACGAGATCCTGGGCGCCCTTGCGTTCGATCTCCAGGCTGTCGCGCCCCTCGTAGAAGCGCCGCGCCAGGCTGCCGGCCTCGCGGGCCACGGCTTCGCAGGCGGCAAGGCGCAGTCCTGGGTCGATATCGGGCATCGGTTCATCCATTGCGAGGCTGTCGGGCATTGCGAGCATGTCGGGTGGTTTGGCCAAGGTGGGCTGGCCGCGTTATAGACACGTCCCGCCCTCGGCACGAGGGCGGGCGCGTCAGCATCAAAAGAAAAGAGGAGCCGCCCATGCATACCGTCAACGCCAATGGCGCCGCCATTCCAGCCATCGGGTTCGGCACCTGGGCGCTGCCCGACGATCGCGTCCAGCATCTGGTCGAGCACGCGATCGGGCTCGGCTACCGGCACGTCGACACGGCACAGATGTACAAGAACGAGGCGGCAGTCGGTGCCGGGATCAAGAGCTCCGGCATCGCCCGTGACGCGATCTTTCTCACCACCAAGATCTGGCCCGACGAGTTCGCCCGCGACGCTTTCCGCCGGGCGACCGACGAGCGGCTGAAGCTCCTGGGCGTCGACCAGGTCGACCTCCTGCTGCTGCACTGGCCGTCGAAGACGGTGCCGTTGGCCGAGACCATCGAGGCCCTGAACGCGGCGCGCGAGGCCGGCCATACGAGGCATATCGGCATCAGCAACTTCACGACCGCGATGATCGAGGAGGCGGTCAGCCTCTCGGCAGCGCCCTTGGTCACCAATCAGGTCGAGTACCATCCGTTCCTGAGCCAGACCAAGGTGCTGGCGACGCTGGCGAAGCACGGCATGGCGCTCACCGCCTACTGCCCTATCGCCCGCGGCAAGGCGGTCGACGATCCGACCCTCAGCGAGATCGGCAAGGCGCACGGCAAGTCGGCGACCCAGGTGGCGCTGCGCTGGCTGGTCCAGCAGAAGGGCGTGATCGCCATCCCGCGAAGCTCGAACGAGAAGCGGATCGCCGAGAACCTCGACTGCTTCGACTTCCAGCTCAGCGACGCCGAGATGGCGCGCATTCAGGCCATGGGATCGCCCAGCGGCCGGGTCGTCGATGTCGCCTTCGCGCCCGAATGGGACGATTGAGGCCCAAGGTCGGCGGAGATTTGAGGTCAGCTGACCGTCGAGCCGAGGACCGCCAGGGCTTCGGGGAGCTCGGCGCGCCAGAAGGGCCAGTCGTGGCGGCCAGGCTTGATCAGCACGGTGGCTGCAACAGACGCCTCGGCCAGAGCGTCGCCGAAGGCACGGGTGCCTTGGGCCAGCCCGAATAAGTCGTCGATGCCGCATGACAGATAGAGTTCCGGCCGCCCGACAGCATCGGGGAGCGCCGCCACACGGCCGAACGGATCGGCCCGCTCGTAGCGGGCCCGATCGAAGGGATCGCCGAACGCCCCGGAGAAGAGTGTCAGCTGGAAGCCGGAGAACTCGCTGCCGGGTGTGAAGATGGCCGGGCTCAAGGCACCGATGAACTGCCAGCGCTCGGGCTGTCTGAGACCCAGGTGCAGCGCGCCGAAGCCACCCATCGAGAGCCCGACCATTGCGCGCCACGGCGCCTCGGCGGCAAGGCCCTGCTCGACCACCGGCATCAGCCCGTCGAGCAGCGCCGTCGCCACTGGCCCATGCGGCTCGGGCCCGTCGACATACCAGCTGTTGCCTACCCCCGGCAGCACCAGGTGAAGCGACGGCAGCTCGCCCGCCTCGATCAGCGCATCGACCGTCTCGATCGCACCGCCGGTCCTGACCCAGTCCCACTCGCCGCCGCCATGGCCATGCAGCAGATAGAGGATGGGCGAAGCGCGCCCGGCGCCGACGGCCGAGTAGGTCAGATAGGGCAAGCCCCGTCCCAAGACCGGGCTCCAATAGGCGGCGGCGGCAATGCGGTTCCTGTCGGCGCGCAGCGGTCGCGCGAATGCAGCGGCAGCGGCGGTGGCCAGCAGGAATTGGCGGCGATCCAGCATGGGCCTAAACTGGACGACAGCGCGCACCAGTTGCAAGAGGTGATGCGTCAGTCATCGATCGCGAACGCTCATGAGCGTGACATCAACGCCACCGCCGAGGAGGCCGCATGCATCCCGTCACCTTCCAGGTTATCGAGGAGGCAGCCCTGCTCCGCCACGGCAGCGCCGTCATGGTCAAGCGTCTGGTGCAGCCGAGGAGCCCGGCCGAGCTGAAGGCCATTGCCGACGACCGCTACCTCTCGGCGATGAGCCGCAGGCTGTTCCAGGCGGGCCTCAAGCACGAGCTGGTCGACAGCAAATGGCCGGCCTTCGAGGCGGTCTTCGACGGCTTCGATCCGGCGGCCGTGGCGGCCTTCGGCGATGAGCGGATGGAGTCGCTGCTCGAGGACAAGCGGCTGATTCGCCATATGCCCAAGCTGCTCGCCGTCCGCCACAACGCCGCCGCAATGCAGGCGCTGGCGGCCGAGCACGGCAGCTTCGCCCGCTACCTCGCCGACTGGCCGCCGACCGACATCACCGGTCTCTGGGCCGACCTCAGGTCGCGGATGAAGCAGCTGGGCGGCAACTCCACGCCCTATTTCCTCAGGATGATGGGCAAGGACACCTTCGTCCCGACCGACGCCGTCATGCGGGCGCTGGCCCACTGGGAGGCCTTTGAAGGCAAGGGCACGTCCAAGGCCGATCAGGTGGCGCTACAGGCGGTCTTCAACCGATGGCATGAGGAAACCGGCAAGCCCTTCACCCACCTCTCCCAGATTCTGGCGATGTCGGTCGATTGAGCATTTCGCTTCGGGCCTGGACGCCGGGTCCGGTCGCCAGCTCGCGCAGCTTTTCGCCGAAGCCCGTCCGGCAGGTGAAGCCGAGTCGCAGTGCCGCCCGGCTGGCGTCGTAGACCCGATCGATGCTCTGGAACATGCTCCAGCCGAGCCGGTCGTAGATCGCCTTGTAGGCTGGGCAGTAGCGCTCGACCACGGCCGGCGCGTCGATCAGCAGCCGGGCGCAATCCGCCGGCTGAAAGGGCGTCGGCGCCGAGACGATGGAAATGTCTCCAGCCAACGCCCCAGAACCCGAGGCAAGTGTTGGACCACAGGCGGCGGCACCGCGCTCGCCAACCCGTTGACCGGAGCGGCCGAGGCGATACTTCGAGCTTTGGCTCGGTGACGATGGGGGAGCGGCATGGCCGGAAAACGGGTGGTGAAGCGTCGCGCCGCGGGCTTCTTGCAGTGAGCGGCCGCGGAAGCGAGCGCCCGTTGCCCGGCACACCTGCAGAAGTGTTCCGCGTCTTTCTCGGCCTCGGTGTCACCTCGTTCGGCGGGCCGGTGGCGCATCTGGGCTATTTCCGCGAGGCCTTCGTCGTCCGCCACAAGTGGCTCGGTGACCGGGCCTACGCCGACCTCGTGGCGCTCTGCCAATTCCTGCCCGGACCGGCCTCGAGCCAGGTCGGCATGGCGATCGGCCTGCTGCGCGCTGGTTACCCCGGCATGCTCGCCGCTTGGCTCGCCTTCACCCTGCCGTCCGCGATCCTCCTCGTGCTCTTTGCCTATGCCGCCGGCAGCCTCGAGGGGGTTGCCGGCACCGGCTGGATCCAGGGCCTCAAGGCCGCCGCCGTCGCCGTCGTCGCGCACGCGGTGCTCGGCATGGCCAAGAGCCTCACGCCCGACCGTGAGCGCGCGACGATCGCGGTCGCCGCGATGATCGGCGCCTTGCTGATGCCGACGGCGCTCGGCCAGGTGGCGGTGATCGTCCTCGGCGCGTTGATCGGCCTCGCCTGGCTCCGGCCGGCGGTCGACCCTGCCGTCGAGGACGAGACGCTGGGTCATGCCGTCGGACGCCGGACCGCTGTGAGCGCGCTCGTTCTCTTCGCGGCCCTGCTCATCCTGCTGCCGCTCGTGGCGGGCGAGGGCTGCGTCTTGCGGCTGATCGACGGCTTCTACCGCGCCGGTGCCCTGGTGTTCGGCGGTGGGCATGTCGTCCTGCCGCTGCTGCAGGCCGAATTCGTCGGCGACGGCATGGTCGACCGCGAGGCCTTCCTCGCCGGCTACGGCGCGGCGCAGGCGGTGCCCGGGCCGCTCTTCACCTTCGCGGCCTATCTCGGTGCGGTGATGCAGACGCCGCCCACGGGCATCCTCGGGGCAACGTTGGCGCTCTTGGCCATCTTCCTGCCGTCGGCGCTCTTGATCGTGGGCGGGCTGCCGTTCTGGGATCTGCTTCGTTCGGCACCGCCGGCACGCCGGGCGCTGAGCGGGGTCAACGCCGCAGTCGTTGGCTTGTTGGCTGCGGCGCTCTATGATCCGGTCTTCAGCGCCGGTGTCACTTCGGCCATGACAATGGCGATCGCCGCTGCGGCGTTCGTCGCGCTCGCTGCTTGGCAGCTGCCGGCCTGGGCCGTGGTCATCGGCGCCGGACTTGCCGGTTTCGTCGTGCTCTGAGCACACGCGACCCCATGTCGGCTTGCCGCAAGGCTAAGCTGAACGATCTTGCATGGGAAGGCCGTCGGACGGCATAACCGCTGCCGGACGCCGCTACCCCGCCAATCGAGGAGGACGACTTGCCACGCGAGGGCTCAGTTATCGACGCCGAGGATCAGCTGGAGCTGCCGGCGCACCCCGATCGGCAACTCGACGTGCGCGAGACGTTCGCCATCGATGCCGATATGCGAGTCATGGGCTTTGCCCAGCGCACCGACTACGTGCCGGAGGTCGATCCCACCTACCAGTTCGACCGGGCGACCACGCTGGCGATCCTCGCCGGCTTCGCCCACAACCGGCGGGTGATGATCCAGGGCTATCACGGCACTGGCAAGTCGACGCATATCGAGCAGGTGGCGGCCCGGCTGAACTGGCCCTGCGTGCGCGTCAACCTCGACAGCCACATCAGCCGCATCGACCTGATCGGCAAGGACGCCATCGTGCTGCGCCAGGGCCAGCAGGTGACCGAGTATCGCGAGGGCATTCTGCCCTGGTCGCTGCAGCATCCGGTGGCGCTGGTCTTCGACGAGTACGACGCCGGACGTCCCGACGTCATGTTCGTCATCCAGCGCGTGCTCGAGGCGCAGGGCCGGATGACGCTGCTCGACCAGAACAAGATCCTCAGGCCGCACCCGTCCTTCCGGCTGTTCGCAACGGCGAACACGGTGGGGCTCGGCGACACTTCCGGCCTCTATCACGGCACCCAGCAGATCAATCAGGGGCAGATGGACCGCTGGAGCATCGTCGTCCAGCTCAACTACCTGCCGCATGACGACGAATGCCGGATCATCCTTGCCAAATGCCCGCGCTACGACACGGCCGAAGGGCGCAAGACCATCGCGTCGATGGTGCGCCTCGCCGACTTGACCAGGGCGGGCTTCATCGCCGGCGACATCTCGACCGTCATGTCGCCACGGACGGTGCTCACCTGGGCCGAGAACACCGAGATCTTCGGCGATGTCGGCTTCGCGTTCCGGGTCACCTTTCTCAACAAGTGCGACGAGGCGGAGCGCTCGATCATCGCCGAGTACTATCAGCGCTGCTTCGGCAAGGAGCTCCCGGAGTCGGCGGCCAATCTGATGGTCGCCTGACGCGGGCCGGTCTCGGGCAGGGCAGCAGGATGATGGCGCGTTGAAGGATCGTCTGGACGCTTTCGAGCGGGCGCTCGGGGCCACGGCGCGGGCCATCGCCGAGGACCCGAAGCTCGAGTTCGCGCTTCGCTCCGGCAACCGGCGCGGACCGGCTGGCAGCGCCGAGGTCGTCCGCGTCGCACCGCCGCGCCAGGACATGCCGTCAGGCGAGATCGCCAGGGTGCGGGGCGAGGCCGACAGCCAGGCGCTGCGCCGGCGCTACCACGACGGCTCGCTGCATCGACGCATGGTGCCGGATGGCGAGGTCGCCGGTCTCTTGTTCGAGGGCCTCGAACAACTCCGGGTCGAGCTGGTCGGTGGCCGGGACATGGCCGGCGTGCGCGCCAATCTCGAGGAGCTGTTCCGGCGGCGCACCTCGGAGCCCGGCGAGGGCGAGGCAGCGGCCGGCCAGGATGCCAACGTCGCCGAGATCGTCGAGCTCTACATGCGCGAGCGGCTGCAGGGGTACCGGCTGAGCCAGGCCCAGTCGGTGCAGCTCGAGGCTTGGCGCGAGTGGCTCGACGGCAAGGTCGAGGAGGCGCTGCCTGAGCTCGACGCCAAGGCCGGCGACCAGGACGCCTTCGCGCGCCGCGTCCGCGAGCTGATGACCGATCTCGGGCTCAGCGATGCGCTCGCCGAGCAGCCCGAGCCGGACTCGGCGGACGAGGAGAGCGAGGACCAGGAGAGCGACGACGGGCCGAGCGAGCCCTCGACCGGCGAGGACGACGAGGCCGGCGACGAGCCGCAGCGCGCCGACGCGCAGGAAAGCTCGGCCGAGGACCGCTCCGAAGAGGAGATGGCCGCCGAGGAAGCGTCGCGCAGCGACGACGAGATGCAGGACGGTGCCGAGGAGGAGGCCGGCGAGGACCCGCGCACCAACCAGCCCAAGGACCTGCCGCCCGGCGCCGACCAGCTCGGCTACCGGGTGTTCACGACGCAGTTCGACGAGGTGGTGGGTGTCAGCGACCTCTGCGGCAACGCCGAGCTGACCCGGTTGCGCGCCCAGCTCGATGCCAACCTCTCCCGCTTCGAGGGGATGATCGGCCGCATCGCCAACCGCCTGCAACGCAAGCTGATGGCGCAACAGCAGCGGAGCTGGGATTTCGATCTCGACGAGGGCATCCTCGATGCGGCGCGCCTGGCGCGGATCATCATCAACCCGACTGTGCCGCTCTCCTACAAGATGGAGAAGGAAACCGAGTTCCGCGACACCGTCGTGACCCTGCTGATCGACAATTCCGGGTCGATGCGCGGCCGCCCGATCGCCGTGGCCGCGATGACCGCCGACATCCTCGCCCGGACCCTTGAGCGCTGTGGCGTGAAGGTCGAGATCCTCGGCTTCACCACGCGTGCCTGGAAGGGCGGGCAATCGCGCGAAGCCTGGCTGCGCGCCGGCAAGCCCGCCGCTCCCGGCCGGCTGAACGATCTGCGCCACATCGTTTACAAGCCCGCCGACGCGCCCTGGCGACGCTCCAGGCCCAATCTCGGGCTGATGCTGCGCGAGGGTCTGCTGAAGGAAAACATCGACGGCGAGGCCATTTTGTGGGCGCACAATCGGCTCTTGGGCCGGGCCGAGCAGCGGCGCATCCTCATGGTCATCTCCGACGGCGCGCCGGTCGACGATAGCACGCTCTCGGCCAATCCCGGCAACTACCTCGAGAAGCATCTGCGCGAGGTGATCGAGTGGATCGAGACCCGCTCGGAGGTGGAGCTGCTGGCGATCGGCATCGGCCACGACGTCACCCGCTACTACCGGCGCGCGGTCACGATCTCCGATCCGGAGCAGCTCGGCGGCACCGTCCTCGGCCAGCTGTCGAGCCTCTTCGACAGTCACCGGCGCCGCGCTGCCTGACCGAGGCGCGTCGCGGGCTCTTTTAGGGAAATTAAAGGAGCATGGGAGCAGTCGAGCCGACCCCGGTCGCTATCGAGGTCTGCCGAGGCGGCCGCATCGAGAGCCGTCACCGGGTGGCCGTGGTCGTCGCCGATGCCAACGGCGACATCAGGCTGGCCTGCGGCGACCCCGGCTTTCGCGTCTTTCCCCGCTCGGCCGTCAAGCCCATCCAGGCGATTCCGCTGATCGAGAGCGGTGCCGCCGACGCCTTGCACCTCGATGCCACCGAGCTGGCGCTGGCGTGTGCCTCGCATGGCGGCGAGCCGGGTCATGTCGAGACGGTCATCGTCTGGCTCGGGCGGCTGGGCCTCGGCCCCGACGACCTCGCCTGCGGGGCGCATCTGCCCTCGCACAAACCCACCGCCGCCGCCATGCAGCGCCGCGGCGAGGCGCCGAGCCGGGCGCACAACAACTGCTCGGGCAAGCACTCGGGCATGCTCTCGACCGCCGTTCATCTGGGCGAGCCCGTTGCCGGCTACGAGCGCGCTGATCACCCGGTTCAGAGGCGTATCCGCGACGTGCTCGAAGCCATGGCCGGCGAGACGATGCCGGAGCCGCCCGGCGTCGACGGCTGCGGCATCCCGGCCTGGACCGTCACGCTCGGCGGCTTGGCGCGGATGGCCGCGCGCTTCGCCGACCCGGACGGTCTTCCGGCAGCGCGCCGCGCCGCCATCCACCGCCTGGGCGCGGCGATGCGGGCCGAGCCCTGGTACGTCGCCGGCACGGGCCGGCTGTGCACCGCCCTGATGCAGGCCGTCCCCTCGGTGCTGGCCAAGACCGGTGCCGAAGGCGTGTTCTGGGCGGCTCTGCCGGCGATGGGGCTCGGCATCGGGCTCAAGGCCGAGGATGGCGCAGCCCGGGCCGCCGAGCCGGCGCTGCTCGCGACACTCGGAGCCCTGGGTGCCCTGGACGAGCGGGCCATGACGGCGCTCGCCGGTTTCGCCACGCCCACCTTGCGCAACCATGTCGGCGACGTGGTCGGCGAGATCCGGCCGGCTGCCGAGTGGCCACCGCGTGGTCCGTGACGCGTCGGCCTTCAGCGACGCCGTGATGCGCATCGGCATCGACGAGGTCGGTCGCGGCCCGCTCGCCGGTCCGGTCCTGGCCGCCGCCGTTCACCTGCCGGCACCGATCGTGGGGATCACCAATTCGAAGAAGCTGTCGTGCCATCGCCGCGAGGCCTTGGCGCTGCTGATCCGCGATCAGGCCATCTGGGCGCTGGGTGCTGCTTCCGTCGCCGAGATCGACCGGCTGAACATCCTGGCCGCGAGCCATCTGGCGATGCGCCGGGCCCTCGCCCGCCTGCTACCGAGGCTCGGCGACGGTGCTCTGGAAATACTGGTCGACGGCCATCTCGATCCCAAGCTCGGCCGACCGGTGCGCTGCATTGTCGGCGGCGACGCGCTGATTGCCGAGATCGGCGCGGCCTCGATCATCGCCAAGGTGGCCCGCGACCGGCTGCTGGCCCGGCTGGGTGAGCGGCATCCCGCCTATGGCTTCGAGCGGCATGCCGGCTACCCGACGGCGGCGCATCGTGCGGCGCTCGCCCGCGAGGGAGCCTGCGCCCACCATCGGCGAAGCTTCGCGCCGGTCCGCGCGGTTCTGGCGAAGATGGCGCCTACCGGGACGGCAGCTCAGTAGCCGAGCATCGCCGTCCAGAAGGCGTCGCGCGCCATGAAGCTCTCGGCCGAATCGTTGGGATAAACGGCAAGGTAGAGAAAGGCGAAGCCCGGCAGGGTGGTCATCACCGCCTGCAGGCTGGCGAATCCGCCCTCGCGCACCCAGTCGACCGCCGCCTCCTGATGCTCGGTATCCCGCGACAACAGCAGCACAAGCGCATGGTGCGGGCAGTCGGCCTTGCCACTCTCTTCCAGCAGGATCAGCACCGACGGTCATCACCGCACTGCACATGGTGGTGTATTCGAGGATCGCGTGGCTGGTCGCCAGCGTGTAGGGCTGACGGTTGATGACCGCCGTGATCTCGTCGTTGGAGAGCAGCCGGCGAGCCTCGCCCCAGATGAAATCATCCATCAGCCGTGCCCGATCCGACCACGGCAGGAACTGCAGCCGGGTCGAGAGCCGCCGTGCGTAGCCAGCAGCGGCGCGCCAGCCGTTCGGCACCTGGTCCTTGAGAAACGCCTCGCAACTGACCGCCGGCCTCACCATGCCGCCCGGTCCGCGCCAGGGGTCCCCGATGGCGCTGGACTCGGCGGCTTCAGCTCTGCTCGCTGCCACGCGCCACATGCTCCTCGCTCGATCACCTGGATCGACGTCATGACTGCCCCTTTTCCCTCCGGAGCCGCCGCCTCGGCCCCGCCTGCCCCTAGGTGCCGTCCCCACGACACCCTGCCGCTCAAGCGGACCTGCTCTGTGCAGATCCGTTGACCTCGTGCACCGACGCCGCTCGACCAGCGCCGGTTCCTCGTCGATACTGGCGCTCATGACGACGTCCGTGAGCGCTTGTTGTCCCGATCACCGATGATAGAAATTACGAGGATCATGGCAACAAGAATTTCAACCATAGGTTGCTAATGCCGGTATCCCAGCGAGCGCGACCGACCGATGCCGCGCCACCCGATGCTACGGTAGCGGGCGATCGTGTCAGTCCGATGATCGCCCAGTACCAGGCGACCAAGGCGGCCCATCCGGGCTCGCTGCTGTTCTTCCGCATGGGCGATTTCTACGAGCTTTTCTTCGCGGACGCGGAGGCGGCAGCCCCGGCGCTCGACATCGCGCTGACCAAGCGCGGCCAGCATGCTGGCCAGGACATTCCGATGTGCGGGGTGCCCGTGCATTCCGCCGAGACCTATCTCGAGCGGCTGATCAGGGCCGGCTTCAAGGTCGCGATCTGCGAGCAGGTCGAGGACCCGGCCGACGCGAAGAAGCGCGGCGCCAAAAGCGTCGTCAAGCGCGAGGTGGTCCGGATCGTCACCCCGGGCACGCTCACCGAGGAGAGCCTGCTCGACGCCAGGCGCAACAACTACCTGGCCGCCATCGCCCGGATCGGTGGCGATGGCGGTGCCAGCTACGCCTGCGCCTGGGTCGACATCACCACCGGTACCTTTCGCACGGAGGCCGCGGGCATCGGCGATCTGGCGCCGCTCCTCGCCCGCCTCGAGCCTGGCGAGATCCTGATTGGCCGCCATCTCGCCGAGGATGCCGACCTCGGCCGGTCGCTCGCCGCCTGGCGCTCCCGCTTCACCGTTCTCGAGCAGCCGGCCTTCGACAGTCTGGCCGCCGGTGACCGGCTGATGCGCCAGTTCGGGGTCAAGACACTGGATGGGTTCGGCCGCTTCGAGCGCGCCGAGATCGCGGCCGCGGGTGCCATCCTCGACTACCTCGCGCAAACCCAAAAAGGCCTGCTGCCGCGCCTCGACCGGCCGCAACGCATCGAGCCGGAGACCTGCCTGAGGATCGACCCGGCCACCCGCCGCAACCTGGAGCTGCTCGCCAGCCTCGAGGGTCGCCGGCAGGGCTCGCTGCTCGCCGCCATCGACCGGACGCTGACCGGCGCCGGCGCGCGGCTGCTGGCCGAGCGCCTGGCGGCACCGCTCGCCAGCTTGCCGCCGATCCAGGCCCGCCTCGCCGAGGTCGCCGGCTTCGTCGGTGACACCGCTGCCCGCGACGGCTGCCGCGAGCGGC
Organism: uncultured Alphaproteobacteria bacterium; assembly: GCA_963700945.1. GTDB lineage: Bacteria > Pseudomonadota > Alphaproteobacteria > Geminicoccales > Geminicoccaceae > SLRI01. The sequence goes on from CAVOZQ010000011.1 coordinate 99,182, forward strand.
TGAAGGGTGTGCCGGACATCGCACGCGCGCTGTCGCGCCTCGTGCTCGGCCGTGGCGGGCCGCGCGATCTGCGCGCGCTGGCGACCGGGCTAGCGGCTGCCCGAACCCTGCAAGCCGGGCTGGAGCGACGCGAGCCGGCCCTGGCCGGCCTCGGCAGCCGGGTCAGCGACACTGGCCAGCTGGTCGATCGGCTCGACACGCTCTTGGAGCCGTCGCCGCCGCATCTGCCGCGCGACGGCGGCTTCATCCGCTCCGGTGCCGTTCCCGAACTCGACGAGCTCCGGGCGCTGCGCGACCAGGGTAGACGGCATATCGCTGCGCTGGAGGCACGCTACCGCGACGAGACCGGCATCCCATCGCTGAAAATTCGCCACAACAACATGCTGGGCTTCTTCGTCGAGGTGACGGCGACCCACGCCCAGAAGGTGCCGGCTGAGTTCCGCCAGCGCCAGGGCATGGTCAATGCCAGCCGGTTCGGCACCGATGCGTTGTCCGAGCTGGAGCAGAAGCTCAGCGGCGCCGCCGACCAGGCGTTGCAACTGGAACTCGAGCTGTTCGAGAGCTTGCGCCGCGAGGTCCTCGAAGTGGGCAACGCCATCGCCGCCACGGCGCAGGCGTTGGCCGAGATCGACGTGGCGGCGGCGCTGGCGACGTTGGCGGTCGACGCCGACTGGGTCGCGCCGTTGCTGAGCGATGGGCTCGACTTCAGCGTCCAGGGCGCGCGCCATCCGGTGGTCGAGGCAGCGCTCGCGGCCGAGCGCCAGCGTTTCGTCGCGAATGATTGCCGGCTCGAGGAGGCCGAGCGCCTGTGGCTGCTCACCGGTCCCAACATGGCCGGCAAGAGCACCTTCCTGCGGCAGAATGCGGTTATCGTCATCCTGGCGCAGATGGGCAGCTTCGTTCCGGCCAAGGCCGCCCGGATCGGCCTCGTCGACAAGCTCTTCAGCCGGGTCGGTGCCGCCGACGACCTGGCGCGCGGCCAATCCACCTTCATGGTCGAGATGGTCGAGACCGCAACCATCTTGAACCAGGCGACGAACCGCAGCTTCGTCATCCTCGACGAAATCGGCCGCGGCACGGCGACCTATGACGGCCTCTCGCTCGCCTGGGCCGTGGTCGAGCACTTGCACGAGGTCAACCTCTGCCGGGGGCTCTTCGCCACCCACTACCACGAGCTGACCGCCCTTTCGGCCACTCTCGACGCGCTCGGCGCCTACACGGTCCGGGTCAAGGAATGGCAGGGCGACGTGGTCTTCCTGCACGAGGTCGTGGCCGGCACGGCCGACCGCTCCTATGGCCTGCACGTGGCCCGGCTCGCTGGCCTTCCCATAGCGGTGCTCGAGCGGGCGCAGGCGGTGCTGGAGAAGCTGGAGGCCGGCGAGGCCAGGGCAGCGCCGGCTGAGATCGCCGATGACCTGCCCCTGTTTCGCGCTGCCGCTCGGCCGCAGAGCGCACGGCCGGCGGCGGTGCCGCCACAGCTGACAAGGCTTGCCGAGCGCCTTGAGCTGGTGCATCCAGATGACCTTTCGCCACGTGCCGCGTTGGAGTTGCTCTATGAGCTCAAGCGGATCGTCGACCCCGGCTGAACGCCCGGCCACCCCTTCGCCCGGGGCGCGCCATGCTGCCCGCTGTGCGGCGGCGCTGGTCCTGGCCGTCGCCTGCCTGGCGCTCGCCGCGCCCGCGCCGGCGCGGGCCGACGAAGCGGCGTTCGATCGAACGATCCGCCAACTCGCCGGTGCCTGCGCTCAAGGCTCGTCCAGCGCTTGTGCCGAGCGCTTCTTTGCCCTTGCCGACACCAATGGCGACGGTGTGGCGGACCTCGAGGAGATCGATCGATTGAACGCCAGCATGCGGGTCTGGACCGCTGCCAATGCGTCGTCGCTCGATCCGCTCGATCTGCGCGCGCTGCAGTTGGGCTTCGTCCTCGTCGACACGATCGGCATCGAGAACGGCATGTACCTCTATGACGAGGACGGTGACGGCGCCTTGAGCCTCGAAGAGGCCTCGGCCGACTTCAACCTCGACGATCGGCCGCTGCCACAGCTGGTCCAGCAGCGCGAGCTGGTCGACTGGCCTTCGGTCCGCCGCCGCTTCGGCGCCACGGCCATGGTCTTCGACTACCTCGACATTCGCTAGGACGGACGAAACCAGGATAGGCCGGCGGACCGCTCGCACTCTACCTGCCGTCTGAGCGGTCGAAAGCCGCCGTTGACCGCAAAGTCACCACCCACCTTGCCCGCTTCCCATGGTCACGGGCCGACATCGCCGGGTTGGAGGCGACCGACCAGAAAAGGTGAATAGCGCCGATCGGCGGGCCGTCGTGCCTCGCCGGTCAGGCGCTGATGGCTCAGGCCGCGGCTTGGGCCGCCCGCGCCGGGATGACCAGCTTAGCCTCGCCGATCAGCACGTCGTGCCCGCCGACGCGGCAGACCGTGTCCATCGTCACGCGCCTCTTCTCGGCTTCGATCTCCTTGACGGTGACGACGGCGCGGACCGTCTCGCCAGCGCGAACGGGCGCCAGGAACTTCATCGTCTGCGACAGGTAGACGCAGCCGGCGCCGGGCAGCTTGGTGCCGAGCGCGGTCGAGATGAGGCTGGCGGTGAGCATGCCGTGCGCAATCCGTCCCTTGAAGGCCGTGGCCCCGGCGAACTCCTCGTTCAGGTGGACTGGATTGGTGTCGCCTGAGACGCCGGCGAACATCAAGATGTCCGCGTCGGTGATCGTCTTGGCGAACGACGCGCTCATCCCGACCTCCAGGTCGTCGAGCGCATAGCCGTAGTCGGACATCGAGCTGCTCCTTGTTATGGTCCTTTGGATTCCGGCCCGTCTATGTCGCGACCACGGAGCGAACGACGCTCGCGCGGCCGGGTCGTCATCCCGCCATTCGTGCAGCGCAGCATGCCTTTGTCGCTCCGCAGCATCAAGGGCCAATCGGCTGCCCGACCAATCTCGAGTAGACCAGAGCTTGGTGAAGAAAGCGTTGACGACGGGCCGGCGGCTCCGCAGATCAGCCGCGAAAGCGAGAGGAGAAGCGATGCAGGCGCTCGAGGCGATCCTGACACGGGTGACGGTTCCGCCGGTGAAGATGGCCGAGCCAGCACCCGATGATGCGGCGCTGGGCCGCATGCTGGAGGCAGCAGCTGCAGCACCGGATCACGGCAAGCTGCGTCCCTGGCGCTTTCTCGTCATCCGTGGCAGCGGCCGCGAGCGGCTGGGCGAGCTGTTCGCCCGCGGGCTCGCGGCCGAGCGGCCCGGCACGAGCGATGGCGAGCTGGAAAAGCAGCGCACCGCGCCATTGCGGGCGCCGCTGATCGTCGTCGCCATCGCCAGGCTGGACCCTGCGCATCCGAAAATCCCAGCCTGGGAGCAGCAGGCTTCGGCCGCCTGTGCCGTGCACAACCTCCTGCTCGCGGCCCATGCCATGGGTTTCGCGGGCAAATGGGCGACCGGCGGCAATGCCGCGTCCGGCGTCGTTCAAGAGGGGCTCGGCCTCGCTGCAGGAGAGAGCATTGTCGGTCTGATCTATCTCGGGACGGCGGTGGAGCCGCAGCCGATCCCGCCGCGTCCGGCACCTGCGACAATTGCCCGGGCCTGGCCATGAGGGTCGGTGGACTGGCGCTCGCCGGCCTCGCCCTGAGCCTCGCAGCTTGTGCGCCGGGTCCGACGCCGGAAGAGATCCAGGCGTTCGACAGCGCGGTCTGCGACGAAGCCGGCTTCGCGCCCGGCAGCGACTCGTTCCGCCTCTGCCTGCTGCTGCAGACGACCAACCGGCGGATCGAGTTGCTCGAGCGTCGGCTGACCTTCATCGAGCTCGACGTTCGCTCGCGTGCCGCATGGTACGGTCGTTGCGTCAATAATGGCTGCTGACGACCTCGCTGCCGGGGCCGACAGGAGCCGCTCAGATCGCCGCCAGAATGCGGCGCAGGATTGCCGCCGAGCCGGCCGCCACCTCCTCGACGAAACGGCCGAAATCACTTGCCGATTCGGCGCCGGCGAGATCGGAGAGCGCGCGAATGACCAAATGCGGGATGGCGAAGGCCTCGGCCACCTGGCCGATGGCACCGCCTTCCATCTCGATCGCCTTGCCGCCCAGCTCGGCGAAGAGCCGCTCGCGCGTCACCTCGCAGTTCAGGAACTGATCGCCCGTGAGGATGGTGCCGAAGGTGATCGTAGGCGTGCGCTCGCTGCCACCCGCAGCAGCGGCGGAGAGCGGCGGCAGCGAGAAGCCCTGGAGGCGGTCCTGGATTCGCGCCAGCAGGTCAGCTGGCGGGTAGTAGCCGAGCTGGTCGGTCGGGTTGAAGAAGGGCACGTGGCCGGCCTGATAGGTGTGGACGCGGCCCGCCTGCAGGACGCCGGCATCGTGCTGCAGCGTCCGCTCGCCGATCACCACGTCGCCGACGCCCAGCGCCGGGTCGAGCCCGCCAGCTACGCCCGAGAAGAGCAGGCAGCGGCAGGCGAAGCGGTCGGCGAGGAGGGTCGACGTCAGCGCCGCATTGACCTTGCCGACCCCGCCGCCGGCCAAGACGACGTCATGCCCGTCCAGCCCGCCCCGCTGGAAGACGAGCCCGCCATGCGTCTCTTTCAGGGGCGCGTGCATGGCGGCCGCCAGATGATCGAGCTCCTGCGGGATGGCGCAGATGATGCCGATGGTCATGGCCGCTTCCTCTCGCTCGCTGTCGGGCGATGCTGTTGCAGCGCCGGGAGTCTGCTACCCTTGCGCGCGAGCAGCCGGTAGCCGAAGGAGCCCACTCGTGCAACGTGCCATCACCGGTCTCGACCATCTGATCATCGGCGTCGACGACCTCGAGGCCGCCCGCCACCAGTGGGGCCGCCTCGGCTTCAACTCGACACCGCGGGGCCGCCACGTGGGCTGGGCCACCGCCAACTACTGCGTCATGTTCCCGAACGACTATCTCGAGCTGCTCGGCATCGTCGACCCGAACGCCTTCAGCAATGGCCTGGACAAGCGCCTGGCCGAGCATGGCGAGGGGTTGCTCGGGATGGCGCTCGCCTGCGCCGATGCGACGGCCACCGAGGCGTCGTGGCGGGCCGCGGGGCTCGCGACTGCCACGGCTTACCCGCTCACCCGGCTGCTGGAGAGCGAGACGCCGCCGATCGAGCTCGGCTTCACCAACGTCATGCTCGACGCCGACGAGAGCGCCGGGCTGAATGTCTTTGCCTGCCATCATCTCACACCTCAGCCGATGCGCCGGCCGGCCTGGCTGCGTCACCCGAACGGGGCCACGGGCATAGCCGGGGTCACTGTGATCGCTGATGACCTCGAACCCCTGGCGAATCTGGCCGCGCAGCTCATGGGCAGCGCCGCCGTCACACGGACTGATCGGGTGCGGACCATCCAAACCGGCGGCGCTCCGATCATGCTGGTGACGCCGGACGATGCCGAGCTGCTGCATCCCGGCTTCGAGCTGCCCACCAGCGCTCCACAACCGCGCCTCGCGGTGCTCGAGATCGAGGTCGCGGACACGGCGGCAACGGCGCGCTTTCTGGCGCAGCAGCAGATACCGCATGTGAGCGAAACGAGCAGCACACTGCTGGTGGAAGCGGTCCATGCCACTGGCGTTCACCTCGCCTTCTCGGACAGGCCCTGAGCGCAGACGGAAGCAGCGCCGGTCACTTGCCCGGATAGGCCCAGCCCATCGCCATGCCGCTGTCGAGCCGGAGCGTGGTCCCGGTCATCGAGGGCGAGCGGACGATCAGCTCGAGGGCGCGGCCGATCTCCTCGGATGTGGTTGGCAGGCCGAGCGGTGTTGCCTCGACCAGCTCCTGAAAGCGCTCGGCGCTCATGCCCGGTGCCGGCAGCACCTGGCCCAGGGCCAGCGCGTTGACCCTGATCCGGGGCGCCAGCTGGCGCGCCAACACCGCTGTCGCCATGTCGAGCCCGGCCTTGCTCACCGAGTAGCTGAGGAAGTTGGCCGTCGGATTTGCCGTGCGCTGGTCGCCGAGCATGACGAGTAGGCCCGGCCGGTCGGCCGGCAGCGCCGCCACGTAGGCCCGAGCGATCAGCAGCGGTGCCTCGAGGTTGACCGCGAGCTGGTGGCGGAGCTGCGCCGCCTCCAGCGTCTCGAGGCGGTCGGCCGTGAAGGTGGCGGCGTTGTTGATCACGACGCCGACCGGTCGGCTCAGCGCCGCCGCGGCCTCGTCGACGAGCGCCGCGGCTGCCGTGGCATCGCCAAGATCCGCCTCGACCACCACCGCCCGCCCGCCGGCCCCGTTGATCTCGGCGGCGAGCGACGCCGCGGCCGCGGTCGCCCGCCGGCAATGGATGGCCACCGCGAAGCCGAGCCCTGCCATGGTCAGTGCCAGCGTGCGCCCGACCCGCAAGGCACCTCCCGTCACCAATGCCGTCGGCACCAGCCCTGCTGGCATCTCCACTGCGGCATTCCTATCTCTCCTGGGCATCCATCAATTCCCAACCGATACTCATCGCTGCGGCGAGGGCGGAGAAGCCAAGTGAACCTGATCCTCAGCGGTGTCGCGCTCTACGGCCTCTATGTCGGTGCCTTGTACTTCATGCAGGACAAGCTCGTGTACCGGCGTGACCTCGCGGGCGAACCGAACTACCCGCTGCCCGAGGGCACCGAACGGTTGGAGCTGCGCACCGGCGACGGCGAGACCATCGTCGGCAATCTCGTGCGCGCGCGACGCGCCAGCCGCGGGCTCGTCATCGGCTTCTCTGGCAATGGCTGGAATGCCGACGACTGCACGACCTTCATCGCCAATCGCCTCGACGACGTCGACGTCGTCGTCTTCCACTTTCGTGGCTATGCGCCATCCGGTGGTACGCCCACCGAGCAGGCGCTGTTCGCCGATGCGCTCTTGATCCACGACACCATGGTCAAGGGCATGGCGCCGGAGCGCGTCTACACCTTCGGCTTCAGCCTCGGCTCCGGCGTCGCCGCCTATCTTGCCGCCAATCGGCCGGTCTCCGGCCAGCTCCTGGTGACGCCCTTCGAACTCGATCGAGGCCATCGCCAAGAAGCGCTATCGCGGCGTTCCCGTCCGCTACCTGATCAAGAACCCCTTCCGCAGCATCGAGCATCTGCGCGGCAAGCCGGTGCCCACCGCCGTCGTGCTCGCTTCCAACGACCGGATCGTCCCGCGCGAGCGCTCGGAGCGCCTGATCGAGTCGCTGGTCGACCCTGTGCTCGTCGAGACGATCCCCGACAGCACCCATGTCAGCATCTACGACATGGTCGAGATCGATCATCTGCTGCGCCGATCCCTCGATGTGCTCGAGGCGCGCGCGCTCGAACGGACGCCTCAGCCCGCCGCCGCGATGGCGGAAGGCTGAGCGCGGCAAACGGCAGCACTGGCCGGACCAGCCTCCGGCAACCATCTCGTCATGAGTTCCATCCAACGACGAGGCCCTCGCCATGCGACTGCTCATCGCCGGATTGGTGCTGATCCTGGCAGGGCTCGGCCAGCAGCCGCAGGCGGCGCAGGACGATCCGCGGCTCGACGCGCTGTTCGCGAGCCTCGGCGCTGCGCCGACCCCGGAGGCGGCCACCGACATCGAGGCGGAGATCTGGTCGATCTGGCTCGAGATCGACGACAGTTCGAGCGCTCGGCTCCTCCGTCAGGGCAGTGATGCCATGGCCAAGCGGGTCTTTCCGATCGCCATCGTCAGCTTCAATCGCCTGATCGAGCGCTCGCCCGACTTTGCCGAGGCGTGGAACAAACGGGCGACGCTGCACTACCTGATGGGCAACGACGCGGCGTCGATCAAGGACATCGAGCGGACCCTCTTGCTCGAGCCCCGGCATTTCGGCGCGCTCTCCGGTCTCGGCCTGATCATGATGCGCAACCAGCGGCCGGCTGCGGCATTGCGCAGCTTCGAGGCGGCGCTCGAGGTTCACCCGCATTTGCCCGCCGCCCGCGCCCATCTGGAACCGCTCCGCGGGATCGTCGAGGGCGAGCCCACCTGACAGCTGCCGCAGCCGCACAACCGCAGCACTGAACCCGGCTTGCGCCGTGGCCGACCCTGGGTAGGATCGGCGTCTCTTCTTGGCGGAGCACATCACGCGTGGCAGGTTGGCTGAAAACGGCGCGGCAGGCGGATACCGGCCTCCTGTTTTGCGGCGGTGACTGGCGCTTGCCTGAATTGGCGAGCCTCGATCAGGCGTTGCTGGATGGTCTCGGCCGCCTCGGCGAGGGCGCGCCGCGCCAGGTCCGCCTCGTCCTCGAGCGGCTGCAAGCACTGGACACCGCTGGTGGATGGCTCATCGTCCGCACGATCCGGACGCTGGAGGAGCGCGGCATCGGCGTGGAGCTGGTCGGTGCCCAGCCGGCGCATCGCCAGCTGATCGATCGGATCAGCAGCATCAATCCGGAGCCGTGCCGTGCCGAGCCGACGAGCCATCCGATCCGGCGGCTGGTCGAAACGCTCGGCCAGACCACCATCGAGGTGATCCGAGGCTGCGGCTGCTTCCTGTCGTTCTCGGGTGCCGTCGCCCTCGCTTTCCTGCGCCAGCTGCTCATGCCGTGGCGGCTTCGTTTCTCCTCCGTTGTGCACCACATCGAGCAGACCGGCGTCAAGGCCGTGCCCATCGTGGCGCTGATGGCGTTCCTCATCGGGGTCGTGCTCGCCTACCAGGGCGCCGACCAGCTGCGCCAGTTCGGCGCCGAGCTCTTCACTATCGACCTTTTGGCCGTCGCCACACTGCGCGAACTCGGCGTGATGCTGACGGCGATCATGGTGGCCGGCCGCTCCGGCAGCGCGTTTACGGCGCAGATCGGCACGATGAAGGTCAACCAGGAGCTCGACGCCATGGAGGTCATCGGCCTCGATCGGCTCGACGTCCTGGTCACGCCGCGGATTCTGGCGCTGGTCATAGTCCTGCCCCTGCTCACTTTCCTCGCCAACATCATGGCGCTGATCGGCGGCGGCATCGTCGTCGTCTTCGCCCTGGACATCCCGCTCGTCCTCTTTCTTCGCCAGCTTCGCGCGGCGGTGAGCGTCGACCTCTTCGTCGCCGGCATGATCAAGGCGCCGGTCTTCGCCGTCCTGATCGCCGCGGTCGGCTGCTACATGGGCCTCCAGGTGAAAGGCGACGCCGCGAGCGTCGGCGAGCGCACCACGCAGTCGGTCGTCGTCGGCATCTTTCTGGTCATCATCGTCAATGCCGCGTTTTCGATCCTCTTTGCGACCTTCGGGCTCTGAGCGATGGCAGGAGCGGAGCATGTCATCGAGATCGAGGGCCTGGTCACGAGGTTCGGCCGGACGGTGATCCATGACGGGCTCGACCTTCAGGTCCGGCGAGGCGAGGTGCTGGCGGTGGTCGGCGGCTCCGGCACCGGCAAGTCCGTGCTGGTCCGCGAGATCAGCGGACTGATGCGGCCGGCAGCGGGCCGCATTCGGCTGTTCGGCAAGGACCTGGGCGAGCTCGGCGACGCGGATCGGCAGGCGCTCCGGGCACGCACCGGCATGCTGTTTCAGGACGGCGCCCTGTTCAGCTCGCTCACCGTGGCCCAGAACATCGCCGTGCCGCTCAAGACCTGGCACAAGCTTCGGCCGGCGCTGATCGACGAGATCGCTGGCGTGAAGCTGGCGCTGGCGGGACTTGATCCGAGCGCTGCCGACAAGTTCCCGTCGGAGCTCTCCGGGGGCATGCGCAAGCGTGCCGGTCTTGCGCGGGCGCTGGCGCTCGATCCCGAGATCCTCTTCCTCGACGAGCCGACGGCCGGGCTCGATCCCATAGGCGCCGCCGCCTTCGACGAGTTGATCCACTCGCTGCAGCAGGCGCTCGGCCTGACCGTGGTGATGATCACCCACGATCTCGATAGCCTCAACCGGATCGCCGACCGCGTCATGGTGCTGGTCGACAAGCAGGCGGTAACCGGTACGCTGGCGGAGATCAGGGCCCAGCCGCACCCGTGGATCCGCGACTATTTCAACGGCCCGCGGGGCCGGGCTGCCGCCGCCGACCTGCCGGCCGGTGCGCCGTCCACTGCCGAGCCACCGGCCGCAGCGGCCCGGCAGTCGAGGCGCCGGCGGCGGCCCGCTGCCGTCCAAGACCTCCAGGGGAAGTGATGGAAACCCGCGCCAGCCACCTCATTGTCGGCATCTTCGTGCTGCTGCTCAGCATCGGCACCGCCATCTTTGGCGTCTGGCTCGCCAAGCGCGAGGTCGACGCCACCTTCACCATCTACGAGATCGCCTTTCCGGGCTCGGTCTTCGGCCTGCAGGAAGGCAGCCAGGTCGTCTATCGGGGCGTGCCCGTCGGCCGGGTCAGCGATATCGGCTTCGATCCGGGGATGCCCGACGAGGTCGTGGTCGAAGTGGAGATCGACCAGAGCACCCCGGTTACCGTCGACACCAAGGCGGGGCTGGTGCCGCAGGGTGTGACCGGGCTCCTGGTTGTGGAGCTCTCCGGCGGTGATCCCGGCGCGGCGATACTCGAGCCCGAGGAAGGCCTGCCGCGCATCGAGGGCCGGGTCTCGGCGATCGAGCAGCTCTTCACCTCGACGCCCGAGCTGCTGTCGCGCGGTGTCGCCGTCATGGAGCGTGTGGCCACCGCGCTCTCTGACCAAAACATCACCCGGCTCGCCACCACCATGGACAATCTCGAGCAGGTGACGACCACGATCGCCGGCCGCACCGACGAGATCGACCAGCTGCTCGCCGATGCCGGGAGCGTTGGCGGCGAGATGCGGCAGACGCTGATCGGGCTCGCGACGCTGCTCGAGGAGGGCGAGCGGCTGACCGCCACGCTCGCGGGTGAGGTCACGGCCCTGAGCGGCAGTGGGGTCACGGCACTCGACGAGGTGGGCGCCGCGGCCAATGCCGCCCGCAATCTCGCCTGGCGGGCCGATCGCGTGCTCGCCGACAGCGAGGAGCCCTTGCAGGACTTCGGCAATGGCGGGCTCTACGAGTTCAGCGAGATGGTCCGCGAGGTGCGCATCCTGGTTGCCGCCTTGAACCGCATCGCCACCGATTTCGAGCGCGACCCGGCGGGTTTCCTGATCGGTGGGAACCAGCGAGGGTTCACGCCGCAATGAGCCGGATCAGACATGCACGGCGGGCCGCCCTCCTCGGCGCCTCGGCCCTGGCGCTCGGTGCCTGCACCTCGTTCACGCTGGCTCGCAGGCGGCCGCCGACCCTGCACCGGCTGACGCCGAAGACGACCTTCGACCCGGACCAGGAGTGGCTCGGCCTGCGCGTCCTGGTCGAGCCGCCGAGTGCGGCGAGCGGGCTCAACACCGCGCGGATTGCGCTCCGCCCGGACCCCACCGGCCTCGACTATTTCGCCGATGCGCTCTGGGTCGAGGTGGTGCCGATCATGGTCCAGGTGCTGATCGGCGAATCGCTTGATGCCAGCGGTGCCTTCGACGTCTTGAGCCCGGAATCGGTGGGGCTTCGCCCGGATTACATCCTGCGGGCGTCCATTCGGGAGTTTCAGGCGGAATACGACAACGGCCTGAGCGAGCCACCCTTGGCGACGGTGCACCTGCAGACCCGCCTGCTGAGGATGCCGCGGCGCGAATCCGTAGCGACGTTCTCGGCCAAGGACTCGGTGCGGGCCGAAGGAACCTCGCTCGATTTCATCATCCTCGCGTTCGACGAGGCGCTCGGGCGCGTGCAGCGGCGGATCGTCGAGTGGATGATCGACGAGACCGGAGGTGCCGCAAGAGAGATCTGAGCGGTGACGGGCTTGCCTCCCTATATCGATTCTATATATATCGGATCGACATACTAGGGACGGAGCTCCAATGGACGTCAAGACCCTCTGCCTCGGGGTGCTCAGCGAGGAGGACCGCAGCGGCTACGAGATCAAGCGGCGTTGCGAGGAGGTGTTTCGGCATTTCTTCGTGGCCGGCTTCGGCTCGATCTATCCGGCGCTCGCCGAACTGCAGCGCGATGGTTTCGTGACCTCGCAGAGCGTCGAGCAGAAGAAGCGCCCGGACAAGAAGATTTACCGGATCACCGACTCCGGGCGGGCGGCACTGGCGGTCGAGCTGGTCGAGACGCCGCCACGCCACAAGGTGCGCTCCGAGTTCCTGGCCCTGATGTACTTCGCACATCTATTGCCGCCGGAGCGGGTCGACGCGGTGCTGGCTGAGATGATCGAGCGCTTCGAGACGACGCTGGTCGACGAACTGGGCTTCTTCGACGGTGACGAGAAGGCGAGCGAGCTGACGCCTGGCCAGAAATTCGCGCTTGGCTTCGGGCGCACGGTGCTGACCGCCGCCTTGGCCTACTGCAACCGGCAACGGCCGCAGCTCGGGCGAGCGCTCCGCGGCGAGCCGGCGCTCGCCGAGGACCACGAGATGTCGAGCGGAGCGCCGGCCAACGACCGTGACGCACGACCGGCGACTGCGCTGGCGGGAGAATAGCCGTGAGCCGCTCGACCCTGATTGCGGCCCTCATCGCGCTCGCGCTCGCTGGGTGGCTGGCCTCGCCCTATCTCGGCATCGGCGACGCCGACCGCGCCGCCGGGCCGACGGCGGAGGGGCCGATCGCCGAGCCCGAGGCGCCAGCCGAGCGCCTGACGGCCGTGCGCACGCGCGTCTCGCTGGCCGAGCCGATGAGCCGGCAGGTGATGCTCAACGGCCGGACCGAAGCGAACCGAACGGTGCTGATCGCGGCCGAGACCTCGGGTCGGGTGGACGAGCTGCTGAAGACGAAGGGCGAGCGGGTCGAGGCCGGGGCGCTCCTGGCGCGGCTCGATCGCCGCGACCGTGAAGCCGCGGTCCTGGAGGCCCAGGCCGGTCTGGACCAGCGGACCATCGACTACGAGGCCGCGCGCCAGCTGGGTGAGCGCGGCTTTCAATCCGAGATTCGGGTCGCCGAGGCCAAGGCGCAGCTCGAGCTTGCGCGCTACAACCTGCGCCGCGCCGAGGTCGAGCTCGGCCATACCGAGATCACCGCACCCTTTGCTGGTATCCTGGAGGAGCTGCCGGTCGAGCTCGGGACGTTCGTCGACGTCGGCGATGCGATCGCGCGGATTGTCGACCTCGATCCCGTCGTCGTCGCCACCGACGTGCCCGAGGCGTCGATCCATCTGCATCAAGCGCGGCGACAAGGCCACGATTCGTCTCGTCGGCGGCGAAACGCACGAAGGCAAGGTGCGCTTCGTCGCCCGTAAGGCCAAGGAGCAGACCCGTACCTTCCTGGTCGAGATCGAGCTGCCCAACCCTGACCTCACCATTCCCGCCGGGACCAGCACCGAGGTGGCGATCGTCCTCGAGCCGGTTCCTGCGCACCGGGTCTCGCCCGGCATCCTGGTCCTCGACGACGAGGGCGTGCTCGGCATCAAGGCGGTCGACGACGCATCGACCGTCACCTTCCACCCCGCCGACATCGTTCGTGCCGAGGCCGGCGCCGTCTGGCTGCGGGGCCTCCCCGACCAGCTCCGGATCATCACCGTGGGCCAGGGCTTCGTGCGTCCGGGCCAGACCGTCGACGGCCACTGATGAGGCGGCCCTCGCCGCGCGCCTGCAGCCGTCGACCGAGGCGCCGGGAGTGATCCGGTGAAAACGCTTATCGAGGGGGCGCTTGGCCGCTCGCGGACCGTGCTGATGGTGCTGGTGCTGCTGGTGGTCGCCGGCTTCACCACCTATGTGTCCATCCCCAAGGAGGCGGAGCCGGACGTCCAGATCCCGATCGTCTACGTCTCGGTGCCCTATGAGGGCATCTCCGCCTTCGACGCCGAGCGGCTCCTGGCACGGCCGGTCGAGACCGAGCTGCAGGGGCTCGAGGGTGTGAAGGAGATCAAGTCGGTCTCCACCCAGGGCCGGGCCACCATCACCATCGAGTTCGACACCGGCGTCGACATCGACCAGGCGGTGATCGATGTCCGCGACAAGGTCGATCGCGCCAAGGCCGAGTTCCCGGCCGGCACCGACGAGCCCTCGGTCGAGGAGGTCAACCTGGCGCTCTTTCCGGTGCTCGTCGTCACGCTCTCGGGCGACGTGCCGGAGCGGGCGCTGCTGCGGATCGCGCTCGACCTGCAGGATCGGATCGAGGCTGTCCGGAACGTGCTCGAGGTCGAGATCGCCGGCAAGCGCGACGAGCTGCTCGAGGTGCTCGTCGACCCGCTCAAGGTCGAGAGCTACGGCCTCAAGCTCGCCGACGTCGTGCGCGCCGTCGACAGCAACAACCAGATCGTCGCCGCCGGCGCCCTCGATGCCGGCGGCGGCCGTTTCAACATCGAGGTTCCGGGCGTCTTCGAGACCTTCGAGGACCTCATGAACCTGCCGATCAAGACCGATGGCGAGGCGGTCGTGCGGATCGGCGACGTCGCCACGGTGCGACAGCACCTTCAAGGATCCGGAGGGCTTCGCGCGGGTCGATGGCCGCCCGGCCCTGGCGCTCGAGGTCTCCAAGCGCATCGGCGCCAACATCATCGACACCATCGCCGACGTCCGTGCCGTGGTCGAGGCGGCGCAGGCAGAGTGGCCGGCCAATCTCGAGGTCGGCTTCGCCCAGGACAAGTCCGACAACGTCAACCAGATGCTGACGGACCTGCAGAACAACGTGCTGGCGCCGTGCTGCTGGTCATGATCGTCGTCGTCGCCGCGCTCGGCCTGCGCTCGGCGCTGCTCGTCGGCTTCGCCGTGCCGGGCTCGTTCCTGACCGGCATCCTGGTGCTCGGCGTCTTCGGCCTGACGGTCAACATGGTGGTGCTGTTCGGCTTGATCCTCGCCGTCGGCATGCTGGTCGACGGCGCCATCGTCGTCACCGAGCTCGCCGATCGCAAGATGGCCGAGGGCCTGCACAAGCGCGAAGCCTACCGCCTCGCCGCCGACGCGCATGGCGATGCCGATCACGGCCGCCACGCTGACCACGCTCGCCGCTTTCCTGCCGCTGCTCTTCTGGCCCGGCATCGTCGGCGAGTTCATGCAGTATCTGCCGATCACGCTGCTGGCGACGCTCACCGCCTCGCTCGTCATGGCGCTGATCTTCGTGCCGGCGCTGGGCTCGCTGTTCGGCAAGGCGACGGCCACCGATCCGGCGACGATGAAGCGCCTGAGCGCCGGCGAGGGCGGCGATCTGCGCGACCTCGGCGGGCTCACCGGCGCCTATGTCCGCTTGCTCGAGCGGGTGCTGCGCCGGCCGGCCCTGACCGCGCTGGCGGCACTGGTGATCGCGATCGGCGCCTATGCTGCCTACGGCACCTTCGGCCGCGGCGTCGAGTTCTTTCCGGACGTCGAGCCCGAGCGTGCCCAGCTCATGGTCCATGCGCGCGGCGACCACTCGATCCACGAGCGCGACACCCTGGTCCGCGAGGTCGAGCAGCGGGTCTTGCCGATCGACGGGCATCCGCCAGGTCTATGCCCGCACCGGCCTCAGCTTCCGTGGCGACGGCATCGACGAGGACGTGGTCGGCATCCTCCAGCTCGAGTTCGAGCCCTGGCAGGTGCGACGGCCCGGCGCGTCGAGATCTTCGCCGAGATCGAGGAGCGGACGGCCGGGCTCGCCGGCATCCACGTCGAGCAGCGCGAGGAGGAGGCCGGCCCGCCGGTCGGCAAGCCGATCCAGATCGAGATCGGCTCGACCTTGCCGGACCGGCTGCCGCCTGTGGTCCAGACCATCCGCGATCATGTCGACGGGATGGCCGGTCTGCGCGAGGTGACCGACAGCCGGCCGATCCCGGGCATCGAGTGGCAAATGCGGGTCGACCGCGAGGCGGCGTCACGGCTCGGCACCGACATCGCGACCGTCGGCGCGCACGTCCAGCTGGTGACCAACGGCGTGCTGCTCGGCACCTACCGGCCGGACGAGGCCGACGACGAGGTCGATATCCGCGCCCGCTTCCCGCACCAGTACCGCAACCTGCTGGCCAGCTCGACCGGCTGATCGTCAACACCGACGTCGGCACCGTGCCGGTCTCGCAGCTTCGTCGAGCCTCGCGCCGGAGCCGCGGACGGGCGACCTGACGCGTGTCGACGGGCGGCGTGTCTACACCGTCACCGCCGACGTGGCGCCGGGCGTGCTCGCCGACGACAAGGTGCGCGAGTTCCGCGGCCTGGCTGGCGGGCCAGGACTTCGACCCAGCCGTCTCGGTCGTCTTCAAGGGCGAGGACGAGGAGCAGCGCGAGGCCCAGGCCTTCCTCAGCAAGGCCTTCGGGGTGGCACTCTTCCTGATCGCCATCATCCTGGTGACGCAGTTCAACAGCTTCTACCAGGCGGTCCTGATCCTCTCGGCGATCGTCTTCTCGACCGTGGGCGTGCTGCTCGGTCTGCTGCGTCACCAACCAGCCGTTCGGCATCGTCATGTCCGGCGTCGGCGTCATCGCGCTCGCCGGCATCGTCGTGAACAACAACATCGTGCTGATCGACACCTACAACGAGCTGGGCAAACGGGGGTCGAGCCATCGCGAGGCCATCCTGCGGACCGGCGCCCAGCGCCTCCGGCCGGTGCTGCTGACCACGGTGACGACGATCCTCGGCCTGATGCCGATGGTGCTTGAAGCTCAACATCGACCTCTTCACCCGGCAGATCACGGCGGGCGGCCCCTCGACCGACTGGTGGGCGCAGCTCGCCACGGCCGTCGCCGGTGGCCTCACCTTCGCGACGCTGCTCACGCTCGTCCTGACGCCGGCCCTGCTGATGCTCCGCCACACCACGGTGGACTTCTGGCGCAGGGTTGCTGGGCGGATGCGGGCACTGACCTCGCGCTCGGGCCGTCCTGCCGGAGGCGGCCAGCTGCAGGGTGCGCCAGCCGAGTGACCGGACCATCGGGGACGGCTAAAGCAGATTGACGCTGACCGGAATCTTTTCCCGATTCCTATTTGATACAGGGAGTGATTCACACGTGGACGCCTCCGGAAACCTCGCTCATTCGGCTGTGATCGGCTAGTTTTGGGCTGTCGAGGGAGGGAGGCGGCAATGCCGAGGCAGGCGGGGTTCTGGAGTGTCGAGGATCGACTTCGCCAGCTGTCGGCTCAGGGGGATCCTTTGGAGAAGCTTCTGGAGATCGTCGATTTCGAGCTGTTCCGTGCGGTACTGAATGAAGCTGTTGGCAACATGGACCGGCCGCGGGGCGGCCGGTCACCGTTCGACGCCGTCTTGAAGTTCAAGATGCTGTATCTGCAGGCGCAACATGGTTTGAGCTTCGAGGCGACCGAGCATCTGGTGCGCGATCGGTTATCCTGGATGAGGTTCTGTGGCCTGACGATCGCCGATCCGGTGCCGGATGCGAACACGCTCTGGGACTTCCGCGAGGCGCTGCTCCGGGCCGATGCCCTGGACCAGTTGTTTGCCCGCCTCGACCAGGCGATCAAGGATGCCGGCTATTTGCCGATGTCCGGCCAGATCGTCGATGCGAGCCTGGTGGCGGCACCTCGCCAACGCAACACCAACGAGGAGAAGGCGGCGATCAAGGCGGGCAAGAAGGCGGCCGAGATCTGGTCGGACAAGCCGGCCAAGGCGGCGCAGAAGGACACCGACGCGCGTTGGACGTTGAAGACGAGCAAAGGCAAGGTCGAGGCCGACGGCACCATCAAGCGCGACCTCGCGATCCCCGCCTTCGGCTACAAGTCCCACATCGGCATCGACAAGCGGCACGGTTTCATTCGCCGCCAGAAGGTCACCGACGCCGCCGCCCATGATGGTGCTCGATTGCGCGAGGGGCTGATCGATCCCAGCAATACCGCATCGGATGTGTGGGCCGACACCGCCTATCGCTCGAAGGCGAACGATGAGTTCCTCAGCCACCGCGGCAAGACCAGCCAGATCCACCGGCGAAAACCCACCGGCAAACCGATGCCGAAGCGAACGGCCAAGGCCAGAAAATCCGCGGTGCGGGCGAAAGTCGAGCACGTCTTCGCCCAGCAGAAACACCGGATGAAGCTCACCATCCGCAGCATCGGCATCAAGCGTGCCGAGGCGACCATCATGATGGCCAACATCGCCTACAATCTCGGCCGATGGCGATGGTGGGAGGGGCGAACCGCGTCCGCTTGACGGCAAAAAGCCAGATCTATCGGCACATCGGCCCGAATCCACCTCCATAGAAGCATGACCCGCTCCCAAAACCACGCCATCAACGTCAGAGCTCGGTCAAAGACCGGAAATCAGCCGATTCCCGGAGGTGTCCACTTCTCGGTTGTGCTGAATGGGCGAAGGGTGATGGCGTGGCGATCGGGGCAGAGTTACGCGGCGGATTTGCGGGAAGGCGTGCTGGCAGCGGTGGACGGCGGGCTACCGGCGACGGCTGTGGCCGAGCGGTTCGGTGTCAGTCTTTCGTTCATTGACAAGGTTTTGAAACCACGGCGACTGACCGGCGAGACCGCCGCCCGCGCGCAGCGCAATCAGCAAGAGCTGAAGCTCGCGGCCTATCACGAGACGATCCAGGCCGAGATCGTGCGGCGGCCGGACGTCACGCTGGACTCGTTGCGCGCTTGGCTGGTCGAGACGCATGGCGTCGAGGCGAGCCTCGGGCTGATGCACAACACCCTGATTCAACTCGGACTCTACGCTAAGAAAAGCCGGACGGGCAGCCTTGCGGGGCCGTGGGGACCCCGCAGCCCCACGGCAGCGGAGCAGGATCGCCCGGACGTCACCGAGCAGCGTGCCACCTGGCGCGCTGAGCAAGCTGCGATGAGCCGAGGCCGGTTGATCTTCATCGATGAGACGGGGGGCATCGACCAAGATGGCCCGGCGTTACGGCCGCTCGCTGCGCGGCCGGCGCCTCGACGCGGCTTTGCCACATGGCCATTGGACGACAGCGACCTTCATCGGCGGCCAGCAGGCCTTCGATCCGATCCCTAAAAGGCCCGCGGTCAGCAGACCGCGGTAGGCGAAAACGCATTCGCCAAGCTCAAGACACTGCTCAGAACGGCTGCCGAACGCACTATCGAAGGCCTATGGACCACGATCGGCAAGCTGCTCGACCGCTTCTCCCAGACCGAATGCCAGAACTACATCGAAAATGCTGCTTATCTACGGTCCGCGTCAAAACGCTCTAGAGCAGCGTCTCGCGCCGGCGCTGGCTGCGTGCCAGCCAGAGGCGGGTCTCCTCCGCCGGCATCGCCGGGTCGCTCATCATGCACTCGGCCGCATCGCAGCCGGCCCGTTTGACCAGCTGCAGTTGGCTGTTGCTCGGCACCGCCTCGGCGACCAGGCGCAGGCCAAGATGACGGCCCAGCTGGATCACCGCATCGGCAAAGAGCGTGCGGTGGCGGTCCCCCGGAACGCCGTCGAGCAGCGCCTGGGACAGCTTGAGCGTATCGGGGGGGGCGCCGCGGAGCAGCGTCAGCGAGACCATCTCGCTGCCATAGCCCTTGATCGCCAGCCGCAGCCCTTTTGCCTTGAGCTTGGCGATGTTGCCGGCCTGGAGCGCGACGTCCTGGTAGAAAGGTGCCTCGTCGAGCTCGAGCTCGAGGCTTGCCGGCGCCAGCCCGTGACGCTCGAAGATGGCGAGCACGCGGTCGGCAAGATCGAGCCAGGCCAGGGGATTGGCGCCGTGCAGCGGGACCGCTAGGTGGTCGACGCGGCAGTCGGCGGCGCGCCACGCGGCGAGCTGGATGGCGCCGGCTTCGGCGATCCAGAGCGTCAACCGATCGAGAAAGCTCACCTCGTCGACCATTCCGAGAAACCGGTCAGGGCCGAGGCTGCCGCGCTCGGGATCGTTCAGCCGCGGCCGAGCGGCGAGGCCGACGAGCGGCGATCGAAGGGTGATTTGCGGCTGAAAGAAGAGCTCGAAGCGACCGTCCTGCAGAGCCTGGTCGAGGCCGCCCTTGGGCGCCGGCTCGACCATCCGCTCGGCGAGCATCGGTACGATCCGGCCGCTGGCCGCCGAGAGGCTGGGGTCGTGGAACCGGCAGGCGCGGCCGCCAGCCGCCTTGGCGCGATGCATGGCGGCATCGGCGAGCCGGAGCAGTTCCTCCGAAGCGCTGCCGTCGATCGGGTAGACGGCGACGCCGAAGCTCGCGGTCAGCCGAAGCACCTCGCCGGCCAGCGCCATGGGCGCCTCGATCACCTCCATCAGCTTCTGCACGACGAGCGCTGCGTCCTCGGGCCGCTGCAGGTTCTCCAGTAGCACCGCGAAGCTGTCGCCGGCGAACCGCGAAATCGTGTCGCTATCGCGTAGCCGATGCCCGAGCCGCTCGGCGACGATGGTCAAGAGCCGGTCCCCGGCATCGTAGCCGAGCCGCTCGTTGATCGGGCCGAAGCCGTCGAGATCGATGGCCAGGACGGCAGCGCCCAGCCGGTTGTGTCGCGCTTGTGCGAGCGCCGCCGTCAGCCGATCCAGGAACAGCGTGCGGTTGGCGAGACCCGTCAGCGCGTCGCTGGCGGCTGGTGGATCGAGCCTGCGGGTGTTGCGGCTGCGGCTGATGGCGAAGCGGATGGAGCGGTCCAGCCGGCCGGTGTCGCACTCCTCCTTGTCGAGGAAATCGGCCACCCCGGCCTGGATCGCCCGATACTCCGTCTCGTCATCGGCACCTTCGCCGAGAATGATGATGGGCCGGTCGAAGCCGCGGCGAAGCGCGATGTCGACGAAATCGAGCCCCGACCGGCCAGGCAGGTCGAGCGCCACCAGGCAGGCATCGAAGCTTTCGCCGGCAAGCCGCCGCAGGCCGGCCTCGACTGTCGTGGCCCAGACGACCTCGAAGCGGGTCTCGGGCGCTTGCGACAGCAATTGCTCGGTGACGTCGAAGGCCTCATCCTCAGACTCGACGATGAGCAGCTTGACGATCGGTCGCTGGCTGCATTGCATCAGCGTTTCCTCGACGTCGCCGTCATTGTTGGCACCCGTCAAGAGGCGTGGCTGGCCGCGTAACGCGTCGATCGTCACGACAGATCCCTGGCCGGTCGAGGTGACGAGGTGGTCCGAGGTCGCTGTGTCTGCAGGGGATGCCGAGTCTAGCTGGGACGTCATGAGTGAGACCGTGGCCTGATCTAAACTACTGATAGATTAGGCCTATAGATTATCACCTTAAGGTTGTCCACCCCGTGTCCACAGGCCGATCCCATGGCCCGGCCACCGATGCAGCACGTCATTCGGCGCCTCTATTGGCCGAGGTAGGCCACGAGAAAGCTGCTCGGCGCCGGATCGACGACGCGGGCCGTGCCGTTGTCGATCTCGAGCACGGCAAGCCCATGCTCGGTGGTGCCGTCGGCGCGCAGACGGAAGATGCCGGCTCGGCCGACGAAGCCGCTTGGATCGGTGAGCATCTCGCGCGGGAAGGCGCGATCGCTGTTGGCGACGACGGCGGCGAGCGCCGTGGCGTCGTAGGCGAGGCCGGCGAGCGCCACCGGGTCGCGGCCGAATGCCTGCCGGAACCGCGCCTGGAACGCCCGCTCGCCCTCGGGCGACACGCTGGCATACCAGCCCCCCTGCAGCGTCTCCTCGAACAATAGGCGCGGATCGCCCTCCCAGAGCATGGTGCCAAGCGGCCGCGTGGTCAGTGGATCGACGTCGTAGAACACCAGAAGCGCTGCCATCGATCGCAGCCGCGAACCACCATCGGCGAGCAGCAGCGCGTCGAACTGGCGGGTGTTGCCGCTGACGCCAATCGAGCCGTCGGGTGGCTCACGATAGCCGGTGAACTCGCGGACGATGCGTGCCGCCTCGCGCTCGTCGGGCGGGTAGAAGACATGGCTCGACCCATCGACACCGATCGTCCGCGACGCGCCGAGCGCATACTCGAAACCGTTGATCGCCCGCTGGCCGTAGGCATCGTTCGGGGCCAGCGCACCGATCCGCATCAAGCCCTGGCTCTGCGCAAACTCGACGACGCGACGGACCTGCTCCTCGGGGCGAAAGCCCACCACCCAGACATTGTCTCCGGCCACCGACGCATCGTTGGAAAAGGAGATGACCTTGAGGTCGTGCTCGCGGGCGATCGTGCCCACGGCGCCGGTCGAGCTGGCGAAGAGCGGTCCCAAGATCAGCTCGGCGCCAGCGTCGATTGCCGAGCGCGCCGCTGCCGAGGCACCTTCGATGGTTCCCCCAGTGTCGCGCGGCAGCAACACCATGTCGGTCTGCCCGACATCGAAGAGCGCGATCTGCGCCGCCTCGAGCATGTCCTGGCCGACCACCGCGGCCTCACCGGTCAGCGGCAGCAGCAACGCCACCTTGACCGGTCCCGTCGGCAGCGGCTCCGCCACCTCGGGTACGGGTGCCACCGGTGCCGGATCCTGATAGACCGGCTCGGACTGCGACGCGCAGCCGGCGAGCAACAGCAACAGGCCGGCGGCAGCGAGCTTCGGAAAAGTCAGGCTTGATCGCGCCATGCGGGAACCAGGCTCGAGAGGATGAAGGCCTTGTCGGGTATGCCCGACCAAACGACAACTGGAGAGTCGGGTATGCCCGACCAAACGGAAACTAGGGATTCGTTGCCGGCGAGTAAACTCGCGAACGGGCTTTATCTGGTGGCGACGCCGATCGGCAATCTGGGTGACGTCAGCGCCCGCGCCAGAGCGGTCCTGGCCGGCGTCGATACGGTGCTCTGCGAGGACACGCGGCATAGCGGCCGCCTGCTGCAGGCGCTGCAGCTCAAGACGCGGCTCCAGCCCTATCACGAGCACAACGCGGCGCGGGTGCGGCCCAAGCTCATCGAGGCGCTGACGGACGGCGCCAGCCTCGCGCTGATCAGCGACGCTGGCATGCCGGCCATCGCCGATCCGGGCCACAAGCTGGTCAGGGACGCGATCGACGCCGGGGTCATGGTGACCGCCGTGCCCGGACCGTCGGCCGTGCTGATGGCGCTCGCAATCTCGGGCCTGCCGACCGATCGCTTCTTTTTTCAGGGCTTCCTACCGGCCAAGTCCGGTGGCCGGCGCAAGGTCCTGGCCGAGCTCGCCGCGGTCCCGGCGACGCTGGTCGTTTTCGAATCGCCGCATCGCCTGGCCGCCAGCCTGGCCGACGCCGCAGCGGTGCTGGGCCCGCGCGAGGCCGCGATCGCGCGCGAGCTCACCAAGCTGCACGAGGAGGTCAGGCGCGGCACGCTCGACGAGCTCGGCGACGCACTGGCCCGCGAGCCGACGCCCAAGGGCGAGATCGTGCTCGTGATCGGTCCGCCAGCCGACACCGCCGAGCCGCAGGACGACCAGATTGTGGATGACCTGCTCGTCAAGGCGCTAGCCGACCACCCGCCGAGCCGGGCCGCAGCGCTCATCGCCGAGCGCACCGGTCGGCCCCGCCGCGACCTGTACCGCCGCGCGCTGGAGCTCAAGGGCGGCTAGGCGCGAATCCCCGCATGGCGCAGCAGCTTGCGGGTCAGCGTCGGCAGCGCCAGCTCGGCCAGCCGGTCGGGCGGGTGGAAGAAGCCGCCCTCGATCGGTGCTCC
Source organism: uncultured Alphaproteobacteria bacterium (assembly GCA_963700945.1). Taxonomy (GTDB): domain Bacteria; phylum Pseudomonadota; class Alphaproteobacteria; order Geminicoccales; family Geminicoccaceae; genus SLRI01. The sequence continues at coordinate 122,443 of CAVOZQ010000011.1, forward strand.
AGGCGTGCCCTCGGCCACCACCATTTCGAGCGTGAAATGGGTGAACACGTGGCGCACGCCGCCCGGCAAGAGCCGCCAGTCAGCCGCCGGAAGCGTAGCCAGAAGTGCCGCCTCGCTGGCGAACGGGCGATCGGCCACAACGCCTGTCGGCAGCTCGATCATGCCGCCGAGCAGGCCCTGGTCCGGCCGGCGGCGCAGGCAGAGCCGGCCCTCGTGGTCGCGGATCAGCATCGCTACGGCATGGCGCGTCGGCCGCGCCGCCTTGGCCGCCTTGACCGGTCGGCTCGCAGCATGGCCCGCCGCGTGTGCCCGACAGGCGAACGCCCAGGGACAGCTCGTGGCAGGCCGGCTGGCGCGGCGTGCAGAGCAACGCGCCCAGCTCCATCAATGCCTGGGCCAGATCGCCCGCCCGCTCGCTGGTCGCCAGCGCCAGCGCCGCCGGCCGAAGCTCGGCCTTGGTCGGGCTGAGCACCGCCGCATGGTCGAGCAGCCGGGCCAGAACCCGCGCGACATTGCCGTCGATCGGGACGGCGGCTTGCGCCGAAGGCGATGGCAGCGACGGCCGCGGCCGTGTAGGGACCCACGCCGGGCAGCGTGGCGAGCGCCTCGACGGTTCCCGGCAGCTGCCCGCCATGCCGCTCGACGATTGCCACCGCTGCCGCGTGCAGACCGCGGGCGCGGCGGTAGTAGCCCAGCCCTTGCCAGGCATGCAGGACGTCGTCGAGTGGCGCGTCGGCCATCGCGGCTGGACTGGGAAAGCGGTCGAGAAACGGCTCGAACCGTGGCCCGACCGTGGCGACGGTGGTCTGCTGCAGCATGATCTCGCTGACCAGCACGGCCCAGGGATCGGCCACATCGCCGGGCGCCGCGCGCCAGGGCAGTGAGCGCCGGGCGCCATCGTACCAGCTCAGGAGTGCTGTACGGAGCCGGGCGGGCGTGGCTGGCAGGGGGGCTGGTGGTGGCGACACGGGCAGCTTATCCTGATGGTGCGAGCGACAGGCGAGAGACACGAACGTGGTCAGGCGACCTGCAATGGACCAGAGGCAGCCCCAGAACCAGCTGATGCAGCCAACCAAGGCTGCGATCAACACGCAGCGCCAACGGAGCACGGCTGCCCTGTCGCGGCTGCTGACCCAGCTGCTCACCCCGGCGGCCCGGCGCCGGGGCTTTGCCGCGGTCGAGGTGGTCGAGCAATGGCCGCAAGATCGTCGGTGCCGGCCTTGCCCGGCGCTGTCACCCGATGCGGCTCGAGTTTCGCAGAGGCACGACCACCGGCGGCACGCTCGTCCTGCAGGCCGCCGGTGGTGCGGCGCTCGAGCTGCAGCACGTGGCGCCGCAAGTGCTCGAGCGGGTCAACGACTATTTCGGCTTTCGCGCCGCCGCCCGGCTGCGCTTCGTCCAGTTGCCGTCGCGCGCTCTGCCGGCACCGCCGGCACCACCGGAGCTGCGCCGGCTGTCGGCGGCCGAGGAGGCGGCGGTGGCGGACGAGGTGGCGCCGATCGCCGACGCGGCGCTGGGCGCGGCGCTCCAATCGCTCGGCCGCAGCATCAAGGCGCGCCAGGCGGGCGGCTGACCAGCGCCCGACCGCCCCGGCTGCTGGACACGCCGCTGGACACGTGGCCGCGAGCGCAGCTTGTCCGCGCCACCCGTCGCCGCCTATATGTTGGTCGCAATGACGCCTCCAAGGAGTGATCGATGAAGCGACGATATCTGTTCGGCACGGCGGCGCTGGCGCTGACCCTGGGGCTGCCGCTCGGCGCGTCGCTGGCGCAGGATGCGACCGACCTGCCGCCGGTCACCGAGCAGGTGCTGGGCGACCCCGCGGCACCGGTGACGATCATCGAGTACTCGTCGTTGACCTGCCCGCATTGCGCGGCCTTCCACACCGACACGCTGCCGGCGCTCAAGGAGCGGTTCATCGACACCGGCCAGGTCAAGCTCATCGCCCGCGACTTCCCGCTCGACCAGAACGCGCTGAACGCGGCGGTGATCGCGCATTGTGCCGGGCCGGATCGCTATTTCGCCTTCCTCGATGCCTTGTTCGCCAGCCAGTCGCGCTGGGCGCGGTCGGAGAATCCGACGGAATCGCTGATCCAGCTCGCCGGGCTCGGCGGCCTGCCACGGGACAAGGCAGAAGCCTGTCTCGCCAGCGAGGCGATGCAGGATGCCGTGCTGCAGAGCCGGCTGGACGGTCAGGAGGAGTTCCAGATCAGCTCGACGCCGTCCTTCATCATCAACGGCGAGATGATGACCGGCGCCCAGTCGATCGACGAATTCGCCACAGTGATCGAAGCGGCGATGCCTTGAGCTGCAGGAATGCTTGCCTTCACGGGATCTGGCGGTAGGTTCGCTCAACCTGCACCAGATGTTGTGGTAGCGCCTTGGAATTCGTCCGCCTTCGTGTCAGCGGCTTCAAATCGTTCTGCGATGCTACCGAGCTGGAGATCGGCCCGGGCCTGACCGGCATCGTCGGCCCCAACGGCTGCGGCAAGTCGAACGTCGTCGAGGCGCTGCGCTGGGTGATGGGCGAGAGCTCGGCCAGAGGCCTGCGCGGCGGCGAGATGGACGACGTCATCTTCGGCGGCTCGACCATGCGTTCCGCCTTCGATCTCGCCGAGGTGTCGCTCGGCCTGAAGCGGCCGCCGGTCGCTGAGCCCGGCACCGCCATCCACGTTCTGCCGCATTCCGAGGATCTCGAGATCAGCCGGCGGATCGGCCGCGGCACCGGCTCGCTCTATCGCCTGAATGGCCGCGAGGTCCGTGCCCGGGACATCCAGCTGCTGTTCGCCGATGCCGGTGCCGGCGCGAAGAGCCCGGCCATCGTCGGCCAGGGTCAGGTCGGCTTCATCGTCGAGGCCAAGCCCGAGGAGCGCCGCCGCCTGCTCGAGGAGGCGGCCGGTATCGGCGGCATGCACAGCCGCCGGCGCGAAGCCGAGCTCAAGCTGCAGGCGACGCTGGGCAACCTCGAGCGGGTGACCGACCAGCTGGCGATCCTCGCCGACCGTCGATCGGCGCTCGAGAAGCAGGCCAAGGAGGCCGAGCGCTACAAGAAGCTGCAGGCGCAGATCAGGGCACTCGACGCTTTCCTGGTCCGTGCCCGCATCACCGCCGGCAGGGCCGCGCTCGAGGCGGTCGGCACGGCGCTCGGCGAGGCCCGGCTGACGCTCGGCGAGCGCCGCTCGCTGGCCGAGGCGGCCGAGGCGGCGCATCAAGCTGCCGGCGCCCGGTTGCCGGCGCTCCGCGATGCGGCGGCCGTGGCGGCGGCCGTGCTCGCCAGGCTCACCGAGCGGCACGATCGGCAGGCCGAGGCAACGGCCCAAAAGCGGGCGGCGCTCGACCGCCTGGTCACCGATCGCGACGAGACCAGGGCGCGGCTGGACGGGTTGGCCCGGGCGATCGAGGCTGGGACCGCGCGCCAGGCGACGATTGCGACCGGCAAGGCCGAGCTCGAGGCGAGCTGCGCTGCGCTGGCCGCCGAGAGCCTGTCGCTTGGACCGGCGGCGACGACCGCGGGCGACACGCGCGACCGGGTCGACACCGCGCGGCGCGAGGCGGTGACGGTCGAGACCGAGACCGAGCGCCGGCTCGAGGCCGACCGTACCCGCCACGACGAGCGGCATCGCCGCCTGCGCGCCGTCCAGCTCGAGCTGGAGCGGCTGGGGGAGGTTGCCGACGACGCCCTTGTCGAGGCTGCCGCGCGCAAGCACGAGGCGGCAGAGGCCGCCGTCGGCAGAGCTGCCGCGCTGATCGAGGCGACCCGGAGCGAGCGCGACGCGGCCAATGCGCCCCTCGACGGTCTGCGTGGCGCGCTCGCCTTGGCGATGAGCCGGGTACAAGAGGAGACGAAGCGCCTGGCAGGGCTCGAGGCCGAGGCCGACCGGCAGCACACGACGATCACCGCTCAGCACGAGCGCCGCCAGTGGCATGAGCGGGCGCGCCATCAGCTGCGTGCGGAGGCCGAGCGGCTCGAGGCCGAGCGCACGGCCCTGGCCGAGGCGGCAGCCGCCACGCCCCCGGCGAGCGAGAGCGATCTCCAGGCGATGCGTGATCGGCTGGCCGTTCTCGATGAGGCGACGGCAACGGACGAGCGGCGGGTCACCGGCGCACGCGAGCACCATGACGGCCTCGGCGCGAGGCTGGCCGAGACCGCGAGCGAGCGGCTCCGTCTCGAGGCGGAAGCCGCCGCCCTGGCGTCGCTCGCGGAGCCCGTCGAGGCCTCGCCGGTGCTCGACGGGATGACGGTCGAGCCCGGCTGCGAGACGGCGCTCGTGGCCGCGCTCGGCGACGACCTGATGGCCGGTACGGACCAGGCGGCGGCCGCCTTCTGGCAGGCGCCCACGCGAGATCCCGCTGCCGGCCAGCCGGCCTTGCCGGAAGGCGCCACCCCGCTCGACCGGATGGTTGCGGGCGCTCCGGCCCTGGCCCGCCGGCTGGCCCAGGTCGGCGTCGTCGCCGATGCGGCGCTGGCTGCGCGGCTGCAGCCGACCCTGGCGCAGGGTCAACGGCTCGTCACCCGCGATGGTGGCCTCTGGCGCTGGGATGGCTTCGTCCGGGGTGTCGAGGCGGATGACCCGATCCGGGCAAAGCTCGCGCGGCGGCAGCGGGCGCAGACGATCGCCAGCCAGTTGACCGAGTTGGCCGCCAGCGAGCGGGACCTTGGCGGCAAGCTCGAGACCGCGAAGGAAGCACTCGTCGCAGCCGAGGCCGAAGCCGGGGCGCGGAGTGCTGAGCGGGCGACGCTCGGCCCTGAGATCGAGCGGGCGGCGCTGGCCCTCGACGCTGCCCGCGAGCAGGCCCGGCGGCGCGACGCAGAAGCCGAGCGGTTGGCCCTGGCCCTCGACCGGATCGCGCGCGAGCGCGTCGAGCACGAAACGGCGCTGATGACGATCGACGCGGCCCTTGCCGAGGCGTCGACCAGCGACCTCGACGGTGCGCTCGATGCCGCCCGGGCAGCGGTGTCAGCAGCTGAGGCCGATGCGGCTTCTCTCCGCGACGCCGTCGATCAGGCCGAGGCCGAGCTGAAGGCGGCGGATGCGGCGTTGGCATCGGCGAGCGCGGCGGAGCGGCAGGCGTCGCAGGAAGCACTCGCGGCGCGCCTGCTCTTCGAGCGCCGGGCCGGCGAGGCATCGCTGCGCAAGGCGCACCGCCAGGACGCGACCACCGGCCTCGCCAGCGAGGCCGCGCAGCTGCAGGGCGAGCTGGAAAAGCTCGACGAGACGATCGCGACCGCTGAGGCTGCTTTGCTCGGCGCGCGCGCCAGGCGTGAGACGCTCGAGGCCGAGGCGGTGGCAGCCCATGCCGAGGTCGAGCGGCTGCGTGCCCGGCAGCTCGCGATCGAGGCCGAGCGGTGGAGCGCCGAGGCGCGGTTGCGGGCGTTGGACGAGGAGGCCGCCCATCTCGCCGCCGACCTGGAGCGGCGCGAGCTCGAGCGGTCGGCCGCGGCCGGGCGGCTCGAGACGCTGGACGCCGAGCGGGCCGAGCAGGCCGCCCGGCTCGAGCAGGCCGGCGGCGAGGCGCTGGACGCGGAGCTGGCGGCAGCCGATGCCGCGTCCGCCGAGGCCACCTCAGCGCTGCAGGCGGCCGAGACGGCGCTGGCCCGGCTCGAGGGCGAGCGGCGGCAGGCCGAGGCGGCGCTCGCCGAAGCGCGTGAGACGGTGGTCCTCGCCGAGGCCGAGGTCGAGCGGCAGACAGAGGCGCAGCAGGAGCTGGAGCGGGAAACCACGCGCCGCCTCGGACAGCCGATCGCGGCCGTCCTGGACGCCGTGGCCGATACCGAGATCGGCGAGGCGTTGCAGAGCGAGCCGCCGGCGGCGCTGGAGGCCCGCCTCGACAAGCTCAAGGCGAGCCGCGAGCGGCTGGGTGCCGTCAACCTCCGTGCCGCGCTGGAATGCGAGGAGCTGGCGGTCGAGATCGAGCGGCTGGAGACGGATGCGGCGGAGCTCGGGCAAGCCGTCGAGCGGCTGCAGCGCGCCATCGGCACGCTGAACCGCGAGGCGCGAAGCCGGCTCGAGGGTGTGTTCGAGGATGTCGACCGGCATTTTCGCCACCTCTTCCAGCGCCTCTTCGGCGGCGGCAAGGCGCATCTTCGCCTGACCAACATGGACGACCCCCTGAACGCCGGGCTCGAGCTGGAGGCGATGCCGCCCGGCAAGAAGCTGCAGAACATTCGCCTCCTGTCCGGCGGCGAGAAGAGCCTGACGGCCCTGGCACTGGTCTTCGCCTTCTTTCTCACCCAGCCTTCGCCGCTCTGCGTGCTGGACGAGGTCGACGCGGCGCTCGACGATGCCAATGTCGAGCGCTTCGCCGACCTGCTCGAGGAGATGGCCAGGGAGACAAAGACGCGCTTTCTGGTCGTCACCCACCATCCCCTGACGATGGCACGGATGCATCGGCTGTTCGGTGTCACCATGGCCGAGCGTGGCGTCTCCAAGCTGGTGTCCGTCGCCTTCGACGATGCCGAGCGCTTCAAGGAGAGCGCCTGAGCCGGCCCTGATCCGGCGCTGGTGCGGCATCTTGCCGAGCGGCGGGTGACGCCCAGAAGCATTGACACCCGGGTGGTGCATTTCTAGGTTCGCGGCGCCTTGGCCGGTGCCGATGGCGCGACCTTTAAGTTGCGCTCGGGGTGCGGGCAAGGTGAGGGACGGATGCCGGAGCCGAAAAAACCGTCCGGGTTCGATGATTTCGACGCCCGCCTCGCGAAGCTGAAAGGCACGCGGGAGGCACGAGATGGTGGACCCGACGCGGCCGATCAGCGACCCATCAGCTGGGGCGGCGGGTTGCAGGCCGGGATCGAGGTCATCGTCGGAGTGGGCGGGGGCAGCCTGCTCGGTTGGGCGTTGGATCGGTGGCTGGATACGGGGCCGTTCCTGCTGATCGTTGGGTTCATGCTGGGCGCGGCGGCAGGCATGCTGAATGCTTTTCGCAGCATGCGGCGGTATCTGGGTGAGGGTGACGATCGGTCCGATGGTCCGGAGTCGCCGACATGACGGGACGTTAGCCGAGAGCGGAGGGTGACCCCGCACGGCGTTTGAGCGGGGTACGCGGGTGGCCAGTCCTCTCGAGCAGTTCGAGATCAAGCCAATCGTCAACATCCTCATCGAGGGTGTCGATCTGTCGTTCACCAATTCCGCGCTGTGGATGGTGATCACGTCGATCGCGGTCTACCTGCTGATCGTCCAGGGCACGCGCCAGCACGCGATGGTGCCGGGGCGGGTGCAGTCGCTGGTCGAGCTGTCCTATGAGTTCGTCGCCGGGATGATTCGCGAGAATGCCGGCAAGGAAGGCATGCGCTTTTTCCCGCTGATCTTCACGCTCTTCATGTTCATCCTCCTCGGCAACATGCTGGGCATGATTCCGGGCAGCTTCACCTTCACCAGCCACATCATCGTCACCTTCTTCATGGCGATCTGCGTCTGGGTCGGCGTCACCATCTACGGCTTCTACCTGCACGGCGTGAAGTTCCTGGGCTTCTTCGTGCCGCAGGGCGCGCCGGTCTACATGGTGCCGCTGATCGTGCCGATCGAGATCATCTCCTACTGCGTGCGGCCGATCAGCCTCTCCGTCCGGCTGTTCGTCAACATGATGGCCGGTCACACCATGATGAAGGTGTTCGCCGGCTTCATCGTGGCCCTCGGCTTCTTCGGCGTTGCACCGCTCGCCGTTGCCGTGGCGCTCACCGGGTTTGAGATCGCCGTGGCGTTTCTCCAGGCCTACATCTTCACCGTCCTCACCTGCATCTACCTGCACGACGCGATCCACATGCACTGACCGAAGCCGAGCGCCGCAGCGCCCGGATCGGCCAGCAAGAGCGTTTCAACCAAGTGTCCTCTTTGACAAAACCCGAGTGGAGTTGATCGATGGAACTCGAAGCTGCGAAGATGATCGGCGCCGGTATCGCCACCATCGCCCTTTTTGGTGTCGGCATCGGCATCGGCAACATCTTCGCGACCCTGATCGCCACGGTCGGTCGCAACCCGTCCGTGCAGCAGCGCGTCTTCCCCTATGCCATCATCGGCTTCGCGCTGGTCGAGGCGGTGGCGCTGTTCGCGCTGCTGATCGCCTTCCTCGTCCTGTTCACCTGAGCCACGCGACTGGAGGTGCCGCCGGGCCGGCCCGGCGGCACCGTTCGGGTTGGATGACATTCGAGGATTCGAGATGATGCGACGGACGGCTCTTGCCGTGCTCCTGGCCATGGCCGGCTCGATCGTGGTCGCTGCCAGCCTCCTGCCGCTTGCCGCCGTCCCGGCGATCGCCGAGGATGCGGTCGAGACGCCGGCGACCGAGGCCGCGGCCGAAGGTCTGTTGACCGAGGAAATGGCGCAGAGCGAGGCACATGGCGGCGAAGGCGCCGGCATGCCGCAGCTCAATGCCGGCTTCTACGCCAGCCAGATCCTCTGGCTGATCATCACCTTTTCCGTCCTCTATTATCTCCTGAAGAAGAAGGCCCTTCCCCGGGTCGCCGACATCCTCGAGGCGCGCCAGGAGCGGATCTCCAATGACCTCGACAAGGCGGCCAATCTCAGGGCCGAGGCCGAGGCGGCGGCCGAGGAGTACGCCAAGGTCGTGGCCGACGCGCAGGAGAAGGCGGGCCGCGCCATCGCCTCCACCCGCGATGCCGTCAACGCTGAGGTGAGTGCCAGAACGGCGGCGCTCGACAACGAGCTCGGCGCCAAGATCCGCACCGCCGAGGCATCGATCGACAAGGCGCGCGCGCAGGCCCTGGCCGAGCTGGAAGGTGTCGCCGTCGAGGTGGCGCAGGCCGCGATCCAGCGTCTCGCTGGCGTAACCGTGACGGCCGAAGAGGCCAAGTCGGCGCTCGCCGCCGTGCAGAAAGAGGTCGCCTGATGATCGAGCTCTGGCTGCTCGTCGCGCTTATCATTCTCATCATCCTGGTCTGGAAGCCGTTCCGCGAGCACGTGCTGGGCGGCCTCGACCGGCGCGCTATGCAAATCAAGAGTGAGCTCGACGAGGCCAAGCGGCTGCACGAGGAAGCAAAGGAGATGCTGGCCCGGCATCGCCGCCAGCTGCACGAGGGCGAGAGCCTCGCCGCGGACATCCAGGCGCAGGCGAAGGCCGAGACCGAGCGACTGCAGAAGCGGCTGAAGGACGAGTTCGAGCAGCTCGTCGAGCGGCGCACCAAGCAGGCCGAGGAACGGATCGCCCAGGAAGAGGCCCGCGCCATGGCGGAGGTGCGCAGCCGGGCCGCCGATCTCACCGTCGCCACCACTCGCCGACTGCTGACCGAAAAGCTCGGCGGCGACGCGGCGCAGCGGGTGATGCAGGCATCCATCGGTGAAGTAACGAAGAAACTGGGCTGACGATTGGCAGGGCGCAGCTCGAAACGTTCCGTGTTGATGGAACCGCGATAGGAGCACTGCCATGCAGATCGAAGGTCTAGTTGCCGTTGTCACCGGGGCCGCCTCGGGCCTCGGCTATGCCACGGCCAAGGTATTGTCCGAGGCCGGCGCCACTGTCGTCCTCGTGGATCGCGACGCCGCGCGTGTCGGTGCCGCCGCAGCCGAGCTGGGCTGCCGCTTCGAGGTTCTCGACGTCGCGGACGCTGCGGCTGCGGAAGCGGTCTTCACCGCAATCACCAACGGTCTCGGCGCGCCACGCGTCCTCGTCAACTGTGCGGGTATTGCGCCTGGCGCGCGCATCGTCAGCCGCGACGGAGCGATGCCGCTCGCCGATTTCGAGCAGGTCATCCGCGTCAACCTGATCGGCAGCTTCAACATGCTCCGGCTGGCCGCCGCGGCCATGAGTAACGCGTCACCGCTCAATGAGGATGGCGAGCGCGGCGTCATCATCAACACGGCATCGGTTGCCGCCTTCGAGGGCCAGATCGGCCAGGCGGCGTACTCGGCGTCGAAGGGCGGGATCGCGGCCCTGACCCTGCCGGCGGCGCGCGATCTCGCCCGCTCCGGGATCCGTGTCCTGGCGATCGCGCCCGGCATCCTCAAGACCCCCATGGTCGCCGGCCTGCCCGAGCCGGTTCAGGAATCGCTCGGTGCCGCCGTGCCGTTTCCGTCGCGGTTGGGCCATCCCGAGGAATACGCGTCGCTGGTCATGGAGATGATCCGCAACACCCTGCTCAACGGCGAGACGATCCGCCTCGACGGGGCGCTCCGCCTGGCCCCAAAGTGAGCCTCGAGATCCGCCCCTACGCGCCGGCCGACTGGCCGGCGCTCTGGGGCATCATCGAGCCGATCCTGCGGGCGGGCGAAACCTACCCGCAGCCCCGGGAGACCAGCGAGGCGGAGGCGAAGCGCTGGTGGATCGACGAGCACCGCGCCGTGTTCGTCGCCGAAGAAGCCGGCCAGGTGCTCGGCAGCTACTACCTCACCGACAACAAGCCCGGCCTCGGCAGCCACGTCGCCAATGCCGGCTTCATCGTCGCCCCCAGCGCCGCCGGCCGGGGCGTCGGCCGCGCCATGGGCAAGCACAGCCTGACGGCAGCCCGCGAGCACGGCTACCTGGCGCTGCAGTTCAACCTCGTCGTCGTCACCAACGAAGCCTCGATCCGCATCTGGGACGCGCTCGGCTTCACCCGCGTCGGCATCCTGCCCAAGGCCTTCCGTCACGCGACGGAGGGCCTCGTCGACGCGCTCGTCATGTATAAGTGGCTTGGCGACTGACCATTGCGGCCGCTCGCACGGCGAAGGAGAGCATGCGTGCCGTTAACCGATCCAGGCGCGAGCCTGCCCCCATCGATCGACCAGCTGGCCGCCATCGGCGAGGCCATCCTGGCCGAGCTGCCGTCCGAGATCAGGGACCTGATGGGCCCGGTGCCCGTCGTCGTCCGTGACTGGCCCGACGAGGCGCTGCTCGACGCCATGGAGATCGACGACCCGCTTGAGCTCACCGGCCTCTACCAGGCCGTGCCCATCGGCGAGCGCCACTCGGCCCTGCCACCCTCCGAGCCCGAGATGATCTTCCTCTTCCGCATGCCGATCCTGGTCGAATGGTGCGAGCGCGGCTGCCCCCTCGACGAGGTCGTCTTCGACGTCCTCACCCACGAGATCGGCCACCACCTCGGCATGAACGAGGACGCCGTGCAGCGCATGGAGGAGCGATGATCAAGGCCCTCGATCACCTCGTCATCACCATCACCGACCCCGAAGCCACCCGCCGCTTCTACGTCGACGGCCTCGGCATGACCTGGACGACGTTTGGAGAGGGAAGGGAAGCCCTCGCCTTCGGCCAGCAAAAGATCAACATCCACCACCAGGGCCGCGAGTTCGAGCCCAAGGCCACCCACCCCACCCCAGGCTCAGCCGACCTCTGCTTCCTCACCGACACACCCCTCGACCAGGTGGCCGAACACATGGCCGCCCAAGGCTTCCCCACCCTCGAAGGCCCCGTCCCCCGCACCGGCGCGCAAGGCCCCATCACCTCCCTCTACTTCCGCGACCCCGACGGCAACCTGATCGAGGTGGCGAACCAGGCCTGAGCCAGGGAAGCGGCCTCGCGGCCGCTGGGGAAGAACGCAGGGAGGCCCGCCTCCCTGCACCCACCAGATGTTTCGGATCGATAGGTGCGCATTCTTTGGCACAGAGACGATGAGCGGTAGAGATCTGACCGTAATGGAAATCCATCCGTAGCCAAACCACGTCGTCCCGCCGAGATAGGCTTCTCGAACTGCCCCACCGGCAAACTCGCCCCTCTCGCCGCCAGATCCGTTCGACCCGTTTGGCATTCACCGTCCAGCCCGCCTGCCGGAGCAGAGCGGTGATCCGGCGATAACCATAGCGGCCATAACAAGCAGCCAACGCGATGATATCGGCCGTCAGGGCCGCTTCGTCATCGGCAGGCATGGGCGGTTTGCGCTGGGTCGAACGGTGTTGTCCGAGAGCCTTGCACGCCCGACGTTCGGAAACCTGCAAGGCGTCCGTCACATGTTCCACACAGCGCCGGCAACGAGCGGGGCTCAGTAATTTCCCGACGCTGCTTCCTTCAGAATGAGCTTATCGAGCGTCAGATCCGCTACCGCCCTGCGAAGCCGCCCATTCTCGCGCTCCAGTTCCTTCAGACGCCGGGCCTGGTCCAGCTTCAGCCCGCCATACTCCTTGCGCCAGCGAAAGCAGCTTTGCTCGGTCACGCCGATCGCTCGAGCTGCCTCCGCAACCGTCTTGCCCTGCGCGATCAGCACCTCGGCTTCACGCAGCTTGCCGATGATCTCCTCGGCCGTGTGCCGCTTCCTCGCCATGAAACCCTCCTCGATGGTCCTGAACTAAACTAGCTCGCGGACCACCCACACAGGGCAAGGTCATTCGCCCCTGGAAGCGAACACCCAAACCCGGCACATCGTCGTCGAAGACGATGGCATCTGCCTTGCCGGCTGGAGCCTCCAGGCGATCGACGATTTTCTGACTGAGCTTCATGGCCGCTGCCCTAAAAATAGGAAGCATATAGGAAGCATTGGGAAGCGCATTCCTGATATAGGAAGCGACCTCGTGCAGCTTCTAGTCAGCGGCTATAACCCTGTTGGGCCAGTATATACAATATCAATTTGTCTCAGTAGGGTTCTAGGAAGCTTCTTGGTTGCTTCCTCTTAATCAGCGGGTCCAAGGTTCGAGTCCTTGTGCGCCCACCACGTTTTTCAAGGGGTTTTCTCCCTAGCCGAGTTAAGCCAAGGCCCGCCTTTAGGTCCGTGTAGGGCTTCCTAGCGGCGCGTGGGTGGCTAAATAGTCAGGCCCGTCAGGAGCCAAGAATATGGCCGCTAGCTCGGCGAACGACAGGGCACCGGGCAGGTAAATCGTTTGCGGGCCAGTGCTACCATCTTCGCGCTCTGAAAAAGGGCACAATAGTCCAATGGCGTCGGTGTAATTTTCTAGCGGGTTCTTTACCAACACTTGATGCCCACGATTGGCGGCGGCGATGGTCAGGACGATCACACACGGCAAGACGCTATGCTGTGACTTGGCATGCAAATAGGACCCAACTTGGTTTTCATGTAAATGCCCTAACTCGCTGCCGAAATTTGCTTCCCGACGCATTACAGTCGGCATCCTATCGGGATTTCGGTCTAAAATTTTTGGCGGTGTCTGGATTGGGTGTTGATCAAGCAGCGAGGGCGATCTGCCAAGCGGCATTCTCTGCGTCTTGTTGATTGCCGACGAGCCTGGAGACGAACCATGCGGCATAGGCGGGGAGGTTTTTGGTTGCCGGTCCGCAGAATGGTTTCATGAAGGTCTCGAAGCGGCTGTGCAGATTGTTGACGGTCTGCATGTGGAAAGCCTTGGCGATGACCCGTGGACCCTTCTTGGGGTGAAGGCGATAGTGCGGCATGGCGCGTTGTCGTGCGAAAAGATCGTAAGCACTGTCACCATCCGTACAGAGGACCGCATCCTGTCCGACATGGGCTTCGAGCCGGGAGACGAGGCTCGTTGCGCGGCGATCGGGGAGCACGTCGGCGCGCCGCGCGCCCGTTCGATCGGTCAGGGTCAAGACTGGTATCTGCCACGCCGACAATCCGGCCGGGAAGAGCAGCCGGAGGCGCCGGAAATCACGCCAACGCGGGCGGTCGGGCTCGGCATGACGGGTCGGGTCGCGTTCGTGATCAACCCATTCACGGCTGCCCTTGCGCGACTCCCGGAAGAACTTCTCATCGGCCTCGACGATACCGTTCAATTCGCTCGCACCAGCCCCGATGAGCGCCTGGAGCAGGCTCAGGCGCCAACGCCAGACGGTCGTCTTGTCCAGTTCGAGACATCGCGCCAGGGCTCGACATGAGCGAGGGCTTGTCGACATCATGTCACGCAGCACCGCGAGCAGCTTTTCGGGCCGACGAATGCGCTCCAGCACCGTCCCGGTGGCCGAGGAGAATGTCCGACGACAGGCCTTGCATCTCAGCCTTTGCAACCCCGTTCGGGTCTCGCCCCAGCGCTGCAACGAAGGCGCGGCACAGTGAACACATTCGGTGAGCGCCTGTCCCCGGGCATCGATGCGCGAAAGAACCTCGATGCGCGTATCGAGTGCTCGAAGCTGGCCTCGCAGCGCCCGCATCTGCCCGACACTCAATCTCTTCATGCCTGCGCACAAACGCCTGAAACGTGCCTTGTTCATCGTCCGCTCCGAAATCGATGTTTCATCAATGTTCTCACCAACTTGTGCGGACTTCAACACGCAATCCAGACACCGCCAAATTTGTTCAGCCGGATCAATAGGTTGCGTCAACGGATGATTGGGTCTCTTTTCAATGCCAATTCACAGGCCCTGTGTGACCCAGCTGCAGCCGGGCCGCGGCCAGTGTGTTTTGCATCAGGCAGGCGACCGTCATCGGGCCGACGCCGCCGGGGACCGGGGTGATGGCGCCCGCGACATCGACCGCACTGGCGAAATCGACGTCGCCCACAAGCCGGCTTTCGCCCGAGGGCTCGGTGATGCGGTTGATGCCGACATCGATGACGGTGGCCCCGGGCTTGACCCAGTCGCCCTGGATCATCCGTGGCCGGCCGACCGCGGCGATGAGGATATCCGCCCGGCGGCAGACTCCTTCGAGGTCATGCGTGCGCGAGTGCGCGATCGTCACGGTGCAGTCGGCGCCCAGCAGCAGTGCCGCCATCGGCTTGCCGACGATGTTCGAGCGGCCGACGATGACCGCTTCGCGGCCCGCCAGCCCGTCCGCACCCAAGGTGTTGCGGAGCAGAAGGAGGCAGCCGAGCGGCGTGCAGGGCACGAGCAGGCGGTCGGGGTCGGGCCGCGAGGCGCTGAACAGCGCGCCCACGTTCAGCGCGTGAAACCCGTCGACATCCTTCCTGTGGATCGATGGCGGCGAGCACCGCGCGCGCATCGATCTCGTCGGGCAGCGGCAGCTGGACGAGGATGCCGTGCACCGTCGGATCGGCGTTGAGTCTCTGGATGCGCTGGAGCAAGCCTGCCTCGCCCACGGTCGCGTCGAGTTGGATCAGCTCACCGGCGATCCCAACCTCGGCCGCGACCCGGGTCTTGGTCCGGACATAGGCACGGCTCGCCGGATGGTCGCCCACGATGACCACCGCAAGACCGGGGGCGATGCCGTGGTCTGCTCTGAAGCGCTCGGCCCGCCCCTTCAGCAGCTGCCTCAACCCTTCGGCCGCAGCCTTGCCATCGATGATCTCAGCCATGGCCGCCGTTTTCCCTCCAAGCAATCGACGCTCGATGCCTGACGAAGCCGATCGACGCTGTAAACCGTGAAAAGCGACAGCGGCTAGCCGCCGAGGGCCAGGGCCCGCTCTGTCGCGGCGGCCGCTTCCTCAGCCTCGCCCAGCTCGGCGAGGACGAAGGCCAAGTTCTGCCATGCGGCGGCGGAGGTCGGATGCGCCTCGGTCGCATGGCGAAAGGCGGCGCGGGCCCGCGGCTTGTCGCCGGCGGCGTAGGCCGCGTTGCCGAGTCCGATCCAAGCCGGCAGGCTCGAGGGCCAATGGGTCAGGATGGTGCCGTAGGCGATTTCGGCAGCATCCGGCTGGCCCGCGCGCTCCAGGGCCGAGGCGGCCTCGACGACGGCGCGTTCATCGGCCCTCGCCGGCAGGCGATCGGGCGGCAGAACGACCAGCGCCCAGTTGTCGCTGCGCGCCCAGGTCCGTGCAAAGGTGGCGAGCGACATGTCCAGATCGGCTGTTACGCCGGAATGCAGCCGAACGGTGCCGCGCTCGATGTCGTAACCGGTGACGACGGCATAGTGCCATTGCGGGAAGAGGCCGAGCCCGAGATTCTCCAGGACGAGGACCGGGTGGCCGGAGGCGACCTCCGCCAGAAGGTCCGGAACCGTCTCGACCGGCACCGCGAGCCGGCCGAAGCGGCGCGCCCCAGCCA
The DNA here is from genome assembly GCA_963700945.1 of uncultured Alphaproteobacteria bacterium. Classification (GTDB taxonomy): domain Bacteria; phylum Pseudomonadota; class Alphaproteobacteria; order Geminicoccales; family Geminicoccaceae; genus SLRI01. The sequence continues at coordinate 138,235 of CAVOZQ010000011.1, forward strand.
GCATGTCAGCCTGCAGAGTGCCTTGCCGGCCCGGTGTGTAGACGATCGGCACAAGATCGTCCTGGGTGACGTCCAGCGCCGACCAGGCGAGCGCCATCGCGAGTGCTGCCGGCCCGCAATAGTACTCCTCCTGCGCGAAGAAGGGCACATCGGCGACGGCCCCCGCAGCCGGCAGCGCCGCAGCGCGCAAATTATCCGGCGACGGTACGCCAGGCGCCCCGGCACACGCGCCGAGCAGGGTGATCGCCAGACCCGTTGCGGCGGCGCGCAGCCGCTTGCGGCTGATCAATTGATAAAGGTGAAGACGTTGGTGATGCCGGCGAGGTCGGTGATGATCAAGACGAAGAGCAGGACGCCGGCGACAATGGCTGCGGTCACGAAGATGCTGCCGCCTGCGGGCAGCTGTTCGATCTTGCCGGCCATGGCCTGAATCTCGTCGTCGCTCAGTGCTGCGATCCGTCCTCGGCCTCGGCCGGCTCGACGCCCAGGGCCGCGAGCTGCTGCTTGACGTCGGCACGCGCCATGAACGCCGAAAGCTTGGCCCGCGTGGCGTCTGTATCGTAGGTCTGGGTGATCACCTCGTCGGTGGTAACGAGCCCGGCGTGCAGGGCGCCGACCGGCAAGGTGGTGACGAGCACGAGTGCTATCGCGATTGTTGCCAGCATCTGGCGAAAGCGGTCAAATGTCCTCATCAATTCTCTCCTTTCAGTTGCTGCTGCCTAGCGTACCCGGCCCGCGGTGGCGACCGATCCAGAGCTTGACCCGCCCGAGCGCCGCAGGTGCCACGGATAGGCGGGTCAGGCCCAGATCCAGGAGCGCCTCGAGCCCTGCCCGGTCGCTCGCCATGTCGCCGCAGAGCGACAACGGCAGGTCGTGCGCCGTCGCCT
>CAVOZQ010000012.1:0-41538 GCA_963700945.1 uncultured Alphaproteobacteria bacterium
CCGCGGCCAGTGTATTTTGCATCAGGCACGCGATCGTCATCGGGCCGACGCCGCCGGGCACCGGCGTGATGGCGCCGCGCGCTCCTTCGCGCTGTCGAACGCGACGTCGCCGACCAGCTTCGCTTTCCGCCGGCGGGCTGCGGCCGATGCGGTTCATGCCGACGTCGATGACGACGGCGCCGGGCTTGATCCAGTCGCCGCGCACCATCTCGGCCTGCCGACGGCGACGACGAGCATGTCGGCCTCGCGGCAGTGCGCGCGAGGTCCCGCGTGCGGGAGTGGCAGATCGTCACGGTCGCGTTCGCGTCGCCGAGCAGCAGCTGCGCCATCGGCTTGCCGACGATGTTGGAGCGGCCGACGACGACCGCCTCGCGCGCCATCGACCTTCACCCCGGTCCGCGAGCAGAGAGCTTCATGGCATGCCGGCGGCGTGCAGGGCACGAGCGTCGGCCGTCGCCGACGCGAGCAGCGCGCCGACGTTCACCGGGTGGAACCCGTCGACGTCCTTCTCGCGGATCGATGCGCGTCGAGCACCGCTGCGTCGCGTCGATCTGCTCGGGCAGCGGCAGCTGGACGAGGATGCCGTGCGACCTGTCGGATCGGCGTTGAGTATCTGGATGCGCCGGAGCAGGCCTGCCTCGCCCACGGTCGCGTCGAGTGGATAGCTGACCGGCGATCCCAACCTCGGCCGCGACCCGGTCTTCGTCCGAACATAGGCACGGCTCGCCGGATGGTCGCCCACGATGCCACCGCAGACCGGGGGCGATGCCGTGGTCTGCTCTGAAGCGCTCGGCCCGCCCCTTCGGCGCTGCCTCATTCCTTCGGCCGCAGCCTTGCCATCGATGATCTCAGCCATGGCCGCCGTTTTCCCTCCAAGCAATCGACGCTCGATGCCTGACGAAGCCGATCGACGCTGTAGACCGTGAAAGCGACAGCGGCTAGAGCATTTTCTAACGCCATGAAATCCTCAGGGATTCCCAAGACCGACAGTTTGTGATTCAGATTCGGGCTGGTGGAGGAGGCCAGCCTCGATGGCTCTCGCGCTTTCCGATGATTTACGTCGCCGTGTCGTGGCGGCGGTGGAAGAGGGGGTATCTTGCCGCGCCGCCGCGGCCGGCTTCGAGATCGCTTCGTCGACGGCGATCGATGGCTGCAGCGGTGGCGCGTCGGGCAGCGTCCAGCCGCGGTCGCGCGGCGGCGACAAGCGCTCGCATCGCTGGAGGCCGTGCCACGGAAGTCCTGGCGCTGATCGATGCGTCGCCGGACATGCGACGCTCGCGGAAAGTCGCGCATCTCGACCGCAGCACGGATTGACGTCGACCCAGCACCGTGTGGCGACTGCTCGACCGCCACGGACTCGGCTTCAAGAGAACGGCGCACGCCGCCGAGCAGCAGCGGCCTGACGTCTGGCAGCGGCGGCTGGCCTGGTTCGAGGCCCAGCCAGAGCTGGAGCCCGAGCGCCTCGTCTTCATCGACGAAACCGGCGCCTCGACCAAGATGGCCAGACGCTACGGCCGGGCCGTCAAGGGAGAGCGTTGCCGGGCACCTTTGCCACATGGACATTGGAAGACGACCACCTTCGTAGGAGCCCTGCGCCACGACCGGATGACCGCACCCATGGTCCTCGATGGGCCGATGAACGGTGCCGCCTTCCAGGCTTATGTCGAGCAGGTTCTTGCACCGACATTGCGACCCGGCGACATTGTCGTTCTCGACAACCTGCCCGCACACAAGCCTGCCGCCGTCCGCCAAGCCATCGAGGCCACAGGCGCGGAACTCCGCTTCCTGCCGCCCTATTCGCCGGACTTCAACCCGATCGAACTCGCCTTCGCCAAACTCAAGGCGTGGCTGAACAAGGTCGCAGCGCGAACCATCGACGACCTCTGGAACACCATCGGCACCGCAATCGGGCACTTCACGCCCGACGAATGCAGAAACTACTTCCAGGCCGCAGGGTACGACTTCGAATGATCGGAAAATGCTCTAGCTGCCGAGGGCCAGGGCGCGCTCTGTCGCGGCGGCCGCCTCCTCAGCCTCGCCCAGCTCGGCGAGGACGAAGGCCAAGTTCTGCCAGGCGGCGGCGGAGGTCGGATGCGCCTCGGTCGCATGGCGAAAGGCGGCGCGGGCCCGCGGCTTGTCGCCGGCGGCGTAGGCCGCGTTGCCGAGTTCGATCGAAGCCGGCAGGCTCGAGGGCCAATGGGTCAGGATGGTGCCGTAGGCGATTTCGGCAGCATCCGGCTGGCCCGCGCGCTCCAGGGCCGAGGCGGCCTCGACGACGGCGCGTTCATCGGCCCTCGCCGGCAGGCGATCGGGCGGCAGAACGACCAGCGCCCAGTTGTCGCTGCGCGCCCAGGTCCGTGCAAAGGTGGCGAGCGACATGTCGAGATCGGCTGTTACGCCGGAATGCAGCCGAACGGTGCCGCGCTCGATGTCGTAACCGGTGACGACGGCATAGTGCCATTGCGGGAAGAGGCCGAGCCCGAGATTCTGCAGGACGAGGACCGGGTGGCCGGAGGCGACCTCCGCCAGAAGGTCCGGAACCGTCTCGACCGGCACCGCGAGCCGGCCGAAGCGGCGCGCCCCAGCCAGCATGTCAGCCTGCAGAGTGCCTTGCCGGCCCGGTGTGTAGACGATCGGCACAAGATCGTCCTGGGTGACGTCCAGCGCCGACCAGGCGAGCGTCATCGCGAGTGCTGCCGGCCCGCAATAGTACTCCTCCTGCGCGAAGAAGGGCACATCGGCGACGGCCCCAGCAGTCGGCAGCGCAGCAACACGCGGATCGCCCGGCGACGGCAGGCCAGGCGCCCCAGCACATGCACCGAGCAGGGTGAGCGCCAGACCCACTGCGGCGGCGCGCAGCCGCTTGCCGCTGATTCCCCGCCGCTTGAAGCGGCTCAATTGATGAAGGTGAAGACGTTGGTGATGCCGGCGAGGTCGGTGATGATCAGGACGAAGAGCAGGACGCCGGCGACAATGGCTGCGGTCACGAAGATGCTGCCGCCCGCGGGCAGCTTGTCGATCTTGCCGGCTACGGCCTGGATCTCGTCGTCGCTCAGCGCGGCGATCCGTGCCTCGGCCTCGGCCGGCTGACGCTCCAGAGCCGCGAGCTGCTGCTTGACGTCGGCACGCGCCATGAAGGCCGAGAGCCTGGCCCGCGTGGCGCCCGTATCGTAGGTCTGGGTGATCACCTCGTCGGTGGTGACGAGCCCGGCGTGCAGGGCGCCGACCGGCAAGGTGGCGACGAGCACGAGTGCTATTGCGACTGTTGCCAGCATCCGGCGAAAGCGGTCGAAGGTCCTCATCGAGTGTCTCCTTTCAGTGGCTGCTGCCTAGCGTACCGGTCCGCCGTGGCGACCGATCCACAGTTTGACGCGGGCGAGGGCTGCCGGCGCCACCGAAACGCGCTCCAGGCCGGCATCGAGCAGTGCTTCGAGCCCCGCCCGGTCGCTCGCCATGTCGCCGCAGAGCGACAGCGGCAGCCCTCGCGCCGCCGCCGTCTCGACCACGATTCCGACGAGGCGGAGCACGGCCGGATCGAGCGGGTCGATCAGCTCGGCGACGCGGCCGCCGGCGTCACGCGAGGCGGCCATCACGTACTGGGTGAGGTCGTTCGAGCCGATCGAGGCGAAATCGATGGGCATGGTGTCGAGGGCGAGGGCCGCCGCCGGGGTTTCGACCATGATGCCCACCGGCGGCACGGCCAGGCCGAGGGCTTGGGCTTCGGCTCGACATGAACGCACGCGCTTCCGCGACCTCCGCCGCCCGGCTGACCATGGGCAGCATGATCGAGAGGGGGCCCTCGGCCGCCGCTCGAAGTGCCGCGCGGATCTGGGGGCGGAAAAGCTCGGGCTGGTCTAGGCAGAGCCGCAGCCCGCGCAGACCGAGGAAGGGGTTGGTCTCGACCGGAATGGCGAGGCCAGGGAGCGGCTTGTCGCCGCCGATGTCGAGGGTGCGCAGGATCAGCGGCCGGCCGTCGAGGCGTTGCAGCAGGCGGGCATAGGTGCGGTACTGTGTCTCCTCGTCCGGTCTTTTCGGCTTGCCGATGAACAGGAACTCGGTGCGCAGGAGACCGACGCCGTCGCCGGCGCGCAGCAGGTCGTCCGGCACGGCATCCGGATCGTCGACATTGACCATGACGGTGATCCGCCGACCGGTGGTGGTGCGCGCCGGGCTTGCCACGATTTGGGCCGCTGCCCGTGCCTCCCGGCGGTCGACTGCGAGCCGCTCGCGGTAGTGGCGCTCGGTCGCCGGCTCCGGCTCGATGACAAGAACACCATCCGTGGCGTCGAGCACCGCCGTTGCCACCTTGGGCTCGATCGGCCCGAGCCCGGTCACCAGCGGAATGCCCCTCGCACGGGCGAGCATGGCGACGTGGCTCGCGGCACTGCCCGCCCCGAGCGCCGCACCCCCGAGCGCCGCCCACTCGAGGCCCAGGAAGCGGGACGGGGTCAAATCGGCGGCGACGACGATGGCACCCGACGGCGGTGCCATTGCCGGGCCACTGCCGCCGGCCAATGCGGCCAGCACACGATCGCGCAGATCCTCCAGATCGGCGGCCCGGGCGCGGAAATAGGGATCGTCGTCGCCGGCGAAGACCTCCACCTGCGGTGCGAGGCCGAGTTGCCAGGCCCGGGCTGCCGGGGCTCCTTCGGCAACGTGCGCCGCCGCCGCCTCGACGAGGGCCGGATCGTCGAGCATCTCCAGCTGGAAGCCGAGAATTTCCGCCGCCATCTCCTCGTCTTCCGCCAGCAGCAGCGAAAGCTGCTCTTTGGACGCGGCGACAGCGCCGTGAGTCGCGCCATCTCCTCCTCGGGCGTGCCCGCCGGTCGATCGGACGCCGCCCTGAGATCGGGCAAATGAAAAAGCGGTCCGAAGGCGAGGCCCGGAGCGGCGACGCGGCCTCTGTAGAGCTTCTCAGCCATGCTCGTCGAAGTTACGCTCGACGAGGGCCGTGAGCCCGGCGAGGGCGGCACCGGCGTCGGCGCCCTCGGCCTCGAGCTCGATCTCGGTGCCGGTCTTGAGCTTGAGCGCCATGACCTTGACGATGCTCTTCGCGTCGATCCAGGCGCCATCCGGCAGGCCGCGCAGGCGAATGGCGGCATCGAAGCTCTTTGCGAGCTTGGTGAGCTTGACCGCCGGGCGGGCGTGCAAGCCTGTCGGGTGGGCCACGGTGACCCGCGCCTGCTCGGCCGCCATCAGCGCCATTCCTCGGCCGCGGCGATGACCTCGTCGAGCGTGCTGCCCGAGGAGGCCTCGGTCGCGGCGATCACCGCCCCCTCGACCACCGGTGCGGCAGCAATGCGAACGCGGCCGCGGCGCTCCTCGTCGAGCATCAGAATCGCCATCTCGCTGTTCATCTCCGCTCCGCCGAGATCGACCAGCACGGCCACCCCGACCTCTGACCAGACGGATTCGATGCCGGCCCGGATCTTCTCCGCATCGGTCCCGAGCCCGCCGCCCGGGTCGCCGCCGACGCCCATGCAGGCGACCTCGGGTCCCACCATCTGGCGCACCATGTCGACAGCACCCTCGGCGACCTTGGGCGAGTGCGACACGATCAGGATGCCGACCCTGTCGGTCATACTGCGAAGCCGATCTGCTTGAAGGCGGCGACCTGGGCGGTGAGCGCCTTTTCGGTCGGCAGGCGCTCCATCGACGAGGCGCCGTAGAAGCCGTGGCAATGCTCGGTCTCGGCCAGGACGTAGGCCGCATCCTCCGGCGTGGCGATCGGGCCGCCGTGGCAGAGCACGATGATGTCCGAGCGGACCCGGCGCGCGGCTCTTGCCCATTCGTCGATGATGGCAGGGCAGTCGTCGAGCTTCACGGCCGTCTCGGCGCCGATCGAGCCGCCGGTGGTGAGCCCCATGTGCGGGACGATGATGTCGGCCCCGGCCTCGGCCATGGCGACCGCCTCGTCGGCGCGAGAAGACGTAGGGTGTCGTGAGCAGGTCGAGCTCGTGCGCGGCCCGCGATCAGGTCGACCTCGAGCCCGTAGCCCATGCCGGTCTCCTCGAGATTGGCGCGAAATGATGCCGTCGATGAGCCCGACCGTCGGGAAGTTCTGGATGCCGGAGAAGCCCAGGTCCTTGCAGGTCGCGCAGGAACTTGTCCCGGAGCATGAAGGGATCGGTGCCGTTGACGCCCGGCCAGCACGGGCGTGCGCTGCACCACCGGCAGCACCTCGCGCGCCATCTCGACCACGATGTCGTTGGCGTTGCCGTAGGCCAGCAGCCCGGCGAGCGAGCCCCGGCCGGCCATGCGGTAGCGGCCGGAATTGTAGATGACGATGAGGTCGATGCCGCCCGCCTCCTCGCATTTGGCGGAGAGCCCGGTGCCGGCGCCGCCGCCGATGATCGGCACGCGCCGGCGCGCCATGTCGCGGAACTTGTCGATCAGCTGCCTGGCGCTCGAAGCGGGGCATCGGTCAGCTCGTCCTCGTGATCTCGTGGAAGGCGGCGACGCATGGCGGCGGCGAAGGCGGGATCGTTGATGTTGTGCGGCACCCGGACGAGGCGCCGGTCGGCCGCCGGCTCGAAATCGGCCTCGAGCGCCGCGAACAGCGGCCGCGTCCGCCTCCGGATCGTGGAAGGGCTGGCCCGGCACGTCGATCGCCGAGACGCCGCCCTCGGGCAGAGGAACCGCACCGGGCCGGTCATGCGGTTGAGCCTGGCCGCCGAGCCAGCGCGCCGAAGCGGGCGTTCTCCTCGGGCGTCGTGCGCATCAGCGTGACCTGCGGGTTGTGCACGTAGAGCAGCCGGTCCGGAAAGCGCTCGGGCACCGTCTCCCTGGCGCCGAAATTGACCATGTCGAGCGCGCCGACCGAGCCGACATAGGGCATGCCGGTCAGCGATCACCGCCTCGAGCCGATCCTCGGCCGCGGGCAGGACGCCGCCCACCAGGAGGTCGGCGATCTCGGTCGTGGTGAGATCGAGCATCGCCGCCGACGAGCCCGCTCGTCGACCAGCTTCTCGAGCGCCTGGCCGCCGGTGCCGGTGGCGTGGAAGACGAGACAGTCGTAGTCGGCCTCGAGCGCGCGTGCTCACCTGCCTGCACGCAGGGCGTGGTGACGCCGAACATGGTCAGCCCGATGGCCGGCTTGGCGGCGCTCGGCGGGCTCGGGAATCATGGTGCTGCATCATGCCGGCCAGGGCGTGGGCGGCGTTGCCGAGCACGCGCCGGGTGATGGCGTTCAGACCCTGCACGTCGGCCACCGCGTGCAGCATCAGGATGTCGGCGGGGCCGACATAGGGCGCGACGTTGCCCGAGGCCACGGTCGAGACCATGACCTTGGGCAGGCCCACCGGCAGGGCGCGCATCGCCGGGTGTCACGAGGGCGGTGTTGCCGGAGCCGCCGGCGCCGATGCATGCCGCCGAGTCGTCGCCGGCTCGCCATGAAGCGCACGAAGGCCTCGGCCATGGCCGCGACCGCCGTGCCGCGATCGCCGGTGAAGACGGCAGCCTGCGCCATCCGGATGATGCGCCGCGACCTCGCGCGGCGGAGATGTCCGCCTGCGGCCGCCCGCCGCTGGTGCCGAGATCGACGAGGCAGGTGGCCGACGCCGGCGGCCGCGAGGCAGTCGCGGATGAAGCCCAGCTCGGCTCTCTTGCTGTCCAACGTGCCGCAGACATAGGCCCTCGTCATCAGGCCTCCCAAAGCTTGACTGGCAGCAGCATGGCCGGGGACACGGCCCGGACGCAAGAGCGGATGCGCGCCGTGCCGCCGGCCTAGACCCTGCCCGTGCCGGCCTGCCGGCCAGGACGGCGCGCCGCTGGAGCATTTGGGCGACGGCGAGGCAGGCGAGCGCTGCCAGCGTCAAGGCTGGGATGATGAGATGGGCGGTGCCAGGCCGACGCGATCGGCGAGCGCGCCGAGGACGAAGGGTGCCGTCAGAATGGCGATGCCGACGGCGAACATGAACCGGGCGCTGGCCGCGATGCCACGCGGCCCCGCCGCCTCGAGCGCCAGGCCGAGGCTGAGCGGGTAGAGCAGTGCTATGCCGAGGCCGAGCACGGCGAGCCCGGTGATCGCCGAAACGATCCCGCCGCTCCAGTAGAGCGCGAAGCCGACGAGAATCAGCACCAGGGCCCAGATGAAGAGGTGTGGCGCCGCAAAGCGGCCGACCAGGGCGCTGCCGACGGTGCGCCCGACCAGCATGGCAAGCGCGAAGACGGCAGCGAAGCTGGCGGCCATGGCCGGCGAGAGGCCCGCGACGCGCTCGAGATAGGCCGGCGCCCAGAGGAGCACGCTGAACTCGATGGCGACCACCAGCGCCAGCAGCAGCCAATAGGCCCAATAGGCAGCAGGCAGGCCGCCGGGGCCGATCGCGAGTGGCGGGCTCTCGGGCACGGGCGCCGTCCGCCCACCGATCAGGATGGCCAGGCCCATCGCCACGCCAATCAGGAGTCGCTGCCCGCCAACCCATATCGAGGGCGAGCGCCGCACCCATGGCGAGCGGCGCCATGACGGCGAAAGCGTAGCAGGCTGCCGACAGCTCGGTGATCGCCCGGTCGCGGTGCCGGCCGTGAATGTCGGCCAGCATCGCCGGGACGACGGTCGGCACCAGGCTGCCGGCGGCACCGAGCAAGAAGCAGGCGGCAATGCTCGCCCAGGCGGCGGGAGCGACGCAGAGCAGAACGGCGCCGAGCGCGGCGCCGAGGCCGCCCAGGCTCAGGGTCCGTCCGCGGCCGAGCCGGGCGATCACCCGCTCGCCGAGGAGACCGGTGATGATCATGCCGGCTGCGATCGCCGAGGAATGCAGCGCCGTCACCCCGTAGCCGATCTCCAGCTCGCGCTTGAGAAAGGGCAGGATGTTGCCCTGGATGTTGAGGAGGAAGGTGAAGAAGCCGAGCAGCAGGTAGCCGTACCACGTGGCGCTGTCGCGCCGCATGGCGGCCGTCGTCGCAGATGCCGGCTCGTTCATTGTCGGGAAAGTCCGCACCTGCCCCGGCCAGCGCGATTGCCGGGCCGCATGGGCTTGCCGTTAGGCCTGCCCGCGGCATCGCGCAAGCGGCGCCGTGGCCCTAGAGCGGCACGGCCTCCAATGGTGTCCAGCCGAAGAGCGGTCGGCGTGTCGTGCTGTCGATGGCGAAGACACTGCCGGCTCGGGGCTGGTCGAATCGGCGGTCGATCCGCATGGCCGGCGAGCGCGCAATAGAGCAGCGTGCCGACCCCGCCATGGCCGACCAGCAACAGCTGCTCGGCCGTGGATTGCGCCGCCATGATCGCCTCGAGCTCGGCCAGGATTCTCGCTTGTGCATCGATCGCCCGCTCCCAGCCCCGGACCGACTGGCGCGGGTTGGCGAAGAAGGCGTCGGCCACGGTCTCGAACTCGGCCGGCGGCAGGAAGCCCGTCGCCTCGCGATCGTTCTCGTGCATGGCTTCGCGGACCTCGATCAGCGCACCGGTGGCGCCGGCGATGAGCGCTGCCGTCTCGACCGCCTTGGTCTCGCCGCTGGTGACGATGCGCTGGCAGGCGCTAAGCCAGGGTGCGTTGCGTGCCGCCAGGATCCGCTTGCGGCCGGTCCGCGACAGCCGCCACTCCGGCACCGGCATCTCCGGATCGATCACGACCTCGGGATGGGAGAGGTAGAGCAGCAGCGTCCCGCTCACTCGGCCGGCTGGTTCGATGCCGGCGTCGTTGCCTCTGTCGCCGAGCTCTCGCTCGATCTGATCGCTGACCTCCCGGGTCGGCTTCGCGAAGCGGGCGAGCAGGTCGTAGAGCACCGGCGTGACGAACAGGGTCAGGAGCGAGGCGATGCCGAGGCCGCCGATGATCACGATGCCGATCGCGATCCGGCTCTCGGCTCCGGCACCGGTGGCGATGACCAGCGGCACGGCGCCCGAGGATGGTCGAGACGACGGTCATCACGATCGGCCGCAGCCGGAGCGCCGAGGCCTCGAGCACCGCGTCGCGCACGCTCAGGCCCTCGTCGCGCAGCTGGTTGGCGAACTCGACGATCAGGATGCCGTTCTTCGCCATCAGCCCGACCAGCAGCATGATGCCGATCTGACTGTAGACGTTAAGCTGCCGCCGGTGAGCCAGAGCGAGAAGAGCGCGCCGGCGACGGCGAGCGGCACCGTCAGCATGATGATCAACGGGTGGACGAAGCTCTCGAACTGGGCGGCCAGCACCAGAAAGACGATCAGCAGCGCCAGGGCGAAGGTGAAGCGGACGCCGCCCGAGGTCTCGAGGAACTCGCGCGACTGGCCGTCGAAGCCGAGCTGCGCCTCGGGCGGCAGGGTCTCGAGCGCGATCTCCTCCATGTAGCGGATCGCGGTGCCGAGGTCGTAGCCGTCGGCGAGCGAGGCCTCGATGGTGATCGACGGCAGCCGGTCGTAGCGACGCAGCGACGGTGCCGCCGCACCCTCCTCCGGTGCACCAGGGCGCTCAGCGGCACCAGCTCGTCACCGGCGCCGCGGACGAAGATGTTGGCGAGATCGGTCGGGCTCTGCCGGTCCTCGCGCTGCGCCTGGAGGATCACCGGATACTCGCGGCCGCGATCGACGAACTCGGTGACCTCGCGCGAGGCGAGCAGGGTCTGCAGGGTGCGGGCGATGGTCTCGAGCGGGATGCCCAGATCGTCCGCCTTGTCGCGATCGACGCGGAGCGTCAGCTGCGGCTGGTTCTCCTCGAAGTCGATCTCGAGGTTCTGCAGGTTCGGGTTCTCGCCAGCACGCGCCAGGATCTCGTCGCCCCACTCCTTGACGCTCTCGAAGTCCGGCCCGCCGATGACGATGCGCAACGGCGTGCTGGAGCCACGCAGGCCGAGGCCGGCCGGGCTCACCGGAAAGGCCCGGGCGCCGCTGATGCCGGCGATCGCCGGGATGAGCGAGCCGGCGATCGCGGACTGGGTCCGCTCGCGCTCGTCCCAGTCGGCGAGGCGCACCACGACGAAGGCGCGATTGCTCTGGTTGCCGGTGCCGACAATGGCGAACACCCGCTCGACCTCGCCGGTCTCGGCGAGGGGTTGGATAGCGGCCTCGATCAGCCTCACCTGATCGTCGGTGTAGGCGACGGTGCTGCCCTGCGGCGTCGTCACCGGGACGAAGAAGACGCCGCGATCCTCCGTCGGGGCCAGCTCCTGCGGCAAGCCGCGATAGAGGGTGAAGCTGGTGCCGGCGAGCAGCAGGCCGATCACGATCACCGGCAGCGGTGCCGCGAGCGCCATGCCCAGGAGCCGGCGGTAGCCGTTCACGACGGCGCGGCCGACCTGTCCGGCCTCGACCCGGACGTCTCGCCGCCCACGCGTGCCTTCAGCACGCGCGAGCAGAGCGCCGGGCAGAGCGTCAGGGCGACGAAGGTCGAGATCAGCACCGCCGTGGCCAGCACCAGGCCGAACTCGATGAACAGCCGGCCGACCTGCCCTTCCATGAACGAGATCGGCACGAACACGGCGATCAGCGTCAGCGAGGTGGCGATGATGGCGAAGGTCACCTGCCGGGCGCCGAGCACCGACGCCGCGACCGGCGACAGCCCCTCCTCGATCCGCCGCTGGATGTTCTCGAGCATGACGATGGCGTCGTCGACCACGAGGCCGATCGCCAGGATCAGCGCCAGCAGCGTCAGCACGTTGATCGAGAAGCCGAGGGCCTGGATGAGGATGAAGCTGCCGATCACGGCGACCGGAATGGTCACCGCCGGCACCAGCGTCGCGCGCAGCGACAGGAGGAAGACGAAGATGACGAGAACGACGAGCACGATCGAGATGCCGAGGGCGATCACCACCTCGCGGATCGAGGCGCCGATGAAGATCGCGTCGTCGGAACCGACCACGATCTCCATGCCGGCCGGCAGGGTCGGCTGCAGCCGCTCGATCTCTGCCCGAACGGCATTGGAGATGACGATCGTGTTCGCCTGCGACTGGCGCAGCACGCTCAAGCCGACCGCCGCCCGGCCGTCCGAGCGCACGAAGGTCGAATCGTCCTCGGCACCGAGCTCGACCCGGGCGACGTCGGCGAGCCGGATCGGGTAGCCGTCGTCGGTGGCGATAACGATCCGGCGAAACGCCTCGACGTCGCTGAGCCGGCTGTCGAGGCGGACGGTCAACTCGCGGGTGACGGATTCCACCTCGCCCGCCGGCAGCTCGAGATTGTTGCGCTGGAGCGCCGCCTCGATGTCGGCCACCGTCAGGTTGCGCGCCGCCATGGCGCGGCGGTCGAGCCAGATGCGAATGGCGAAGCGCCGCTGGCCGTTGATCTCGACATTGGCGACGCCGTCGAGCGTCGCCAGCCGGTCGACGAGGAACCGCTCGATATAGTCGGTGATCTCGGTGGGCGACATGCGGTCCGAGAGGACGCCGATGCGCATCACCGGGTCGGCATCGCTGTCGCTCTTGACGATCTGCGGCTCGTCGGCGTCGTCGGGCAGGTCCGCCCTGATCCGGGCGACGGCGTCGCGCACGTCGTTCGCCGCCTCGTCGATGTCGCGGCCGGAATTGAAGGTGATGGTCGTGCGGCCGCGACCGCGACGGCTCTCGGAGCTGATCTCGCGCACCCCGGAGACGCCGGCCACGGCACCCTCGATCACCTCGGTGATGTCGGTGTCGACGATCTCGGGAGCGGCGCCGGTATAGGTGGTCGTGACGCTGACCACGGCGCGGTCGACATCCGGCAGCTCGCGCACCGGCAGCTGGGTGATCGAGGCGATGCCGAAGACGACGATCAGGAGGCTGACCACGGTGGCCAGCACCGGCCGCCGGATGCAGAGCTCGGAGAGGCTCATCCGACGTCGCCATCCGGCGATGCGACCTGCTCGCCTTCGACGGTCGGCGGGTCGTCATCCGGCGCCGGCGGATCGTACCGAATGGCAATGCCGTCGCGCATCCGCTGCAGGCCGCGCACGACGACCAGCTCGCCAGGCGCCAAGCCGCTGCCGATCTCGACCTCGCCTACCATCCTGGCACCGACGTCGACGATTCGCCGCTCGGCCTGCTCGCCGGCGGCGACGTAGACGACCGAGCGGCCTGCCTCGCTGACCACGGCCTCCTCCGGCACGACCACGGCCTCGCGCTCCACGAGCGTCACGTCGACCAGGACGAACAAGCCGGCCGGCAGCAGCAGATCAGGGTTGGGCAACGTGGCGCGCACCCGAAAGGCCCGGCTGGTGACGTCGATCCGGGTGTCGATAGTGGTGATCACGCCATCGAAGCTGCGGTCGGGAAAGCTGGCACTATGCGCCTCGACCGGCTGGCCGCGGGCAACGGCACCATAGAATGTCTCGGGCAGCGAGAACTCGAGGATCATCTCGCTTCGATCATCGAGCGTGGTGATCACCGTGTCGTCGTCGACCCGGGCCCCCAGATCGACCCGGCGGATGCCGACAACACCGTCGAAGGGTGCTCGGACCACCCGGTCCTCGAGCCGCTGCGCCGCGCGGTCGACCCTGGCCTGGGCCGCGCTGGCGGCGGCCTGCAGCTCGACCACGGTGGCTTCGGCGATGTTGTTGCTGGTGCGCAGCCGCCGCCCGCGCTCGAGCGCCGAGTTCGCCTCCTCGGCCATGGCCTCGGCCTCGGCGACGTCCGCCCGCTCGATGCCGTCGTCGAGCCGCGCCAGGACTTTGCCGGCAGCTACTTTCTCACCCGGCTCGAACAGCAGCTCGATAATCCGGCCGGAAGCGAGCGGCACGATCTCGATCGCCTGGTTGGCCAGCGTCGTGCCCACCGCCTCGGCGCGGTCGCGCACGCGCTCCAGTCGCGCCGTCGCCACCTCGACCCCCACTGCCCGACCGCCGCGTCGCTCTTCCGAGGAGACCGCATCCGCCGCGATCAGCCTGTCGTAGGCGACATAACCGCCCGCGGCTGCGGCCACTACCAGCAACGACAGAATAACCTGACGAAGAAATGACAATGGCCCCGCTCCAGCGTCGCTCATCCGACAATTTTCAAGTGGCACTGTGCAAGCGCAAAGCAAGACACGCCAGCCTTGCGGCCAGGCTCATGCTGGGATCGACGAGCGATGGACAGTTGCGACCGGCAGAGTGAGGGCTGCGAGCCAGCTGGCAACGAGAAAGGCACTTGCCGCAGCTAGGCTGCCGGCGATGCCGGCGGCCTGATAGACGAGGCCGGAGAGCAGGCAGCCGACGAGCCGGCCGCCGGCATTGGCCATGTAGTAGAAGCCGACGTCCATGGCGACGTCCTCGGCCCGGCTGTAGGCCAGGATCAGATAGGAATGCAGGGACGAGTTGAGGGCGAAGACGGCCCCGAACAGGCCGAGCCCGATGGCGAGCGCCACGCCCGCTCCAGCGATCGGCGCTGCCGGGCGAAGCGCGTGGTCGACCATGAACGGCCAGGGGACAATCGGCACCAGCGCCAGAATCAAGACAAGCGGCAAGGCCGCGAGGCCGAGCACCCAGAGCCGGGCCGCCCTCACTTCCGTGTGGAGGGCCTGGCGCTCCACGCCCGGGGCCGCCGCACCCATCAGCCGCGGTGCCAGCGCCTGGACGACGCCGTAGCCCATGACCCAGAGTGCCAGGAAGGTCGAGACCTCGACGAAGCTCCAGCCGGCGACCTCGTAGAGAAAAATCGGCACGGCAACGACGAACCAGATGTCTCTGGCCCCGAACAGGAAGAAGCGGGCGACCGACAGCCGGTTGATCGCCGGCGCCTTGGCGAGGAGCGAGTGCATCGCCGGCTTCGCCTTGGGCCGGCCGAGGCCACGCTGCAGGCTGACCAGCGTCGCCGCCAGGATAACGGCGAGCACGGCTGCCATCGCGAGCAGCGATGCGGTGAATCCCAGTGTCGCCAAAAGCAGCCCGCCGATAAAGAACCCCAGCCCCTTCATCGCGTTCTTCGAGCCGGTCAAGAGCGCCACCCACTTGAATAGTACGCCTTGGGCATCCTCGGCGACGATCAGCTTGATCGAGCTCTTGGCACTCATCTTGGTTAGGTCCTTGGCGATCCCCGCCAGGCCCTGGAGAGCCGTCGCATAAGCCACCGACCAGAGAACGGGCCAGGCGGGATCTAGGCCGGCGAGCAGCGCCAGCGCCAGGATCTGCAGGCCGAGACCGGCATAGAGAGTCGTCGTCAGTCCGAATCGGGCCGCGAGCCAGCCGCCCCAGAGGTTGGTCACGACGCCCATCAGCTCGTAGAGCACGAACAAGAGCGCCAGCTGGAACGGCGTGAAGCCCAGCGTGTGGAAATGCAGCAGCACCAGCATGTGCAGCGCGCCATCGGTGATCGTCTGGCCCCAGTAGGCGGCGGTGACGATGCCGTAGGCGCGGATGTTCATGGCCGGTCCCTGTGGCTCAGGGCCACCTTGGCGACCAGCTCGACCAGCCGGCAGGAATAGCCGATCTCGTTGTCGTACCAGGCGAAGACCTTCAGCATCGTGCCGTCGGTCACCATCGTCGAGGGTGCATCAACGATCGAGGAGCGCGTGTCGCCCTTGAAGTCGATGGAGACCAGTGGCCGTTCCTCGACGCCGAGAATGCCGGCCAGCGGTCCGCTCGCGGCCTCTCTCAAGACATCGTTCACCTCGTCCGGCGTCGCCTCTCGCTCAAGCTCAAGGACGCAGTCGGTGAGCGAGCCGGTGAGCAGCGGCACGCGGATCGCATGGCCGTTCAGCTTGCCCTGCAGCTCGGGGTAGATGAGGCCGATCGCCGTGGCCGAGCCCGTCGTCGTCGGGATCAACGACAAGAGCCCCGAGCGCGCCCGACGCAGATCCTTCTTCGGCGCGTCGACGATGACCTGGGTATTGGTGACGTCGTGGACGGTGGTGATCAGGCCGTGACGGATGCCGAAAGCCGCATGGATCGGGCCGATCAGCGGCGCCAGGCAATTGGTGGTGCAGGACGCGGCGGTGACGATCTTGTGCCGGGCCGGGTCGTAGAGATGGTCGTTGACGCCCATCACGATGTTCAAGGGCCCGTCCTTGACCGGTGCGGCAACGATCACCGATCGGACACCCGCCTCGAGATAGGGCTCGAGCAGCGAGCGTTTGGTGAACTTGCCCGAGGCCTCGATCACCAGATCGATGCCGAGCGCCTGCCACGGCACGTCGGCGGGGCGGCTGTGCCCGCTCATCCCGATGCGCCTGCCGTTCACCGCAATAGCATCAGCCTCGGTCGTGATCTCGGCCTTGAACCGGCCGTGCACGCTGTCGAATTCGAGCAGATGCGCAGCGGTCGCGGGGTCGAAAGCCGGGTCGTTGACGTGGACGATGTCGAGCGCCGGGAACCTGCCTTCGACGCCGCCGAGGGCGACGCGCGTGGCGATCCGGCCGATCCGCCCGAACCCATTGATGCCGACCCTCACTGGTCGTTCTTGGGCGCTGGCGCTTCGCCGCAGACGACCGCGGTCTGCAGCAGACCAGAGCAGATCTCGGGATGGCCCTGACAGCAATCCTCGGTGAGAAAGGTCAGCAGGCGTCGCAAGCCCTCATAGTCGGCCGCGTAGAACACCTGCCGCTGCCGCCGCCAGGAGGTCAGCAGCCCCGCCCGCTCGAGCTCGCGCAGGTGAAAGGACAGTGTCGATGCTTGCACCTCGACCCGCGCCGCGATTTCCCCGGCTGGCAGACCGCTCGGCCCCTGCTGCATGAGCAACCGAACCACGGCAAGCCGCGTGTCGTGTGCCAGCGCCGCAAACGCCGCAACCCAAATTTCCATAATTCACCAATTATCAAAGCGATTATTCCCAAGCTAGATGAATTGACGCCCCCACGCAACAAACGATCAAGCTGCGGCCCGATTATGACAACAGCGTTGCAGTCGCGGCAAAATAAAACGCGGGGCCTTCAGTCCTGCGCCAGCAGCGGTGTCAGTTCCTCAGCGCTCGGCGCCTTGCCCGAGACGACGATCCGTCCGTCGACGACCAGGGCCGGCGTGATCAAGACACCCGCATCGGTGATCGCGTTGGGATCGGTGATCTTCTCGAGATGGTAGTCGAGGCCGAGCGACTTGGCCGCTGCGTCGGCGTTGGCTTCCAGCCGGTTGCACTTGGCACATCCCGTGCCGTAGATTTTCAGATCGCGCATAACGGTCCTCCTATGAGCTGATGAACGAGCCGTAGACGAAGCCGGAAAGCGTGGCACAAACGACCACGAGGGCGACATAGACGGCAGTGCGTCGGGTTCCCATGATGCTGCGGATCGCCAGCATGTTGGGCAGCGACAGGGCAGGCCCCGCGAGCAACAGCGCCAACGCTGGCCCATTGCCCATGCCCGCACCCTGTAGGCTCTGGACGATCGGCACCTCGGTGAGCGTGGCAAAGTACATCAATGAGCCCACCACCGAGGCGACAAGGTTGGCGCCGAAGCTCTCGCCACCGACGGCGGCCGCCACCCATTTGCCCGGGATGAGACCGGCCTCGCCGGGCCGGCCGAGCAGGACGCCGGCGACGAAGACGCCGATCAGGAGCAGCGGCATGATCTGTTTGGCAAAGCTCCAGCTCTCGGCCATCCAGTCTTCGGCGTCGCCGCCGCTGCGCATCGCCGCGCAAACGAGACCGATCAAGGCGACCAGGAAAGCAAATTGCGGTTCTCCAGGAAACAGCAGTGCCACCACCGCGGTTGTGCCGGCAACGAGCAGCAACGGCAGCGGGTGCCAGCCATAGCCGCGCACCAGAATGAGCCCGATCACCACGCCGCCAGCCGCTGCCAGCCACCATTTCACCGCTGCCACCGCCGCCCAGAAGTGCTGGTCGGTCGAGCTGACCGAGGCCCAGTTGGCAAAGACCAGGACCGCCAGCATCGCCCCGAAGAGCCCGGCCACGCGCCCGATGCGAAGATCGGCTTCGGGCAGTGCGGCAAAGCCGCCACCGGCTTCCTTGCTGCCGAAAATGAGCTGCATGGCGAGCCCGATGACGACGGCGAAGACGACCGCCCCGATGGCCCGGGCGATGCCGAGCTCGAGGCCCAGAACCTTTGTCGTCATGACGATCGCGATCACGTTGATCGCCGGACCCGTATAGAGGAATGCCACCGCTGGGCCGATTCCGGCGCCGCGCTTGTAGAGGCCGCCGAAGAGCGGCAGCACGGTGCATGAGCAGACCGCCAGCACCGTGCCCGAGACCGATGCGACGCCGATTGCCGCGGCCCGGTTCGCATCCGGCCCGAGATAGCGAAGCACCACCGACTGCGGGATGAAGACGGTCATCCCGCCGGCCACCAGAAAGGCCGGCAGCAGACAGAAAATGACATGCTCGCGGGCGTACCACTGCAGGAGCGCCGCGCCCTCGTACACGGCAAACCCGATCGGCTGCCAATCGAGCCAGGAAAGCGTCCACATCGGCACGGCATAGACCAAAGCGAAGCCAAGGACGGCCAGTACCAGCAAGCGCCGTTCAACCGTCCAATCCATCCGCCGTCTCCGCGTTTACCCGTGACTACCGCGTTTGCCGCCCTGCCGAATCCTTAGGTAAGCATCCGAACAGACTGCTGCGCTGCGGCAGAAACGGACTCCGTCAACATGGTCCTTGAGTTCGTGCCGCGCATCGATTGCTCAGCCGGCGCGGTACTCGCGCCCCTTGAACGAGAGATGCGCCACGTTCCGCGGCGAGATCGGCGAGGCAGGTGATCGGATAGTCGACCCGTGCAGCAGCCCGGGCAGAACGGACCGGCTGGGCGACGACGACCACCGCCGCAGCGCCAGCCGCGCTCAAGGCGCTGCCAATCAGGAATCGCCGCCGGCCGACATCGACGCGTGCTCCGCACCGCTTCATGACACCAAGGTGATCAGGTCTGTTTCAACAATTCGACCGTTTTCGAACTATCGGTCTTTGTCACGGGCGACGACGGCTGACGGATTCCTTCGGCGCTCTTGACGCTCCAGGCAGAGAATATCGACGCACCCAGGGGACAAAATTGACTTTTCCCGACTTGCCGTTTTTGATCTGTGTCAACTACACTTGACACTTGACCTGCTACGCGTGGCGGACACGCAGCCTTAGGGAGAGGAGCATGCGCGTCGTTCTCGTCCACCCGAACTATCACTCCGGCGGTGCCGAGATCGCGGGCAGCTGGCCGCCGGCCTGGGTGGCCTATCTGGCGGGCTCGCTCAAGAAGGCAGGCTTCACCGACGTCACCTTCATCGACGCGATGACCAATCACCTCGAGGACGACGAGTTGCGGGAGCGCATCCGCGCGCTCGGCCCGGACGTGGTAGGCACGACGGCGATCACGCCCTCGATCTACAAGGCCGAACGGGTGCTTGAGATCGCCAAGGAAATCGATCCCAAAATCGTCACGGTGCTGGGCGGCGTGCACGCCACGTTCATGTACCAGCAGGTGCTCTCAGAGGCGCCCTGGATCGACGTCATCGTGCGCGGTGAGGGCGAGGAGATCTTCAACAACCTGATCACCACCATCGCCGAGGGCCGCTGGCCCGAGGATCGCGAGCGGGTGCGCGGCCTCGCCTTCAACAATGGCGAGCAGATCGTCGCCACCCCGGCGGCGCCCACGGTGCGTGACCTCGACGGTATCAGCCCGGACTGGAGCATCCTCGAGTGGGAGAAGTACATCTACATCCCGCTCGGCGTCCGGGTCGCCATCCCGAACATGGCGCGCGGCTGCCCGTTCACCTGCTCATTCTGCTCGCAGTGGAAGTTCTGGCGTGACTACCGGGTGCGCGACCCCAAGAAGGTGGTCGACGAGATCGAGACCCTGGTCAACGAGCACCAAGTCGGATTCTTCATCCTCGCCGACGAGGAGCCGACGATCAACCGCAAGAAGTTCATCGAGTTTTGCGAGGAGCTGATCGCGCGCGGCCTGCCCGACAAGGTGAAATGGGGCATCAACACCCGTGTCACCGACATCATGCGCGACGAAGAGCTTCTGCCCTTCTACCACAAGGCCGGCCTGGTCCACATCTCGCTCGGCACCGAAGCCGCAGCACAGATGAAGCTCGATCGCTTCAACAAGGAGACCACGATCGAGCAGAACAAGAAGGCGATCAAGCTGTTGCGCGACGCCGGGATCTTCACCGAGGCGCAGTTCATCGTCGGGCTCGAGAACGAGACCAAGGAGACGCTCGAGGAGACCTACCGGATGGCCGTCGACTGGGCGCCGGACCTCGCCAATTGGGCGATGTACACGCCATGGCCCTTCTCCTCCCTCTTCCAGGAGCTGGGCGACAAGGTCGAGGTGTTCGACTTCGAGAAGTACAATTTCGTCACCCCGATCATCAAGCCGGAGGCCATGGACCGCGCCGAGCTGCTCGATCGGGTGATGAACAACTACCGCCGCTTCTACATCAAGAAGGCGCTGTTCTCCTATCCCTGGCAAGGCACCGGCTTCCGCCGCAAGTACCTGCTCGGCTGCCTCAAGGCCTTCTTCAAGGCCGGCGTCCAGAGGACCTTCTACGATCTCGGCAAGGTCAACTACTGGGGGCCGCAATCGAAGGGCAAGGTCGACTTCCACTTCGACGAGAAGCGGACCATCGCCCCGGCGCAGATGGCCGACTGGGAAGCCAAGGCCGACAAGGCGCGTAAGATGAAGGAGCGCAAGGCCGTGGCTGCCGCTGCCAAGGCCTGCGGTGGCGGCAGTGAGCAGCTGGCCGACGACCTCGTCCCCGGTGCGACCCCGGAGCGGGAGCGATTGCCCGCCGAATAGGGTAGACCAACGCCATGCAGAGCACGATCCAGAAATACGCCAGCCGCGCGGTGCCGCGCTACACCAGCTACCCGACGGCACCGCATTTCCGCGCCGACTTCGACGAAGCGACCTATCGCGGCTGGCTGGCGGCTGTCGATCCGGGCACGCCCATCTCGCTCTACCTGCACGTGCCGTTCTGCAAGCAGATGTGCTGGTACTGCGGCTGCAACATGAAGCTGGCGGCGCGCTACGAGCCGGTGGCGGCCTATGTCGAGGATCTGATCCGCGAGATCGAGCTCGTCGCCGAGGCGCTGCCACTGCGCATGCAGGTGGCGCACCTGCATTGGGGCGGTGGCACGCCCACGGCGCTCTCGCCCGACGACCTGACACGCGTCATGTCCGCGATCGACAAGCACTTCGCCATCCTGCCCGACGCCGAGCTCGCCATCGAGAGCGACCCGCGGACCCTGACCGAGGCGATGATCGGCCGGCTGGGCGAGGTCGGCTTCAACCGTGCCAGCTTCGGCGTGCAGGAGTTCGATCCCGAGGTGCAGCAGGCGATCAACCGGATCCAGCCGCCCGAGATGGTGCAGGGAACAGTGGACGCCCTGCGCGCGGTGGGCATCAACCGCATCAACTTCGACCTGATCTACGGGCTGCCCTACCAGACGACCGCGAAGCTCCTGACCACGATCGACCGCGCCGCTGCCATGCGCCCGGATCGAATTGCCCTTTTCGGCTACGCGCACGTGCCATGGATGGCCAAGAACCAGCGCATGATCCCCGAGGCTGCCCTCCCGGACGCGAGCGAACGGGCCGACCAGGCGCAATCGGCCAGCGAGCGGCTGGTGGAGCAGGGCTACGAAGCCATCGGGCTCGACCATTTCGCGCTGCCCGACGATCCCCTGGCCATCGCTGCCCGGAACGGCGAGCTGCACCGCAATTTCCAGGGCTACACGACGGACACGCAAGAGACGCTGATCGGCCTCGGGGCCACCTCGATCGGCCGCACCGCGGCGGGCTACGTCCAGAACATCACCGAAACCGGCGCCTGGACGCGCGCGGTGCGGGGCGGCCATCTGCCGGTCGCCAAGGGCATCGCCCTCGATCCGGAAGACCAGCTGCGCGCCTGGGTGATCGAGCGGATCATGTGCGACGGCGGTGTCGACACCGAGGCCGCCGCCCGCCGGTTCAACGTCGCGGCCGACTGGGCCAGCGCCGAGCTCGCCAGCCTCGCCCCGCTGGAGGACGATGGCATTCTCGAGCGCGACCGGGGGCGGATCACGCTCAAGCCGGCGGCGCGCCCCCTCACCCGGCTCGTCGCCAGCGCCTTCGACACCTACTTCCAGAGCGGGCGGGCGCGTCATTCGGCGGCCGTCTGAACGATCCTAGCGCTGCTCCACGAGCGAAGACCGGACAGGAACGATGTCGGCTGACGGCCATCACCCGACGATCTTGATCATCGGCGGGGTCGCGGGCGGCGCCGCCGCCGCGGCGCGGGCCCGGCGGATGAACGAGCAGGCGCGGATCGTCATGATCGAGAAGGACGCCTACGTGTCCTTCGCCAATTGCGGCCTGCCCTACTACCTCGGCGGCGAGATCGTGGACCGTGACAAGCTGCTGGTCGCGACTCCGGAGCTCTTCGCCAGACGGTTTCGAATCGACAGCCGCGTTCGCCACGAGGCGCTGGCGATCGACCGCGGCGCCAAGACCGTCCAGATTCGCGACCTGACCACCGGCACCACCTACGACGAGCGCTACGACAAGCTCATCCTGTCGCCGGGGGCCGTGCCCATTGTCCCGCCGATCCGCGGCAGCGAAGCCGATGGCGTGTTCGCGCTCAGGACCATCGCCGACATGGATCGGATCGCCGCCGCCATGGTGCGTGCCCGCCATGCCGTGGTGGTGGGCGCCGGCTATATCGGGCTCGAGATGGCCGAGCAGTTGCACCACAAGGGCCTCGAGGTGGCGCTGGTCGAGCTGCAGAGCCAGGTGATGCCGTTTCTCGACCCCGAGATCGCCGAGCCCTTGCATCGCGAGATCGAGGCCAAGGGCGTGCGGCTCGAGCTCGGCCGCAGCGTCACCGCGATCGAGACCGAGGGTGGCCGGGCATCCGCCGTGACCTTGAGCGACGGCGTGACGCTCTTGGCCGACCTCGTGCTGCTCGCCGTCGGCGTTCGTCCGCAAACGGCGCTCGCCGCGGCCGCGGGCCTCGCCTTGGGTCCGAGCGGCGGGATCGCAACCGGCGTCCACATGCAGACCAGCGACCCCGACATCTACGCGGTGGGCGACGCCGCCGAATATGCCTATGGACCCACCGGCCAGCGCCAGCGCGTGCCGCTGGCCGGCATCGCCAGCCGTACCGGCCGATTGGCCGGGGAGCATGCCGCGACCGGCAGCGCCCGCGCGGCTCCCGCCGCCTGGGCGACGTCCATCGTCCGCGTCTTCGACTATGCCGTCGGCATCACCGGCCTCTCGCTTGCGGCTGCCAGGGCCCAGGATCTCGACGCCAACGCGGTGCACATCGTCTCCTACCACCATGCGAGCTACTATCCCGGCGCCATGCCGATGGCCGTAAAGCTCGTCTACGAGCGGGGCAGCGGCCGCGTCCTCGGCGCCCAGGCCATCGGCGGGGCGGGCGTCGACAAGCGTCTCGACGTCGTCGCCACGCTCCTGCATTTCCGGGGAACCGTGGACGACCTGGCAAGCCTCGATCTCGCCTACGCGCCGCCGTTCGGCGCGGTGAAGGACCCGCTGCACATGGCGGCCTTCGCCGCGCAGAATGACCTCGACGGCCTGGCGCCGCTGCTGCAGCCGGCGGTCAACCTCACGGGCCTGCAGGTCGTCGACGTCCGCGAGCCCGGCGAGATCGAGGCGCAGCCGCTCGCCGGCTGCAGCGACGTCATCGCGATCAGGCTCGACGAGCTGCGCGACCGGCTGGGCGAGCTCGATCCGGCGCGGCTCACCGTGGTCAGCTGCCGGACCGGGCTTCGCGCCTATGTCGCCGTCCGTATCCTGGCGCAGCACGGCTTTCGCGAGGTCTTCAACCTCTCCGGTGCCGCCGCGGTGCGCGATTTCGCCCTCAACCGACGCTCAGGGGCGGCGGCCGACAGTCCCGAGCGTCTGCCGACCCCGCAATACACGCTCGACTTCCAGGGTGCTCAGAGCGCTGTGGCGACCACGACCAGCGCGTAGATCACCAGCATCAGCGTGCTCTCGAAGCCGATCCCGGCAAAGCCGTAGCGCTCGCGCCGGAGCATGCCGAGCAGCAGCATCGTCGTCATCAGCATCGAGCTGCCGAGCAGCAGCAGGTCGGCCTCGCCGAACCGACCGTAGAGCGAGCCGTCGCGGTAGGCGACGTCGGCCGCCGCGATGAACAGGACGTCGAAGGCATTGCCGCCGATGATGTTGCCGACCGCCAGGTTGTAGGCACCGATCCGCACCGCGGCCACGGCAATGACCAGCTCCGGCAGCGAGGTGGCGACGGCGGTCAGCAGCGCGCCCACCGCCGTCTCCGAAAGGCCCGAGCGGTTCGCCAGCACGATGCCGGTGCGCGAGACGACATAGCCCATGGCGCCGAGCACGATGGCCAGGAGCGCGAAGCGCAGCCAGAGCGAGGCAGTGCTGCCAGGCACTTTGGCGCCCTCCTCCTCGTCGCCCTCCTGCTGGGTGTCGCTGGTCGCCTCCGGCCGCCACATCGGCTCCGTGCCAGCGCTGCGCAGCAGCTTGAGGCCGAAGAGATAGCCCACCAGCAGGAGCGGGGTCGCCGGGCTCACGCCCAGCACGGTGACCGGCGGCAGCGTCGTCGCGATCAGCGTCGCCGCCAGCAGCGCCAGGAGCAATGCACCCTGCATCAGGTTGGCGACCGAGGCAGCCGTGTGCTCCAGGTTGGCCTTGCGGTAGGTGAGGTCGGCAATGCCGAGAAAGGCGGTCTGCGCCGCGATCCCGCCGAGGCCGTTGCCGATGGCGAGGCTGGGATAGCCCTCGTGGGCGGTGACCACCGAGGTGACGATGCCGGGGAGCGAGGTGCTGACGCCGACCAGGACCGCGCCGACCAGCGCCTCGCCGAGCCCGGTCCGTGCCGCCAACTCGTCGGCGATCCGCGCCAGCCACGTCCCGGCCACGGCGATCACCGCCGCCGCCAGTCCGAAAACCGCCAGCACCAGCGTCAGGTCGAGTTCTGCAAAGATGGTGGTCTCCTCCTGGATGAGCATGACGCCAATGGCTCATGCTCAACGCTTTCGCGCCCTGGAAGGCTCCATCTTCACCACTCGGGCCGTGGCCGGCAACGGCCTTGACAACCGGGCCCTGCGTCCTGCTCCGTGCCGGCCATGCGGCTTTGCCGGATAGCTGCGGCGTCTGCTATCGTCTGCAGCAGGGGCGGCCTCGGGACGTCGCTGCGACGCGTGGCGTTGGATCGATGTCGGGCGACTGACATGCGGCTGGTGGGCGGACATCCTGACCGACCCGATTGGGCGGCCATGGAGGACGTAGCGGTGCTGGCCGCGCTGGACGCCGGGCGTGAGGGACTCGACCGCCGCCGACGCTGCAGCGCGCCTCGCCGAGCACGGGCCCAACCGGCTGAAGGCGGCAGCGGCCCGCGGCAAGCTCGAGCGATTCCTGGCCCAGTTCGACAATCTCCTCATCTATGTGCTTCTGGGCGCCGCGGCCCTGGCGCTGGTCGTCGGCCACGTCGTCGACGCCCTAGTCATCTTGGCCGTTGTGCTCGTCAACACCGCTATCGGCTTCCTTCAGGAAGGCAAGGCCGAGGACGCGCTGCGGGCGATCAGCAGCCTCGTCGATCCGGAGGCAAAGGTCCGTCGTGACGGCCGGAACATCACGATCAAGGCCGACGATGTGGTGCCTGGCGACCTCGTGCTGGTCACCGCCGGTGATCGGGTCTCGGCCGACCTCCGGCTCCTGCGCACGAAAGGCCTGAAGCTCGACGAGGCGGCGCTGACCGGCGAGTCGGTGCCGGTCGAGAAGCAGCCCGAGCCGGTGCCACCGGGGAGCGATCTCGCCGAGCGGCGGTCGATGGCGTTCTCGGGCACCATTGTCGCGGCTGGGCAAGGCAGCGGCATCGTGGTCGCGACGGCGGGGCATACCGAGCTCGGCCGGATCAGCTCGATGCTCGGCAACGTGGCGGAGCTCGAGACCCCGCTGATCCGCCAGATGGGTCAGTTCGCCCGGCAGATCACGGTCGGCGTGATGGCCGCTGCGGTCGTCGTCTTCGGCGTCGGCTACGCCTTGCGCGGCCTGCCCCTGGTCGATGCGTTCATGGCCGTGGTCGGCCTCTTCGTCGCCGCCATTCCCGAGGGCCTGCCCGCCGTCATGACCATCACGCTGGCGATCGGCGTGCAGCGCATGGCCGCCCGCAAGGCGATCATCCGCCAGCTGCCCGCGGTCGAGACACTGGGCGCCGTCTCGGTGATCTGCACGGACAAGACCGGCACGCTCACGCGAAACGAGATGGCCGTGCGCGCCGTCGTGACGGCGGACGGCGCCATGGCGGTCGACGGCGTCGGCTACGCGCCCGAGGGCGCCTTCGCCGCGGACGGCGCGCCGGCCGCGCCGGGTGGGCGGCCACTGCTCATGGCGATCATCGAGGCCGGGCTGCTCTGCAGCGACGCCGAGATCGGCGAGGTCGACGGACGCTGGAGCGCCGAAGGCGATCCGATGGAGGCCGCCCTCGTCACCCTCGCGATGAAGGCCGGGCTGGATCCGGCCGCACGACGCCAGGATTGCGGGCGGCTCGACGAGATCCCCTTCGATTCCGAGCGCAAGCTGATGGCGACGCTCAACCAGCGAGGCGGTGACGGGGAGCGGACGATCACCGTCAAGGGCGCGCCGGAGCAACTGATCGAGATGGCCGGCGCGGTCATGGGCGAGGGCGGCCCCGAGCCGATCGATCGCCAACGCTGGCACGATCAGGTGAGCGCGCTGGCGGCGGACGGCCAGCGTGTGCTGGGCTTCGCCACCAAGCGCGCGGCACCGTCGCAGGCCAGCCTCGAGCCGGGTGATCTCAAAGATGGTCTCGTGCTGCTCGGTCTCATGGGCTTCATCGATCCGCCGCGCGAGGCGGCCGTGGCCGCTGTCGAGGCCTGCAAGGCTGCGGGCATCCGGGTGGTCATGATCACCGGCGACCACGCGCTTACCGCCAAGGCCATCGCCGAGGAGCTGGGCCTCGGCGAGGCCGTCGAGGTGTGCACCGGCAGCGACCTCGAGGCGATGGATGCCGAAACCTTCGCCGAGGCCGCCCAGAGCACGCGGGTGTTCGCGCGCACCACGCCGGAGCACAAGCTGCGCCTGGTCGAGGCATTGCAGGCCCAGAGCCTGATCGTCGCCATGACCGGTGACGGGGTGAACGACTCGCCGGCCCTGAAGCGCGCAGATGTCGGCGTCGCCATGGGCCGGAAGGGAACCGAGGCCGCCAAGCAGGCGAGCGACATGGTGCTGGCCGACGACAATTTCGCCTCGATCGTGGCGGCCATCCGCGAGGGCAGGACAGTCTACGACAATATCGTCAAGGTGATCGCCTGGACCTTGCCCACCAGCTGCGGCGAGGCGCTGATCATCGTAGCGGCCGTTCTGCTCGGGCTCGAGCTGCCGATCACGCCGGTCCAGATCCTCTGGGTCAACATGGTGACGGTGGTGACGCTGGGTCTCGTCCTGGCCTTCGAGCCGACCGAGCCCGGCACCATGCACCGGCCTCCCCGGCCCGCCTCGGAGCCGCTCCTGACCGGCGTCCTGCTCTGGCAAATCGTGCTCGTCTCGCTCCTCTTCGTTGCCGGTGCCTTCGGCATGTTCACCTATGCCGTCAGCCGCGGCCTGGCGCTCGAGGAGGCGCGCACCATCACCGTCAACACCATCGTCGTGATGGAGATCTTTTATCTGTTCAACGTCCGCCACATGCACGGCACGTCGCTTACGCTCGCGGACCTGCGCGGCACGCCGGCGGTGCTCGCCGGGGTCGGCGGCGTCGTGCTGCTGCAGCTCGTCTTCACCTACGCGCCATTCATGGCGATTCCGTTCGGGTCGGCCGCCGTCGGCTTCAGCGACGGAATCCTGATCGTTGCGGTCGGCATTCTGCTGTTCGCCATCGTCGAGACCGACAAGGCGGCAAGACGCAGCTGGCGTGACGACCGATCGCCGGGTAAAGCCACGGCAACCCGATAGCGCCCAAGGACGGATAGCAATGCTTCATGTCGATATTCCGACCCAGCCAGAGATCAAGAGCCTCGCGCAGACGCGCGGCGATGCCTGCGTCTCGATCTACCTGCCGGCCACGCCGCTCAGCCAGAAGGCCGACCACGACCGGTTGACGCTGAAGAACCTGGCCCTCGAAGCCACCGGCCAGCTGGAAACCGCCGGTGCCGACAAGCGGCGGATCTGGCCGATTACCGAGCAACTGGAAGATCTCGTCGACGATGATGACTTCTGGCAGGTGCAGGCAGGGAGTTCTCGCGGTCTTCGTCACGCCGGAGGCGATTTGCACCTTCCGCCTGCCCAATAGCTTGGAGCCGACGGTTCAGGTCTCCGACCGTTTCCACTTGAAGCCACTGCTTCGCGCGGTCACCTTCCCACACGAGGCTCTCGTTTTGGCACTCTCGGTCGGTGCCGTCCGCGTCGTCGAGGTATTTGCCGATCTGCCACCCAAGGAGGTGCGCGTTCAAGGCATGCCCAAGGACGCGATGAGCGCGGTCGGCAAGGCCACCATCGGCCACCGCTCGCCGAGCGGCCGCATCCACGGCTCGGAGGGCGAGAAGGTGCGGCTGCGCCAATTTTCCCGCGCCATCGACCAAGCGCTGCGTGGCTTGCTCGCCGGCCGCGAGACGCCG
Source organism: uncultured Alphaproteobacteria bacterium (assembly GCA_963700945.1). Lineage (GTDB taxonomy): Bacteria > Pseudomonadota > Alphaproteobacteria > Geminicoccales > Geminicoccaceae > SLRI01. The sequence continues at coordinate 28,363 of CAVOZQ010000012.1, forward strand.
ATGATCCTGGCGGCGACGCGCCCGATCGACGACGTGTTCCGTTCAGTCAACACCTACCCGCATCTCGTCGCCCAGCAGATCACCGCCAGCCCGGACGAACTCAGCGACGCCAATCTCGCCGAAGCCGCCCGGCCGCTGCTCGACGAGATCTATGCAGATCAGATGAAGGCGATCATGGAGCTTTTCGAGACCCGCAAGGGCCAGGGCCGGGCGACCACCGACATCGTCCAGGCGGCCCGCGCCGCCACCTACGGCGCGATCGATTTGCTGCTCGTCGATATCGAAGAGGTGATCCCAGGTTGGGTCGATGAAACTGACGGTAGCGTCCGCTTCGCCGAATTGGCCGATGCCACCAGCTACGGCATCGTCGACGAGATCGCGACCCGTGCCATGATGCACGGCGCCAAGGTCCTGGGTGTGCGCAAGGCCGATCTGCCGGACGGTGCCCATCTGGCGGCAATCCTGCGCTACCCCGTCTAGTCAGGGGCGTTTGCGGCTTGCACGCCGTCCAGCCGGCGTGCAACTTGAACGGTGACGGTGTCCGTCGAGGACCGAAGAGGGAAGCCGGTGCGCGCCTTCGCCGAAAGGCCAGGCGCAAGTCCAGCGCTGCCCCCGCAACTGTAGGCGGCGAGCCGCGATCCAACCATGCCACTGGGGCCGAGCCTGCCCCCGGGAAGGCGGATCAAGGCAGCGACCCGCGAGCCAGGAGACCTGCCGTCACCTGATGAACCCGTTCGACCGGTCGGGGTGAGCCGGTGGAGGTCGATGATGCGCATCCTGCTGCCTTCTCACGGTCTTCCGTCCCGGCTTGCCAGCGCTGGTGGCCGCCATGTCCGCTGAGCTCCCGAGGCCGCTCCTGGCCTCGCCCTGCATCGGCACCTGCCGCCTCGATGCGGCAACCGGCTGGTGCCTGGGCTGTGCCCGCGACGCCGTCGAGCTGACCCGCTGGCGCGAGCTCGACGGGTCGGCACAGGCGGCCGTCTGGGCCGATCTGCCCCGCCGCAAGGCGCGGCTCGGGCTGGCCTTTCGTCTCCGACCCTGGCCGCCCGCCGACGCGCTCCGGCATCTCGTCGCAAGGGCCGCCGAGCCGGGCGCGCGCCTCGCCATCGGCCCTTATGAGGCGCTGCCGGCGGCCGGGCTGGTGCTCGAGGAGGGCCGGTTGCAACTGTGGCACGACGATGTTCGCCTGAAGCTCCGGCCGGACCCGACGCTCAGACTGTTCGAGCTCGGGGGTCTGGAGGTGCTGGCCGTGCATCGCTCGAGGTTGGCCGCTGTCACCCGGATCATTCGGGAGTTGGGCCCGGACGCAGCGTCGCTCGATCCCGAAGGCCGCACGTCGCCTCGCTTCGATCTTGGCCTGAGCATGGACGCGGCGCGGATCGCCGTTCGTACGGCCGATCCGGCGGCGGTGGGCTTCTGGCGCGAGCGCTGCGGCAGGGCTTTCAATGGTGCCATTCCGCCGGGTGATGTGACGACGATCGTCGACCTGTCCATAGGGCGGTTCGAGCATCGAGGCCCTCCGCCGGCCGAGAGCTCGATCGTGCGCGGCCTGCCGGACGCCTATGCTGCGTGCCTCGCGCTGTCGACCGATCGCTCGATTGCCTGAGGCCCGCCGCCACCCGGCTTGCATGCGGACCCCGGGCGGCTAAGCTCCACCGGGCAGCAGGAGGGGCGCAAAGGGATGCCGGCACCGCTCGAGTTCTTCTTCGATTTCTCCAGCCCCTACGCCTATCTGGCGAGCCACCGGATCGGGCCCCTGGCGGCAAGGCACGGCCGCGAGGTCCGTTGGCGGCCGATGATGCTGGGCCCGGCCATGGCGGCGACCGGCGGCAAGCCTCTGGTCCACGTGCCGCTCAAGGGCGACTACGCCAGGCGCGACCTGCCGCGCGCCGCCCGGTTTCACGGCATTCCTTTTCGGATGCCGAGCCGCTTTCCGCAGGTGACGCTCGCCGCCGCGCGGCTCTTCTACTGGCTCGAGGACGCATCGCCCGACCGCGCCGTGCCCTTCGCCCGGGCGGTCTTCGAGGCGCTCTTCGTCGACGACCAGAATGTCGCCGACCGCGCGGTGGTGGGCCGGCTGGCAACCACGCTCGAGATCGACGAGAAGGCGGCACTCGCCGCGATCGACCAGGCCGAGGTCAAGGAGAAGCTCAAGACCGCGACCGAGGAGGCGATCGCGCGCGGCGTCTTCGGCTCGCCCTTCATCTTCGTTGACGGCGAGCCCTTCTGGGGAGCGGATCGGCTCGACCAGGTCGACCACTGGCTCGCGACCGGCGGGTTCTAGCCGTGAGCGAGCCCTGTATTCTGGTCGATCGTCAGCGCAGCGGAGTCGTCACGCTTACCCTCGACCGACCCTCCCGCAAGAACGCCTTCGATGATGCGCTCATCGCCGCGCTCGCCCACGAACTCGACCAGCTGGCCGGAGATCGCGCCATTCGCGCCCTGGTGCTCACCGGCGCCGGCTCCGCCTTCTCGGCGGGCGCCGATCTCGACTGGATGCGCCGTGCCGCCGATTGGAGCGCTGCGGACAACCTGGCGGACGCCCGCCGCCTAGAGGCGATGCTGACGGCGCTCGATCGGTTTCCGCGGCCAACCATCGCCAGGGTCAATGGGGCCGCGATCGGTGGCGGTGTCGGGCTGGTCGCCGCCTGCGATATCGCGATCGCCGCCGAGCATGCCGTCTTCGCGATGAGCGAGGTTCGACTCGGCCTCGTGCCCGCAGTGGTGGCGCCTTTCGTCCGCCGTGCCATGGGCGAGCGTGCCTGCCGCAGGCTCTTCCTGACCGCCGAGCGATTCGCTGCGAGCGAGGCGCTCAGGCTCGGCCTCGTCCAGGAGGTGGTGGCCGCCGACGATCTCGATCGCGCGATCGATGCCACTCTGGACAACCTCTTGCGCGGCGGTCCCCAAGCCCTCGCCGAAGCCAAGACCGTGCTCCTCGCCTTGCGCGATCTCGGCCAGGCGGCGGCAGCCCAGCGCACCACCGAAGCCATCGCCGATCGCCGGGCATCGGCCGAGGGCCGCGAGGGCGTCCGCGCGTTCCTGGAGAAGCGCCGCCCGGCGTGGCCCGAGGCGGCGAGCTGATCCCGCTAGCGGAGCTGGGCCCGGAATGGCGAGGCGGGATAGACGCCGAAAATCTCGACGTGATGCGCAAAGAAGCGCAGCTCGTCCATGGCGAAGCGGACTGCCTCGTCCTCCGGGTGGCCCAGAATGTCGGCGTAGAACTGCGCCTGCTGGAAGGTCGGGTCGATGTAGCTTTCCAGCTTGAGCATGTTCACGCCGTTGGTGGCGAAGCCGCCCATCGCCTTGTAAAGCGCTGCCGGCACGTTCCGGACCTTGAAGAGAAAGCTGGTGATCACCGGCCCGTCCTTGGCGCCCGGATAGCGAGGCTCGCGCGCCAGCACGAGAAAGCGCGTAGTGTTGTGCTCCGCGTCCTCGATACCCGAGGTCAGGACCCGGAGCCCGTAGGTCTCGGCCGCTAGCCGCGACGCGATCACCGCGTGCGCGATATCACCGCGCTCGGCGATGTCGGCCGCGGCACCCGCCGTGTCGGCGGCGATCACCGGCGTCAAACCGTGCTGGCGGATGAAATCGCGGCACTGGCCCAAGGCGTGGACGTGGCTGTGCACCCAGCGCACGCTCTCCATGGTGGCGCCGGCAACGGCGAGCAGGTGGTGGTTCACCCGCAAGAACTGCTCGCCCACGATGTGCAGCCGGCAATGCGGCATCAAGTGATGCACATCGGCAACCCGGCCGGCGACCGAGTTGTCGACCGGGATCATCGCGAAGCGCGCCTCGCCGTCGCGCACCGCGGCGAACGCCGTCTCGAAGCTCTCGCAGGGCAGGGGCTCGAAATCGGGAAACGCCTGCCGGCAGGCCATGTGCGAGTAGGCACCCGGCCGCCCCTGGAAGGAAATGCGTTGCCGCGGGTCGGTCGTCGTTGCGTCGCTGCTTGTGTCAGCCATGGCCGAGAATCTTTCGTGCCTTTGCGAGATCGGCCGGGGTGTCGACCCCGAAGGGCACGGCTTGTACGAGCTTTACGCCAATCCGCATACCATTCTCCAGCGCGCGCAGCTGCTCGAGCTTCTCGCGCCGCTCCAGCGGGCTCGGCGGCAGGGCGGCGAACCGGTCGAGGGCGGCGCGCCGGAAGGCGTAGATGCCGATGTGGTGAAAAACCGGACCTTCGCCCCAGGGGGCAGCGGCGCGGGTGAAGTAGAGCGCCTCGCCGATATCGTCCTGCTTGAACGAGATCACGGCTTTGACCGTGTTCGGGTCGGCCCGCTCCTCGGCGTCGTACGTGGCGTTCGCCAGCGTCGCGATGTCCACGTCCAGGGCGGCGAACGGAGCCAGGACGTCGCGAAGACAGGCGGGGTCGATGGTCGGCATGTCGCCCTGCAGATTGATCACACGCTCTACGCGGCGCTCCGGATCGACCGCCTGCAGCGCCGCGTGGATGCGATCGGTGCCGGAAGGCAGGGCCGGATCGGTGAGCACCGCGGTGCCGCCGACGGCCTCGATGGCGTCCTTGATCGCGGCCTCGGCGCAGGCGACAATGACCTCACCAACAGCCGCCTCGACGGCGCGACGCCAGACATGCACGATCATCGGGGCCGTGCCGATCATGGCGAGCGGCTTGTCGGGCAGGCGGGTCGACGGCAGCCGGGCCGGAATCATCACCAGATTGCGCGACGAATCGCCGCCCGAAAGGTCAAGCGAACTCACGCAGCGCCTCCGGTCACTAGGTGTTTGAGCGAGAGCGACAAGCTGGCGGCTTGACGGTCGCTAGGCCGCTCCGCTACCGACCACCCGAATTGCCCGGCGCCTGTCGCGCGCGGGCGATGTCGGCAGACAGAGGAACAGGCACTCCTATGGCATCATCCCTCGAAACCAACAAGCTGCTCGCAGGCGTGCTGACTGCCGGGATCATCGCCGTCGGTGCTGGCGTGATCGCCAGTATCCTCTACCACCCGGCGGAGCTGGAGGAGAACGCCTTCAACGTGATCGAGGGCGGCGCCGAAGGTGGCGAGACCGTGGAAACCGCCGATGCGCCGGTCGAGACGCCGATCGAGACGTTGCTCGCCTCCGCCGACCCGGCCGCCGGCGAGGCCATCACCCGGCAGTGCACGGCATGTCACGTGTTTCAGGAAGGCGGCGAGAACCGCGTCGGTCCGGGACTCTGGAACGTTGTTGGCAGCGACATCGCCGCCCACGCCGGGTTCTCCTACTCCGAGGCGCTGCAGGGCAAGGAGGGCAATTGGACCTACGAGGCGCTCAACGGCTTTCTCGCGGCGCCACGCGAGTGGGCGCCCGGGACCGCGATGAGCTATGCCGGCATCAGGAATGCCGAGGATCGGGCCAATCTGATCGCCTATCTGCGAACGTTGTCGAACGATCCCGTGCCGCTGCCTGAGCCTGGCGCCGAGGCGCCCGCGGCAGCCGAAGAGCCGGCGGCAGCGGAAGCTGCGACGGCAGAAGCCGACGTGGCGGCAACCGAGGTGCCGGCCGAGTCCGAGGAGACCGCTGTCGTCGAGGCCACCTCGGAAGAGGCGACCCAGGCCGGGGAAGCTGCCGCGGCTGCGACCTCGGGGGCCGAAGCGGTCGTCGAGGCCGAGGAGCCTGTCGTGGCCGAGGCTGAGGCGGAAGAGGCGGCCCAGGCCGAAGCTGCCGCGGTTGCGACCGCGGGGGCCGAAGCGGTCGTCGAGGCCGAGGAGCCCGTCGTGGCCGAGGCTGAGGTGGAAGAGGCTGCCACGGCGGAAGCCACGCCAGCGGATGTTCCGGCCGAGTCTGAAGAGACCGCGGTCGTCCAGGCCGAGGCCGAAGCTCCTGCCGCCGAGGCGGCGGCCGAGGCAAGCCCGATTGTCGCCATGGCGAGCGCCGCCGATCCCGCCGATGGCGAGAGGCTGTTTCGCCAGTGCGCTGCCTGCCACGTCGCCGACCAGAGCGGCGCGAACCGTGTCGGTCCTGGGCTCTGGGGGGTCTTCGGTGCCGATATCGCGAGCCACGAGGGCTTCAACTACTCCGACGCGCTCCAGGGGCTCGAGGGTGAGTGGACCGCCGAGAAGCTGAACGCCTATCTCGAGAACCCCCGCGCCTATGCTCCCGGCAACCGGATGGCGTTCGCGGGCCTACGGTCCGAGGAGGACCGGGCAGCGGTCATCGCCTATTTGCACAGCCTCAGCGAGGACCCTGTGCCACTCCAGTAGTCGGCCTCGCGGCTTACCAGGATTTAAGGAGCAGGCAACATCGGCGCTGGCCCCTGCGGTTGCATCGAGACGGATCACCTCTACAACGCTGGTGATCATCCAGCAGTCGTCGTGAAGGGTAGTTGATGGCACTGGCTCTATCGCCGCGCGTTATCGTTCGCGTCTTGTCGCTCGCAGTCCTCCTCGGTGGCATCGCGCCGACGCAGGGCGTGCTGGCGCAGGACCCGCCGCTTACCGAGCTGACCAGCTTCGCCGAGTTCGGCGAGCCGAAATATCCGCCCGACTTTACTCATTTCGACTATGTCGATCCCGCGGCACCGAAAGGCGGCAAGGTCAGGCTCTCGGCCTACGGCACCTTCGAGCGGATCAACCCGATCCCCCTCGGGCCCGACTGGCCACAGGGCCTGGGCCTGCTCTACGACTCGCTCATGACCGGCTCGGGCGACGAGCTCAGCAGCTACTACCCGCTCATCGCGCAATCGATGGAGGTCCCGGACGACGCCTCGTTCGCCATCTTCAACCTCGACCCGCGCGCCCGGTGGCACGACGGCGAGCCGATCACGGCCGACGATTTCGTCTTCTCGCTCGAGGTGATCAAGGAGCACGCGCGGCCGCTACTCCGCGAGTTCTGGAAGAACCTGGAGAGCGCCGAGGCGCTGGACGACCACCGCCTGCGGATCAACTTCGCCACGACCAACAACTGGAAGACCGTCGGCCTCGCCGCGAGCATGGGCCCGCAGCCCCGGCACTTCTACGATGCCACCGGCCGCGATCCCGGCGCAATCTCCACCGAGCCCGAGGTCTACGAGGGTGCCTACCGCATCAAGGACGTCGATATCGGCCGCTCGATCACCTATGAGCGCGTCCCGGACTATTGGGCGGCCGACTTGCCGGTCAATGTCGGGCAGAACAATTTCGACGAGATCACCTACGACTACTTCCGCGATTTCGACGTCGCCTTCGAGGCGTTCAAGAGCGGGCGGATCGACTATTGGTCGGAGAATGATGCGCAGCGCTGGTCCACGGGTTACGACATCCCGCAGGTCCGGTCCGGGAACATCATCAAGGACGAGAGCATTCCTGTGAATACGCCGCGCGGCTTCGCCGGCATCGTGATGAACACCCGTCGGGCACCGCTCGACGACCTGAACGTTCGGCGCGGCATCGCCACTCTCTTCGATTTCGAATGGCTCGACCGTAACATTTTCTACGGGTTATACGAGCGGCCGCGCAGCTACTTCCCGAACTCCGACTACGGCACGCGCGATTTTCCGCTGCCGACCGACGCCGAGCTCGAGGTGCTCGAGCCCTTCCGCGACCAGCTGCCGCCGGAGCTCTTCACCGAGCCGTTCGATCCGGGCGTGACTGACGGTAGCGGCCGCATCCGTGCCGAGCTGCGCGAGGCCTTTGGCCATTTCGCTGACGCAGGCTGGGAGGTCTCGGACGGCCAGCTGCGCAATACCGAGACGGGCGCGGTGATGCGGCTCCAGATCGTGACCTCGACCGCTTCGGCGCTCCGCTTTCTCGAGCCTTTCGTCGAAAATCTGCGCAAGGCCGGCATCGACGCTTCGTCCAGGGTCGTCGACACGGCGCAATACCAGCGGCTGACCGACCACTTCGACTACGACATGGTCGCGATCGGCGCCAATTTCTTCCCGCCGCCCAACGAGGAGCTCTGGACCTATTTCGGCTCGGCGGCGCGGGACGAGATCGGCTCGGCCAACTGGGCCGGGATCAGCGATCCCGTCGTCGACGCGCTGCTCCAGCAGATCGTGGCGATCGACGGCCGCGACGAGGCCGCGCTCGAGCGGCTCAAGGCGCTCACCCGCGCGCTCGACCGTGTCCTTCTGCAGGGCGACTACATCGTTCACACCTACTATACCGCGACCAATCGGTTCGCCTATTGGAACCTCTTCGGCCGACCGGCGCAGTACCCATTCTACAATACCGGCTTCCCAGCGACCTGGTGGTGGGCGCCTAACGAAGAGGCCCTCGCGGCGCAGCGAAACCGCTAGCCACTCGCCCCGTCGATGAGCGCCTACATCATCCGTCGCTTGCTGCTGATGATCCCGACACTGTTCGGGATCATGGTGATCAACTTCGTCATCGTGCAGTTCGGCCGGGCGGGCCGGTCGAGCAGATGATCGCCGAGCTGCGTGGCACCGCGGTCGATGCCACCGCGCGCATCAGCGGCGGCGGCGGCGATCTCGCCGGCACCGGTGAGGCCGGCCAGCAATCGGGATCCAACGGTGGGGCGGTGACCAGCCAGTATCGGGGCGCGCAGGGCCTCGATCCCGACGTTCATCACGGAGCTGGAGAAGCTCTTCGGCTTCGACAAGCCGGCACACGCAGCGCTTCGTCCAGATGATGGGCAACTACATCCGCTTCGACTTCGGCGACAGCTACTTCCGCGACCAGCCGGTGGTCGATCTGGTCATCGAGAAGATGCCGGTGTCGATCTCGCTCGGGCTGTGGACGACCCTGCTCATCTACCTGATCTCGATTCCGCTCGGCATCCGCAAGGCGGTGCGCGACGGCTCGAGCTTCGACGTCTGGACCAGCGGCGTCATCATCGTCGGCTACGCCATCCCGGGCTTCCTGTTCGCCGTCCTGCTGATCGTGCTGTTCGCCGGCGGCAGCTATTTCGACTGGTTTCCGCTGCGCGGCCTGGTCTCCGACGAACTGGGAGGAGCTGTCGCTGGCCGGCCAGGATCGTCGACTATTTCTGGCACATCACGCTGCCGGTCACTGCGCCATGGTGATCGGCGGCTTCGCCACGCTGACCATGCTGACCAAGAACTCGCTTCCTCGATGAGATCAACAAGCAGTACGTGGTGACCGCCCGCGCCAAGGGCCACACCGAGCGCGCCGTGCTCTACGGCCACGTCTTCCGCAATGCCATGCTGATCGTCATCGCCGGCTTTCCCGGCGCCTTCATCGGCATCCTGTTCACCGGCGCGCTGCTGATCGAGGTCATCTTCTCGCTCGACGGTCTGGGCCTGCTCGGCTTCGAGGCGGCGATCAACCGCGACTATCCGGTGATGTTCGGGACGCTCTACTTCTTCACGCTGCTGGGCCTGCTGCTCGAAGCTGATCGGCGACCTGATCTACACGCTGGTCGATCCGCGCATCGATTTCGAGAGCCGGGAGGTCTGATGGCGCGGCGACCGCCCCGGCGCTGCCGCGCCTGTTCGGCGTCCGCCTCAGACTCAGCCCGCTCAACGGCGCCGCTTCTGGCAGCTTTCGCGGCAACCGCCGCGGCTACTGGTCGCTCTGGATCTTTCTCGTGCTGCTTCGTCGTCAGCCTGTTCGCCGAGTTCATCGCCAACGACAAGCCCGCTGGTCGTGCACTACGACGGCGCCTTCTACATCCCCGTCTTCGTCGCCTATCCCGAGACCGCGTTCGGCGGCGACTTCGCGACCGAGGCCGACTACCGCGACCCGTTCGTGCGCGGAGCTGATCGAGGAGAAGGGCTGGATGCTCTGGCCGCCCATCGCCCTACAGCTACGACACCGATCGATCCGCGACCTGCCGCCGCCGGCACCATCGCCGCCGACGCGCCGAGAACTGGCTCGGCACCGACGACCAGGCGCGCGACGTCGTCGCGCCGGCGTCATCTACGGCTTTCGCATCTCGGTCCTGTTCGGCCTCACGCTGACCGCTCGTCGCTTCCGTCATCGGCGTCGCCGCCGGCGCCGTCCAGGGCTACTTCGGCGGCTGGGTCGACCTGGTCTTCCAGCGCTTCATCGAGATCTGGTCCGGCCTGCCGACGCTCTACATGCTGATCATCCTGGCCAGCATCGTCGAGCCGAGCTTCTGGTGGCTGCTGGCGTCATGCTGCTGTTCACCTGGATGGCCTGGTCGGCGTGGTGCGCGCCGAGTTCCTGCGCGCGCGCAACTTCGACTACGTCCGCGCCGCCCGCGCGCTGGGCGTCGGCAACGCTGACGATCATGTGCCGCCACATCCTGCCCAACGCCATGGTCGCGACCCTGACCTTCCTGCCGTTCATCCTCAACGGCGTCGATCACCACGCTGACCGTCGCTCGACTTCCTCGGCTTCGGCCTGCCGCCCGGCTCGCCGTCGCTCGGCGAGCTGCTCGCCCAGGGCAAGAACAACCTGCAGGCGCCCTGGCTCGGCGATCACCGGCTTCGTCGTGCTCGCCGTCATGCTGTCGCTGCTGATCTTCATCGGCGAGGCGGTGCGCGACGCCTTCGATCCGCGCAAGACCTTCGCCTGAATGGAACGGCCGTGACCCTGCTCGACGTCGAGGATCTCTCGGTCTCTTCGCGCTCGGCGAGCGGCGAGGTCGAGGCGGTCCGCGGCGTCGCTTCCACGATCGAGCGCGGCGAGACCCTGGCGCTGGTCGGCGAGAGCGGCTCGGGCAAGTCGGTGACCGCGCTCTCGTCCTGCAGCTGCTGCCCTATCCCAAGGCCTCGCATCCATCCGGCAGCATCCGGCTCGACGGCGAGGAGCTGATCGGGCCAGCCGACGAGCGCGCTGCGGCGGGTGCGCGGCAACCGGGCGTCGATGATCTTCCAGGAGCCGATGACCTCGCTCAACCCGCTGCACACGATCGAGCAGCAGATCGCCGAGAGTGCTCGAGCTGCACCGCGACATGACCGGCAGCCGCGGCCCGCGACCGGGTGCGTCGAACTGCTCGACCTGGTCGGCCTGCGACGATGCCGGAGAGCCGGCTCGACGCCTATCCGCACCAGCTCTCCGGCGGCCAGCGCCAGCGGGTGATGATCGCCATGGCGCTGGCCAACGAGCCCGACCTGCTGATCGCCGACGAGCCGACGACGGCGCTCGACGTCACCATCCAGGCGCAGATCCTGAAGCTGCTCCGCGAGCTGCAGGAGCGGCTGCGGCATGGCGCTGCTGCTGATCACCCACGATCTCGAGCATCGTCGCGCAAGGTGGCCGACCGGGTCGCGTGATGACCGACGGCGAGATCGTCGAGACAGGGCCGACCGAGGCGATCTTCGCAGCAGCCCGCAGCATCCCTACACCCGGCATCTGCTCGCCGCCGAGCCCAAGGGCGCCCCGCCCGGTGCGGCCGACGAGCGCCGCGCCGGTCGTCGAGGCCCAGCGACATCAAGGTCATTTCCCGATCCAGCGCGGCCTGCTGCAAGCGCACCGTCGACTACGTCAAGGCGGTCGACGGCGTCACGCTTCGACGGTGCGCGCAGGGCAGACGGTCGGCGTCGTCGGCGAGAGCGGCTCCGGCAAGACCACGCTCGGCCTGGCGCTGCTGCGCCTGCATCGCGAGCGAGGGCGCGATCCGTTTCGCCGGACCAGGACATCCAGGGCTGGTCCTGCGAGCCGCTGCGGCCGCTCCGCCGCGAGATGCAGATCGTCTTCCAGGACCCGTACGGCAGCCTCAGCCCGCGCATGTCGGTCGGCCAGATCGTCGGCGAAGGGCTCGATCCTGCACCGGCTCGGCGGCAATCGCGGCCGAGCGCGCCAGGCTGGTCGCAGCGGCGCTGGAGGAGGTCGGCCTCGACCCGGCGATCCAGGACCGCTACCCGCACGAGTTCTCCGGCGGCCAGCGCCAGCGCATCGCCATCGCCCGGGCGATGGTGCTCAAGCCGCGCTTCGTCGTGCTCGACGAGCCGACCTCGGCGCTCGACATGTCGGTGCAGGCGCAGATCGTCGACCTGCTGCGCGACCTGCAGGCGCCGCCACGGCCTCGCCTATCTGTTCATCAGCCACGACCTGAAGGTCGTCCGCGCGCTCGCCCACGAGGTGCATCGTCATGCGCCACGGCCAGGTGGTGGAGCAGGGACCGGCCGAGCACATCTTCCGACAGCCCGAGGCGCCCTACACCCGCGCGCTGATGGCCGCCGCCTTCGATCTCGAGGCGGTCGAGCCGGAAGCGGTTGCCAGCTGAGCGGCGTCGTGCCCGCTACTCTGCCGCGGCCGGCAGTGGCTCGTCCGCAAGTTCGGTCGCCAGATCGATGACTCGGCTCTCGACCTCGAGCGCCTCCGAGGTGCGGTCGAGCGCGCGCAACACGACCGCATAGTTCGCGAGCACGTCGCGGAGCAAGGGGCCGGCCGCCGCGTCGTCCCGCGCGTCGAGCTTGGCGATCGCCGATTCGAGGTCGCCTGCCGCGTCCAGCGGCCGGCCGCGCTCGAAGCAAATCGACGCGCGATTGTTCAGAGCCAGCGACTGCCTTGGATCGCCATTGGCCTCGAGCAGCGCCAGCACCGTGTCGAGCTCGCCCTCGGCGGCCCGCAGGTCGCCGGTCGCGGCCCTGGTGTCGGCCAGCTCCCAGCGCAGCTCGGCCTCAACGGCTGCCGGCGGGGTGCCCGGGCGCTGCAGCCCGGCCTCCAGCATCGTCATCGCTCGCGCCGCATCGTCGCTCCGCGTGAACGCGCGTGCGCAGGCAGCGACGAGCTCCGCCTCGACCAGCTCGAGCGGCATCTGCTGGGCCGGCTCGACCGTGCCCTCGGGCGCCGCTGGCGACTTCTCGGACATCGCCACTCGGGCTGCTCCGCCGAGCGGCTGCTCGCCCTGGCCCTCTTCGGCGTCCAGCCACTCCTGGCCCAGGCGCTCGTCACATAGCCCGACCGCACGCTCGACCTCGCCCTGCAGCAGCAGCACGTCGACGCCACTGCGCAGCAGAAAGGACGGCAGCGGCTCCTCCGTTGCGTCGTCGCCAGAGGTGGCCGCATGGGCCTCGATCGCCGCCGTCAGCGCGGCCTCGGCCGTCGCCAGATCACCCCGATCGATGGCGATGGTGGCGAGGTTGCCGGCGCTCTCCAGCGTTGCCCGATGGGCGGGTCCGAGCCGCTCGCCGCGAATCGCATAGGCCTCGCCGACCAGTGAAGCGGCCTCGTCCAGCTCGCCCAGATCGCGCAGCAGGACGCCCAGATTGTTCAGGCTCTCGGCAATGTCCGGATGGCCCGGCTCGAGCACCTCGCGGCGGACCTCGAGCGCCGCCTCGTGCAGCGACCGGCTGCGCTCCAGCCG
>CAVOZQ010000013.1:0-388338 GCA_963700945.1 uncultured Alphaproteobacteria bacterium
ATTGCTCTTGGGATGCACGACCTTTGCCGGATTTGATTCAAGCTGAATTGCTGGACGAGGACTGAACTGATGCGGTGGATGCCCCCACCGAGCGGCATCTCTTATGCCATGACGGTTCTGGATGAACCATGTGGAGGGCACGAAGATGACCAATCAGATCGGTCTACTGGCGATTGATCTGGCGAAAGGCAGCTTTCAGGTCTGTGCTGTCGGGCCGGATGGGACGGTTCTTTACAATCGAGCGCTTTCGCGGACACGGCTGGCGGCTCTTTTGGCCGAACAGCCGGCCTGCGTTGTGGCGATGGAGGCTTGCGCGACCTCGCATCACTGGGGGCGAGTAGCGCAAGGTCATGGCCACGAGGTGCGGCTGGTGCCAGCGATCTATGTGAAGCCGTTCGTCAAGCGGCAGAAGAATGATCGCGCGGATGCGGAGGCTATCGCTGAGGCGGCCCTACGTCCCAACATGCGCTTTGTGGCGGTGAAGGACACAGAAACTCAGGGGCGTGCGGTGGCGTTCCGCACGCACCAGTGCCTGGTCCGGCAACGCACGCAGCTCATCAATGCGCTTCGGGGGCATCTGGCCGAGTTCGGCGTCGTGGCGCCGAAGGGGCCGGCGAACCTGAACCTTCTCGAAAACGCTTTGGCTGATGAGGCCAGCGATCTGCCGAGCACGGTGCGTGAGATGGGCTTGGTCTATCTTGAGCAGATCGCGCGGTTGACCGAAGTGATCGAACGACTGGCGGCTGATCTGGAGGCGGCATCGAGGACAGATACGGAGTTGCGTCGGCTATGCTCCATTCCTGGCATCGGTCCCGTCACTGCGGGCGCCGTGGCGGCGTTCGCGCCGGATCTCGAAACGTTCGACAGTGGACGCAACTTCGCCGCCTGGCTCGGCTTGGTACCGAGGCAGAGGTCCACGGGCGGGAAGGCCAAGCTGGGATCGGTCAGCAAGATGGGCCAGACAGATATCCGCCGGCTGCTGATCGTCGGCGCCATGAGCGTGATCCGCTGGGTGGTTCGTAAGGGCGGCAGCCCGAACCGCTGGCTTGCAGCGCTCGTGGCGCGCAAGCCGAGGATGGTCGCGGCGGTAGCACTGGCGAACAAGATGGCCCGCATGATCTGGGCGGTGACGACAAGACAGGAATTTTACCGGATGGCGTGACCTCGACCCTCAAGAAGGGACGAAGGCACGGCATGGCCGCAGGGCCGGGGTGAGCGATCGACGAGGAGTAGGCGACACGGACTTCGAAGTTCAAGGCTGGGATATTCAGACCCGGGGCTCGAGCGCTTGCAGCTCTTTGAACCGATGTGAACCCGGCCTTCCGAACAGCATACCGGCCCGCGGCGTCATGCAAGGCCACGCTCAGAGGCCTGACACACGTCCGATCGAAGACCCTGCCGAAACATCGAAGACAACGCTTGCCAAACCGGGGACATCCACACACGCCTGCTCGAGCACGTCGAGCACCAGTTGGTCGCTGGCGGTCTCGCTCGCCCGCCAGCCGACGATACGCCGGGCGAACACGTCGATGATGCTCGCCGCGGAGAACATGCGCGCCCAGTTCGGCACGTAGGCAAAGTCGCTCACCCACAGCTGGTTCGGCCTGTGGGCGGTGAACTCGCGGTTGACCTTGTCGGGCTGACACGGCGCCGTCTTGTCGCTGACCGTTGTTTTCACGCGCCTTCCAGACCAAGCTTGCGCATCAGCCGCGCCACACGATCGCGCCCGGCATCGAAGCCCTGTCTGAGCAACTGGCGCCAGACCATCGCGCGGCAGCAAGCCGCGCGATTCGACTGCAAAGCAGCGGCGGCCAGGAGGCCACCGACGGCGCCCGCCGTAGACACCGACGTTCTCCGCATGAACCCGAAGGATCGCGGCGGTCAGCCGCTCGGCCTTATTGGCCCGCTTCGATCGCGGGTCGGGGGGATGGCACTGGCTGCCGCCTGCGCGTCCCAAGTGGAGGGGGCGATGTTCAGGACCGGACACATCAGCTCGACCCCATGCTCTCCGCGATGATTGTCTATGAAGGCGACTACTTCCGCCATGGGCGGTCGAGCTCCGCCCCGCCGAGGTCTTCTTACCTCGGCACCTTCTGTGATGAAGCCGCCAGCCTCCCGGCGGCGGCTGGGCGACATACGCCGACGCCTTCTTGAGGATCTCGTTGGCCTGGCGGAGCTCGCGACCCTCGCGCTCGGGCTCCTTGACCCGCGCGTCGATGTCCGTCGTGACGTCTTGGCGTGCGAGGTCATCGACCTCGGCCTCCCTGGACCCAGCGCCGCAGCGTCTCGGCCGTGCGGCCGATCTTGCCCGACACAGATACCAGCGCCGCCCACCGCGACGGATGGATGCCTTCACTCTCGCAAACCAAGCGCACCGCCCGCTCGCGAACTTCGCCGGGAAACCTGCCCACCTCCAGTTGCTTCTCCATGTACGCCCCTACTCACCGGAAAGGGCCTCCGGGAAACACAGTTGTTCACTAGCCGGTTGCGGCGCCCAAATGCGCGCTGCTGCGGTGACCGAGAAAGAAAAAGCCAGGATTGCCAGCAGCCGCTTGAGCGTCGACGGACGAGGTGGTTGCAAGCGCGACAGCTGGGGTCTCAACGGCGCAAGAAGATCATCGATTGCGCCGCTTCGCGGCAAGCGATCGATCAGCGCTGCGGTTTGCAGCGGTTTCTCATCATGCACATCGTTCAAGAGAGCGACGATCCCGGACGGAGCTATGTCGCTCATCACCCTGTGGATCGGCGATCGTAATAGATCATAAATGCCAGCGGCAGGTATCAGCTAGCTATCCCAAGCCTAATCGCGGGAACAATGGTTAGCCGACAGCGCTGCACGGCATTTACGCCGCTGGTCCCTTGGCTTGCTGGATCTTTGTCGCTTGCTCCAGCAGCAAGGCTCCAGATCGCCAGTCCTCGTTCAATCTGACCCAACGGCGCTGCATCAACTGTCGGTGCGGCATGTCCTCACCATCATTCGTGCCCAGCGCCTCCTTTGGCATGACCGGAACCAGACTTTCGATCCGCGCGAGCATGGCGCGCTGCATACCGCGATCATCGTCCTCGACCGACGCCCAGAGCGCGGCAATCTCACTCCAGCCGTCGAGCAGCCAATCGGCGAGGGTCAGCTCACGCAACAGGCGCCGGTCGCGGTCGCGCCAGGCAATCAGCAGGCCAGCGACGTCTTCGGTGCGGCTTCGTGCCCGGCCTAAGCTGTCTCGCGCCCTAGCCAGCGTGAATTCGGCGCAGCATGCGATGAGCTCGACATTCCTAGCCTGATCCACCGCCTCGCCCTTACCCCAAGTACGCAAGCTCTCGATCATCGAGTCCAAGCGCTCGACGGTCACATCGTGGCCTGATTTGAAGGTCGCACCGGCCGCCCCAGCGGGTGCCACCACGGCGGCGAGTTCCTCGACCAGTGCAAGGATGGCGTCCGGCTTCATCCCTAGCGCTGGCTCGTGCCGGCTGAGGTATTCGCGGGTCGTGGCGCGCGTTGCCCGGTCAACAAGATTGAGGCGGCGCCAATCAGCATCGGCGAATCCAGCCTGCTGCAGAAGCGTCGCTATCAAGAGAAGGTTCGTCAGGATCCGCTCCTGCGCCTCCCGTTCGTCCGCTACGCGCGCTGACGTCGCTGCCTTGCGGCCAGCAGCACCAGCCTGCGCCGTCCTCCTCACAGCTCGGCGAATCTCCCTCGGCGTGACGGATGGCAGGCCGAGCAAATGCTGGAACAGCAGACGGTCGTGCATGGACGGCGTCGTAAAATCAGGAAGTGCGCGCAGCGGAAAGACATAGTGGCCGTCTGCGCCCGAGGGATTCGCGACGATCAACTCGGGTGTCCTGCCATCGCCGGCCCGCAATCGGGCCATAGCGACCACGGGAGTCGTGAAAGGAACCGTGACACCACGCTCGAGAAACGTAGCCGGCTGCCATTTCGCTCTTGGAATCAAAGGAGCCTGATGCATCGGCCATCCGCACGCGGAGCTTGCGCCTGACCGCTACGGTAGCATCGATCAAAAAAGATCCCGTTAACATGGCGACGCCGAAACGGCGACGAAGGTCAGGCCCTGCGCCGGACCTCAGACGGCAACCGGCGTTCCAGGCTTGATCCGATGATAAGTGAGCGTGACGAGCGTCAAGGCCAGGGAGTTGATTGCGATGCCGATCAGGGCGCCGAGCACGATACCCACCATATCGCCGAGGATGCCGACCATTATCACCTGGACGACCCCGAGCCCGATATAGATCGCGAGCAAAACCAGGATGATCACGGTAATGCGCATCTTCAGGCCATCGACCATGGCAGCGCTACGCTTCATCGCATCGATGCCGGTCGCCTCCTCGAGCACGACGAGCGGCCAAGCCACCCAAAAGAAGATGAGCGCCAACAGTCCCGGCACGACGAGCAGAACAAAACCTATGCCTAGCACCACGCTCAGCAGCACATAGGCAATCGTCAGTCGAACGAACCCGTCCCGAGGGCCGGAGAGCAGCTCCGAGAGGGGCATGTGGACGCCGCCGCGCAAAGTCGTGACCAGCATCACGATCGCGCCATTCGCCAACGCCACGACCGGCAGGCTGACGATGAGGACGATGATCGAGACGACGACCGAGCCACTAATCAGGCTGGCGATCCATGAGGGCGCCAGGCCGATGGCGCTTAAGGCGAGGAACTTGCCTGGGTCCGCGCGCAACAACGCCACGGCCTCACTGTAGAGTGCGGGAACGCTTATCGCGGCGTCATTGGGGCCGGCCAAATGAGTCTCCTAATGTCGGGCGTCGAGGCGGTCTGACCCCGAGGCTACATGACCATGCCGCCATCAATGATATGAGTTTGGCCCGTTGTATAGGCGCTCTCATCGCTCGCCAGATAGAGGGCAAGGTATGCAATTTCTTCAGCAGTCCCCAGTCGGCCCATCGGTTGACGAGCAATGAACGCCGCCTTCGCCTTTTCGTAGTCGCCCTGTGCCTGCAATCGCTGCTCGAGGGACGGGGTCGCTACGGTGCCGGGGCAGATCGCGTTGCAGCGAATGCCCTTCGTGACGAAGTCGGCGGCAATGGCCTTGGTCAAGCCGATGACGGCTGCCTTAGTTGTGCCGTAAACGAAGCGGTTCACAACGCCCTTCACGCTGCCGGCAACAGATGCGACGTTGACGATCGATCCGCCGCCATTGGCCAGCATGGCCGGCAGGAAACCCCTACAGATGCGGTACATCGAGGTGACGTTCAGGTCAGTCGAAGCAGCCCAGGCGTCCTCGTCGCACTCCAGAATCGATCCATTGTGGACATAGCCAGCGCAGTTGAGCAGGACATCCACCGCACCGAGCTCGGCGGCCAGCGCAGCGATGGCCGACTTCTCGGTGACATCCAGCCGGCGGTTCGTGCATCCCTGCAGATCAGCCAGCAAGGCTTCGTCGCGGTCAGTGGCGATCACTCGCGCTCCTTCTGCGCGAAACAACTCCGCTGAGGCGCGGCCGATCCCTTGCCCCGCAGCAGTGATGAGTGCTGTCTTCCCGGCCAGTCGCCCGGTCATTGCTTGCCTCCCTCGACGCTGGCGCCGACACCAATCAGAGTGCGGGCGCAATTGCTCAGGACCCGGCCTAGGCAGCGCCACGGGCGGCGTCAAGCAGCGAGCGCGGCAGTCCCCCTACTCCGGGTGTCGTCAGGTGCCGGGACGCGGCAGAACGGAAGCGCGGGCGAGCACCCATTCGAGAGGCTGCGCCCACTGCGGCATCTACCGCAAGTGCGAAAGCTGCCTAGCCAACGACGCGCGAGAGGCTATGCTCGCGCAGTTCGCAACCGCCCTCGCCATCTTCAAATCGAGCAGCACGCCATGCCGGCCTTCCCGATCATCGACAGTCATGTCCACCTCTGGGACCCGGCGCGCATCCCCTTGCGTTGGGCGCAGCGAGCGCCGGCGCTCAACAAGCGCCAGCTGATGTCCGAGTACGACGAGGCGTGCGGTGCAGTGGAGGTCGCGGCCATGGTCTTCATGGAGTGCGACGTCATTGCAGATCGCCATCTCGACGAAGCGATCATGGTCAGCGAGATCGCTCAGCATGCGCCCCGGCTGAAGGCGATTGTCGCCCATGCGCCACTCGAGAAAGGCGAGGAGGTCGCCGAGGATCTGGACGCGCTGGCCCGTCTGCCGCAGCTTCGTGGGATCCGGCGGATTCTGCAGGACGAGGCTGACATCCAAGCCGTTCTTGACGACAAGTTCATCGCCGGATTGAACCTGCTACCACGCAACAACCTGCACTTCGAGATCTGCATCTACCATCATCAGCTCGGGGCGATCGTGGACCTGGTGCGGCGGCTACCGAATGTGACCTTCATGCTCGATCATATCGCGAAGCCGCCGATCATGGCCGGCATGATCGAGCCCTGGCGCACGCGTATCGCCGAGCTTGCAGCCGTACCGAATGTCATGTGCAAGCTTTCGGGCCTTGCCACCGAGGCAGACCACGACAATTGGCAACCTGCCGATCTTAGGCCCTACATCGACCATGTCGTGGACAGCTTCGGCTTCGATCGTCTGATCTTTGGCAGCGACTGGCCAGTGCTGACCATGGCCGGAAGCCTGCCGCAATGGGTAGCGGTTCTCGACGAAGCGCTCAGTGGTGCGTCCGAGGACGAATTGCGCTATTTCTGGGTCGAGAATGCCGAGGCCTTCTACCGCCTCGACGGCGCTTGATCCGCAGGACCGGCAATGCTCCAGCTCTTCCGTCCACAAAGGGCGCGGCGCGAGGTCAAGAAAGCCCAACCGGCGCACGCCAGGGCCAATCATCCGGGCCTTGCCATTCTGCTTGAGCACGGCCGGCTGCACCAGGAGGCAATTGACCGAGCCCTTGCCCGAGCAGCCGAGACACGCCAGCCCCTGCCGGTGGTGCTTGCCGAGCTCGAGTTGTTGCCAGGCCATGACTGGGCCACGTTGATCGCCGAGCGCTACGGATTGCAGCGCGCCGGTGCCGCCGAAATACCGGAGTCGCCTGTTCTGGCCGAGACCTTTGCACCGCGTTTTTTGCGCCAATCATGGGTGCTGCCACTGGCTGTCGACGAGACGACACTATGGCTCGGCATGGCTGATCCGGCAGACGAAGCAGCGATCAAGGCGGTTCGGCTGGCGGCCGAGCGGGACGTCGTGCCGGTCGTGGTGCCAGTCGAGGAGCTTATTGAAGCTTACGGACGCCTGTTCGAGAGCGGCAGCCATGCCCTCAAGGAGATCGTCGACGACCTCGGGACACCCAGTCTCGACGATACCACGAACGTCGAGCAGCTGATCGATCTCGCGAAAGAGGCACCCGTCGTTCGGCTGGTCAGTCAGCTGCTAACCGACGCCTTGCGCAGCGGCGCCTCGGATATCCACATCGAGCCCTATCCCGATCGTCTGTCCGTTCGCTATCGCGTCCACGGCCGCCTGAAGGAAATTGGCGCGCCTCCGGCCAATCTGGCGGCAGCCGTAGTCTCGCGGATCAAGATCTTGGCCAAGCTCGATATCGCCGAGCGACGCCTGCCGCAGGACGGTCGCAGCCAGCTCGCCCTGCTCGGTCGGCCGATTGATCTGCGCGTGGCCACGATGCCGACCATTCATGGCGAGAGCCTCGTTATCCGTTTGCTCGATCAGGCAGCTGGATCGGTTGAGCTCGGCCAGGTCGGTCTGTCTGCCGATGTCGTGGCGACGCTGCGCCGCCAGCTCAAGGCACCGCACGGTATGATCCTGGTGACGGGCCCGACTGGCAGCGGCAAGACAACGACGCTTTACGGCGCTCTGCAGACGCTCGATGCACAGAGCGACAAGATCATCTCGATCGAGGACCCGATCGAGTATCAGATCAATGGCGTGACGCAGATACAGGTGAAGCCGGACATCGAGCTGAGCTTTGCCCGCATCCTGCGCTCCGTCGTGCGCCACGATCCCAATGTCATCATGGTCGGCGAGACCCGCGATGCCGAGACGGCGGAGATCGCGGTGCACGCTGCGTTGACCGGCCATTTGATGCTGACGACCTTGCATACCAACAGCGCCGCTGGAGCAATTGCACGACTGCTCGATATGGGGGTGGAGCCCTATCTGCTGGCGTCCGTGCTGCGCTGCGTCATCGGCCAGCGTCTCGTCGGCGTTCTTTGTGAGGCTTGCAAGGAGCCCTACCAGCCCACGGTCGACGAACGGCATATCTTCGAGAGCCGCGGCATCGCGCTCGAGACGCCTTTTCGCTTGTACCAACCCGTCGGCTGCCGCGCCTGCAACGAAGTCGGCTTCACCGGCCGTGTCGGCATCTTCGAGCTGCTCGAGATCGATGAGGTCATGCGTGGGCTGATCCGTGAGCGGGCGCCGAGCCAGACGTTGCACAGCCATGCGCTCAGCCGCGGAATGGCGAGCATGTTCGAGGACGGGCTCACGAAGGCACTCGGCGGAGTGACAACTCTCGAGGAAGTCTGTCGCGTGACGGAGGAGTGGTAGGCCCGGTGCCCCAATTCGCCTACCGAGCGCTGACCGAGTCCGGCGACAAGGTCGCCGGCGAAATCGAAGCCGGTGACCAGAAGGGCGCGATCGCAAGGCTGCAGGCCCAGGGTCTCATTCCGATCGAGGCGGTACCGGCAGCATCGGCGAGGCCCGTCCTTACGACAGCCCGTAGTGCGTCATCCAGTGGCGGTCGCCATGCGGCGGCGCTGACCTTGGCGACAAGAGAGCTCGCCACACTGATCGAGGCCGGCGAAACCCTGGAAAGCGCTTTGGCGCTCGTCGCCGAGGAGATCGACGATCGCAGCCTCAGACAGATACTCGCCGGCGTGCTCGTGCGCGTGCGCAGCGGCGCCGCCTTGAGCGAGTCGATGATGGCCGAGTCGGCGATTTTCTCGGGACCGTATGTCGGCATGGTACGTGCAGCCGAGGCAACCGGGCGTCTCGGCCCAGTGCTGGGTGAGCTCGCCGAGCTGCGGGAGCGCCAGGCGTCGGTGAGCCGGCAGCTGACCTCCGCGCTGGTCTATCCAACCATCTTGACCTTGACGGCTGTGAGCGCGATTGCCGTTCTTCTACTCTACGTAGTGCCGCAGTTCGAGCCGGTGTTCGCCGGCGCCGAAGATCGGCTACCGGCAGCGACCGCGGCTATTCTCGCCACGGCCGCGTGGCTTCGGGCGCACGGACCAACCCTCGCCTTCGCCATCGGAGGCATCATTCTCGCGGCGATCGTCGCCTTGCAGTTACCGGCGCTGCGCCTCGGTCTCGACCGGCTGCTGCTGCGGTTGCCGGGCGGCAATGCCCTGGTCCGCGAGCGGGCGACCGCAGAGATCGCGCGCGGCCTAGCCACGCTGCTGAGGGGCGGGCTTGATCTTCCTGGAGCACTGGCGATGTTGCGCGAAATGGTGAGCAACCTCGCGGTCGGCGAGGCCCTCGGCAGGGCCGCCATCGAAGTCAGCCAGGGCCGCCAACTCACCGACGCGCTCGGCGATGAAGGTGTTCTTCACCCAATGGGCCAAAAGCTGCTCAGGACGGCAGAGGAAAGTGGCCGCCTCGAGCCGCTCAGTCGCTACATTGCCGAGCGTTTCGAGGAGCGGATGGCGACCCGCATGCAGCGCTTCGTCACCCTCCTAGAGCCGATCCTCGTCATCGGGCTAGGCGGGATAGTAGGGGCGATCGTGATCGCCATCCTGACCGCGGTTCTCAGCGTCAATGAGCTGGCGTTTTAGAGTGCCTTCTGCAATTGTAGGTCGAAGTGGATATTGGCTTGGTTGGCCATATCCGTTATCAGCATCGAATGGCGTGGCCCCATGGCCGCGCGTCATCAGCCAAGCCGCTAAGGTCCCAGTGCAAAGCTGGCATCCAGTTACCAAAATCGCTGCAAGTCTCGGCTTGCTTGAACTCGTGATCGCCTGGTGGACCTCCAATTCGCCGCCGGGTGAGAACGTGGTCGCTGCCGTGCGTGCGGAATCAGAACCTGCCGCGGCGACTGAAGCGATCGACGTGCCGGCTCCGTTAAACGCGCCTTTGGTCGACAGGGCGCTTCCAGCCATCGACGCCTTCGAAACGATGGTGCGCCGCCCACTCTTCGCGCCCGATCGTCGCCCGGCGGAAGCCGAGCTGTCGCTCGCAACCGCGCCGATGCCGATGGCCGAGCCAACGCCGACCGGCGAGGTTCAAGCGCCAGACATCCGCTTCATTGGCAGTGTGGAGGACGATGGCGCAATCCGCGCCCTGGTTAGCGACGGAGCGACTGTGCGTGGATTGCGGCTGGGCCAGTTGGTCGATGGCTGGAAGGTTGTCGAAATCGAGCCACGACGACTTCGGCTTGGGCTTGCTGACCGCAACGTCGAGTTGACCATCCTCGAATGACCGCAATAGCCGCCGCCAAAGCTGCGACGCGAAAGAAGCGCTCGGACGATGCCGGGTTCACGCTGATCGAACTGCTCGTCGTTCTGGTGATCCTCGGACTCCTTGCGGCCATTGCCGGACCGCGGGTCGTCGGCTACCTGGCCGGCGCCAAAAGTGATACCGCACGGGTCCAGTTGGCGGCGCTAGAGCAGGCGTTGGATCTGTACCGGCTCGACGTCGGACACTATCCGTCCACCGAGGAAGGCTTGGCCGCATTGGTGCGGCAACCGTCTGGTGCCAGTAGCTGGAACGGCCCTTATCTTGACGGCAGTGAGGTGCCCACCGACCCCTGGGGATACGCTTACATCTACCGCGTGCCCGGCTCGGAGAGTGAGTATGACCTCTACACCCTCGGCGCCGACAACCGACCGGGAGGCAGTGGCGAGAACGAGCCCATCGGTCGCGGTGCACGCTGAGTATTGCCACGCCCGTCTCTGGAGCGACGACAGGCGAAGTCCGGCGCCTGATACCGGTTTCACTCTGATCGAGCTGCTCGTCTGCCTCGTCATTCTTGCAGGGATATCGGCGATCGCGTTGCCGCAGCTGGCAGCCGAGCGGACACCCTCTCTCGAGGATTGGGCCGAAGATATAGCCTTGGACTTGGCACGGCTTCGGCAGGACGCGATGGGTAGCGGAACCGTTCGCATCGCGCCAAGCGAGGCGTTAGCCGCTATCCTGACTCCTGACATTCAGCTGCAGTCGGCAGAGCCCCCGACCATCATGTTTCTTCCGAACGGCATGGCCAACGGTGCCCTTTGGCAGCTTGAAAGCAATGGTCGATCGGTGCAGCTCGCTGTCGATTGGCTTACCGGACGAATCATGATCGATGCCCTCTGAGTGCGGCAGGATCGACGGCGGCGACAACGGCTTCACACTACTTGAGACACTGGTCGCGCTCGCCATCCTTGGAGTCGTCCTCGCCAGCCTTTTCCGGCTCGCAGGCGGCACCCTTGTCCAATACTCGGGGCGGGAAGCGCGGTTGTTGATGGCGATCACTGCCGAGTCCGCCTTGAATGCCGAGCGCCTGCAGCCTGGCGGCGCGAGCGACATGGGCTGGCCAGCAGGGCTGACGGTCGAGATCGAACGCCATGACATCGCCGCGGGTGCTTCTCCAGACGACCCGCCAGACCTCCGACCACCCAACCTCGATCGCTCGCTGAGCCAGGACCTCGATTGGGTCATCATCCGCATCGTGGATGAGAGCGGCCGCGGCTATGCTCTTGCCGGCGCAGTCGCCAAAGCGTCCCGATGACCCAGCGCGCCGACCGTGGCTGCCGGCGCGATCGCGGCTTTACGTTGCTCGAGCTGCTTGTCGCGATGGTAATTCTCGGGATCACTCTGGCGCTCGTCGGGAGTAGTGGAAGGCTCTTCCGTGACACCGGTGACCGGTTGGCCAGCAAGCGCGACGCTTTGGCGGACCTGACCGTCGTCACGACCCTGCTGCACGAGCGGCTCGGCGATGCGGTTGCGGTCGATTTTGGTCGCGCCGGCGAAACAGCCGTATCCTTCTCAGGCACCAGCGACGAAGCACGCTTTTTGACCCTCGGGCGCAACTTCGAGCCCGGAGGTCCCCTGGTTCTCATGGCGATCGGCAAAGGCGAAGACGGCGGGATAGAGGTGCTGAGGGCCGAGATCGATGCCACCGAAACAAGCTTCGCCGCTCTCGACAACGCGAGCAGAACTGAGACGCGCTCTTTGGCAATGACCGTAACGGACGTCGAGATCGACTATTTCGGGCGCAAGGATGGCGCCAACCGTGCCGAGTGGCATGTGGACTGGCAAGAGGAGATACGTCTGCCGTTCGCCGTCAGGTTGAGGTTTCAGCGAGGCGGGGCGGCGCTGCCGCCACTCATTGTGCCCGTTCGGCAGACCTTGGCGACGCTCTGCGCGACACCAGAGCCGCCGAGGGAGTGTCCTCAGTGACTCCCAGCCAACGCCATGATGCCGGAATCGCGCTCTTGGTCGTGTTGTGGTTTCTCGTGGCCATGAGCGGGCTTGCCGCGGCGATAGCGGGTATCGGTCGGGACACGGCCTTTGCCGCACGCAACGCGATAGCTTCGATCGAGGCCCGAGCAGCCATCGCCGGCGCGGTGGAGATCGCTGCTGCCTCCATTCGCCAGGGCAACTTCGCGCCAAGCGGCATGATGGAATGGCAGCAAGGTGACATGACGATCCAGATCGTCGCGATAGCCGAGAACAGCAAGATCGATCTCAATGGCGCCAGCGACGACTTGATCGAAGGGCTCGCGGCCGCCGCGGTTTCGGCGAGCGGCAAGGAGGCAGCCGAAGGCTTGGCTCTCGGCCATGCCATCCTCGATTGGCGGGACCCCGATCAGAACCGCCGGCTGGCGGGCGCCGAGGCGAGCGACTACGGCAAGTCCAGCAAGCCCCGCGACGGGCCCTTCGCATTCGTTGCCGAGCTGCGCTCCGTCATGGGCATGGACGATGAGCTCTTCGCGCTTCTGGCGCCCGCAGTGACCGTCCATCATGGAGCCGATGAGCCATCGGTCGGGCCCGCCTCGCAACTCGTGCGCGACGCGATCGACCGGGCAAGAGGAATGGCGCCCAGAGGGGACACCGAGGGATCGTCGACATTTGACTCAGCCCAATCGCTAGACGATACGGACGACGAGCGCATCAGCGAGCCATTTGTCGACGACCCGAACGGGCTGTATACGCTCGACATCACGGTCATCCACGACGATGGACCAACCCACAGGCATGAAACGGTGATTTGGATCGATCAGACTGTCGATGACAGGCAGTACGCTATCTTGGAAAGCCGCTCCGGGGTGCTTTCGAGTTCGACGCTGCAATCGATGATCTCAGGCGAGTTGCCGTGGACAGAGCGATGAGCGTGGCCCACCCGGGCACCGTCGCCCCATCAGCATCGACTAGCACCGGGTTCTTCGCGTGGTGGCGAAGCGAGCTCGCGGCGCTTTGGCCGCGTCAGGGACACAGTTTGCCACGTAACGACTTCGTCCTGGCGCTCTATGACGGCCAGAAGATGCACATGATGGCAAGCGGGCGATCCGGCATCGAAGAGCTCGGCGTGGTCGATTGCCCGACCGAAGAGCGCGGCATCGATCGCAGCGCAGACCTCTTGGCCGCCCGCATTCGCGCGAGCAAGCTTCCGCTAGTGCTCCGTCTGGCACCGACCCTTGGCCTCGCCACTGCCGATCGCTTGCCCCGAACGGCCAGCCGCGAACTGCGGCCGATCATCGCCAACCAACTCGATGTGTTGACGCCTTGGAACGCTGAAACTGCTGCGTTCGATACGCTTGATGTCGTTCCGGCCGCCGACGGGATGCTCGATGTGCAGATCGCGGTGGCGCCCAAGCGCTGGATCAACCGTGCCACTGAGCTGCTCGATCTCTTGGGCCTCGAGGCCGATGTCATCGACCTTGCCGTCGACAATGAGGATGCCGCCGCTGCCGGCCCTCCGACACACGATCTCGGCAGTGCCGACCGGCCTCTGCGGCTGCCGCGGATCATCCCGATCGTCGGTGGCCTTTTTGTCTTCGCGGCGATCGCTGCCGCCATCTTCGCCTTTTTCGAGATGCAAAGCCGCCAGGCTGCCTTGGCACAGCGGCAAAGCTACGCGGCCATGCTCACCGATCGACTGCAGGACCTGCCGGAGCTCCGGACCAGGATCGAGACTCTGGAGACCGAGGGGCGAGCCGCACTCGAGCATCATCTGAGTAGGCCTTCAGCGCTGATGACGATCGAGACGCTGAGCCGGGTTCTCCCGGATACTGTTTGGCTCGAAAGCTTGAGGATTGCCGAGGGCCGCCTGGTCATCAACGGCTACAGCACCGACACGGCGCAGTTGCCGTCGTTGCTCGAAGGGTCTGCCGCTTTCCAGGCTGCCGGCTTCACCGCATCAAACGAACGGCTGATGATGCCGAAAGGGCAGGACGAGATGATCGAGGTGGATCGCTTCTCGCTCGAGGCAAATGTGCGTCCCGAAGCGAAGTTGCTGCCATGATCTCGCGGTTGTCCCCGTCGGCTCGGCGCTTTCTCGCAGTGGCGCTCCTGCTCGTGCCATTGGCGCTGGCAGCGCTGCTTGTTGTCGTGCCCCTGCGCGCGGCCGAGCGCTACACACGCGCGCTGGCTGAGCTCGAAATGCATATTGCGGGCCTCGAGGAACGCCTTGTCGGCCGGGAGCAGGTGCTCGCCGACCTGCGCCAGCTGGAGCGACGCAACCAACTCGATACGCGGTTGCTGGACGCCGAGACGCCGGCTCTCGCGGGCGCGGCGCTCGCAGGCAGTCTCGCGGCCTATCTCGAGGAGTCGGGCGGCTGGCTTGATAGCACGCAGGTGCTCGAGCCGGTGATCGCGCCACCGGTGATGCGCATTGGTGTTCGCTTGCGCGGCGCCATGGACGTCGAGGGCCTGCGGAGCTTCCTGCATCGGATCGAAAGCGCCGAGCCGATACTGACGATCGAGAGTATCGCGCTGAGCAGCGAGCAAAGCGCTGATCTTTTCGGCCTGCTGCTGACCGAGATCCACGTTGTCGGCTATGCGAAGGCTGAGGCGAGCGATCCTGCGGGTCAGGCATCGGATACCGCAAGCGGTGCCGCCGACGCGAGCTGACTGCTGTATTGCCAACAAATGACGACGCATCCCGATAGGGGGAAGGACGCATGGGCGAAGTACTCTACACACGAGGCGAAGCCGACGATCGGCCATGGGGCAGATGGGAGGTCCTGGAGATCGGTCCCGGATTCTGCGTCAAGCGCATCACCGTCAATCCCGGTGGCTGCCTGTCTCTTCAGCTGCACCACCATCGTGCTGAGCACTGGGTCATCGTTGCCGGCACGGCACATGTCACACGCGGCGACGAGATCCTGGAGCTCTCCTCGGACAGCCACGTCTATTTGCCGCTAGGCATCAAGCACCGGATCGAGAACCGCGGATCCGAGGTCGTGGAGTTCATCGAGGTGCAAACCGGCGACAAGCTCGACGAGAACGATATCGTCCGCTTTGACGACTCTTATGGTCGCGGCTAGGCGGAAGCTTTCTCCGCGACCGTAGACAGGGAAATCGAGAGCATGGCGAAGGTCATTCTGGTCACGGGCGGCAGCCGCGGCATCGGAGGAGCGTGCTGTGCGCTCGCAGCAAAGCACGGCTACGATGTCGCCATCAACTACGCCGGCAACATCAAGGCTGCGGAAGCGGTGGCCGGAGAGGTCCGCGCCAGTGGACAACGGGCGCTGATCGTCCAGGCCGATATTGCCGATGCCGACGCCGTCGAACGCATGTTCGATGCCACAGCTGATGAGCTCGGGCCGATCGATGCGTTCGTGAGCAATGCAGGCGTCATCAACAAGGCTGCACCCCTTGCCGAGATCTCGGTCGAGGAAATTCGCCGAATCATCGAGATCGATCTCACGGCACACCTGATCTGCAATCGCGCGGCGGTGCGACGCATGGCGGTCTCGAGAGGTGGCAAAGGCGGCGCCATCGTCAACATCTCGTCGAAGGCGTCGACTCTGTTCGGCGGCGGCGGCTTCATTCCATACGGCACCGCTAAGGGTGGTATCGATGTGCTGACCCAGGGCTTGGGCCGCGAGGTCGCGGACGATGGGGTTCGGGTCAACGGGTTGAGACCTGGCCTCATCGACACCGACATCCAGGACGACACCGGCATCGCTCGGCGCATCGAGCGCTTCGGGTCGACCGTGCCGATGGGGCGCGCAGGTACCGCGATGGAGGTCGCCGAAGCCGTTCTCTGGCTACTCTCGGACAAGGCCGGCTACGTCACCGGAACGATCTTCGACGTTTCTGGCGGCCGCTGATCGGCGAGCACCGCCCGACTCTCAGCGCGGGGCGAAGAGATCGAGGGCATAGGCCTCGACCGGCAGGGCCTCTTCGATCAGCCCTTGCTCCGCCAAGAAAGCGGCAAACCGCCCGTAGCGCCGATGGTCGAGGGCAGCCGGGCTGAGCGCCAGACGCGGCAGGGTATCCGCCCACGCCCGCCGATTGAGCTCGTCATCGAGCTCCGCGTCAGTCGAGATGAAAACCTCCCAAGCTTGCTCGGGATGGTTCATCAGCCAATGCGTGGCTTCCTCAACCGCCTCCATGAAGCGTTGGAGTCGCGGATCGTCGAGGCTATCGGTGTGCGCCACGTAGATCAGTTCATCATAGGCGGGCACACCTTCCTCCTCGGGAAAGAAAGCTCGGCCCGGTTGCTCGACGATGTCCATCTGGTTGAGCTCGAAATTGCGAAATGCGCCGATCACAGCGTCGACCTGACCACTGATGAGCGACGGTGAGAGCGCGAAGTTGACGTTCACGAGCTCGATATCGTCGAGTCCGAGCCCGTGTTGGCCGAGCATGGCGCCCAGCAACGCATCCTCGAACCCGCCGACTGAGAAGCCGACCTTTCGGCCCGCCAAATCGGCAAGGCCCTTGATCTCTCCATCGGCCAGAACGACGAGGCTGTTCAACGGTGTGGCGACCAGCGTCCCGATCCGCCTGAGTGGAAGGCCGGCCGCTACCTGCAGATGCAGCTGCGGCTGGTAGCTCACCGCAATCTCCGCCTGCTTGGCAGCCACCAGCTTGGGAGGATCATTGGGGTCGGCTGGTGCGATGAGCTCGACCTCGAGGCCATGCGCAGCGAAGAATCCCCGCTCCTTGGCAATGATCAAGGGCGCATGATCCGGGTTCACGAACCAGTCGAGCAGCACGGTCAGCCGATCCTGCGCCTGGGCAGGAAGTGCCAGCGACAGCAGCATTGCGGCAAGGGCTAGGCGCAGCATCGGGAGAGGTCTCCTGGGGTCAAGGATGGTCGGTAGCGTCGGCCTGCCATGGTGCCAGCCGACGACCGAGGCGGTCGACCGCGACGTAGAGGGTCAGCGCCATGGCGGCCAATGTGAGGAGTGCCGCAAACATCAAGTCGATCTGCATGCGGGCATTGGCGTGCAGCATCAGGTAGCCGAGACCGCCGGACGAGCCGACCCATTCGCCGACCACGGCACCGATCGGTGCCACCGATGCGCCGACCCGCAGGCCCGAGACGAGCGACGGCAGAGCCGCCGGCAAGCGAATCAGGCGTATCATGTCGAATCGGCTGGCACCGAGCAGCCGGACCAGATCCAACATCTCCGGATCAGCTCGACGAAGTCCGTCATAGAAGGCAGCGGCGATCGGGAAATAGATGATCAGCACCGCCATCGCGACCTTCGAGGCCATGCCGTAGCCCAACCACAGAACGAGCAATGGGGCGAGCGCGAACACTGGCAACGCCTGGCTAACGACGAAGACCGGAAGCAGCCAGCGCCGGGCAGTTGCGAAGGTCGCCAGCAAGAGCCCGGAGAGGATGCCGAGCGCGGCGCCAAGGAGAAAGCCCAAGACGATCTCACTTGCCGTTATCCCGGCGTGGTGAAGGATCACCGGCCACCTCTCAAGCAGTGTGTCCAGCACCGCCAAAGGTCCCGGCAGAATGTAGGGTGGCACCGCCGTCAGGACGACGATCAGCTGCCAAACACCGATCAAGCCGAGCAGGGTCACCACCGGCCGAGCGCCGCGGATCGACAGCAGGCGCATTTCACCGCCGTTTGTAGCGACGCTAGGCGCCACCCTCGCCGAAGAAGAGCGGACGACGCCGATTGCCACGGCTCAGACCGCAGCTCGGGCGGCGAGGAAGCTCGCCATCGACACGCTCGACCAAGGGCGCAACAGCTCGAGCATGGCCACATAAGAATCATGGATCCGTTTGTCGATCCCGCCCGCGGCCGCGAACTGGCCCAGCACCGCAGGCGCCTCGCCCCGCAGCGCATCAGTGATCTCGGACGGGAAGCTGCGCAGCTGGACACCATGGTCCGTGACCAGCGAGCGCAACGCCGCAGCGTTCATCCGCTCGGCCTCGGCCAGCGCGAAGGCATTCTCGGCACGACAGGCTTCAGCGACCACCGACTGCAGATGTCCGGGCAAGCTTTCGAATGCCCGGCGGTTCACGATGCACTCGCCGGTGCCGTTCGGCTCGTGCAGGCCGGGCCCATAGTAGAATGGAGCCGCTTGGTAGAAGCCCAGGGCCAGATCGCTGGAAGGGCCCGCGAACTCGGCCGCATCGATCGCACCGCTCTGCAGCGCCGGCAGGGTCTCGCCCGGCGGCAGCGAGACCTGGACGATGCCAAACGGGCCATAGAGCTCGCCGCCGAGACCAGGCATCCGAAATCGCAATCCCTGCAGGTCGGCCAATGAGTGCAGCTCGTTGCGGAACCAGCCCCCCATCGACATGCCGGTGTTGCCGGCCATGAAGGGCTTGACGCCGAAATCGTCATAGAGCTCGTCCCAGAGCGCCTGTCCGCCGCCATGCTCGATCCAGGCGATATGCTCGAGCGGCGTCAGGCCGAAGGGCACGGCGAGGAAAAGCTGGGCCACCGGCATCTTGCCGGCCCAGAAGACGGCGGCGGTATGGCCGATCTCGGCCACGCCCTCACCAACGGCATCCAGCACCTCGAAGGCCGGGACGATCTCGCCCGCGGCATGAACCTGAATGTCGATCCGGCCATTGCTCATTGTCCGGATGCGCTCGGCCAGTCGCGCGGCGGTCATCCCCGGCCCCGGCAGGTCGCGCGGCCAGGACGTCACCATGCGCCAGCTGCGCACCGTGTCGGCCCGGAGCGCAGCAGGTGCAGCCAAGCTCGCAGCGCCGGCCAGCAGGGCCGTCCGCCGGGTCGTGCTCATGGCGCTGTTTCCCTCTGTGGCCACAGCTCGAAAAAGTGGTGGACCGGGCCGTGGCCGTGGCCGATGGCCAGACCATCGGCGGCCCGAATGGCGCCGGTAATGTAACGCTTTGCCTGCCGCACCGCGTCCGGGAGCGGCAGTCCCCTGGAGAGCCCGGCCGCGATCGCGGCCGAGAGCGTGCAACCGGTCCCGTGGGTGTTCCGGGTTGCGATCCGCTCGGCCAGCTGCCACAGCAGTTCGCCGCCATGCATCAGGATGTCGGCGCTGTCCCCGTCCTCGAGATGGCCACCCTTGAGCAGCACATTGGCGACGCCCAAATGCTGCAGGCGTGCAGCCACCGCCGGCATCTGCCGCCGCTCGGTGGCCGGCGCCTCGCCGAGCAGCACGGCTGCCTCCGGCAGGTTGGGCGTGATGATCGAGGCGAGCGGCAAGAGTTCTTGCGTCAGCGCCTGCACCGCATCGTCGGGCAGGAGCTTGTCGCCCGACTTGGCCACCATCACGGGGTCGAGCACGATCCAGCGCGGCCGCCAATGGCGGAGCCGTTCGGCGACGGCACGAATGACATCCGGTCCGCCGAGCATCCCGAGCTTGACCGCGTGGATCTCGATATCGGTGAAGACCGCATCGATCTGCTCGGCCACAAAGGCGGGATCGACCGGCAGGATACCGGTGACAGCCCGCGTGTTTTGCGCGGTCAAGGCCGTGATGACCGATGCGCCATAGACGCCGAGGGCCGAGAAGGTCTTGAGATCAGCCTGGATGCCGGCGCCGCCGCCACTGTCCGACCCTGCGATGGTGAGCGCCGTGGCCGTCATGCCCGCCTCACAGCGTATGCCTCGTCGACGGCGTTGCGCAGCCGCCGCGCAGCCGCCACGACGTCGTCAGCCCTGAAGATGTCAGAGATCACTGCAACGCCGTCGCTGCCAGCAAGGATCACGGCAGCGGCATTCGTAGCGTCGATACCGGCAATGCCACAGACCGGCATTCTCGGATGATGCCGACGCACCTCGCCGATCAGCCGACACAGCCCATCGGGCCCCAACGGCGGATCGCCCGGATCCTTGCTCTCGGTCCTGTAAACCGGGCCCAGCCCGGCATAATCGGCGACGCCTGGGCGGACCGCCGCCGCCTCTTGGCCATGGTGCACCGTGACCCCCAGGATCGCATCCGGGCCCAGAAGACGGCGCGCGTCATTTGGCGCCATATCGCTCTGCCCGACATGGACGCCATCGGCACCAGCAGCCAGGGCGACGTCGACCCGGTCATTGATCACCAGTGGAACATCGTACGCCGCGAGGGCATCTCGAACAGAGCGCGCCAGCGCGATCATGTCGCGGGTCCCGCTGGATTTGTCGCGGAGTTGCAGAATCGTGATGCCGCCCGAGGCGGCTGCAATTGCCAGCTCTAGCGGATCGCGGCCCCGACAAAGCGATGGATCGAGGACACCGTAAAGCCGAAGGTTCAATGGCCGTCTCACCGGATCTTACCCTCGTCGCGCAGGTCGCCGGGCTCCAGCCTGTAAACTGCATCGAGGAAGGCCGGCTGGAAGCTACCGGGACCGTAGGCATGCGCCGCTGCTCGGCTGCCGGCGACCTTCATCACCAGCATCGCCGACAGGGCAGCGACGAACGGATCGGGCTCGACGGCAAGGACGGCTGCGACCAATGCCGAGCCGGCACAGCCCATGGCGGTTACCCGGTCCATGAGCGGACTGCCACCACGGATCTCGACCTGCCGGTCCGCCGTTGTGATCCGATCGATTTCACCGGTGGTCACGACAATTGTTCGCTCGGGGGCGTTCAGGAAGGGTCGCTCCGCCTGGTTGCAACGCAGCACCGCCGGGCCACGATCGAGCAGGCCTTGCGCGAATGCTCGCCGATCAGCGCTTCGATCGACCTTGACAGGGTCGAGCACCCAGGGGCGCTCGAGAAGCTTCGCTGCGTCGATGGCAGCTGGCGCCGCGTCGCGCCGGATCGGGTCGAGCTGTCCCAAATTGACGAGAAGGGCCGAGCTGCCTTCGACGAAGTCAGGCATCGCCGACGCTTCCATCGTCATCGACGGAACCGCTCCTACCGCCAGCAGCAGATTTGCGGAGAGTTGCATGGCCACGTAGTTGGTGAGGCAGTGCACGCGTGGCCGCCGCTCGCGAACGCGCGCCAATGCATCGGCTGCGAGCTTGACGAGATCGGATGTGACATCTGTCGCCAAGTCATCTCCCCGCGTTCATTGCCAGATGACACTTCGGCTCGCGGGGGCTGACTGACGGTCGGAGACGGCCGCTCAATCCCTACGCCGGCATCATCCGGATCAGGTTCGACGGGTTTCGCGAGTAGCCTCGCGCTCTCAGTCCCGCGTCAGGGACACCCCGATGAGTTCGAGCTATCATTTAGGCGGGAGCCGACGGCGTGACAAGTGCATGACCGACGTTAACCGGTCGGAAAGGCAGAACTCCTAGATTTGACCCATCGACAATCGGCAACTCGGGCTCGCCGTCTAGATGGAGCACTCGGGTGGGGCGAAGTGGCAGTTCGGCGTTAAACGAAGCCACCGAGGCGATGATCGACCAATTGGAGATGGACGCTGATCACGGCGCGGAAACGGTCGCTGCAATCGAGATGTCGGGCGATCGCGAAACGACGATAGAGGTTGCAGCATCCTGGCAGCGCCTAGGCGACGTCGTCGATCGGATCACCGGCCGACTTGAGGGCAACTGACCGAGATCGGCTCAGCTGCGCCCCTCTGCCGCGAGGCGCAGATTGACGATCTTTCGATCGGTCATGTGCACGCGAATGCGCAGGATCGTCACCCAAACGAGATACAGCTTGAACACGAGGATCATGGTCAATAGCGGATAGAGCATCGCCGCATCCATCGTCGGGCCATCTGCGCGAAGAATGGTCGCTGGCTGGTGCAGGGTGTTCCACCAATCCACCGAGAAGCGAATGATCGGCAGGTTTACGGCGCCGACCAAAGCCAGGATGGACGCTGCCCTGGCGCCGCGCGCCGGATCATCGAATGCATCGTACAACGCCATGTAGCCGAGATAGAGAAAGAGCAGAATCAGGACCGAGGTGAGCCTTGCGTCCCAGACCCACCAAGTGCCCCACATGGGCTTGCCCCAGACCGCGCCGGTAAAGAGTGCTATGGCCGTGAAGACAGCCCCAACCGGGGCCATGGCGCGCGCCGAGATCTCCGCCACTGGATGTCGCCAAACCAGCGCCACGAAGCTGGCAATGGCGATGCCGAGGTAAGCGAAGCTCGCCATCCATGCCGCCGGCACATGGACGAAGATGATCCGATACGCGTCGCCCTGCTGGTAATCGGCCGGCGCCACGAACAATGCCCAGAACAGCGCCAGTGGCGCGATGACAGCTGCCGGCCACGCGACATACGGCAGCACGGCATCGGTGATCTTCTGAAAACGCAGCGGGTTTGCGAGAGCGTGCATGGGCGGACATGTAAAGCGACCCGGCAACGCTTTCCAGAAGGTTCGACGATTGATCGCGCGCCAATCGTGAGCGACGACCCGAACTCGGCAACGATCACTATCGAACGAGGGTCAACCTGAACTGCGGCTGATCGCAGGCCGCCTAACCATCGCCGACACTCATTCGGCCGCCAACCGCAGAGCTGCAGCGATTGCAAAGGGCGCGAGGCCGATCGCGCCCAGCAGCATGGCGGCCTGAATGAAAAACTGTGTTCGTCCGCCAAGCCCGAGAAGCACGCCGTCCACCGCCGACATGCCGAAGATCAAGACCGGAATATAGAGCGGCAGAACGATCAGCGCCATGAGCACGCTGCCGCGCTTGCTGCCAACCAGCAGTGCCGCTCCGATCGCCCCTACAAAAGTAAGTGTCGGCGTGCCGAGCAACAAGGCAAGCGGCATGGCCCAATAGGCGTCAGGCGGAAGTGCCATCAAGAGCGCCAGCAGCGGCGAGGCCAGCACCAGGAGCAGTCCGCTCGTCACCCAATGCACGGCGCATTTCGCGATGATCAGCAGCTCGAGCGGCGCGGGTGCCAGATGCAGCAGATCGAGCGATCCATCGTCGAGATCGGCCTGAAACAGCCGATCCAGGGTCAACAGCACCGCAAGCAGCGCAAGCACCCAAATCACGCCGGCCCCGATTCGGGTCAAGATATCCGGAGAGGCACCGACACCAAGCGGAAAGAGCGACAGCGCGACCAGAAAGAAGATCACGCCCAGCAGCGTCTCGGTCGGCGATCGGCAGGCCAGTCGGAAATCGCGGCGCGCCAGGGCCCAGATTGGCCGCCACATGAGCCGCTACCCGCCGAGATCGAGGATGTGGGCATCGGGCACCGCCACGTCACCGTGACTGGCCACCACTGCGATACCGCCGGCACGACGGTGGGCGCTGATCGCCTCCTCGAGGCGCGCACGGTTGGTGGAGTTCGAGCCCGGTGCCCGGCTCGTCGAGAAGCCAGACGGGCCGATCGACAGCAACGAGCCGCGCGAGACCAACTCGCCGACGCTGACCGGAAGAGAGAAAACGCGCCGGCTGCGTTGCCAACCCACCAAGGCTGAAACAATCGAGCGCGGCCTCTATCCTCGCGTTCTCGCCACCGAGCAGCATGACGGAGGCATGGAGATTCTCCCTTACATCCAGCCCGAGCTTGAGGGCGTTCTGATAGCTGATGAAGTGAATGAGGCTGTGCCAACGGCTGAGATCGGCGAAGACATCGCCGCCGGCATACCGCACACGGCCCGCCGCCGGACGAAGAAACCCCGCGAGCAGGCGAAGAAGGCTCGACTTGCCGCTTCCGTTCGCACCCCGCAGCAGGAGCGCGTCGCCAGCATCGAGCTGCCAGTCGATCGCCTCAAGCAAGACACGACCACCGCGCCGGCAAGCAAGACCCATCGCCTCAAAAGAGCCAGACCAGTTCCTGGCGTCGGCCGAGTGCACGCGGAAGGCCATCCACCCGCTAAGGCACGCGACCAAGCAGATGCGACAATCGCATATTGGTCCGCCCACAAGAGCTTTCGCCAGACAGCACTTTCGCGAGATCGCCTGTGGCAAAGCGGATCAGCGGATAATCGGGATTGAAGGCGGTGACGACGATCTCGCCGGCCTTTCCTGGCGGAACGGGCCGCCCCGACGTCGGGTCAACGATCTCGACGATCACCGATTCGTCGACGACAAAGCCGTCATGAGCAGCCGTCTGGTAAGCAACAAGGCCGAGTTCGGCGGTGGCGTGGCAGAGATAGGCGTCGATCCCGTGCTGGTCGCCGAACACCTTCTGGTGCGGCCCGGTGGACGGCTCACCGACGAGCAGCGCCTTGTGCAACGATAGGTTCCCTACACCCAACTCCGCGGCGCGATCCAGAAGCGACTGCAGCCCCGATGGCGAGCCAGCGTAGGCTGCCGGTGCCAGATCAGCCACGGCTTGCACTTGACGATCGAGATCGGCCGAGCCGGCCGGAATGACCGGACAACCGAGCGCACGCGCACCCGAATCGGCCATCAATCCATCGGGCACGAGGTGGTAGTCGAGCCCGTTGAGGACAACGTCACCGCGTCGAAAGCCTGCGGCATACATCGCCCGGGCAAAGCGCCAATAGTCGCTGCGACCACCTTCCAAGCCATAGAGTGGCCCCGGTGTGGCGAAGAGATGGGCGAGACGTCCGGTGGCGGTTGCTGCGACGCCACCGAAAGGTAGCTGGATCGGTTGCCGACGGGCGAGGTCGCGCCTACGAACCATGGGGATTCTCGCCAAGGCAGCGCGGCTGGTCACCGAATCGGGTTCGATGCCGGCTAGCTGCTCGCGAAAGAATGGCGCGTTGTCGATCGCATGACGAATCAGGCCAGGCAGGGCGTGAAAGATTGAACGCTCGCGTTCGATCGGGTCACGTACTTCCTGCCGATCGAAATAGGTGCGACCGTTTTCCGCCATCGCCGCCCGTCCCCCAAGCCGCGCCTCCGACTCCTGCGACGCCGGCTCACGAATGGGCCGTCGAGCTGATCGCACGGTATCACCTGATTTGGCGCCTGCCATCCCCGAGCTATAGAGCATTCGGGGCTTCAATGGCCACGGCATAGCGCGCCCGCAAGTCTGCGACCATGTCTCGCAGCCATGGCTCGGGGGAGCGAGCCTCCCAGTCGGCCCAGAGCTCGGCGAAGCTGAGCGCCTGAAAACCGACCATCGCACCACCGACGAGTTGGGCCATAGCCCGTATCTCCGAGCGATGCCGACGAAACGTTAATCCGTCGGCCCCTTCCGGCTCCCAGAAGAGATAGATAAGGGTCGGCCCGTGCTCGGGAAATGTTCTTGACAGTCCAATAGCATTCTTCAATAGGGCCACCGCATCAAGGTGGCGGAAGCGTCCGGGCTCCGCCCGCAACGTCTCGAGCAGAACCTGCCAACCGGCCATGCGCGGCGCCAGATTGACCTTTGCGTAGGCCGGCGCGAGGCGGGAGACCCTTGTGCCGAGATAGTCCGGACCGCGAGCCGTCACCGCGACGAGCCGGTCAGCATCGGCCGCCAGCAGATCGAGCAATGGCGGCGTACCACGGACACCGGTCGGGCATCGCGCAGCATAGCGGAGCTCGCTGAAGGGACCGTGGCCAGCCAGTACGAGATCGCCCGGTCGGTCTCGCCAGGGCAGGAAGCTGTTCAACGCCATTGCAGACGCGGTCTCTGGCTGGCGCAACCGAGCCGGGTCGAACAGCCGATTGACGTCGCCATTGGCCAGGGACGAAAGACATGGCAGCAACCCTGAACGCCAGTCGACCAGACGCCCATCATCGCCGAAAGCCGTCGCACCGAGCATGCCGCGCCAAGTCTGCTGCAACTGCGCAACATAGCGTTGCGCCAGCGAGGTCTGCATGATGCCGTCACCACCTGCGGCTCGCCCGCCTTGATCGAATCCCGGGAGGGGTCCGCGCGAGCTTCTCATTGTCTTTGCGCGACAGCGGCCGCCGGGAGGCTCCACCGCGAAGCCCGATCCGTGTCGCAGGGTTTCCATATCGACGTCAAGTTTAACGCGACCAGGGTCGGAACTGCGCGCGCCTACGTTGATAGCGCCGCCCGTCGAACTCAGCCCACACCTGGCGCTGTCTCGCACCGTGCGCATGGTTCGATGTCGGTTCTTCAGGCGCCCATCGAAACCCATGAGCGCCGTGCTACGCTAGTT
This sequence comes from uncultured Alphaproteobacteria bacterium, assembly GCA_963700945.1. GTDB lineage: Bacteria > Pseudomonadota > Alphaproteobacteria > Geminicoccales > Geminicoccaceae > SLRI01. The sequence continues at coordinate 26,211 of CAVOZQ010000013.1, forward strand.
GTCCCAGGAGCGATGGGAAGCGCGTCTAGCCCGCCATGTCGCCTCGCGGGCGGAACGGTGGCCGAGGGCGGGGCAGCAGCGAGGGAGGCGCAATCAGCAGGTTGAGCTCTTCGATCGAGCGCTCCGTGGGCTGCGCCTGTGGGGGACGAGAGCAGTAGGGACGCAAGACACCACAATCCCAGCGGTACCCGGATGGCTGATCGGTGGCGCTGCCGCCGCGCTCGAAGCGACAAATGCAGGACCGATCGGCAATGCAGGCGACCGTGCCCGAAGCTGACGCTGTGCAGGCCGGCGTCTCACCGGTCGCAGCCAGCGGCCAAAACGACACCAAAAGCAGCAGCAGCGGCGACGATAACCGAACCATCATGCCGCCAATCTACCGCGACGTCATTAACAGCCAGTGAATGGCTCAGCGCCTAGTTGGCTTATCGTCCGGCGGATCAGTCGCTGGGTCCGATCATGCTTTCGGGACGGACCAATGCGTCGAACTCGTCGGCATTGAGCAGGCCGAGGGCCAGCGCCGCTTCCTTGAGGGTCGTGCCTTCGGCATGCGCCTTCTTCGCCACCTTGGCGGCATTGTCGTAACCGATCTTGGGGTTCAACGCCGTCACCAGCATCAGGCTCTGGTGCAGAAGCGTCGCGATCCGATCGCGATCGGCCTCGATCCCAACGATACAGTTATCGGCAAAGCTCACGGACGCATCGGCAATCAGGCGAATCGACTGCAGCACGTTGTAGACGATGACCGGCTTGAAGACATTGAGCTCGAAATGCCCGTTGGAGCCGGCGACCGATACGGCCACGTGGTTGCCCATGACCTGCGCGCAGACCTGGGTCATCGCCTCGCACTGGGTCGGATTGACCTTGCCCGGCATGATCGAGGAGCCGGGCTCGTTCTCCGGGAGCCGCAGTTCACCAAAGCCGCAGCGCGGGCCAGAACCCAGCAGGCGAATGTCGTTGGCGATCTTCATGAGGCTGACCGCAAGCGTGTTCAGCGCACCGGAAAGCTCGACCAGCGCATCGTGCGCTGCCAGCGCCTCGAACTTGTTGGGCGCCGTCACGAACGGCAGACCGGTGATCCGGCTCACCACATCGGCAAACGCCTTGTCGAAGCCCTTCTTGGCGTTCAGCCCGGTGCCGACCGCCGTGCCACCCTGCGCCAGCTGGCTGACCCGCGGCAGGGTCGCCTTCACCCGCTCGATGCCATAGGCGAGCTGCTGGACGTAGCCGCTGAACTCCTGACCCAAGGTCAGTGGCGTCGCATCCTGCAGGTGCGTCCGGCCAATCTTGATAATCTGATCGAAAGCCTCGGCCTTGACGCCGACAGCAAGCCTCAGATGCTCGAGCGCAGGCAGCAGTCGGCGGTGGACCTCTTCGCACGCGGCAATGTGCATGGCCGTCGGGAAGGTGTCGTTCGACGATTGTCCGCGATTGACATGGTCATTCGGGTGCACGAGCGATTTCTGCCCCCGCTCTCCCCCCAGGAGCTCGGTCGCGCGATTGGCGATCACTTCGTTGGCGTTCATGTTCGACTGGGTGCCGGATCCGGTCTGCCAGACGACCAGAGGAAAGTGGTCGTCGAGGGCACCAGTCATGACCTCGTCCGCAGCCGACATTATGGCGTCGGCAAGCTTGGGATCGAGGGCGCCATTGCCCTTGTTCACCTCCGCCGCCGCACGCTTCACGATGCCGAGCGCGCGCACCAGTGGAAGCGGCATGCGCTCGCCACCAATCTTGAAGTTCTGCAGGCTGCGCTGGGTCTGGGCGCCCCAATACCGCGATGCGTCGACCTCGATCGGGCCAAACGTGTCCGTCTCGATTCGTACCTCGCCCGTCATCTGGCACCCCCATCCGGCTGATCATTGTCCGCGATCGGGATGCGACGTCAGGCGGCACCTGTCAATCAGGCGGGACGCCGCGCTCGCTCACTGCAAGGCTCCTCGAAGGAGCGCCGGCGCCGAAGGCGAACCTGCCCGACGCTTGTTCGGACTAGGGCTGCAATTCCACAATGAACCAACATGACGAGGCGCCGGTGGGCATGATGTGAACGACCGGCCGGCGGCAGCAGCTACTTCTTACGGAACCGATCCAGCGCCACGATTTCTGCACCATCGCCGCCCTCGGGAGGCTCCTTGCCGTTGTTGCTGCCCTCGACGGCCCGCGGCTTGGCGCCGGTCTTCGCCGCCAATGGCAGAGAAGCCGGCTCTATGGATTCGCCGTCCGCTTCATCGCCGAGCGTGAACTGCAGACCGAACTCGACCCCCGGATCAGCAAAGACCCGCAAGGCCGTGAACGGGATGACCAGGCGCTCGGGCTGGTCATTGAAGCTCAGCGTGACGCCGAAACCGTCGTCGCTCACATCCAAATCCCAAAACTGGTGCTGCAACACGATCGTCATCTCCGACGGATAACGGCTGTGCAGGTACTCCGGAATCTCGACGCCGGGATGATCGGTCTTGAAGGTGACGTAGAAGTGGTGCGGTTGCGATACCTCGCCGGCCGCGAACTGCCGCAGCACGTCACGCACCACCGTGCGCAACGCAGCCTCCACCAATTGGCCGTAGTCGATCTTCTGCCGCCGCATGTGGCCTTCGTCACGTTGGGGCACATGGCACGTGCCACGATTCATCGGATTGATGGCCGGTGAGCAATTCTGATGCCCCCGACCGCAAAACCCGAAAGCACGATAACCGGGCTCGGGAATTTCGCAAGTTGGGGGGCTTCTGTTGACCGGCGCCCCCCGGGCCGCGCCAAGCCGCCGAAGCAACCTGGACTTTGTGGCAGGATTCTGTTGCCCGGCCCCTGCCAGCCGCGCTTACCTAAAACTTAGGCAGCGAGAGCCATACGGTTGTCGTTGGCACTTGTCATAATGGTCCGATAACGGCGGTACCATCCCGGGCAAAAACCACCCCTTTACCACGCTCGTCGAGCCTATGTCGCCCCCAGGTGCTGCTCAAAGTGCCCGACAACCAGGCGCAATTCGCAGTGGTGCTGGTGGAGGCGCCGGGTACTGCCCCCGGGTCCGATACGCTTATTCCGAGTGGCGTTTATCACCATAGCCGGACCAGGCCGGCAATCAGGTATATAAGCTATCGCCAACAACCGTTAAAGAGGCGACTTAGGATATCGACCCGCCATTCATCGCAGACATCAGTTGGTACCGCGCATGCCCCTATCCGCCGAGGCGATGGCCGAGATCGCCGAACAACGTGCCACCGAGCAAGCGACGCGCCGCACGGTCGTGCCGGCCCTGGAAGCGATCCTTTTCGAACCAATACCGATTCTCGACCAGGGATTCATTCGTGTCGTCGACTACATGGGCGACGATGCGGCCGTCGTTCAGGCTGCCCGCGTTTCGTACGGCAAGGGCACCAAGCAGGTCTCCAGCGATCAGGGCCTGATCAACTACCTGATGCGCCATCGGCACACCACGCCCTTCGAAATGTGCGAGATCAAGCTGCACGTTAAGTTGCCGATCTTCGTGGCACGACAGTGGATCAGGCATCGAACGGCAAGCGTCAACGAGTACTCGGCCCGCTACTCGGTGCTCGACGACGGCAGCTACAGGCCGGAACTCGCCAAGCTGGCGGTCCAAGCCGTGCAGAACCGGCAAGGCCGGGGCAACCAGCTGGATGAAGCCACCGCCCGATCCGTCCAGAGCCGGCTCGATGCCAGCGTCGAAGCCGCCGAGACGACGTATAGATGGCTCTTGGGGGACGGCCCTGAAGAGCCGGGCCTGTCACGCGAGCTGGCGCGCATGGTGTTGCCGCTGTCCGCCTACACGCAATGGTACTGGAAGATCGATCTGCACAACCTCTTGCATTTCATTGCCTTGCGGGCAGATTCTCATGCCCAGTACGAAATACGGGCCTATGCGGACGTGTTGTTCGATATCGTCGAGAAATGGGTGCCACTCACCGCGGCAGCGTTTCGCGATTACCGTGTCGATGGCGCGGAGCTGTCCGGTCGTGGTCTTGACATCGTGAAGCGCATGCTGCGGGGAGAACCGGTCGATACTGAGACAAGCGGCATGAGCGAACGCGAATGGCGCGAACTCAGGGAACTGCTGGAGCTGAATAAGTCTTGATGACGAGCGGGCCGAGTTGCCACTGAGGCCGGTCGCGGTACGGCCCCAACGACCGCGAAGACGCTGCCGGCTAGGTCGACCTAGTATCGCCAAGGCACAAGACGATAAGAATGACGAGCGCTGCCGCCGTGCCGAGCAAACCAATGTAGATCGCTGCTGCAAGACCAAAAGTCGCAACGATGGCAAAGCCCAGAACCAGCAATCCGAGCAGCGCCCACCCGGTCTTGCCGAGTCCCTCTGTTTCCGGCATCCGAAATCTCCATGGCAGAATGAAAGATGCGGGCTGCATCTGGCTCGGGACACGAAATCCGGCGCAGCGCATCTCACCCAGTGTCTAGACATCTATCCGAGGCTTGTCATTTTGCCATCACGTCACACCGACGGGCAGGCTCAATGATCGCCGGACCAGTCCGTTAGATGGCGGGAACGACACACCCCCTCAACATTCGCAACGAGCAGACTGTACAACTGTTAAACGACCGCTAAAGTTTCGCTCGAAATCATTCTTGAGGAGGGGGCAATGCGTCTCTCACGTTACGTCTTGGTGTCGGCGGGTGCCGCCTTCGTGTTGGCCGGCTGCAGTGGCGGGTCCAACTTCAACACTATCGGTCAAAAATTCGGCAATCGCGGTGATGCGACCCGCGCGATCGCTGCTGCGGAAGGGAGTGCCGTTCCGGCTGATCCCTACCAGGCTGCCGCGTTCGAATCGATGCTGGGCCATGCTCAGTACGAGTACTACGACATGGATGACATGACCGACGCGGCCTTTGAGGCCAATCAGGCCGTGGCATGGGCCAGCGGCGAGGTCGCCATGCCGCAGCCGCCCAGCGAGCGTCGGTTGACCCCTGAGCATGCCGCCGAAGCCAACGAGGTTTACGCTCGCTTGGTGGCAGCGATCGAAGGCGAGCCTGGCGAGCGCCTGCCTGTTGTTGCCGGTGCTGCCGTTGGTGACTTCAATTGCTGGATCGAGCAGCAGGAAGAGAATTTCCAGCCCGACGACATCGCTGCCTGTCGCGACGCCGTCTATGCCGCACTCGCCGAGCTTGAAGCGCCTGTCGAGGTTCTGCCGGATGCTATTTCGCTCAGCTCCGACGTGCTGTTCGACTTCGACGAGTCAACCATCAAGCCCGACTTCACCGCCGAGCTTGACGCCGCAGCCGATCTGTTGCTCGCCAATCCGGACGTCACTGTCCGCATCGACGGTCACACTGACAGCATCGGTACCGAAGAGTACAACATGGGTCTCTCCGAGCGGCGCGCCGAGGCGGTTGCCGCCTATCTCGAGGCGGCCGGTGTCTCGCGTGACCGGATGACCGTGGCTTGGTTCGGTGAGAGCCAGCCGATTGCCTCCAACGACACGGCCGAGGGCCGGGCGCTCAACCGCCGGGTCGAGATCGACCTGATCGATCCGCTCGACTGACGCCAAGCCGCATCGCGGCTGAAAGGGAAGCGGCCGGTCTTCATTGACCGGCCGTTTTCTTTTCCAGCGGTCGTTTCCGGAACTGTGCATATCTTGGTGTCACCTGCGACCATCGCCCGACTGGCAATGGACTCGTGCGATCGAGAGAATTCCTGCGATTGCCCCACGGGAACTGGTCGATTCGGCTATTGATGACGGGGCTGGGCCTCGCGACCTCGCATTCGATCACTGCATCACGAAGCACCTCGCAAGGAGCAAGATGCGCGACGTCTTGAACATCTTTTTCTCGACCGGCAGGGCACGGGCGTTCGCCGTTATGGCATGCTTGGCGATCGCGAGCCTGTTCGAGGGTGTCGGCTTGGCGACACTCATACCGGTGATCACCGTTGCGACCAGTTCACCCGAGACCGCGTCGCCGGCCGAGCAAGCGTTGCGCACCTTCCTGGAAACGATCGGTATCCCGATCGAGGTTGGGCCACTGATCGTCATCATGATCGTCGCAACCGTCCTGCGCGCGGTCTTCAGCATGGGTGCAATGAGCTACATCGGCTACATGTCGGCGGCCGTCGCAGCTGAACTCAGACAGCAAGTCGTCGCCAACCTGATGCGGGTCAGGTGGCGCTACTTCGCCAACCAGCGCATGGGGCGGATCACCACCGTCATCAGCAACGACGCAACCCGGACCTCGCGGGCATATTTGATGAGCGCCGAGCTGGTCGCCCTCGCGGCTCAGTCCTTCGTGCTCGGGATCATCGCCGCCGTCGTCTCCTGGAAGCTGGCACTGCTTGCGGCCCTACTGGGCACGGTGCTGGTCGTCAGCCTCTACGGCCTGATCAGGGCAAGCAAGCGCGCCGGCCGGCAGCAGACCCTGCGCACGCGCGAGCTGATCATTTTTCTCTATGACACGCTTAACAATCTCAAAGTCATCCGCGCCATGGGCCGCCAAGAGCCCTTTGCCAATCTGCTTTCTACCAAAATTCGCAAGGTTCGCAACGCCGTCCGCAAGCAAGTTATTCTATCTGAATTGCTGAATAACTTGCAGATCGTGGTGATGGCAATTTTCCTTGGTGGCGGGTTTTTCATTCTGTTTTACTACTTCGAAGCGCCTTTGGCCGAGATAATCGTCTCGGGCCTCATCGTGGCGCGGTCGGTGCAAGCGATCGGCAAGATGCAAAAGGCCCATCAGAAGGTCATGACACTCGAGAGCTCGTTCACCGTGACAAAGGAGCTCATCGACGAGACCGGCGCCGATCCCGAGGTCATGCGTGGCACGCGCGATGCACGCTTCGACGAGATCGTCGAGCTGGTCGATCTTCGCTTCGCGCATGGCCAGACGCAGGTCTTGAAGGGCCTGTCGCTCGAGCTGCGCGCGCATGAGCTCACCGTCCTGACGGGACTTCTCAGGAGGTGGCAAGACGACGGCGGTGGACATGCTGCTCGGGCTGCACCAGCCGGACGACGGCCGAATCCTGGTGGACGGAATCCCGCTGAACGAGATCGACCTCAACTCCTGGCGCCAGCTGGTCGGCTACGTTCCACAGGAGGTATTCCTGCTTCACGACAGCATTCGCGCAAATCTGACCCTGGGTGAGGACACGATCGAAGATCCGACGATATGGTGGTCTCTCGAGCTCGCCGGAATTGATGGTTTCGTGCGCAGCTTGCCGGCTGGCCTCGACTCCATCGTCGGGGAGGGTGGCGGCCGGCTCTCGGGTGGCCAACGCCAGCGCATCGCGCTGGCGCGCGCGTTGGTGCATCGGCCGAAGCTGCTCATCCTCGACGAGGTGACGAGCGCGCTCGATCCGGCTACTGCCGTCGCCGTGGCAGCTCAGATCAAGGGCTTGACCCGCGAGACGACAGTACTGACGATCACCCACCGACCTGAGTTCCTCGACGTGGCCGACCGCATCTACAAGGTAGAGAATGGATCGGCGCACGCTGTCGATCGTGCCATCGCCGGCGCTTCCTGAACCGAGCCGCAACCTCACGCCGGAAGGCTCATCTCAGGCCCGTGGATGGGCCTTGGCGTAGAGCCGGGTAAGCGTCTCGGCGTCGACGCCAGTGTAGCGCTGGGTCGTGCTCAGGCTAGCGTGGCCAAGCAGTTCCTGGATTGAGCGCAGATCGGCGCCGTCCCCGAGCAGATGCGTGGCGAAGCTGTGGCGCAGGCTGTGCGGCGTCGCGGTCTCCGGCAGACCGAGCTGGCGTCGCAACTCGCGCAGGCGCTTCTGCACGATCGCCGGCTGTAGCCGGCCGCCGCGCAGGCCCAGGAACAAGGGACCAGTTGCCGGCTGATCGTAGGGACAGGCCTCGATGTAGCGCTCAAGCGCTTCGAGAATCACGGGCAGCAAAGGCACGAGACGGGTCTTGTTGCCCTTGCCGACGACCCGCAGTGCCCCGGTCTGAGCCGCGGCCGCAAGCCCGCCGCGGTCCAGTCCGAGCGCCTCGCCGATCCGCAAGCCGGCACCATAGAGCAGCAGCAGCAGGGCGGTGTCGCGGGCGACGATCCAGGGTAGCTGGCCGGATTCGCTGACCGCGTCGGTAAGGCTGCTCACCTCCTCGATAGCAAGCGGCCGCGGCAACCGACTGCCGGCCCTCGGCGCCCGCATCGCGCGCAAAGCCGGGTTGTGCACAGCAAAGCGCGAATCTATGAAATCGAGAAAGCCCCGCACCGCTGCCACAGCACGTTGGGTCGAGCTCTTGGCGTAGCCTTCCTGAAGCCGCCAGGCGAGCCATCCGCGAAATCCCATGGGCGCCAGACCACGCAGTGTCTCGAGCCCCACCGGACCGCCCTGGTGGCGGGCGATGAAGGCGATGAAAGACTGCAGATCGTTCCGATACGCGGCCTGGGTTCGGGCCGCCGCCCGCTTCTCCTGCGCGAGCCATGCACACCACGCCGCATGCGCGGCATCCAGGTCGGGCGCTGCCATTGCGAGCATGAACCGGCTTCCCTGCGGCTTATCCAATTGTGCCCGGCATGCTAGCACTCACGCCGCCATGCTTCGATACTCTTGCCGGACGGCCCCTGCCCAGAAGGGCAAGCAATGAACCCGCCCACCGTGTCGGTCCTCATCCCGATGCCGTTCGGCATGAGCTTCGACTATCGGCTCGACCCGCCCTTCGATCTGAAGCCACCGCCCCTGGGCAGCTACGTCGTGGTGCCGTTCGGCCCGCGTCGACTGGTCGGTGTGGTCTGGGAGCGCGGCTCCACGAAGCCGGTCGATGCCACCCGGCTCAAGCCGCTGACGACCGTTCTCGACACGCCTCCCCTGGTCGAGGCGCTGCGCCGGCTGATCGAGGATGTGGCGCGCGAGACGGTGACACCGATGGGCGCTGTCCTCCGCCTGATGCTCAGCACGCCCACCGCGTTCGAGCCCGAACCGCTGCAGCGCGTCATCGAGCCCGGACCGGCGCCGGACAAGCTCACGGCCAAGCAACAGGCCGTGCTCGATACGCTGGCGGCGAGCGGTCCCCAGCCGGGCTCGGCCCTGGCCAGCGCCGCGGGTGTCTCCGCTGGCGTCCTCAAAACGATGCAGGACAAGGGCCATCTCGTCGCCCGGATGATCGAGCCTAGCCTGCCGCCGCCCCCGAGCTACGCGATCCCCGATGCCGCGCGACTGACCAACGCGCAGATAGACGCCGCCGGTAAGCTGATCCGGGCCTTGGACGAGTCGCCTGCGGCCGAGATCCTGCTCGAAGGCCTGCCGGGCGCCGGCAAGACGGAGATCTACATCGAGGCAATTGCCGCGACGCTGGCGAGAGGACGGTCGGTGCTGGTGCTGTTGCCAGAGATCGCGCTCTCCGCCCAATGGCTGCAACGCTTCACCAGCCGCTTCGCCGCCGAGCCGGCGGTCTGGCACTCGGGGCTTACCGCGGTCCGACGGCGACGCACCTGGAAGCTGGCGGCCGCCGGGCGGCTGCCCGTGGTGGTCGGTGCCCGCTCAGCCCTCTTCCTGCCACTTCCCAAACTCGGCCTGATCGTGATCGACGAAGAGCACGATACGAGCTTCAAGCAGGAGGACGGCGTCATTTATGACGCCCGAACAGTGGCTAGGCTCCGCGCACGCCGGCAAGGTGCCGCGCTTGTCACCTGCTCGGCGACCCCGTCGCTTGAGACCCTTTCGCTGGCCGGGCACCATATCCGCGTCGAGGGGCGATTCGGCAACGACCGCAAACCCGATATCCGCCTGGTCGACCTGCGCCGTGACAAGCCGTCGCGGGCGGCATTTCTTGGTCCAACACTGCGCGAGGCGCTCCGCGAAACGCTGGAGCGCGGCGATCAGGCAATGCTCTTCCTCAATCGTCGAGGCTATGCCCCCCTGACGCTCTGTCGCGCCTGCGGCTTTCGCTTTCGCTGCCCCAACTGCGCTGCCTGGCTCGTCGCCCACCGCTTCGGCGATCGCCTGACCTGCCACCATTGCGGCTACAATCAGCCTCGCGCGCCCCACTGCCCCGATTGCGGCGCGATCGACAGCCTCACCGTGGCCGGCCCCGGCGTCGAGCGCGTGCACGAGGAGGTCAAGAGCCTCTTTCCCGACGCCAGGACGGTAATGATGACCAGCGACACGATCACCAGTGCCGCCAATGCGACGGCGCTGGTGGACGCCATGCTGGACCGACGCATCGACATCCTGATCGGCACGCAGTTGATCGCCAAGGGCCATCACTTCCCGGATCTGACGCTCGCCGGCGTGGTCGATGCCGATTTCGGCCTCGCCGGCGGCGACCCCAGAGCCGCAGAGCGCAGCTTTCAGCTGCTCTATCAGCTGGCCGGCCGGGCCGGCCGGGAGGCAAAGCCCGGGCCGCGTGCTGATCCAGACGCATCTGCCCGACCATCCGGTGATGCAAGCGCTCGCCAAGGGCGACCGCGAGGCCTTCATGCAGGCGGAGCAAGAGGATCGCCGCGAGGCCGCCATGCCGCCTTATGGCCGTCTCGCCGCGCTCATCCTTTCCGGTGCCGAGGCAGCCATCGTCAAGCGTGAAGGGCGGAACCTGATCAAGGTCGCACCGGAGCATGACGGCTGGCTGGTGCTTGGGCCTGCCCCGGCTCCCCTGGCACTCCTTCGCGGCCGCTACCGTGAGCGGATCCTGATCAAGGCACCGCCCGACCACGAAATGCCGCAGAAGATCGCCGAATGGCTCGGCCGCGTGAAACTGCCGGGGACCGTCAGGCTGCAGGTGGACATCGATCCGCAGAGTTTTTTTTGACTGGTCTGCGATACCGTCCGGGTCTCTAGCCCGCCTCGCTATCGACTTGCATGGCGGGACGAGAGCGGCCACGCTTGCCTTCCGAAGGAGTATGACGTCATGCCGCAAGCGACCCGCACACCCAGGCTCGCCGTCCTGATCGACGCCGACAACGCCTCGGCGCAGATCGCCGCTGGCCTGTTCGAGGAGATCGCCAAGCTGGGCGAGGCCAGCGTGCGGCGGATCTATGGCGACTTCTCCGGCACGCGGCTGAAGGGCTGGACCGAGATCCTCGCGCAACACGCGATCATGCCCCATCAGACCTTCGCCTACACGACAGGCAAGAACGCTTCGGACATCGAGCTGGTCATCGACGCCATGGACCTCCTGCACAGCGGTCGGCTCGACGGTTTCTGCCTCGTCTCCTCGGACAGCGACTTCACCCGTCTGGCAGCACGCATTCGCGAGGATGGCATCGACGTCTACGGCTTCGGCGAGCAGAAGACGCCGAAGAGCTTCATCCACGCCTGCAGCCGCTTCATCTATACCGAGAACCTGTTGCCCGAGGCACCTCAGGTCGACGAGGCCGAGGGGCCCAAGGGAAAGCCCACGCGGGCGCTGAAGCCGCCGAGCGCCGCTGTGCCATTGCTGCGCAAGGCCATCGCTCAGGCCGACGAAGACGGCGACGGCTGGGTCAGCCTCGGCCTTATCGGCAAGCGTCTGACCGAATTGGCATCCGATTTCGACTCGCGTACCTATGGACACGCGAAACTGAGCACGCTGGTCGAGAAGTCAGGCGCCTTTGAGATCAGGCACGCCGAAGGCGGCGGGATCTATATCCGCCGCCGATAAGCGTAAGGCAGCACGAGCTGGCGGCCGATCGACCGCTGCAGCACGACACTTGCCATTCCCATGGCCGATGGCATGACGGTGACAACCGACTGCCGCCGCAACGAAGATGAAAGGCCAGACGCTTGCGCCTCTTGCTGATCAACCCGAACACTAGCCCCGACGTCACTGCAACCGTGAAACGGGTCGCCGAGGGGCTAGTACCACCGTCGATCGAACTGGTGCCCGTCACCGGCCGCTTCGGCGCCCGCTATATCGCGAGCCGCAGCGCAGCCGCCATCGCCGGCCATGCGGCGCTCGACGCCCTCGCTGAGCATGTCGACGGCAAGGATGCGGTGCTCCTAGCCTGCTTCGGCGATCCGGGGCTTTTCGCCTTGAAGGAGCTCTCGCCGGTGCCAGTTATCGGCATGGCCGAAGCCTCCTGCCACCTCGCCTGCACGCTCGGCCGCCGGTTCGCCATCGTGACCGGCGGCGAGCGCTGGCCCGCCATGCTCGAGGAGTTCGTCGCCAGCCTCGGCCTCACGCAAAGGCTCGCAGGCATTCGGGCCCTCGCCCCTTCAGCCGATGTGCTGAGCCGAAACCTTGATCTGGCGATCGAGCAGCTCGCCGAGGCATGCGCGATCGCGGTGCGCGAGGACGGCGCCGAGGTCGTGATCTTGGGCGGAGCAGCGCTCGCCGGGCTTGCCGGACGGGTCGGTGCCAAGCTCGACGTGCCGGTCATCTGCTCGCTCGAAGCCGGCCTGCGGGCAACGCTCGCCGTGGCAGCGCTTCGCTCAGCTAAATCGGCTCCCGGATCGCTCGCCAGACCGCCGGCGATGGCCAGCGTCGGGCTCGGCGAAGCACTGGAACGGCGGTTGGCGAGCAACTGATCGTCCTGCGCCGGTCGATCACTTGCTGCCCGCTCTGCGCCTATCGGCGTGCGAGCAAGTTCAGCGCCTCGGCATGCAGGGAAGGTGTCGCTGCCGCCAACACGTCGCCCGCGGAGTCGAGACGCAACGGCTTGCCGGACCAGTCGGAGATCACGCCACCGGCTTCCTCGACCAAACAAACGAGGGCCAGGTAGTCATAGGGCTCGAGATCGCTCTCGATCATCACGTCGAGATGACCAGCCGCCAGCAGCGCATACACATAGGCGTCATAGCCGTAACGATTGACGCGACCGACCGTAGCGAAACGCTCGAACCGCTGACGCAGGTCCGGGTCAGCCGGCACATGCCCGGCACGGTAGACGGCGGCTTGGTCGAGATCCGTGCAGCCGCTGGTCTTGATGGCACTGCCGTTCAGCCAGGCGCCATGGCCGGTTGCCGCATGATAGCGCTCGCCGATCGCCGGCGTATCGACGACGCCGACGACCGGCCGCCCGTCGTCGAGCACCGCGATCAGATTGTTGAAGAGGGGAAAGCCGGTGATGAAGGACTTGGTGCCGTCGATGGGGTCAAGGACCCAGACGAACCGGTGATCGAGCCGCTCGCGACCGTGCTCCTCGCCGAAAATGCCGTGCTCAGGGACATGGGCAGCCAGCACCTCGCGCATCACCCGCTCGGTCTCGCGGTCGGCGATGGTCACCGGAGAAGCGTCCGCCTTGGCGATCACCTCAAGCTTCTGGCGAAAATAGCCGAGTGGCACCGGACGGGCGGCTTCGCTCACGGCCAGAGCTGTGGCGAGGAGTTCATCGACCTGCATCGTTCTGACACCTGCTCTTGTCGTCACGTCCCCTAACCGCGATCTCGGCAGCCCGCGCACGGGCTCGGCGGCTACGCCCTTGTGCAAGAGCATCCGTCCGTTGTCGATCCATCGCTTATCGTTGCGGCGGACCGTTTCCTCGAGCCACGGCGCATCGGGGCAGTGGTCGAGCTTGACCAGGACGGCAAGAAGCGGGAAGTGGGGCATTCGCCAGCCACCGAACGGAGCCAGTTCATGACCTTCGCCCGCTACCCCAGCCTCGACAAGGCCGCCGTCTTCGTGACCGGCGGGGCATCCGGCATCGGCGAGCAAATCGTCCGCGCTTTCGCCGATCAAGGCTCGAAAGTAGGGTTTCTCGACATCGACGAGATCCGCGGCCAAGCCCTTGCCGACGAACTGGCCAAAGACGGGACCGAGATCCGCTTCGAGGTTGTCGATCTTCGCGATATCGATGCGCTCAAGGCCGCATTCGGCAAGCTCGAGGGCGCCCTCGGCCCGGCCAAAGTTCTCGTGAACAATGCCGCCCGGGACGATCGCCATGGCTGGGAGACGGTCACGGCCGACTACTACGACGAGCGCATAGCCGCCAACCTCAAGCACATGTTCTTTGCGACACAGGCCGTTGCGCCCGGCATGATCAAGGCCGGGAAAGGCGGCTCGATCATCAATTTCGGCTCCAATTCCTGGTGGGAGGCGTCGGGCGGTATGCCCGTGTACACGACGGCCAAGGCCGGCGTGCACGGCATGACCAGGGCTTTCGCCCGCGACCTCGGCCCGCATCGCATCCGCGTCAACACCGTTGTCCCCGGCTGGGTCATGACGGAGCGTCAGAAAGCACTCTGGGCGACCCCGGAAGCGCTCGAGAAGCATCGTCAGCGGCAGTGCCTGCCCGATCTCATCGAGCCGGTCTATCTGGCCCGGATGGTGCTCTTCCTGGCATCGGATGATGCGGCGATGTGCACCGCCAACAATTACATGGTGGAAGCCGGGTCTATCTGAGCTGTCGGCATCGAAGCGATCGCACGCACCGATCGTGCGCTTCGATCAGCTGATGGCGTTCTTGGGCTCACACGCCATCCGCTTCGACCTCGACGGCACGCTCACAGAGGCCAAACCCGACATCACCCGCTCGAGCCGCCACGCCCTCGCCGCACTCGGTCACCCGGCTCCAGCTCACGACGATCTGGCCGGGTCCATCGGCCCGCCGCTGCTCGACAGCTTGGAGAAGCTGCTCGGCGACCGGCAACAGGCAGCGGCCGCACTGCCCCACTATCGCGACCGCTTCAGCCACGTCGGCCTCTACGAGAACAAGGTCTATCCCGGCATCCGCGAGGCACTTGCAGGCCTGAGACGATCCGGACACCGCCTCTTCGTCGCCGGCAGCAAACCCTGGGTTTAGACCCGTCGGATCGCTGACCATTTCATCCTGACTCATCACTTCGAAGCCGTCTTCGGTGCCGAACTCGACGGTGCTCGCTCCGACAAGACCGATCTACTCGCCTGGATTCGCCGCCAAGCAAGCCTCGACCAGACCACAACCACGATGGTCGGCGATCGTTCGCATGACATCATTGGCGGGCGCCGCAACGGCATGACGACCGTGGGCGTTCACTACGGTTGCGGCACGACTCCATAGCTGGCTGAAGGGATTGCCAACGTGCTCTGCGACACGGCAGCCGACCGCCCATCAGCGTTCAATTGCTCCTGAGAGCACATAAGGCCGTTTTTCAAGCGAAAGGAGGGAGCAAGGTGCGGGAGAGCATTCGCGATTTTGGTCGTCAGCATGGCATCGGCTTGCCGGCAAGCCGCGCCCGAAAGCCATAGTCCCTGACTACGGGAGACGGCAGGCAGCCTTCCCCTTGGCGGGGCCCTTCGAGCAACCCCCGCGCGAATGATTTACTCCAGCGCCGACGGCGTGCTTTGTCATGAGTGAGCAACCGCTTGCAGCCGCAACCGCGGCGCAGCAGAGAATCGCTTGCCTCCGCTGCGGCGCAGCATAAAAAGCTTATCCAGATTTGAATCGCTTGGGCTGCATTGCCCAATGCTCAGTTGCGTCGTTTCGCTAGCCAGAGCTTGAGTGCCAACTGCCCACGACGGAGCATCTGGATGTCGGAGAAGCGTTTGCGCAGCAGCTACGTGCTTTATCGCCGCTACAAGAAGGCAGCGGAAGCTGCGGCCATAGCCGGCGCCGCCATTGGAATGGCGCTCACGACCGCAGCACTCATGCCAGCGATTTCCGGCGGCGAGACGGTGCCACCCAGCTCGTTCGTCATAGGCCTCTTCATCATTGTTGCCTTGGCCGGCCTCCCCTACCTCGCCATCCGCTGGCGGTGGCGACAGATCAAGAGCCAGCTTGACGATTAGGCGGTGCCAGGCGCAGGCAGTCACCGGCCACGGCGACCCTAAGTTCAGGTTGACGGTCGCGCCGGCTCCACACCTGCTGCGGTCAGCTTGTCCTCTGCGACCGCCTGTATTGCCTTGCACAGGGCTCTGAGAAAGGGGTCGTGGTCGCACGGACGCTCGATCTTTTCATAGATCAGCGCATACTCGGCCTCGGTCCAAGTCGAGAAATCGGCGAGATTGTGCTGGATCTGAACCTCCAGGTTATCGAGCGCACTGGCGAAACGTGCTTCTGGTGTGACGCGTTCTTCGAACTCGATGAAGAGCGCGCGTATGCGGTCACCGACCGGCGGACCCAGCCGCTCTCGGATGTCCTCGATCGCCTGCGCTTCTTTCTGCCTTTTCAGGCGCTTGCGCTCGCCGGTCTCGAAATAGGGGACATCGCCGACGAGCGCCTCGACGAGGTCGTGAACCACGATGATCTCGAGCGTCCGGCCGAGATCGACCGGCTGCTCGAGATGCGGCTGGATAAGAATCGCCATCAGCGCCATCTGCCAGCTGTGCTCGGCGACGCTCTCTCGGCGCCCGTCCGACAGCCAGCTATGCCTTAGCTCCCGCTTCAAGCCTTCGCTCAACGCAAGGAAGTCGAGGATCGTGCGAACGGCAGCCGGCGCTGCTCCGCCTGGCGCCATCAGGCGACCTCGGCGCGGCGCGCGGCCTTCTTCCGCTCATGCGGGTCGAGATAGCGCTTGCGCAGGCGAATATGCGCCGGCGTCACCTCGACCAGCTCGTCGTCCGCAATGTAGGCGATCGCCTTCTCGAGAGTCATCCTGACCGGCGGGGTCAGCAGAACGGCATCGTCCTTGCCCGATGCGCGCATGTTGGTGAGCTTCTTTCCCTTGAGCGGATTGACCTCGAGGTCATTGCCACGATTGTGCTCACCAATAACCATCCCCGAGTAGACCTTTGTTCCGCCCTCGACGAAAAGCTGGCCTCGATCCTCGAGGTTCCAGAGCGCGTAGGCAACGGCCTCGCCTTGCTCGCCGCTCACGATGGCGCCCGTATGCCGCTGGGCGATCGGGCCCTTGTACGGCTCGAAGGCGCGAAACAGGCGGTTCATCACGCCAGTGCCGCGTGTATCGGTGAGGAATTCACCATGATAGCCGATCAAGGCCCGTGAAGGCGCGTGGAACACCAGACGCTGCTTGCCAGCGCCGGCCGGGCGCATCTCCACCAGATCACCGCGCCGCTTGGTCAGCTTTTCGACCACGGCACCGGCGAACTCCTCGTCGACGTCGATGACGACCTCCTCATCGGGCTCGAGCCTTTGGCCGGTCTCCGGGTCGTCCTGAAACAGCACGCGCGGTCGGCTGATCGACAGCTCGAAGCCCTCGCGCCGCATGGTCTCGATCAGCACCGCGAGCTGCAGTTCGCCCCGCCCGGCAACCTCGAAGGCATCGTTCTCGGCCGAGCGGCTGACCCTGATCGCGACATTGCCCTCGGCCTCGCGCAGCAAGCGGTCCCAGATCTGGCGCGATGTGACCTTGGTGCCGTCCTGACCAGCATACGGACTGTCGTTGACCGAGAATGTCATGGCGATGGTCGAGGGATCGATGGGTTGCGCGGTGATCGGCGTGTCTACCGCCGGGTCGGCCAAGGTGTCGGCGACGGTCGCCTTGGTGAGCCCCGCAATGGCCACGATGTCGCCCGCCTCGGCCATCTCGACCGGCTGCCGCTCAAGACCGCGAAACGCCAGTATTCTCGATACACGCCCCTGCTCGACCAGCTCTCCGGTGCGGCTGAGCGCCTTGACCGCCTGGTTGGCACGGACGACACCGCTCTCGATCCGACCGGTCAGAAGGCGACCGAGATAGGGATTCGAACTCGAGCGTCGTAGCCAGCATTCGAAACGGCCCGGTGCTATCCGCTTTCGGTGCCGGCACGCGGTCGACGATCAGCTGGAAGAGCGGGCTCATGTCGTTCTGCGGATCGCCCAGTTCGCGCACCGCCCAGCCATGTTTCGCAGAGGCGTAGAGATGCGGGAAGTCGAGCTGATGCTCGTCGGCGTCCAGGGCAGCGAAGAGGTCGAAAATCTCGTCGAGCACCGCCTCGGCACGCTGATCCGGCTTATCGACCTTGTTGATGACCACAATGGGTCTGAGCCCGATCTTCAAGGCCTTGCCGAGGACGAACTTGGTCTGCGGCATCGGCCCTTCCGATGCATCGACAAGGAGCAGGCAGCTGTCGACCATCGAGAGAATGCGCTCGACCTCGCCACCGAAATCCGCATGACCTGGCGTATCGACGATGTTGATCCGCGTGTCATGCCAGTTGCACGGATGTGCATTTGGCGAGAATCGTGATCCCACGCTCGCGCTCGAGGTCGTTGCTGTCCATCGCGCGCTCGGCGACGCGCTGGTTGTCCCGAAATGTGCCGCTCTGTTGCAGCAGGCAGTCGACCAGGGTCGTCTTGCCGTGGTCGACATGCGCGATGATCGCGATGTTGCGCAAGTTCATGGTTGCGGATCCGAATGTCGCGCGGGCGAGCGAGCGAATGAGAATGAAGGTACGCCGGGTATCACCTGAGCAAGCCCCGACGCCATACATATATAGAGAGCAGCAGGCGCCGTTGCGAGCACTGCTGCTTTTGTGCTCTGTTGAGTCACCGAGTTCCGCGTGTTGGCGCTCGCCATGGATAGGCCTGATGTCGCACTTGTCGCAAGCCACACCGTCCCCTCGCGCCGATCGCCTGCCGGCGCCGCTCGCGACAATGCCCGCGGCGACGGCTGCCGGCGTCGAGCTGCTCTTCACCGATATCGACGACACCTTGACGCTGGACGGTCGGCTGCCGTCCGTGGCCTATGCAGCACTCGAAGCGCTTGAGGCAGCGGGCGTCCAGGTGGTGCCCGTTACGGGTCGCCCGGCCGGCTGGTGCGACCTGATCGCCCAACTCTGGCCGGTCTTGGCAGTTGTCGGCGAAAATGGTGCGTTCTACTACCGCTACGACCGTGCCGCCCGCCGGATGCATCGAGTCTACGTCAAGGATGCGAGCGAGCGCGCCGCCGACCGGGCAAAGCTCGACAAAATTCTCGTGGACGTGCTAGCGGAGGTGCCGGGCGCGGCGCTGGCCGCCGATCAAGCCGTCCGCGATTGTGATCTTGCCATCGATTTTGCGGAGGATGTGGGCCCGCTCGGCGACAATGCCGTGCAGGCCATTGTCGCCGTCTTCGCCCGCCATGGAGCAGTCGCCAAGGTAAGCTCGATCCACGTAAACGGCTGGTTCGGCACCTACGACAAGCGGTCAATGTGTGAGCGACTGCTGGCCGATGAGCTGGGCACCAGCCGCGAGATGATGGGCGAGCGGGCGGCGTTTATCGGCGACTCGCCCAACGACGCTCCGATGTTCGGGAGTTTCCCTTGCTCGATCGGCGTGGCGAACCTAGAACGGTTCTTCAAATCGCTCGATGTCTACCCTCGTTGGATGACGCGCCAGCCAGGCGGGCTCGGTTTTCGCGAGCTCGCGGACTGCCTGCTCGACGCGCGGAAGTGAGACCCGTGCAGATGTTGCCCAATCTATTGAGCCTTGCCAGGATCTTTTGTGGCCCCCTGGTCATGTTTTTGGTGGCCCAAGGCAGCGTGACGGCGCTGGTCGTCGCGATCCTGGTGATGTTGCTCGCCGAGGGCTCGGATCTCATGGACGGCCATCTCGCGCGCAAGCTCAACGTGGCCTCCAACTTCGGCAAGATCGTCGATCCCCTTGCCGACAGCTTGTATCGCGCGCTGGTGTTTCTCGCCTTCATGGACGCTGGATGGATGCCGGCTTGGATGGTCGCCGTCATCGTCAGCCGCGACATCCTTGTCTCCTACTTGCGCATCTTCTCCGAACAGCACGGCATCACGATGGGCGCGCGCCAGAGCGGCAAGATCAAGGCCGTGTTTCAGGGAGTGGTTCAGATTGGCACCGTCGTCTTGGTGATAGCGTCCGGCGGAGCGCTCGCCGGTGGCTTTGCGACACTGGCCTTCTCCATTCTGCTCGTGGCTACCCTGGTTACGGCTTGGTCGGGAATCGACTACACCTTGGGTTTCATGCGCTCGGTGGACTTGCGCGACGTCGTCGCTAATCGCGGCTGATGTGGCATCTCCGGACAATGGCAAGGGTCAGCGGCGCGCGAGCGACTTCAGCGTTAATGAACGCGAAACCCCTGGATGGTAGACAGTCAATCACACCAGTGTCGCGGAGCCTCGCTACGCGGCACGAGACGTTGATGCTCGGTGCCGGAACTGGCGCCGATCGGGTCGGATCGACCGGAATGGGCGGATGAAGTTCAAGGTTTTGCGGCCCATGATGCGCTTCTGGCGATCCAAGGCCTACCGCCCGGGTCTTATCGGCTGGTCACTCGGCATCGGCATGGTGATCGGCTTCTCGCCCACCATTGGCCTGCAGATGATCATCTGCATCGCCTTCTGCATCGCCTGGAACCGGGTCCATTCCAGCAAGTTGAACCTGCCGGCCATGCTGGTCGGGAGCCTCGTGGTCAACCCACTGACAATGGCGCCGACCTACGTGCTCTATTATCAGATCGGTTGCCGCGCGGTGGAGTGCCGTCTGCATCTGAACGAAGAGTTCTTCGGTTCGCTCGGGAACATCACACAGCTAGGCACCGGCATCATCGTGCCGATCCTGCTCGGCAGCATTCCTTTCATGATCGCCGGACTGCCGATCGGCATCTATATCGGCAATCGCGTGGAAGCGCTGCTCGAGGCGCGGCGACATCGTCGCCGGCACGCGCGCCGGCCGGCCCATTCAGGCAAGGTCGCCGGCAGCGCCACAGCCAGCAGCACCGGCAGCACGTCCAACGCTTGAGGGCGCCCTCGGCATGAAAAGCTGGAGCGGTGCACCCGAACGAACTGATCGAGGCGCACGCCGCGACCTATCAAGTGCCGAGCGCCCGGAGCTTGGGCGGCTGCTTGTCCCGGCGATCGGCCATCCGCGTCAGTAGCCGAACCAGGCTGCTCACGCCCCCCACCAGGAACGGCCCCTCGTTCAGCATCATTGCCTCGGCAAGCACGGCCATCGCGGCATCGGTCATCTCGCCTCTCGACGGCGGGCCTTCTTGACCAGCTGCTCGAGCACCTGCGTAGCCCGGATCAACGGGACATGCGCTGCTTTCCAGAGCCACATCAGCTCTTCCTGCATTCGGCGAGACGCTCGAAGCTGACCTCGATCGCGAGATCGCCGTAGCCTACCGACCGGCAGCGGCGACAATAGTCGATGGGAGGTCCGCGATCGCCCGCGGCCTTTCGATCTTGGCGAAAGGGGCGCTCTCTGCCAGGACTCCGGCGTGAGGCCCGCCATGGCGTCTTGCAGCGTTCGGGTATCGGCGACGTTCTGCACGAAGCTGGAGCCAACGAGATCCGCAAGCTTGACCGCGTGCGGGAGATCGGCACAATCCTCGTTCGTCAGGACGGTCAAGCCGAGTGCCGTGTCGGGCAACTTGAGCGCCTTCTCCGTCTTCAACTTGCAGCCTTTGGGACCCATGCGGACGACGCGCAGCCAGCCGCTTTCGGACTCCGCCGCCTCAACAACGGCGGCGAACTTGCCATCGTCGACAAGGACCCGATCGCCGACGCGCAGCTGTCCGAGATCCTCGGACAGCTGACAGGCGATGGCGACAGCAGCCGAGCAATGCCGTGCCGGCTCGGGCAGCCGTTCCGGCAGGTGCAGCAGGAACGTGTCACGCGGCTGCAAGCGTCGACTGCGGAGCGGTGTCTCGATGGCGCCCGTTCGGACCTTCGGGTCAGCGAGTTCCATGAGGGTTCGCATCGGCCGCCGAGTCTGCGCCGCGGCAGCACGGACATTTGCAGCCATCCGTGCCCAGGCGCCGGCATCGTCATGCGCACAACTGGACAGTTCGAAGAACGTCCCTGTTTCGCCCAGATCTGGGTAGTCTCGTGCCGGACATGAGGCGGGTGCGCTTGCGGGACGGCAGGCCGGCTTTTTCGACGTCGACGAGCGTCTGCAGCGACTGAGCAATTTGGGTGATCAGCTCGAGGCGTATGCCAATGGCGGTCGATTTCGAGTTGTTCCGGCCGGAGCTGGAGACGGCGCTGGCCTATGCCGACGGTGCCAAGGGCGGCCGGCCGCCGTTTGATCCGGTGATGATGTTCAAGATCCTGGTGATCCAGGCGCAGAACAGCTCTCTCCGACGAGCGGGCCGAGTTCCTGATCAACGACCGCCTGTCGTTCATGCGGTTTCTCGGCTTGTCCTCGGCGAGCGGGATGACGCGACGACGATCTGGCTGTTTGACGTTCCGCGCTCGGCTCGCGAGCGGCTGGTGAAGGCCGGCGCGATCAAGCGGCTGTTCGACCGGTTCGACCAGGCGGTGCGCGATGCCGGCTACATCGCGATGGGCGGCCAGATCGTCGATGCCTCGCTGGTGGCAGCGCCCAAGCAGCGCAACACCGAAGACGAGAAGGCGGACATCAAGGCCGGGCGCATTCCCGAGGCGTGGAAGAAGAAGCCGGCCAAGCTCCGGCAGAAGGACCGCGAGCCGCGCTGCGGCCTCCTGGCCGCGTCTCCTCCGGAGATCGGATGAATGTCCTCCTGGCCATTCATGGACGGTGAAGTTCACCAAGGCCAAGCCGAAGGCGGATGGCCAGAAGCAGGTCGACATCGCGATCCCGACCTTCGGCTACCAGAACCATGTCTCGATCGACCGCGCAGCACGGCCTGATCCGCAAGTGGGACGTGACCGATGCGGCCAAGTTCGAAGGCGCGATGCTGCGCGACGGCCTGCTCGACAAGACCAACACGGCGTCATCTGTGTGGGCGGAACTCGGCCTATCGCTCGAAGGCCAACGAGACGTTCCTGGCCAATAACGGCTTCACCTCCAAGATCCATCGCAAGAAGCCGCAGGGCCGGCCGATGCCGAAACGGACGGCCCGGGCGAACGCCAGAAAGTCAGCCGTTCGCGCCCACGTCGAGCATGTCTTCGCCGAGCAGAAAGACCGTATGAACCTCTTTGTCCGCACGATCGGCCTGGCGCGTGCCGAGCTCAAGATCGGCATGGCCAACTTCGTCTACAACATCAGGCGAACGCTCTGGCTCGACAGGAGAACTGCGCCCGCGATAGCGCCCGAAACCGGAAAAACAGAGCCGAAGATGCGGCTCAAATGACCCGAAATCAGTCCTCTCCGAGGTGATCCGCACCAAAGCCTCACCAAACCACCGGCAAAAAACACGCTCAAACAGCGGTAGATCGAGGTGTCCGGGTCGCAAAACAATGGCGGCTCAATTAAAGACAGATACACTATCTATGCCAGAACCTTTTTATCAATAATTTTAAGAAACGGCCAAATAGTAAATTTTCGAATTGCTATCAGATGAGTAAAATATTATATTCCGTCCCATTTCTCATCCTGATTATCCATTATTTTCGTTTAGAGCTATGCTAGCAGAATCATGTGGTTATGGTGGATTGGAGGCGAGCACAGTGAATAATCTGGCGGCCAAGATGCGTGGATTGAGCGAGTTGGCGTTTCGGGCGCGGTTCGGGACCGAGGCGCAATGCCTGGCGGTGCTGTTCGAGATGCGCTGGGGCCGCGGCTTTATCTGTGAGCGGTGCGGCTGTGAAAAGTATTCGCGGATGAAGAGCAGGAAGCAGGTCCAGTGTAACGCCTGCAAGCATCAGACGGGGTTCACGGCGGGCACGATCTTCCACAGCACGAAGCTGCCGCTGACGACGTGGTTTCGCGCGATCTACGAGTTGACGCAGGCCAAGGGCGGGATCAGCTCGATCGAGTTGGCGCGACGACTGGGTGTGCGGCAGCCGACCGCCTGGCTGATGAAGCAGAAGCTGATGTCCGCCATGGCGGAACGCGACGCCGGCAAGCCGAAGATGAGCGGCCGGGTCGAGCTCGACGACGCTTATCTCGGCGGCGTGCGCAGCGGCGGCAAGCGTGGGCGCGGTGCGGCCGGCAAGACACCGTTCGTCGCTGCGGTCGAAACGAGCCTCGACCGCAAGCCGAGGCGCCTGAAGCTGCTCGTGGTCAAGGGCTTCCGCAAAGCCGAGATCGCCAAGCTGGCCCGGTCGAGCTTCGCCACCGGCACCAACATCGTCAGCGACGGCCTGTCGTGCTGGCGGAGCGTCGAGGCCGCCGGTTGCGACCACTTCCCGATGCTCAGCGGCAGTGGCAAGAAGGCAGCGCAGTGGCCGTCGTTCAACTGGGTGAACACGACGCTCGGCAACATCAAGACGGCGCTCGCCGGCACATACCACCACGTCAGCCAGAAACACGCCCAGCGCTACCTCGCCAGCTTCGCCTGGCGCTTCAACCGCCGCTACCAACTCGACACCATAACCGAGCGCCTGATGTGGGCCGCGCTGCAGGCCAAGCCGCGCCCGTATCGGGCCATCATCGCTGGATGAGAATAGCCGATCGTCAGGTTTCTCATCAAGCAATGGGGCGACCTGGGGTGCAAACGCACTGTCGCCGTCGATAATCCATGCTTGAGATGGCAGCACTATTATGAAAGTGCTTGTAAGAATGGCCGCAGTGCAAGTAATCTGTCCCGTATTACCGATCCAAATCCGAGCCTTTTCGGTCTGCTGCACGACAACTTTCAGGATACGTGGCGGCTGATGTCACCGCTTTTCGTGGCGCATCGCCGAGCTGCGCTGGCGCCGCCATCGGCCAGTATGCCGCCGCACCGCATCGTAGCCGCCCGCATAGCCGAGCCCACAGAAAATCCGCGACAACGTCAGCCGCTCGCGGCTCGACCGCGCCCGCCGGTCTTTGGGTTCGGCGCAAGCCGTTGCTCCAACGCCTCCCGCCTGGGTCGGAGCTTCGGCTGCGGCTGGACCGTCCGCTAATGAGCGAACGCTGCGGCACCCGACTGGGTCACCTTGCGCACGACCTTCCGTGAGATCTTCAGCTCACGGCTGATCGCCTTGAGCGCTTTGCCGTGAACGAAATACTCCCGACGAAGTCTTCGCGACCGCCCCCACAACCAGCATCCTGAACTAGGCTACCTATGATCTCGGAAGCACTGTGGGCCCCTATTCCAAGAGGGTCCCGATTGGATGCCGATCACCCCTCAGACAGAGTCCTTCTTGCACGCCGATCCATGAGCTGTCGATCAAAGGTCGAGAGCCGGTCACGCGGCCCTTTCTCACAGCAAACAAGTTCCCGAGACTGCTAGCAGCGTCGTCTTGCCTTAGCGACGGTCGGCGATGAGGCGCTTGCCGGCTCCAACCTTGGCAGGCCGCGCATCTACGCTCCAGATGCCGCTGTGATGGTCGGGTGTCAGGTGGATGGCGATCGGCCGTCCGAGAAGGTCGGTGGCGATGGGGATCTTGGTCGAGTGGCCGCCGAGCGGGAGCCAAGCATGATTGGGAATCGCTTTTTTTGGGCGCCATCAAGGGGCAGTTGTTGATGCCCTTGCCGCTACCGGAAGGCTCCGAGATCTAGGCAAGCCTCCAATCTACTCCATTCGCGGCAGCTCGCGCTCGCGAGCGAGTTCCGTCGTGACAATACGGGCCCGACTGGGATTCATGGCGGCCAGGATCGCCGCCATGCGCGCTTCCCGCATTCGCTTTGCCACCGCAAGAATGACCGGCAATTCCAGCTGGTCGAAGATTGCGGCAGCCGACTTCGCGCGCATACTTTCGTACATCTTGACCAGCTGCTGCAGTCGCTCCTCCTCCTCAACTTCAGCGGCGCCGACCACGCCTTCGAGTTCGAGCCTGAAGCTCTCCAGCCGCTCGAGCTGAACCTTGACGTCCGCCTCGGCGGCGCGCACGGCGGCCTCGCGAAGCGCGAGCCTCGCTTCCAGCTCGAGGATTTCCGCCCGCCGTTGCAGCAGCGTTCGTGCGACATCATCGAGGCCCAAAGGTGTCTCGGGAATCTGTACAAGCGGGCTCGACGTCGCGCTAGGCGGCATGTCGGGCTGAGACAGACCATCGTCTTCTAGGTCCGCCGGTGGACCAGCGGCGGGTTCGGGCCCGAAGAAAGGCAGAAAAGGCGATGGCAATGGATCTCGCACCGCTGTGCCAGAGAGCGCTTCTTGCTTGGGTTCAGCCGTGAGAAAGACGTGCTCGGCCAAGCTGACGCCCGACAGCAGCGCTGCAATACCGGCCATTCCAGCAGTCGCCAGCAGCGGCGATGGCCACGCCCGATCGAGCCCGGCCCGGCAACCGGCGACACGTCCAATCTTGCCCCCATCGGCGAGTTCATCGCCGCTTTGCCGTCGAAGCTTGCCGGCACACCGGCTGACTACCTTCAATAGCCGGCGTACCCTCGCCGGGAGCCGACCATGGCGGTTGCAAACTCGCTGAATCGCGGACCAGGCGCTCATCTCAACGACTGGAGTGCTTCGCGAAGCTCGCGATTCAGCAAGCCATCGAGCTTGCCCACGCGGCGGATGCTGGCTGTTGCGCCATTTTCCGCTTCGGCAAACGCGTCAAGGTCATGAAGTGGCCGATTGGCGCGTCCTTTGCGGACGGACGAGCCAAGCTCGTTCTTGCCGCTTTGAGCGCTTCGCTGCGTGCCAGGTGCAGCTAGCCTCGTCGAACGATCGTGATCGGGTGAGACGCGGCACGCGGCACGATCATCTACGGCAGGATGTTGCTGCCGAACGCCAGCGAATTCTCCGGCCGAAAGATCAGCCGATCTTAATGCGCTATGCGAGAGCTCCGTGGGCTTCTGCTCCAGCCTTGACGAGCCGGGCTCGTCAGCCTTGTCGAGCTGCCTCGCGACGCGGGATGCGCTCTCGATCAATCTCGCGAGACCCTCAGCCTGCTGACGAACATGCCCCTCGCGCTCGACAGCAGCGTTCTCGATCGCCCGGCCAGCCTCGCGCATTTGTTGCACAGTTGCTTCTGCACGCGCGGTAGCCTCCACCAGATCCGCGATAAAGCCCTCCAACTCGCCACGATCGGCGTGCAATCGGCGCAAACGCGAATGGACCAAGACACACCAAGCTATGGTAAGAAGCAAGAGGATGACCAGCAGGACCTGCAGGGTCAGACTAATCATCGCTGCGTGTCCCCGGCCGCTCGAGCTTCTCCTCGACTTGAATGCACAGATTGTCACCTCGTTGGCCGACCTTTCCGCGCAACATTGGCACGGTGCCGCAACGAAGCGTGACGATAGAGTCTAGGACGAGAACGCAGCTTCAGAACCGACCCGACCTTGAGATTGGCGACATAGTTCAAGCTAACCGTATGTTCTTCCAAGACTGCTTCGAGATCGACGTCTGTGACCCAGATCTCCCGCGCCAAGTGACCTTCCCAAATCGAATCTCGGCCGAACTTCTCACCCATGAACATCTGCAGCAGCAGGTCTCGTGCCGGCTCCAATGTCGCGTAGGGGATCAGGAACTCGATCGTGCCGCCACGGTCCTCCATGTCGATACGCATCTTGAAGACGATGCAAGCATTGCCCGGTCGCGCAATGGCAGCGAAGCGAGGATTGGTTTCCATGCGCTCGAAACGAAAATTGACATCGGTTATCGGCGCGAACGCATTGCTGAGATCCTGCAGCAACAGCCTGATCAGGCGCTCGACGAGAGATGCTTCGATCGTCGTATAGGGGCGTCCCTCGATACGCATCGGGACGGTTCCGCGTCGCCCACCGAGCAGAACGTCGACGATGGAGTAGATCATTGGGCTGTCGACCGTCACTAGGCCGAAATTGTCCCACTCCATGGCCTTGAAGACAGCGATCATCGCCGGCAGGGGCACTGAGTTCAGATAGTCACCGAATCGCTGCGCCGTGATATTGTCGAGATTGACGTCGACATTCTCGGACGTGAAGTTGCGGACGCTGGTGGTCAGCATGCGCTCGAGACGGTCGAAGACAACCTCGAGCATCGGCAATCGCTCGTAGGTCACGTCGTTCGAGTTGACGAGCGCCATGATACCGAAGCGATCGTCACCGCCCTTTTCTTCATCGACGCCGAGAAGGCTGTCGATCTCGTCTTGATTGAGCACCCGACTGGTCTTGCCGGCGGCGTGCAACTCTGCAGACTGATCGCTGCCTGCCGAGCCTTCTTCGGCGATCATCGTATCCCAATCCGATGCTGTGTCAGCATCGGGCTGGCTGCTATCAGCCGCCCATTCGCCGGCAACTTCGTCTTGATCGACACCGATCTTGCCGGGATCCGCCATCAACTCTTCCCCGATCCGCCCGTCGCTCGAAGGGTTTGGTGCTTGGCCAGCCCTATTGGACCAGCATCTCTTTGATCAACACGTCACCGACCTGGGCCGGTGCCAAGGCAAGGTTGACCCTCGCGGTCAGCTCCTCCTTCAGCCGACCGAGGCCGCCGGAGCCGCTCACCTCATCGATCGTGAGCGCTCGAAGATACGTCTGAAAGCTATCCATGACCCGCGGCATCAGCGTCGTCACCTCGCTGGCGACGCCGTCATTCTCCACCTCGAGGGCCACCTTAAGCTTTAGAAAACGTGGCCTCTGACCCAACGAGTGCAGGTTGACCAGGATGTCCGGGATATCCACGAAGACGACCTCTGATCGCCGCTTCGCCGCTTCCTCGGCAGCGTGCTCGGCCGTGTCTCCATGGTCATCACCCGCAGCCTCATGACCGCCGGAGCCGCCAAACAGGCCCATAAACCAAGCGCCACCCGCGCCGGCCCCAAGCAACAAGACCAAGCCCGCCGCTGCGATGATGATCAGCTTTTTCTTGCCGCTCTTCGGCTTTTCGACCTCGTCCTCGGCTTTCATCTCATCGGCCATAGGTGAACCCGTCCTTGCTCGGGCCCACGGGCGGCGTGGGCCGTCTCACGTGACGGTTCTAGCCGTGCTTGGTTAAGGAAACGTTTCTGCGGCGCACGATTCGCACCCGACCGGCACGGCTTGCCGGGTCGATTTTGCCGGGTCAGGAGGTGCCGGGGATGCTCGCCCGAGCAATCGCGGCGTATCCACGGTTGGCATGGCTCGTGCTTCCACCGTTCGGGTGATGCAATGGCCAAGTTGATCGGACCTCAATGGACAATACGAGCTACGTGGCGCTCAGCCGGCAGGTCTCACTGGAGCGCCAGATGGCGGTGGTCGCCGGCAACATCGCGAACATGAACACCCACGGCTACAAGGGCGAGCAGGTGCTCTTCGAGACGGTGCTGGAGCGCGCTGGCGAGCCCGGCCGTGTCGCCTTTGTCCAGGATACTGGGCTCCTCCGCGATCCGGCGCCCGGCGCCTTGGAGGAGACAGGCAATCCTCTCGACCTCGCGATCAACGGCGAGGGCTACTTCGCCGTTATGACCGAAAGCGGGCCTCGTTACACGCGCGGTGGGCACTTCACCATCGACGAGAATGGCCAACTCGCGGCCAGCGGCGGCCACCCGTTGCTCGACAGCGGTGGTGCTACGATCCAGCTGCCACCAGGTAGTGGCACCATCAGCGTCGCCCGGGATGGCACGATCTCGACCGGCGACGGAATTCATCGGGGTCGTCGGGCATCGTCCGCTTTGCCGACGATGCGGCGCTGAGCCGCGAAGGCAATAGCCTGCTCGCGACCGGCCAGGTGCCAGAGCCGGTGCCAACGCCCGACATCGCGCAGGGCCGGCTCGAGCGATCCAACGTTCAGCCGATACTGGAGATGACACGCATGATGGAGACCGTCCGCGCTTTCCAGAACACCCAACGCCTGCTCGAGACGCATCATGAGATGGTCCGCCGCGTAATCGACCAGGCGAGCAGTTGAGCCAGATGTCCAGCGCCGCGTCGCCCGTTAGACCTGTAAGGAGCCAGCCATGCGCTCGATGAGCGTCGCCGCCACCGGCATGATGGCCCAGCAGCTGAATGTCGAGGTCATCTCGAACAACATCGCGAACATGACCACGACGGGCTTCAAGCGGAGGCGCCCGGAGTTCCAGGATCTGCTCTACCAGAGCTCAGCGACGGATCGGCGCCGCGTCCTCGCCGACGGCACGATCGTGCCCGCCGGCGTCCAGCTCGGCCTGGGCGTCAAGACCGCCTCGGTCTACCGGGTGCTCGAGCAGGGCAACCTCGTCAAGACCGAGAACCGCTCTCGACCTCGCGGTCCAGGGCGAAGGCTACTTCGTCGTCGAGTTGCCGACCGGGCGAGCTCGGCTATACCCGCTCCGGCAATTTCCAGCTGAGCCCCGACGGCGAGATCGTCACTGCCGACGGTTATCTTGTCTCGCCGGGCATCGCCGTGCCGGAGGACGCGATCGAGGTCGCCATCAACGCCGAGGGAATGGTGACGGCCAAGGTGCAAGGCGAAGTCGAGATGCGTGACCTCGGTCAGCTGGAGCTGGCGACCTTCGTCAATCCGGTCGGGCTCGAGGCCATTGGCGACAACCTGCTGCTGGAGACCGAGGCCTCGGGCACGGCCAATCTCGGCCCTCCGGGTAGCGAGGGCTGGGGCAGCGTTCTCCAGGGCTTTCTCGAGAGCTCCAACGTCAACCCGGTGCAGGAGATCACCAGCCTGATCACGGCACAACGCGCGTACGACATGAACTCCAAGGTCATCTCGGCCTCGGATGAAATGATGATGACTGTGACACAGCTCCGGTGACGTCGATGTTCAACAAGCAGAAAACGAAGGCCTGCAAGGCAATGGCGTGCCTGGTCCTCCTGGCGCTGCTGGCTTTGCCTGGACCGGCACGGGCGGTCGCCTGGCTCGCACCTGGCGAGCCGCTGCTCGAGTTCACATCTCGCAGCGCTGGTCCGGCCTGCCCTGCCAGTATCCGAGACCTTCTCGATCAGCTTTACGCATCCAGCCTTGCCACTCTCGAACCCGGCCGCCAGCGAGGCGGAGATCCGCCTGCTGGAATTGCGATACGATCCGCGCACCGAGCGATTCACCGGCGCCTTTCTGGTTCGACTCTCCACCGGCGAAGAGCGCGCAATAGGCGTCGCGGGCGAAGCTCTCGAGATGGTCGAAATTGCGGTGCCGACCCGAACGGTTGCCGCCGGCGAGCGGCTCGATCCGGCGCTGCTCCAGACGACGGTCGTTCCCGAGCGGCAGCTTCGGGCCGACACGCTCATCGATGCGATTGAGCTTGCAGGCCTGGAGGCGCGGCGCCGCCTGTTGCCCGGGCGACCCATCCGCCGCGACCATGTGCGGGAGCTGCAGCTGGTTCGCCGGGGCGAGCCGGTCGACGTGGTCTACCGTGCCCCGGGCGTCGAGTTGAGTGTGACGGCACGAGCCCTCGAAGACGGTAGCCGCGGCAACCTGGTGACGGCGACCAATCTGGAAAGCGGCCGCCGGCTCACCGGCCTCGTCACCGGCCCGGGCCAAATCACCATCGCCATTCAACGGGATGCGCCCCGATGAACAAGCCGAGCCTCTTGGGGCTGTGCCTGGCATTGTCGCTGCTCGGCGGCTGCAACGCGCTCGAGCGGCTGAGCCAGGTCGGCGAGCCGCCACCTCTGCAGCCGATCGAGAACCCGACCGAGCGGCCCGATTATCGCCCGGTATCGATCCCGATGCCGCCGCCCGAGGAGCCGCGGAGCGCCGGAGCCAACTCGCTTTGGCGCGAAGGTGCCAGAGGCTTCTTCCGCGATCAGCGGGCGCGCCGCGTCGGCGATCTCCTTACCGTGAGTGTGACTGTTGACGATGAGGCGACACTCTCGAACGAGAGCTCCAGATCGCGCGACAACGAGGACAATCTCGGCATTCCCAACTTTTTCGGCCTGCAGAGCAAGCTAGACAAGATTTTTCCGAATGCCGTGAACCCTTCAGCACTGGTCACCGCATCGAGCGACATGGTCAATCAGGGTCGCGGCAATGTACGGCGCCAGGAAACGATCGACTTCAATATCGCCGCGACCATCGTCCAAGTCCTGCCGAACGGCAACATGGTTATCAACGGCAAGCAAGAGATTCGCGTCAACTTCGAGGTCCGGGAGATCGTGGTCGCCGGGATCGTCCGGCCTGAGGACATCACCCCCGGCAACACGATCAGCCAGGAGAAGATCGCCGAGCTCCGTGTCGCCTATGGTGGCCGCGGCCAGATCACCGACGTTCAACAGCCCCGCTACGGCGCCCAGGTGCTCGATATCATTCTGCCATACTAAACAAGAAGGTGTGGTCTGCGGACGTGCCGCCGCGGCGGCAGCCTGTCTGGCGCCTCGATCTCGAAAGCGGACGCCTCCAGCGTAGCCCTGCTCCATTGCCGGGGGGGGGGGCGCACGCTGGAGCACCATGGCCCAGGCTCTGCATCCCCTCCTCCGCACGCTTCCCGTGAACTCTTTGCTCGACCAGCGCGGCACTCTCGCGCAATCTTGGCGGGAGCCAATGAGTCGGGGGAGAAGCGCTTGGCTGATGGCATCTACGAGCGGTTCGGCGTGCCGGTGATCGTCAACGGCAAAGGCACGGCGACGCGGCTTTCGGGCGGAATCATGCACCCGTTAGTCGCAGCAGCGATGATCGATGCGTCAACCGCGTGTGTGGACATGGTCGCGCTTCATGCCGCTGCCGCACGACGGATCTCGGAAGTGACGGGCGCCGAGAGCGGGCTGGTTACATCCGGTGCCGCCGCCGGTCTGTTGCTCGCGGCTGCAGCCTGCATCGCACGGCTCGACCCGGCGGCAATGGCGGCGTTGCCACGGACGCGCGGCATCCCCAACGAGGTCGTGATGGTGCGCAGCCAGCGCAATGCGTACGACCACGCGATCCGGACGGCGGGAGCGCGAGTCGTCGAAGTCGGCCTGCCGGATCGCTTCGCCGGCGCCGGGGAACGTGACGCCGAGCCCTGGGAAATTTTCGCGGCGATCAGCCCGCGCACCGCGGCCGTGCTCTGGGTGGCCGACATCGCCGCTCGCCCAGCCCTGCCCGATGTGGTCAAGGTCGCCCACGAACGCGGTGTTCCGGTTATCGTCGATGCCGCAGCCGAGTTGCCGCCCAAGGCGAACCTCCATCGCTATGTCGAGATGGGCGCCGATCTGGTGACGTTCTCCGGCGGCAAGGCGCTCGGCGGGCCGCAGGCGTCGGGCATTCTAGCTGGGCGCCGCGACTTGATCATGTCGGCGGCACTGCAGATGCTCGATCTCGACATGGCCACCGACGTCTTCGATCCGCCTTCCGAGTTCATCGACAAGGCGCAACTGCCGGGGCTGCCACGCAACGGCGTCGGACGGCCCTGCAAGGCCGGGAAGGAGGAGATCGCCGGTCTCATGGTCGCTCTTGATCGGTTCGTGACCGAGGATGACGATGCGCGGTCGGCGCGTCTCGAGTTGCCGTTGCAGCACATCCTTGATGCCCTGCCTGAGCTGCCGCTCAGCATGGACCCCGGCGTAGTGCCGCGCCTTCGGCTTCAGTTGGCCTCACCTGATCTGGCCCGCCGGCTCGATTCCGCGTTGCGCCAGCGGCGACCGGCCATCTATCTGGAGCCCGGCGAAATCGATCAGGGGCGGCTTCTGGTGTCGCCACTGTGTCTGAGGCCCGAGGATCCGGCGCTGATCGCGGCAGCCTTGGCCGAAACCTGGAGTGAGAGTCGGCAAATGACCGGTCGCGTTGCAGGCAAGATCGCGTTGGTCATGGGTGCGGCGCGCGGCATCGGTGCCGCAATTGCCGAGCGGCTGGCCGAGGAAGGGGCATTGCTCGTCGTGGCCGATCGCGAGGCCAAGCTCGGCGCCGCGACGGCAGAACGCCTTGGCGGTTCATTTGTCCACTGCGACGTGGGCGAGCCCGCCGACGTCTCGGCAGCGGTCGCGGGCACGGTCGAGAGCCACGGCCGGCTCGACATCCTCGTCCAGAACGCCGGCATCTTCCCGATGAACGACATCGTTGATATTCCCGTCGAGGAATGGGACGCCGTGCTCAGGGTCAACCTGCGCGGCTCGTTTCTCGCAACTCAGGCGGCAATGCGCGTTATGCTGCCGCAGCGCAGCGGCCGCATCATTCTCACCACCTCGATAACCGGACCGAAGGTGACGCAAGCCGCCCACGCGCACTATGCCTCCAGCAAGGCCGGCATGATTGGCCTGATCCGCTCGGCCGCGCTCGAGGCAGCGCAATCGGGCGTGACTGTGAACGGCATCGAGCCCGGCAACATCATGACCGAGGGAATGCGGGCCGAGCGCTCGGCTGCTTATATCGACGCGATGGCCGCCGCCATCCCAATGGGCAAGCTCGGCACACCGCGCGATGTGGCGAACGCGGTGCTTTTCCTTGCTTCCGACGAAGCGGGTTTCATCACGGGAACGACGATCGTGGTCGACGGCGGGCAGATACTGCCGGAAAGCAAGCCGTAGCGGCTCGCTACAGGCGGCCGACGATCACCGGCGTTTCCATCGTTCGTGCACCGGCAATGGTGAAGGCCGGCGACAGCTTTGCCGCCACGCCTTCGCTGGCCGTCCGATCGCGGCCATGAACCAGCGCCAGCGGGTCGTCAACCTCGACTCGCTGACCAATTCCCGCAACGGCACTAAGGCCCACCGCATGATCCACGGCCTGAGCCGGGCTGGTCCTGCCGCCGCCCAGCTCGATCACGGCCAGCCCCAATTCCCGTGTCGCGATGGCGCTGACAAATCCGCTGCACGGCGCCGGCACGGCGACGATCGACGGTGCCGTCGCATGCGCCAGGGCGGCCGGCGCCAGGGCGTCGCCCGCCCCGCCCAGAGCCGCCACCATTCGGGCGAATCGCTCCGCTGCGCTGCCATCGGCGAGGCGCGCCTCGAGCCGGATCCTGGCACGTGCTGCATCGCGTTCTAGGCCGGTGAGGCCGAGCAGCTCGACGCCCAAGGTCAGCACCACCTTATTGAGCCGCGGATCGCGGGCATCGCCGGTGAGGAAAGCCACGGCCTCGGCGACCTCCAGCGCGTTGCCGGCAGTCGTCCCAAGGCACTGGTTCATGTCGGTCAGCAGCGCGCGGGTGGGCAGACCCGCAGCATTCGCGACCCCGGCAATCGCTCGACCGAGGGCGATCGCGTCATCGAGAGTGCGCATGAAGGCGCCGCTGCCGACCTTGACGTCCATCACCAGACCAGCGGTGCCGGCGGCGAGCTTCTTCGAGAGGATCGACGCCACGATCAGCGGCCGGCTCTCGACCGTGGCCGTGACATCGCGGATGGCATAGAGACGCCGGTCGGCGGGCGCGAGGTCGTCGGTCTGGCCGACGATGGCACAGCCGACATCGCGGACAATGCTACTGAAGCGGTCCAGCGACGGGCGTGTGTCGTAGCCCTGGAAGCTCTCCAGCTTGTCCAGCGTGCCGCCGGTATGGCCGAGACCTCGACCCGAAATCATCGGAACGTACGCCCCGGCAGCCGCCAGCAGCGGCGCCAGGATCAAGCTGACCTTGTCGCCAATGCCGCCGGACGAATGCTTGTCCACGGCGGGTCCCGGCAAGTCATGCCACGCCAGTCGGCGACCGCTCTCGGCCATCGAGCGGGTCAGCGCCACGGTCTCAGCCTCGTTCATGCCGTTCAAGACGATAGCCATCGCCAACGCACCAGCTTGTGCATCGCCGAGGCCGCCGTCGACCAGCCCGTCCACGACCGCTTCGATGTCAGCCTCGGAAAGCGCCTCGCCGTCACGCTTCCTGGCGATGATCTCCTGCGGCAGCGTCAAGAGTTCGGCAAGCCCGGCAAGCTCGTCCAGGAGTTTCGACGCGCCGAAGCGGAAGTGGCCCGGGGTCAGCCACGCGTCGCCCATGACCACTTCAGCGATCTGCCAATAACGCATCGCATCCCGGGCCGTACGCACGCCGCCGGAGATCTTCACGCCCACCTTGCCCTCGGCCTCGGCCGCCACGGCAAGCAGAAGGGCCGCAGCCTCAGGCGTGGCACCAACCGGGGTCTTGCCGGTCGAGGTCTTGAGGAAATCGACCCCGGCCATGACGGCAGAGCGGGCGACAGCCGTGATCAGCTCCGGCCGCTCGAGCCTGCCCGTCTCGAGGATGAGCTTGAGCGTTGTCTGCGGTCCGGCCGCTTCACGACAAAGCGTCATCAGCTCGCCGGTGAGACCGACATCACCCTCGAGCGTCGCCTCCAGCGGCACCACGATATCGACCTCATCGGCACCACCGGCAACGGCAGCAGCCACCGCATCAGCGATGGCCGCGAGATCGTCACCACCGTCAGGGAAATTGGCGACGGTGGCGAGCTTTGCGGCCCCCCCGGCAAGACAGCGCGCGGCTACCGACAGGGCGTCGGGCAAGACGCAGACCGCGGCGACACCATGCCGGGTGGCACGCGCACACAGCGCCTCGATGTCGGCGGCGCTTTCATCACCGTTGAGCGAGGTCAGGTCGATAGCGTGCACGAAGCGAGCGGCCAGCCTCGCGTCGACATGTCGCGCATCGGCAGCCGCGAGAATGCCATCGAGATCAATCCGCATGACGAACGAGCTCCTTCATTGCATCGGTCAGCAACCGCTCCAGGCGATCAGCGGTCTGATCCGCCATGGACAGGGTCTCGTCATGGCTAAGCGTCTGCTCGGCGAGGCCGGCGGCTCGGTTGGTGACAATCGATAGGCCGAGGACCTTGAGCCCCGCATGCCGAGCGAGAATCGCTTCGGGCACTGTCGACATCCCGACCAGATCGGCGCCCAGGCTGCGGAAGGCCCTGATCTCCGCCGGCGTCTCGAAGCTCGGCCCCGGCGTCGCCAGATAGACGCCCTTGGCCAATGAGATGCCGCTGCGGGTGGCGCTGGCTTCGGCGATCTTCACCAGCTCCAGATCATAGACGGCCGACATGTCCGGGAAACGCGGCCCCAGCCGATCGTCGTTTCGCCCGGTCAGCGGATTCACGCCCAGCATGTTGATGTGATCGGTGATGATCGCAATGGCACCCGGCGCGATCGACGGTGTGATGGCGCCACTGGCATTCGTCAGAACCAAGAGCCGCGTGCGCAGCTCCTTGAGCGTGCGGACCATCGTCGCAAGGGCCGACGTGCCGTCACCCTCGTAGACATGCACGCGGCCCTGCAGGCACGCTACCGAGACCCCGTCCAGCCGGCCAACGACCAGCCGCCCCCCGTGGCCCTCCACTGTGGGGCGCGGAAAGCCCGGAAGCTCGGCGTAGGGGATCGCCGCGCCGCCATCGAGGCGATCAGCGAGGCCGCCGAGGCCGGATCCGAGAATGATCGCGACTTTGGGAAAGAGATCGGCGAACCGCTCGCGGAGAATGTCGGCGGCGCTCTCCGGCTGCTTTGAGGTGATTGCCGGAGCGCCGAGTGCCAACGGACCAAAAGCCATCGGCAAGAGCTCACCGATAGTCGACGAGGCGAGGCTACCGTCCGCGCCCACCATGTGCACCGGCGTCGCGGGCAGCGCGAACTCGCTCAACAGCTGCCGACAGCCGCCGCAAGGCGAGCACGGCTCGGCACCGCTCCCGACGATGACGATCTCGGCAATCCGTTGCGCGCCCGAGGCGATCATCGCGGCTACCGCCGATCGCTCGGCACAAAGACCCTGCGGGTACGCTGCGTTCTCGACATTGGCGCCGACATGCACGTCGCCGGCAGCAGTGCGGAGCGCGCAACCGACCTTGAACCTGGAATAGGGCACGTAGGCATGCCTCTGAACGCCCCGCGCGCGCTCGAGAAGCTCCCTCATCGCTCTTTGACATAGGGCTGGCCGATGGCCTTGGGCGCGACTGCGCGGCCGACGAACCCGGCCAATAGCAAAATGGTCAAGAGATACGGCAGAGCCTGGATCGCCTGGGTCGGCACCTCGCCGATCAGCGGCAGCTCGACGCCCTGCAGCCTAGCCTGAACGGCGTCGGCAAAGGCGAAGAGCAGGCATGCCATCAGCGCCGGCACTGGCCGCCATTTGCCAAAGATCAGTGCCGCGAGCGCCAGATAGCCCTTGCCTGCCGACATGTCGCGCGTGAAGCCGGCCCCCTGCGCGATAGAGAGATAGGCGCCGGCGATACCGCAGAGCACGCCGGTAACCATAAGCGCCCGATAGCGCATGGCGGTCACCGAGATGCCGGCAGTGTCCACAGCGCTCGGGTTCTCGCCGACGGCACGCAGACGAAGCCCGAAGCGGGTCCTAAAGACGACCCAGGCGACAACCGGCACGGAAATAGCGGCCACATAGACGAGAAGGTTATGGCCGCTGATCACGTCCGCATAAAGCGGCCCGACAAAGGGCACGTCGCGCATCGTCTCGGCAAACGGCAGGTCGATAGGGCGAAAGCGCATGCCCTCGCCCGACACGGGGACCCGCCCCGCCTGCTGAAACCAGGCATCCGCCAGCACTGGGCCCAGGCCGGCAACGGTGATGTTGAGCGCTACGCCCGAGACCACCTGGTCGCCGCGATGGGTGATGCAGGCAAAGCCATGCAGCATGGCGAGGGCGAACGATACGCCAATGGCCGTGATCAAGCCCATCCAGGCCGAGCCGGTCAGTGCTGCGGCGGCAGCGGCTGCGAAGGCGGCGCCCAGCATCTTGCCTTCAAGGCCGATATCGACGACACCGCTCCGCTCCGCGAAGAGGCCGGCCATGGCACAGAGCACGAGCGGGGTGGCAAGGCGAAACGTGCTCGCCGTCAACAGAAGGATCTGGGTCCACAGTTCCTCCATCAGGCCGGCACCGGAACTGCGGGCCGGGCGAAGCGGGCCTCGAGCCAGGGCCTGAACATATGCTCGAGCGCGCCGGCGAAGAGGATGACCAGGCCCTGTATGACGACGACCATATCACGGTTGACCCGTGGCATATCGAAGGCGAGCTCGGCGCCACCCTGGTAGAGGGCGCCGAAGAGCAATGCCGCGAGCACGATGCCGAGCGGATGGCCACGGCCCATCAATGCAACCGCGATGCCGACGAAGCCATAGCCACCGGTGAAACCGAGGGTCAGCCGGTGCTGGGCGCCCAGGACCTCGTTCAGGGACATCATGCCCGCCAAAGCGCCGGAAAGGGTCATCGCGATCATGATCTGCTTGGCCGGCGATATGCCGCCGTAGACCGCAGCCGCCTCGCTTCGTCCAACGACACGCATCTCGTAGCCGGCGCGCGTCTTCCAGACATAGAGCCAATAGAGAAAGCAGGCGGCGAGCGCGATCAACAAGGACACGTTCAGCGGCGAGCGGCCGATGGCGATGCCGAGATCGCCCAAGACGTTGTGCAACTGCGGCAGCCACATGCGCTCGTCGAAGGTGGCGCTTTCGGGAATCTGCTGGCCTTCGCGCCGGAGCGGGTTGACCAGGAGGTAGGTCATGATCGAGGCGGCAATGAAGTTCAGCATGATCGTCGTGATCACGGTGTGGCTGCCGCGACGTGCCTGCAGCCAGCCCGGGATGAAGCCCCACACCCCGCCAAAAAGAGCCGCCGCCATGATCCCGATCATAATGCCGATCGGCGCCGGCCAGTGGCCAAGATAGATGCCGACGAGGCCGACGCCGAGGCCGCCGATATAGGCCTGCCCCTCACCGCCGATATTGAAGAGCCCGCACTGGAAGGCGAGCGCCACCGCAAGACCGGTGAAGATGAAATTCGTCGTGTAGAAGAGCGTGTACCCGACCGCCTCGCCATAGCCGAAGGCGCCGTAGACCAGGAACCGGACGGCCTGAACAGGGCTCTCGCCGAGAACGACGACAATGAGCCCGGCGACCAGAAACGCCATGCCGAGATTCATCAGCGGCAAGAGGCCGAAATTGACCCAGCCGGGGAGCTTCGTCGGCATCAGGCCGCCTCGCGAATGCCGGCCATCAGCATCCCGATGCGTCGTGCACTGGCCTCGTCACCAGCCATCTCGCCGGTAATGACACCGTCGAACATGACGATGATGCGGTCGGCCAGGGAGAGGATCTCGTCGAGCTCGACCGAGACGAGGAGTATGGCCTTGCCAGCATCGCGCATCTCAATCAGCCGCCGGTGGATGAACTCGATGGCACCGATATCGACGCCTCGGGTCGGCTGGCCGACGAGCAGGAGGTCCGGATCGTGCTCCATCTCGCGCGCCAGCACCAGTTTCTGCTGATTGCCGCCCGAGAACGAGGTCGCCTGCAGCATCGGCGCCACCGGACGGACATCGTAATGCTGCATCCAGCTCAGGCAGTGCGCGATGATCCCTCGCTTCTTCAAGAAGCCATGATCCGTATAGGCGGGCAGCAGCTGATAGCCCAAGATCGCGTTCTCATACGCCGGAAAGCCGCGGACGAGACCCATCCTCAACCGATCCTCAGGCACGTGACCGAGCTTCTTCCGCCTGGCATCGGCCGCATCGAGTATGGGCTCGCCATGCAGCAGGACGCGCCCTCCGGACACTTTGCGGATGCCGGACAGGGCTTCGAGCAGCTCCGATTGGCCATTGCCCGCGACACCCGCAATTCCGACGATCTCGCCGGCCCGAACAGTGAAGCTCACATCCTTGACCCGCCGCACACCGAGCTCGTCGGTCACCTCGAGACCAACGACGTCCAGCACCGGCGCCATCAGGCTTCGCTGGCCGCTTGTCGACCCTCAGCAGGACCTTCCGGCCGACCATGAGCTCGGCCAGCTCCTCCGTCGTCGTCTCGGCGGTCGGTCGGTGCGCCACCATCTCACCGGCTCGCATGACGCTGACATTGTCGGTGACGGCCATGATCTCCCGCAGCTTGTGGGTTATCAGGATCACCGTCCTGCCCTGCGCCTTCAGGCTCCCGAGAATGCGGAAGAGATGATCGGCCTCCTGCGGCGTCAGCACGCCGGTGGGCTCGTCGAGAATGAGAACGTGGGCACCGCGAAAGAGTGCCTTCAGGATCTCTACGCGCTGCTGGATGCCGACCGGCAGGTCGGCCACCCTGGCGTCGATGTCGACCTCCAGCGCATAGTCGCGCTCGAGCCTGAGCAGCTCCTCGCGGGCCTTCTCCTTGCCGGCCTTGAGCGTCCAGCCGCCCTCCGCACCGAGCAGGATATTCTCGAGTACGGAAAACGGCTCGACCAGCATGAAATGCTGATGGACCATGCCGATGCCGGCCTTGATCGCATCCTCCGGCGACTCGATCGCGCGGACCTCGCCGTCCACCAGGATCGTGCCGGAATCGGCCTGGTAGAAGCCGTAGAGAATGTTCATCAGGGTCGACTTGCCGGCACCATTCTCGCCGATGATGCCGTGAATGGTACCGGGCTCGACCGCCAGGTCGATGTTCTTGTTGGCGTGGACCGGACCGAACGACTTGTTGATGCCATCGAGCGCCACCGCCGGCGGAGCGCTGGTCCCGCCGGCGGCAGTCGTCTGGGCGCTCATCGGGCAGATCGCCCTAGTTCTGGGTCGAGTAGTAGTCCTCGACCACGATCTCTCCGGAAATGATCTTGGCCTTGGCGTCCTCGATCGCAGCTTCCATCTCGGGCGTGATCAGCTCGCGGTTGTTCTCGTCGAGGGCATAGCCGACACCCTCCTCGGCGACCCCGCGCGTGCTGGCGCCGGCCTCCCAGGTGCCGTCCATGCTGTCCTTGAAGGCATCGTAGACGGCAATATCGACCCGCTTGAGCATCGAGGTCAGCACGCTGCCCGGGTGGAGGTGGTTCTGGTTGCTGTCGACGCCGATCGAGAGCTTGCCCTCGTCGGCCGCAGCCTGCAGCACGCCCAGCCCGGTGGAGCCAGCCGCCGCATAGACCACGTCGGCACCCTGATTGAACTGGCCGATGGCGAGCTCGCCGCCACGCGCCGGATCGTTCCACGCCGCCGGGGTCGTCGCCGGTCATGTTGACCAGGACCTCGGCGTCCGGGTTCACGTAGTTGACGCCCTGCTCGTAGCCGTGGGCGAAGTTGCGGATCAGCGGGATGTCCATGCCGCCGACGAAGCCGACAGTGCCGGTCTCCGACGCCATGGCGGCCGCCATGCCGACGAGGAACGACCCCTCGTGCTCCTTGAAGGTGATCGACTGCACGTTCGGCAGATCGACAACTGCATCGATGATGGTGAAGTTGACGTCAGGATTCTCGGCCGCGATGGTCTCGAGCGGTGTGGCGTTCTGAAAGCCCACGACCACCACGATATTGGCGCCCGAGCGGATCATCCGGCGCATTGCCTGGTCGCGCTGCGCCTCCTGGGTGACCTCGAACTCGAGATACTCGATGCCGGTCTCTTCTTTGAACCGCTCTGCGCCGTTATAGGCAGCCTCGTTGAACGACTTGTCGAACTTGCCGCCCATGTCGAAGATGACAGCTGGCGTGAAGTCCTGTGCCGCCGCAGCGCCGGCGATCAGCGCGGCCATCGCCACCGCAACGCCCATGACTACCTTGCGCATTGTTCCATCCCAATCTCTGCTTTCAGGTTCCTCGCTGCAAAAAAGCGTAGGCGACACAGCGGCAAAAGCAAACAGCTTTGCGTGGCGCGCAGGCCGGCTGGCCGCACTGCCCAGCCGCCTTCTTCGACCATGGAATTCCCGCCCGAGAGGACCTCGGTTCATGTTGCCGACGATCGATCCCGCCTCTTTGGGTCTCGTGAAACCGCTGCTCTCATTCGTCTCGGAAACGCGGGCACGTCGACGGTATCCGAGGTCAATCACCGCGACTGCTCGATCTACTGGCGACGACACGGGGAGGTAGCAACAGCCAAAAGCAGCCGGCAGTTCCTCGCAGCACTTACCTTTTCGCCCTACGAGGCTGCGACAGCGGTGCCACACGCCCGAGCGTCCGCTGCCTCACCTGCGTCGATCCAGGCGATGATATCGGACCAGACCCGCTCGCGCTGCATGTCGCGCAGTAGCATGTGCCAGCCGTCAGGATAAGCGATCCATTGGCAGGCCTCGAGATCGAGGTCCGCGATGAAACTGGCAATGACCTCCGGCGGGATGATCTCGTCGCGTTCGCCCATGAGAACCAGCACCGGCAGGTCGAGGCCGGGCGCCTTGGCCACGGCCTCGTCCATCAGGCCGACCAAGCCGGCCACGGCATCGAGGCGCGTCGCCTTGATCACCAGCGGATCCTGGCCAAGGCCGATCAACATATCGATGTTGTCACTAGCCTGCCGCTTGAGGCCGCGGCCCGTCATCTCGCGATCCGGCAAGAGCGTCGCCGCCGTCATGAGAACGGCTCGGTAGAAAGGGTTCAAGGCATCGCCGCCCCACACGGCCGGTGCCGACAAGATGACGCCGTCGACCGCCGGAGCATGATCGGCGAGCCCGACGATCGCGACGGCCGCCCCCATGCTCTCGCCGAGCACGAAGATCGGCGTTTCTGGCCATTCATCGGCAAGCGCGGCAATGCGTTCACGCAGGTCGTCGGCAAGCGCAGCGTTGCCCGGCCATAGGCCGCGATTGGCACTGCCACCAAAACCCTGCTGGTCGAATGATTCGACCTGGTAGCCGAGTGCTGCCGCGTGCTGCGCGAACTCGTCGAATGCCCGGCTGTAATCGTTGAAACCGTGCAGTGCCAGGACGATCGCGCGGGGAGATCCCTCCGGTGCAAAAACACGCTCCGGAAGAGCCGGCCTATCGATCGGGTAAACGGTGACGGCGCAGGCGCTCAGCACGCTCAAGGCGGCAAGCACTGCGAAGCTTCTTCGCCGTACGGCCAACCGCTGGTCCCTCCGCAGCGCGACGCGCCGAGTGTCAGGAATGCTGCTTGAGGCCGATCATCTTCCAGATGTCGGCCGGCGTTCGACCAATGTCACGTAGATGCCGGAGCGTGATGGCGCGATTGCGCTTAGCCAGCCGCTCGCCGCGGCTATCTGCAACGAGGTTATGGTGATAGTAGCGCGGTGGCTCGATCTCGAACAGCGCCTGCAGCAAGCGGTGAATGTGCGTGGCATGCAAGAGATCCTCGCCGCGGGTCACCAGATTGATGCCCTGCAGGTGATCGTCGACGACGACGGCCAAGTGATAGCTGGTGGGCGTGTCCTTGCGCGCGAGAATCGGGTCGCCGAGCGATTCCGGATCTGCCTCGACCCAGCCTGCACGACAATCGTACCATGCGATTCGGCCGGTCATCGACAGCGCCTTGGCGTTGTCGAGGCGCCAAGCGAAAGGCTCGCCGTTGTCGATGCGGCGGCGGCTCTCGGCGGTAGCGATGTCGCGACAGATTCCAGGGTAGATCAGCTCGGCATTGGGACCATGCGGGGCGCGACCCGAATGCTCGACCTCGACCCTGATCTGCTTGCGCGTGCAAAAGCACGGGTAGACCACGCCGAGCGAGCGAAGATGGTCCAAAGCCTCGGCATAGCGCTGCATGCCACGACTTTGGTGCAGCACCTCTCCCTGCCAGGGCAAGCCCAGCCATGTGAGGTCCTCGAAGATCGCCTGCTCGAACTCGGCGCGGCAACGCTGCTGGTCGATATCCTCGATCCGCAAGAGAAACCGACCACCAGACAGCCGCGCCGCCTCGAACCCAAAGAGCGCCGAATAAGCATGGCCCACATGCAGATACCCGGTTGGGCTCGGTGCGAACCGGGTAACGAGAGGAGGCTCGCCAGGCACCGGCATCGGGATCGCATCGGCCCCGCGCAGCATACGATCTTCCGTGAGCCCAAGCACCGCAACGGTCATACCGAACACGCACCTTCTCGTGACTTAGCCGCACGACAACGTGACCGGCATCGCCGTCCAGTGCAAGATCAGTCGCGGGGAGGATAGCGGCGGCACAGCAAGCGTGGCCGCTAGGTTACGCCTTCGCGCTCAGGCGTCTGACGTCAAAAGCGAAGAAATGGATTGAGGAAGCGGGAGAATGTGCCGGTGAGCCGAAGCGGCGCATCAGTGACCGTGAGGCACAGACAATCCTCGCCATCCTCGGCCATCGGCTGATGGTCCACATGGGCGTCAGCGATCGAGATGTCGCCACGGCCATAGCGGCCAATCCCGTCATTGAAGGCGCCCTTCAAGACGACGGTGATCTCCTGACCATCATGCGTGTGTTTCGGCACCGAGCGGCCAGCCTTGAGCAGGATCAAACGGGCTCTGTAGGTCGTCTCGTCCAGCGGCAGGCTCGCTTCAGAAACGGAACCGTAATGCTTCCAAGGGAGATCGGCCAAGCTGCCACCGATGTAACTGCGCAATGGCGCCGGAATCGGCGGGTCGCCAGCAGCAGATCCAACGATGGTGCCCTGCTCTGCCGCCTTCGCCCCGGTCAGCATGGGTTCC
The DNA here is from genome assembly GCA_963700945.1 of uncultured Alphaproteobacteria bacterium. Classification (GTDB taxonomy): domain Bacteria; phylum Pseudomonadota; class Alphaproteobacteria; order Geminicoccales; family Geminicoccaceae; genus SLRI01. The sequence goes on from CAVOZQ010000013.1 coordinate 70,770, forward strand.
TTTTCATCATTCATTCGGGCGAGCAACCGATCGAAAGCGCCATCGCTCAACACCGCAGGCTGCAGATCCTCCAGCATCGCCCCGCCCAAAGCTTCGTATTCCCGATAGGCGCTCTGCCGCTCCGGGGCCAATGCGAGATGCGTAGCCACAACCAACCCTACCGGCTCAGGCAGCCGACCGGCAGCATGCGCCAGCAAGAGATCATCGACACAGATATGTTCGCTCGTCATGCTACACCCTCGAGCAGGCCACGCAGCTTGCCAACTGCGAGCCGCAACCGTGATTTTACAGTCCCCAGAGGTAATCCCAGCTCATCAGCGATCACACTGTGGGTCTTGTCCTCGAAATAGAAGATCCGCAGTAGCTCCGCCTGCTCCCGCGGCAGGCTGGCAATCGCCCGCTTTATCTCGTCCTTAACCAATTCGGTCTCGGTATGGGTATCGCCTCGCGGCGCTTCGCCACTCTCCAACGTCGGATCGTCGATATCCCACTCAGGATGACGTTCGCGGCGCAACGCATCGATCCGCTTGTTGCGCGCGATCGTGTAAACCCAGGTGCTCAGCGCCGCCTTATTCGGGTCGAACTGATGCGCCCTTCGCCAAACGGTGAGCAGCACTTCTTGCGCCAAGTCCTCGGCCTGCTCTGGACGCGCGCCGACCCGACGCAGGTAAGCAGCCACTCGCGGGGCATAGAACCCATAAAGGCGACCAAATGCCTCGCGGTCCCGATGCACAGCGACCTGCTCGATATCCAGGAGTAATCCGTCGACGGGTGCGGAGCCAGATGATGTCATGCGCTCCTTGAACGTCACTGACGCTGATTGCGCAAGTCGGACATCATGTCCGTCACCCGCTGCTAGCATCCCCGAAGGCGCACTTGCCGTCATCATTCCCCGCAGATCGCTGTCAGGGTAGAAGTACGACGTGCAATTCAGTGTGGATCACCGAATTCGCTATTCGCGCCGCCGTCGCTTCGGCCCCCGGTGGGCGCCACTCGCGCCAACGACCTCCAGCAGCCAAAGGCACGCCTCGCCAATGCAAACAAAGCAAGAAGCCGCGCTTCGCCGCCAGATCATCGACACCTGCCTGCAGATGACCGCACTGGGAATCAATCACGGCACCTCCGGCAATGTGAGTGCACGCGTACCCGAGGGACTACTGATCACACCCTCGGGCATGCCCTATGACCGAATCGAGCCAGATGACATCGTCCTGCTCGACCACGCGGGTCGCTATGCGGGTCGCCGCCTGCCGTCGACGGAATGGCGATTCCATTACGACATCATGCGGCATCGGCCGGAGGTCAATGCCATCGTCCACAACCATGCCATGCATTGCACCGTGCTCGCCTGCTTGCGGATGGAAATTCCGGCCTTTCACTACATGATCGCGGTCGCCGGCGGCGATTCCGTGCGCGTCGCTCCTTACGCGCGGTTTGGCACGCAGGAGCTCTCCGATCACGCGCTCGCAGCACTCGACGGGCGCACGGCCTGTCTGCTCGCCAATCACGGCATGATCGCTCTCGGCGCCGACCTCGAGAAAGCCCTCAATCTGGCGCTTGAGGTCGAGAACCTGGCCTCCTGCTACTGGCGCTGCCTGCAAGTCACCCGCCCAGCCATCCTGGACTCCGCAAAGATCGACGAGGTGCTGGCGCGCATCGCCGCCTACGGCAAACAGCCCGAGGAGCTGGCGCCCGGCCAGCGGCCAGCAACGGAGGCCCCGCCTCGGCTGACGACCAACTAGGCACGACGAGCAACGGCCACGTGCGATCGCCCGATCCGATCACTTGGTGCCTTGATTGCGCACGATTGCGACCACGCCGGCACCAACGGCGAGCAACAGCGCACTGCCCAGCCCGGTTGCGATTGCGGCCGTGAATCTGGCTTTCGCCGCGTCCCAGCCACGCGCCAGGCGCACGGCCATGCGTAAGCCCTCCTCGTCGTGCAAGCCGAGGCGGTGGACGAGCTCGTCGATCGCTTTCTTGGCTGCCTCCTCGGCGGCGGAACGGGCGACGCGATCGATCTCGCTTCGCATCTGCGACTTGTGGAGTACCATCGTCTGGTGAAAGAACTCGGTATGCTGGAGCAAGGCGCGGAGGATCGGCAGACCGTCGTTCTTGTCGTGCAGATGGGCGGCGCCCAACAGATCCAGCTGCTTGCGAACACCGCCGCTAAGATCGCCGGTGCTCACCACGATCGGAATGCCGGGCGCCGCTTCTCTGAGGATTTCCAGGGTCCGCGGTCCCGCCGAGTCCGGCAGATTGAGATCGGTCACGATGACATCCGGCGCACGTCCGGGCGTCGACAACCGCAGCAAACCTTCGGCCAGCGATTCAGCCAGAACCATCTCGAACCGACCGGCGAGCTCACGCCGCAGAGCCTGCACGTCGGTCGGGTCATCCTCGAGCACCAAAACCCGCACCGTCGTCTCCGCCGAAAGCATAGAAAGCCAAAGATAGGTATTATAACCTATGTCGACCCTCAGGTAAAGCTCGGCGCCATTGGCGAGATGTGGCCTGGCGAGGTCAGCCGGCGCTCGAGCCTTCGCTATCGGCGGCCAACAGCTCGAAGCCTCCGTCGCGAAGCGCCCTGGTGATCGCACCGGCATGCCGTCCATCGCGTGTCTCGATGACGAAATCCACGATCGCGTCCCTGACGGAGCCTTGCGAGAAGGCCCGCTTGTGCGTCACCTCGACCACATTGCCACGCGCCTCGGCAATCAATCGGGTAAGCCTTGCGAGGCTGCCCGGACTGTCCGGGACGGCGACTGCGAGCCGGATCAGCCGCTCGCTGCGCACAAGTCCGCGCATGATGACGGCGCTCAAGAGGCGGCTATCGATATTGCCGCCGCAGAGCACGAGGCCCACGCGCCGTCCGGCGAACCGCTCGGCATGCGCGAGCACGGCAGCGAGCCCGGCGGCTCCAGCACCTTCGACCACCGTCTTCTCGATCTCGAGCAGCTGGAGTACCGCCCGCTCGAGGTGCGGCTCGTCAACCAGCATGATATCGTCGACCAGCCGTTCGATCACGGCTCCGGTGAGGCGACCCGGCTGCTTCACGGCGATGCCGTCGGCGATCGTCCGCCCGTGCGATCCCAGCTCGGCACCCGGATACCGAGCCGCATATGCGGCCGGGAACCGTGCGGATTGGACGCCCAGGATCTCGACTTCCGGCCGCAAAGTCTTGAGTGCCGTAGCCATACCAGAGATCAGCCCACCACCGCCGATGGGCACGACAACGGCATCGAGTTGCGGCGCCGCCGCATCGATCTCCAATCCAATCGTGCCTTGACCGGCAACGATGAGTGGATCGTCGAACGGGTGAATGAAGACGAAGCCGTGCTCGGCTGCGAGTGCGTGAGCGTGCGCCGCCGCCTCGTCGACGCTCGATCCGGAAAGGACGACCTCGGCGCCGAGCAGCTCGGTATTGTGGATCTTGTTGAACGGCGTCGTCTCCGGCATCACGATGGTCGCGCCAATACCGAGCCGCCCGCTGTGATAGGCGACACCCTGGGCATGGTTACCCGCCGACATGGCGATCACGCCCCGCGCGCGCTCGGCTTCGCTCAGGCTGCTCAGCTTGTTCAAGGCACCGCGCTCCTTGAACGATGCCGTATAGTGCATGGTCTCAAACTTGAGCCAGAGCTCTGCGCCCGTGATCTCGGAGAGCGTTCGCGAATGTCGAAGCGGGGTCCGCTCCAGCTGACCGGCAAGCGTCGCGGCGGCGGCCTCGATCAGCGCGAAATCGACCGCCTGCCCGGTCACCTCAGGGGAACAACGGCGCGTGGTGCAGGCCCATGTCCTCGGGCAAGCCGAACATCAGGTTCATGTTCTGGATGGCCTGTCCCGAAGCGCCCTTCACGAGATTGTCGATGACGCTGAGAATGATGACCTCCCCCTCGATCCCGCTCGGATGGACGGCCATGAGGCAAAGATTGCTGCCGCGAACATGACGCGTCGCCGGCAGCGATTTCGGCGCAAGCACCTTGACGAAGGGAGCATCCGCATAGGCGCTCGCGAGCTCATCCTGCAGCTCGGCGACCCCGGTGCCGGGCGTGAGCCGTGCGTAGATCGTCGCGAGGATACCGCGGTTCATCGGCACCAGATGCGGCGTGAAGGTGACCCTCATCGGCGCCTGCGAGAAATCCCCGAGGCACTGCTCGATCTCAGGCGTGTGTCGATGGGTGGCGACCCCATAGGCGTGGAAGCCCTCGCTGACCTCGGCAAACAAATTGGCTTCTTTAGCTGCCCTGCCGGCCCCGGTGATGCCGGACTTCGCATCGATGATGATGCGGCCCTCCTCGATCAATCCCGCCCGCAGCAGCGGTATGAGCGGCAACTCCGCCGTCGTCGGGTAGCAGCCGGGGTTGGCCACCAGCCGGGCATCGCGGATGGCGGCGGCATAGTGCTCGCTCAACCCATAAACGGCCGTTTGCTGCAGCTCGGGGGCCTCGTGCGGCTTGCCGTAGGTTGCCTCGTAGGCGGCCAAATCCCGAAGTCGAAAATCAGCCGATATGTCGACCACGCGGATCGCCGGCGGCAAGCTCTTGACGACGCCTTGAGTGAGCCCGTGCGGCAGGCAGCAGAACACGACGTCGGCAGCATCGAGATCGACCGCGTCGAGCTTGGCGAGTGTGGGAAGTCCAAGATGCGCCAGATGTGGGAACAGCGCGGCCACAGGCTGGCCGGCATTGCGATCCGCGGTGAGCCAGCGGATCTCCGCGGCCGGATGCCCAACGAGCAGTCGCAGGAGCTCGGCACCCGTATAGCCGCTCGCCCCCAAGACCCCGATTCTGACCCGCTGCATCTCGACCAACTTCCGCTTGTGCGCCACGCCCCCACTCTGTGGACGGGCGACTCGATTTCCCAACGCAATAGGTCTATCGGAAGCGTGACCCGTCCGGCAAGCGCCGGCACGGATCCTTACCCCATCCCAAACGGCAATCCCAGGCTCGAGCCCATGCGTTTTCTGGTGATCGGTGGCGGCGGCCGTGAGCATGCCCTGTGTTGGGCCCTGAAGGCATCGCCACTCACGACCGAGCTGCTCTGCGCCCCGGGCAATGACGGCATCGCGGCACTCTGCGAATGCATCGCCATTGCCGCAGACGACCTCGACGGCATCGTGGCACTGGCCAAGAAGCGCTCGATCGACCTCGTCGTCGTCGGGCCCGAGCTGCCCTTGGTCATGGGCCTCGTCGATCGATTGGAGGACGCCGGCGTCAAGGCCTTCGGCCCGTCCCAGGCGGCAGCACAGCTCGAGGGCTCGAAGGCCTTCATGAAGGCCTTCTGCACGCGGCATCGATTGCCGACCGCTGCGTACCGAGTGTTTGGGGAGTCCGAGAAGGCAGCAGCACTCGCTCATGTCGAAACGGCGCCATTGCCGCTGGTGGTCAAGGCGGACGGGCTTGCCGCCGGCAAGGGTGTCGTGATCGCCGAGACCCGCGAGGCTGCCAGCGAGGCCGTCGAGAACGCCTTCGGCGGGTCGTTCGGGGCCGCCGGGCAGACGCTGGTCATCGAGGAGTATCTGGAGGGCGAGGAGGTCAGCCTCTTTGCGATCTCCGACGGCAAGACGGCGCTCGAGATCGGCACCGCCCAGGACCACAAGCGTGCCTTCGACGGGGACCAGGGACCGAACACCGGCGGCATGGGCGCCTACTCCCCCGCCCCTGCGCTGACGCCTGAGCTGACCCAGAAGGCCATGGCCGAGATCGTCCGGCCGACCATCGAGGCCCTCGACGCCGAGGGCACACCCTATCGCGGGTTCCTCTATGCCGGGCTGATGCTGACCAAGGACGGGCCGAAGCTGCTCGAGTACAATGTCCGGTTTGGCGATCCGGAGTGCCAGACGATTCTGCCCCGGCTGATGACCGACCTGGGCCAGCTCATGGTCGGCGCGGTGGACGGCATGCTGAGTCGCATGAGCATCCGCTGGCTATCCGATCACGCTCTGACCGTCGTCCTGGCGACCAACGGCTATCCCGGCAGCACCAGTGGCGGATCCGTGATCAAGGGTCTGGACGAGCTGGACGACGAGGCTGCGTTGCTGGTCTTTCACGCGGCAACCCGAAGGGTTGATGACGACTGGCAGGCACATGGTGGGCGCGTGCTCGCCGTCACCGGGCTCGGGCCGACGCTTCAGGCGGCACGCGACCGCGCCTATCTTGCCGTCGGGCAAATCGACTGGCCGCAGGGCTTCCACCGAAGCGATATCGGCTGGCGCGCCCTCGGTCGATGACCCGTCGCCTCGACGCCAATGCGGACGGCATCGCCGCCGCCGCCGCCGCGCTACGCCAGGGCAAGCTCGTCGCTTTTCCGACAGAGACAGTCTATGGCCTGGGTGCGCTCGCGACCGACGAGGCCGCCATCGCCAGCATCTATGCCGCCAAGGGACGCCCGGCGAGCAACCCGCTCATCATGCATTTGGCCGAGCCTCGCCAGGTCGGCGAGTTCGCTGTCGTCGACCCCCGGGTCGAGCGTCTGTCCGCGGCGTTCTGGCCGGGCCCACTCTCGCTTGTGCTGCCCTTGCGATCAGCGTCGGGCATCGTCCCTGCCGCGACGGCCGGGCTCGATTCCGTTGCGGTTCGAATTCCCGGCCATGCGACCGCCCTGGCACTGCTTCGCGCGGTCGCCGGTCCCGTCGCTGCGCCCAGCGCCAATCGATCCGGCGGCGTCAGTCCCACGACGGCAGAGCATGTGCTTGCTGACCTGGATGGCGTGATCGATCTCGTCCTGGACGCTGGACCAGTTGCCCTCGGCATCGAGAGCACAGTGCTCGACCTCAGCCAGCCTGATGCTGTTCGTGTGCTGCGACCGGGTAGCATCACGCGCGCCGCTGATCGAGGCCGTGATCGGCCCGCTGGCGGCGAGCCAGGGGAGGTCCGGCGAGCCGCATCGCTCGCCCGGCCTGCTCGCGAAGCACTATGCGCCGCAGACACCGATCAGGCTCGATGCCGTGTCTGTCGACACACATGAGGCCCTCTTGGCGTTCGGGCCGGAGCCACTCGAGGGCGCAGCGGCGACGCTCAATCTCAGTGCCGCGGGCGATCTTGAAGAGGCGGCCCGTAACCTCTACGCCATGCTGCGAACCCTGGACGCTGTAGGCGCCCGACGGATCGCTGTGATGCCGCTGCCCGATACCGGCCTCGGCGAGGCACTCGCCGATCGGCTCCGACGTGCAGCGGCTGTGGACTGATCGGCTCGCGCTAGCGACCGGCGTTGTAGAGGCTCTCCAGAAGGTTGCCATGCCGTTCGATGATGAAGGGGCGGCGTAACTTCAGCGTGGGCGTCATCATGCCGTTCTCGACGGTGAACGGCTCGGTCATGATCTCGAACTTGCGAATCCGCTCGATCGCCGACAGGTTGGCGTTGGCCCGCTTGACGGCCTCGCCGATCAACTGACGGAACCCCTGATCCTTGGCGATCTCGGCAAGCTCGGGCGGTTTGCCGAGATCGCGGGCATAGGCCTTGACGGCGTCCTGGTCGGGAACGATGAGCGCCACCAGATAGGGCTTCTTGTCACCGAAGATGAACGCCTGGCCAATCGCGGCCTCCAGAATCATCACGCCTTCCACCCGCTGTGGCGAAACATTGTCGCCACCAGAGTTGACGATGATGTCTTTCTTGCGGTCGGTGATCTTGAGGTAGCCGTCAGGCTCGATCACGCCGACATCGCCGGTATGCAGCCAGCCATCGACGATGGTTCGCGCAGTGGCCTCCTCGTCCTTCCAGTAACCCGGCATGACGTTGCCGCCGCGAACCAGGATCTCGCCGTCTTCGGCGATCTTGAGCTCCACACCCTTGAAGGGTGGTCCCACCGTATCGAGCCTTGGCCGGTGCGGCGGGTTGGCGCTGATCACCGGTGCCGCCTCGGTCTGCCCATAGCCCTGCAGCACCGGCAGGCCGAGCGCCACGAAGAACACGCCCACATCATAGTTCAACGGCGCGCCGCCCGAGACCATGGCCTTGAGCTGACCCCCGAAGCGCTCCCGCACTTTGGCCCGCACCAGCCTCTCGAGCAGGTGGTCGAGGGCAGCGTCAATCGGATTGAGCTTGCCATCTTGCTCGTAGCGCTTGGTGCCGAGCTTCACTGCAAGATCAAAGAGTTTCGCCTTGGCGCCGCCCTGTCGGTGCACGCCTGCGAGAATCTTCTGCCGCAGCACCTCGTAGAGCCGGGGCACACAGGTCAGGATCGTCGGCCTCGCCTCGGTGAGATTGGTCGACAGCGTCTCCACGCCCTCGGCATAGTAGATCTCAGCGCCGATCGAGATCGGAAAGAATTGGCCGGCGGTATGCTCGTAGCTGTGCGACAGCGGCAGAAAGGAGAGAAAGCGCTCACGATCGCCGAGGCCTAGCTGCTTGACCAGCTCATAGGCGCCCTCGAGGTTGGTCATGATGTTCTTGTGGGTCTGCATCACGGCCTTCGGCGTCCCTCCCGTGCCCGACGTGTAGATGAAGCACGCGATGTCGTCCGGCTTGAGCGCAGCTCCCCGGTCGACGGAAGGCGACCGGTCGCCCAATGCCAGTGCGTCGTTCCAGCTGATCGCCGAAACCGGCAGTTCGTCGGCCTCGGGCAACGGCTCCATGAACAGGACGGTCTTGACGCCCGGCACTTGCTTTATCGCCGGGACGAGCCTTTTGGCGAGGGTCCGCCCGGCGCATACGACCATCTTCGCCTCAGCATGGTCCAAGATGTAGGCATGGTCGCGCTCCGTATTGGTGGTGTAGGCCGGGACCGTGATCCCGCCGGCGCCGAGCACGGCCAGATCGGCAATGCACCATTCGGGACGGTTGTCCGCGACCAGCACGACCCGGTCGCCAGTCTCCAGACCCAGCTGGATCAGGGCCCGGCTCAGCCGCTCGGCCTCGTCGGCTACCCGGCGCCACGACCATGGACGGTAGACACCCTCGTGCTTCTGCCACAGGAACGGATTGTCGCGCTCTTCGGCAGCGTGCTCACGAAACATCTGAAGAAGATTTGTGCCAAAAGCGACGCTGGACATGGAGCTGCTTATCCCATTCGGATCGATGATGGTGCCGGCCGGTCAGGCAGCTGCGCCAATCCCGCCCCCGGAAGCGGCCAGCCGCGCCAAGACGTGCGCTGGACCTGCATGTTGCAGGGCTTATATCTGAACTGTCCAGGTTCGAAGGGAAGCTTGATGAGAGAAATCGCGCCACACCGGTCGATGGCGGAGTTGGCTCGAGGCTCGCGCCAAACGTCCGAGTCCGGGAACGGCGTGACACCGACATGGGACCTTTCCGATCTGTTCGCTGGCATTGACGACCCGGCGATCGAGGCAGCCCTTGAAGCGGCAGGTGAGCAGGCCGAGGCAATCGCCAAGACGTATGCCGGAACGCTCGCCGATCGCAGCGGTGACGAGCTCTCAGACATGCTCAGGCGGTATGAGGTCGTTCAGGAAGGCCTTGGCCGCGTGTATGCGTTTGCATCGTTGAGCCATGCGGCGAACCGCGACGACCCCAAGATCGGCCGCTTCATGCAGGGGATTCAGGAGCGGGTGAACGCAATCACCACGCACTTGCTCTTCGTCACGCTCGAGCTCAACCGCATCGACGATGCAGCACTCGCCGCGAAGCTCGATGATTCAGCGTCCCTGCAGAGCCTCCGACCATGGCTCGACAATGTCAGGGCTTTTCGCCCGCATCAGCTGTCCGACGAGATCGAGAAGGTGCTGCACGAACGGTCGGTCACCGGCCGCAGCGCCTGGGTCAGGCTGTTCGACGAGACCATGTCGGCCTTGCGCTTCCCGTTCCGCGGCGAGGAGCTGACCAGCGCTCAGATTTTCGACAAGATGTCGGCGAAGGACCGGGAGGTCCGTCGCGACGCCGCCAGCGCGATCAGCAACGTGCTTGCGACCAACATCCGTCTGTGCAGCCGAATCACGAACACGATCGTCAAGGACAAGGCGATCGAGGACGGCTGGCGCCATTTCGCGCGGCCGATTTCCTCGCGCAACCTCGCCAACCAGGTCGAGGACGAGGTTGTCGACGCACTGATCACCGCGGTTCGCGACGCCTATCCGCGCCTTTCGCACCGCTACTACGCACTCAAGGCGCGCTGGATGGGGCTCGACAAGCTCGAGTTCTGGGATCGCAATGCGCCTTTGCCCGAAGACAGCGACCAGAGACGCGACTGGGCGGACGCCAAGGTCGTGGTGCTCGATGCCTACCGCACGTTTTCGCCGACACTGGCTGAAATGGTCGACCGCTTCTTCGAGCGCAACTGGATCGACGCCGAGGTCAGGCCCGGGAAGGACAGCGGCGCTTTCTGCCATCCAGTTGTCCCCAGTGCCCATCCCTACGTGCTGATGAACTTCCAGGGCAAGGCGCGAGACGTCATGACCCTCGCCCACGAGCTTGGCCACGGTGTTCACCAACTGCTCGCGGCCAAGCAGGGCCTGCTGCTCGCCGGCACCCCACTGACCCTGGCCGAGACGGCGTCGGTGTTCGGCGAGCAACTGACCTTCAGAGCTATTCTCAGCCAAGCCAAGACCCCGGTCGAGCGGCGAGTTCTCCTTGCCGGCAAGGTCGAGGACATGCTCAACACCGTCGTCAGACAAATCGCGTTCTGCGAGTTCGAGCGCCGCATCCACGACGCGCGCAAGAACGCCGAGCTGACCCCCGACGATCTCGGCGACACCTGGATGGAGGTGCAAAAGGAGAGCCTCGGTCCGGCGTTCAACTATCCAGACGAGTACCGCAACTATTGGAGCTATGTTCCCCACTTCGTCCACGTGCCGTTCTACGTCTACGCCTACGCGTTCGGCGATTGTCTCGTGAACGCGCTCTACAAGCGGTACGAGGAAGCGCCGGAAGGCTTCGAGCCCCGCTATCTCGCGATGCTCGAGGCGGGTGGCACGCTGCGTCACAAGGAGCTGCTGGCGCCCTTCGGCCTGGACGCCAGCGATCCGGCCTTCTGGGCCGGTGGTCTCCAGATCATCGAGGGCTATATCGCCGAGTTGGACGAGGCGCTTGGAGCTGTTGCCCCGAGGCCATTCACAAGTGGAGCACAGGCTTGAGCGATCGCCCGACGGGCAGCGACCGGCGCAACTCAGAGAGTTCCTTCGGCGGACGAGTCCGCCGCTACGCTCAGGTCTCAGGCACGTTCGGGGCTGCGGCCGCACGCTTCGCCGGCCGCCGGATGACCGGCAGCAGCAACGACCTCGCCCAGGCGGGCGAGCTGCGCGAGGCGCTGGGCGGGCTCAAAGGTCCGCTGATGAAGGTGGCACAGATGATGGCCACCATTCCCGAGGCCTTGCCGGCCGAGTACGCGGCAGAACTGGCCCAGCTGCAGTCGAACGCACCGCCCATGGGCAAGCCATTCGTGCGGCGTCGAATGGTTGCCGAGTTGGGTCCCGAGTGGGAGGCCAAGTTTGCGCATTTTCCACTCGAGTCGTCGGCGGCAGCATCACTCGGACAGGTTCACAAGGCGACGCTCAAGGACGGCCGGACAGTCGCATGTAAGCTGCAATACCCGAACATCGCGGCGGCAGTGGATGCGGACCTGTCACAGCTCAGGCTGATCTTTGCCATCTATCGGCGCTACGACAAGGCCATCAACCCGGACCGCATCTACGAGGAGATCGCGGCTCGTCTCCACGAGGAACTGGACTACGCCCACGAGGCGCGAAACATGAGCCTCTACCGCGACATCATGGCGGATGAAGACCATATCCACGTGCCGACCGTTGTCAGCGAGCTGTCGACGGGACGGCTCTTGACGATGGAGTGGCTCGATGGCGAGAAGCTGCTGTCGTTCAAGGAAGAAAGCGCCGAGGTTCGCAACGCGATCGCGCTGAACATGTTTCGCGCCTGGTATGTGCCATTTTATAATTTCGGCGTCATCCACGGTGACCCGCATCTCGGCAACTACACGGTGCGCCCGAACCTGGACATCAATCTCCTCGACTTCGGCTGCGTGCGGCTCTTCCCGCCACACTTCGTCAAGGGTGTCATCGACCTCTTCTGGGCCTTGATGCGAGACGATCGGGAGCTCGCGGTCGAGGCCTACGAGAGCTGGGGTTTCAGCGGCTTGAGTAACGAAGCGATCGACGTGCTGAACCAGTGGGCAAAATTTATCTACGGCCCGCTCATGGAAGATCGCCCACGGCGAATTCAGGAGACGAGCGCCGGCCGCGAAGGCCGTGAGGTGGCGGGCCAGGTGCATCGCAAATTGAAGGAGGTCGGCGGCGTGACCCCACCACGCGAGTTCGTCTTCATGGATCGGGCCGCGATCGGCCTGGGCTCGGTGTTTCTCCACCTCAATGCCGAGATCAACTGGCACAAGAAGTTCATGGAGCTCGTCGGCGACTTCGACGTGACGACCCTCGAGCAGCGTCAGTCAAAGGTGCTGGCGGCGCACCAGTTGGAGCTGCCAGCCTGAGCTGCGAACGCTCCCACGGTGTTATGGCGCCGCCCTGTCGGTTATTTGAGGTGACTTGATCGCCACGGCGAATGCCGGCCTCGCCTTGCGTTTGCCCTGAAAGCATGCGGCGCGCGCACTGAGTTGGTAGCGGCCGGAGAACGCTTGGCCAGCTTTGATCCAAGTCATGGAAAAAAAAGACGCGACGGCGGATCGTCAATTTGGCAGCAAGCGGGAGGTCGAGATGCCTAGATCAGCGCTGGCCTTGGCGATCCTCATGGCGGTTGCGGCTTGGGCCGCCCCGCTGGCGGGGAACGCGCAGCAAGACGAGTTCGGGCCGCAAGATTGGTGGGGCCCAGGCACGATGGGCTGGGACGAAATGTGGCCGCGGGACATCCAGCGGGACCGCTGGAGCCCTGGCCGAATGGGGGTTACCCAGAACCAGCGCATGCTGCGCCACTGGACCTTCATGAATGGCGATGTGCCCGCCGCCTATAGCGGCGCGACCAGCCCGATCGAACGGACGCCGGAAGCAATCGCGCAAGGTGCCGATCTCTACGCGGGATATTGTGCCAAGTGTCATGGCGCAATCGGCTACGGCGACGGCACGGAAGGCCGCAGTCTGGTTCCGTCGCCCGCTCTCCTGACCTACCTCGTCCAGAAGCCGATCGCCGGCGATGAATACCTGATCTGGGCTATCTCGGAAGGAGGCGCTACGTTCGGGACCGAAATGCCGGCGTTCAAGAACACGCTTACCGACGAAGAGATCTGGGCGATTATCGCCTATATGCGGACCGGCTTCTCGAGCAACGCCGCCGAATAGCCTGGGGCGCGCGTCGCCGGGATCGAATACTGAAAAGCAACATCACCGGAAGAGGCACCCTCTCCCGGTGATCTGGCTGTCTCCTGCTCAGCGCTGTGCACTGGTCAGGTGCCGCTCTATCGAGAACCGCCGCGAACGCGGCGGGCGCTCAAACCTCGTCGCGCTCGGCCCGCTTGCGCATCAACTTGCGGTAGCGGCGGATCGCCTCGGCCTTCTCACGGGCGCGACGCTCCGACGGCTTCTCGTAGTGCCGGCGCATGCGCATCTCGCGATACAAGCCCTCGCGCTGCATCTTCTTCTTGAGCGCACGGAGCGCTTGATCGACATTGTTGTCGCGAACTTGAACCTCAACGATGACCGTTCTCCTGAGCATCTCCCAACATCGGCTTCCAGCCAGGACGTTGGCACAACAATAGGTATCCCTCAGTTGAGGGCTGGGGTAGCCTATAGCCGAGCCAGCGTCAGCGAGCAAGTCTTGAGCGTTGGCTATTGGCGGCCGACCGATCGACGCCTAATTGTCCCGCATGACCTTGAGAAAGATTGCACCGCTCGGCCAACCGGTGCTGCTCCGCGTGGCCACCCCCGTTGCCGACCCGTCCCGGCCGGAAATTAGGGCGCTCGTTCAAGACATGTGCGAGACGCTGGCCGATGCCCGCGGGCTGGGGCTCGCGGCACCCCAGGTTTATGCCAGCGACCGAGTCATCCTGGCGCATGTTCCCGATGCGGACAACGCTGTCGATCGGTCGGCGGCGCCCCTTGTGCTCGTCAATCCGCGGCTCACGCCACTCGATGACGAGACTGTCATGGCCTTCGAGGGCTGCCTGTCCATCCCAGGCCTCCGTGGTCTCGTCCCACGCCATCGGCGTGTGGCGCTGGAGGCTGTCGATGCGGCGGGCAAGCCCATCGAGCTCGAGGCAGCGGGCTTGTTCGCACGCATCCTGCAGCACGAGGTCGACCATCTCGACGGCGTCCTCTACACCCACCGGCTGATCGATCCGCGACATCTCGCCTTCGATAGTGAAGTCTCGGCTCTCACGACCTACCTTGCCGACGAGCAGCTCAGGGACGGAGGGGTGACGGGTGATGGCTGACGCAGCAACGAGTGATGCCATGGCGGCTCGTATCGCACAAAAGGACAGCATCCTCGAAGCTGCGCTGGTGCATGCGGCCTTCGACGGCTGGAGCCGGCGCACTTTGGTTCAGGCCGCCGCGGATGCAGGCTTCGATGCCACTGCCGCACGACGTCTCTTCCCGCAGGGCGGCGACGGCCTGCTCGCTTGGCTCGGCGACTGGGCCGACCGCCGGATGCTCGAGCGTGTCGACACGGAAGCGCTAAAACGCCAGTCGGTAAGGCAGCGGATCGCCACCCTGGTCAGGGCCAGGATCGAGGTCCTGGATGATCACAAGGAGGCGATGCGCCGCGCCGCCCTGATCCGCGGCAATCCTGCCAATCTCGGCAGCGCCGGCAAGGCGCTCTGGCGGACGGTCGATAGGATTTGGGACGCGGCTGGTTTTCCGGCCTCGCGCGACAAGGGCTTTAGTCGTTACAGCCGACGGGCGACGCTTGCCACCGTTCTGGTATCGACCTTGCTCTACTGGCTTGAGGACATCTCGCCGGACAATGAGGAAACCTGGGCCTTTCTCGACCGACGCATCGAGAACGTCATGCGTTTCGGTCAGCTGCGCGGGCAAGTCGAGGGCATGCTGAGCAACCTGCCCGGCGTCAGCCTGCTCCGCGGCAAGCGCGCCGCCATGTCGGGCTCATCGGCGCAGCGCTAGGCGCATCGCTGCCAGACGAAACGCGGCGGGTCGGCCTACGGACTACCAACTGGCGATTCGTGTTGCTCGGGCACCGCATCGCGCGAAGGCAGTTGTGCCGGGTCTTCGAGATCGCCGAAGAACCGTTGGCGAACGAGCGGGTCGCCGCTCGCGCCATCGAGGGCTAGTTCCAGGTCGATCAACCATGCCGGGAGATCGACATAGCCGTCGATACGCCCGTTGCCGTCTGGACTGACGAAGTCGATGCCGGGTGGGGTCGCCCGGACGACGCCCCGCTCAACCACGAGCCCAGCATTCAATCGATCGACCATGATTCCGCCAGCAGGAGCAGCGCCAATCGTCCCGTCGGTGATGACGACAGCAGCCTGCCCGGCGAGATTTCCGACCAATGCGCTAATGCTGGCCCCTGACGTGTCGAGCCTTGCCTCGAGGTCGAGCGTTCCGGCGAGGGCATCGGACATCACGCCCATGCGCTCGACGACGGCTGCAGCGCTGAAGCGCTCGAGAGCCAGGTCGAGAGCCAGATCGATGCCGGGTGCCGCTTCGCCGGCTCTCAGGGCCAAGCCCGCCGAGATCGTCCCGGTCTCGCCGGCCCAGCGAAACGCCGGAACGGTCAAGCGACCGTTGCGCAGCTGGCTCTCGATCTCGATCGGTGGCAGCGATGGCGCCTCCAGGGTGAGCTCGAGCGCGATCTCCAGATCCCGCTGCCGCAACCAGCGCCAATTCAGCGCTTGCCGTGGCCAGTTGCCGAGCCAAAGGGCGGGTGGTCCGGGAACCAGGTCCAATGGTGGCGTGGCCAGGCGATAGAGAGCAGCCATCGTTTCGCCGCCAACCGGGCCAATGCGGAGTTCGAGCCGTTCGAGCGCTCGACCGTCATCGGCACCTAGGATCACCCTGGCGTCCATGCCCACGTCACCGACCGACAACTCGGCGCGGCCACCGCGAACGGCACCATGGTCGAGTTCGAGATCCAGAACCGCAGCGACCGGGCCATCCAGTCGGCCATCGCCCGCCGGCAGGCCGCCGAGCTGGCGCACCAAGGCCGCAGCGTCCCCAATCGCCAGATCAATGGTGAGCGGCCCGCTTGCCGCTTCACGCCAGCCCGCCAGGGTCGCTCGGGCATCGGCATCGAAGAGATCGCCCTGCAGGGTCGAGCCGATCTCGACGCGCTCGAGGTCGCCTTTCAGATTGCCGCGAAGATTTAGCGGACCGAGGAGCGTCAGCGCCGGCGGCGGGTCGCGGCCCATCAGGCGGAGCAGCCGCGGCAGCGACGCGACGTCGAGAGATACATCGAGGTCATAGCGCCGCTCGCCGGCGTCGACCTGGCCGCTCAGCATCGCGGCGCTGCCGCCGATGTCGGTGAGCGCCAGCCGCTCGATCGCGACCCGGCCGCCAGTGCTGTCGAGGCGCAGGATCAATCCACCGAAGCGTGCGTCACCGAGGCTGGTTCGCGAGGCACGAAGATCGAGAGCGAGATCCATGGCGCTGGCGAGGTCGATGAGCTGCTCCGGCATGGCCGCCGGCTCATCGAGCAGATCGTCGACCGCCAGCCGATCAATGGAGCCGCGAGCCGCGAGCTGCGGCAATCGTCCAGATGCCGCGGCGCGCCAAGCAAAGCCGCCCACGAGGCGCGACCCATCGAGCCGCAAATCGGTGTTCTGCAGCGTCACCTGCCCAGGCAACCATTCTATGTCGGTCTCGACTGCGAGCGTGCTCGAACGGGCGAGAATGGCGGGCGGCTCTGCAAACGCCGTGCTCAGCAGTGCCGGGTTCTGAACGGCGGCTTCAAGCGTGCCCACCAGAGAGGGGGCACTTCCGCCATCTCGGTGCCCGAGACTGCCGACGAAAGATACGTCTCCGGGCCCCGGCAAGACGGCGCTCGCACTCACCACCTCGATCACCCCGGAGCCGTCGAGGTGAAGCTCGAGTGCAAAGCGGCGAAATTCCCGCTCACGCCATTCAACGAGCGTCGCATCGAGAGAGACCGAGCCGCGAAGATCGGGCGGCAGGACACCAAGCACGGCTGCCGGCAGCGTCAGAGCCTGGCCGGCGGGTTCGCCCAGCCGCAGCACATCAGCTGTTACGTCGAGCTCGATCGATGGCCGCTCGCCCCCGGCCAGCTCGAGCATGCCCTCGAACGACTGTGCCTGCCAGCGAGCGCGGGCTTCGGTCAGCGACACTGTCCAGGCGCGCAACTCGGTAGGTAGATCGACAGCGAGGTTTGCCTCGAGCGCAAGCGGTGCCTCGGCTAGCACGGCAAGTGCCGGATCGAGCCGACCGCTCGCAAACCATGACGGCGCATCAAGCTCGAGCGAGAGCGCGCCCGCCAGTCCGCGACCTTCCGATGGTGGCACGACTTGACCACGGAACACCATGCGGTTCCGAGTAGCCCCGGCATCCGTAACCTCGACCTCGACCTGCAGGGACACCGGCCGACCCGGCGGCGTGGCAGCGAGTTCACCATCGATCCGGACCGGCCGCGCTCCTGCATCGCTCAGCCACTGGCCATCGAGCTGAAAGCGACTGCTTCTCCCCTCGCCCTGGCGTTCTACGCCGCCGTCGATGCCATCGACCACCTTGCCGCCATCAACCGACGATAGCCGGCCATCCACGATCGAGAAGCGCTCGATCGGCAATCCAGCACCGTTCGTCGCGAGGCGTTCGGTCAGCGCTCCGAGTGCGTCACCTGCCGAACCTGCTACCGAAAGCACCGGACGCACGATCGTCGCCTCTGCAATCTCGACACGTCCGAGCAACAACGGGAGCAGCGCGACCTCGAGGTCGAGCCGGTCGGCAGTGAGCGCTAGCCGTGAGCCAGGACTGCCGAAGCGCGGTCGATAGACGGTCAGCAATGACTGCGGAAACACGGCCACATCGAGATCGCCGTCGACGGCAACCTCCTGGCCGCTCCAGGAGATGGCCGCATCACGAACGCGCTCTGCCAGACGATCCTCGTCGAGGACCATGAACAAGAGCACGAAGGCGATCGCAGCAATTGTGACCGAAACGAGGGCCATGGTCCCGATCAAGAGGCGCAAATCGGCTCCGCTAGGCTCGGGCCATGGCAATCATTGACGGACGGATCAACGCGCTTGGTCATATGCCAGGAATAGAATTGCCCCGCTTCGCTCGCAAGTGCCAGCACCAACGAAACCTGGAGTTGCGTCAGCCGCTCAACGCCCAGAGCGGCCCCCGGGCGCTGAACTCGTCGCACGGAAGCCGCCATAGGGACGCTTTGCCCGAGGCCAATTCCGCGACGCGAAGTGGTCGTCCTCGGCCTTGCCGAGTCCAGCCTTTCCGAGGGAAGCGAGTTTGTCCGTCCTCCTCGAGGTCGCCCTGCCGTTCTTTGCGCTCATCCTTTGCGGCTACGTCGCCCTGGCACGGCGGCTGCTGGCCGAGACGGCGGTGCATGGGATCAACGGGTTCGTCTTCTACTTCGCGCTGCCGGCGCTCCTGTTCTTCAAGGTGGCGAGCGCGCCCATCGAGGATCTGTTCGACTGGCGTTTCCTCGCGGCCTTTTATGCCGTCGCCATCGTTCTTTGGCTCGTGAACACCGCCTTCTTTCGCTGGTGCTTCCGCTTGCCGTTCGCCGAGGCCAGCGTCGCCGGCATGGGCGGAATCTGGACCAACTCGGGCTATATGGGCATCCCGCTCCTGATCACGGCGCTGGGTCCCGAGGCGGCCCTCCCGGCCGTTCTGGCGCTCACCTTCGATAACCTGCTCACCGGCCCGCTCATGATCATGATTCTCGAAGCCAAGGCCGGCCGGGGCGCCACACCGCTGGCCACCTTGCGCACCGTAGCCGTGAATCTCGCCCGCAACCCGCTCATCCTCGCAGTCTTCGGCGGCTTCGCCTGGAATCTCGCCGGCCAGGCTATCCCGCCGCCCATCGGCAACTTCCTCGAGCTGCTCGGCGCTGCTGCTGCACCTTGCGCGCTGTTCGCGCTCGGCGCCTCGCTCGTCGGCGCGAAGATCGCCGACGCCAGGGCCGAGATTATCGCGGCCACCACCGCCAAGCTGCTGATCCATCCGCTCGCGATGGCCGCTACGGTGCTCTGGCTGATCCCGCTTCGTCCAGAACTGGCATTCGCAACCATCGTCACCGCCAGCCTGCCGACCGGTGCCTCGGTGTTCGTCCTAGCCGAACGCTACGGCACCTACGCCAAGCGCGCCTCGTCGATCGTCCTGGTGACCCATGCGGTATCGGTCGTCACGGTGACTACCGTGCTGGTTTGGGTCAAAGGCTAGGAAGCCGTCCTCAACCCTTTTTCGGCGCCGCGTTGCCGGGTTTCGCCTTGGCCATCGTGCCGCTTACCGAACCCGCGGCCGGCGCGGCCGTCACCTTCTTGTCTGCCTTGGGTTTCTTGATCTCACGGTTGCTGCGCTTTTCATTCTTGGCCATGGCTGCCCTCCTCGGCTGCGCGAATTGCGCGACCCATTGCCATATCATTGGTCAGCACACTGAGCCAGTGGATTCCTGGCGACTGAGGCAAACCGGTTGTCAAAACTCCTTCACCTTGCTGAACGGATTGCGGAGGTGCCGGCACTGGCTTACGGCTGTTGGTCACGCGCCTGGATGAGAGCGCCAACTGGAGGCGGTCGATGAACGATCGAGCTGGCTCGGCGATCGCGGAGTGGCCACGCGAACGTGCAGGCTCGACCAAAGAGCTGGAGCCACCGCAGGATGGCTTCGACTACATCGTGGTCGGCGGTGGCTCCGCCGGTTGCGTCACCGCCTCTCGATTGGCCCGAACGACGGCGGCGCGGGTGCTCTTGCTCGAGGCCGGCGGCGCCGATTTGCACCCAGACCTGCACGATCCGCTCCGCTGGCCCGATACACTCGATGGTCCGGCCAGCCGACGCTATGCGACGGTGCCGCAGACCGGCACCAATGGCAGTGTGCACAGCTGGCCCCGCGGCGTTGTGCTCGGCGGCTCGAGCGCGATCAACGCCCTGATCTTCGCTCGCGGACACCCAAGCGATTTCGACGCCTGGGCGGAAGCGGCCGGACCCACTTGGGGCTATGCCGCTCTGCTGCCAGTGTTCAAGGCCATGGAGGACTTCGCCGGCGGCGCCGACGACTATCGCGGCGTCGGTGGTCCGCTGCACGTCTCGACGCCCGCTCCCGGCCGCCGCCATCCGACCGCCGAGGCGTTCGGCGTGGCGGCCGAAGCCCAGGGCTTCCCGTTCGTGCCCGATATCAACGGTGCCACGATGGAAGGCGTCGGCTGGGCCGATCTGACCATCAGAGATGGCCGGCGGGTCTCCGCCGCCCAGGCGTTTCTGACGCCTGCATCCGCGGCCGAGAACTTGCAGATCCTGCTCGATGCCCCCGCCATCCGGGTCTTGATCGAGCACGGACGCTGCGTCGGCGTTCGCTATCTGCACAACGGCCGGCCCGTCGACATCCGGGCCGAGCGCGAGGTGATCCTCACTGCCGGCGCGATCGAGAGCCCGAAGCTGCTGATGCTCTCCGGCGTTGGACCAGCCGATCTCTTGCGCGACCATGGCATTCCCATGGTCGCCGACCGGCCGGAGGTCGGCCGCAACCTCCAGGATCACCTGCTGATCGGTGGCATCGTCTACCGGCGCAAGGGCAGCGCCGCCAATTCGCTCTACAACCGATCCGAAATCTATCTCTGGTGGCGCTCGCGGAGCGGGCTGGACGGCCCCGACCTGATGCTTCACCAGCACACGCGGCCGTTCGCGCTGGGCGATTGCGGCATCGCACCGGAGGATGGCTACTCGATCCTGCCGGGCCTCGGCCGACCCCACAGCCGGGGCACGATCCGCCTGGCCTCGGCCGATCCGCAGGCGCCTCCGGTGATCGATCCTGCCTACTACTCGGACGAGCGTGATCTCGAGGCCCTTGTCCGGTCGGTCGACATCTGCCGCGCGATCGGCGAGGACGCCGCCTATGGCGAGCTGCGCGGCGAGGAGGTCTTTCCCGGGCCGGGGGTGCGCGGCAAAGCTGCCGTGGCCGAGTTCGTCCGCCGCTGCACCCACACCTTCTTCCATCCGACATCGACCTGCCGAATGGGTGCGGATGACGCTGCCGTGGTCGACCCTGAGCTCAAGGTCAACGGCATCGACCGGCTGCGCGTCGCCGACGCTTCCGTCATGCCGGTGATCACCAGTGCCAACACGAACGCGCCGAGCCTGCTCATCGGCTGGCGCTGCGCCGAGCTGATCGCCCAATCGAAGGCCTATTGAGCAGCCGGGGTCAGCTCGAGCGTCCGTGTCGCAGGCGGCGGATCACCTCGAAGACGATCAAGGCGAGCGCCGGCCAGCCGACCCAAAGCGTGCCGTTCCAGGTGGCGAGATTGATCAGGGCGAGTGCGGCGATGATGATGGCCAGTCGGGCATAGCTGGCCGTGAACCAGCCACGCGTGAGCAGCGGTGCGGCCTCGAGACCGAGCAGCGTCGCCATGGCGATGCCCGGCCATTGCGCCCAGACACCACCACCGGTGAAGACGTCGACCGCCACGAGTGCGAGCCAGGCGACGCCCAGCACCTGCGCGTGGTGCCGCAATCTGACCCAGCGCTCGGCCTTGTCCCGCTCGTCGACGATCCTGTCACTGGACGCGCGGTCCGCCGAGCCTGATCGGGACGCCCCCTCCTCCTGGGTCCGCGCGCGGTTCGCCGAACGGTTCTGGGCTTGGCGGAACCAGCCTCTCGCAGCACCGCCGAGCGCCACCCGGTAGACCGGCACATCGGCGGCCAGGTTCTTCGGGCGCTTGAGGCCCAGGAAGTCGAAACCGATCTCGAGCTTGCCGCGCACCTGGTCGTAGACCGCTTGCGAGATCAAGATGCCGTCGGGCTCGGCCATGCTCTCGAGGCGGGCGGCCAGGTTGACGCCGTCGCCGAACAGATCGTCGCCGTCGACCATCACATCGCCGAGATGAATGCCGATGCGAAACTTGGTGGCACCGGGTGCGGCGTGGCGGCCGGCGAGCTCGCGCTGTACCTCGACGGCACACTGCACCGCCTCGACCACCGATGGAAACTCGGCGAGCAGCCCGTCGCCGGCCTTGCTGAAGATCCGCCCGCGATGCCGCTCGATCAGCCGAACGAAGATCGCCCGCGCGGCACGCAATGCGGCGAGCGCTGCCGCCTCGTCGGTCGCCATGGCGCGGCTGTAGCCGACCGCGTCGGCCACCAGGATCGTCGTGAGCTTGCGCTCGACCCGCGGCGACGGTCCGGCGCCCATCGCCCGCTGCTACCGCAGCATTGCGGCAGGCGCGGTCACATCACCGCGCCGATCTGCCACGGGATGAACTCGTGGTCGCCGATGCCGAGCGCCTCGGACTTCGACGGCTCGCCCGAGGCGACCTTGAGCAACAGGTCCAGGATCTCGCGCCCCTTCGTCTCGATCGTCGCACCGCCATCCAGGATGTCGCCGCAATTGAGGTCCATGTCCTCCACCATTCGCTCGTACATCGGCGTGTTGGTGGCGAGCTTGATCGACGGCGCCGGCTTGTAGCCGAAGCAAGAGCCGCGGCCGGTGGTGAACACCACGATATTGGCGCCCGAGGCGACCTGACCGGTGACCGAGGCCGGATCGTAGCCGGGGCTGTCCATGAAGACGAAGCCCCTGGTGTTCACGGGCTCTGCATACTTGAAGACGCCCGTGAGATTGGTCGTGCCACCCTTGGCGGCTGCCCCCAGCGACTTCTCCAGGATGGTCGTGAGCCCGCCCAGCCTTGTTGCCGGGCGAAGGGTTGTTGTTCATCTCGCCGCCATTGGAAGCCGTGTAGTGCTCCCACCAATGGATCCGCTCGATCAGCTTGTTCGCGACGCTCTCGCTCACTGCCCGCTGGGTCAACAGATGCTCGGCGCCGTAGATCTCGGGCGTCTCGGCGAGAATGCCGGTGCCGCCCTGCGCCACCAGCAGGTCCGTGGCATAGCCGAGCGCCGGGTTGGCGGTGATGCCGGAATAGGCGTCCGAGCCGCCGCATTGCAGCGCCACCGAGAGCTCCGCCGCCGAGACCCGCTGCCGCGCGATCTCGTTGGCGTGCGGCAGCATCTCCTCGATCATCGCGGTCGCCCGCTCCACCGTCTTTCGCGTCCCGCCGGTGTCCTGCATGGTCATCGTCTGGAACAGCGGGCCACGCTCGAGCTGATAGGCCTCGAGCAGGAAGTCGATCTGGTTCACCTCGCAACCAAGCCCGATCATGATGACGCCGGCGAAATTCGGATGGCGCGCATAGCCCCAGAGCGTTCGCTGCAAGGTCGCGAAGCCCTCGCCCCGATCGGCCATGCCGCAGCCGGTCGAGTGGGTCAGTGCCACCACGCCGTCGACATTCGGGTATTTCGCCAGCACGTCTTTGGGAAAGTGCTGCTGGATGAAGCGGCAAACCGAGGCCGAGCAGTTCACCGACGACAGGATGCCGATGTAGTTCCGCGTGCCGACCCGGCCGTTCTTGCGGACAAAGCCCATGAATGTGTCGCGCTCGGCCTCGGCGACCATGACGGTCGGCTGGACAGCGCTGCCGATGGCATAGTCACGATCGAAATCGGCCATGACGCAGTTGTGCACGTGCACATGATCACCCGGCAGAATATCGGCATTGGCGAAGCCGATGATCTGATTGTACTTCCGTACCGGCGCGCCATTGGCGATCTTCGCCGTCGCAATCTTGTGGCCGGCAGGGATCTTCGCCGTTGTGGTCACGCCCTCGTCGGCGAGGCTCACGCGGTCGCCGATGGCCCGGCGCGCAACGACGACGTTGTCGGCTGCATTCAGGCGAACGGTCAGTGCAGGCTCGGTCATGGCTGGTCTCTTGCTCCCTGGGGCGGCCGGCATGAAGCCGCGGCGCTCCGCTCGGGATTTCTGGGGGTTGGAAGCGACACGGGTATCGGGCGCCCGATGTGGACGGTCCGACTATCACGTTTTCTCATCGCAGATGTGGACGGTCGCTGCAAACCGCACGAGCGTCTGCGCCTGACCTCGTGCGGCGTCGCGGCGCTGTCGAACGCGAGGCATTGCGGCTTTAAAATCGCCCCGACACCCCGCCAATCGCAGCCAGGCCATCACCGCTCGACGCCGAGCCATGGGCGCGATAGACGGTCTCTGCCGTCCGCCCTTCGGACGCTGCCAAAGGCTCGATCCCATGCTCGCCCCGTCCGCACCCGCAACCTGGCGGCTCGCTGCAGCTCGACCCTATGCGGTCGAGATGGCGGCGCTCGCCCGGATCGCATCGCCGCTGGTGCTGGCCATGCTGGGCCAGATCGCGATCATGACAACCGACATGGTGATGCTCGGCTGGCTCGGCCCCGAGGCGCTGGCGGCAACGGCACTCGCGCTCAGCGCCTTCCATCCGGTGATGCTGCTCGGCATCGGCATCGGCACAGCGGTGACGCCGCTCGCCGCCGCAGCCCTGGCCAAGCGGCAGGTCCGCGAGATGCGCCGCGCCGTGCGGCAGGGCTTCTGGGCTGCCGTGCCCTTCACCCTCCTCGCCGTGCCGGCGCTTGCCTGGATCGGCGGCCTGTTCGAAGCGATCGGTCAGGATGCGGGCTTGAGCCGAACGGCCGAACTCTACATGCGCGGCGTCCTGCCCGGCCTCTTCTTCATTCTCTTCTTCAACGTGCTGCGCTGCTACGCTACCGCGTTGGAGCGGACGCGGGCGGTGCTTGTCATCACGCTCTTCGCCATCCCTTTGAATGCCGTGATCAATTACGGCCTGATCTTCGGTGCCTTCGGCTTGCCCCGCCTCGAGGTGCTGGGCGCCGGGCTGGCCTCGTCCTTGACCAATCTCCTGATGGCGGTGGGCCTCGCTGTCATCGTCTCCCGCCGCCTGCCGTTTCGCCGTCACCACATCTTCGGACGCATCTGGCGGCCCGACTGGCCGATCTTCCGCGCCATCCACCGGATCGGCCTGCCCATCGGCCTGTTTATCCTGCTCGAGGTCGGCATCTTCGCGGGCTCGGCCCAGATCCTCGGGCTGATCGGCGTGCTGGAGCTGGCCGCCCATCAGATCGCCATCCAGCTCGCCTCGATCACCTTCATGGTGCCCTTGGGCATCGGCCAGGCGGTGACCGCCCGGGTGGCGCTGGCGCATGGGCGGGCCGATCCCGTCGGCAGCCGGATCGCCGGCCAGGCATCAATGCTGCTCGCCGTCGGCTTCATGACCTGCACGGCATTGACCTTCTGGTTCCTGCCGGGCCCGCTCATCCGCCCCTTCCTCGACGACAGCCCTGAGGCCACCCAGGTACTCGCCTTCGCCTCGGCCTACCTCGCCATCGCCGCCGTCTTCCAGATATTCGACGGCCTGCAGGTTACCGCCGCCCACGCGCTCCGAGGCCTGCAGGACACCCGCTTGCCACTGCTGATCGGGTTCTTCGGTTACTGGATCCTGGCATTTCCGACCGCGGCAGCGCTCGGCCTCATGACCCCTCTGCAGGGCAGCGGCGTATGGCTCGGCTTCGCGCTCGGACTCGCCGCGGCGGCGTTCCTCCTGATCCGCCGCTTCCTCAAGCTCACGACACTCGCCCGCTCGCGCTCGGTATAAGCTGCACAGCTGGCACCGCTGTTGCCCGTCGCACCTCTTGAGCACCAGATCGAGCGCCGTTTCGTGCGCCAGCCTTGGCCAGATGCTCGAGGCTGCCCCTTGCCTCGGCTGGCCGCGGCGCCGATGCTGGCGCTCGACCAACCGCCCGGGCCGAACCATGCCGCTCGTCTTCCGCTCGATCCACCGCGACGACATCCCTGCGGTCGTCGCGATGCTCGCCGACGACGCTCTGGGCGCGACCCGCGAGCGCTACGGGGACCCGCTCCCCGACTGCTACTGGCAAGCGTTCGAGGCGGTCAGCCGAACGCCGTCGGTCGACATCCTCGTGGCAGACCTGGACGGCGAGGTCGTCGGCTGCCTCCAGCTCGCCATGATCCCGGGCTTGGCGCGGCAGGGAATGAAGCGGGCCCAAATCGAGGCCGTCCGTGTCCACAGCCACCACCGCAGCCGAAAAATCGGCGAAGCCCTCGTCAACGAAGCCATCCGCCAAGCCAGAGAAGCCGGCTGCGGCCTCGTCGAACTCGCCACCGACAAGCAACGCCCCGACGCGCATCGGTTCTATGAAAGGCTGGGCTTCCAGGCGACCCACGAGGGGATGAAGCTGGTGCTCAAACCCGAACAGGGTTGACGCGAGCGGACTTGCAGTCCCGAGACGACCTGATGACACCAATCGTGACGCGATGGCTGATGGGCGGACGGCTTGCGATTGGGCGTTCGACGAGGAACGTCTAGCGCCCGATGTGACCACACATCTCAGCGAGCTTGCAGCGAAGCTCGACATGGTCGGGTCTTGCGCGGCTGGACGTGCTCACAACTCGCCATCGAAGGTGTTGCAAGGAGCCCGCCTGCTATTGCCCTTCGGCATCATCCTGTGCTGTCGCGCGATCGCGAGAACTCATTGGACCCGCCGGCGAGACACGCCGCCTCCGTCACGAGGCAGGCCGGAACCTCAACTTCATGGAAGCTCGGGAAGGCGCGATCCAAAGATCGCGCCTTCCCAACTGTTTACGCGGCTTCGGCCTCGATCAGCGGATCGATCGACAAGTTGCCGTCCTTGACTTCGACGTGCGCCGTCTCGCCCTCGTTGAGGCGACCTTCGAGAATCATCGTGGCGAGCTGGTCCTGCAGGTTCTTCTGGATGACCCTCTTCAAGGGACGTGCGCCGTAGACCGGGTCGTAGCCGGCATTGCCGAGCCAAGTTCGGGCCTGGTCGGTCAGCGCCAAGTCGATCCGGCGATCGGCCAGGAGCTTCCGCAGATACCCCAGCTGGATGTCGACGATCGCCCCCATCTGCGCTCGGCCCAAGCGGTTGAAGAGGATGATCTCATCCAGCCGGTTGAGGAACTCCGGGCGGAAATTGGCGCGGACGACCTCCATCACGTCGCTGCGCGCCTCCTCCGCCGAAGCACCTTCCGGCAGCGCCGCCAGGAAATCGGAGCCCAGGTTCGAGGTCAACACGATGATCGTGTTCTTGAAGTCGACCGTCCGGCCCTGACCATCGGTCAGCCGGCCGTCGTCGAGCACCTGCAGCAGAACATTGAAGACGTCAGGATGGGCCTTCTCGATTTCGTCGAAGAGGATCACCTGGTAGGGCCGACGCCGCACCGCCTCGGTCAACGCCCCGCCCTCGTCGTAGCCGACATAGCCCGGAGGGGCACCGATCAGACGGCTGACGCTGTGCTTCTCCATGTACTCGGACATGTCGATGCGCACCATCGCCTGCTCGTCGTCGAAGAGGAACGCAGCCAGGGTCTTGCAGAGCTCGGTCTTGCCGACGCCGGTCGGACCCAGGAACAAGAACGAGCCGATCGGCCGGTTCGGGTCCTGTAGGCCGGCACGGGCCCGGCGCACGGCATTTGCGACGGCATGGACAGCAGCGTCCTGGCCGACCACCCGCTTCTCGAGCTGGAGCTCCATCTCGAGCAGCTTCTCGCGCTCGCCCTCGAGCAGCTTGTCGACCGGCACGCCGGTCCAGCGCGAGACGATCTGGGCGATATCGCTCTCGGTCACCTCCTCGTGCACCATGCCCTGCGATTCGTTGCCCTCGGAGTCGGCGATCGACTTCTCGAGCCCGGGGATGACCGCATAGGTCAGCTCGCCGGCGCGGGTGTAGTCGCCGCGCCGCTGCGCTTCGGCCAGATCGTGGCGAGCCTGGTCGAGCTCCTCCTTCAGCTTGGTGGCACCGGCCAGCTTCTGCTTCTCGGCCTGCCACTTGGCGGTGAGCTCGCCCGATTCCTGCTCGAGCTCGGCCAGCTCCTTCTCCAGCTTCACGAGGCGGTGCTTGGACGGCTCATCCGGCTCCTTCTTCAGGGCCTCGCGCTCGATCTTCAGCTGCAGGATCCGGCGATCCAGCTCGTCGATCTCCTCGGGCTTGCTGTCGATCGCCATACGCTTGCGGGCCGCCGCCTCGTCGACCAGGTCGATCGCCTTGTCGGGCAGGAAGCGGTCGGCGATGTAGCGGTTGGAGAGCACGGCAGCGCCCACGATCGCCGCATCGGTGATGCGAACACCGTGGTGCATCTCGTACTTCTCCTTCAGTCCGCGCAGGATCGATACCGTGTCCTCGACCGACGGCTGGGCGACGAAGACCGGCTGGAAGCGACGCGCCAGCGCCGCGTCCTTCTCGATGTGCTTGCGGTATTCGTCGAGCGTCGTGGCACCGACGCAGTGCAGCTCGCCGCGCGCCAGCGCCGGCTTCAGCATGTTCGACGCGTCCATGGCGCCATCGGCCTTGCCGGCGCCGACCAGCGTGTGCAGCTCGTCGATGAAGAGGACGATCTCACCTTCGCTGTGGGTGATCTCCTGCAGCACGGCCTTCATCCGCTCCTCGAACTCGCCGCGATACTTCGCACCGGCGATCAAGGCACCCAGATCGAGCGACAGCAGGCGGCGGTCCTTCAGGCTCTCCGGCACGTCGCCGTTGACGATGCGCAGCGCCAAGCCCTCGGCGATGGCGGTCTTGCCGACGCCCGGCTCGCCGATCAGCACCGGGTTGTTCTTGGTCCGGCGCGACAGCACCTGGATGACCCGGCGGATCTCCTCGTCGCGGCCGATGACCGGGTCGAGCTTGCCATCGCGCGCGACCTGCGTGAGATCGCGGGTGTACTTCTTCAGCGCCTCGTAGCTGTCCTCGGCCGACGCGCTCTCGGCCGTCCGCCCCTTGCGGATCGTCTCGATGGCGGCGTTTAGACCTTGTGCCGTGACGCCGGCGTCCTTCAGCACCTTGCCGGCATCCGACGCCGACATGGCCAGCGCCAGCAGCAGCCGCTCGACGGTGACGAAGCTGTCGCCGGCCTTCTTCGCGACCTTCTCCGCACTCTCGAAGAGCTTGGCCATCTCGGGCGACAGATAGAGCTGGCCGGCGCCGGCGCCCTCGACCTTGGGCTGCTTCGCCAGCAGGAGCTCGTTGGCCTGCATCGCGGCCTTGGCGTTGCCGCCGGCGGCATTGATCAGGTTCGATGCCATCCCTTCGGGATCATCGAGAAGCACCTTCAAGAGATGCTCTGGCAAGGAAGCGCTGATGCCCCTCGCGGATGCGCCAAGGCCTGGGCCGACTGGACGAATCCACGGGCGCGTTCGGTGTAGGTGTTGAAGTCCATTGATCGTTGTCCCTTCTGGGTCCCTCGTGCGAGCGGACCTGTCCCGGCGACCCCGGTGGGCATCGCCATCTCTGTGATTATCTATGTGGGAAGGGACTTCGGCCGCGCAAGGCAGCCGCGCCGGTGCAGCCGACCGGGCCGTCAGCTACTCGGCCGGCTTCTCCAGCGCGACGGTCGGCGCACCGCGCACGCGCTCGCGCAGGCTCTGGACGAAGACGTAGAGCGGCGGGATGATGACGATGCCGATGAAGGTCGCCGCCAGCATGCCGCCCATGACCACCATGCCCAGCGCGACACGGCTGGCAGCCCCGGCACCGCTCGCCAGCACCAGCGGCAGGATGCCGAGGATGAAGCTGAAGGCGGTCATCAAGACGGCACGAAAGCGAATCCTGCGCGGCATCGGCCGCGGCATCCTGGATCGAGCGGCCCTGCTCGCGCAGCTGCTTGGCGAACTCGACGATCAGGATGGCGTTCTTGCTGGCGAGCCCGATCAGCATCACGAGGCCGATCTGGGTGTAGATATTGTTGTCCAGACCGACCACCCAGGTGAGCGCCAGGCCGCCGGCGCCGGCGATCGTCACCGAAAGGATCACCGAGATCGGGATCGTCCAACTCTCGTACTGCGCGACCAGAAAGAGATAGACGAACAAGAAGCGCCAGCATCAGCACGACAACGGCCTCGCCGCCGGCCTGCACCTCCTGGAAGGTCGTGCCGGTCCAGTCGATGGCGTAGCCGTCGGGCAGCGCCGACGCCTCGACCTCGCGCAAGGCCGCGATGCCGTCGCCGGTGCTGCCGACCGGCGTGACGTTGACGCTGGCGGCACGGAAGAGATTGAAGCGGCGGGTCGATTCCGGTCCGAGAATCGGCTCGACGGTCAACAGCGCACCGAGCGGCACCATCTCGCCGGACGCATTGCGAACATGCAGGACGCGGATGTCGTCGGGCGACATGCGGAAGGTCGATTCGGCCTGCAGGAAGACGCTGTAGGTTCGACCGAACAGGTTGAAGTCGTTGACGTAGAGGGCGCCAAGATTGGCCTGCAGCGTGGTGAAGAGGTCGTTGATCGGAACGCCCAGCGTCTCCGCCTTCTGGCGATCGATATTGAGGAAGAGCTGCGGCGTTTGCGCCGAGAAGGTGGTGAAGGCACGGGCGATGCGCCGGGTGCTCGTTGGCCCGGACGAGAAAGCCCTGCAGCGCCCGGGCGAGGTCGTCCGGCGGCCGGCCCCCGAGGTCCTGCAGCTCCATCTCGATGCCGCCGGCGGTGCCGAGACCAGAGACCGGCGGTGGCGGGAAGGCAAACGCCGTCGCCCCGCGGATCGCCAGAAGCTGCGGCTGAACCCGGGCGATGACCGCACCGGCACTCTGGGACGGATCGGGTCGCTCGTCCCAATGATCGAGGACGCCGATGAGCAAGCCGCCGCTCGAGCGAGCGCCGGCGAGCAGGCTGAAGCCGGCAACCGACAGCACGTCGGCGATTTCCGGCTCGGCGGCGAGAATGTCGGCGATCTGCGCCACCGTCGCCTCGGTTCGCACCAGCGAGGCGCCGTCGGGCAAGGCGACGTCGACGAAGAAATAACCGTTGTCCTCGATAAGGGATGAAGCCGGTCGGGACAGAGCGAAACAACCAGCCCGTGCTGACGATGGCGACGAGCACGACCAGGACGGCGATGAAGGCCCGCCGGCCGAGCGACGCGACCGCCCGACCATAGCCGCCTCGCGTGGTGTCGAGGAAGGTGAAGAACCAGCGCAACGGGCCGCGCGGCTCTCTCGACGGCCGCAGCAGCAAGCCGCACATCGCCGGGCTCAGCGTCAGTGCCACCAGCGACGAGAGGATGACGGCGATCGAGATCGTGACGGCGAACTGCAGATAGAGCTGGCCCGGTGATGCCAGGCAAGAAGGCCGTCGGCACGAACACCGCCAGCAAGACGAGCGTCGTGGCGACGACCGGTCCGGTTACCTCCTCCATCGCCTTGCGCGCGGCATCCGGCGCCGAAAGCTTCTCCTCGTCGATCAGCCGCTGGGTGTTCTCGACGACGACGATCGCATCGTCGACGACGATGCCGATCGCCAGGATCAGGCCGAACATCGAGATCGTGTTGATCGACATCCCGGCGGCGAGCAGGATCGCGAAGGTGCCGATCAACGAGACCGGGATCGCGATCGTCGGTATGACGGTCGCCCGCCAATCACCGAGGAAAGCGAAGGTGACGGCGATCACCAGCGCCAGGGCCTGGAACAACGTGACCGCGACCTCGCTCAAGCTGGCGCGCACGAAGTCCGTGGTGTCGTAGGCGATCGCGTACTCCATATCGTCGGGAAACCGCTCGGCGAGCCGGTCGAGCGTGGCGTAGACTTGATCGGCCGTGGCGAGAGCGTTGGCCCCGGGCGAAAGGTAGATGCCCAGCATCGCCGTCGAGGCGCCGTTCATGTAGGCGACGGCGTCGTAGTTCGCCGCACCCAGTTCGATGCGGGCGACATCGCCGAGACGGACGGTCGAGCCATCGGGGTTGGTGCGGACGAGGATATTCTCGAACTCCTCGGTCGAGACCAGCCGGCCCTGCGCCTGCAGCGTGTAGGTGAACGACGTTCCCTCGTTGCCGGGCGGTGCACCGATCCGGCCGGCCGCCGCCTGCAAGTTCTGTCGGCGGATCGCCGCCGCGATCTCGCCCTCGCTGACCGCGAGCGCGGTCATCGTCTGTGGATCGAGCCAGATTCGCATGGAGTAGTCGAGCAGACCGAACTGGCTCGCATCGCCGACGCCGGCCAAGCGCACCAGCGGGTCGCGGAGGTTGATCTCCATGTAGTTCGAAAGAAACAGGCGATCGAAGGTGCGGTTCGGTGACAGCAGATTGACCGTCAGCAGCATGTTGGTCGACTGCTTCTTCACCGAGACACCCTGCTGGGTCACCTCGACCGGCAGTTTCGGCGTCGCCAAGGCAACGCGGTTCTGGACATTGACCGCGGCAATGTCCGGATCGGTGCCGACCGCGAAGGTGACATCGAGCTCGTAGGCGCCGTTGTTGGTGCTGGTCGACGTCATGTAGAGCATGTCGTCGACGCCGTTGACCTCGGCTTCGATCGGTGCCGCCACGGTCTCGGCGACGATCTCGGCGTTGGCACCTGGATAGCTCGCCGTGACCTTGACCTGCGGCGGGACGATTTCGGGAAACTGCGCCACCGGCAGCGCCTGCATGGCGATCAGGCCGGCGATCACGATGATCGCCGAGATCACCATGGCGAAGCGGGTGCGGCTGATGAAGAAGGCGGAGAACATCGCCGATCAGCCCTCGTCCGGCCCGAGACCGGTCGCTTGCACGAGAGCACCCGGTCTGACCTTCTGCAGCCCCTCGACGATGACGTTCTGGCCCTCCTCGAGGCCGCCTTCGACCACCCAGTCGGTGTCGACGCGATCGCCGAGCGTCACGCGGGTCTCCTGCACGCGGTTCTCTTCGTCGACGACCAGAACGAACTCGCCGGATTGATCGCGCTGCACCGCGATCTGCGGAATGACCAGCGCCTGCTCGGGCGCGGCGGCCCGGACCGCGACAGTCACGAATTGCCCGGGCAGCAGCAGCCCGTCAGGATTGTCGAAGGTGGCGCGCACGGTGATCGTGCTGGTCGTGGTGTTGACCTGCGGATCGAAGAAGGCCCACCTGCCGGGTGTGTCCAGCATCGACCCGTCGGACAGCCGCAGGAACGGCTCGAACGCGGTCTCGGAGCTCTGCGCTCGACGCACTGGCGAGCATCTGGCGGTCGGTCACCGGTATCGGCGACGAAGATCGGGTCGAGCCGAACCAGGCGGCCGAGCGTTCCGCTGTGCGGGCCGACGACAGCGCCTTCGGCAAAGATCGCCCGGCCGATCTGTCCGGCGAAAGGTGCCCTGATCTCGGTGTAGCTGAGGTCGATCTCGGCCTGGCGCAAGCGCTGCCAGCGCGCGTTGCGGGCCGCCCGCGCCTCGCCCTCGGCGGCAATCGCCTCGTCGAGCCGTGGCCTGCGGTTGCGCCTCACGCCGAACCAGCTCTTCCATCCGCTCGCGCTGCTGCGTCGCATTGAGGAGCGTCGCCTCCATCCGCTCGACATCGGCGGAGCGCGCAGCGACCGCAACCTCATACGGCTCAGGCTCGATCCGGAACATCAGCTGTCCGGCCTCGACCATCGCACCTTCCTCGAAGGCCCGCTCGACCAGGAAGCCGGTGACCCGGGCCTCGAGCTCGACCGAGTCCATCGCCTCGACGCGGCGCGACGAACTCCAGCGACGGTGTCACCTCGCGCGTCACGGCGGGCGCCACGCCGACGGCCGGCGCTGGCGCATCGCCGCGGACCGCCATCAGCCGTCTCCTCGGCCTCGTCGCAGGCGGCGACGCCGATCGCCATGAACGCCAGCAAGACGGCAGTAAGTCTTCGCATCTCGGCTCCTGAATGTCGACCACGGACTGCATAGCCGCTCATGTGGCCCTACGGAAGTGCGTAGATTGCAACGCAGCAGCATGCACGAGC
Source organism: uncultured Alphaproteobacteria bacterium (assembly GCA_963700945.1). Lineage (GTDB taxonomy): Bacteria > Pseudomonadota > Alphaproteobacteria > Geminicoccales > Geminicoccaceae > SLRI01. Next base: position 104,354 of record CAVOZQ010000013.1, read on the forward strand.
GAGCTCCACCCAGCGCAGGCGCTCCGGCGAACCGTCAGCGCGCGCGGTCCGGCGGGCAACGATGGCTCGCGGCCGACCGGCGAGATCCTCGCGGCAGCCGATCTCGCCAAAGCCGGCGTCGTCAGAGACCTGCCGTCACCGCCGCCGCCTGACCGGCGCCGATCTCCACGATGAACACGGCCGCCCGGAACGACAGGCGGCGAAGGCGGGCGCAGCGATGGCACGATAGGCATCGAGGCCATCGACACCGGCGAGCAGCGCGAGCTCCGGCTCGTGGCGTGTCTCGGCATCGCGCAGCTCGTCCGGTGCGATGTAGGGCGGGTTGGCGACGATCAGGTCGAAGCGGCTGCTGAGCGGTGCGAGCCAGTCGCCGCAGACGAGCCTGGACCTGCACTGCAGACCCAATGCAGCCCGATTGATTGCTGCATAGGCGAGCGCCTCGGGCGAGCGGTCGATGCCGACACCGAAGGCCTTGGGATAGAGGGTCAAGAGCGTCAGCAGGAGACAGCCCGAGCCGGTGCCCAGATCGAGGATGTTGAGCGAGCGCTCCCTGTCCGGCAGGACCTCGAGCGCTGCCTCGACCACCGTCTCGGTCTCGGGCCGCGGCACCAGCACCCCCGGGCCGACGGCGAACTCGTGCGACCAGAAAGCACGGCGGCCGAGCAGATAGGCCAGCGGCTCGCGCGCCGCCCGCCTGCGAGCCAGTGCCAGGGCGGCATCCGGTGCCACCCTTCGCGCCAGATCGGTGAGCTGCCGGGCCCGGTCGAAGCCCGTGGCCTCGGCGACGATGAGCCGTGCCTCGCCCCTGGGCTGCTCGATCCCGGCGACCCGCAGCAGCTCGGCCACGGCGTCGACCAGGCCGCCAAGGGTCACGGCTCAGACGATCTCGGCAAGGCGGGCCGCCTGATCCTCGGCGTTGAGCGCGTCGATCAGCTCGCCCAGGGCCTCGCCCGCCAGCACCTGATCGAGCTTGTAGAGGGTGAGGTTGATGCGATGATCGGTGACCCGTCCTTGCGGGAAGTTGTAGGTCCGGATTCGCTCGGAGCGATCGCCCGAGCCGACTTGACCCTTGCGCTCGGCCGACCGTTCTGCAGCGGCGCGCGCCCGCTCCATCTCGAACAACCGCGCCTTGAGGATCTTCATCGCCTTGGCGCGGTTCTTGTGCTGCGACTTCTCGTCCTGCATGGCGACCGCGATGCCGGTCGGCAGATGGGTGATGCGAACGGCGCTCTCGGTCCGATTGACGTGCTGTCCGCCGGCGCCTGAGGCACGGTAGACGTCGACCCGGAGGTCACCCTCGTCGAGCTCGAAATCGACGTCCTCGGCCTCGGGCAGCACCGCGACGGTGGCAGCCGAGGTGTGAATGCGGCCGCCCGTCTCGGTCACCGGCACGCGCTGAACGCGATGGACGCCGGCCTCGAACTTCAGCTTGGCGAAGACACCCTTGCCCTGCACCTCTGCCACCAGCTCCTTGACCCCACCGATCTCGGTCTCGCTCAAGGACAGGATCTCGGTGCGCCAGCGCTCGTTTTGCGCATAGCGCTCGTACATCCGCCAGAGGTCGCCAGCGAACAGCGCCGCCTCGTCGCCGCCGGTGCCGGCCCTGATCTCGAGAATGGCGCTGCCCTCGTCGGCGGCGTCCTTGGGCAACAGCAGGAGCTGCAGCTCGCGCGCCAGGACCGGGAGCTGGGACTCGAGCGCTGCCCGTTCCTCGCGGGCCATGCCGCGCATCTCGGCATCTGTAGCGGCGTCAGCCAGCAACTCGTCGAGGCCGCTGATCTCGGCCTCCAGCGCGCGAAAGCGCTCGATGCCCCGAACGATCGGGTCGAGCTCGGCGAACTCGCGGCCGAGCCCGGCATAGTCGCCATTGCCCTCGGCCATCAGCGCGGCAAGCTCGTCGCGCCGGGCGAGGATGGCATCGAGCTTGGTGTCGAGGCCGTGGGAGTCTCTGGTCGTGCTCATCGAGCCTGTGCAGTCACCATGGAGAAAGATCGCCACGGTTGTCGGCAATATTCGGCGGACGTCAATGATGAGGGTCGGGTTCGGCCGCCACTGGCTGTGGGGCAATGCGGCCGGATTCCGCCGGCGGCGTCTGCAAGCGGCTGCTCCGGAGCTCGCCGGCACGCTCGAGGATCGGGTAGGCCACAGCTGCGATGTGCGAGTGGATGCGCTTCAAGTCGCGCAGGACGTCGAGATGCAGGCTGGACGTCGCTAGCGTGTCGGGCAGGCGGCGCGCCACACGGCCGAGGTGGTTCTCGGTAGCCGCCGCCTCCATCGCCCGGATCGCCGTCTTGCCGGCGATCAGCCGGCGCGCCATGACAATGTCGCCCTGCATGAAGACGGTGAGCGCCAAGCGTAGGCTCTCGACTGTCTTGGCGTGCAAGGCCTCGATCTCGACGAGCCCGGCAGCGGAAAAGCGCAGCCCAGCTTTCATCTTCTTGCCGGCGAGCTCCATTAAGTTTCGATCGATGATGTCGCCGATATGCTCGAGATTGGTGGTGAAGGTCAGGATCTCGACGCAGCGATGGCTTTCCTCGGGCTCGAGCTCTTCCTGGCTGAGCCGCGTCAAATAGAGCTTGATCGCCTCGTGCAGCGCGTCGACCGTGTCGTCCGAAGCCTCGATCTCCTTGACCAGCGTCGGATCGTCGGACCTGAAGGCATCGATCGAGCGTTGCAGCATGGCCTCCACCGTGTCGCCGAGCCGAAGCGCCTCGCGGGCGGCACTGGCCAGTGCGACCGACGGCGTCGCCAGCGCATCGTGGTCGAGGTGGCGCGGTGCCGAGAGATCATCGGCACCAGCCGGGCGATCCGGCATGAGCCATTCGACCAGCCGCGCGATGGGCCCGACCAAAGGCAGCATCAAGACCGCGAGCGCCAGGTTGAAGGCGAGGTGCACGTTCAAGACCAAGGCGCTGCCGGAGCCGAGCGAGCCCGCCAGGAGAGGCGCCAGCCAGGGCAGCGCCGCCAGCGCAACCAGCGCAAAGATGCCGCGCATCACGAGATTGCCCAAAGCGGGGCGGCGGCCGGCCGGGCTATTGGCGGAGGTCGCGGCGAAGGGTGCGATGGCAGCTCCTGCATTGGCGCCCAGGACGAACGGGATCGCCATTGCCACAGGCAACACACCGGCGCCGACGAGTCCCGCCAGGGTGAGAATCACGGCGATGGACGAGTGTGCCAGCCAAGTCAGCAGCGCCGCCAGCATGGCGGTGAAGATGATGTCGTTCTCCAGCGCCCCGAGCACGGCGCCGAGCGCCGGCGATTGCCGCAGGGGCTCGGACGAGGCGACGATGAGGCGAAGCGCCAGCATGATGATGCCGACACCGATCAGTGCCCGGCCGACCTGCCGGTGCTTGCCGTCGCGGCCGGCGACGAACAGGGCAAACCCGGTGATGACCAGCAGTGGCGATAGCCAGCGCAGATCGATCGCGAGCAGCTGGGCGGCCACCGCCGTGCCGACATCCGCGCCGAGCATTACTGCCAGCGCGGCGGCGAGGCCGATCAACTTGCGGTCAGCAAAAGCACCGGTGATGATCGCGGTGGCCGTGCTGCTCTGCAGCGGGATTGTGATCACGAGGCCGGCGGCCAGCGCCCGCAGCCGATTGCCGGCGGCGACCCGCAGCACGGCGCGCAGTGACGCCCCCAAGGCGCGCGACACACCGGTGCGCACCATGCGCACGCCCCAAAGCAACAGGGCGATGCCGCCCAGCAGCTCCACCAGGATGCCGGTGGCATTCAATCGACAGTATTCCAACAGCTCGAGAAAACCGAGCGATCGACTTTAGCGTCGATCCCTGCCAGGCGTCAAAGTATTGTCATCGAATTGTCATTTTTCAACGGCGCGCAACTCTGCAGTGATCTGCTGCCGCTGAACCGTCGTCTCGGCGCCGGTGTCGAGGTCGCGCAGCTTCAGCGTCCCACCCTCGAGCTCTGCGTCGCCCAGCGACAGGGCGAAGCGGGCGTTGGCCCGATCGGCGCGCTTCATGCGCTGCCCAGGCTTGCCGCTGAAGGCCAGCTCGACTGCAATACCGGCATGACGCAGCTCGGCCGCGAGGCGGCGGGCCTCGACCTCCGCAGCCGAGCCGATCGGCACGATGGCGACCGGCCGCACCGCAGCCGGCTCGCTCGTGGCGAGAAGTGCCAGGCGCTCGACGCCGGCCGCCCAACCGACCCCCGGCGTCGAAGGCCCGCCGATCTCCTCGACCAGGCCGTCATAGCGGCCACCGGCGATCACGGCACCCTGGGCACCCAACGCTGTGGTCGTGAACTCGAAGGCCGTGTGGGTGTAGTAGTCGAGGCCACGCACCAGATGCGGATTGAGACGATAGGCGATGCTCCAGCGCGTCGAGCCCGGCCCTGACCTGCGCGAAGAATTCACGGCTCGCTTCGTTGAGCGATTCCTCGAGCCGCGGCGCTCCGGCGACGATCTCCCGGTCACCCTCGTCCTTGCTGTCGAGGATGCGCATCGGGTTGCGCTCGAGGCGCAGCCGGCTGTCCTCCGATAGGCGATCGCGATAGCCCTCGAGATAGCGCACCAGCTCCTGCCGGTAGGCCTGGCGGCTCTCCGGGTCGCCCAGCGTGTTGAGCTCGAGCGTGACCTGGTCGGCGATGCCGAGCCGGTCGAGGATCATGGGCGCCGATGGCGATCGACCTCGACGTCGCCAAGCGGCTGCGGGGCGCCGATCAGCTCGACGCCGATCTGGTGGAACTGGCGCATGCGACCCTTCTGCGGACGCTCGTAGCGGAACATCGGACCGGCATAGAAGAACCGCAACGGGGCCGATTGGAGAAGCCCGTTCGAGACGATCGCGCGAGCGACGCTCGCGGTGTTCTCGGGCCGAAGGGTCAGGCTCTCGCCGCCACGGTCCTCGAATGTGTACATCTCCTTGGTGACCACGTCGGAGGTATCACCGAGAGTGCGCTTGAACACCTCGGTGAACTCGAAGATCGGCGTCGCGATCTCTTCGTAGCCATAAAGGGCAGCCGTTGTTCTTCCTGTGTCGATCACGTGGCGGTGGCGCCGGATGCTCTCGCCAAAAAGGTCATGCGTGCCGCGCACCGGCCGGATCGTGGCCATGAGCCGGTTTCTCCGTTCTGGGTTGAAGAAGGAAGATCAGATCGTCGGCCGCTCGCCGAAACGCTTCTCGACATAGCGCTCGACCAGGCCCTGGAACTCCTGGGCGATGCCGTCACCGCGCAGCGTCACGGCCTTCTCGCCGTCGATGAAGACCGGCGCTACCGGACTTTCGCCGGTGCCGGGCAGGCTGATGCCGATATCGGCGTGCTTGCTCTCGCCCGGGCCGTTGACGATGCAGCCCATGACCGCGACCTTGAGCGTCTCGACACCCTCGTAGCGCTGCTTCCAGGCCGGCATCTGCTGGGCCAGGTAGCCTTCGATCTGCTGCGCCAACTCCTGGAAGAAGGTGCTCGTGGTCCGCCCGCAGCCGGGGCAGGCGGCGACCTCGGGCGCGAACGTCCGAAGCCCCAGCGACTGCAGGATCTCCTGGCAGACCTTGACCTCGGTGGTCCGGGTTTCGCCGGGCCTGGGCGTCAAGGAGCAGCGAATGGTGTCGCCGATGCCGTCCATGAGGAGCACTGAGAGCGCTGCGGCGCTGGCAGCTACGCCCTTCGTCCCCATGCCCGCCTCGGTGAGCCCGAGATGCAAGGCGTAGCTGCTGCGGCGCGCCAGCTCGCGATAGACCGCGATCAGGTCCGGCACCCGGCTCACCTTGGCCGAGATGATGATCCGCTCCGCGCCGAGGCCCATGCGCTCGGCGTGTGCAGCACTCTCCAGCGCCGAGCGCACCAACGCCTCGCGCAGCACGAAATCAGCGCCCTCGGGCTCGGGCTTCTGGGCGTTCTCGTCCATTAGCTTCGCGGCCAGCGCCTGGTCGAGCGACCCCCAATTGACGCCGATGCGAACCGGACGGTCGTGCTTCAGGGCCGCCTCGATCATGGCCTCGAACTGCCGGTCGCGCTTGTCGCCGAAGCCGACATTGCCGGGATTGATGCGCAACTTGGCCAGGCTCGTGGCGAGCTCCGGCACGGCCGCGAGCAGGCGATGCCCGTTGTAGTGAAAATCACCGACCAGGGGGACCGCGTGGCCGAGCAGGTCCAGCCGTTCCCGCAGCATCGGCACGGCCTTGGCCGCCGCCTCGTCATTCACAGTGACACGAACAATCTCGGAGCCTGCCTGCGCCAGCTCGATCACCTGACGGCATGTGTTCTCGAGATCGGCGGTGTCCGTATTCGTCATCGACTGCACGACGACGGGCGCATCACCGCCAATCGTGAGATTGCCGACGCGGACCGGAATTGTGCGGTGGCGACGACGCTCGGCCAGGGCGACCATCAGTGCCGCGCTCCACTCAAGGCCGGGCAAGCAAGGCTTGAGGCGCCAGCGAAACGTCACGCAGCACGGCACCGCTAGCGCCCAGCACACCCACGCTCTGCCCGTCGACCCAGATCTCCAGCCCGCCGGCATTGCCGGTCCAAAGCGCGAGATCAGTGCGGTCGGGTATTTCGAAACGGTCACCCGCCTCGAGGGTCATCGAGCGGATGAAATCACGCGCCGGGCTCTGGATCTGAATCCAGCTGTCCTCACGGGCGACGAGAACCACTCGGCCGGTGCTGCTGCTGACGAGTGGCGTTGTCGCGGCCGCGGCGGCAGCGGGGTCGGCTTGCACCTCAAGGCCAGCAAGGAGGTCGCCTACGGTGCCACCTTCAGGACGCTCGGCCTCAAGGCGGCGAAGTGCTGCGTCGCGCTCGGACTCCGCATCGAGCATCAACAACGCCAGCGTATCGGCCTCGCCGTCGGTCTCAGCATCGCTGCCCGGCACAACCGCTTCGTTAGCCGGAACCGAGCCGTCGCCGCTCGAAATCGTGCTTTCGGCCGCGGCCGGGCCCGTTGATGCAGTGGCGGCGATGGAGTTGGTGATATCGGCCGTCCGGGTCCCGTCCATATGCGCCGCCGTGGCGGTGGCAGGCACCTCGCCGGCCTGCACCGCGCGGATCGGCACATCGGAAGACACGGCCTCGTCTTGCCCGCCATCGCCACGCGCCGCCGACCTCCCCGCGGCTGCGCCGCGCGCGGCGACTGGCTGGGTGGCCGTGCCCGTCGATGAGGCGGCGACGGACGCCAGCGAATTCCTCCTCCTCGAACATCCGGGCCGCATGCTGGCCGATTGCGCCGGGCAGTGCGCGCAGCTGCGACAAGAGCTGGTCACCCGACTGCGCGACGAACCACCCGGCATAGGCAAAGCCGGCAAGCAAGAACGCTACGAACATGACCCCGAGGCTGGGCAGCCTGTGCTCGGCAACCGGCTGACGTATCTGCAGACTTTCGCCCGGCTCGTCAGCGGATGTCGACTTCAGCCCGCGGACCACCTCTGCACCATCGTAACCGAGATGGTCGGCATAGGTGCGCAAGAATCCCATGACATAGGTCTGCCCGGGCATCGAACGAAGATCACCTTCCTCCAGAGCAAACAGATAGGACGGCTTGATGCGCAGGTAATCGGCGACATCATAAAGATCTTCGCCGCGCTGCTGCCGGGCCTCGCGCAGATGTCGGCCGATGTCGACGATGCGTTCGGCGACGGAGTCCAGAGAGGGGTCTTGATTTGTCGATCGGCGTGACACGGTCGGACTATCGCCCCAAAGCAGAAGATCGATCGATCAGAAGGCGACGCGCTCGCTGCTCCTCATGCTGCGGGCGGGCATCGCGCGTCAAGATGTTGGCAACTGCATAGCAAAGACGCCAAGTCTGGCCAAACGTCTATCGACGGTTGCGCCACCCGGGTGCGGATCAATGCGCTCTTCAACGCGCCCGGAAAGTGGTGCTCGGCAGGATGATCCCGTGATCAAGGGCATAGGCGAGCAGGTGACGCCTGAGACTGTGGTCGGGCAGGTCCAACAGACGATTGAGGTAAGCGGACAGGGCGCCGGCATCAAGGGAGCGCAGCATCGCTTTTACCGGGCCGATCTGAGCCGGTGACAGGGACAGCCGCCGAACGCCCAACCCGGCTAACGCCATCGCCTCGATCGGGCGGCTGGCCATCTCGCCGCAAACCGAGAGTGCGACGCCGGCCGGCCGGCATGCCTCCACCAGGCTGCGAATAAAGGACAGGGCTGGCGGTGACAGCACGTCATAGCGATCACCCAGGACGGGCGAACCCCGATCGCAGGCGAAGAGAAACTGCAGGAGATCATTTGAGCCGACGGAAAGGAAATCGAGCTCCTTCAACAACGTCGGCAGCTGCCAATAGAGCGACGGCACCTCCATCATGGCACCGATCTCGATCCGCTCCGGCAAAAGCTGGTTGGCTTCTGCCGCGCGCCGGCGTTCCAGGTCCAGAAGGCGCTTGGCGGCCCGGAACTCGGCCACTTCGGCGACCATCGGGAACATCACCCGCAGCAGCGGCCGGCCAGCAGCGGCCTGGAGCAGCGCCCGCAGCTGATGGCGCAGTATGGCCGGCCGGTCGAGGGTGAGACGCAATGCCCGCCAGCCCATGGCGGGATTCTCCTCGGCGGGCATCCGCCAATAGGGCAACTGCTTGTCGCTGCCGATATCCAGCGTGCGAAAGCAAACGGGCTTGCTGCCCGCCCGATCGAGCACCGCGCCATAGTAGCCGGCTTGGACATCGGGTGCGCGGAAGTCAGGCCGCGACATGAACGCGAGCTCAGTCCGGTAGAGGCCAACGCCAGCAGCGCCGGTGGCGTCCAGCTCATTGAGGTCCACGAGGAATCCCGCGTTGATCGACAGCTCGAGCGTCATGCCGTCCCTGGTCACGGCCGGCTGATCCTTGAGGCTATCGAAGACCCGCCGGGTTTCCTGCCGGGCCTGAGTTGCCGCCTCGAAGGCATCGAGCACGTCATCGCTCGGGCGAATCAGCACCTGGCCATGATCGGCATCCAGCGCCAACATGTCGCCGCCCTCGATCTGGGCCATGGCGCGGTCGACCCGACCAAGCATTGGCAAGTCGAAGGCGCGGGCCACGATCGTCACATGCGCCGTGGGCGAGCCGTCCTCGAGCACGATGCCGCGAATCTTCGTATGGTCGTAGTCGATGAGATCGGCAGCCGAGAGATTCCTGGCCACGATGATCGAGCCTGCGGGCATGACCTTGGCCTCGCCGTGACTGTCGCGCCCGGCGAGCAGCCGCAACAAGCGCTCAGCCAGATCCTCCAGATCGAGCAGCCGCTCGCGGAGATAGGGATCGTTGGCGTGCCCGATCCGGACCCGCGTCTCCTCCTGGACCCGCTTGACCGCCGCCTCGGCCGAGAGGCCGGTGTCGATGGCCTCACGCATCCGCCGCCGCCAGCCGCCGTCATGCGCGAACATCCGATAGGTCTCGAGCACATCGAGATGCTCGCCGGTGCCGAGGTCGGCGCGCTCGAGCATGGCGTCGAGGGACTCCTTCAGTCCTTCGATCGCGGCCTCCAGCCGCCTTGCTTCATGCGCCGGATCGTCGGCAAGAATGCGGGTCACCTCGACCCGGGGAGCGTGCAGCCATGCGCGGCCGACGCCCACGCCCTCGACCAGCCGGAGCCCTTCGAGCCGCCGCTGCTCGCGCTTCAGCCCGGAAAAATCGGTGTAGCGCTCGCGATCGACGAGGTCACCGGCAGCCAGCATCTCGGCCAGGACCGAGGCGATGATCTGCAACGCCTCGACCTCGTCCTCGCCGTAGCGTTTTTTCGCCGTGTTCTGCACGACGAGAACGCCCATCACCCGACCGCCACGCAGCACCGGCACGCCGAGAAACGAGTGGTAGATGTCCTCGCTCGGTCTCCGGGAAATAGGCGAAATTCGGGTGCGCCTGAGCGTCGTCGGTGTTGATGATGCTGCCCGATGCAGCGATCGTGCCGACCAGGCCCTCGCCCACGGCCATGCGCGTGCGATGCACCGACTCGCGCGCCAGCCCCTCGGTGGCGAAGAGCTCCAGCACATCGCCAGCCCGGAGTGCGTAGATCGAGCAGACCTCGGCGACCAGGTTGGCGGCTATCAACTGGACGATGCGATCGAGCCGTGCCTGCCGCTCGACGGGCAGCGCCACCACCTCGACCATGCGCCGGAGCAGCTGGCGGGCGCCCGTGAGCTCGGCGCTGCGCCGCTCCGCGCTCGGCTCGCCGCCTCGCCGCGCGGCCGGCATCGCTAACGCCCGACTGACGTTGGCGGCCGGCCTGATGTGCGTGTCAACGCCGCCTCGGCCTGCTCGACCAGCTCGGCGATGATCTCGGCCACCGGTTGCACGCTCTTGACGAAGCCCACCGATTGGCCGGCCATCAGCGAGCCTTCGTCGACATCGCCGTCGATCACCGCGCGGCGCAAGGCGCCGGCCCAGAAATGCTCGATGGCGAGCGATGCCTCCTCCTGGCTCAGCTCGCCCCTTCGAAAGCGACCGATCACCTCGACCTGTGTCTCGGCGAATCGCCGGGTGCCGTCGTTGGCCAGCGCTCGCACCGGGATGACCTTGAACGCGGGATCGACCTGGACCGATGGCTGGGCGTCCCGGGCCGAGGCACGGATGAAGGCCTGCTTGAAGCGCGGGTGCGCGATCGACTCGCTGGCACAGACGAAGCGCGTGCCCATCTGCACGCCGGACGCTCCCATCCGCAAGAAGGCCGCGATCGCCTTCGCCATGGCCGATGCCGCCGGCGATGAACACCGGCACGTCGTCGATGAAGGGCAGGATCTCCTGTGCCAGGACAGCGGTCGAGATGGCACCGATATGGCCGCCGGCCTCCATGCCCTCGATGATCAGTCCGTCGGCGCCGGAGCGAACCAGCCGCTTGGCCAATGCCAGGGATGGCGCAAAGCACAGCAGCTTGGCGTCCGCCGCCCTTGATCTTCGCCATGGCCGTTCGCGGCGGCAGGCCGCCGGCGAGCACCACATGGCCGACCTGCAGGTCAAGGCAGACATCGACCAGCTGCTCGAGCGCCGGATGCATGACGATCAGATTGACGCCGAACGGCCGGTCGGTGAGCGCCCGCGTCGCCTCGATCTCGGCGGCGAGCAGACTCCGGCGTCATCGAGCCGCAGGCGATGACGCCGAAGCCGCCAGCCTCGGCGATGGCGGCGACGAGATGGCGCTCGGAGACCCAGGTCATGGCGCCGCCCATGATCGCCGTCTCGGTACCGAGAAGCTCGATCCCGGCACGCCAGAGCTCGGCCAGGCGCGGATGCGGTGGCAGCGCGGTCACCGGGCTCAGCTCCGATCGAGACCATAGGCCGTGTGCAGGGTCCGCAGCGCCAGCTCGGTGTACGCCTCGGCGATCAGTACGCTGACCTTGATCTCGGAGGTCGAGATCGCCTGGATGTTGATGCCCTTGTCGGCCAGAGACTGGAACATGGTGTGGGCGATGCCGGCATGGCTGCGCATGCCGACGCCGATCACCGAGATCTTGCTGACGTCCTGATCGGCCAGGATTTCCTCGAACTCGATGGTCGATTTGTGCTCGGCGAGAACCGCCTGGGCGCGGGCCAGGTCGTTGCGCGCCACGGTGAAGGTCATGTTGGCGTGCTTGCCGTCCCGGCTCACCGACTGGACGATCATGTCGACATTGATGTTCGCGGCCGCCAAGGGACCGAACGTTGCGGCGGCGACCCCGGGCCGGTCGCGCACGCCGATCACGGTGAGGCGTGCCTCGTCACGGCTGTAGGCGATGCCGCTTACGATCTGTTGTTCCACGATCTCATCCTCATCGACGACGAGCGTACCCGGCTCGTCCTTGAAGCTCGACAGTACCTGAACGCGAACCCGATATGCCATGGCGAGCGCCACCGACCGCGTCTGCAGCACCTTGGCGCCGAGCGAGGCGAGTTCGAGCATCTCCTCATAGGTGATGCGCTCGAGCTTGTGCGCCTTGGTCACGATGCGGGGGTCGCTGGTGTAGACGCCGTCCACATCGGTGAAGATGTCGCAACGTTCGGCCCTGAGCGCCGCCGCCAGGGCGACGGCCGAGGTGTCCGAACCGCCGCGCCCGAGCGTGGCGATGCGACCGCCCGGCGCCAGCCCCTGAAAGCCGGCGACGACGGCCACCTGCCCGGCATCCAGGGCTGCCATGACGGGTGCTGGATCGATCTCGACGATGCGCGCCTTGCCGTGCGCGCCGTCGGTCTTGATCCCCGCCTGCCAGCCGGTGAATGACCGCGCCGGGACGCCGATCGCCTGAAGCGCGATCGACAGCAGGCCCACCGTCACCTGCTCGCCTGACGCCACGACGACGTCATACTCGGCCGGATCGAATTGCCGCGCATCGAGCCCATCGACGAACCCCACGAGCTTGTTCGTCTCGCCGGCCATTGCCGACAGGACGACGCAAACCCGCTGGCCAGCGCGGACATGCCGCGCCACACGCTCGGCCACATGGCGAATGCGCTCTAGATCGGCGACCGACGTGCCGCCATATTTCTGGACGACGATGGACAATGATGGTGCTCGCAAGAGTGAACCCGACGAACGGTGCGGCGAATACCGCATGCGACATGGCCACGCCATGCCAGGGGCAGCGCGCCGGATGCGCCATCTTCTAGCCAGCAGGTAGGCGATGAGCAAGCAAGTGAACGCCGGCTTCACGGCCGAGGCGACCGACCCCAGGGTCGACCGCGGCGAGGTCGGGAAGTTCGAAGCGATGGCCGAGCAGGTATGGGATCCCAAGGGACCCATGCGGCCCCTGCATCTGCTCAATCCACTTCGCATCCGCTACATCCGCGAGCGAGCGCACAGCGTTATCGGCAGCGGCGATTCGCGCTCGCTGAAGCCTCTGGACGCGGTTCGCCTCGCCGACATCGGCTGCGGCGCCGGACTGCTCGCCGAACCCATGGCTAGGCTCGGCGCCGATGTCACCGGCATCGATCCGTCGCCCCGCTCGATTGGCGCGGCCAAGGCGCATGCGCTCGCTGGCGGTCTGGAGATCGATTACCGGACAGCCACTGTCGAGACTCTGGCGGCTGCGGCAGAGACCTTCGATGTGGTGCTCGCGATGGAGGTGATCGAGCACACGAGAGATCCGGACCTCTTCATTGCCGAGCTCGCGGACATTACCCGTCCGAGCGGCCTCCTGGTCATGTCGACCCTGAGTCGCACCGCCAAATCGTTTGTCCTCGGCATTCTCGCGGCCGAGTACGCGCTCGGCTGGCTGCCGAGGGGCACCCATGACTGGCGCCGCTTTCTGCCCCCGGCAACGCTCGCCCGGCTCCTCCGCCGGCGTGGCTTTCGCGTGCTCGACACGACCGGCGTCGTCTATCGCCCGGCAGACGGTGATTTCGTCACGAGCCGAGACTGCAGCGTGAACTACCTGATCAGCGCCATCCGCGATTGAGCCGCCGGCCGTTCAGCCGTCGAGCTTGGGCAGCCGGGGCAAGGGTGCCACGCTGATCCCGTCCTCCTCGAGGCCCTGCACCTCCTCGGGTGAGGCCTCGCCGTAGATGCCGCGCGGCTCGCTCTCCGCGAAATGGATCTTCCGCGCCTCCTCGGCGAAGCGGCGGCCGACATTTTCGAAGTTCGCCTCGACATGCGCCCTCAGCTTGCGCATCAACGTCAGCGCTTGAGCCAGCTGCTGCTGATCGGGCGATGGCGCTGCCGCGGGCACGGCGGCGACGGGCGCTGGCAGGCCCGGCGCCTTGGTCGGACTCGGCTCTGACGGTGCGCTGCCGGCGTCGGCCCTTTGCTCGCCCTGCGGCGTCTGCTGCATGGTGGCACCGCGCTGCAGCACGGCCGGTGCCATGATCGCCTTCTCGATCGAGCGATCGTCGCAGATCGGGCAGGCCACGCGCTGCACCTCGTCGGCGAAGGCATCGCTGCCGCGAAACCAGCCTTCGAAACCGTGGCCGCGGCCGCAGCGCAACTGGTAGCAGATCATCAGCTCTCGCCGTGCGCTGGGGCGGCGCCCCCGATCGTGGTGCCGCCCTGGAGCAGCGGATCGAGCCCGCCGGCACGATCGAGCGCCATGAGGTCATCGCAGCCGCCGATGCCGCGGCCATCGATGAAGATCTGCGGGACCGTCCAGCGCCCATCCGAGCGCTCGAGCATCTCCTTCTTCCTGCTGGAGGAAAGCCAGATGTCGATCTCGGTGACCTCGAAACCCTTCTGCTTGAACAGCCGCTTGGCGCGAATGCAATACGGACAGAGGGGCTTGGTGTAGATCTCGATGGTCGGCATGGCGCTCCGCTGCGGCTGACGCGAGACTGTCATGCAGATATAGGCGCATCGGGGTCGCGCACCACCCTGGCCAGCGTCACGACATCGACCGCCTGCGCGCCGGCTGCGAGCAGGCTGCGGGTGCACGCATTGGCCGTGCTGCCGGTGGTCAACACGTCGTCGACCAGGAGCACACGCCGGCCCGGCACCATGAGCCGCGCCGCCTTGCCGACTGCAAAGTCGTCTGCCCGCACGTTCTGCCGACGATCGGCGGCATTGAGCTGCTGCTGTGATTTGGTCGGTCGGAGCTTGATCAGACCATCGACCAAGACCTGCCTGCCGGCGAGCCGGCCCAGCGCCAGTGCCAGAAGCGCTGATTGATTATAGCTCCGCCGTACCAGCCGCCACCGATGCAGCGGCACCGGCAGGATCAAATCCGCCTCGGCGATCAACGGCGCGGCGGCCCGGGCCATCCAGCCGGCGAAAGTCAGAGCCCCGTCTGTCCGATCACCATGCTTGAAGCGCAGCACCAGGCGCCGGGCTACGCCGTCATAGCGCAGCGCAGCGCGCGCCCGCTCGAACGCAGGCGGCTGATCCAGACAGTAGCCGCAGATCGGCGCCTCGGCGGAGACATTCGGCAAGGGCACTCCGCAGCCTCGGCATTGACGGCCGAGAATGAAGCCGATTGCCGACCAGCACTCGGCGCAAAGCCTGCCCTGTGCATCAACGAGCTCACCACAAGCAAGGCAGCGGGGTGGCAAGAGCAGGTCGACGAGCCCCTGCCCCAAAGCAAGCAGCCGCTGCCTCGGACCGCCAATCGCAACCACGGGTGAACCTGGTGACGGCATCTGCGAGCTTCGACATGATCTCCAATAAGTTGATTTGAATACAGTTCAATCAACTCATTAGCAAGAAACCAATCGTCCTTTAGTCGGGTATGTCCACCGCCAGACCGGCGCCGGCCAGTGCGTCCCTGAGCGACGCCTTGCAGGCATCGAGGCCCTCTGGCGACAACGCCTCGGCGCGACCCACCAATACCGCTTGCGTGTTCGAGGCACGCAGCAGCCACCAGCCGTCCCCTTGACGCACCCGCACGCCGTCGGTCGTGTCGACCTCGGCCCCGGCTGCCGCGAGCGTCGCCTTGACCTCATCGATCACCGGGAACTTCTGATCCTCGCGGCAGTCGAAGCGCAACTCGGGCGTGTTGAACAGCGAGCGGCATGGCATCCTTGATCTCCGCCAGCGTCCGCTCACCGCGCGCCAGGATATCGAGCAGGCGAACGGCGACATAGAGAGCGTCGTCGTGGCCGTAGAAGCCATCCTTGTAGAAGATGTGGCCGCACATCTCGCCGGCCAGCGGCGAGCCGGTCTCGGCCATCTTCGCCTTGATCAGCGAATGGCCGGTCTTCCACATCAACGGCTTGCCGCCATGCTCGCGGACGTCGTCGAACAGCGCCTGGCTCGCCTTGACGTCGGCGATGATCGTGGCGCCGGGCTGCCGCTGCAGCACGTCCGGGCGAGAATCTGCAGGAGCTGGTCGCCCCAGACGATCCGGCCCTTGCCGTCGACCACGCCGATGCGATCGCCGTCGCCATCGAAGGCGATGCCGATCTCGTAGCCGCCCTCCCTAACCGCCTGGATCAGGTCGACCAGGTTGGCGGCAACGGTCGGGTCTGGGTGATGGTTCGGAAAGGTGCCGTCGACCTCGGGGAAAAGCAGCTCGTGGCGACCCGGCAGCCGGTCGGCGAGCGCGGTCATGGCGGGCCCGGCAACGCCGTTGCCGGCGTCCCAGACGACGTTGACCGCGCGGTTGCCGTGATAGTCGGCGGCGAGCCTGTCGACATAGCGGGCAAAGACATCGACCTCTTGGCGCTCGCCATCGCCGCTTTCCAGATCGCCGGCCGCCGCGATGCGGCCGAGCTCCTGGATGCGCTCGCCGAAGAACGAGCCTTGCCGATCATCATCTTGAAGCCGTTGTAGTCGGGCGGGTTGTGGGAGCCGGTGACCTGCACAGCCGCCGTCGGCATCGAGGTCGTGGACGGCGAAGTAGAGCATCGGCGTCGGGCCGAGACCGATATCCAGGACATCGGCGCCGCCGGCGCGGAGCCCTCCGACCAGCGCCTGGCCAGCTCGGGCGAGCTCAGCCGGCCATCGCGACCGAGCGCCACCCGGCGCCCGCCGCTGCGCCGCACGATCGTGCCGAAGGCTCGACCGATCGCGCGGGCATCGTCGCACCCAGAGTTTCGCCCGACGATGCCGCGGATGTCGTACTCGCGCAGGATCGTCGGATCGGAAACGGTGCGCATTGCTCAAGCGCGTGCTCCCTGCCGGCATTCGTTGCCGGGACGAGTTGATGGATCGGCCTTGCGTAGGCCGACGGGCGACCGCCGGCGCCACGGAGCTCAGACCGGCAGTGCTGCCGGCGTCGGCGCGGCCGATGCTCGTATAGGCGAACCCGGCGGCGCCATCTGCTCCGGATCGAAGATGTTGCGCAGGTCGATCAGGATCGGCCGGCGTACGCATCTCCGAGCGCAGCGGGCAAGATCGAGGCCGCGAAACTCGTTCCACTCGGTCAGGACGACCAGCGCGTCCGCGCCGTGCAGCGGCGATCGTAGGCGATCCTCGCACCAGCTCGATCTCGGGCAGCAGCTTGGCCGCCTCCTCCATGCCCTCGGGATCGAAGGCACGCACCCGTGGCCCCTTCGGCACGCAGCGCCGGCAGGATGACCAGGCTCGGGCTCTCGCGCATGTCGTCGGTGTTGGGCTTGAAGGTCACGCCGAGGATCGCCGATCGTCTTGCCGGCGACGCTGCCGCCGCAGCGCGTCGACGATCTTGCTGGACCATCGCGCCGCTTGCGGCTGCTCGTTGACCGTGACCACGCTCTCGACGATGCGCAGCGGGCTGCCGTACTGCTCGGCCGCTGCGCAGCAGCGCCAGCGTGTCCTTGGGAAAGCAGGAGCCGCCATAGCCCGGGCCGGCATGCAGGAACTTGCTGCCGATGCGGCCGTCGAGGCCGATGCCCTGGGCCACCTCCTGGACGTCGGCGCCGACCTGCTCGCACAGATCGGCCATCTCGTTGATGAAGGTGATCTTGGTCGCGAGGAAGCTGTTGGTCGCGTACTTGATCAGCTCGGCCGTCTCCAGCGTCGGTGAACAGGATCGGCGTCTCGATCAGGTTGAGCGGCCGGTAGAGCTTGGCTCAGCATCGTCGCGGGCGCGCTCGCTCTCGACGCCGAAGACGACCCGGTCGGGGCGCATGAAGTCCTCGATCGCCGAGCCCTCGCGCAGGAACTCCGGGTTGGAGGCGACGTCGATCTGCGAGGTCCGGGCCGCTTCGCGCGCGAACAGCGCCTGCAGCCGCCGGCCGGTGCCGACCGGCACGGTCGACTTGGTGACGACGACGCGTCGGCCGCTCCAGCGCGTCCGCGATCTCCTCGGCGGCGGCGAAGACATAGGTCAGGTCGGCATGGCCGTCGCCGCGCCGGGTCGGCGTGCCGACGGCGATGAAGACGGCATCGCTGCCGTCGCACCGCCGTCGCCGAGATCGGTGGTGAAGGTCAGCCGGCCGGCCGCGCATGTGCGCTCGACCAGTGCGTCGAGGCCGGGCTCGTAGATCGGGATCTGGCCCTGCTCCAGCATGCCTCGATCTTGTGCCGCGTCCTTGTCGACGCAGACCACCTCGACGCCGAACTCGGCGAAGCAGGCGCCGGAGACGAGGCCGACATAGCCGGTGCCGATCATCGCGATGCGCATCTCAGATCCTCTGAAGGACGGTCGTCTTCGGCCGACGGGCGGCAGCCGGTGGGTCAGCGGTAGCGGTCGAGCACCGCGCGAAAATCCTCGCCGCAGCTCCTCCCGGGCCAGCGCAGTCGGCGACGATCGCCTCCAGATAGCCGAGCTTGTCGCCGCAGTCGAACCGCGTCGCCTGCGAAGCGATAGCCGTGGAACGGCTGGCTGCCGATCAGCTTCTGCCATGGCGTCGGTGAGCTGGATCTCGCCGCCGCGCCGACTTCGTGCCGGCCCAGATGCTCGAAGACCTCGGCATCGCAGGATGTAGCGGCCGATCATCGCATAGCGCGACGGCGCCTCCGCCGGGTCCGGCTTCTCGACCAGGCCCTTGACCTCGACCAGGCGGCCGTCCTCGCGGCCCGGATCGACGATGCCGTAGCGCGCGGTGTGCTCGTACGGCACCTCCATCGACCGCCACGACGTTGCCGCCGGTCTCGCGCCTGGGCCTCGATCATCTGCTCGAGGCAGGGCGTCTCGCCGTGGATCAGGTCGTCGACCAGAATGACCGCGAACGGCTCGTCGCCGACCAAGTGTCGCGCGCACCAGACGGCATGGCCGAGGCCCATCGGCTCCTGCTGCCGGGTGTAGAGCAGCCGGCCTGGCTTGCGGCACCTCGCTGGCGAGCGTCTCCAGCTGATCGGCCTTGCCCTTCGCCGCCAACGACTCGGAACAGCTCGACGGCGCGATCGAAATGGTCCTCGATCATCGTCTTGCCGCGCCCGGTGACGAAGATGAATTCCTCGCTACCGGCGGCCTGTGCCTCCTCGAGCGCGTACTGGATGATCGGCTTGTCGACCACCGGCAGCATCTCCTTGGGCATCACCTTGGTGGCCGGCAGCATCCGTGTGCCGAGACCGGCGACCGGAAACACGACCTTCCTAACGGGCTTCATCGGAACTCCTCGCGGCGGCAGATCAGGCCGCGTTCTTCAATCGACGACAGACGGCAATCCTCGCCGTTCTTCTACCCAGCGGGTGGGCCGGGCGGCAAGCACGGTCTGCAGCGCTACTTGCGCGCAGCAAGCGCTAGGGCAACCCTGCATTGGCGTCGATCACCATCGCAAATCATCGATCACGGTGAACAAACACGACAGTGTCCAGTCAACACGCGAGTTTCCAGCATGGTTGCATCAGCGGTTCACGAAAAAAACAGCCCACAGCGTAGAAGAGTGCCGCCGGATCCGCCTACCTGCCGGCGGCACAGCCGAATTGCCCGAGTGGTGCGGATAGGCTAACGACCGCGTTGGGCAGCGGCCGGAACCAGGAGAACAAAACATGCGGGCAAGCGGCAGGGCCGCGCACGAGTTGCGCCATATCGTGCTGGAGCCGGGTTGGAACCCCTATGCCGAGGGCTCGTGCCTCGCCAAGTTCGGCAACACCCACGTGCTCTGCTGTGCAACGGTCGAGGAACGTGTGCCGCCCTTCTTGCGCAACAAGGGGCGCGGCTGGGTGACCGCCGAGTACGGCATGCTGCCGCGGTCGACCCATAGCCGCACCGGGCGCGAGGCAGCGCGTGGCAAGCAGAGCGGCCGGACCATGGAGATCCAGCGGCTGATCGGGCGAAGCCTCAGGGCGGTCACCGATCTCGAGGCCATGGGCGAACGCCAGATCGTCGTCGACTGCGACGTTCTGCAAGCTGACGGCGGCACGCGGACGGCCGCGATCACCGGCGCCTACGTTGCCTTGCACCAGGCGCTGCAGGACCTCGTCGCGAAAGAGATCCTTCCGATTCTACCGCTCAAGGAGGAGGTGGCAGCCGTTTCCTGCGGCCTCAAGGACGGTGAGGCGCTGCTCGACCTCGACTATCCCGAGGACAGCACCGCGGAGGCCGACGCGAATTTCGTGCTCGCCGGCCGTGGTGGCATTGTCGAGGTGCAGGTGACCGCCGAGGAACGACCGGTGACGAGCGAGGAGTTCGCAGCGCTGATGAACCTGGCCACCGGTGGCATCGCCGAGCTGATGCGGCTGCAGCGCGAGGCGGTCGGCACGGTCGGAACTTGATGCCGCGGCGCTTTTCCGGCTCGACGCTGGTCCTCGCGTCGCACAATCCGAAGAAGTTGGACGAGCTCCGGGCGCTGATGGCGCCGAGTGGCGTCGAAGTGCGCTCGGCAGTCGAACTCGGCCTCGGGGAGCCGGAGGAGCCGGCCCCGGATTTCGCCGGCAACGCCAGGATCAAGGCATTGGCGGCGGCGACCGCATCGGGGCTGCCGGCACTCGCCGACGACAGCGGGCTCGTCGTCACTGGCCTGGATGGCGAACCGGGCGTGCTGTCGGCGCGCTGGGCCGGGCCCGAGAAGGACTACGCGGCCGCCATGCGACGGGTGACGGACGGCCTCGCCCAACGCTTCGGCAGCTTCGCCAAGGCCGACAAGCGGGCAGCGTTTCTCACGGTCGTTTGTCTGGGGTGGCCGGACGGCGAGACGGTCTGCGTCGAGGGTCGCGTTGACGGTATGCTGATCGAACAGCCACGCGGCACCGCCGGCTTCGGCTACGATCCGATCTTCGTGCCGGGCGGCGAAAGCCGCAGCTTCGCCGAGCTCACCGCCGAGGAAAAAGCCGCCATCAGTCACCGCGGCCGGGCGATGCGGGCGATGCTGGAAGCCTGCTTCACTGCGGGTTGAGCTGCTGCGGGTGCCGGCCGGGGCTTGCCCGATGCCTGCGCTTTCCCATATACCACCGGCGGAACGGGGCCGTAGCTCAACTGGGAGAGCGCCTGCTTTGCAAGCAGGAGGTCGTCGGTTCGATCCCGATCGGCTCCACCATTCCGTTCATTGCGCTTGCCGAATTCGCCAGGGCTTGGCAGGAAGAGGGTCACGCCCGGGGCCTCCCGCCCCGGCTCTCTGGGACTGCTCATGGACCGCATCCTCATCGAGGGCGGCGTGCCGCTCGAAGGCGAGGTCACGATCAGCGGAGCGAAGAACGCCGCCCTGCCGCTGATGGCCGCCTGCCTGTTGACCGACGCGCCGCTCGAGCTCGAGAACACGCCCGATCTCGCCGACATCGCCTCGATGCAGCGACTGCTCCAGGTGCTCGGCGTCGAGGCACGCCATCTCCCCGGCGCACCGGGCAAGCTGACGCTGACCTGCGAGCGGGTGCTGTCGACCACGGCACCCTATGATCTGGTTCGCCGCATGCGCGCCTCGGTCCTGGTGCTCGGGCCCCTGGTCGCCCGCGAGGGCATTGCCAGGGTCTCGCTCCCCGGCGGTTGCGCGATCGGCACACGGCCGATCGACCTGCACTTGTCAGGCCTGGAAGCCATGGGCGCGAAGATCGAGCTCGCCGATGGCTATGTCACGGCCACCGCACCCGGTGGTTTGAGCGGCGGCGTCGTTCGCCTGCGCTCTCCTTCGGTCGGCGCCACCGAGAACCTGATGCTGGCCGCCGCCCTCGCCAAGGGACCGACCGAGATCCACGGCGCCGCGCGCGAGCCCGAAATCGTCGATCTGGCCCGCCTGCTCCGCGCAATGGGCGCGGTGATCGAAGGCGAAGGTTCACCAACGCTGCAGATCACGGGCGCGGCGAAGCTGACCGGCGCCCGCCACACCATTCTGCCCGATCGGATCGAGGCCGGAACCTACGCGATGGCAGCGGCGATCACTGGCGGCCGGGTCGAGCTGCGGCATTGCCGCCGCGACCTCTTGGGTGCCGCGATCGCGAAGCTGGAGGAGTGTGGCGTCAACCTCGAGCCGACCGAGGATGGTGTCATCGCCAGCCGCGCCAACGGACCGCTCAAGGGCGTGGACGTCATCACCCAGCCCTTCCCCGGCTTCGCCACCGACCTCCAGGCCCAGTTCATGGCGATGATGTGCGTCGCCCAGGGTGCGTCGATGATCACCGAGACGATCTTCGAGAACCGCTTCATGCACGCGCCCGAGCTCACGCGCATGGGCGCCAACATCACCGTGCACGGCAGCTCAGCCCTGGTCCGCGGTGTCCCGCGACTGACGGGTGCTCCGGTCATGGCAACGGATCTACGCGCCTCGGTCTCGCTCGTTCTCGCCGCGCTCGCTGCGGAGGGCAAGACCGAGATCAACCGCGTCTACCACCTCGATCGAGGCTACGAGCAGATCGAGCGCAAGCTCGGTAATCTCGGAGCCCGCATCGAGAGGGTCGCCTGACCAGACCTGCTTTCACAACGACAATCTAGGGGAGGAATGAGATGAAGCTGTTGCGCTATGGACCGAAAGGCCAGGAGAAGCCGGGCATGCTCGATGCGTCTGGCACCCTTCGCGACCTGTCGGGGGTCATCGCCGACATCGACGGCACGACCATCGGCGCTGACGGCCTGGCCAAGCTAGGTGGCCTCGATCCGGCGAGCCTGCCGGCGGTCTCCGGTAGCCCGCGGCTCGGCGCCTGCGTCGGCAAGGTCGGCAAGTTCATCTGCATCGGCCTCAATTATGCCGACCACGCAGCGGAGAGCGGCCTCGACGTGCCGCCCGAGCCCGTCATCTTCATGAAATGCACATCTGCCATCTGCGGGCCGAACGACGACGTCGAGATTCCCCGCACGTCCGAGAAGACCGACTGGGAAGTCGAGCTCGGCGTCGTCATCGGCAAGCACGCGAAGTATGTCGACGAGAAGGACGCGATGGACCACGTAGCCGGCTACTGCGTGATCAACGACGTCTCCGAGCGCGCGTTCCAGGCCGAGCGCGC
This sequence comes from uncultured Alphaproteobacteria bacterium, assembly GCA_963700945.1. Lineage (GTDB taxonomy): Bacteria > Pseudomonadota > Alphaproteobacteria > Geminicoccales > Geminicoccaceae > SLRI01. The sequence continues at coordinate 126,938 of CAVOZQ010000013.1, forward strand.
CGGGCAGTGGACCAAGGGCAAGAGCCACGACACCTTCGGGCCCATCGGCCCCTGGCTGGTCACCAAGGATGAGGTGGCGGATCCGCAGAACCTGAAGATGTGGCTGGAGGTCGACGGGCACCGCTACCAGGACGGATCGACCAGGACGATGGTCTACAAGGTGCCGCATCTCGTGAGCTACCTCTCGCAGTTCATGAGCCTGCAGCCCGGTGACATCATCTCCACCGGCACGCCGCCCGGCGTCGGCCTGGGCATCAAGCCCACGCCCGTCTACCTGAAGCCGGGCCAGACCATGCACCTAGGGATCGAGGGCCTGGGCGAGCAGACGCAAAAGACCGTCCAGGCCTGAAACTGCCCGTAGAGACCTTCTCGACGACACCGGTCGAGACCGCGCCGCACGAGGTCGAGGCCAAGATCCTCGAGCTCGTCGCGGCGCGTGGCGTGGGCAAGACGATATGCCCGTCAGAGGCGGCGCGGGCGCTGTCCAAGAATCTCGACGGAGGCGACGCTGCTCCTTGGCAAGCGTTGCTGCCCGCTGTGCGAGCGGCGGCGACGCGGCTCGCCTTGAAAGGCGAGGTCGTCGTGATGCAGCGTGGCAAGCCGGTCGATCCGCTGGCCGCTAAAGGGCCAATTCGTCTCGGACGATCACGATTTCGCGGAGATTTCGACCAGGATTTGATCTAACGCAGGTCAACATCTGCCCTTCTGTGCTAACCTGACTCCCTGAAATAATCATAAATATGGCAGAGAAGGGAGCAGCATCGATGTTCACGAGGATCCTCGCCGCCACCGATGGCTCCGATCATGGCCGCATGGCTACCCGGATCGCCGGCAATCTCGCCGGGCGCTACACCTCCAAGCTGCTCCTCGCCCACGTCATCACGCACCAGCGCATCCCCGACGAGCTGCGGCAGATGGCAGCCGTCGAGCATCTGCTCGATGAGCCGGAGCCGAGCCAGAGACCGGCCATCGGCGAGCTCTCCTTGAAGGTTCGCCCCACTGCCGGCGAGCAGCAGCTGGCCGATGCGGTTTCTGCCGAGCTCCTGCGGCAAGCGACGGCGCTGGCCCAGCGGGAGGGCGCCAGCGAGATCGCTCAGCTCGAGCTTTCAGGCGATCCTGCCGAGGCGCTGATCACTTGCGCCAATCGTAACGAGGTAGACCTCGTCGTCATGGGCAGCCGTGGCTTCGGTCGCATCGGCCGATTGGTGCATGGCAGCGTCTCGACGAAGGTGAGCCAGCGCATCCGTTGCGCCTGCCTCATCGTCAAGTAGACGGCTCGGCGGCGCCTCACCGAGCGAATCGACTTGATAAACCGTGCGTTTTGCTCTTAGCTAAAAATTCAACTTATTGGTGAATTATGGCGGAGGGCTGACCGTGCCTAATCGACCCGTTCGCGACTTTCTCGCCGGCGATGTCCTGCTCAAGGCTTCGCCCGAGGAGACCGTCCGCGATGCCGCTATCGGCATGGCAGCCCATCATTGCGGTGCCGTGCTGGTCTGCCGCGACGACACCTTGGTCGGTATCTTCACCGAGCGCGACCTCATCGCCAAGGTCGTGGCCCTCGGTCGCGATCTCGAAACCTCGCTCATCGAAGTCATGACGGCGAACCCTGACACAATTGACGCCGACGCGCCGATCGCGAGTGCCATCAGACAGATGAGCGAATTCGGCTACCGCCATTTGCCGGTCGTTCAGTCCGAGCAAATCCTGGGCATCCTTTCGATCCGCGATCTGCCAGTGGCCGAGCTCGCGCTGATGCAGCCCGAGATCGAAGCCCGCGAGGCGCTCACCGAACGCATCGGATAGCGCGGCCCGAGGACCACCGTTAAGCTCCGCTTCCTGTCGAGCCGCGGCCGGCGGGACGAGCGAGTGGGTGGTCTTGATGGATATGTTTCTGCTGGCGAGCGGCTTGTTCGGCGGCCTTGCCCTTTTTCTTCTCGGCCTCAATTTTTTGACCCGGTCTCTGGAGATCCTCGCCGGCGAGCGAATGGCCGAGATACTGGAGAAGCTGACGAAGAACCGCTTCTCCGGCGTTGCGACGGGCGCCATCGTCACGGCCGCCGTCAACTCCTCGTCGATCACGACCGTGCTTCTCGTGGGCTTCGTCAGCGCCGGGCTGATGACGATGAGCCAGAGCATCGCCGTGGTCATGGGTGCCAATATCGGCAGCACCTTCACGGCTCAGATCCTGGCTTTCAACATCGGCGCCATGGCCCTGCCCCTGGTCGCCGCCGGGTTTGCCGCCTCGGCCATCGGGCGGCGCGACGCGGTGCGCGAGACTGGCCGCGTGCTGCTCGGCCTGGGCCTCGTCTTCTACGGCATGGACGTGATGAGCCAATCGATGGCACCGCTGCGCAGCTACGGGCCCTTCATCGCCTTCATGTCGGAGATGCAGCGACCGCTGCTGGCCATCCTCACCGGCGCCCTGTTTACGGCGCTCGTCCAGTCATCCGCTGCGACCATTGGCATTGTCATCATCCTCGCGAGCCAAGGCGTCATCGACCTCGAGGCCGCAATCGCCATCGCTCTCGGGTCGAACATCGGCACCTGCGTCACGGCCGGCCTCGCCGTGCTGGGCAAACCGCGCGAAGCGGTGCGGGTCTTCGTGGCGCACCTGCTCTTCAACCTCGCGGGCGCGCTGCTCTGGCTGCCGTTCATCGGCCAGCTGGCCATGGTCTCATCCTGGTCCACGGCGGGCTCGCTGCCGCGCGAGATCGCCAATGCACACACGCTCTTCAACGTGGTCAACACGCTCGTCTTCATCGGCTTCACCACGCAGATCGCCCGGGTGATCAAGTGGTTGGTGCCCGAGCCGACAGGCGCCACCGCCGAACTCCTGGCGCCGCGGTACCTCGATGCGGGGCTACAGCAGTCACCGTCCTTGGCTCTCGCCGCTGCCCGCCGCGAGCTGGTCCGGGTGGCCGAGCACACGGTGGCACTGGTCGACGCCGTGCTGCCATCGTTGGTCCGCCGCGATTCGGCGAGCCTTGCAACCGCGCATGATCTGCTGCCCCGGATCCGCCAGCTGAATGACGCAATCATCGTCTATCTGGGCGATCTCAGCCGGTCGCGATTGGGTGAGCGGCAATCGGCTGAGCTCGGTGCCATCCTCCAGACGAGCCAATTCCTGATGGCCATCGCGGATCTTGCCGGCGACGACCTGCTGAAGCTGGCGAATCGGCGGGAGAGCTGGCCCGGTCTCCCGAATGCGCAGCTCGAGCCGCGCATTCGCGCGCTGATCGAGGCGCTGCGCACCGATATCATCGCGCTGCCGGCGTTGATCGGCGAGCGTCAGATCGACCAGGCGAAGGCCATGCGCCACGGCAAGCATGCCATGCACGCGGCCGCGCGCGAGCTGACCCGAGCCGCCTTCGAGCGTGTTGCCGGCAGCCGCGATCCGCGTCGCACCAGAATCTACGCCGGCAATGTCGAATCCATGGAGATCCTCGGGCGGATGCACCGGCTCTGCCGCAAGCTTGCCAAGCTCGAGCTCGATCTCGCCGAAGCCGAAACGGATATTGCTGCGCCCGCAACCGCTCAGCCGCCGCAGACAACGGCCGTCCCATCCTGATCAGGCCCGGCCGCAGCCGGCAGTCCGGCCCGAGACAGGAGGACGTCGGCGCGTCGCACACGCGCAATTGATCCTGATCATGGCAAGCCCGCCAGCTCCCTGCTAGCCAGGAATGCTATCATCGGTAGTGCATACGGCCGTAGGGAGGGTGAATCCATGCCGCAAAGACCTGTCCGCGAGATCATCGAACGTGACCAGCTGATCAGTGTTGGGCTGGACGCCACGGCCAAGGAGGCCGTCGATGCCATGGTCGACCATCACTGCGGCAGCATCGTGGTGCTGGAATCGGGCAAGGTGGCAGGCATCTTCACCGAGCGCGACCTGATGACCCGCGTGGTTCATCGCGGTCTTGATCCGGCGATGACCAGGATGCGCGATGTGATGACAGGAAAACCCGACACGATCGACGCGGATGCACCTGTCGCCAATGCCATTCGCGCGATGGACGAGTTCAGCTACCGCTATCTGCCGGTGCTGGAGCGTGGCCGCTGCATCGGCGTCATCTCGACCCGACATCTGCCGTTCAGCGACGTTCTCGAGATGAAGGACGAGCTTGAGGCCCGCCACGACATCGCCGAGCGAATGCGCTGAAAATTCGGCGGTTCAGCCGAGGATTCGGGTCCTGAGTTGACCTGAATCATTGAGGCCGGCGCCCGTCTATCGTAGCCTCCGAGACAGCGTCCACCGCCTTTCAACTCGCTTGATCGAGGCGGGTCGGTGAGCGTCAAGAGGGGGAAAATATTATGAGGCATTGCCCACCACGCCGCGTCCAGTGGGTTACTCGCCCTGAGCGTATGCGCGAGCTGGTTGAGAAGCTTTGCGCGGTGGGCGGAACGCTCATCGCCAAGAGCAGCTACGATGCCTCAACCGAGGATCTCGATGCCATCCTCGACGCCGAGACCGGTCGGTTGAGCATTGCTGAGTTCCAGCTCGATCCGATCGAGCTGGCAAAGCAGGTCATCGCAGCAACCCGTGAGCTCGCCTGGAACGAGACGCTGCTCATCGACCTCACCGGCCAGCGCGCCAAGGTGCAGTTGCTGCCGGTGCCCGGCGAGAATGGCATCATCATCCGGCGCTATGACGGGCTGAGGCGCTTTCCACGCTCGCCCACCGGGTTCAGCCGCTACAGAACGCGTTGGCTGGCCCAACAGCTGGCGCAGCCCGCTTCGGCCTGAGAGCACGCCAGTCTAGCTTGGCTCACGGAGGCTTCGGACCAGCGGAAGCGCATCCCACGCTAGTCGGTCAGATCGTCCCAGAGTTCGCGAACCTTGGCGAAGAAGCCCTCGGATTCCGGATGGTGGTTGTTCGCCGTCTCGGCCGATGACTTCGAACTCTTTGAGCAGTTCCTGCTGACGCTTGGTCAGATTGACCGGCGTCTCGACGATGATCTCGACGAACATGTCGCCCCGGGCATGGCCATGCAGCTCGCTCATGCCCTTGCCCTTGAGCCGGATCTGCTTGCCGGTCTGGGTGCCGCGAGGGAACCGCTAGGCGGACCCGCTTGCCTTCGATCGTCGGCACCTCGACGTCGCCGCCGAGCGCCGCGGTGGTCATCGGGATTGGCACGCGGCAAAAGATATTGTGGCCCTCGCGGCGGAACAGCCGGTGCGGCGCCACGCTGACGAAGATGTAGAGGTCACCCGATTGCCCGCCGCGCACGCCGGCCTCGCCCTCGCCGGACAGGCGGATGCGAGTGCCGTCCTCGACGCCTGCCGGCACATTGACCGCTAGCGTCTTCTCTTTCTGCTGCAGGCCGCTGCCAGCACAGGATTTGCACGGATTGGTGACCACCCGAGCCACTGCCATGGCAGGTGGGGCAGGTGCGCTCGACGGTGAAGAAGCCCTGCTGCGATCGAACCCGCCCGGCACCTCGACACGTCGGGCACGCCGCAGGCTCGGCCTTGCCCTCGCTGCCGGTGCCGTCGCAGGCCTCGCAGCCGACAGAGGTTGGCACCCGAACCTGCGCACGCTTGCCGGCGAACGCCTCCTCGAGGCTGATCGTCAGGTTGTAGCGCAGATCGTTGCCGCGCGGCGCGGCGCCGCGCCGTCGGCCACCACCACCGCCCATGAAGTCGCCGAACAGATCGTCGAAGACGTCGGCAAAGCTGTTGAAGTCGAAGCCGCCGCCACCTCGTCCGCCCATGCCCTGCTCGAAGGCTTGCGGCCCGAACTGGTCGTAGGCCGCACGCTTCTGCGGATCCTTCAGGACCTCATAGGCCTCGTTGACTTCCTTGAACCGCGCCTCGGCCGCGGTGTCGCCAGGATTGCGATCCGGATGGCATTCCATCGCGAGCTTGCGGTAGGCCTTCTTGAGATCGGCCTCGCTGGCGGTCTTGCCGACCCCCAGGGTCTCGTAAAAGTCGCGCTTGGCCATGGGCGCCCGGTCCCTAGTGTAGCAGCGTCGAGCCGACCGCCGAGCGATCGGCGGCGGCGGTCAGCGGATAACCGACAGCAACGGACCGGATCAAGTCGACCCGGTCCGCCACCTCAATCGGCAAGAAACGAAGGCTCACGCCGACTTTTTCTTGTCGTCGTCGACCTCCTCGAACTCGGCGTCGACGACGTCCTCGGCCTTGCCACCAGCGTCGCCGTCGTTGGCATCGTCGCTGCCGTCATTGGCCTGCTGCGACTTGTACATCGCCTCGCCGAGCTTCATCGCGACCTGCGAGAGTGCCTCGGACTTGCTCTTGATCAGCGCGGCATCCTCGCTGTCGAGAACCCCCTTGAGCTCGGCGATCGCACCCTCGATGGAGCTCTTGTCGCCCGCCTCGAGCTTGTCGCCGTACTCGCCGAGGCTCTTCTCGGTCGAGTAGACCAAGCTGTCGGCCTGGTTCCTCGCCTCAATGATCTCGCGACGCTTCTTGTCCTCCTCGGCGTGCTCGGCTGCCTCGGCGACCATCTTCTCGATCTCAGCCTCGGAGAGCCCGCCCGAGGCCTGGATGCGGATCTGCTGCTCCTTGCCCGTCTGCTTGTCCTTGGCCGAAACGTTGACGATGCCGTTGGCGTCGATATCGAAGGTGACCTCGACCTGCGGCATGCCGCGCGGCGCCGGCGGGATGCCGACCAGATCGAACTGGCCCAGCATCTTGTTCTGCGCCGCGAGCTCGCGCTCGCCCTGGAAGACCCGGATGGTCACCGCGTTCTGGTTGTCCTCGGCGGTGGAGAACACCTGGCTCTTCTTGGTCGGGATCGTCGTGTTGCGGTCGATGATCCGGGTGAAGACGCCACCCAAGGTCTCGATGCCGAGCGACAGCGGCGTGACGTCGAGCAGCAGCACGTCCTTGACGTCGCCCGAAAGGACGGCGGCCTGGATCGCAGCGCCAATGGCGACGACCTCGTCAGGATTGACACCCTTGTGAGGCTCCTTGCCGAAGAAGTTCTTCACCGTCTCGACGACCTTGGGCATGCGGGTCATGCCGCCGACGAGGATCACCTCGTGGATGTCGGAGGCGCTGAGCCCGGCGTCCTTCAAGGCCTTCTTGCAGGGCTCGATGGTCCGCTGCACCAGATCATCGACCAGCATCTCCAGCTTGGCCCGGCTGATCTTCATCGTCAGATGCTTCGGGCCGGACTGGTCAGCCGTGATGAACGGCAGGTTGACCTCGGTCTGCTGCGTCGACGACAGCTCGATCTTGGCCTTCTCGGCGGCTTCCTTGAGCCGCTGCAGCGCCAGCTTGTCGGAGCGCAGGTCGATACCCTGCTCCTTCTTGAACTCGTCGGCCATGTAGTCGATCAGCCGAAGGTCGAAGTCCTCGCCGCCGAGGAAGGTGTCGCCGTTGGTCGACTTCACCTCGAAGACGCCGTCGCCGATCTCGAGGATCGAAACGTCGAATGTGCCGCCGCCGAGGTCGTAGACGGCGATCGTCTGGTTCTTGCCCTTGTCCATGCCGTAGGCGAGCGCAGCGGCGGTCGGCTCGTTGATGATCCGCAGCACCTCGAGCCCGGCGATCTTGCCGGCGTCCTTGGTCGCCTGCCGCTGGCTGTCGTTGAAGTAGGCGGGAACCGTGATCACCGCCTTGTCGACCGTGCCGCCCAAATGGCGCTCGGCCGTCTCCTTCATCTTCTTCAAGACCTCGGCCGAGATCTGGGACGGCGCCTTCTTCTCGCCACGGGTCTCGACCCAGGCATCACCGTTGTCGGCCTTGACGATCTTGTAGGAGACCATGCCCTTGTCTTTGGCGACGATCGGATCGTCGAAACGCCGTCCGATCAGGCGCTTCACCGCAAAGAGCGTGTTCTCCGGATTGGTCACAGCCTGCCGCTTAGCCGGCATGCCGACCAGGACCTCGCCGTCCTCGGTGAACGCCACCATCGACGGCGTCGTCCGCATGCCTTCCTCGTTCTCGATGACACGGGCGTTCTTGCCCTCCATCACCGCCACACAGCTGTTGGTGGTACCGAGATCAATGCCGATAATTCTGCTCATTCCAACCCCACGCGTAGTCCGCGAAAAACTGTTGTTCCCTACCGCCCCGATGGAGGGGACGGGAGCACCTCTGCCCTGTCGTCGATTCGTCTACCGGCTCATGCCCGAATGGCCGGCTGGCCCGCAACCAGAGCAGCCGCTCGACCAACCGGCTATATAAGCACAGCCCCAGCCGCCTGCAACCGCAGCACCTGGACGAGCGAACCGGCGCCCGGCGCCGAATACCTCGGCGCGGCGCCGGGCGCGGCCGACGCATGCCGCTCGCCACCGCGCTTGCGGCAGCCGCGGCAATCGCCATCTTCACCTTGGTCCGACCGCTGCTGGCAGGCGGCCGGCAATCTCAGGAGAAGACGCAGAATGAACGCTGTGCGCACCGGCATCCTGCTCGCCGCCATGACCGCGCTCTTCCTTGCCATCGGCTTCGCGCTCGGTGGCGAGGGTGGCCTCTTGATCGCGCTCATCGTGGCGCTCGGAATGAACTTCTGGAGCTATTGGAACTCGGCGGACATGGTGCTGCGCATGCACAACGCCAAGTTGGTGACCAGTGCCTCGGCGCCAGACTTCTACAGCTTGATCGAGCAGCTGGCTCGGCGCGCTGAGCTGCCGATGCCCAAGGTCTACATCATCGAAACCGATCAGCCGAACGCGTTTGCCACGGGAAGAAGTCCCGAGCACGCTGCCGTCGCCGCGACCACCGGCCTGCTCCGCTCGCTGTCCCGCGAGGAGATCGCGGGAGTCATGGCGCACGAGCTGGCGCATGTGAAGAATCGGGACACGCTGACCATGACGGTCGCGGCCAGTATCGCCGGCGCCATCGGCTTTCTCGCCAATTTCGCGCTCTTCTTTGGCGGCAGGGGCGAGAACCGGCCGAACCCCATCGCGGCGATCTTGATCATGATCCTGGCGCCCATGGCGGCGGGCCTCGTGCAGATGGCGATCTCGCGCACGCGGGAATACTCGGCCGACCGCGACGGGGCCTTGATCTGCGGCAATCCCGGCTGGCTCGCAACGGCCCTGCGGAAGATCGAGCAGCTGGCCCATAGCCGGCTGATGCCGACTGCCGAGCGCAATCCGGGGAGTGCGCACATGTTCATCATCAACCCACTGATAAAGGGTGGCATCGACAACCTGTTCCGCACCCATCCGCCCACCGAGGAGCGGGTTCGCCGGCTGATGGCCATGGGCGGCGGCGCCAGCAGCGGTCGCGCCTCGCGCAGCGACGCTCCCCCGGCGCCGAGATCGGCAAGCGCGACGCGCCGCCGCTCGGGCAGTGTGCCCTCTGCCGGCTAGCCGACATCAGTAAGGAGCTCGCCAGGGCAACTATTCGGCGGCAGACTTGGCGCCGCCTGCTGATCTGAATCAATGCGACAGCAGTTGGGCGCGCCTAATAGATGATCCTCGCCCCCGATCGTCCTGCTTCGGCAGACCGGCGGGTGGTCAACCAAAAGTGTAGGAGGATCATTCATGGACGCCAAGAATCTGAAGCCTGTCGGCCGGTCTTCCAACCCGCGGGACGGCAACGTCAATAACCCATTCGCACTGATGCGGCGTGAGATGGATCGCCTGATCGACAGCTTCTCACATGATTGGGGCGGCCTGAGCTGGGCGTCGCCAGCAAGCCTGCCGGGCAGCTTCTTGAGCCCGAAGGTCGACGTTGCCGAGACCGAGAAAGGCCTCGAGATCAGCGCCGAGCTCCCCGGCATTGACCAGAAGGACATCGATCTCGATCTCACCGATGGGATCCTGACGCTCAAGGCCGAGCACGAAGAAGAGAAGGAGAAGAAAGACGAGAAGAAGCATTATCACCTGGTCGAGCGTTCGCACGGCAGCTTCATGCGTCGCTTCGCCGTCCCCTTCGAGCCCGACCCCGATAACGTTCAGGCCAGCTTCGACAAGGGCGTCTTGAAGGTGATGGTGCCGCGCTCGGCGGCCGCGAAGAAGAGCGTCAAGAAGATCGCGATCAAGGGACACTAAGCCAGCATTTGTGCCTTTTGGCGCAGGAGGCGTGCCGGCGCCTCGAGTGAGGCGCCGGCTTGCCGTTCCCGAGCCTGCCGCTCAGTGAGCCGGTGACCAACGAGGTATGGCCGTGCCGCTGTCGCGATGCCGCCCACCCATTGTAGCGGCGAGATAGGCGCTCGCGGCGCTCACCAGAAGTGCCGCTGCCGCGAGAAAGGCTGCAAGGGCAGCCCAGCGGCGCGCGGTGTCGGCAACCTCGACGGCAGCCTGCTGGACGTCAGCGATTTGCGCTTGCAGAGCTTGGATCCGTGCGTCCGCTTCGCTCGCCTCGAGCCCGGCGGCATTGCCGAGCGACCTTGCCAGATAGTCCATATCGGCCTCGCTGAGCTCGCCCGTCACGAGCGCCTGCTGCACGATCCGCCCAATCGTCTCGCGCTTCTCATCACTCATTGACGACCCTTGTGCCGAACCATCACGCATGAGCGTGTCGGCGAGGTAGGCCGCGTCGACTTCAGGCGCCGCCTCGGCGATAGCACTGACGGAGCCGCCAACGGCATTGGCCGTGGATTGCGCGGCACCGAAGAGCCCGCTGGTCAGGAGAACCGTGCCCACCAGAGTACCGATCGCCCAGACCAACAGCCCGTGGCTGCCGTCACGCAGATCGACCTCATCCGACTTGGCGTCGTCGATACGGCGCCGGAGGCGCCCCGCGAGATAACCGCCGACGCCAAAGCTCGCTGCCTGCGTCAGCAGCAGCCAAATGCCGGCGGCAATGATGAACGTCGTGGCGGAAGCCCCCGAGCCGGACCGCGGCGAGCTGATGCTGAATCCAAGTGCCGTACCGAAGCTGTAGAGCACGAAAGAGAGGGCAGCGGCGAGAACGGCGCCCGCGATGATGGCGCCCCAGTCGAGATAGCCACGCCCGTCAACGGACATCGCGGGAGCCCCGGCATTGCCGGGCGGAGCGGGCACTGTCGTGCCGCCAACTTGCGTGCTGGTGTTCATAACGATTCCCCCAATGGTGGCCTGCTGGCATGATGACCTGTTGGTGCCGAATTCTTGCTGCGCTCGAGAAAGCTTCGGCTAAGCGAGGCCGAGCAGCGACAGGACCGCCAGGACGACGACGACCAGACCCACGAGATAGATGATGCCGTGCATGATGCATGCCTCCGATGTGATGTGACGCTGACCAACACTCACGCTGCACGAAAGTTCCCGGCTTACGTTCGCTGCTGCGGCTCGTCATGCCGTGCCAGCCAAGCCATGATCAGACCGAGCAGCGGCACGACTTCACCGAGGAAGACGTCAGCGGCAACATGCCCAAGCTCTTGCCGAGCCTCTCGCTTTCAGCGCGGTTTGCGGCCCAGGCCGAAGAGCTCGCGAGCGAGCGACAGCGAACCACCACGGCCCTTCGCGATTGCGCGATCAGCCGCTACGAGGAAGCGCACAGATCGGGAAGGCGCCAATGATCAAGCGAAAGATCGGCCTCATCGGGCTCGGCATGGCGGTGACACCGCACGCTCAGAGCCTTCTGGAGCTCGCCGACCGCGTCGATGTGCTCGCCTGGAGCCCGTCGCCCGATCGCCGCTCTGCCTTCAATGCGCGCTTCGGCCTGACCGTCGCAGACAGCCTCGAGGCGGTGCTCGAAGCGCCGGAGATTGACGCCGTCATGCTCCTGACCCCGCCCGATACGCGAACTCGAGCTGGTCCAGCGGATCGCTGCTGCGGGCAAGCACGTCTTGATGGAGAAGCCGCTGGAGCGAAGCCTCGCCGGGGCCGAGACGATCGTCGCCGCAACCGAAGCCGCCGGAGTCACCACCGGCGTCGTCTTCCAGCATCGTTTCCGTGAGAGCTCCGAGGCCCTGCGCCGACTCTTGGCACAAGGTGCGCTGGGAGAAATCGCCACCGTGCAGCTCGACGTGCCCTGGTGGCGGCCGCAGAGCTACTACGACGAGCCCGGCCGCGGCACGCTCGCCCGCGATGGCGGCGGCGTCCTGATCACCCAGGCGATCCACAGCATGGACCTGATGCTCAGCCTCACCGGGCCCGTCGCCAGCGTCCAGGCGATCGCCGGAACCTCCGCCTTGCACCGGATGGAGAGCGAGGATTTCGTCGGCGCCGGGCTCGTGTTCGCGAACGGTGCCCTGGGCGCCCTTTTGGCGACCACCAGCTTTCGTGCCGGGCTCACCGACAAGCTGGTGCTGGCCGGAACCGAGGCCACCGCCGTTCTCGCCGGCAGCCAGCTCGACATCTACCGTGCGGACGGCACGACCGAGCGGATCGGCGAAGCGCAGCCCGGCGGTGGCGGTGCCGACCCGATGGCCTTCGACCATGGTTGGCACAAAGCGCTGATCACCGATTTCCTCGATGCCCTGGACCAGGGCCGCCCGCCGCGCGTAACGGCGCGGGAAGGCCTGCATGTCCATCGGCTGATCGACGCCTTGCTCCGTTCATCCGCCGAAGGCCGACGGGTCGAGCTGGCGTCGCCTCAAGGCGAAATCGCATAAGAGACCGGCTGCTCGAGCAGCAAGGTCAGCATCACCAAGACCACACCCATGACAACGACCGCGCGTCCGACCATCGGTAAGATTCCAGCTCGCAACCGACACCCCGACCATCGCCGGGACCACGGCTGAAATCATGCCATGCCGACTACTGCGAATGGGTTAACGCGGCCACGTTGGACGATAGACTGTTGCAGCGCCGCCGCAGCCGCCCGCCACCGGTCAGTGCTTGAAGTGCCGGCGCCCCGTCAGCAACATGGCGATGCCATGCCGGTCGCAGGCCTCGATCACCTCGGCATCGCGCACCGAGCCACCGGGCTGGACGACGGCGGTCACCCCGGCCTCGGCCGCCCGCTCGATGCCATCGGCAAAGGGAAAGAAAGCGTCCGACGCCAGGACCAGAGGCCCCTCATGGCGCGCGCTCGCAGCCTGTCTTGCGGCAAGCTCGACGGAGCCGACGCGGCTGGTCTGGCCGGCGCCGATCCCCACCGTCACCTCGCCCGACGTGATGACGATCGCATTGGAGCGCACCTGACGGACGACCCGCCAGGCGAAGTCGAGGCCGGCGCGCTCAGGCTCGCTCGGGGCGCGACGGGTCGGGCAGGTCCAGCTGGCAGGATCGCTGCTGGCCGTGTCGCGTGCCTGCACGAGCACGCCGCCGGCCACGGTCTTCAAGTCCAGCATCGGGTCGTCGCCAGTCGGCAAGCGCTCGACGGCGATCAGCCGGAGATTGCCCTTCTTTTCCAGCACGGCAAGCGCCTCTGGCTCGAATCCGGGTGCCACGACCACTTCGAGGAACAGCGACGCCAGGCCCTCGGCCGTCGCCACATCGACCTGACGATTCAGGGCAACGATGCCGCCAAAGGCGCTCACCGGATCGGCTGCGAGCGCTTTCGCCCAGGCGTCGGGCAGACGATCGGCGAGCGCAACACCGCAGGGGTTGGTGTGCTTGATGATCGCGACACCTGGCCGCTCGAACGATGCCACCAGCTCGAGCGCCGCGTCGGCATCCTGCAGGTTGTTGTAGGAGAGCGCCTTGCCTTGCAACTGACGGCCATTCGCAACGCCGGGACGACCCTGCGCCCAGCGATAGAGTGCTGCCGCCTGATGCGGGTTCTCGCCGTAGCGCAGCGTCTCGACGAGCGGTGCCGCAACCAGCAGCGGGTCGGGCATTCCATCGCCGCCGAGCCAGTTGGCAATCGCCGCGTCGTAGCTCGCCGTATGCGCAAAAGCCTTGCGCGCCAGCTCGCGCCTTTGCTCAGAAGTCACGCCGCCTGCCTCGAGGGCCGTGACAATCGTCGCGTAATCGCCAGGATCGGTGACGATGGCAACATCATCGTGGTTTTTCGCCGCCGCCCTGATCATCGCCGGCCCGCCGATATCGATGTTCTCGACGCAGGTGGCGAAATCGGCACCTGCGGCAACGGTCGCGGCGAAGGGGTAGAGATTGACCACGACCAGATCGATCGTTTCGATCCCGTGCTCGGCCAAGGTCGCCATGTGCTTGGGATCGCTGCGCCGGGCGAGGATGCCGCCATGGATCTTCGGCTGCAGGGTCTTGACCCGCCCATCGAGGATCTCCGGCTGGCCGGTCACCGTGGCGACGTCACGGACCGCGAGCCCGGCATCCCGCAACGCCTTGGCGCTGCCTCCGGTCGAGAGCAGCTCGACCCCGTGGCGGCTCAAGGCCCGGGCCAGATCGACGAGCCCCGTCTTGTCGGAAACGGAGAGTAGGGCACGGGCGGGACGCAGCACGGACATGGCAAGACCTCAAGCCGCGCGGCCGAGCCGCGCGATGTAGAAACCATCCAGCCCACCATCCTCGGCCAGCAACGCTGGGTGGGTGCGAAGATCGCCGGCCTCGGTGCAGGCAAAGCCCGTCTCGTCCGGCCGGATCGGCAGCCGTGAGAAGGCGGGGTTGGCGGCGAGAAAGCCCTCCACAACCTGCGGTCCTTCCTCCGGCTCCATCGAGCAGACCGCATAGACCAGCCGCCCGCCCGGTGCCACGAACGCGGCACTCTTGTCCAGAAGCTGCCGCTGCATCCTCGCCATCGTGGCGATATCGGAGAAGCCCTTGCTCCACATGATGTCTGGATGCCTGCGCAGCGTGCCGGTCGCGGTGCAGGGCGCATCGAGCAACACCGCAGGAAAAGGCGCCTCAGGCACGAATTTCGAGATGTTCGCGACGATGACATTGGCCTGCAAATGAAGCCGCTGCAGGTTGGCCTCAAGCCGCCCTGCCCGGGTCGCATCGCGCTCGACGCTCGTCACTTTTGCCCCAGCCGCCGCGAGCTGAGCGGTCTTGCCGCCGGGTGCGGCGCAGAGATCGAGCACCCGCTCACCAGCCCGCGCCGCCAGGACAAGCGCCGGCAGCGTCGCCGCCAGATCCTGCACCCACCAGGCGCCCTCGCCGTAGCCCGCCAGCTCCTCGATCATCCCGGCATTGGCGAGCCGCACCGTCGACGTGCCCATGACCCGCCCGCCGAGCCGCTCTGCCCAGCCTGCCGGATCACTCTTGACCGTCAGGTCGAGCGGCGGCTCGGCGGCAAGAGCAGCCGCGATCGCAGTGGCCAGCTCGCGGCCGTAAGCGGCCTGCCAGCGATCCGCCAGCCATGCGGGCAGCGTCGCCAGGGGTGTCAGGACCGGCGGCGCCTGGCCGACGA
Organism: uncultured Alphaproteobacteria bacterium; assembly: GCA_963700945.1. Lineage (GTDB taxonomy): Bacteria > Pseudomonadota > Alphaproteobacteria > Geminicoccales > Geminicoccaceae > SLRI01. The sequence goes on from CAVOZQ010000013.1 coordinate 142,058, forward strand.
GCTTGCGCAGCACCGCGTTGACGAGCCCCGGCGGCGCCAGCCGTCGACGCTTGGCGAGCTCGACGCTCTCGCCGACGCCGGCATGCGGTGCGGTCTTGAGATAGATCAGTTGGGCCGCACCGATACGCAGCAGGTTCATCGCACTACGCTGCTTCGGCACCTCGCGCAGATGCACGGCCAGCGCCGCGTCGATCGCTGCCTTGCGGCGCAGCACGGTCGTGTAGAGCAGCCGCGCGAAGGCCCGATCGCGGGCACTGAGCCCGGCGGTGGCCACCTCCCTGCCGAAGCGCGCCTCTGCCGGCTCGCGGTCCAAAAGCGCCGCATCGAGGACCTTGAGCGCCAGCTCGCGCGCCGAGACGGTCCGCGCTACGGTCTCAGCCACGATTCGTCTCAAGAACCATGCGCTGGTCGCTCGGTCTGGAGCGCGTCTCGGATCAGCCGGCGCGTGTTGGCGACGCCGTAGAGTGCCACGAAGGACCCGAAGCGCGGCCCCTGCTCCTGACCGAGCAGCACCTCGTAGAGGGCCTTGAACCAGTCGCGGAGACTGGCGAATGCGTGCCGCTTGCCGATCTCGTAGACCTCGTTCTGGATGGCCTCGGCCGGCGTGCCTTCGTTCAGCCCAGCGAGCGCCTGCGCCAGCTCCTCCATGGCCGCCCGCTCGGTCGCATCCGGCTCCCGGTGCTTCTTGTTCGGCCGCACCCGGTCCTGGTAGTAGGCGATCGCATGATCGACCAACCGCGCCAGCCGTGGCTGCGTCTCGGGCGTCAGGTCCGGGCTGTATTGGCGGATGAAGCCCCAGAGCACCTCCGGGTCCTCCGCGTTCACCACGGACGCCAGGTTCAAGAGCATGGCGAAGCCCACCGGCACGGGCTCCGCCGGCGGGTTGCCGCCATGGATGTGCCAGACCGGGTTGCCGAGCTTCTCCTTGTCCGCCTGCCCCGCAAAGGCCGCGACGAAGCTCTCATAGTCGTCGACATGCTTGGGGATGACGTCGAAGAACAGCTTCTTCGCCTTCTTCGGATGCTGGTAGAGAAACAGCATCAGGCTTTCTGGCGTGGCGTAGCGCAGCCACTCGTCGATGGTGATGCCGTTGCCGCGCGACTTCGAGATCTTCTCGCCGTTCTCGTCGAGGAAGAGCTCGTAGGTGAAGCCCAAGGGCGGCGTGCCACCCATGACGCGGCAGATCTGCCCGCCCAGCTTGACCGAATCGATGAGATCCTTGCCGGACATCTCGTAGTCGACCTCGAGCGCGGTCCAGCGCAGCGCCCAATCGGCTCGCCACTGCAGCTTGCAGTGGCCGTCGGTCACCGGCACCTCGGCGAGCGCGCCGTCCTCGTCCTTGAAGACGACGGTGCCGGTCGCCGGTCGGCATTCCTCGATGCTGACCTGCAGCACCCGGCCGGACTTGGGCGAGATCGGCAGGATCGGGCTGTAGCTCGCCCGGCGCTCCGGGCCCGAGATGCGGGCGGACGACATCGCAGACCGCCTCGTGCCGCTCGAGCACCCGAAGCAGGACCTCGTTGAACGTGCCGGCCTTGTAGGTCTCGGTCGCACTCTTGAACTCGTAGTCGAAGCCGAAGCGGTCGAGAAACGCCCGAAGCCTGGCGTTCATGTGCGCGCCATAGCTCTCATGCGTGCCGAACGGATCGGGGATCGAGGTCAGCGGCTTTTGCAGATGCGGCTCGATCAGCGCCGGATTGGGGATGTTCTCCGGCAGCTTGCGGAGCCCATCCATGTCGTCCGAGAACGCATAGAGCCGGGTCGGCAGGTCCGAAAGCCGCTCGAAAGCGCGCCGGATCAAGGTCGTCCTGAAGACCTCGGCGAACGTGCCGATATGCGGCAGGCCCGACGGCCCATAGCCCGTCTCGAAGAGGACAAAACCCTTCGTCGGGCGGTCGCTTGGTGACCCGGTCCAAGAGCGCCGAAGCCTCGGTGATCGGCCAGGCCTTGCTCTCGCGAATGGTCGTCGTGTCCATGGTCTCGTGCCGGCAAGAGGGGTGCGCGGCAGCTGCCGCGGCCTGTCTCTAGCAGCCGTGCCGGCCCGAGACCAGCGCCGCTAGGGACGATGCTGCTCCGCGATCTCCCGCACCTGCTCCGCCGCCTCCGGGTCACCCGCCGCATCGAACATCTCGCCGAACTTCAGCCAGTTCAGGTGGTTCTGTGGCCGAAGCGCGATCCGTTCGCTCGCCATCGCGCGCGCCAAAGGCCAGTTTTCGGCCTTGATCGCAGCCTCCAGCAGGAGCTGGTGGAAGACGTCACGCTGGGCATAGCTGCCGCCCATCGGCAGCAAATGGTGGCGCAACGGCTCCAGCAGCGCGACGGCTTCGCTAGGCTTGCCCGCATAGAGCGAGCGGGTCGCCTTGGCGATCGGCAGGACCAGAGAGTCCACGCGCCGGGCCGCGTCGTTCTCCGGCTCGCCGGCGAACCGCTCGAGCGAAGCGACGAATGCCGCCGCCGCCTCGTCGCGGCCGGTCCGTGCCAGGGGGATCATGGTGTGCGCATCGGTGAACGCGATGACGTGGTCGTCGACCCAGCCGGTGGACCATTCGGCCAGCTGCTCCCAGCGGTCGCCGACATCGCCGCCGGCGAGCTCGACCCGCACCAGAAGTGACGGCGCGTTCATCATGTCGGTCGAGATCCGCCGCTCGCCCGGCTTGACGTGGGTGTCGTAGACGCCGAGCGCCGCGTCGAAGTCGCCGCTCTCGACGGCAAAAAGCGCTGCATGCCACCAGACATGATTCTTGACCGGCCCGCGATCGGCCCAATGGTCGTCCGGGTAGTCGAGCCAGGCGCTGCCCTCCTTGAGCCGGCCCTGCATCTCCATGACGTGCGCCACGGCATGAATGGCCCAGAGATCGTCGGGATTGCGCTCGACCGCCTCCCGGCCGAGCGCCTCCGCCCGCGCGAAGTCGCCCATTTCCTCGAAACCGAAGGCGAGCATGCCGAGCACGAAGCCATAGCCCGGCATGTCGTCCGTCCAGGCCGGCAGGGCGCTGGCGACGCTGTTGCGCATCGCCTGCTGCTCGCCGAGCCAGAAGCTCTGGAAATGCATGTGCCGCAGCGCCACCAGATCGAACGGCCATTCCTGGACGATGGTATCCCAGGCCCGGCTCGCACGGGTCACATCGCCCTGGATCCAGTGCTTGAGCGCGGAAAGATGCAGCGCCTCGCGCCGGTTCAGCTCGGTGCCCGTCCCCTCGATCGCTTCGAGCTCGGCCCTGATCTGCGGAAAGACGCTGTTCGAGCCCATCAGCCGGAGCATCGAGGCCTTGAGGATGCGCGGCATGACGAAGCCCGGATCGGCCTCGACCGCCTGGCCGAGCAGATCGCCCGCGTCGAGGCGGTATTCGAGATAGTGATCGACCGCCTGGTCGAAGAGCGCCACCGCTTCGTCGCTGTCGCTCGAGAAGGCGAGCCCCCGCCGATCCTCAGCCATTGATCCTCCATTGGCATGCTGGGCTCGAAGATCGTTCAGTCGACCGCTCGAGGCAAGGTCAGTTGGCCGACCGCCGCTCCTTCTCGAGCAGCCAACTCTTGCGCGCCGGCCCCCAGCGATAGCCGCCGACGGCACCGGCCGCATCGCCATCCTTGGGCAGCACCCGGTGGCAGGGAACGGCGACCGCGACGGGATTGCCGGCGCAGGCATTGGCGACCGCGCGCACGGCGCCGGGCTTGCCGATGGCGACGGCCACCTCGCCATAGCTTCGCGTCTCACCGGGCGGTATGGCACGGAGCGCTGCCCAGACCCGCTGCTGAAAGGCGGTGCCACGAATATCGAGCGGAATCGCCGCTGCAGCCTCCGGCTCCTCGATGGCCGCCACAATCTGCTCGCAGATAGGGTGCCAGCTCTTCGGCATCCTCGTGGCGCTCGGCGGCGGCGAACCGCAGGGCCAGATCGGCTTCGAGAGCCCGATCGTCGTCACCGAAGGCGATCATCGCCACGCCCTTGTCGGTAGCGGCGACCAGCATCCGGCCGAGCGGACAATCGGCAATGGCATAAGCAAGCTCGAGGCCGGCCCCCTTCGCCCGATAACGGCCGGGCGTCATGCCGAGCACCGCCTCGGCCTCGCTGTAGAACCGGCTGGACGCACCGTAGCCGGCCGCATAGATGGCATCGGTCACGCGTTCCTCCTCTGTCAGGGCCGTCTTCAGTCGCTCCCGCCTACGGGCCTGGATGAAGGCCTTGGGCGTCAGGCCCAGCCGTTGCCGAAACGCCCGGCTCAGCGTCTTCACGCTGGTATCGAGTGCCGGCTGCCAGCTCGTCTCAGATAGGCGCCTGCTCAGCCGCGTCGATCACCGCGGTGGCCCGTGCGGACCAGCGCGTCGAGGGGTGTCTCGCCATCCGGCAGGCAGCGCTTGCAGGCCCGAAAGCCAGCCCCAGCCGCCGCGTCGCGTGTCGCAAAGAAACGCACGTTGCGGCGATTCGGCAAGCCGCGAGCTGCAGCCCGGCCGGCAATAGATCCCGGTGGTCGTTACCGCGTAAACGAACGGGTCGCCCGCCCGGCCGCCGCGCCGCAACCGCCTCCCAGCAGGCGTCGGCGTTCAGGCCTGACTCGGGGGTGGCCTCCAGCAAACCGGACATCAGCAGACCTCCGAAGCAGTGCTGCGGCGCCAGAGCGCGAGCATGCGGCCATCGATCACGGCAAGCCCCAAAAGGATCAGAAACATGCCGGCAAACTCCAGCAAGGTCAGCCGCTCACCGAGCACCGCGCCGCCGAGAATGACCGCGGTCACGGGAATGAGCAGTGTGACCAGCGAGAGATTGGTAGCACCCGCGCTCGCCAGAATGCTGAAGTAAAGGATGTAGGCGAACCCGGTGCCGACGACCGCAAGCGCCAGAACGGCAGCCCATGTTACCGGCGACAGGGCTAGCGGAGCCGGCACGGGCTCGATCGCCAGCACCAGGATCAGCATGACGAGAGCACTCGCGCTGAGCTGGCCCAACGCCACCGCCATCGGCGGCAAGACCACGAAAGCGCCGGCCGAAGAGGATGGCGAGCGCGTAGGAGAAGGTGGCGAGCAGGATCGCGAGCTGCGGCAGCACCGCAGCGCCTAGTCCGGCAAGCGCGCTCGGGCCGATCATCACCGCAACGCCGGCAATGCCCACCAGGATGCCCGTGACCTTGGCCGGCGTCATCCGCTCGTCGCGCGTTGCCAGAGTGCGCCATCGACGACGGTCCAGAAGGGCATGGTCGCGTTCAAGATCGCCGCCAGGCTGCTGTCGATCATCGTCTGGCTCCAGAAGATGAGCGTGAACGGTACGACATTGTTGAGCAGGCCCATGACGAGGAAGCTCGAGAGGAGCACTGGCGTCAGCGCGACACGCACGCTCTGCAGACGCACCACCACCGCCAACACGGCTGCGGCGATGCCGACCCGTAGCAGCACCAGCCAGAGCGGCGAGAGCTCGACCAGCGCCAGCTCGGCGAACAGGAACGTGGCGCCCCAGATGAGTGCCAGAAGGAAGATGAGCGACCAATCGCGGGCGCCGGGGGATGACATGAGGCTGGGCCTTTCAGCGTTGCATGGCCCTCGTTGTGCCAGACCCGATGCGCCGCAGCGCTCCGTTCTCGGCCCACCAATTCGAACGCGCCATGCGCCGACCCTTGGCCCGAGGCAGCCCGCGCGCGGCGAGCGACAGGTGCCAGGGCACTACCCGAGCACGAGCAAAGCGTCTATCGACGGTCCGCAGTACATGCGAGCCAATCGGGGAGGCCAACGGCCATGAACAAGATCGATCTTTCCGGCAGGCGGGCGGTGGTCACCGGCGGAGCGCAGGGCATCGGCCGGGCGATCGCCGAGCGGCTCCTGGCATCCGACGCGAGCGTGGCGCTCTGGGACAGGGACGGGCCCTCGCCGAGGCCACCGCGGCCGAGCTCGGGGGCCAGGGCAAGGTCGCACGCGAGTCGGCCGTCGACGTCACCGACTACGCCTCGGTCGAGGCGGCCGTCGACAGCCACCAACAAGGCGCTCGGCGGCATCGACATCCTGGTCTGCAATGCCGGCATCGCCGGGCCCTCGACCAAGCTCTGGGAGTACCCGATCGACGCCTGGCAGCAGGTGATCGAGATCGACATCAACGGCGTCTTCTACTGCCTGCAAGGCGGTCGTGCCCTGGATGATCGCCCAGAATTACGGCCGGATCGTCTCGACCGCCTCGATCGCCGGCAAGGAGGGCAACCCCAAGGCCAGCCCCTACAGCGCCGCCAAGGCCGGCGGTGATCGCGCTCACCAAGTCGCTCGGCAAGGAGCTCGCCGAGTACGACATCGCGGTCAACTGCATCACGCCGGCGGCGGCCAAGACCCGGATCTTCGACCAGATCACCCAGCAGCATATCGACTACATGCTCTCCAAGATCCCGCGCGGCCGCTTCCTCAAGGTCGAGGAGGCCGCGGCCATGGTCGCCTGGCTGGTCTCGGCCGAGAACTCGTTCACCACCGGCGCGGTGTTCGACCTCTCCGGCGGCCGCGCGACCTACTAGGGCGGCGGGCCGAGCCGGGCCGAGCCTGCGGCCATTGGTGACAGCGGCTCTGGACAGCTGCCGCGCAGCCGGCCAAGATATAGGCCATGGCAGACCGCAAGGACATCACCGAGCGCGCCGACGACGCGGTTCGCGCCTTCGTCGACGCATTGCGCCAGACGCCCGTCGCCCGGCCGTGCGGGCGGTCGCGGGCGGCTGATCTTCGCCCTCGATGCCACCGCCAGCCGCAAGCCGACCTGGGACCAGGCCTGCGCGGTGCAGGGCGAGATGTTCCTCGAGGCGGACCGGCTCGGCGGGCTCGACGTGCAGCTCGTCTTCTATCGCGGCTTCGAGCGAGTGCAAGTCGAGCCGCTGGGTCGGCAAGGCCAAGCGACCTCGTCAAGCTGATGGTCAAGGTCGACTGCCGCGCCGGCCGGACCCAGATCCACCGCGTGCTGCGCCACGCCATCAACGAGACGAAGAAGCGCCGGGTGCACGCCGTGATCTTCATCGGCGACGCCTGCGAGGAAGGGATCGACACACTGGGCGACCTCGCCGGCCAGCTCGGGCTCCTGGGCGTCAAGGCCTTCGTCTTCCATGAAGGGCACGACCAGACCGCGGCCTACGCATTTCAGGAGATCGCCAGCCTGACCGGCGGCGCCGCCTGCCGCTTCGACGCCAGCGCCCCGGCCGAGCTCCGCGCGCTGCTGCGCGCCGTCGCCGCCTATGCCGCCGGCGGCCAGAAGGCGCTCACCGACTATGCCAAGCGCGAGGGAGGTGCTGTTCGGCTGCTCGAGCAGCAGACCGCGCCGAGGCTGATGACCTACTTCCTCGTCGGCCTTCTGCTGCTGGGCCTTGGCCTCCTGGCCAGCCGCTGGTACGCCAAGGCCAGCCCGCACGACCTGGCCCAGGGTGGCCGGACCTTCGCCGCCGTCTTCTCCGGTCTCGCCAGCACCGGCCTGCTGTTCGCCGGCCGCTTCGGCCTGGCACTCATCACCATCGCCGCCACGGTCATGGCGATCCGCGCCATCCGCCGCGGGCGGCGCGGCGCCGATCCGATGGATGGCGGGCCGGCGAGCGATCCGGTCGAGGTCGAGACCGACCTTTTGCGCATGCGGCTCGACCGCGACACCGGCGACGTGAGCGGCACGGTCAAGTCAGGCAACTTCGCCGGCAGCGACCTCGAGAGCCTGTCCTACGGCGACCTCCTGGCGCTTCTCGCCGAGGCCGCCGCGCAGCGACCAGCAGAGCGCCAGCCTGCTCGAGGCCTATCTCGACCGCCGCTTTCCCGACTGGCGCGACAGCAACGAAGACGCTGGCGATCGACGCGAGCGAGATCAGCGAAGCGCGGCAGGCCAGGGCGGCATGGACGAGCATGAGGCCCTGCAGATCCTCGGCCTCGAGCGCGGCGCCAGCGCCGACGCCATCAAGAAGGCGCACCGCCGGCTGATGACCAAGCTCCACCCCGACAGCGGCGGCAGCAACTTCCTGGCAACCCAAATCAACCAGGCCAAGGACCTCCTGCTCGGCAAGGCGAGCGCCAAGCGACGCCGCTAGCCGAGCGCCCTCCCTTCGCAAATCCGATAGCTGTCGAGCCACGGCCGATGCCGCTCGAAGGCAGCGCTGGCGGCGAAGACGTCGTCGTCGGCATAGCGCTGGCCGACGATCTGCAGGCCCACCGGGAGATTGCCAGGTGCCAGCCCGGCCGGGATCGAGGCCGCCGGGTGACCGGTGAAGTTGATGAAGTAGGTCATGCACCAGCCGATCAGCCGCTCCACCTTCTCGCCGTTGATCGAGGCGGGACCGAGCGTGTTGCCGTCCGTGCCGTTCTTCACCGGCAGAGCCGCCAAGGTCGGCGAGACGATGAAGTCGTAGCGATCGAGGACGTTTCGCACCGCGTCGTAGATCTCGGTGCGCACCGCCTGGGCGGCCAGCAGATCCTTGACGCTCATCGCATAGGTGCGGTCGATCCAGGCCAGGAGTTCTGGCGGGAAGTCGTCCCGGTGCTGGCCCATGAGATCGACGCCCGCGGCCTTGAAGGTCTCGAGCGCGCCGACGGTCAACGGCATGATCAGCTTGCACCAGAGGTCGGCGAGCTCCAGGTGATCGCGCTTGATGCCGAAATCGACCTCCTCGACGATGGCCCCGGCGTCGCGGAAGGCGGCGAGCGCGTCGAGGCAGGTCTCGACGATGACCGGCTCAACCGGATAGACCCCGAAATCCGGCGTCCAGGCGATCCGCTTGCCCGCGATCCCGCGGCCCAGCGCGCCCAGATAGTCGACCTTGCCGTTCAGGCTGTAGGGATCGCGGCTGTCGTAGCCGGAAAGCGCGGTCATCGCGATCGCCGCGTCCTCGACGGTTCGCGTCAACGGCCCCTCGTGGATGAAGCAGCCGGCCGGCGTGAAGGCATCCGGCCTCGAGTTGAGCGGCACCCGGCCGAACGAGGCCTTGTAGCCGTAGATGCCGGACCACGAGGCCGGAATGCGGATCGACCCGCCGCCATCCGTGCCCTCGGCGAAGGGCACGAGCCCGTCCGCGACCGCAGCCGCGCTGCCACCGGACGAGCCACCTGGGTTGCGCGTGACATCGAAGGGATTGCTGGTCGGGCCGAACAGATAGTTGTCGGTGACGCCGCGAAAGCCGAGCGTCGGGCTGTTGCAGCGGCCGACGAAGATGGCGCCCGCCGCCTCGATGCGCTCGACGAAGGGGCAATACATGTCGGGACGCCAGTCCTTCAGCGCCCGAATGCCGCCGAGCGAGGCGGGCCAGCCTGGCTTGAAGTCGAAGAGGTCCTTCATCGCCGTCGGCACGCCGTGCAGGGGGCCCAGCTCGCCGCCCGCCATCACCGCCTGCTCCGCCTCGCGCGCGGCCGCCAGCGCGCCGTCGAAATCAGTGAAAACCATCGCGTTCAGGCTGGGGTTGCGGGCCTCGATCCGGGCGATCACCGCCTGCATGACCTCGACCGGCGACAGCTCGCGCGCCCTGATCAGGGCGGCCAACTCCGCCGCCGAGCGCCATGCCGAATCGCTTCCCGTCGCCATTGCCACCTCCCCCAAATGAGCCGTCGGCATTCGACCCGAAGTGCCGCAGCAGTTCAACTGTCCGATTGCGCGCGCGAAGGGCTTCTGCCGGCGGCGCGTTCTCGACGGCGCGATCAAGCCCAAAAAAGTTGGGAACCTTCCGGCGCTGGAACCTTGTTGGTCCACCATGCCGGGGCGTGATCGGCACGCCCGACCCCGCCCTCGGCAGCCTGGCGGCGCCCGAGAGGAGGTCACGATGAAGTATTCCTACCTGCGATTTATCGCCATGATCACGACATCGACGTTGGCGATGTTCGCGCTCATGTATCTCAACACCTATGCGGTCGAGCACGTCTTCTTCAGCGAGACCCGCGCCTACATGGCACTCTACATGGGCGCGGCAATGGCGGTCATCATGCTGGTCTTCATGCTCGGCATGTATGCCAACAGGTCCGCCAATATCGCGATCCTGGTCGGCAGCGCCATCCTCTTCACAGGCGCCCTCTACCTGGTCCGCAGCCAGGCGACCATCGACGACGTCGCCTACATGCGGGCGATGATCCCGCATCACTCGATCGCCATCCTGACCAGCGAGCGGGCCCAGATCAGCGACCCGCGCGTGCGTGAGCTCGCCGATGGCATCATCGAGGCGCAGCTCCTGGAGATCGACGAGATGAAGGCGCTGATCGCCGACCTCGAGGGCGGTCCGCCGGCGACGCCCGAGTATCGACGGCCGGTGAGCCGCCAGGAATGAAGGGATAAAGGAGGAGGAACCATGTCTGACCGTGCGCAATCAGGGACCAGGACGGCCGACCTCTATCGGATGGTGATGGAGGATCACGTGTGCCCCTTCGGCCTCAAGGCGAAGTCGCTGCTGGAGCGCAAGGGCTTCACCGTGAACGACCATCATTTGACGTCGCAGCAGGAAACCAAGGCGTTCCAGCGCGAGCACGACGTCGAGACGACGCCCCAGGTCTTCATCGGCGGTGAGCGAATCGGCGGCTACGACGCCTTGCGCGAGCATTTCGGCCAGCACGTCAAGCAGGAGGGCGAGACGAGCTACCAGCCCGTCATCGCGATCTTCGGCACCGCGTTCCTCATGGCGCTGGCGACGAGCTGGGCGGCGCTCGACACCGTCTTCACCGTCCGCGCGCTGGAATGGTTCATCGCCATCTCGATGTGCCTGCTCGGCATCCAAAAGCTGCAGGACATCGAGAGCTTCAGCACGATGTTCCTCAACTACGACCTCCTCGCCCGGCGCGAGGTGCGCTACGCCTATGTCTACCCCGTGGCCGAGACCCTCGCCGGCGTGCTGATGATCGCCGGTGCCCTGATCTGGCTGGCCGCGCCACTGGCGCTCTTCATCGGCACGGTCGGCGCCGTCTCGGTCTTCAAGGCCGTCTACATCGACAAGCGCGAGCTGAAATGCGCCTGCGTCGGCGGCGGCAGCAACGTGCCGCTGGGCTTCGTGTCGCTGACCGAGAACGTCATGATGGTGGCGATGGCCCTCTGGATGGGGGCGATCTGGATCATGGGCGGTCGCTAGCGGCTACCCCTCCACCGCCTGCCACGTCCCGGCCGCCGCCGAGCGCAGGCACGCATCGATGAAGAGGAGGCCGTCGAGGCCGTCCGCGGCCGACGGGATGGTGCAAGCCAAGGGGTCCGCCTCGCGGCCCTCGAGCCTTGCCGTGACCCGCTCGGCGAAGTCGCTGTAGAGGTTGGCGAAACCTTCGTGGAAGCCTTCGGGGTGGCCCGGCGGCAGCCGGCAGGCGCGCTTGGCCGCGGGCTCCAGATAGGCACTGCCGCGGGTCAGTGTCTGGCGCGGCTCGCCGTTCCTGACATAGGTCAGCTCGTCGAGCCGGCTCTGCCGCCACTCGAGCCCGCCCTGGTCACCGTAGACGCCGATCGTGAGCTCGTTCTCCGCACCATGCGCCACCTTGGTCGCCAGCATCTGGCCACGGGCACCGCCAGCGAAGCGCAACAGCGCCTGGCCCGTGTCGTGCGGGGCGCGCCCCGGCACCAGCGCACCGAGCTCCGCCATCACTGCCTCGATCGGCAGATCCGTGACGTAGCGGATGAGCTGGTGCACGTGGCTGCCGATATCGCCCATCACATGGCTGGTGCCGCCCTTGTCGCGGGTCGAGCCGCCAGCGCAGCCGGGCAGGGATGTCGCCGGCCTCGACGGCGGTCGCCAGCGTGCCCTGGCGGTAGCTCGCCTGCACCAGCTGCACCCGGCCGATGCGCCCGGCCTCGATCATCGCCCGCATCTGGCGGATCATCGGGTAGCCGCTGTAGTTGTGGGTCAGGCAGAAGACGAGGCCCGTCTCGGCGACCCTGGCGGCGATCCGCCTGCCGTCCTCGACGGTGTTCGCCAAGGGCTTGTCGCAGACCACGTGCAGCCCGGCGTCCAGCGCCTCGAGGCACAAGGGCGCGTGGCTGTCGTTGGGCGTGCAGATGGCCACCGCATCGAGCCCGCCGGCCTCGATCATCGCCCCCAGCGACCCGAAGCCGTGCGGGATGCCGAGCGCTGCCGCGTCCGCCACCGACTTCTCGGGATCGGAGGACAGCACCGCACCCACCGCCTCGAACCGGTCGTCCAGCCGCGCCGCCGTCCGGTGCACCGGGCCAATCAGCGCCCCTCGCCCGCCGCCGACGAAGCCGAGCCGGATGCGGGTCGGCCCCGGGCTGCCGGTCCGGGCAGCTGCCGTCATCCCTTCAGCCCCAGCGCCGTCCGGTTGCGCTCGCGATCGACGCCCTGCGCCTGCATGTTGGCGTCGAAGGCTCGCTCCTGCACCTGGATGATGTGCCGGCGGACCAGCTCGGCGGCCTCGGCAGCGCCCTGGTCCGGGTGCTTGATGCAGCATTCCCACTCGACCGAGGCCCAGCCGTCATAGTCGAGCTCGGCGAGCTTGGAGAAGATGGCGCCGAAATCGATCTGGCCGTCGCCCGGGCTGCGGAAGCGCCCCGCTCGCGTCGGCCAGTTCTGGTAGCCGCCCCAATAGCCCGTCCGGGCATTCTGGCGGTACTCGGCGTCCTTGACGTGGAACGAGCGGATGCGCTCGCCATACACATCGAGAAAGCCCACGTAGTCCATGCCCTGGAGATGGAAGTGGGACGGGTCGTAGAGGATGTTGACCCGCCGGTGGCCGCCCAGCCGATCGAGGAACATCTCGAAGGTCAGGCCGTCATGCAGGTCCTCGCCCGGGTGGATCTCGTAGGCCACGTCGATGCCGAGCGCGTCGAAGCGGTCGAGCACCGGCCGCCAGCGGCGCGCCAGCTCGTCGAAGCCCTCCTCGACCAGGCCGAAGGGCCGCGGCGGGTAGAGGTAGAGATAGGGCCAGAGCAGCGAGCCGGAGAAGGTGACGTGGCGGTCGAGGCCGAGATTGGCCGACGCATCCGCCGCCTTCATCAGCTGATCCCTGGCCCAGGCCTCGCGCGCCTCGGGCTTGCGGCTGACGGCATCCGGCGTGAAGGCGTCGATGGTGAGATTGTAGGCCGGATGCACCGCCATGCAGTGGCCCTGGCGATGGGTCGAAAGCTCGGTGACGACGAGGCCGTGCTCGGCCAGACAGGCCCTTGAAGTCGTCGCAATAGGTCTTGCTCGCTGCCCCCTTGTCGAGATCGAAGATGGCCGGGTTGAAGGTCGGCACCTGCACGCCCTTGAAGCCCTTCTCGGCGGCCCAGGGTGCGAGCGTCTCGATCCGGTCGTAAGGCGGCACCGGGGCGATGAACTGGGCGAGGAAGACGCCCGGGCCCTTGATCGTGCGCATCAGGCTGCGGCTCCGGGATGCTTGTCGGCGTGGTTGGGCGCCGGCGGCAGGGCGGCGTTGCGGTAGAGGATCGGGTTGCGCTTGGCCATCGCCAGCTCGTGCGCGGCCAGGGCGCCAGCGTCCATGTCGGCCTTGGGTCGGGGCTCGAGCCCGAAATGGCCGAAGCGATCCTCGCCCCGGACCAGAAGCGCGGTGTCGTCGCCGCCGAGCGGCCGCACCTCCGGCGTGATGAAGGTGATCACGTAGTTGACCCGCGGCCGGTCGCTGGCGTTGGGGCCCGAGCCGTGCGGGGCGTGCAAATGATGGAACGAGACCTCGCCCGCATCGATCAGCACCGGCACGGTCGCAGCGTCGTCGATCGCGAGGTCGATGGTCTCGCCGCGCGACAGCAGCTCGCCCTCGACCTTGCTGTCGTTGTGCCGAATCTGGCCCTGTCGATGCTGGCCCGGGAGGAAGTGCATGGTGCCGTTCTCGAGCGTGGCCGGCGTCAGCGCCACCCAGGCGCGGACCACCTTCTCGGCGTCGTCCAGCTCGTAATTGGTCGAGTCCTGGTGCCAGGAGACGAAGGCGCCCGACTGCGGCGCCTTCCAGAACACGCCCGACGACCAGACCATGATGTCCGGCCCGATCAGGCTCTCGACGGCATCCAGGAGCCCTGGGTCGTTGCAGATGCGATCGGCCCAGGTGAACAGCAGATGCGCCTTGAGAGGTAGAGCTGATCCTGCGGCTGCTCGTAGCGCCGGGCGACCTCGGACTGGGTGAAGGCCATGAACGCCTCGCCGGTGGCGAGCGCCTGCTCGGCCGGCATGATCCGATGCGGAAAATAGAAGCCGTCGCGACGGAACGCTGCGATGGCCTCGGTCGAGAGGAATGCAGCCATGGTTTCCCCCGTCTTGGTTGCCGATCAGCCGGCGCCAATCAGCCGACGAGCGCCGGCGGATCGAGGAAGGCGATCTGCGCCTTGGCCTGATGCTCGATCATCGGCCGACCACCGACCACGGTCTTCAGGCCGCGTCGCGCGCGGCCACCATCAGCTCGGTGTCGCGCACGGCGATGATGTCGAACAGCTGCATCTCCGGCCTGAGTGTCGCCGGATCCATCGGCTGGGCGTCGCCGGGCTTGAGGCCCAGGGAGGTGGCCTGAATGATCACGTCGTGGCCGGTGGCATCGGCCGGACCGGCGGCTGACCGCCACGCTCGGGAAGGCCTCGGCCACGGCAGTAGCGACCGCCTCGGCCTTCGCCGCCGTCCGGTTGGCGATGGTGAGCTCCTTCACGCCGGCATCTGCCAAGGCGAAGGCGATAGCCCGGCCCGCACCCCCGGCACCGACCATCAAGACGGCCTTGCCGGTGGGCTCGATGCCGTTGGCGCGGCAGCCCTCGACCAGACCGAGCCCGTCGAACATGTCGCCGGTCAGGCTGCCATCCGCCTCGATGCGGATCGTGTTGGCGGTGCCGGTCGCCTTGGCGCCGGGTCCCAGCGTCTTGCACATGCCGGGCCATGGCCGGCTTGTGCGGTATGGTGACGACGAAGCCCTTCGAGGTTCTGGATCGCCTTCAGCCTCGGGATCAGCTCCTCGAGATCCTCCGGCAGGACATGGAAGGGCACGAGAAACCCGTCACGGCGGGCGGCCTCGAAGAACGGGTTCATGAACTCCGGTGCGCGCACATGCGCCACCGGATGGGCGAGAATGGCGTAAATCGCGGTCTTGCCGGAAGGATAGCGCATCGACTCCTCGATCAAGCGGAGAACTTGGGCTCGGCCATGCCCGGGACACTGACGTGGACCGCGAAGATGCCGCCGGCGAGCGGCTCGGCAGCGAGCGCCGCCGCGTCCAGACCCTCGCGGGCCGAGGTGATGAAGAGCGTCTGAAGATCGGCACCGCCGAAGGCGCACATGGTAACCTGGCTCACCGGCAGAGCGATCTCGCGGTCGATCCTGCCATCGGGCGTGAAGCGGATGACGCGGCTGCCACGGAACCGGGCGCTCCAGTAGCAGCCGTCGGCATCGACGCAGGCGCCGTCCGGGCGGCCGGTGCTGTCGTCGGTCTCGAGCCAGAGGCTGGCGGTTCCAGGCGGCACCCGTCTCGATGTCGTAGTCGAAGGTGAAGACGCGGCCGTGTCGGCTGTCCGACCAGTACATCAGCGTGTTGTCGGGGCTGAACGCCAGTCCGTTGCCGACCAGAACATGGTCGGCCAGCAGCCGCACGCCGAACTCGGGGTCGAGCTGCCAGAGCGCGCCTTGCGGCACGGTCCGCGTCTCGTGCATCGAGCTGGCGAGAAATCGCCCGCGCCGGTCGCAGCGGCCGTCGTTGAAGCGGTTGTTCTCGCGCCCCGCCTCGGGCTCGGCGAGCAATTCGTGCGCCCCGCTTTCGACGTCGAGCCGGGAAATGCCGTTCTCCATGGCAACCACTAGGCCGCCCGAGCGCGCCAGCGCGAAGCAGCCGACCCGGCCGGGCGCGGCAAAGCTCTCGTCCGCGCCGGTTGCAGGGTCCGTGCGGTGCACCAGGCGGGCCAGGATGTCGGTCCACCAGAGCCGTCCTGCAGCACCATCCCAGACCGGGCTCTCGGCGCATGCGGCCTTGGCATCGAGGATCAGGTCCGGCGTCATCCCTTGATCGCTCCTGCCGTCATGCCCTGAATGAGGAAACGCCGCACGAGCATCGAGAAGACCAGGACGGGCATCATCACCATGGCCCCACCGGCGGCGATCTTGCCCCAGGCCCAGCCCTCGTAATCCATGAAGTTGACGATGGCGACCGGCGCGGTCATCGCCTCGGTCCGGGTCAGGATCAGCGCGAAGAAGAAGTCGTTCCAGGAATAGAGGAAGCAGAGGATCGCGGTGGCCGCGAGGCCCGGCCCAGAGAGCGGCAGGATGATCTTGGTGAAGCCCTGCCAGAGGCTGGCCCCGTCGATCCAGGCCGCCTCCTCGAGCGCCCGAGGCGTCGCGTCGAAGAAGCTGCGCATCAGCCAGATGACCAGCGACAGGTTGAAGGTGAGATAGATGAGGATGAGCCCGATCTTGGTGTCGAGCAGGCCGATATATCGATACGCGAGGAAGTAGGGGATGGTGAACGCGATCGGCGGTGCCATCCGGCTCGCCAGGATCACGATGCTGAGCTGGTTGCTCTTGCCCATCGACATGCGCGAGAGCGCATAAGCTCCCGGCACGCCAAGGATAATGGCGATCACTGTCGAGCCGACGCTGGTGATCAGGCTGTTGGCGAAGCTCTTGGGAAAGTCGCCCTGCCACAGCCCGGTGTAGTTCTCGATGGTCGGCATGAAGAACCACTTGGGTGGCCAGGCGAAGATGTCGTCGACGGTCTTGAACGACATCACCAGGAGCCAGACGAAGGGGAACATGACCAGCAGCACGAGCACGATCACCAGCACGTGCAGCCAGAAGCGCTCCCACTTGAGGGTGTGCTGATAGCTGATGCTAGTCGACACGCTGCCCCCAGCCGACAAGGCGAATGATCAGCCAGCTCAGGAAGACGGTGATGGCGACGAGCACGACGGTGATCGCGCTGGAGTAGCCGAGATAGGAGAAGTTGAAGGCCTGGATGAAGGAATAGAAATTGGTGACCTCGGTCACCGTGCCGGGTCCGCCATCGGTCAGGATGTAGATGAGCGGAAAGGCCTTGATGCTGTCGACCAGGCGAAACAGGGCCGCCACCAGCAGCACGCCCTTGAGATAGGGCAAGGTGACGTAGAAGGTGAGCTGCAGGACGGAGGCGCCATCGACCTTGGCGGCCTCGATGTATTCCGATGGCATCATCTGCAGCGACGCCAGGACCATCAGCATGACGAAGGGAAACCACTCCCAAACGTCGGCGATGATGATGGCGGTCAAGGCCCAGCCAGGATCGGTGATCAGGGACGGGATGACAAAGCCCATCGATTCCATCGCCCAGTGCATCGGGCTGATGTCGGGCGTGTAGAGCACCTTCCAGATGATGGCGACGACGATCGGCGGCAGCACCATCGGGATCAGAAAGACGGTGCGCAGCGCCAGCAGCACCTTCGAGTTGACGTTGAGCAGCAGCGCGAAGAGGAAGCCCAGGGCCACCTGGAACACGACGCTCCAAAACGAGAGCTTGGCCTGCACCCAAAGCGAGTTGTGCAGCCGAGGGTCTTCCAGAACGGTGCGGTACTGGGCGAACGGCTGGGAAAAATCCCAAACGGTCTCTGGCCTGGAGAGGTCGAGCGGGGTCAGGCTGACGACAAAAAGATAGATGGTCGGCAGCAGCGTCACGACCATCAGCGTCACCATCGCCGGCAACAACAGACGGTTGTAGAATTGCCGGCGTTGGCCATCGAAGCGACGGGCGAGCCCGAGCTTTGGGGTGACGAGGTCGACCCCCGAAGCCGCAACGAGCTCGCCCGACCGCTGCACGTGATCAGCCGGCGTCGATCTCGACGCCCGAGCGTTTGAGGTCGGCCACGGCTGCCGCCTGGGCCTCGGCCATTGCCTCGGCACCCGTCGCCTGGCCGCTCGCCACCTTCTCGATGGCGACGTTGATCTTGTCACCGACCTGCGGGAACTGCGGCACGGTGCGGTACTTCATGTAGCCGCCCTTGCCGCCGAGCTCGAGCACCTCGAGGAAGAGCGAGGCGACATCCTGGCCGTTCAGGGTCAGCGTCTCCTTGAACAGCTCGCTGTCGATGACCGAGCGGCGGCAGACGCTCGGGTAGCCGTGCTCCTCGAGCATTCGCAGCGTCATCTGCTTGCCGACCGCCCACTTGATGAACTCCCAGGCGGCCTCCTTGTTCCTGGAGCCGACCGGGATGCCGAAGCCGTGGCTGTTGGAGCCGGGGAAGGCCCCAGCGGGACCGGCGGGCACCAAGCCGTAGCGGACGGTCTCGGCGACACGGCTGTCGGGGTCCTTCGAGAGCGGCACCATCCAGGTGATGGCCTGCGTTCGAATATTGGCGCGCCCGGACTTCTGCGACTGCATCGCCTGGTCGTCGGTGAAGGAGAGCACGCCGGACGGGCCGTAGGTGCTGAGCAGGTTGCCGTAATAGTCGGCAGCCTCGGCAGCTTCTGGCGTGTCCCAGGTGGGCGTCAGGTTGCCTGGAGGATCCTTGAAGACGTGGCCACCGAAGCCCATCAGGTAGGGTATCCAGTTCCAGTGATGCAGACTGTCGGCGGTGAACGGCGCCACCCGCTCCATGCCCTTGGTCATCTCGCAGACGTTCAAGAGCTCGTCGAAGGTCGTCGGCATGCCGAGGCCCTTCTGCTCCAGCAGGTCGCCGCGCGCGGCCCCCATGATCATCGCACCGGCCTCCCAGGGGAAGCCGTAGGGATCGCCATTGGCATCCTGCAGCGACGCCATGGTACCACCGACGAAGTCCTCCGGCGCCCAGTCGTCGGGCGTCAGGTTGGCGTCCTCGAGATAGGGCCGGAGGTTTTCCACCCAGCCGGCACCGATCCAGCGGCCGGAGTAGATGAAGGTGACGTTGATGACGTCCAAGGCGCTGCCCTGGGTCGAGAGCTCGAGGTCGGTGCGCTGGTTGAAGACCGGGAAAGCGTTGGTCACGAAGTTGACCTTCATGCCCGTCGCTTCCTCGAACTCGGGGATGTAGTTCTCGAGATAGCCGAAGAAGGTGCTGGAGAAGGAGGCACCCTGCAGCGTCACGCCGGCGAACGGCTTGGCCTGGCCGAGCACGGCCGGCGCCCTGAGGCCGACCGCCAGCGCCGCGGAGCCGTAGAGCGCGCTGCGGAGAATGGTTCGGCGGTGCGTGCCCGCAGCGGCGATGGTGGCGGCTGCACCGTTCTTCGGGGTGGGGCACCTCGACGTCATTCTTGGTCTCCCTGATCTGGGCGATCGCGACCGCCTGGATATTGAGGTTCTGCTTGCCTTCTACCTCTTTCTGGTTGCAGACTACACAAAGTGAGCGTTAACGCAACGCTCATTTGCGTGGCCGATACCCAGGCCGATATCCAGTAAAGGTGGGCCAAAGCCGGTGCGGCAGAAGCTGGCAGACGCGACGATCAACGACCCTCGGCCGACCGCTGCGAAGCGGGTCGGGCTGAAGGAGGTCGCGGCCCGCGCCGGCGTCTCGATCAACACCGTGTCGCGCGCCATTCGCGCCCCGCACACCGTTCGGCCCGGCCTCCGCCGGCAGATCGAGACGCTGCTCGACGAGCTCGACTACGTCCCCAACCGCCTCGCCGGTGGGCTGGCAGGTGCCCATACGGATGTCGTCGGCGTGATCCTCACCTCGCTCTTCTATTCCGAGTACGCGGCGATGATCGACGCGCTGCAGAGCGAGCTCGGCCGCGCCGGCCTCAGTGTCATGATCGGCAACAGCCACTACGATCTCGACCAGGAGCTGCAGCTGGTCAGGACGCTCTTGAGCTGGCGACCCGCAGCCATGGCCTTGGTCGGCACCGACCACCACCCGAAGGTCGCCGAGCTGTTGGCAGCCGCACAGATCCCCGTCGTCGAGATCTGGGAAGCTGGCCGCGCGCACATCGATTCCGCTGTCGGCATGGACCACGGCGCGATCGGCCGCAGCCAAATGCAGCATCTGCTCGACCAAGGCTATCGGCGCATCGGCTTCGTCGGCTGCATTCGCCGCCACGACTACCGCGCCCAGCGCCGCCGCGACGCCGGGCTCGACCTGCTGCGCGAGCACGGGCTGGAGCCGATCACCGTCACTGCCCCCGATGGTGGCAACGCCGCGCTCGGCGAATCGCTGGCCGACCTGTTGCTGGCGGCGCATCCCGACATCGACGGCATCGCCTGCAACAGCGACGTCATCGCCATGGGCGTGCTGCGCGCCCTCGCCCGGGCCGGACGGTCGGTGCCGGACGCGATCGGCGTCATCGGCTTTGGCGACAACGAGGCCGCGACCTGCGTCACGCCGGCGCTCTCGACCGTTCGTCCGCCGCGCGCAGCCATCGGCCATGCCGCGGCCAAAGCCGTGCTCGAACGCATCGCCGGCGGTCCGGCAGTCGAGCAGATCTTTGCCGGCGAGCTGATCGCGCGCGCCAGCACCGCCCGAGGACAATCCAGCCGCTCGCAACAAGCCCGACAATCAACCATCAGGGAGACATCGACATGAACAGGCGAACCGCAGGCGCTCTGCTCGCCGCCACGGCCATGACGGTTGCGGCGCTCACCGTCATGGCACTGCCGGGCAGCGCGGAAGCCTTCCCGGACAAGCCGATCCGCGTCATCGTCGGGTTCGCGCCGGGCGGCCGCACCGACACCGTGGCCCGCCTGCTCGCTGCCAAGATCGAGGAGCAGGGCCTGCTGCCGCAACCGCTGGTCATC
The DNA here is from genome assembly GCA_963700945.1 of uncultured Alphaproteobacteria bacterium. Classification (GTDB taxonomy): domain Bacteria; phylum Pseudomonadota; class Alphaproteobacteria; order Geminicoccales; family Geminicoccaceae; genus SLRI01. Next base: position 162,590 of record CAVOZQ010000013.1, read on the forward strand.
GTCAACATGCCGGGCGGCGGTGGTGCCGTGGCCGCCCAGGAGGTGCTGAGCGCCGAACCCGACGGCCATACCATCATGCACTGGCACCACCAGATGCTGATCGCCAATGCCATGGAGGTGATCGAGGCCGGGCCCGACGACTTCGCCTCGATCGGCTTCACCGGCGGCGGCAGCCCCGTCTGGACCGTGCGCAGCGACCTCGGCATCGAGACGCTCGACCAGCTGGTCGAGCAGCTCAAGGCCGAGCCCGGCAGCCTCGTCGAGGTGATCGGCATCGGCACGATCCCGCATTTCGTGGGCGCGCTGCTGGCCAAGGAAGCCGGCTTCGAGACCAGGAAGGTCCAGGCCGGCAGCGGTGCCGACCGGCTGAAGATGATCGCCGGCGGCAATGCCGACATCTCGCTCTTCGCAGCGTCCGAGTATGCCGGCTGGGAGACCGCCGGCCGCGGGCTCGACGCCGTGGTCTTCTTCGGCCCCAACCGGATCGACACCATCCCCGACGTCCCGACCGCCACCGAGCTCGGCTACGATGTCGTCTGGGCCAATCCGAACTGGTGGCTGGCACCCGAAGGCACGCCGCAGGAGACCATCGACATCCTGGCAGAGGCACTGCAGGCGGCCTTCGAGGACGAGGAAATCAAGACCTGGTTCGCCGAGAACTCGCTCGATCATTACTGGACCGACGGCGCACAGGCGCACGACGAGTCGGTCGAGCTGCTCGGCAAGCTGCAAGAGGTCGCGGCCGAGATTCGCTGAGGCGTCGCGGCAGCTTCAGGGAGGCTCGGCCGTGTCAGAAAAGAGCGAGCGCGCACCGCTCGTCGACATCTGCTTCGCGCTGGCGATGCTGGCGTTCGCCGGCATCGTCTGGTGGGGCACGGCCGACCTCCCGCCGCCGCGCTATGAGCCCATCGGCTCGGCAGCCCTGCCCCGCGCTTTGGCGTTCGTCATGGCAGTTCTGTCGCTCATCGTCCTGGTCCGCGCCCATGCGCGACAGCAAGCTCAGGGCCAAGATCGGACGGCGACAGTGGCGAGCGCTGCTTTTCGTCCGCGACCGCTCCTCGCGATCGCCGTCTTCGGCGTGCTCGTGCTCTACGTGCTGGCGATGGACCAGCGTCTCTTGGGCTTCATCCCAGCCTCGATCATCGCGTTCACCGTCATTGGTGGCATGCTCGCCGGCTTCGGTATCAAACGCCTGCCCTGGCTCGTCGGCTTCGTCGTGGTGATGATCGTGGCGATTTGGCTCGTCTTCACCCGCTTTTTCTACATCGACCTGCCATGATCGATGCATTCGTCGCCCTCTTCTCGTTCTGGCCGCTGACCTACCTCACGATCGGCGTGGCACTCGGCATCATCGTTGGCTCCATTCCCGGCCTGACGGCTTCGATGCTCATCGCCCTCTCGCTGCCGCTCACCTTCTACATGTCGAGCGTCGACGCGATGACGCTCTTGATCGGCATGTATGTGGGCGGCATCTCGGGCGGGCTGATCGCCGCAACGCTGCTTCGCATGCCGGGCACGCCGGCCTCGATCATGACCACCTTCGACGGCTTTCCCATGGCCCAGCAGGGCCAGGGCGAACGGGCCCTGGCGCTCGGCATCACCGCCTCGGTCGTGGGCGGGCTGATCTCCTGGGTGTTCCTCGCCGTCCTCTCGCCACCTTTGGCCGACCTCGCGCTGCAGTTCGGCCCATGGGAATACTTCACCATGGTGCTGATGGCCTTGGTGATGCTCGCATCGTTGAGCCAGGGCTCGATGGTCAAGGGGCTGATCGCGGCGTGCCTCGGCATGATCCTCGCCATGCCCGGCATCGACCCCTCGATCGGCCAGCTGCGGCTCACTTTCGGCGTGGACCAGATGATGGGCGGGCTCAATCTCCTGCCCGTGCTGATCGGCACCTTCGCCATCAGCCAGATCTTGAAGGACATCATCAATATCGAGCAGCGGCTCGCGCAGGTGCGCGTCGCCAAGGGACGGATCGCGATCAAGGCCAAGGACTTCATCACCCACGGGCCCAACCTCCTGCGCTCGTCGGTAATCGGCACCTGGGTCGGCATTCTCCCCGGCATCGGCGGCAATATCGCGGCCATGCTGGCCTATGCGACAGCCAAGAGCGTGTCCAGGACACCGAACAAATTCGGCACCGGCCACGAGGGCGGCGTGGTTGCCGCCGAGACCGCCAACAATGCGTCGGTCGGCGGTGCCTTGGTACCGCTGATCACCATGGGCATCCCCGGCAGCGTGGTCGAGGCCATCCTGATCGGTGCCCTGATCATCCACAATCTCCAGCCGGGACCGCTGCTCTTCACCACCAACCCCGAGGTGGCCTACGGCGTCATCGCCTCGTATCTCGTCGCCAATCTCATCATGGCGGTGATGATGCTGACGGCCGTGGGTTGGATCGCGCGGCTGATGTACGTGCCGCGCGCCTACCTGCTGACCGCGATCCTGCTGTTCTGCGTCGTCGGCACCTTCGCGCTCAACAACCGCTTCTTCGACGTCTGGGTGATGCTCGCCTTCGGCCTGATCGGCTTCGCGCTCGAATACGCCAAAGTGCCCTTGGGCCCCTTCGTCATCGGCTTCGTCCTCTCGCCCATTGCCGAGGAGCAGCTCCGCTCGGGCATGATGATGGCGAACGGCAACATCTTCGCGCTCTTCGAGCGACCGTTTGCCGCCACCTTCTTTGCCGTATCGATCCTGACCCTCTGCTGGCCGCTCTACCAGGGCTGGCGCCAGCAGCAAAAAGCAGCCCACGAGGAGGCCACATGACCGCACCCGACCGCAAGGCCGACACCCGCCCCAACATCATCCTGATCCTCACCGACCAGCAGCGCTACGACACGATCAACGCCCTGGGCGCATCATGGGTGAAGACCCCCACCCTCGATCGGCTGATCAAGGAAGGCCAGGTCTTCACCGACTGCCACATCACCGCCGCGTCCTGCGTCCCCTGCCGGGCGAGCCTGTTCAAGGGCTACTACCCACACACCACGGGCGTGCTCCGCAACGGCCAGCCCTGGCGCCGCACCTGGGTCGAGCAGCTGAACGCGTCCGGCTACCGCTGCGTCAATATCGGCAAGATGCACACCATCCCCTACAACGCCGAGTCCGGCTTCCACGAGCGCTACGTGGTCGAGAACAAGGACCGCTACATGGAAGGCCGCTGGTATTTCGACGAGTGGGACAAGGCCTTGGCCGCGCACGGGCTGAAGAAGCAGCAGCGGGTCGAGTACAGGAAGCGCAACGACTACAAGGAGCGGCTCGGCGCCTTCGAGTGGGAGCTGCCCGAGCACCTCCATTCCGACGTCTTCGTCGGCAACATGGCGAAGTGGTGGGTCGACACCTACCCGGTGACCGAGCCGCTCTTCCTCCAGGTGGGCTTTCCCGGACCCCACCCGCCCTACGATCCGACCCGCGCTACGCCGAGCCCTACCTCAAGCGGAACGACATCCCGATCCCCCGGCCGAGCCAGGCCGAGCTCGAACTCGCTGCCGCCGCCGCTCAAGGAGAAGCGGCAGCACGACGTCGACGTCGACCACGATTCGGTCGTCCTGGAGCCTGAACCCGACCGAGGAGCAGCTGCATCGGCTCTGGGCCTATTACGGCGCCAACGTGACGATGATCGACGACGCCATCGAGGCCCTGCTCAAGTCCCTGGAGGCGCAAGGCTACCTCGAGAACGCCGTCGTCTTCTTTGCATCCGACCACGGCGACTGCATGGGCGAGCATGGCCTCATCCAGAAATGGTCGATGTACGACTGCATCACCCGAACCCCGCTGATCGCCTGGTCGCCGGGCCGCTTCGCCGCCGGCCGCGAGGTGGACGGGCTCTGCCAGCTCTTCGATCTGGGTCCCACCATCCTCGAGCTCGCCGGCTGCGACGTGCCCGACAGCTTCGAGGCCCGCTCGCTGCTGCCGGCCCTCGACGGCCGGGACTGGCAGCCGCGCGACCACGTGTTTTGCGAGCAGGCGGGCGACGTGAACCTGACCGGTGCCGAGTTCATCACCATGATCAGGGACAAGGCGCACAAGCTCGTGCACTTCAAGGGCGCCGACTACGGCCAGCTCTTCGACCTCGAAGCCGACCCGGGCGAGGTCACCAATCTCTGGGACGATCCGGCCAAGCGCGCCACCCGTGACGAGCTGCTGGCCGTCATGCGCGACTGGCTGATCGAGAGCAATTACCGCACCCGCGATTGGATGGCCGAGGCTCGATGACCACGTCTCCGGCCTTCGACTACATCATCGTCGGCGCCGGCTCGGCGGGCTGCGTGCTCGCCAACCGGCTCACCGAGGACGGCAAGGCCCGGGTGCTGCTCTTGGAGGCGGGGGCGCGTGACCGAGATCCGTTCATCCACATGCCGGGCGGCTACTACCGATTGATCTACCACCCGACGCTGAGTTGGAACTTCCGGACCGAGCCCGAGCCCGGCCTCGACGGGCGAACCCAGATCTGGCCCCGCGGCCGCGTGCTCGGCGGCTCGTCCTCGATCAACGCCATGGTCTATGTCCGCGGCCTGCCCGTCGACTTCGACGGCTGGCGCGACGCGGGCGCCGTTGGCTGGGGCTGGGACGACGTCTTTCCCTACTTCAAGAAAGCCGAGGACCAAAAACGCGGCGCCGATGCGTGGCACGGCACCGGCGGGCCCTTGGGCGTCGCCGACATCCGGGACCCGCACCCGCTCTCCGACGCCTTCGTCGACTCCGCGGTCGAGGCCGGCCTGCCCTTGAACGACGACTTCAACGGCGCCAGCCAGGAAGGCGTCGGCTATTTCCAGCTGACGATTCGCGGCCGCCGCCGCTGCAGCACCGCGCAAGGCTACCTCCGTCCCGCCGAAAAGCGCGCCAACCTCGTGGTCGAGACCGGCGCCACGGTCACCGGCATCACCCTCGACGGCAGGCGCGCCACCGGCGTCACCTGCCGGCTGCGGAACGGCGCGCAGAGCTTCACCGCGAGCCGTGAGGTGATTCTCGCCGCCGGCGCGATCAAGTCGCCGCAGCTCTTGATGCTCTCCGGCATCGGCCCCGGAACCGAGCTGCAGGCGCACGGGATTGCCGTTCGCCACGCTCTGCCCGGCGTCGGCCAGGACCTGCAGGACCACCTGCAGGTCAAGCTCATCTACCGCGTCGAAGGGGTGGAGAGCCTGAACGAGGTGCGCCGTAGCCCGCTGCTGATGGCCCGCGAGGGCCTGCGCTACGTGCTGTTCGGCCGCGGGCCCTTGGCGAGCGGCCCCTCGATGGCCGGCGGCTTCGCCCGCACCGAGCCGGGGCTCGCCGACACCGACATGCAGTTCCACTTCAATCCGGTGAGCGGCGACAAGCCGGGCCACTTCCATGACCACCCGGGCTGCTCGCCCATCGTCTCGCAGCTCCGGCCCACCAGCCGCGGCTGGCTCCGGCTGCGTTCGGCCGATCCCGACGACCAGCCGCTGATGTGCGCCAACTACCTCGCGACCGAGCTCGACCAGCAGGTCGTTGTCCGCAGCCTCGCCTTGGCCCGCCGGGTGATGAACCAGCCCGCCATGCGCAAGTTCGGGGCGACCGAGCTGCAGCCCGGACCCGACGCCACTGACGATGCGTCGCTCCTCGCCTTCGCCCGCGCCACCGGCCACACCCAGTACCACCCGACCTGCACCTGCCGCATCGGCACCGACCCGATGGCCGTGGTCGACCCCGAGCTCAAGGTCCACGGCATCGAGGGCCTGCGCGTCGTCGACGCCTCGGTCATGCCTGCCGTCACCTCGGGCAACACCAACGCGCCCACCATCATGATCGCCGAGAAGGCATCCGACATCATCCGCGGACGCACGGCATCGACGACAACGACAACACCGCTCAGGGAGGAAGCACCATGCCAGGCGTCTGTTTGATCACTGGCGGAGCGCGCGGCATCGGGGCCGCCACCGCAAGGCTCGTGGCCGAGGACGGCATGGCCGTCGCCATCGGCTACCGCGACCGCATCGACGCCGCCGAAGCGCTCGCTGCCGAGATCACCGCCAAGGGCGGCAAGGCCGTCCCGGTGAAGGGCGACGTCGGCAGCGAGGCCGACATCATCGCGATGTTCGATGCAACCGAGAAAGCCCTCGGCCCCGTCGATCACCTGGTCAACAGCGCCGGAATCAGCGTCAAGTCGAAGGTCGGCGACTTCAAGGCGGCCGACCTCGAGCGGCTGATGGCGATCAACGTCGTGGGCCTGATCCTCTGCTGCCGCGAGGCGGTGCGACGGATGCCCGAAACCGGTGGCGCCATCGTCAACGTCTCCTCGATGGCCGCCCCGATCGGCGGCCGCGCCGGCGCCAGCGCCTACGCCGCCAGCAAGGCCGCGGTCGACAGCTTCACCACCGGCTTCGCCAAGGAGGTCGCCGACCAGGGCATTCGCGTCAACGCCGTGCGCCCCGGCATGGTCCGCACCGACATGACCGCCGGCCTGCTCAGCGATCCGGCCATCGAGGCCAAGGTCGCCGCCACCATCCCGATGAACCGCATCGCCGACCCCATCGAGATCGCCCAGGCCATCCGCTGGCTCCTCTCCCCGGCCGCCTCCTTCATCAGCGGCGCCCACCTCGATGCGTCGGGCGGCGGCTTCATCGTCGGCGAGCGGCGCATCTGAGAAGTAGAAACCAATGCGAGGAGGATGATCCTCCTCGCGCTCCACCGGCACTTGTGGCGGAGATAAACGGGACAGAACTCATTAGATCTCTGAAGGCGGATATCACGCCGAGAGAACCCGTCGCAGCCGCGTCTGTCTGGGCCAGTCGAGCTACGGCAAGAACAAACGCAGCGGCCTAGGCCACCGCCCCACCCGGCGCCATGCGCTCGACAATGCGGCTCTGCACGATCAAGAGGTGCTCGCGCATCGCCTGTTCGGCCTGGGCGCCTTCGCGCGCGGCGATCGCGTCGGCGACCCGGCGATGCTCGGTGTCGCGCTCGCGGATGCGCTTGGGGCAGGTCGAGGTCATGCCGGCGATCCGCACACGCTGGTCCTTGCCGACCCGGCGCAAGAGCGCATAGAGCTCACCACCGAGGCCGTTGCGCGCGGCCTGGGCCACCGCCTGATGGAACGCGACGTCGGCAGCGCCACTTTCGGCGCCGGGTGCCGTCGTCGCCAGCTTGCTGATCCGGGCGATCTCGAGCGACGATGCCCGGACTGCGGCGAACCGTGCCAAGGCCGGCTCGAGGACGAGGCGCAGCTCGACCACCTCGAGCGGGTTGGCGACCCGGGCAAAGAACTCGCTGCCTTCGCCGGCCGGCGCGTTCGTCGGGCGACGGCCAGCCTGAGCCGCCGGCACCAGCTCGTCGGCGCGCAACTCCGCCAACACCCGCCGCAGCTGGTGCCGCGTGATCGCCAGCTCGTCACAGAGTTGCCGCTCGGGTGGCAGCACACCCCCATCGCGAAACCGCGCGAGAACAGCGGCTTTGACCCGGCCGGGAAGCACGCCAGCCGACCGCGCCGCACCATCCGACCCGTCCGCTCGCGATCCTCCGGTCCCTTCGCTGATCGCCACGTTCGAAAGCCTTCCCGCCGTTCGGCACCGGTGCCAAAACACCAGCCCTTGGATCACCATGCAGCGGAAGAGTAAGCACCGGGGCAACCATTGACAAGCATGGTTGCTTAATGGTTGGCTCCGTCATGGCCATGGGGATGCCGCCGGACACTGTCGCCGGCGGTGCTGCGGGAGATACCGGTTTGGCGCGGCTTGCGTACGACTACATCGTGATCGGCGCCGGCTCCTCCGGCTGTGTCCTCGCCAACCGGCTGACCGCCGACGGCAGCCGGCGCGTGCTGCTGATCGAGGCCGGCGGCTGGGACCGCCACCCCTGGATCCACATCCCCATGGGCTGGGGCAAGATCCTGCAGCAGCGGCTTTTCGACTGGGGCTATTTCTGCGAGCCGGAGGCCGCAGTTGGCGGCCGGGCGATCGAGTGCGCCCGTGGCCGCATCGTCGGCGGCTGCTCCTCGACCAACGCCATGGCCTATGTGCGCGGCAACCATGCCGACTACGATCGCTGGGCAGCGTCGGGCTTGCCGGACTGGTCCTTCGCCAAGGTGCTGCCGCACTTCAAGCGACAAGAGAGCTGGGCCGGCGGCGCCGACGAGTGGCGGGGCGGCGACGGGCCAATCGGCACCCAGCCCTGCGCCTACCAGGACCCCCTGGTCGAAGCCTTCGCCGCCGCCGGCCAGGACGCCGGCCACGGCTGGACCGATGACTACAACGGTGCCGAGCAGCTCGGCTTCGCCCGACTGCAAATGACCATCAAGGGCGGCCTGCGCTGCAGCGCCGCCACGGGCTACCTCCACCCGGTGCTGCACCGGCCGAACCTGACGGTGGTCACCCAAGCGCTGGTCGAGCGGATCGACATCACCGGCTGCCGCGCCACCGGGGTCACCTATCGGACCTTCGGCCAGCGCTTCAAGGCCCATGCCGACGGCGAGGTGCTGCTCGCCGCGGGTGCCATCAACAGCCCGCAATTGCTGGCGCTTTCCGGCATCGGCGACCCCGAAAGGCTCGCCCGGCACGACATAGCGACCAAGACCCCGCTCACCGGCGTCGGCCGCAACTTCCAAGACCACGTCTCGGCCATGCTGATGTATCGCCGCAAGGAGCCCGGCCCCTTTCACCGGATGATGCGGCTCGATCGCATCGCCCCCGACCTCATGCGCACCTATCTCGGCCGCAACGGCTTCTCCGGCGACGTCCCGGGCGGCATCGTGGCTTTCCTCAAGAGCAGCACCGCCAACGGCCCCGAGCCCGATCTGCAGTTCCTGTTCACCGCAGCCCCGCTCGGCGCCTGGCCCTATCTCGAGCCGTTCAAGGCGCCCTTCCCCGACGGCTTCGTCATGCGCGTTGTTCTGGTCCGCCCGGAAAGCCGGGGCGCAGTCGAGCTTCGATCAGCAGACCCGACGGCGGCGCCGATGATCCAGGCGGGCTTCCTCGCCAGCGCACGCGAATGGCAAAAGCTGCGCGAAGGGATCGAGATCGCCCGCGACCTCGCGGCACGGCCTGCCCTGGCGCCCTTCGTTGCCAGCGAGCTGCTGCCCGGTGCCGCCCGAACGAGCGCTGCCGAGCTCGACGCCCACATCCGCGCCACCGCGATCACCGTTCACCACCCCGGCGGCACCTGCCGGATGGGGCCCAGCCCGGATTCTGGTGCCGTCGTCGACAGTGAGCTCAAAGTGCACGGACTGGACGGCCTTCGCGTGGTCGACGCCTCGGTGATGCCCGACCTGCCGTCCGGCAACATCAACGCCGCGGTCATGATGATCGCCGAGCGGACCGCCGAGCGCATTCTCACGAACCACGCCTGAGCCGGAAAGGGCGGCGAATCCACTTGCAACCATTTCGGCCTTGGTAGACAGTCCGGTTGGAACGCTTCGGGAGGAGTACGGAAACTATGGTTGAGGCAGCCACTGCCGAGCGTAATCGCGACGCCGCGCTCGCAGGTCTCTACGACGAGATCCACCGGCGCAACATGTTTCCCTTCTGGGCGACGTCGCAGGGTGTCGAGCACGACGAAGTCAAGCAGCTCATGGCAACGGCCAAAGCCCAGCCCTTCCTCTGGCGCTGGGACTCCGACATCCTGCCGCTGCTCGAGCAGGCCGCCGAGCTGATCACGATGGACGACAGCGAGCGTCGCTCGCTGATCCTGATCAATCCGGGCCTGGCCCCTCGCCGCGCAACCGTTTCAACCATGTACACGGCCTATCGGTTGAACGATGCCGACGAGATCATGCCGCCACACAAGCACTCGCCCAACGCCATCCGCTTCGGCCTCACCGGCAAGGGCAACTTCACCGGCGTCGAGGGCGAGAACGTCATCTTCGGGCCGGGCGACATGGTGCTGACGCCCAACGATGCCTGGCACAATCACGGCACGGTCGGCCACGAGCAGGCGACCAACCTCTCGGTGCTCGACCTGCCCTTGGTCGAGACCCTGAACGCCATCCACTTCGACCACGACTACATGGAGGAAGAGGGCGGCAGGCTGATCAAGAAGAAGCAGCAATCGGCCCGCTATCCCGAGGATTACTCGCAGCGCATCTACGGCCATGGCGGCATGGTGCCCCGCTTCGTCGACCACTACCGTGGCGGTGGCTTGTCGTCGCCGATGTACGTCTATCGCTTCGACGCGATGGCGGAGATCCTGGAGAAGCACAAGGACTGGGACGGCGACCCGCACGAGGCGCTGATGGTCGAGTACATCGACCCGTTCCGCGGCGGCCCGGTGTTCAAGACCATGACCTTCTTCATGCAGATGCTGCGGCCCGGCGAGAAGACCCTGCCGCTCAAGCAGACGGCGAGCCTCCTGGTCGCGCCCTTCATCGGCAAGGGCCATTCGATCGTCGACGGCGAGCGGTTCGACTGGAACCACTTCGACACGCTGGCGATGCCCGGTGGCAGCTGGTGCGAGCATGACAATGCCTCGGCGACCGAGCCAGCCTACCTCTTCGTCGCCAGCGACGAGCCGGTCTTGAAGGCGCTGTCGCTCTACAAGAAGTGGGGCAAGACGCCCGACGGGGACGTCGCCAGGCTGAGCTGAGCGACACCACCAGGGACGGGGAAGGACGCGCATGCCGGACGGGCGAAACACCCGGCTCATCGGCCATATCGACTGCCCCGGCGGCGGGCAGGTCTGGGTCGACGGCACGCTGCTCTATGTCGGCCACATGCGCCCGCCGACCGGCACGTCGATCTACGACATCGCCGACCCGCGCGAGCCCAGATTGGTCGCCCGCCTCGAGCTGCCCGAGGGCTGGCACTCGCACAAGGTGCGCGTCGCCGAACGGCCTCATGCTCGTCAACCACGAGCGCCAGGGCCAGGCGGGCGATCCGGCCTTCGGCGGCGGGCTCGCCATCTACGACGTCAGCCACCCCGCCGAGCCGCGCCTCATGAGCAAATGGTCGACCGGCGGCAAGGGCGTGCACCGCTTCGATTTCGACGGCCGCTACGCCTACATCTCGCCCACCGCCGACGGCTATGTCGGCAATATCGTCGTCATTCTCGATCTTGCCGACCCGGCGAAGCCGTCGAGGTCGGCCGCTGGTGGATCGCGGGCCAGTGGCAGGCCGGTGGCGAAGCCTACCCGTGGGGCGACTGGCCACAACCACGCTGCCATCACCCGCTGCGCATGGGCGACCGGCTCTATGTCAGCTACTGGCACCATGGGCTCTTCATTCTCGACATCTCGGACATGAGCGCGCCCAAGCTGATCGCGACCGTCAACACCAGCCCGGCCTTTCCGCACCCGACCCATACCTGCCTGCCGATCCCGACACCGCTCAAGGGCCGCAAGATCATGGTCGTGGCCGACGAGGACGTCGCCAAGCTCTGGCCCGCGGCACCGGCCTTCACCTGGATCTACGACATCACCACCGAGCGGCTGCCGACGCCGATCAGCACCTTCCAGGTCGAGGGACCCGAGTTCGACGGCGCGCCGCAGCCGCCGATGACCGGCTGCCACCAGCCCTCGGAGCGGTTCCAAGGCACGGTGATTCCGTTCGCCTGGTTCGCGCAAGGGCTGCGCCTCGTCGACATCACGGACCCGTTCCGCCCCGTCGAGGTCGGCCACTTCCTGCCCGACGTGCCGCGCGGCGCCGACCGACCGTCGTCCAATGACGTGACGATCGACGAGCGCGGCCTCGTCTACCTCGTCGACCGCGTCCACGGCGTCGACATCATCGAAACGACCGTCTTTTAGAGCTTCGGAGGCCCCATGGGCGAGCATACAGCCAAATCGAAAACAGCACTACGCCATCGGCAAGAAGAACCCGAACCTGCCCTTCCATCCGGCCGTGCGCGCCGGCGACTTCATCTTCGTCTCGGGCCAGGTCTCCAAGGACGAGAACGGCACCATGCTGACCGGCGACATCGAGACCGAAACCGCCGGGACCATCAAGGCGATCGAGCGCATCCTCGCCGAGGAAGGGGCGACCCTCAAGGACGTGGTCCGGGTGTGCACCTATCTCGAGGATACCCGCGACTTCGGCCGCTACAACAAGGTGTTCGGCCAGCTCTTCGAGGGCGCCGTCCTGGCGAGAACCACGGTCGAGGCCAGGGCCGTCATCAGCACCCGAATCGAGATGGACGCCGTCGCCTACAAGCCGCTGAAGGGCTGAATGGCAGGGCAAATGAAAGACCAGGCCCAGAAGACGACCGATCGACGCGCAAGCGGTGACTGGCTTCGCCGCCAGTACGCCACGGCATCCCGCCTCCGAGAACACGCTCGGCGACAAGACCGAGCAGGTCCGGCAACGGCGTGCGGCTTGACACCAAGAGCGGCATCCTCAGCGAACGGGTCGGCGGGCCCGTTGCCGCTCGCGGCGCCGCCGCCAGGGCTCCAATCGAGACAGGCGCCTGCTGCTGCGGTCGCGCCCAGCCTGACGGCGCCGATCACCGTCGTCGTCGACTTTCATGAAGCCGGCAAGCCCGGACATGCGCCATTTCCAGCAACAAGGAACACTCGATGATCAGGCTTCTCGGCCGAAAAACCTCTGGCAACGTCCAAAAAGTGATCTTCCTGCTGGAGGAAGCGAAGCTCGCCTACGCGCAGGAGGATTACGGCCGGCAGTTCGGCAATACCGGGACGGCCGAGTACCTCGCCATGAATCCGGCGGGCAAGGTGCCGACACTGGTCGACAACGGCGCCGTGCTGTTCGAATCGAACACCATCCTGCGCTACCTGGCCGATACGCATGCGCAGGTCCTGACCGGAGCGACGCCGGCCGAGCGCGCCGCGGTCGAGTGCTGGATGGACTTCCTGCTGGCGGCGATCAACCCCGGCTACATGGCCGCCTTCAAGGGTGCCAAGCTGCAGCCTGAGGACCGGGCACCGGGCTATGACAGCCAGATCAAGGAGCTCGTGGGCAATCTCGCCATCCTCGATACCCACCTTTCGGGCAAGAGCTTCTTCGCCCTCGACCGCCTGACCCTGGCCGACGTGGCCCTGGGCCCGATCATCAAGCGCTGTCTCGGCTTTCCGATCGATCGGCCGTCCATGCCGGCCCTCGAATCCTGGCTCGCCAGCCTCGAGCAACGGCCGGCGTTCCAGACCGCGACCGGCGGCTGACGGCCAGGATGGCTGGGCCAACGATCAAGAGCGCCGCGATCATCGGCCTCGGCTCGATGGGCCCGGGCATGGCCGCCCGCCTCGCCAGAGGCGGGCTGCGGGTCACCGCCTTCGATACCGCCGCAGGCGGCAAGGGAGCGGGCGGCGGGCCTGCTGCCGATGGCCGAGAACGTCATGAACGCGCTCGGCATCGAGACGATCGGGACAGGCACGGTCGAGATCTGCACGACGCTGGAGACCGCAGTCGCAGGCGCCGATCTGGTGATCGAGAACGTGCCCGAGAACGTCGACATCAAGGCGGCGCTCTATCGAGATCTCGGGACCCTGATCGCCACCGAGACCCTGGTGGCGACGGACACCTCCGGCATCCCGATCACGAAACTGCAGGCGCACATCAGCAATCCCGCCCGCTTCGTCGGCATGCACTGGTCAAACCCGCCGCACATCATCCCGATGATCGAAGTGATCGCCGGTGCCGAGACCGCTCCGGCCACTGTTGCCACCATCAACGAGCTGATCGCCGGTCTCGGCCTTTTGCCGGTGGTGGTCCAGAAGGACGTGCCCGGCTTCGTCGAGAACCGGGTGCTCTATGCGCTGCTCCGCGAATGCGTCGATCTCGTCGAGCAGGGCGTCATCGACGCCGAGGGCCTGGACACGGTGGTCCGCTGGGGCATCGGCATGAAGCTCGCCGTCGTTGGGCCGATGCGGCTCTTGGACATGGCCGGGCTCGACATCTACCAGTCGGTCGCGAGCTTTCTCAATGCCGAGCTCTGCAACCGCGCCGACGTCTCGCCCATGGTGACCTCCGCGACCGCTGCCGGACGGCTCGGCATGAAAACCGCAGGCGGCCTCTTTCCCTACGATACAGAAGAGCTGAAGCAGCTGCCGGCCGCTCGGGCCAAGGCGCTGGTCGCCGTCCGCCGGGCGCTGGAGGCGGCCGGCTGATGACCTCGGTTCGAGCAGCACCTCGCCGGTCCCTTGCGAGCGCTGCTCGGCCTCGTGCTGATCGCCATGGTCGCGATCAATGTGGTCAACGCGACGGGTCGCTATCTGGGCTTTCGCCTGCCCGCCGGGCTCGACGAACTGCTCGTCTACATGATGATCTGGATCGTCATGACGGGAGCCGTGCTGGCGCTGCTGCAACGCGAGCATCTGGCCATCGACCTCCTCCCCCAGGCGCTCGGCCCGCAGGCGCGAAGCTGGCTCGTGCTGCTCGGCGACGTGGTGGTTCTCGCGGTCTCGCTCACCGTCGCCCGGCAGAGCTGGGCCTTCATCGAGCGCATCGACCGGCTCGGCCAGACCAGCATGGGCCTTGGCATCCCGATGACTTGGCCGCATGCCGCCGTGCTCGCCGGCTTCGGCGGCATGGCGGTCGTAGCGCTCCTTTTGATCGTCCGCGACGCTGCCGCACTTCGCGCCCACGGCCTGGCGGACGCAAGGCCATGATCTGGACGCTCGCCGGCACCGCCTCGGCCCTGATCGCCCTCGGCACCCCGATCTTCGCCGCGCTCCTGGCCGGCGTCATCCTCACCATCCTCCTCATCACGCCCCTGCCGCTCGTGACGTTGCAGCAGATCATCTTCGGCGGGCTCGACGTCTACGCGCTCCTCGCCATCCCGTTCTTCGTCCTGGCCGGCGACCTGATGGCCCGCGCCGGCATCGCCGACCGGCTGCTCGCCTGGGTCGAGGCGCTGTTCGGCCGCGTGCCGGGCGCACTCGGTGTCGCTGCGGTTGGTGGCTCGGCGCTGATCGGCACGATCTGCGGCTCGAGTGCCGCTGCCGTCGCCGCCGTCGGCCGGACGATGCACACGAAGCTGGTCGATGCCGGCTACGGCCGCACCCGCTCGGCCGGTCTGATCACAGCCGGCGGTGCCATCGACATCGTCATCCCGCCATCGATCGCGATGATCCTCTACGGCGTCGCCGCCGAGCAATCGATCCCGAGGCTGTTCGTCGCCGGCATCCTGCCGGGCCTCCTGATCGCGCTCATGATGGCGGGCTTCATCGTCTGGATCGCCTGGCGCCGCGGCATCCACACCACCGCCAGCGTCAGCGCCCGAGACATCGTCGCGGCCACCGGCCGCGCCGCCATGGCGCTCGCCATGCCCGTCTTCGTGCTGGGCGGCATCTATGGCGGCTTCTTTTCCCCGACCGAGGCAGGCGGCTTCGCTGCGGCCTACGCCATTCTCATCGGCACCGTCGTCTACCGCACGCTGGGTCTGGCGGGGCTCATCGACGCCGCTGGCCATGCTGCAATGCTGACGGCCAAGATCATGATCGTCGTGGCAGCGGCCAGTGCCATCGCCTGGCTGCTCACGGTCCAGGGCGTGCCCCAGGCCCTGAGCGCCGGGGTGAGCGAAGCCGGCTTCACCGCGTTGGGTTTCCTGATTGCGGTCAACCTCCTGCTGCTGGCCGTCGGCTGCTTCCTCGACCCCACCTCGTCGATCCTGGTCCTGGCACCGCTCTTGACGCCCATTGCCATCGGTCTCGGCATCGACCCGATCCATTTCGGCGTCGTCATGACCGTCAACCTCGCGATCGGCATGTTCACGCCCCCCTTCGGCCTAAACATCTTCGTGGCCCAGGCGGTGATGGGCGTATCGGCCGCCGTGATCTGGCGCGGTGTCCTGCCCTTCATGGTGGTCCAGCTCATCGCACTGGCCATCATCACGACCGTTCCCGAGCTCTCGCTCCTGCTCACCCGGACCATGGGCTGAGCCGCATCATGGAGACCCGACCGATGCCCAGCCCCAGATCGGCCCTGCGCGCCGCCACCATCGCCCTGGCACTTGCGCTCACCCCGACCCTGACGCCGCTCTCGGCCGCAGCGCAAAGCACGATGAAGCTGGCCAGTGCGACGATCAACGACGTCCAGCACGAATGGCAGAAGGTCTTTGCCGCCGAGCTCGAAGCGCGTGTCGGCGATGCGGTGACCGTCGAGATCTACCCGGCGAGCCAACTCGGCACGATCCCGCGCATGGCCGAAGGCGTGCTCTTGGGCTCAATCGAGGCCTTCACCACGCCCACCGCCTTCATGACCAACGTCGACCCGCGCTTTCAGGCCTTCGACGTGCCGGGGCTGTTCGCAGGCCCAGAGGACGTGCGCGCCGCCATTCACGAGCCGGCGTACCGCGATCATCTGGAGACCCTGTTCCTGGACTCCGGCCTTCGGGTCATCGGCGCCATCTACAACAGCCCAACGGTGGTCCTGACCCGCGAGCCGGCGCCGCATCTGGCCGACCTCGACGGCCTCAAAATTCGCACCTTTGCCTCGCCCTTGCAGATGGAGCCGATGGCGGCACTCGGTGCCATCCCGGTGCCGCTGGCCTTGAGCGAGATCGTCCCGCAGCTGCAATCCGGCGGGCTCGACGGTATGCTCGCCGGCATGCCGATCCTCACCGCCTTCAAGTATTACGACGTCGCCAAGTACGTGACCGACCTGAAATTCGCCGAGATCGTCTCGGTCACCGTCGTCAACGAGGACTGGTTCCAGGCGCAGGACGAAAACGTGCGCGCCGCCATCATCGAGGCCGGTCGTGCCGCCGAGACCGCGGTCTTTCCCTGGGGCGTCGAGAACGTCGCCCGCACCAATGCGATCTGGGTCGAGAACGGCGGCGAGATTCTCGCGCTCTCAGAGGAGGAGCGGCTGGCGATGGTCGATCGTTTTGAGGCCGTCACGGCAGAGGTGCTGGCCGACCAGCCCGAGGTGATGGCCGAGTACGAGCGCCTGGCCGAGCTCGTCGCCAAGGGCGGCGGCAACTAGCGATGCGCGTCAGGGCTCGCGCACTCCAGGCGACCGACGCCGTCACGACAGACGAATTCAAGCTCTGTCGGGGCGGATGCGCGCGGCAGGTCGATCTGGCTGCGGGTCGCCCACGCACGCCCCTCGAAGCCGCACCAGAGCGCTTCGAGCGGCATTCGGTGCGCCGTCTCGTTGAGCAACGCGACCACGCCGGTCACTGGATCGCGCCAGAGCTCCGCCCTGACGGCCCCGCCAGGGTCGGCCCGACCGAGCTCGACCGAATACCAGTGGGCGAGCCCGACACTGCAGACGATCGGCCCGGACGCGCTGTTCGAGGCGCTGAAGGCCAAGGGCCTGAGCCCCGCATGCCCGCGCTCGATCCCGCTATAGGGCCGATAGGGCTCGCTGGCGCCGGCCGTGGCGGCGAGGCCGAGGGTCGCCAACAGCAGCAGCTTCCGTGGCATCAAGTAGTCTCCAGCGCCACAAACGAAATCCGACCGCGCCCGCAGTGCCGAGCGGCGCGACAACCAAGGCGAACCGGAAAGGAAACGAGCATGACGAAGCAATTGCTGCAAGGGACCGCGTTAGCACTAGCGCTCACCGTGGCCGGCGGGCTCGGGGCGAGCGCCGCCGAAGTCGACACGATCGCCATTCTGGTGCCCGAGCAGGGCACCGATTTCGGCTGGAACCAGCAGGGCGTCGACGCCGCCCGGGCCGCAGCCGCCGCCACCGGCGTCGAGGTGATTGCGGCCGAAGGCCTCGGCTATGGCGACGTTCGCCCGACCTTGCGCGAGCTTGCCGAGGAAGGTGCGGATCTGATGATCGCGCACGCCAGCGGCTACAACACCGCGGCGCCCGAGATCGCGGCCGAAACCGGAGTCGCCGTCGCCATCGTCGACAGCCCCGAGGCGCTCGAGCCCGGTCTCGTTGCCGACTACACGCTGTCGGGCCATGAAGGCGCCTATCTGGCCGGCGTCATGGCGGCGAAATTGAACCGCACCGGCACGGTCGGCATCGTCGTTTCGGGCGAGCCGCCATCATGGAACGCGCAGTCGGCCGGCTTCGCCCAGGGCGTGCAGGCGACCAACCCGGACATCAAGATCATCTATGCCGTGATCGGCCCAGCAGCCTATGCCGATGCCGCCGGCGGCAACCGGGTCACGGGTGCGGTCATCGCGGCTGGCGCCGATATCGTCTTCGGCCAGGGCAACGGCTCGAGCTTCGGCATGCTCCAGGCAGTCGAGACGACACCCGCGACCGACGGCGAGAAGGTGATGTTCATCGACGTCATCGGCGACAAGCGCTCGATCGACAAAGGTCATCTCCTGACCTCGGTTCTCTGGGACATGACCCCGGTCTACACGGCGATGATCGAGGATCTGCAGAACGACACCTTCGGCACCAAGAGCTACGCCATCAGCATCGCCGATGACAGCGTGCGCCTGCTCGAGACCGACAACATCCCGGCCGAGACCTGGACTGAGGTGATGGCGGTGCGTGACCAGATGATCAGCGGCGACATCACGCTCGAGCCGGTCTTCGATGCCGAGGGCGTGCGCGCGCTCGTGACGACGGTCGAGTAAAGGCCCGACCGTGCGAGCGGGCGGCTTGCGCAACGACGCGAACCGGGACGGCAGGCGCTTTGCCGCGCCGTCCCGGTTTGCCGTCCGCTTTTCTCGATGAGCGACCACACGCCGCCGCAAGGGCCGGGCGAAGCGGTCGTCGAGCTCGCGGCCGTGACCAAGGCATTTCCCGGCGTGCTCGCCGTCGACCGGGTCGACCTGGCGCTGCGGCCGGGCGAGGTCCATGCGCTCCTGGGCGAGAACGGCGCCGGAAAATCGACCATCGTCGCCATGCTGTCGGGCCTGCAGGAGCCAGACGCCGGCCGGCTGCGCGTCCACGGGCAGGATGCCCGCATCACCTCGCCGCGCCAGGCCCTGGCCCACGGCATCAGCACGGTGTTTCAGCACGTCATGCTGGTGCCGACCTTGACCGTCATGGAGAACCTGGTCCTCGGCATGCCCTGGTGGCGGCAGCCGGATCGCGCCGAGCTCGAGACCAGGCTCGGCGAGATCGAGGCCGATGTCGGGATCGCGGTCGCGCTCGACCAGGTCACCGGCGAGCTCTCGCTCGGCGAGCAGCAGCAGATCGAGATCGTCAAGGCACTGCTGCGCCACAGCCGAGTCCTGATCCTCGACGAAGCCACCTCGATGCTGACCCCCAAGGGTGCCGAGGAGCTGGGTCAGCTGATGCGCCGGCTGGTCAAGAGCGGCCTCGCCATCCTCTTCATCACCCACAAGCTCGACGAGGCCTGGCGCTACGGCGACCGGGTGACGATCCTCAGGCTCGGCCGCAAGGTGGGCGAGCTCGCCCCCGACCGCCTCGCCGCCATGGACGAGGCCGCGACCGCCGCCGAGGTGGTCCGCCTGATGTTCGGCGAACGCGGCGTCGCCGCGGCGGGACCGGAGCGCAAGCGGCATGCCGCGGGGCCGACGGTGCTGCAGGTCGAAGGGCTTCGCGTTCCGGGTGCCACACGGCTCGCTTGCGTCGAGGACGTCGATCTCGAGGTCGGGCAGGGCGAGATCCTCGGCATCGCCGGAATCGATGGCAACGGCCAGCGGCAGCTGGCCGAAGCGCTCGCTGGCCAACTCACCCCCGACGCGGGCCGTATCGTCCTGGACGGCCGGGACATCACCCGCGCCAGTGTCGCCGAGCGGCGCGCCCTCGGGCTGCGCTATTTGACCGACGACCGGCTCGCCGAGGGCTCGGTCGGCGGCTTTCCCGTCGCCACCAACACGGTCATCAAGGAGATCGGCGCCTCCCCTTTCTGGGCCGGCGGCATCGAGCGGCCGGAACGGATCACCGGCCACGCCCGCGAGCTGATCGAACGCTTCGACGTCCGAACGCCCAGCGAGCGCACGCCGATCGGCAAGCTGAGCGGCGGCAATATCCAAAAGCTGCTGCTCGGCCGCGAGCTGACCGGAAAGGCCCGAGTCGTCGTCTTCAACAAGCCGACCTACGGCCTCGACGTGCAGAACATCCGCGCCATCCGCGCGCGCATCGTCGAGCTCGCCGATGCCGGCATCGGCGTCATTCTCATCTCCACCGACCTCGAGGAGCTCCTGGAGATCGCGGACCGAATCGGCGTGATGGCGGCAGGCCAGCTGATGGGCGTCGTCGCCAATGACGACGAGGCTCGGGCGAGGATCGGCTCGATGATGATCGGCCGTGCCGCATGAGCACGGTGCTCGACGAGGCGACGAGCGAGCTCGCTGAAACGCCGCAGCCGACCGGTCGCGGCCAGGAGCTCGGCCACCTGCTGCTCGTCACCATCGGCCCGATCCTCGCCGCCCTCGTCCTTTCGGGCCTGATCCTGCTGGCACTGGGCGTCGATCCGCTCGCCTACTACCGCTTCGTCGTTGAGCGCGGCCTGCTCTCGCCGCTGGGTCTCCGCCAGACGCTGACCAAGATGGCGCCACTGCTGTTTCTCGCCGCGGCACTGATCGTGGCCTTTCGTGCCGGCATCTGGAATCTGGGTGTCGATGGCCAGTTCATGCTGGGCGCTACGGCCGCCGCCGCCGTTGCACCCTTCGCCATCCAGGCCATGCCGCAAAGCCTGACGCTGGTCACGGCCATGCTCGCTTCTGCCGCCGTTGGCGCTCTCTGGTCGCTGCTGCCGGCGCTGCTGCGCGCCTACCAGCAGGTCAACGAGATCATCACCACGCTGATGATGACCTTCTTGGGCCTCTCCTTCGCCAACCTCCTGGTCAAGCTCGTCTTCCTGGATCCCGGCACCACCGTGCCGCAGACCCGAACGCTGGCCGTGGCCGACCGCCTGCCCGGGCTTTTCGGCACCACGGTCTCGAGCGGCCTCATCCTCGGCCTGGCCGCCGTCGTTTTCGTCCATCTGGTGATGACCCGAACGGCCTTCGGCCTGAAGCTCCGCGTCGTTGGCGCCAACCCGCGCGCGGCGCGCCATGCCGGGCTCAACGTGCCGCTGTTGACCGTTGCCGTCTTCGCCATCTCTGCCGCGCTAGCCGGGCTTGCCGGCGCCATCGAGATCCTGGGCGTCCACGGCAATCTCCGCGCCGACTGGAACCCGGCCTACGGGCTCGCGGTCATCCCGCTCGTCTTCCTCGCCCGCTTCAACGGCTTCGCCGCCATCGTCTTCGTCTTCTTCTACTCGGCCCTCCTGATCGGCGGCGAGAGCGCCGCCCGGCGAATCGGGGTGCCGCACTACTTCACGCTCGTGCTGGTCGCGAACCTTTTGATCCTCCTGGCCCTGGTCGAGTATCTCGACCACCGCCGCCGCCAGCAGCGCGGGCATTAGGCCGATGTCGGCGCTCCTCACCCAGGCCTTCCTGACCGCGCTCCTCGCCGGTGCCGTCGCCGCCGGCATCCCGCTGCTACTGGCCGGGCTCGGCGAGCAGATGTCGGAAAAGGCCGGCGTCTTGAACATCGGCATCGAGGGCATGATGCTGATGGGCGCCTATCTGGGCTTCCTCGCGGCCTTCACGACCGACAGCCTCGTCATGGGCTTTTTTGCCGGCATCGCCGGCGGCATGGCCGTGGCACTCCTGATGGCGCTGCTCTGTGTCAGGCTCGGCCTCAACCAGATCGTCATCGGCATCGGCCTCACGCTCGGCGTCGAGGGCCTGACCGCTCTCCTCCACCACTTCCAGTTCAGCACCACCTATCCGCGCCTGCCCGCACCGCTCCAGCTCGCCATACCGGGCCTCGTCGACATCCCGATCGTCGGCCCCGCGCTCTTTGACCGCCACCCGCTGGTTTACATCGCCGTGCTGCTGACCCTGGGTCTCGCCTACCTCTACCGGCGAACCGCGCTGGGCCTGACCCTGCGCGCCGCCGGCGAAAAGCCGGCCGCCCTCGACGTCGCCGGCATCGACGTCGTCAGCGTCCGCTTTGCGGCGGTCCTCTTCACCGGCGCCATGGCCGGGCTCGGCGGCGCCTTCATGGCGAACGTCGCGGCCGGCATCTTCATTCCCTTCATGACCGGCGGCGCCGGCTTCATCGGCATCGTGCTCGCCATGCTGGCGCGCGGCCGGCCGCTCTGGGTGCTGCTCGGCGCCTTCATCTTCGGCGCGGCGCTCTCCTTGACGACCGCACTCCAGGTGGCTGGGCTCAACGTCCCGACCGACCTGATCCAGATGCTGCCCTTCGCCGCCGTCATGGCCGTGCTCGTGCTCTACGGCCGCAAGGCCCGCCTGCCGGAAGCCTTGGGCCTGCCCTATGTCCGCGGCGCCCGGTAGTGCCCGGATGACCCGCATCGAACCCGGAGGAGAACGCCCATGACCGAGACCAAGGTCTACCTGCTCGACGGCGGCACGCTCGTGCTCGACGGCTTCCACGTCTACTGGAACAAGGGTCCGGCCGGCGAGATCCGCTTTCCGGTCTACTCCATCCTGATCGAGCACGCCGAAGGCCGCTTTCTCATCGATTCGGGATTCGACCTCGCGCACGTGCAAAAAGTGCTGCCGTTCGAGAAGCCGATCCAGAGCGAGGCGCAGACCATCCCGGGTGCCTTGAAGCTGCATCGGCCTCGCGCCCAGGGACGTCGGCGTCGTCTTCAACTCGCATTTCCACTTCGACCATGTCGGCGGCAACAAGTTCTTCCCTCACGCCAAGAAGATCTGCCACAAGCTGGAGATCGCCCAGGCGGCCACGCCCGAGCCCTTCGAGGTGCTGGGCTATTCCGACCTCAGCTTCTCCGCCGAAGCCGCCACGGCGCGCGGCATGTCCGACCAGCTCCTGGCCGGCACCACCGAAGCCAATTCACGCTTCGAGACCATCGAAGGGGATGTCGAGCTCGCCAAGGGGGTGAAGCTGATCTTCACGCCCGGCCACGCCATCGGCAATTACAGCCTCCTGATCGAGCTCGCCAACCAGCCGCCGCTGCTCTTTGCCATGGACGCGGCCTACACGCCCAAGAGCCTGGAGATGCTCTGCCAGTCGAGCTTCCACATCGACCCCGTGGCCGGCGTCCGCTCGATGCGCCGGCTCAAGGCGCTGGCCGAGGAGACCGGTGCCAAGCTGATGTTCCTGCACGACATGGAAAGCTTCAATAGCTACACCCCGGCGCCCGGCTACTACAGCTGAGCGGGAGACGACGATGCGCTACCCGACCGAGCGAAAGCCCGTCCTGACCCTCACCGCCGGGCCGGTCGACGCCTATCCCGAAGTGCTGCAGGCCCTGGGCAGAACTGTGCTCTACGACTTCGACCCCGCCTTCCTCGCCTTCTACGAGAAGGTGGCACGCAAGGCGCAGACAGCGCTCGGCACGGCAGACGTGCCGGTGATCCTGCACGGCGAGCCGGTGCTCGGCCTCGAGGCCGCGGCTGCCTCGCTGATCGCCGAAGGCGACGTCGTTCTCAACCTCGCCTCGGGCGTCTACGGCAAGGGCTTCGGCTACTGGGCCGCCCGCTACTGCAAGGAGCTGGTCGAGATCGAGGTGCCCTACAACGAGGCCATCGATCCCACCGCCGTGGCCGCGACGCTCGAGCAGCGACCGGACATCAAGGTCGTCTCGGTCGTCCACCACGACACGCCGTCCGGGACGCTCAACCCGGTGGACGAGATCGGTGCGATCACCGCCCGGCACGGCGCCTACCTCATCGTCGACGCGGTCTCGTCCTGGGGCGGCATGCAGGCCTCGCCGGATGCCTGCCACGCCGACATCTACGTCACCGGGCCCAACAAATGCCTGGGCTGCCCGCCCGGGCTCACGCTCATGGCGGTGAGCGGGCGCGGCTGGGAGAAGATGCAGGCCAACCCCAAGGCGCCAAGGGCCTCGATGCTCGGCATTCTCGACTGGCGCGAAGCTTGGCGAGCCGACCGGCCGTTCCCCTTCACCCCCTCGGTCGCCGAGATCAACGGCCTCGATCAGGCGCTCGACCTCTACCTCGAGGAAGGCCCCGAGCGGGTCTGGAAACGCCACGCGCTGACCGCGGCCGCCTGCCGGGCCGGTGTCCGCGGCCTCGGCATCGATATCTGGCCCGCGAGCGACGCCATCGCCTCGCCGACCACGACCGCGGTCAAGATGCCGCCCGGCATCGATGCCGCCAGCCTGATGGCGGCTGCCCGCGAGCGCTACGGCGTCTCCTTCTCGGCCGGCCGGGCGGAGACGCTGGGCAAGCTCATCCGCATCGGCCACATGGGCCCGACGGCCCAGCCGCTCTATGCCGTCGCCGCCGTCGCGGCACTGGGCGGGGCGCTTCGGGCCCTGGGCCACAGCGTGGATATCGGCAAGGGGACGGCAGCCGCCGTGGCCACCATCGACCAGGCATTCTGAGGCAAAGGAGACGCACCGATGAGCAACAAGCTGGACGGCCGGGTCGCTGTCGTCACCGGCGCCGCGCAGGGCATCGGCAAGGCCATTGCCGAACGGCTCGCTGCCGACGGCGCCCGCGTGGTCGTCGCCGACATCAACGCCGACGGTGCAAAAGCGGTCGCCGCTGCGCTCGGCGGCGATGCCATCGCCATCCCTTGCGACATCGCCGAAGAAGCGCAGGTCAAGGCGCTCTATGCCGCCATCGACGCACAGTGCGGCCGGCTCGACATCATCGTCAACAATGCCGCCATCGTGCCCTTCATCGCCTGGGACGACGTCGATCTCGCCCACTGGCGAAAGCTGATCGACGTCAACCTGACCGGCACGTTCCTGATGTGCCGGCACGGCACCGACCTGATGCGCGCGAAATCAGCACCCGGCGTCGTCGTCAACATCGCGTCCAACACCGTCTTTGCCGGAACGCCCAACATGGCGGCCTATGTCGCCGCCAAGGGTGGGGTGATCGGCCTCACCCGGGCGCTGGCCACCGAGCTCGGCAAGCACGGCATCAGGGTGAATGCCTTGACCCCGGGCCTCACCGAATCCGACGGCGTCAAGGCGAGCCCGCACAACGAGGCCTTCGACTTCGTCGGGATGCTGCAGGCGCTGCCCGGCAAGGGCCAGCCGGCGCACATCGCCGATGTCGTGGCCTTCCTGGCCTCCGACGATGCCCGCTGGATGACCGGCCAGACCGTCAATGTCGACGCCGGGATGGTCCGCTGGTAGGGCTCACGGCGCAAAGCCTCGGACGCATCGCAACGGAGAGGGATCGCGTGGTCTCGCCACTGATCGACTGGCTGAAGCTGAGACGGCGCGACCTGCGGAAGGTTAGGGCGTTGCGGGACGCCGACGCCGTGTTCCTCTCACCCGGGAAATGCGGGCGCACCTGGATCCGTGCCATGCTCTCGCATGCTTTCCACCTGAGCTTCGGCACGCCGATCGATACACTGATCGCAGGCGACAACTTGCGCCGTCTCGACCAACGCATTCCAGCAGTGCTCTTCACCCACGGCATTGGCGAGCCGTCCGCGATCCAGCGGCAGCTGACCGCCAAGGGGCTGCACGGCAAGCGGGTCGTCGCACTGGTCCGCGACCCCCGCGACGTCCTGGTCTCGCGCTACCACCATCATCAAAATCGCTCTGTCAGCTATGGCCGGCGGCATGGCAGCAACGAGCTTCCCCCGCCCATGACAATTGGCGACTTCGTCCTCGGCGGCGACCGCATCGAGCGCTTGGTGCGGCGGGTCCACGAGTTCGATCAGCTGACCAAGGCGGTTCCGCGAGGCAGTCTCTTCCAATACGAGGCTTTTCGCCGCGAGCCGACGCTGCAGCTGGCACAGATGCTCGATGCGCTCGGCTGCACTGTCGATCGCGATCATGTCGAGGCTGCCGTCGCGTTCGCCCAATTCGACCGACTGAAGCAGCGGGAAGCGGAGAGCTTCTATCAGAGCGAGATCCTGCGGCCGGGCGATCCTGCGGAGCCGAACTCCTTCAAGGTCCGTCGCGGGCAAGTCGGCGGCTACAAGGACGAGCTGACGGCCGAGGAGATCGACCGGCTCGATCAGCGGATCGACGCCTTGATGTCAGCGGGCCTCGGCTATCGCAGCGACGAGCGTGCCGCTCGTGCTGCCGCCGCCACGGCCTGAGCAAGTCGCCGAGCCCCGGACAAGGCACCGCAAGCTCAGGACACCGGATCGAGCAGCAGCCGCTCGAACGCCGCCCCGGCCGATTCGAGAGCGCCCTCCATCAAGCCCGGCGAGTGCGGGGCGAGCTCGCTGCCGGCAACGATCAACCGCGACTCCCAAAGCCCCTGCAGCGCTTTAGGAACGCCACCCGGCGGGTGCCCGCCGGCTACGGCAGAATCCGCCGCAACGGCGGTCCATTCGTCGATCGCCCAATCCTTGACGAACACCTGCAGCGGTGTGGCAGCCTTTGGCCCGAACAACCGCTCGAGCTGCTCGACGGCCGCCCGCTCGAGCCGCTCCCGACCAGCCAGGCGAGACCCGGCCGGCACCCTGATGAAGCCGAAGAGCGCCGCCTTCGAGCCATTGACCGGTGTCGCATCATGGACCTCGGCCAGCGGCCCGACCTGGCTGATCGCGCTCCCTGAAAGCCCGACCTCGGCCCAGAAAGGCTCGCCATAGACGGCGACCAGCTTGGCCTGACCTGCCATCCAGGTCGGCACGGCGGCGAGCGCCTGCAGCGCCCCTGACGGCAGCCCGGGCGTGAAGCGGATGCGCTCGGCGGCAAGCCGCGGCGGCATCGCCAGCACGACGCGGGCCGCCTCGATCTCACGCTCGCCCGAGGCACCCACCAGACGGGCGGTGACATGGCCCCCGGCATCGATCAGCTGCGTCACCGCATGCCCCTGCACGATCCTCTCGGGCTCCAGGCCGGTAGCCAATGCATCGACGAGCGCTCGAGCGCTTCCCTCGATGCGCAGCGCTCCCGCCATGGGTGCCAGATTGAGATCGCGGCGGATGGCGCCATCGCGCGTCTCGAAGACCAGCCTCCCCTCCGCCGGCTGCGGAAACGCACCGAGGCGATGCGTTTCGAGGAGTTGCGCAATGCGCGGCTGGCCCGGCCAGAACCAGGATGGCCCGAGATCGACCCGACCTGCGGAGCCGGGAAGCGAGGTCGACAGTATCCGGCCACCGAGCCGATCGCGTGCCTCGACCAGGCAATAGTCGACCCCAGCCTCACCGAGACGAAGCGCCAGCGCGAGGCCGGCGAGGCCGCCGCCGACGATCAGGACACGGGTCGGCACGACCAGCTCCTCCGCCCGTCATCCAGCCGCTGCCTCATGCGACGGTTTCGGCCAGATGACCCGTCTTGATCCACACCCTGGCACCGGCGGCGGACGCCGTGGCGCGAAGCACGTCACCGGGTGGCAAGCGCAACCAGGAATGCCTGACGAGCTCGTCGTCACCCTCCTGAAAACCGCCCTCGAGCACGAAGGCTTCGAGACCGCCCGGCGCCTCGATCTCGATCGCCGCATGCGGCGCCCAATGCTCCAGGCGGACATCCTCCCGCGCGTCGCGATGCAGCGGCACGACGCCAACGCCGGGTCGATCGGGCGCGGGTCGAGGTGTGACTTCGTTCGTATCGATCCGCACCGGATGGCGGTCGTCGGGATCGAACTGGTGCAGCTTGACCAGGATCACGCAGCCCGGTTCGGAACCTGGGGTGTGGCTGGAGGTCGGCGGATTGCGCACATAGGTGCCGGTCGGGTAGTCGCCATGTTCATCCTGGAACACCCCTTCGACGACGAAGAACTCCTCGCCGCCGCCATGGGTGTGCGCCGAGAACGCGCTCTTGGGAGCATAGCGCACGAGGCTGGTGGCCCGCGCCACCTCCTCGCCGATCCGATCGAGCATGCGTCGCTCGACCCCGGGCATCGGCGACGCGACCCAGTCGAGCCGTGCGGCATGCACCAGCGCTCGCTTGGTGAAATCAGCATTGATGTGCAATGCGCGCTCCTCGTTGACGTGGGTGGGCCTGCGTCGAATCGCCTTGACGGACAACTTGCTGGACACGGCCCCATCGCGACCACCGCTTCGGTTGCCCAGCCACAGTGGCACACTTTTCACTCGCGTTCAGCATGACACGCCGCACGATCTCTATCATCCAGCAGTCCGCCGGTTAGGCTCGGCTCGGCCGGGACTGCTGGTCCGTTGCGACGAAGCGACCGCTACCTGTCCGTGGCCTGAGTCCCCGTCTGCGGCCAGTGTACGCTGCTTGCGCTTTCGCCCGCGTTCTGCTCTGCACGGCGTCCGTCGCCCATCTTGGAGCCCGCCCGTGTCAAACCGTGCCAACCCGTCGAAGCTCAACTCACTGCAGTTGAAGACGCTCGCCATCCTCCAGGAGCTCGCGCGGAGCGGCGGCGGCGAGGCCCAGCCCGACGGCAGCGTCGCCCTGAGCCGGCCGCCACGACCGCACGGCAACCACTTCCACGTCGGCAGCGCCGTGGTCATGACCAAGGACGCAACCGGCCTGGGCAATCCGGCAGTCTTCAACGCGCTCAGGCGAAAGGGGCTGGTCGCCCAAGGAACGGACGGACGGCTGCTGCTGAAGGCCGAGGCGCTGACCTACGAAACCGGTGTGGCGGAAGCGATCCTCCACCGCTCCGATCATTAGCCGGCTGGCAATTCAGCCGCCCAGATCGGCGATCTCGAGCACCAGCTTACGCCTGACCGCCTCGGCGAACTGGTCGGGGCCTTCGACGCTGACGACGAAGCTACCCGGGCCGCCGATGATCCGCTCGGCGAACGCCGTCTCGAGGTCGTAGCCACCCGGGCGGCCGCTGCAGGCCGTCTCGCGACAGAGCACGGCCAAACCGTTGATGACGATATCCGCGGCCAGCGCCGCCTCGCGCGCCACAGGGATCGGCAGGCCACCGAAGCTCGATGCGCTATCCGCCGAAAGATCGATCACCTTGCGAAAGCCGTCGATGTCGTTGCCCTCGATCAGCGCCTGGCCGGCCGCGATCGCGTTGCCGATGGCGTTGGGGCCGAAGGCGTTGCGTGGTGCTGCCAGCAGCGCCTCGCCGAACGCCGCAGCACTCGCCGCCCCGTCGATCACCGTCCAGGGCACGACAACGTCTTGCGACTCCGCACTGCCCCATTCGACATAGGTGACCGCAATGCGTCCAAGAAAGCCGCTGGTGATCGCGTCCAGCACCTCGGCACTGGCGATCGCCTCGACATAGCCCTGGCGCTGGAACTGGATCTCGGCCGCGTCGATCGAGCGCGACGCATCGGCGAGCAGCACGAGTTCCAGATCGACTTCGGTGGCATGTGCCAGCCCACCGCCGCCCACCAATGCCACCAGGAAAAGCCCAATCGAGAAATGACGCATGCTCGACTCCCGCTGGTTCAGCAGTGAGGTTGGCGCGTGGCGTGGATCTGCGACGCAAGCTTTTCCACCAGCGAGAGCAGTTCCGCCCTGTCGGTCAGACCGTCGACGAATCGCTGCGGTATTTTCGTCAGACCCGACTGTGCGCCGATCAACGCACCGGTCAGCATCGCGCGAACTTGGTTTTGCCCGCCGCCGTTGATCGCATGCAGCACGCCGCCTTCAAAATCATCGCTAAAGCGGGCAGCCAGATAATAAGCCGCCGGAAGCTGGTGATAGATGGCACAAGGCATGCCGTAGACGAGCGAGACCTTCCATGCGGGCTCGATCACGATGCCCGTGTCGGCCGCCGCCCTTGCCATGTAAGCGGGCGAAAGCAACGCATCGGGCGACGGGAAAACGTCTGCCTGGGATTGTCCGGAGTCCTTCTTGCCCGGCGGCGCGTAGTCGCCGCTGGTCACGGTATGGAAAGGCAGCTCGCCGGATTTCACCAGCGTGATCAGCTTCCGCGAAATCTCTCCATCGAGTCGTTCGCCTTGGATAAGCAGTGCCAAGACCGCATTGAACGCCACCGTCAATGACAGGACGGTGGCGTCGTTCTGGGTCAGCAGCGCGTTCGAAATGATCTTCTGCGCCATCTGCTTGAGGTCGAAGGCGTAGAAGATGCCCATGGCGAGCGTCCGTTCGAGTGCCTCGGTCGTATCGGCGGGACCCGCCAGACCCGTCCAGTTCTTGTTGCTGCCGCGCCATTTGAAGAATGCTTCCCGGATCGACTGACTGGTGTAGCCGCCTGGGCCCGCCATCGGTGAGCCGTCGATCTTCTCGAAGATCTCGGCTTCCAATCGTCGGCAAAAGTCATCCTGGACGTAGCCGGCATGCTCGACGAGAGACTGTGCGGTCAATTTGAGGATGAGGCCGGCCTGCGAGAGGTCGCCGGGCAACAGATCCTCGTGATAGCGGCCCGGCATGGGCCTCGTGTAGGTGTTGATCCAGTTGCCGTAATGCTTTCGCAGCGCATCCAGGTCGTAAAACCAGTGAGGGCCGACGCCGAGTGCCTCGCCGATAAAGGCCCCCATCAGGGCACCGGCAGCCCGATCCTGTGCGTCATCCGGAGCATCGATGGTCCTGGTGATAACGGTCTCCTCACGTGACTTGCGACTGGGCGCGCGAACGCTGCACTGAGCCTGGATCGCACCCGAACGTCAACATGGGCGGCGAACATCCGACCAACCCTCGGTTCCAGGCAACCGCGCCTTTGTCCTGACCAGTTCATTTCTCCTGGTGTGCGGCCCGCTCCCGACGAGCGGAAGACATTCGTAAAACGAGTATGGTCCTGGACGCGACCTCGTCGACCCCACGCCCACCGGTCGCGCCATCATGGCAAAGTCGTAATGGTTGACCGCACCCCGATCCTGGGCTTTGTCATCATACTGTCATTCTCCGCCGGAAAATCGGGGCGCATTCTGCCCGATAGTCCGCAACCGCGAAGGAACGACCGATGCTGCTCGATCGCGTCATCACGACTGCTGCCGTCCTAACGCTCTTTGCCGCTGGCACCGCCCAGGCCGAGTTCCAGCTCGACCCTCGCTTCACCGACAATGACGGCGACCTCGATCGCCGACATTCCGGACCGATTCGAGCCAATGGGCTGATCCCGGCACCTTGATCTTCGCCTACACGCCGGTCGAGGATCCGGCCGTCTACGCCGAGGTCTGGGCCGGCTTTCTCGAGCACATGCAGGAGGTGACCGGCAAGCCGGTGCAGTTCTTCCCGGTGCAGTCGAACGCCGCGCAGATCGAGGCGATGCGCGCCGGCCGGCTGCACGTCGCGGGCTTCAACACCGGCTCGAACCCGCTCGCCGTGGCCTGCGCCGGGTTTCGCCCGTTCGCCATGATGGCGGCAGCCGACGGCAGCTTCGGCTACGAGATGGAGATCATCACCTATCCGGGCTCCGGCATCGAGACGGTCGAGGACCTCAAGGGCAAGACCCTGGCCTTCACCTCCGAGACCTCGAACTCCGGCTTCAAGGCGCCCTCGGCGCTGCTCAAGTCCGAGTTCGGCATGGTAGCCGGGCACCGACTTCGAGCCGCCTTCTCGGGCAAGCACGACAATTCGATCCTCGGCGTCGCCAACAAGGACTATGACGCAGCCGCCGATCGCCAACTCGGTCAAGGCGCGGATGATCGAGCGCGAGCGTGGTGAGCGAGGACCAGCTCGTCACGATCTACACCTCGCAGACCTTCCCGACGACCGGCTACGGCGTCGTCTACAATCTGACGCCGGAGCTGCAGGAGAAGATCCAGGAGGCCTTCTTCAGCTTCGACTGGGAAGGCTCGGCGCTGGCCGAGGAGTTCAGCAAGTCCGGCGAGGCGCAGTTCATCCCGATCACCTTCAAGGAGGACTGGGCGGTGATCCGACAGATCGACGAGGCCAACGGCGTCTCCTACACCTGCCGGCTGACCGCACCGCCGCGCGATGGCGTCGCTGCCCGGTGCGGGGGTTGCCGCACCGGGCAGAGCCTTTCGCGGAGTAGGCCTCGATGCTGCGTCTCGAGACGCTGGCCAAGCGCTACAAGACCGGTGATCACGCGCTCAAGGGCGTGTCGTTCGACGGTCGACAAGGGGCAGGTCGTCGGCCTGATCGGTCCGTCCGGCGCCGGCAAGTCGACGCTGATCCGCTGCGTCAACCGCCTGGTCGAGCCGACCGGCGGCGAGGTCTTCCTGAACGACACCGACCTTACCGCGGCTCAGCGGCGCCGATCTGCGCCAGGCTGCGCCGGCGAGATCGGCATGATCTTCCAGGAGTACGCCCTGGTCGAGCGGCTGACGGTCATGGAGAACGTGCTCTCCGGCCGGCTCGGCTACGTGCTCCTTCTGGCGCAGCCTGCTCCGCCGCTTTCCACAAGGCCGATATCGACAAGGCGTTCGCGCTGCTCGAGCGGGTCGGCCTCGCCGAGCATGCCGACAAGCGCGCCGACGAGCTCTCGGGCGGCCAGCGCCAGCGCGTCGGCATCGCCCGCGCGCTCGAGCAGGACCCCGAGCTGCTGCTGGTCGACGAGCCGACCGCATCGCTCGATCCCAAGACCTCGCGGCAGATCATGCGGCTGATCCTCGAGATCTGCCGCGAGCGCCAGCTGCCGGCGGTCATCAACATCCACGACGTCATGCTGGCCAAGATGTTCGTCGATCGGATCATCGGGCTCACCGCCGGCGAGGTGGTGTTCGACGGCCCGCCGGATGCGCTCGACGACGCGGTCCTCACCCGCATCTACGGCGAGGAGGACTGGACGCTGATGCAAGCCGCCGCCAAGGAGGACGCCGAGGACGCGGCCGCCACGTATGGCGAGGCCACGGGCCAAGCCCCCGAGCGCTCCGCCGAGGAACGCATGGCCGGGCTTGCCTGAACGATGGCGACGCAGGTCGGCCGCCGCTGGCGGCGCCCGCCGGTCCTGATCAAGGACACGACCGACTCGCTGGCTCGTCTATGGCCGGCATCCTCATCTATCTCGCCCTCGCGATCTCCAGCGTCGAGGTCAACTGGCAGCGGGTCGCCGAGGGCCTGGAGCGCGGCTGGCGCTTCGTTCAGGGTTTTCTGGCACCCGATTTCATCAGCCGCTGGGGCGACATCCAGACAGGGCCTGATCGAGAGCCTGACCATGACGTTGACCTCGACCGTCGTCGGCGTGCTCATCTCGATCCCGATCGGCATCGGCGCCGCGCGCAACCTGGCGCCCTTGCCCGTCTACTCTTCTGCCGGGCGATCATCGCCGTCAGCCGCACCTTCCAGGAGATGATCATCGCCATCTTCTTCGTCGCGATGTTCGGCTTCGGCCCGTTCGCCGGCTTCCTCACGCTCGCCTTCGCGACCATCGGCTTCATGGGCAAGCTCCTCGCCGAGGACATCGAGGACATCGACGAGGCCCAGGCCGAGGCGATCCGCGCCACCGGCGCGTCGTTCGCCCAGCTGATCAACTACGGTGTCCAGCCGCAGGTGATGCCGCGGCTGATCGGCCTCAGCCTCTACCGGCTCGACATCAACTTCCGCGAATCGGCGGTGATCGGCATCGTCGGCGCCGGCGGCATCGGCGCCACCCTGAACACCGCGATCGACCGCTACGAATACGACAGCGCCGGTGCTGTTCTCTTGATCATCATCGGCATCGTCATGCTCGCCGAGTACAGCTCGAGCCACGTCCGCAAATGGGTCCAGTGACATGCCCGTGAGCGCCACCGCCGACGGGCGGAAGGTCTGGCAACGACGGACCACCGGCCGGCAATGGGCGATCTGGGCCGCCTGGCTCGCGTTCGTCGTGTCTCTTCACCTGGTGCTGGCAGGTGATGACGGAGACGACGATCTGGGCCTTCGTCTCCGATGCGCCCCGGCAGGTCGCCGATCTCGGCAACCGCATGTTCCCGCCGCGCTGGTCCTATATCGACAAGCTGCTCTGGCCGCTCTGGGACACGCTCAACATCGCCACGCTCGGCACGCTGCTCGGCATCGTGATCGCCGTGCCGATCGCCTTCCTTGCGGCGCGCAACACCACGCCGAGCGCGCTGGTGCTGAGGCCCATCGCGCTCTTCATCATCGTCGCCTCGCGCTCGATCAACTCGCTGATCTGGGCGCTGCTGCTGGTCTCGATCATCGGCCCGGGGCTGCTCGCCGGCATCGTCGCCATCGGCCTCCGCTCGATCGGCTTCGTCGGCAAGCTGCTCTACGAGGCGATCGAGGAGATCGACGAGAGCCAGGTCGAGGCGGTGCGCGCCACCGGCGCTTCCGGCATGCAGGTGGTCGACTACGGCATCGTGCCCCAGGTGCTGCCCGCCTTCTTCGGCATCAGCGTCTTTCGCTGGGACATCAACATCCGCGAGTCCACCATCCTCGGCCTGGTCGGCGCCGGCGGCATCGGCCTCCAGCTGCAATCCTCCCTCAACACGCTCGCCTGGCCGCAGGTCACGCTGATCCTGTTGCTCATCCTCGGCACGGTCCTGGTCAGCGAATGGGTCTCGGCCAAGGTCCGCCACGCCGTCATTTGAGCAATCCGGTCCACCAGGCGGCGCGTGATCCGGGCAAGGTGGTGCTCGAGGGCCTGCACGCGGTGAAGCACGCCATCCGCTTCGGTGCTGCGCTCGAGGGCCTTTGGTCCGACGAGCCCGCAACCGTGCTGAAGCTCGCCCACGCTCTCGCCCCGGACATCGCGCCCGTCCTCGCCCAGAGGCTCGAGGTGGTATGCACCACGACCTTCGCCTCATTCACGGCAAGGCCGCCCGAGACCAGGCTGATCGCTGTCGCATCCAGGCCTGACCACTCTGTCACCGCACGAGACCCAGGTCCCATCGTGCTGCTCGACCGCCCCCGCCATCCGGGCAATCTGGGCGCAGTGATCCGGGTTGCCGCAGCCGCCGAGGCGGCCGCTGTCTGGAGCCTGGGTGGAGTCGACCCCTGGTCGGCAGCGGTGCTGCGCGGCGCCGCCGGCCTGCATTTCGCGTTGCCGGTCAGGGCCGTCGATGCCCTGCCCGCCAGCGAGCGGCCGCGGATCGCGCTCGACGCCGACGGCGAGCCGCTCGAGACCGCCAACCTGCCCACCGATGCTGTCCTGCTGTTCGGCTCGGAGCGCTCCGGCCTCGCGCCCGATCTGCGCGCCGCCGCGCATCGGACCATTGCCATTCCGATGCGGCCCGGCGTCGCGAGCCTCAACCTCGCGACAGCCGTCGCCGTGGTTCTCTACACGCTTCGCCTCGGGACCCTGCGCGACACTGGACAGCCGGCGCAGCGCTCCACATAACTCATCATCCGCCGCGGACGAGAAGTGGTCGCCGCAGGCCCGGCGCGGTCCGGCGATGGCGATTCGAGGGAGCAACCTGATGTACAGCGAGGTCACCCGTGCAATCAGCGTCTCCGTTGATCCCTTCTACGTCGAGGACCAGTCGGAGCCGGCGGAGAACCGCTGGGTATTCGGCTACCGCGTGGTGATCGAGAACCAGGGACCCGAAGCGGTTCAGCTGATGAGCCGGCACTGGCGGATCATGGACGGCCATGGCCGCCTGGTCGAGGTCAAGGGCGAAGGCGTGGTCGGCGAGCAGCCCTTCTTGGCGCCCGGCGAGAGCTTCGAGTACACGTCGGGCACACCGCTGCCGACGCCGTCGGGTTTCATGGCCGGGACGTATCAGATGCAGGGCGCCGACGGGTTGTGGTTCGACGTCGAGATACCGGCCTTCTCGCTCGATGCACCAGGCAGCCGCGGGACGGTCAACTGAGAGCCGCGGAAGCCAGCCGGCCGAGACGCCGGCAGCGCCCGGCGCGCCGCCGTGTCAGGCCATCGGCCATCGTCGATCTGCGGCCGGTGGCGATGGTCATCGGCATCGTGCTCTTGATCATCGCCGGCGCCATGCTGCCGTCCCTGATCATCGATCTGTCGGTCGGCCATCCGGACTGGCAGGTGTTCTTGTTGTCGGCCGGCGTCACCGCCTTCTTCGGCGGCTCGCTGGTGCTGATGACCCGGGGTGCCTCGCCGACCACCGAGCTCTCGGTCCGGCAAGGCTTCCTGTTGACCACATTCGTCTGGCTCACGACCACGGCGTTCGCCACCCTGCCGTTCCTCTTCTCCAGCCTCGAGCTGAGCGCCGCCGATTCGTTCTTCGAGGCGATGTCCGGGATCACGACGACCGGCTCGACGGTGATCTCCGGCCTCGACGAAGCACCACACGGCATCTTGATCTGGCGGGCGATCCTGCAATGGCTGGGCGGCATCGGCATCATCGTCATGGGCATCGCCATCCTGCCGATGCTGTCGATCGGCGGCATGCAGCTGTTTCGCACCGAGAGCACCGACAGCTCCGAAAAGATCCTGCCCCGGGCCGGGCAGATCGCCACCGGCATCGGCGTCATCTACCTCGCCATTACACTCGCCTGCGCCAGCATCTACTGGCTCTTCGGCATGGACGGGTTCGATGCGATCGCGCATGCGATGACCACGGTCGCCACCGGCGGCTACTCGACCTACGACGCGTCGCTCGGCCACTTCGACAGCGCCGCCATCGAATGGACCGCCATCGCCTTCATGGTCATTGCCGGCATTCCGTTCGCGCTCTACGTCCAAGCGACACGCGGCCGCTCGCTCACCTTCTGGCACGATGAGCAGGTTCGCTGGTTTCTCGGCATCATCGCCGCCGGTTCTGCCCTGTTCCTCATCTGGCTGCTGTTGACGGACACGCATGTTGGACACGACGCGGTGCGCCATGCCCTCTTCACCACCATCACGCTCTTGACCGGAACCGGCTACGCCTCGACGGACTTCGGCAGCTGGGGAACGTTCGCCGTCGGCCTCGCGTTTTTCTTGATGTGCGTCGGCGGGTGTAGCGGCTCGACCACGGGCGGCATCAAGGTGTTCCGCTTCGCTGTCCTCTACCAGGTGGCACGGATCCAGGTACTCCGCCTGCTGCAACCATCCGGTGTGTTCCGGCCATTCTATAACGAGCAGCCGATCTCCGATCAGACGGCGATCTCGGTCCTGGGCTTCATCTTCGTTTTCGCACTGGGCTTCGCCGTCCTGGCGCTGCTCTTGAGTTTTCTCGGGCTGGACTACCTTACCGCCATGTCGGCGGCGGTTTCCGCGGTGGCGAACGTCGGTCCGGGTCTCGGCGATCACATTGGCCCGTCCGGCCACTACGCCAGCCTGCCCGACTCGGCCAAGTGGCTGCTCGCAGCAGGCATGCTGCTCGGCCGGCTGGAACTGTTCACCGTCCTCGTCCTCTTCGCCCCAGCCTTCTGGCGCGACTGAGGGACGGAAGTGGCCGATGGAATCGCGCTGGCGCCTGTCATGAGGACCAGCGAAGCGAGAGAAGGCCTGTCGAGAAAAAGAAGGAGTGTCATGCGTGGATTGATCGAAAAGCTGTTCGGCGACGGATTTCGCGATCAACAGCCGCAATCGGCGTTCGAGGAGGAGCAGGTCGCAGCTGCAGCGCTCCTGGTCGAGGCTGCCCTCTCGGACGGCGACTTCAGCGACGCCGAGCGCATCCAGATTTCCCACATCCTCGAGCGCAGCTTCAAGCTGCCGCCAGCGAGCGCCGCGGAGCTGCTCGCCGCCGCCGAGGCCAAGGCGCGCGATGCCGTGGAATGGCACGGCTTCACCAAGGTCGTGAAGGAAGCCTACGACCAGGACGAGCGGGTCAAGCTGATCGAGCTGCTCTGGGAGGTGGCTCTCGGCGACGATGAGCTGCACGACTACGAGGCCTCGCTCATTCGGAGGCTCTGCGGCCTGCTCTACGTTTCCGGGCGGGAGAGCGCCGAGGCCCGCAACCGCGCCAAGGCACGGCTCGGCATCGCCTGACGGTCGCTAGCGAAACGTCGAGACTGCGAGGCGGATCGAATAGATCCGATTGAGGATGTCCTCGTCGATGTTGAGGGCCACGACCGGCCGCGGCGTGGGGGTGAGGTCGCGCCACACCTGCTGCTGCTCCACCCCGGCGAACTCGATCAGCTCGCCACGCTGCCAGTTGCGCGGGAACCAGACGGCACGAGCAAAGCAGGCGTCGAGATCGGCGCCGATCCGCTGGAATGCGTCGGATACCGCGGCTTCGTTGCCGCGCTGCGCGCGCGTACCGGAGCAGACATACTGGGCGGCCGGGTTCGATTCGCCCTCGACCGTGCAGCTGCTGAGGCCCTCCGGCACGATGGCGCCGCGCCAGGCAGCGGGTCCGACACGCTCGGCACGCAAGCCCTGGAAGCCGCTCGCCTCGGCATCGACGATCCGCTGCAGCGCGCCGCAAAAGCGGTCGAGACGAGTGGTCGTCGAACGCTCGGGCACGGGCGGCGGCGGCGCGACCTCCGGAGCCGGCTCTACCGACGGCGGCGGGGGCTCGGGCGGCGGCTTCCGCGCGCAGCCCACCACGGCCAGAGCGACGGCGAGCATCAGCGCCGTGAGCAACCGTCCGAGCCGCACACTCATCTCAATCGCCGGCGGCCTCGCGCAGCGCATCCATGTTCTCGATCAGCACCGAATGCTTGTCTGGAAGGCTGATCAGCCGGTCCTTGCGCATCGCCGTGAAGATGCGGCTCACCGTCTCGATGGTGAGCCCGAGGAAGTCGGCGATGTCGCTGCGGCTCATCGGCAGCGGCATGACCTCGCCATCACCGATGCCGCGCCGCTCGGCCAAGCCGTAGACGAAGCTCGCGAGGCGTTCACGCGCCGACTTCCGGCCGAGCAGCAGCATCTGCGACTGGGCGGCGGCGAGTTCGTTGCTGGCGAGACTGAGCAGACGGTGCTCGAGCGCCGGGAAGTCGGCCATCACCTCCAGCAGCCGGTTGCGCTGGAAGCGGCAGGCGGCGCTCGGTACCACGGCTTCGGCGCTGTAGACATAGCTGCTGCCATAGGCGAGGCCGATGAAGTCGCCCGGGATCATGAAGCCGGTGACCTGCCGCCTGCCGTCAGGCATCAGCTTGTAGAGCTTGAGCATGCCTTCGGTGAGGGTGAAAACCTCGTCCGCCGGATCGCCTTCCTGCATCAGCTGCTTGCCGGCGTCGATTCGGCGTGGATGGGCAATCGTGCTCATCACATGCACCTGCGACGGCTCCAGTGCACCGCACAACGCCAGCGGACGGATCTCGCAGCCCGAGCAGTCGACACGCCCTCCACAGCAACTGGCCGACTGACGGTCCATGGTCGCGATCCCTCCTGACACGCCCGTCACCGGAGCCGCAACCGAATCTATCGTCGGCGCGGCTACTTCGGTACAGGCGGTCCCTGCCAATGGCATCCTATTCAAAGAAATTGACATGGGTCAATGCCGCCGGATTTGGCGTGCGGCATAGAATCACGAATGAACGCCCATTTGGACAGCGATTCACGCCTCTCGATCCCGGTCGACGGCTTGCCCTGGTCCTGGCACTCGTTGACGGTCGAGCACCTTGAGCCGCTCCTGCCGTTCGTCATGGCCGCTGATCCGAGCGGCATCGAGGCGCTCTATTGGAAACGGGACGCTTTCGCTTGGCTCGACGCACGGCCGACACCGCGCGGCATCGTCGGCGTTCATTGCCTCGCCGGGCTTACGCTCGCACTTTTTTTCTACTCGGTGGTGCAGGGCCGTCGTCTCGCGGTCGAGCGGTTGCGCTGGCTCGAGCTCGCACGTCCGCACCGCTCGCTTGACGCGCTCCTGGTGATTATCGTGGAGCAGGCCCGACGATTCATCTGCGACGAGGTCACAATCGCCGGCAGTGCCGTCACCGAGCGCTTCGCCAAAGAAGCCCTTGCCGAGCGGGCCGAGACGGCAGGCTTCGTCGTCGACAAGGGCGACTGGCACCTGCTGCTCTAGTATAGCAAATACCGACTGTCCGAGCCTCTACGGCCATTGACAGCGATCGCTGCCGGCAACTAATCTCCTGCTAAATAAAGTTCCGCCGCTGAACAATCGTTCGGCGGTCAGCAAAGACGGGATGGCTAGAGGCGCGGAGGGCGATTGCCGTCCGCGCTCGATGTGACCGCCCGTCAATCAGGGAGGTCCGCAGTGTTCCAAGTGCCAAAGAACGCGATCTTCAAGCGCGTCAACCGCCGCAAGTTCCTCGAACTCGGTGGCGGCGCGGCGACGGCGCTCGGCGCCGGCTCGATCGCCGTCGGTCTCAACTCGGTCGATCACCCGTCGGCCGGCCTTCGCGCAATCGTCCGACGACGCGAAGTGGAAGCAGTACGAGGGCTCCAAGCTCGTCTTCATGAGCGAGAACACGCCGCCCTCCTTCGCGATCCGCGAGAACCTGAAGCCCTTCTACGACCTGACCGGCATCGAGGTGGAGATCCTCACCGACGACCTGCCGGTGGTGCAGCAGAAGGTCGGCATCGACCTCCGCGGCGGCAGCGCCGACTTCCATCTCAACTATGTCCAGGACAAGCCGATCGGCGCGCCCTTCGCCGATTTCTACGTCGACCTGACCAAGTTCATGGAGGACGACACCCTGCCGCAGGACCCGGACGGCTACGGCGAGGACGCCTGGTTCGAGAACTTCCTCACCGCCTGCGGCGTGCTACTACGACGAGGGCCGGATCGTCGCGCTTCCCCTATGACTGCGCCGTCGCCTGCACCTTCTACCGGCAGGACCTGTTCGAAGCGCTGAGCCCAAGGACTTCGAGGCCGAGTACGGCTATCGGATGGAGTTCACGCCCGAAACCACCTGGAAGAACGTCCAGGACTTCGCCGACCTTCTTCAAGAAGGTCCGTGAGGGAGGCCGCGAGGACGTGCCCTATGGCTACGCCCAGCACCAGGGCAGCTTCGCCTGGACGACCCAGCTCGACATCCAGCGCATGCTCTTCGCGCAATGGCCGCTGGACCGACTTCGAGGGCGTCGACGACAAGCTCGGCTCGCGCGAGCCGGGCCCGACCCATTGGGGCGACGAGCAGTCGGTCGCTGATCATGCAGAAGTTCAAGGATCAGGCCGACGTCAGCCACCCCGACAACCTGGCCAACGGCACGCTCGAGCTGAACACGGTCTACCAGGCCGGCAACATCGCCATGCAGGTGCAGTATCACGAGTTCGCAGCCTCGATCGAGGACGAGACGACCAGCCGCGCGGCTGGCGGCAAGACCGGCTATGCCGTCTGCCCGAAGGGCGAGGCCGAGTGGATCGTCAATGGCGGCGAGGCGGTCAACGGCACCAATTGCGGCATCGGCGGCATCGGCATCAATGCCGGGGCGTCCGAGGATCTGCAGCGCGCGGCCTATCTCTTCGCCATCTGGTCGACCTCGCAGAACACCCAGTTCAACGTGCTCAAGGGTGTCGGCGGCACGCCGACCCGCAAGGCCGTGCTCGCGATCCCCGAGGTGCAGGCGGCGCCGCCAGCGGCCGACCACCATGCCGAACGCGCTGACCTTCGATGCGGTCTACGACTACGGCATCCGCGACCCGCACTTCGTGCTCGGGCCGAAGATCCCCGAGGCCAACGAGTACCACAAGATCCTGGCCACCGAGGTGCAGACGCTGCATCGCCGGTCAGAGCAGTCGCCGAGGAAGCCTGCGAGGAGATCCGCTGGCAGCTCGACGACATGCACGGGAACTGAGGCCTCGGCAACGGACTGCCGGCGGCCGGCCGCCGCCGGCCCGGCACTGCGACGTGCGCGAAGCCGGATGAGCAGACGTCACCATGGCTGACGAAGCGACACGGAGGGCGGCGACGACGGCAGCGCGGCGATCGGCTCGACGCGGCCGGCAGCGATGCTGCCGCCGAGATGCAGTGGCGGCGTCCGGGTCGATCAACTATGGCGACCGCCGACCATCAACCCGCCGCCGTCCAGGGTCTATTATCTCTACTTGATGCTGCCGGCGATCATCGTCCTGGCCTGCATCACCATCTACCCGTTCTTCTGGCTCATCTGGATGAGCCTGCACGATGTCGATGTCGGTGCGGCCAGCGACAAGTGGAACGACTTTCGCGAACTGGACCCGGCTCACCCGCGACCGCAAGTTCCATGACGGCTGGTGGCTGCTCGCCCAGTACAGCTGTCATGTGCATGACACTGCAGATCGGCTCGGGCCTGTTGCTGGCGGTGATCCTCAACCGCTCGCGCTACGAGAAGATCCTGGTCACCGTCTTCTTGATGCCGATGATGATGGCGCCGGTCGTGGCCGGGCTGGTCTGGTACTACCTCTACAACTCGACCTTCGGCTGGTACCACTGGCTGATGCAGAGTGCCGGGATCCTCGGCGAGCGCTCGATCCTGGGCGACCCGTCGACCGCGATGATCGGCATCGTCATCGTCGATACCTGGCAGTGGACGCCGCTGATCACGCTCATCGTGCTGGCCGGCCTCAAGCGCGTGCCGCGCGACCAGCTCGAGGCCAACATGGTCGACGGCGCCGGCGAGATCCGCAACTTCTTCCAGATCACCCTGCCCAACATCTACCCGTTCCTGCTGATCGCCATCCTCCTGCGGTTCATGGACAATTTCCGCTTCATCGACCACATCCTGGTGCTCACCGGCGGCGGTCCGGCGGACAGCACCAAGATCCTGCCGACCTATCTCTTCGACGTCAGCTTCCAGTTCTTCAAGCTGGGCCGCGGTGCCGCGATCGCGCTGACGCTGCTCGCCGTCACCATCATCCTGGGCCTGCATCCTGGTGCGCGTCTTCGAATCCCCGACCGCGCAGACCAAGCCGGAGGACAGCTGATGGCGTCCTCCGACATCGTCCAATACCGCTCGCCGCTGCGCACGGCCGTCAATGTCGGCGTCGCGGTGTTCCTCGCGGTCTACGTCGTCTGGACGGTCCTGCCGCTGTTCGTCATGTTCGTCTCGTCCTTCAAGGACCTGCTCGAGGCGTTCAAGCTGCCGCGCGTCGGCGACTGGGCGGGATCACGCTCTTCTTCGACTTCACGCCGACCTTCAAGCACTACCACGACCTGTTCGCCGACCGCGACTTCGGCACCTACTGCTTCAACTCGATCGCGGCGTCGGCCGGCTCGGCCGTGATCTCGGTGGTGCTCGGCTCGATGTGCGCCTACTCGCTCTCGCGGCATCGATTTCCGCGGCAAGAAGGACCTCTTCTTCTGGATCATCAGCACCCGCATGGCGCCCGTGGTCGCCGTCATGGTGCCGCTCTACGCGATCTTCCGCGGGCTCGGCCTCGTCGGCACGCTGCCCGGGCTGATCCTCGCCTACACCACCTTCAACCTGCCCTTTGCGATCTGGATGCTGAAGGGCTTCTTCGACAACGTGCCCTACGCGATCGAGGAAGCGCAGATGTGCGATGGCGCCACGCGATTTCAGGCCTTCCTCGTCGATCCTGCCCCTGGTGGCCCCGGGCATCGGCGCCTTTCTCGTGCTCTGCATTCTCTTTGCCTGGAACGACTTCCTCTTCGCCTCGATCATCGGCTCCGGCGGCGCCAAGACCCTGCCGGTCGCGACCAAGGAACTGGTGCAGCCGCAGAACATCCAGTGGGGCAAGATCATGGCCGCGGGCGTGGTCACCACGCTGCCGATGATGTTCCTCGGCCTCCTCATCCGCCGCTATCTCGTGACCGGCCTCACCATGGGCGCGGTGAAGGAATAGCAGAGTTCGCGATGGCCAGCAGTCTACTGTTACGACGCCACGTCTGGAAGTATTACGGCAAGACCGAGGCCGTGAAGGATCTCAACCTCGACTGCCCCGACGGCGAGTTCCTCGTCGTCCTCGGGCCCTCGGGCTGTGGCAAGTCGTCGACGCTTGCGGATGCTCGCCGGCCTCGAGCACATCTCGGCCGGCGACATCCGCTTCGGCGAGCAAGCGGATCAACGACCTGCCGCCCAAGGACCGTGACATCGCCATGGTGTTCGAGAACTACGCGCTCTACCCGCACAAGACCGTGTTCGGGAGAACATCGCCAACTCGCTCGTGCTGCGCGGCACCGACCGGGCGACCGTGACGCAGAAGGTCAAGAAGGCGGCCGATCTCCTGCAGATCGGCCATCTCCTGGACCGCAAGCCGCAGGAGCTCTCCGGCGGCCAGAAGCAGCGCGTCGCCATCGGCCGGGCGATCGTCCGCGAGCCGCAGCTCTTCCTCTTCGACGAGCCAATCGCCCATCTCGACGCCAAGCTCCGGGCGCACATGCGCGGCGA
Source organism: uncultured Alphaproteobacteria bacterium (assembly GCA_963700945.1). Taxonomy (GTDB): domain Bacteria; phylum Pseudomonadota; class Alphaproteobacteria; order Geminicoccales; family Geminicoccaceae; genus SLRI01. The sequence goes on from CAVOZQ010000013.1 coordinate 206,172, forward strand.
GCTCAAGATCATGCAGCGCGAGCTCGGCACGACCATGATCTACGTCACCCACGACCAGCTCGAGGCACTGTCCATGGCCGACCGCATCGCGGTCATGCACGAAGGCGTGCTGCAGCAGTTCGGCACGCCGCTGGAGATCTACAACCACCCGGTCAACGAGTGGGTGGCGGGCTTCGTCGGCGAGCCGCCGATGAACTTCGTCGAATGCCGGATCGAGGAGCGGGACGACCAGATCACCGTCGTCCATCCGGCGTTCGCCGTGCCGGTGACCGAAGCACAGGCGGCGCTGCTCCGCGAGCAGGCGACCGCGCCCGAGGTCAAGATGGGCATCCGGCCCGACCAGATCAGCATCGCCACGGCAGCCCAGACGGCCAGCATCGCCGGCGAGATCCTGGTCACCGAGCCCCTGGGCGGCGACATGCTGGTCGACATGACGGTCGGCGAGGACAAGTTCATGGTGAAGACCCACCCGGACTTCGCCGGCCGGCGCGGCGACACCTGCCACATCGGCTTCGACACCTCGCGCTGGCACCTGTTCGCCCGCGATACCGGTCTTGCCTACTTTTGACGTTCCATGCAGCTTCAGGCGCGTGCCTCGGCACCCGTCATACCAGGGAGGTCCACCATGCAATTGAGCCGTGACGATCTGCTCAAGGCCTACGCAAGATGCGGATGATCCGCGAGTTCGAGGATGCCGTCCACGAGGAGTTCTCGGCCGGCAACATCCCGGGCTTCGTCCACCTCTATGCCGGCGAGGAGGCGTCCGGGCGTCGGCGTCTGCATGCATCTCGACGACCGCGACGCGCATCGCCTCGACCCACCGCGGCCACGGCCACTGCATCGCCAAGGGCTGCGACCGAGCGCGGCATGATGTTCGAGATCTTCGGCCGCAAGGACGGCCTGTGCGGCGGCAAGGGCGGCTCGATGCACATCGCCGACCTGTCGAAGGGCATGATGGGTGCCAACGGCATCGTCGGCGGCGGCCCGCCGCTGATCTGCGGCGCCGCGCTGACCGCCAAGACCTCGAAGACCGGCGGCGTCGCCATCGCCTTCGTCGGCGACGGTGGCTCCAACCAGGGCACCACCTTCGAGAGCTAGAACCTGGCCAAGGTCTGGAACCTGCCGGCGATCTTCGTCGTCGAGGACAACGGCTACGCCGAGATCGACCGCCAGCACCTGGTCGGTCGGCGGCGTCGCAGGTCGACCGCGCGCAAGGGCTTCGGCATGCCGGCCTACGAGGTCGACGGCCACGACTTCTTCGCGGTCTGGGAGGCCGCGCGCGAGGCGATCGAGCGGGCCCGGAACGGCGGCGGCCCGATCGCTGCTCCACGTCAAGCTCAACCGCTACTACGGCCATTTCGAGGGCGACGCGATCACCTACAGGCGCCCGGCGAGGTCGAGAAGGTCAAGGCCGAGAAGGACTGCCTGATGCTCTTCCGCCAGCGCGTCACCGAGGCCGGCCTGCTGGAGGCGCCGCCGATGGACGCGATCGACCGCGAGGTCAAGGCCGACATCGACCAGGCGCTGGCCGAGGCCAAGGCGGCGCCATCGCCGACCGAGGCCGATCTGCTCACCGACGTCTACGCCTCCGCCTACTGAGAGGGCACAGATCATGCCGAAGAAGACCTATCGCCAGGCGATCAACGAGGCGCTCCGCCAGGAGATGGAGCGCGACCACCGCGTCATCCTGATGGGCGAGGACATCGTCGGGCGGCATGGGCGCCCCCGGCGAGCAGGACGCCTGGGGCGGCCCGTTGGGCGTCACCAAGGGCCTGCATGCCGATCTTCGGCCGCGACCGGGTGCTGGATACGCCGATCACCGAGAGCGCCTTCATCGGCGCTGCCGCCGGTGCCGCCGCAACCGGGCTGCGGCCCGTGGCCGAGCTGATGTTCGTCGACTTCATGGGCGTCTGCTTCGACCAGATCTTCAATCAGGCGGCCAAGTTCACGCTACATGTTCGGCGGCAAGGCGGTGACGCCGCTGGTCGTCCGCACCATGTACGGTGCCGGCTTCCGTGCCGCCTCGCAGCACAGCCAGTGCCTCTACCCGCTGTTCACCCACATCCCCGGGCCTGAAGGTCGTGCTGCCGTCGCAACGCCTACGAGGCCAAGGGCCTGCTGATCCAGGCGATCCGCGACGACGATCCGGTCATCTTCTTCGAGCACAAGGCGCATGTACGACGAGGAGGTGGAGGTCCCGGACGAGGCCTACACGATCCCCTTCGGCGAGGCCAACGTCACCCGCGAGGGCGACGACGTCACCATCGTCGCCTTCGGCCGGATGGTGAACTTCGCCAACGAGGCGGCCGACAAGCTGGAGCAAGGCAGGGGATCTCGCTGCACGGTCGTCGACCCGCGCACCACCTCGCCGCTCGACACGCGACACCATCCTCGAGACGCGTCGAGGAGACCGGCCGGCTGGTGGTGGTCGACGAGGCCCACCCGCGCTGCAACATGGCGACCGACATCGCCGCCCTGGTGCGCGCAGGAGATCTTCGGGGCACTGAAGGCACCGGTCGAAGATGGTCACCGCACCGCATGCGCCGGTGCCGTTCTCGCCGGCGCTCGAGGACCTCTACATCCCGAGCCCGGACAAGATCGAGGCCGCGGTGCGCGACGTGATGGGCGCGGGCAAGGCAGGCCGCCGAATAGCCATCAGGCGCAAAAAGAGACGGCGGCGCCCAGCTGGGCGTCGCCGCATCGTTTCAGCGGACAGGGAACGCCGTACCATGAGCGACATCGAGACGATCGTCATGCCCAAATGGGGCCTCGCCATGCAGGAGGGCATGGTCGCCAAGTGGCACGTGGCCGAAGGCGCACGACGATCAGGAAGGGCCAGGAGATCGTCGACATCGAGACCTCGAAGATCGCCAACGTCTTCGAGAGCCCGATCGACGGCACGCTGCGCCGGCTGGTCGTCGGCGAGGGCGAGACGGTGCCGGTCGGCGCTACCTCATCGCGGCCGTGGTCGCCGAGCGCTCGGTCGGCGACGCCGAGCGTCGACGCCTTCGTCGCCGACGTTCCAGGCGAACTTCGTCGGTCGAGGATGCCGGCGCCGAGCGGCGCCGGAGCCCGAGGACATCGAGACCGCGGCCGGCCGCATCCGCTATCCTGCCGCTCGGGCGACGGCGCCGGCGCCCCGATCATCTTCATCCACGGCTTCGGTGGTGACCTCAACAACTGGATGTTCAACCAGGAAGAGCTGGCGCCGAGCCACACCACCTACGCCATCGACCTGCCCGGCCACGGCGGCTCGACCAAGGAGCGTCGGCGCCGGCGACGTCGCCTCGCTCGCCAAGGCGGTGCTCGCCTTCATGGACGCCAAGGGCATCAAGAAGGCGCATCTGGTCGGCCATTCGATGGGCGGCGCCATCGCCCTCGACGCTGGCCCTCGATGCCACCGGACCGGGTCGCGAGCGTCGCCGCCATGTCGCCCGGCCGGGCTCGGCGCCCGACATCAACATGGACTACATCAACGGCTTCATCAGCCGAGAAGCGGGCGAAGAAGCTGCGGCCGGTGCTGGAGATGCTGGTCGCGCATCCCGAGATGATCTCGAAGGACATGGTCGAGGACGTCTTGAAGTTCAAACGCCTCGACGGTGTCGACCAGGCGCTCGCCACCCTGCGCGACGGGTGCTTCCCCGGTGGCAACCAGAAGGTGAATTTGCGCGACCGGCTCGACGGCCTTAAAGTGCCGGTCCGGGTCGTCGTCGGCAAGCAGGACCAGATCATTCCGCCCAAGCACAGCGAAGGTCTTCCTGCCGCCATCACCGTCACCAGGTTCGACGACGCCGGGCACATGCCGCACATGGAAAAGGCCGCCGACGTCAATGAGCTCATCCGTTCGCTTGTCACCTGACCACGCTGGGCGCCGCGCGGCGGGCGGTGCGGCGCTCGCGATAGCTCTGGCCCTGGGGTTGCAAGGCAGTGCCACGGCGGCCGCCATGGACGAGTGCGCCATCGTGCCGGCAGAGCGCAGCGTCTGCCTCGAGGCGATGGAGGTCGCCGTGGCCGAGAAGCTGGAAGCAACCCTGCAGACGGCCATCGACCTCTATGCCGGCCTCGATGCGATCACCGGTAATCAGCGAGCGAGCCGCACGCTCGCCCAGGGCCAGGCAGCGTTCGAGCTCTACCGCGATCTCGACTGCCATCTGGTCGAGCTGCAGGTCGGCGCCGGCACCAATTCGGCCGACGACAACCGCGCCTGTCGGATCGATCACAACCGGCAGCGGATCGCCACGCTTGCTGCCCGCCTGCCAGAACCACCGGCCGAGTTGGCCGCCCCTGCCGACCAGACAGAAGGCGACACAGCCGACTCCGAGCTTGCGGAAACCAACACGAGCGATGCATCCGTGATCGACGACGACACCACCGGCGACGCAGCCACAGCAGCGATGATCCTGAACAGCGCCTGGCGCGTGACCGAAATCGCCGGCGAGCCCGTCGCCGACGGCGTCGAGCCCACACTTGCCATCGACGCCGATGGCGGCATCAGCGGCAGTGGTGGCTGCAACCGCTATTTCGGCAACGCCACCATCGACGGTGAGCAGATCAGCATGGGCGGCATCGGTGCCACCCGCATGGCCTGCCCGGAACCGGCGATGGGCGAGGAGCAGCGCTATCTCAAGGCGCTCGACGCCGTCGCCAGCTGGCAGCTCGAGGCCGACCAGCTAGCTCTTGCGGACGATACAGGTACCGTCCTCGTCCGGCTTGAGCGCGACGCCCGCTGAGCCCCGGGGCCGCGCAAGCAACTCGACCGGAACGGCTGCCGTGATACATCCCTCTCTGGCCAGCGGGACGGACCAGCAGTCTGCCCCGGCCCGCCATTCGTTCAGTCAGCCAGAGGGAGGATCGTCATGGTGTCCTTGAGCACGCCCGAGGCCGAGCTCGGCAGCGCGGCGCTCGATTTCAGCCTGCCCAGCACGACCGGCGAAACCGTGACGCTAGAGAGCGCTCGCGGCCCCAAGGGCCTCGTCATCGTCTTCATGTGCAACCACTGTCCCTACGTGAAGGCGATCATCGACCGCCTCATTCGAGATGCCCGGGACCTGCAGGCCCTGGGCGTCAACACGGTCGCGATCTCGGCCAACGACGCCGAGAACTACCCAGCCGACAGCTTCGACAACATGCGTCGCTGGGCCGAGGAGAAGGGCTTCCCCTTCCCTTACCTTTATGACGAGAGCCAGGCGGTCGCCAAGGCCTATGGTGCCATCTGCACGCCCGATTTCTTCGGCTACGACGCCGATTTGAAGCTCCGCTATCGGGGCCGGCTCGACGAATCGAAGAAAGAGTCGGCCGCCGCCAGTGCCAAACGCGAGCTGTATCTGGCGATGCAGGAAGTGGCCGAGACCGGCCAGACCACAGTTCAGCAGATCCCGTCCATGGGCTGCTCGATCAAGTGGAAGGCCGCCTAGTCCAATGGCCTACGCCAGCCTGCGTGAGTTCATCGAGCGCCTGGAGCGCGCGGGCCGGCTGGTGCGGGTCGAGGAGCCCGGTCTCGCCGGTGCTGGAGATCACCGAGATCCACACCCGGCTGCTGGCCGAGGGGGGCCGGCGGTGCTGTTCGAGAAGGTCGAGGGCAGCTCGATGCCGGTGCTGACCAATCTGTTCGGCACGGTCGAGCGGGTCGCCTGGGGCATGAACCGCGAGCCGGGCGAGCTGCGCCAGCTGGGCGAGATGCTGGCCTTCCTCAAGCAGCCGGAGCCGCCGCGGGGGCTGCGCGCGAGGCGATGGAGATGGCGCCGCTGGTCAAGGCGGCGCTGGCCATGCGGCCGAAGATCGCGTCGGCCAGGCGCCGCGTGCCAGGAGGTCGTGCTGCGCGGCGCCGAGATCGACCTCGGCCGGCTGCCGATCCAGACCTGCTGGCCGGGCGAGCCGGCGCCGCTTGATCACCTGGCCGCTGGTGGTCACCAAGGGCCCGGGCGACGGCCGCGAGCCGACGGCTTCAATCTCGGCATCTACCGGATGCAGGTGACCGGCCGCAACACCACGCTGATGCGCTGGCTGCAGCACCGCGGCGGCGCCCAGCATCATCGCCGCTGGAAGGCCGAGAAGCGGCGAGCCGCTGCCGGCGGCGGCGGTGATCGGCGCCGATCCCGGCACCATCCTGGCGGCGGTGACGCCGGTGCCCGGACACCCTGTCGGAGTACCAGTTCGCGGGCCTGCTGCGCGGCCGCCGGGTCGAGCTGGTCGACTGCGTCATCGATGCCGCTGCAAGGTGCCGGCCACCGCCGAGATCGTGCTCGAGGGCCATGTCAGCCTCGACGACCAGGGCGACGAGGGCCCCTACGGCGATCACACCGGCTACTACAACGCGGTCGAGCGTTTCCCGGTGTTCACCATCACGGCCATGACCATGCGCCGCCGACCCGATCTATCTCTCGACCTTCACCGGCCGGCCGCCGGACGAGCCCTCGGTCCTGGGCGAGGCGCTCAACGACGTCTTTCTGCCGCTGTTCCAGCAGCAGTTCCCGGAGGTGGTCGATTTCTGGCTGCCGCCCGAGGGCTGCTCCTACCGGGTCGCGGTGGTGACGATCAAGAAAGCCTATCCCGGCCACGCCAAGCGGGTGATGCTCGGGGTCTGGTCCTATCTCCGCCAGTTCATGTACACCAAATTCGTGATCGTCATCGACGACGACATCGACGCGCGCGAGCTGGAACGACGTGATCTGGGCGATCTCGACCCGGGTCGATCCGGCGCGCGACCTCACCATCCTGGAGCACACGCCAATCGACTATCTGGACTTCGCCTCACCGGAATCGGGGCTCGGCAGCAAGCTCGGCATCGATGCCACCAACAAATGGCCGCCCGAGACCAAGCGCGAGTGGGGCACCAAGATCCGGATGAGCGACGCCATCGTCGAGCAGGTGACCAGGCGCTGGAGCCGACTACGGCCTGCCCGGCAGCGGCAAGCCGATCTGGTGAGCGCTGAGCCCCTGCCCGATCTCGGCGAGCCTCCAGCCGCGGCTTCGCGCAGCGGTGCGGGCTGCCGGCGAGATCGCCATGGCGGCCTTCCGCCAGGGCGGCCGCTGCTGGGAGAAGGCGCCCGGGCAGATCCTCACCGAGACCGATCTCGCCGTCGACCGGGCGCTGCAGGCGAGCCTCGGCGAGCTCTGCCGCCACACCGCCTGGCTCTCGGAGGAGACCCGGCGACGACGGCCTGCGCCTGGAGCGGTCGCGCGTCTGGGTGGTCGACCCGATCGACGGCACGCGGAGCTTCGTCGCCGGCAAGCCCGAATTCACCATCTCGGTGGCACTGGTCGAGGACGGCGAGGCCGTCCTCGCCTGCCTGCTCAACCCCGCCACGAACGAATGCTTCGAGGCGAAACGCGGCGCCGGCGCCAGCCTGAACGACCGGCCGCTGCGGCTGCAACCGCCAGAGAGCCTGGAGACGGCGCACATCGTCTTGAGCGCCGGCGAGCGGAAGACCCGCGACTTCCGCACCTTCTTCCCGGCAGCGAGCCGTCAGCACCATCGGCTCGCTCGCCTACAAGATGGCGCTGGTCGCCGCCGGCCGGTTCGACGCCTATTTCTCCTGGCGCAGCAGCCATGACTGGGACATCGCAGCCGCCCTGCTGATCCTCGAGGAGGCCGGCGGCAGGGCTACCGACCGAGCCGGCGAGAAACTGGAACTGAATCGGCCAAGGCCGCGCCATCAGGGCTTGATCGCCGCCAGCCCTCGGCTCCACGACCATCTGCTCGCCATCTCGCGCCGCCGCCTGGCAGCCGGATCGGCGGGTGATCCCGGCTTGCGGGCGATGGCCGCATCGCGATAAGCCGCCGCCCGATGACGACGCCGGCGCAAGGCCGGCGATGCGCAAGAGCAGAGACCCATGATGAACACGCTGCCGGCCGAAACCCTCGAGCGGCTCGCCTTCGCCACCATGACGGCACTCGGGCTCGTCCGATGCCGAAGCCACCATCGTGGCCCGCCATCTGGTCCTGGCCAACCTCTCGGGCCACGACAGCCACGGCCTCGGCATGCTGCCGGACTATGTGCGCCTCGCCCAGGACGGCCTGCTCGTGCCGAACCAGACCCTCGCCACGCTCGTCGATTTCGGCGCACTGCTGCTGTTCGATGCCGGCCGCGGCTGTCGGCCAGCGGATGATCCTCGAAGCGACCACGGCCGGCATCGAGCGGGCCAGGGCGCAAGGCGCCTGCGTCTTCGGGGTCCGCAATGCGAGCCATATCGGCCGCGTCGGCCATTATGCGGAGATCTGCGCCGCAGCCGGCATGGCCGGCATCTTCTTCGTCAATGTCGGCGACCATGAAGCCTTCCAGGCGCCCTACGGCTGCAGCGACGCGCGGCTCGGCACCAACCCCTTCGCCGCCGCCATTGCCAGGTGCTGATGGGCCGGGCACCGATGGCGCCGCTGCCGTGCTCGACATGGCGACCAGCACGATCGCCTTCGGCAAGGCCAGGGTCGCCCGCAACAAGGGCGTCCCGGTGCCGCCCGACAGCATCATCGACGGCGAGGGGCGGGTCACCACCGACCCGACCCAGCTCGTCGACGATGGTGTCGGTGCGCTGAAAGCCTTCGGCCAGCACAAGGGCTCCGGCCTCGCCATCTTCTGCGAGCTTCTGGGCGGCGCCTTGACCGGCGGCCAGACCATCCAGCCCGAGCACGAGATCAAGGGCGGCATCCTCAACAGCGTGCTCGGCGTCGTCATCGACACCGGCCGGCTTGGCGACAAGGCGAGCCTCGACCACGAGGTCGAAGCGATAAGGAGCTGGATCAAGGCGTCGAAGCCCGCGCCCGGCATCGACAAGGTGCGCGTCCCGGGCGAGCCCGAGCTGGAGCACCGGGCCGAACGCGCCAAGTCGGGCATCCCCCTGGACGCCAAGAGCCTGGACGACATCCTCGCTGCCGCGGCCAGGGCCGGGGTACCGACGACCACGCTCGATGACGTGCGGGAGGGCTACGGCCGATGACGGAGCGGGTCGAGGCAGTCGTCGTCGGTGCCGGCGTGGTCGGGCTCGCCGCGGCCAGGGCACTGGCCCAGGCCGGGCGCGAGGTGATCCTCCTGGAACGCCACGAGCTGATCGGCAGCGAGACCAGCTCGCGCAACAGCGAGGTCATCCATGCCGGCATCTACTACCCGACCGGCAGCCTGAAGGCGCGGCTCTGTGTCGAGGGCAAGTGGTGGCTCTACGACTACTGCGCCGAGCGCGGCATCCCGCACAGCAATTGCGGCAAGCTGATCGTCGCCACCAGCGAGGACCAGCTGGCGGAGCTCGACCGCATCCAGAAGAAAGCAGCCGAGAACGGCGTCACCGATCTCGAGCTCTGGGACACCGCCCGGGCCCAGGCGCTCGAGCCGCGAGCTCGCCTGCACCGGGGCGCTGTGGTCGCCGTCCACCGGCATCATCGACAGCCACGGCCTGATGCTGGCCTACCAGGGTGACCTCGAGGACGCCGGCGGCATGGTCGCCTTCGACGCGCCGCTGGAGCGGGCGCAGGTGACCAATCGACGGCTTCAGGCTCAAGGTCGGCGGGGCCGCGCCCATGGACCTCGAATGCCGGATCCTGGTCAACAGCGCCGGCCTCGACGCCCCCTCCTCGCCCGCCGGATCGAAGGCTACGACCCGGCCCACGCGCCCACCGCCCACTACTGCAAGGGCAGCTACTACACGCTCAAGGGCAAGAGCCCTTCTCCCGCCTGATCTACCCGGTGCCCGAGACCGCCGGCCTCGGCGTCCACGTCACCATCGACATGGGCGGCCAATGCCGCTTCGGCCCGGACATCGAATGGGTCGACGCGGTCGACTACGATGTCGACCCCAAGCGGGCCGACGTCTTCTACTCGGCCGTCCGCAAGTACTGGCCAGCACTCAAGGACAACGCGCTCGAGCCCGGCTACGCCGGCGTCCGCCCGAAGATCGGCCCCGCCGGCGGTATCAACACCGATTTCCTGATCCAGGGCCCCGAAACGCACTCCGTCCCCGGCCTCGTCCACCTCTACGGCATCGAGAGCCCAGGCCTCACGGCGTCGGCGGCGATCGGCGCGTGTGGTGGCCGAGATGCTGCGGAACGCCTGAGCGGCGGCCTCAATCGTCGGCCAAGAGCGCTTGCCTGGCGACCCTCGACCGGCGGCGCTTCATCCCGATGCACCGACCTCGTTGTCCTGACGCTGGATCGCCAACCTTCCCGCCGACCGCCCAATCTCACCCGCAGAACGGCAGGCGCTGCAGCAGCAGCAGGAAGCCGGCGTCGGTGTAGCCGCTCCACGCCCAGGCGAGCACGGGTGCGCCGAGCGCCACCCCGAACCCGGCCAGCGCTACAGCCCCGACCCGGCTCATGCCCGCGCCACCTCGGCCGGTGCCGCGATCGGCCGCTCGCGGATCGGCAGGTTCAGCAGGGCGGCGATGACGCTGAGCGCGATGGCGATGCCCCAGGCGTAGTCGTAGGAGCCCATGCGGTCGTAGATCAGCCCGCCGAGCCAGCCGCCGAGGAACGAGCCCAGCTGGTGCCCGAGAAAGACGATCCCGCCGAGCATGGCCATGTTCTTCACCCCGTACATCGAGGCCACGATCCCGTTGGTGAGCGGCACGGTGGAGAGCCAGAAGAGGCCCATCAGCACGCCGAACAGATAGGTCGAGCCAGCCGTGATCGGCAAGAGCACGAACAAGGCGATGCACAACGCCCGGCCGAGATAGATCCAGACCAGCAGCATGGGCTTGGCGAAGCGTGCCCCGAGCCAGCCCGCCCCCAGCGTGCCAGCGATGTTGACGAGGCCAATCAATGCGAGCGTGGTCGAGGCGACGCTCACCGCGATGCCCTGGTCGTCGAGAAAGGCCGGCAGATGGATGGCGATGAAGACCACCTGGAAGCCGCAGACGAAGAAGCCCAGTGACAGGAGCCAGAAATCGCGGTGGCCAAGGGCCGTGCGCAGCGCTGCGCCAGCTGTCGGGCCGACGGCCCGCATGCCCGCCGCTCCCGGCCGGGCGAGCACGAGCGCCAGCGGCAGGATCAGCGTCGAGAGGGCGGTCATCACCAGCAGGCTCTGCGCCCAGCCGATGCCGTCGATCAGGCCGAGCGCCACCGGCAGCATGACGAACTGGCCGAAGGAGCCCACCGACATGGCGACGCCGAAGGCGAGCGAGCGATTTTCGGCCGGCATGACCCGGCTGATCACCCCGAAGATGATCGGAAAGGTGGTCCCGGCGAGCCCCAGACCAATGAGGAGGCCGGCCGCGAGGATGAAGGCGGGCGCCTCGAGCGGCAGCGCCATAAGGCCCAGGCCCACGCTGTAGAGCAGGCCGCCGACGACGATCACGCGGCCGGCCCCCCACCGGTCGGCGACATAGCCGGCAAAGGGCTGGGCGATGCCCCAGACCAGGTTCTGGATGGCCATGGCAAAGGCGAAGACCTCGCGGCCCCAGCCATTGGCCATGGAGATCGGCTGCAGATAGAGGCCGAAGCTGTGCCGGATGCCCAGCGAGAGGGCGACGATGACGGCACCGCAGACGAGGATCGTCCGTGCCGACGGCCAGATCTGGCTGCTCATCTAGGACAGTCCTGCACGCGTGGGTCTCCGCACCTCTTCAGGGTCTCAAAAACCGGCGCAGATCGCGGCGGCGCGCCGAGCCGCAGGGGCTCGACCTAGCCCGGCGGCGGGCCGTCTGGCACGCCGAGACACACGATGTAGCCGTCCGGATCGCGAAGATAGAGCTCGCGCATGCCGTACCACTGGACGAGCGGCCCCTTGACGACCTGCTCGGGCGCCACCTTGCCGGCGACGGCAGCGGGATCGATCCCGCGGCAATAGATCGTGCCGGACGCCACGGGGACTTGGTCGGGCTCGAACGCTGGCAACTCGCCGGCCAGGCTGGCCGCCGTCTGCAGCATCAACTGGCCCTCCACATCTTCGAGCGTCGCGAAGACCGCATCGGCGCCGTCGCCATCCGCCAGCACGCTGCGGTCGGCGCCCACCAGCACGGCGACGCGCAGGCCCAGCACGTCCCGATAGAACGCGAGCGAACGGGCCATGTCGGTGACCAGGAGATTGGGGATGATCAAGGCAGCGCCCTCCCTCGGCTCGTCGCCCGGATTTGACAGGATTCGGCTCTTGTCCGACCCTAGCCGCATCACGCTCGGCACGCGAGCCTGGGTCCACCATCAGCGGCAGCCCGCCGTTCAGCGGCGGCGACCCGTTTCGCGATGCCGAGCCGCGTTCATCGTTCGGGAGACACTTCATGTCGTTGCAACTCTGGCGCCGCACGTTGCTGGCCTCGGCCCTGGCCGGGCTGCTCGCGTCGCCCTTCGCCCCATTTCCGGTATTGGCACCGGCACCGGCATCGGCGCAGGTGCCGCCGGACGTGCTGGTGGTCGGCCAGGTCGCCGAGCCCGCCACCATGGACCCGCACGTCGCGACCGCGGTCAACGACTTCCGCATTCTCGTCAATGTCTATGACGGATTGGTGCGCTACAAGTCCGGCACGCTGGAGGTCGAGCCCGCACTCGCTGAGAGCTGGGAGATCAGCGAGGACGGAACCGTCTACACCTTCCACCTGCGCCAGGACGTGACCTTCCACGACAACACGCCGTTCAACGCAGACGCGGTGAAGTTCAACTTCGACCGCATGCTGAACGACGATCACCCGTACCACGACACCGGGCCATTCCCGCTGTCGTTCTTCTTCAACGCGATCCAGGAGACCGAGGTGGTGGACCCGTTCACCGTCCGCTTCCACCTGAACGCGCCCTATGCCCCTTTCCTGTCGAACCTCGCCTACCCGACTGGCCTGATCGTCTCGCCGACAGCCGTCGAGACGCACGGGGCCGACTACGCGCGCAATCCGGCCGGCACCGGGCCGTTCGTCTTTCGGGTCTGGGAGTCCAACCGCCAGGTGGCGCTGGAGCGCAATCCGGTCTACTGGGACGGCTCGCCGCCCTTGGCCGGCGTCGTCTTCCGGCCGATCACCGACGCCAATGCCCGCGTCTCCGAGATGCTGTCGGGTGGCATCGACCTGATGGTCGAGGTGCCGCCGGACAATGTCGCGATGTTCGCCGAGGACCCGAATTTCATCCTGTACGAGCAGGCCGGCCCGCATCTCTGGTTCTTGATCCTCAACACCAAGGAGCCGCCGTTCGACGACGTGCGGATGCGCCAGGCGGTCAACTACGCCATCGACAAGGAGACGCTGGTCAACGACGTGCTGCAGGGCACGGCCACCGTCGCCACCGGGCCGACGCCCGAGGCGTTCGCCTGGGCCTACAACGAGGACCTGGAGCCCTACCCGTACGACCCCGACCGGGCACGCGAGCTGATCGCGGAAGCCGGCTATGCCGACGGTGCCGAGACGGTGCTGCTCGTCACCGAGGGCGGCTCGGGCATGCTCGATCCGGTGCCGATGGGCACCGCCATCCAGGCCGATCTTGCCGCCGTCGGCATCGACGCCGAGATCAGGACCTATGAGTGGAACACCTTCTTGAACGAGGTGAACCCCGGCCTCGAGGGCAAGGCCGGCATGGCCGAGATGGCCTGGATGACCAACGATCCGGACACCCTGCCGTTCCTCGCACTGCGCACCGCCGCGACCCCCGACCAGGGCGGATTCAACTCGGGCTACTACTCCAACCCGGAGGTCGACGCGCTGCTCGAGGAAGCCCGCCGCGCCACCGACCAGGACGAGCGCGCCCGGCTCTACAAGGAGATGCAGGTAATCGTCCAGGAGGACGCGCCCTGGGCCTTCGTCGCCAACTGGAAGCAGAACGCGGTGACCACCGCCAATGTCGAGAACTTCCAGCTCGAGCCCAGCTTCCTCCTGATCCTCAAGGATGTCACCAAGGGCGGCTAGGCTTCAAGTGTTGGGCTACGCCCTTCGCCGGCTGCTCTTGACCGTGCCGGTGCTGCTCGGGATCACGGTGATCGTCTTTTTGGTGATCTCCTTGATTCCGGGCGACCCGGCGACGGCACTCCTGGGCTCCTTCGCGACGCCCGAGAACGTCGAGCGGATCAACCGCGAGCTCGGCCTCGATAAGCCCCTGCCGGTGCAATACGTCACTTGGCTCACAGGCGTTCTGGAGGGCAATCTCGGCCGCTCCTACTCGCTGAACCGGCCGGTGCTCGACGAGGTGATGGAGCGCTTCGGCCCGACCCTCATCCTCGCCAGCGCGGCCCTTCTCCTCTGCACCATCTTCGGCCTCTTGGCCGGCGTGGTCTCCGCGGTCCGCCAATACGGCTGGGCCGACAAGCTCATCACGCTCACCGTCCTCGTCGGCATCTCCACGCCGTCCTTCTTCCTCGGCATCATGCTGATCTTGTGGTTTTCGGTCGGGCTCGGCTGGTTTCCGACCGGCGGCATGTACGCCCTCTTCGGCGACGGCAGCATCCGCGAGCTGCTCTGGCACCTGACGCTGCCGGCGCTGACGCTCGCCGTCGTCGCCACCGGCGTGGTCGCCAGGCTCACCCGCTCCAACATGCTCGAGGTGCTGCGCCAGGACTATGTCCGCACCGCCCGGGCCAAGGGCCTGCGCGAGGGCCGGGTCATCTACCGCCACGCCTTCATGAACGCGCTGGTCAACATCGTGCCGATCATCGGCATCCAGGCCGGCTTCGTGCTGGGTGGTGCGGTCTACATCGAGACCGTCTTCCAGTGGCCCGGCATCGGCCGGATGCTGGTGACCGCGATCTCGACCCGCGACATTCTCCTGGTCCAGGGTGGCGTGCTGGTGGTGGCCGCCAGCTTCGTGCTCATCAACCTCGCGACCGACCTGATCCAGGTCGCCCTCGACCCGCGGCTGCGGCGGCGCTGATGGCGGCGCGCACCGAGACCGCCCCGCGCGAGCCTTTAAAGTTGCCCCGCCGGACCAGCGCCTGGGCGAGGCTCAGCCGCAACGGCCTCGCGGTCGCCGGGCTCGTCATCGTCGTCGTCATTCTCGCCATCGCCCTTGCCGCCCCCATCCTGCCGCTCGCCGACCCCAACATCACCGAGCCTGCCAACCGCTTGTTGCCGCCGTTCAGCGAGGGTGCGGTGCTCGGCACCGACCAGCTCGGCCGCGACATGCTCTCGCGCCTCGTCTGGGGGGCCAGGGTCAGCATCGCCGTCGGCGTCGCCGCGACCCTGGTGGCGGCGCTGATCGGCAGCACCATCGGCCTGGTCGCCGCCTATTTCGGCCGCATCACCGACAACGTGCTGATGCGTGGCGTCGACATGCTGATGGCCTTTCCCTATCTGCTCCTGGCCTTGGCCATCGTCGCCGCCCTCGGCCCCGGCCTGATGAACGCGCTGCTGGCCATCGCGGTCGTCAACATCCCCTTCTTCGCCCGCTCGGTCCGCGGCGCCACACTCGGCCTCGTCAATCGCGAGTTCATCGAGGCGGCCCGGCTCTCCGGCTTCTCCGACCGCCGCATCATCCTCTCCGAGCTCTTGCCCAACGTGCTGCCGGTGATCGTCATCACCATGTCGACCACGGTCGGCTGGATGATCCTGGAGACCGCCGGCCTCTCCTTCCTGGGCCTGGGTGCTCAGCCACCCCAGGCCGATCTCGGCTCGATGCTGGGCGACGGCCGCAACCTCGTCATCAACGCGCCGCACGTCTCGATCGTGCCCGGCTTGCTGATCCTGGTCCTGGTCATCGGCATCAACCTCCTGGGCGACGGTCTTCGCGACGTGCTCGACCCGAGGCTCAAGTCCGGCGCCCTTTCCCGTCCAGTGGCCAGAACCGAAGTGGCCAAGGGGCCGCCATCCGGCGCCGGCGACAAGGGCGCGCTACTCGAGATCAGCGGGCTCGAGACCGAGTTCCGCGTCGGCAAGCGCGTGCTCAAGGCCGTGAACGGCGTCGACTTCACGCTGCAGCCCGGCGAGAGCCTCGGCATCGTCGGCGAAAGCGGCTCCGGCAAGTCGGTGACGGCCCTCTCGATCCTCGGCCTCGTGCCGACCCCGCCCGGGATCATCGCCAAGGGCGCCATCCGCTTCCAGGGCACCGACCTCCTGCGCCTGCCGCTCAAGGACCTGCAGGACATCCGCGGCAACCGCATCGCCTACATCTTCCAGGACCCGCTCACGACCTTGAACCCGCTGCTCCGTGTCGGTGATCAGGTCGAGGAGACGCTGATCCGCCACCAGGGGCTGCGGCCGCGCGCCGCCATGGCGCAGGCGGTGGAGCTGCTCGATGCCGTCGGCATCCCCGACCCGCGCGGCAAGTCGCGGGCCTTCCCGCACGAGCTCTCGGGCGGGCAGCGCCAGCGCGTCGTCATCGCCATGGCGCTCGCCAACCGCCCCGACCTGATCATCGCCGACGAGCCGACGACGGCCCTGGACGTCACCACCCAGGCCAAGGTGCTCGACCTCCTGAACGACCTCCGCCGCCAGACCGGTGCCGCACTCATCTTCATCACCCACGATCTCGGCGTCGTCTCGGAGCTCTGCGAGCGCGTGCTGGTCATGTATGCCGGCCGCGTGGTCGAGAGCGGGCCCGTGGCCGAAGTGTTCGAGGCACCGCGCCATCCCTACACGGCAGCCCTGCTCCGCTGCGTCCCCGTGCTCGGCCAGCCGGAGCGGTCGCTGGCCGCGATCCCCGGCCTGCCACCCGCGGTCGACGACCTGCCACCCGGTTGCGCCTTCGCCGATCGCTGCCCGCTGGTCGTGCCGGATTGCCGCCGCCGCGAGATCCTGCTCGCCCGGTCGGGCGAGGGCCGCCGCAGCCGCTGCCTGCGCTGGTCCGAGGTCGCGATGGAGCTTGGCCGTGGCTGAGCCGATCCTCGCGGCCGAGCATCTGACTCGCCGCTTCGGCGGCGGCCGGACGTGGTACGGCGCGCATCGCCCGGCGTTCACCGCCGTCGACAACGTCAGCCTGGCTGTCGCGCCCGGCACGACGCTCGGCATCGTCGGCGAGAGCGGCTGCGGCAAGTCGACCCTGGCGCGCATGCTGACCGGCCTGCTCGAGCCGAGCGCCGGCACGATCCGCCTCGATGGCCGGCCGATCACCCGGCTCACGGGCGACGACAAGCGGCGCTTCCACCAGACGGTGCAGCTGGTCTTCCAGGACCCGCTCTCGTCCTTGAACCCCAGGAAGACCGTTCGGCAGATCCTCGAAGGCCCGCTCGAGGCGCTGACCGATCTGGACCGCGACGAGCGCCGTGAGCGCGTTAGGGCGCTGATGGACGAGGTCGGGCTCAGGCCCGAGTTCATCGACCGCTACCCGCACGAGTTCTCCGGCGGCCAGGCGCAGCGCATCGGGATCGCCAGGGCCATGGCGGTGGAGCCGAAGTTGCTGGTCCTCGACGAGCCGGTGTCGGCTCTGGACGTCTCGGTTCAGGCGCAGGTTCTGAAGCTCTTCAAGGACCTCCAGGCGCGCCGCGGCCTGACCTATCTCTTCATCAGCCACGACCTCGCAGTCGTCGAGGCGCTCTCGACAGCCGTCATGGTCATGTACCAGGGCAAGGTCGTCGAGGCGGGGCCACGCGAGCAGGTTTTCCAGCATCCGAGTCACGATTACACCCGGACACTACTCGCCGCCGTGCCCGTGCCGGGCCGCCGCCGAACCGCTTGATGAACTCTTTTTCACACTTTCGTGCGCGTTCCAATGCAGCTACGAAACCTTCACCGGCGGCAGCTGTTTCAAGAAGCGCCGTCATCAATCGACGGTCGAGCTTGACCGAACTGACAACACGTGAGGACAACGTCGTGGCAATCCGCACAGTATTTCTGAATCTCTTGGCCTTGGGCCTGTTGACGGTTTCCCTCGCCGCCTGCGGCGACACCTGGGAAGGCGTCAAGCAGGACACCGGTGACAATCTCGAAGCCACCGGCGAGGCGATCGAGGACGCCGGCGAAGCCGTCAAGTAAGCCTGATCCGTAGCGACGGCGAGGCGCGGTGTCATGCGCACCGCGCCTCGCCTTCCGTTCGGCCTGGACCCGCTGCGGCGGCCCGGGCAGTGCAATGTCGCCTTATGAGCCGCACCAGGGCAGGCGACGCCCGGTCCATGGCCGGGCCAATCCTTCGGTCACCAGCACGCCACCAACCGAACGCCCGTTGCGCATGACGGTGCGCAGCTTGCGGCCGTAGCGGTCCACGTCACGCGTGCCGGCCACCAGCTCAAATGGCCCGGCATTGAGCAACGCGTGCAACCGCTGGGTCGCCCGGTTGCCGAGCGTTGCCTCATAGGCGCAGCGCGCCCCGCGCGTCTCCGGCGTGTCGATATCGGCGATCCGAATGCTCTGCCGTCCGAGATAGAACGTGTCGCCATCGATCACGCAGTCACGATGCGGCGGCGCTCCACACAGCCCGAAAGATCCGACGACGGCCTGCCCCTGCTCGACGCCCGGCTGGCCCGGCGGCGTTTGGTGGCCGACGGTCGCCAGGTCGGCCGCTCCCATCTGATGGGCCAGCGCAGCGGCGACGCCGACGAGAAGCGGCAGGACAAGGCGCCAGACGCGCCAAGCCGGTGGTCGGCGCCGCCGGTATCGTCCGAGCGAAACCACTTTCTGCATGACCCGGCTCCAATTGCTTGTGGCAACTCAGGAATCCGGCCCACTAACCGACGAAATCGCAGCTAACGGATCACGAATGCACCCCGCGACACATCCGGGTGACGTGCGTTCATTGATGATGAATGGCTGGAATGACTAACCGCAGGTCGGGCCTGATGGCGCCGAACGGCGCCCGGCCCGCCTTGCATCGCGCCGGCTTCTCTGGTGATCTCGCGCCATGAGCCTTGCCATCGATCTCGACCGGCTGCGCGCCGACATGCTGGAGCTGGCGCGGATCGGCACGATCGCCGGGCGCCCCGGCATCAACCGCCCGAGCTTCTCTGACGCCGACATGGCCGGACGGCGCTACTTCATGGCGCGTGCTTCCGAGGCCGGGCTGGACGTCGCCATGGACGCCGTCGGCAACGTGGTCGCACGCTGGCCTGCCGGCGACGGCGCCCCCGTCATGGCCGGCTCGCATCTCGACACGGTGCCCGATGGCGGCGTCTATGACGGCGCACTCGGCTGTTGCGCGGCGCTGGAGGCGGTCCGGGTGATGCGCGCAGACGGCATCGGTCCAGCAAGGCCGATCGAGGTGGTGGCGACCGCCGACGAGGAAGGCCGCTTCGGCGGCATGCTCGGCAGCCAGGCGCTGACCGGCACGGTCGACCCGGCCTGGCTGGAGAAGGCCACCGACGCCGACGGCGTGCGGCTGGTCGATGCCATGCGTGCCCAGGATCTGGCACCGGAGCGCTACGCCGAAGTCGCCCGCGCGCCCGGCAGCGTCCATGCCTTTCTAGAGCTGCACATCGAGCAGGGGCCAATCCTCGAGCTCCGTGGGCTCGAGATCGGCGTCGCCACCGGTGCGTCCGGCGTCTTCAACTGGACCGTGACACTCACCGGCGTCGCCAACCATTCCGGCACGACGCCCATGGACCGGCGCCAGGACGCGTTCGTCGGCCTGACCGCCTTCGCAGGCCGCATCCCGGCCATCATCCAGAGCGTCGGCGGCGAGCAGTCCCGGATCACCATCGGCAAGGTGGCCCTCGAGCCCAATTTCCCGCACACCATCCCCGGCAGCGCCACCTTCTCGATCATCGGCCGCGACACCGACGTCACCGTCATGCGCGCCATGGCGGCAGCCAGCCGCCAGGCACTCACCGAGGCCGCCGCAACGCAAGACCTGGTCCTCGAAATCCGCGAGGAAAGCTGGCTGGATCCCGCGCAGCTCGACGCGGCACTGGTCGATCGCCTGGTCGCGACGAGCCGCAGACTCGGCTACAAGACCACGACCATGCCGTCAGGCGCCGGCCACGATGCCCAGACCATGCAGCTTCTCTGCCCTGCCGGCCTGATCTTCGTGCCATCGACAGGCGGCATCAGCCACGCACCCGAGGAGCACACACCCTGGACCGATGTCGAGCACGGCGCCAACCTGGTGCTGAACGCCCTCATTGCCCTGACGACGTGAGCGAGCCCCAATGCTGCTGACACTCCATCTCGTGGTCTCGCTCCTGCTGATCGTCCGGGTGATCCTCAAGCCCAACCGGGACCCGGCGGCACGCATCGCCTGGACCGTGGTCATCCTGATCCTGCCGGCGCTCGGCGTCATCGCCTACCTGCTGCTCGGCGAGACCAATATCGGCCGCCGCCGCATCGCCAGGATGCAGCAGATCCTGGCCGCCATGCCTGCGCCGGCGACGATCTCGGAGCCACGATCCGAGGCCATGCAGCCCTTGATCCCCGAGCGCTACGAGCCGCATTTCCGGGTCGGTCAATCGATCAACGGCTTCGCCCCCGTGGGCGGCAACCAGGCCCGTCTGATGGCGGACTCCAACGCCTCGATCGACTCGATCGTCGCCGATATCGACGCGGCGACCGACCATGTCCACCTGCTCTTCTACATCTGGCTGCCGGACACCAATGGCATGCAAGGTGGTCGAGGCGCTGAAGCGCGCTGCGGCGCGCGGCGTCGCCTGCCGGGCGATGGTCGACGATCTGGGCTCGCGCCGCATGATCAAGAGCGCGCACTGGCGGGAGATGCAGGCCGCCGGCGTGCGCGTCGGCCGGGCCTTGCCGGTCGGCAATCCGCTGCTGGCGCATGCTCAGCGGCCGGATCGACCTGCGCAACCACCGCAAGATCGTCGTCATCGACGACACCATCACCTACTGCGGCAGCCAGAACTGCGCCGATCCGGAGTTCCAGGTCAAGGCAAAATATCGCGCCCTGGGTCGACGCCATGGTGCGCTTCGAGGGGCCGATCGCCCGGCAGAACCAGTATCTCTTCGCCGCCGACTGGATGGCCTATGTCGACGAGCGGATCGACGACCTGCTGCGCCGGCCGATTCCTCGCGCGGCAACGCCTGGGCATCACCGCGCAGGTGGTCGGCAGCGGCCCGACGATTCGCCATTCCGCTATGCCGGAGATGTTCGAGACGCTGATGTACAGCGCCCGCCGCGAGCTGGTCATCACCACGCCCTACTATCGTGCCCGACGAATTCGATGCAGGAGGCGCTCTGCGCCAGTGCCAGGCGCGGCGTGGCGACGACCATCATCTTCCCGGCACGCAACGACAGCCGGCTCGTCGCCGCCGCCAGCCGCAGCAACTACGCCAACCTGCTCGACGCCGGCGTGCGCATCTTCGAGTACGAGGACGGCCTCCTGCACACCAAGTCGCTCGACCCTCGACGGCGAGGTCGACGCTGATCGGCTCGGCCAACATGGACCGACGCAGCTTCGATCTGAACTACGAGAACAACATCCTCGCTCTACGACCCGGCGCTGACCGCCGAGATCCGCGCAGCGCCAGCACGAGCTACATCGGCCGGTCGCGAGCAGGTCGGCCTTCCAGAGGTCGAGGCCTGGACGCTGCCACGCCGCCTCTTGAACAACACCGTCGCGATGCTCGGGCCCGATTCTCTAGGCAACCCGAGACGGGGCTGGGCCGTTTCCGGCTTGAGGTTCGCTCGCGCCAGCGCATATCCCTGCAGCGGCGGGCGTTCGTGCGCAGCACGAGACACGCGCCCGGAAAAGGAGACCCACCGCTTGAGCACCGCACGCAAGGCTTGGTCATGGGCGATCGCTTGGTCGTCTTTCTCGTGCTGCTCTACATCCTGCGCGACGTGCTGCTGCCGTTCGTCGCCGGAATGGTGGTGGCCTATCTGCTCGACCCCTGGCCGACCGGCTCGAAGCCTGGGGCGCATCGCGAACGCTGGCGACATCGCTGCTCACCGGTGGTTTCGTCCTCTCGATCATCGGCGGAATCGTCTTGCTGATCCCGGTGATCAACAGCCAGGCGGCGGCGCTCACCAGCTCCGTCCCGCAGGCGATCGAGGCTTTTTGGGCCTGGGCCGAGCCGCTGGTCGCGGAGCTTCCGCCAGCGCTTCGATCTCGCCACCGACGCGGAGCTGCAGCAGGCGATCACCAGCCATGCGGGCAGCGTCGGCGAATGGCTGAAGAGCGTCGCCGACCGGGCTGCTCTCCGGCGGTGCAGCACTCTCGAGCATCGTCTCGCTCCTGGTCATCACACCGGTGGTCAGCTTCTACCTGGTGCGTGATTGGGACGACCTGGTCGCCACCGTCGACGGCTGGCTGCCGCGCGACCACCGCGACACGATCCGCAGCCTGATCAAGGAGATCGACGGCAGCATCGCCGGCTTCCTGCGCGGCCAGGTCTCGGTCTGCATGATTCTCGGTCTCTTCTACGGCATCGGGCTCGCCGCCATCGGCCTGAATGGCGGGCTGCTCGTGGGCCTGCTCGCCGGGCTCTCTCCTTCATTCCCTATGTCGGCTCGATCACCGGGCTTCGTCGCCTCGATGGGCCTCGCCACCGTCCAGTTCGGCGCCGACCGACTTACGTCATGCTCGGCCTGACCGCCGGCCTCTTCATCGTCGGCCAGGCGATCGAGGGGAATTTCCTGACTCCCAAGCTGGTCGGCGAGCGGGTCGGCCTGCACCCGGTCTGGGTGATCTTCGCGCTGCTCGCCGGCGGCGCCCTCTTCGGCTTTCT
This sequence comes from uncultured Alphaproteobacteria bacterium, assembly GCA_963700945.1. Taxonomy (GTDB): domain Bacteria; phylum Pseudomonadota; class Alphaproteobacteria; order Geminicoccales; family Geminicoccaceae; genus SLRI01. Next base: position 228,603 of record CAVOZQ010000013.1, read on the forward strand.
CGGCGTCATGCTGGCCGTGCCGGTCGCCGCCGCCATCGGCGTGCTGGCCCGCTTCGGCCTGAAGCAGTACCTCGCGAGCCCGCTCTACAAGGGCCACGAGCGGCAGCCTTGAGCAAAACGACGGACACGGTCAGCCAGCGACCGAGTGCGGCGAAGGAACGGGTCAAGGCCGTGGCCCAACGCCTCGCCGGGTCGCGCCGGGCACAGCCTTTGCTCGTCTGGTTCTCCTTCCTCGAAGCCACCCTCGTGCCGATCCCGCTCGAGGCCGTGCTCGTCCCCTACATGCTGCTCCGCCGCGAGATGGTCTGGCGCATCGCAGCATTGGCACTCGCGGGCTTCCTCGCCGCGTCGGTCGTCGGCTATGCGCTAGGTGCCCTCGCCTTCGACACGGCCGGCATCTGGCTGATCGACGCCGCCGGCTGGCAGGACGGCCTCGGCCAGGCGCAGTCGCTTTTCGACCGCTACGGCTTCTGGGCGCTGTTCCTGATCGGCGTGACGCCGGTGCCGTCCCAGCTCGCCATGCTGCTGGGCGGCGCCTTCCATTACCCGCTGCCCTGGTTCGTGGCCGCCATGGGCCTCTCCCGGGCAATCCGCTATTTCGGCCTCGCCGCCCTGGTCGTCTGGCTGGGGCCCAAGGCAGCCAGGGCCCTGGGGCAGCTACAGGCGATGCGCCCGGCACGCCGCCGCGCCTGGCAGGCCGCGGTCGGCCTCGTCATCACGCTGATCGTCGTGCTCGTGGTGCTGATCCTCGGCCGCTGAGCGGGTCGATCGATCAGGGAACCGGCGTCAGCGCCCCCTCGCCCTTGAACCAGGAGACCAGGTTGGCAACCACGGTATCGCCCATCGCCCCCATGGTCTCCTCGGTCGAGCTCGCGATGTGCGGCGTGAGCACCACATTGTCGAGCGCCAACAGCCGCTCCGGCACGCGTGGCTCGTCGTCGAACACATCGAGCCCGGCGGCACCGAGGCCGCCATTGGCCAAGAGCTCGACCATCGCCGGCTCGTCGACGAGCCAGCCACGGGCAATATTCACGAAGATGCCGCGCGGACCCAGCGCCTCGAGGATCGCCCGATCGACGAGCGGCGCGCCGGCGCCCTTGGCGGCACCGGCCGCCGAAAGAAAGAGAATGTCGCTCCGCTCGGCCAAGGCCACGGCATCGGCGACCCGCGTGTAGGGGACGTCGCGGGCGACGGGATCGACATAGGCGATGTCGCACTTGAACCCCTGCAGCCGGGCCGCCACCTCGCTGCCGATCCGCCCGAGCCCGATCAGCCCGGCGCGCATGCCGGTGAGCTTGCGGCCGAGGTCCATCCGCCCCTTGAGCCAGTCACCGTTGCGCACGAAGCGGTCGCCCTCGACGATGCGCCGGCAGGCGGCGAGCGCCAGTGCGATGGCCAGATCGGCAACGTCGTCATAGAGCACGGGCGTGATGGTGACGGTCACGCCGCGCGCCTTGGCGACATCGCGATCGGTGGTCTCGAGCCCGACGCCGTTGATGGCGCAGATCTCCAGGTTCGGCATCAGCTCCATCTGCGCCTTGCTGATCCCGGCCATGCCATTGCTGGCGGCACCCCGGATGCGGCGCACCATTGGCCGCAAGAAACGCCAGCGGATCGGCCTCGGCGTAGACATGGTGGCAGGTGAACTGCGCCTCGAGCGCCGCCGCGGCAGGCGGCCGCAGCCCTCCCAAGAAGGCGATCTCGATCTCGGGCCGGGCAGGACTCGCGGCTGCTGGCATCCCTGGTCTCCATTATGTTCTCGTGCTGCGAGCCGGCCCGCGACCGGCGCCGCCGCAAAATGGCGCATCACCACCGCCCGCCAAAGCGAAAAGCGATGCCTGCCGGCGAGATCAGCGCCACCGCCGCACCAGGTCGAGCAGGTGCGCCACGCCGGCCCCCAGCAGCAGCAGCGCCGGTACCGGCCAGGGCAGGCCCGCTGCCGCCGTCCGCCAGGCGAGCAGCAAACAGCCTCCGGCCAAAAGGAACGGCAGCACGGCGGCAAGCCCCGGACCGCGACCGCCGAGCCGGTGGACCATAAGGATCGCCAGCGCTTCGAGTGCCAGGACGACGAGGATGAAGTCCGCAACCCGTCCGCTGGCGAAAAGCTCCGCCACATCGGCCTCCCCATGATCGACATGTCGACGTGATCGCCCGCCACAGACCGCCTGCCACCATCGTCTTTTGATCGAGGTCAATTCGGCAACAAGGAAAGTATTCTAGACTCGCCGCCGCGTGCCGTCACGACACGTCCTTGTTTCGCACTCGTCGATCGAGCGGGGGGTCAAAAATGAAAAAGATCAAGACACACCAATTCCACCACGGCGCCACCCAAACGGCGATCATCCTGGCGACGGCGGTGCTGGCAAGCTGCGGTGGCGGCGGCGGCAGCGGAGGAGGCTCGTCCGGAGGCTCCAGTTCCTTCATCAATCCAGTGTCACTGGCGCAGGAACGCGATTTCAACGGCGCTATTGGCCCCATAAACGCAGTAGCGGCTTACGAGCGCGGTTACACCGGTGACGACGCAGTCATTCATTTGATCAATGCGAGGGTGGCCGCCGATGACAATAGACTTAAGACAAATGTGGTTCGGCAATTCGAGATTGATGGCAGTGTTTTGCAACAAGTTGATAAGGAGGCATTGTTCCCAGGAACTTCGACGTGGGAACCGATTCGTGCTGCAAACGAAGACACTGCAATCGCCCAGCTGATTGCTGAGCCGCGAGATGGCAAAAATGGCCTCGGAATTGCATATGATGCTAAAATTTGGGCATATGACAACTACATATCAGGGCAACGCAGCGGGAGCTTAGCAACTGCAATTGAAAAGGCAGCGGAGCGTGACAAGTCAGAAGTCATAAACATTCAAATGAACTTGGACCAGTTACTCGGTGAGCCGGATATCGTTGCGAGCGATGAATTTTGCATCGGCGAACAATGACTTATTGACTATTGCTGGCCAAACATCTCTCGGGGAAAAAATCAGCAATGAAACTGTCGAGAATCTTGGGTCTTCCATCGAAAGCACTCTAGTTGTTGGGTCTCTCGATCAAAATGGAGAGGTTTCATCAAACCCAGCTGGTGCCGCCAAGTATTCGTTTGTGATTGCTCCCGACAGCTATAAAGTAGCGATGTGGAAAAGTGGTTCACCCAATGAATATACGGACACTAGATGCTTCCTGTTGTTTTGCGAAGAGATAACCAGGGTTAACTATCCGAAGCTCTGGGGTAGCTACGACGTGACTGGCACGCAGTACGCCCAAGCCGTGGCAACCGGCGCTGCGGCGGTGTTGCGTAGCGCCTATCCGTATCTCACTGCCGCCGAGATCAAGTCGCTGATGCTCAGGACCGCCAAGGATCTCGGTGAACCCGGTGTCGACGACGTCTACGGCCACGGCCTGATCGACCTCGACCGTGCCACCCAGCCAGTGGGCGAGCTGACGATAGCCGAAGGCCAAAGCGTCGACGGCGCCTCGGCGTCGGTAAGCAGCACTAACCTGACCCTCGGCCCCGCCTTCGGCGACGCGCTCACCGACAACGCACTGCTCGCCCAAGGCGTCGCCTTCGACGATTTCGGCCGACCCTACACGGTCGGCCTCGACCGTCGCGTCGACCACCACGATAGTGGGCTCGGCCTCAGCGGCTACATCTCGCAACCGGACATGGAGCAGGGCTCGACCCGCTTCGGCGACAGGGCCACGCTGCATATGGCCGCCGAGCGGCGTGATCTAGACCAGCCCTGGGCAACCAGCCTGAGCGAGCTGCAGCGCCAGGACGAGGACGAGCGCTACACCATGGCGCTCGACGTCGATGGCGCCGGCTTCGGCCAGCTGCGCCTCGGCCTCGGCACCTCGCCGCAATCGGTGCTCGGCCTCGCCAGCGGCGATCTGGCGCTCGCCAGCGACGACCTCGGCTTCGTCTCGTCGCGCAGCATGCGGCTGCCGCAGCTCGACCTGGTCGGCGGCGGCGCCGGCGCCAGCCTCACCCACGCCTTCGATCCGAGCACCGACCTCATCCTCGGCCTGCACAGCAACGCCGAGGGCGTCGATCTGGTCGACGGCGAGCGGCATGCCGTCCAGGCGCTGGCCAGGCATCGCCTGACCGACCGGCTGACGGTCGGCCTCGGCGTGGGCATGCTCGACGAGCAGGGCACGTTCCTGGCCAGCGACAGCAGCGGCGCCTTCGGCGAGAACGCTGAGAACCAGGCGGCCTTCGGCTCGCTCCTCGGCCGCTACGCCCTGGGCGATTGGTCGCTCGAGGGCAGCTGGACCGTGGCCGCCGCCCGGCCGAGCCTAGGCGCCGACAGCATGCTGGGCGACCTCGGCACGGTCTACGCCGACAGCTGGTCGGTGGGCCTGATCAAGCGGGACGTGCTCGACGATGGCGACCGGCTGGGCCTGATGCTCGGTCAGCCCTTCCGGGTGACCAGTGCCGAGGGCACCCTCGACGTGCCGGTCTCGCGTGACTTCAGCGGCAACGTCATCCGCTCGAGCGAGCAGGTCAGCCTGACGCCCTCCGGCCGCGAGATCGACCTCGAGCTCGCCTACGCCCGCGAGCTCAGCGAGGCGACCTCGCTCGACACCCACCTCTTTCTCCGCAACGAGCCAGGCCACGACGCCAGCGCCGAGCCGGACGTCGGCATGGTCACCCGGGTGAGCTGGCACTGGTGAGGGAACGGCTCGCAGGCCGATAGACGGTTTCTGCGAGCCGAAGCCCTATCCAGGTCTGCCGACATCAGGCGATGTCGCTCGCCCCCGCTGCCTGCTTGCGACCGGTGATCATGGCGCGAACCAGGTTCTCGTGGTGGCGCAGGCTGGCGATGAGGACGCCAGCGACATGCAGGGCCACCAGGGCGAGCATGCCGTTGGCCAAGGTCTTGTGCGTCTCCTCGACCCAATCGACGCCCCAGAAGGCATCGAGTCCCATCATCCAGCCGGTGACCGCCACCCCTGTCATGCAGAGCAGAAGAGCGACGATCATCGCCGCACCGGCGGGGTTGTGCCCGAGATAACGCTTCTCGCGGCCCTTGACGATGTCGACGAGGTAGCCGGCGACGGTCGAAGGTGCGCGCAGGAACTGGGCAAATCGAGCGTAAGGCGTGCCGACGAACCCCCAGAGCAGGCGGCAGGCGACAAGCCCGGCAGCAATGTAGCCAGCCAGTTCGTGCAGCTGGTCCCATTCGTCCGCGCTCAGCCAGGCAATCGCGAAGCAGGCGACCAATGACCAATGAAACAGGCGGACGAAGATGTCCCAGACCTTGACCGTCGCCGTCACGACTCAGCCCTCCACTTTGGTTTTGACCGCCGCAAAGGTCTGCGGATCGAAATAGGCCTCGACCCGCCGACCCTGGTCGTCGATCGCATAGGCCTCGTAGCAGCCGTCCTCGACCTTGATGTTCCTGACCTCCCAGCCCTTGGCTTCGAGCTCGGTCTTGAGCGCATCGATGGGCTGGCGATCGCTTTCGGCGACGGCACAGAGATCGCTCGCCTGCGCCAGCGAGACCGAGCCCACGAGGGCGAGCACGGCGAAGGCTGAGGTCTTCTTGAAGGACATGGTCATCGATCGCTTCCGTTTTGGTTTGTGTTGACGGCGCCAGTTGTGACCAAGAAGCCTGACAGGCCGCTGAACCGGGAAATTTTGTTCGTTCAGCCTGGTGTCAGCTTGTTGCTTCAGTCGGCGCCGCGAAGGAGTGCCCATGAGACTGCTGTTGATCGAGGACGCCGAGTCGCTGGGCGAGGCCGTGCGTGACCATTTGCGCGCCGATGGTCATGCCGTCGATTGGGTGACGCGATTGGCCGATGCCGACGCCGCACTGGCTGCCGTCGACTATCCGCTGCTGCTGCTCGACCTGCACTTGCCTGACGGACGCGGCCTGGATCTGCTGCGCCGGCTGCGCGGCGGCGGCGATCAACGGGCGGTGATCATCCTGACCGCCCGCGACCAGATCACCGACCGCATCGACGGCTTGAATGCCGGGGCCGACGACTACCTGGTCAAGCCGTTCGATCTGCGCGAGCTCGGCGCGCGTGTCGCAGCCGTGGCGAGGCGCTACAACGGTCGGCCCAGCCCGATCTTTCGCCACGGTGAGCTGGAGATCGACCGCACGTCCCGCACCGTCCATCGCAGCGGCCAGCGCATCGAGCTAAGCCAACGCGAATGGGCGGTGCTGGACGTGCTCGTGGAGCGGCCCGAGGCGATCGTCGCCAAGGCGCGGATCGAGGACGCCCTCTACGACTTCGGCGCCGAGGTCGAGAGCAACACCGTCGAGGTCTATGTCAGCCGCCTGCGCAAGAAGATCGGCCATGCGGCGATCCGCACGGCGCGCGGGCTCGGTTACACGATCGCCGGCAGCGACTCGTGAAGCGCTGGAGCATCGCTCGCCGACTGAACACCCGCTTGCTGGCCGTGCTCGCCTTCTCCTGGCTCGCCGGACTGTCGCTGGCGCTCTGGGTCGCCAAGGAAGAATTCGCCGAGACCTTCGACAGCGCCATGGTCGAGACCGCGCAGCTGCTGCTGTCCCTCGCCGCGGCGCAGATGGACAGCGACGAGCTCGGTCAGACGCTAGAGGAGGCCCGAGAAGCCCAGCAGGCGATGCGCTTCGGCGATCATGAGGAGTATCTGAGCTATCAATTGCGGCTGGCGAACGGGCGCGTTCTCGTGGCCTCGCACGCGGCGCCGACAGCACCCTTGCCGATCCCGCTCGAGGTCGGCTTTGCCGATTTCGATGGCCAGCGGGTCTATACCGAGCGATCCGCCGACGGGCTCCTGTTCCTGCAGATCATCGATCAGCTGGAGCATCGCCGCGAAGCCTTGTGGGAAACCGGCCTGCTGCTCGCCCTGCCGCTTTTGCCACTGCTCGCCGGTTGCGGCTGGCTGATTATTCGCTCGGTGCAGAACGGCATGGCATCGGTTCGCCAGTTGGGCACCGAGCTTGGCATGCGGCACGGCCGCCATCTGGCACCCGTCAGCGTCGACGGCTTGCCGGAGGAGCTGGTCACGCTCGCGGAAGCCGCCAATCGCCTCTTCGTGCGGCTTGATCAGGCGCTGCGCAGCGAACGGCATTTCGCCTCCAACAGCGCGCACGAGCTGCGCACCCCGATCGCCGGCGCGCTCGCCCAGGTGCAGCGGCTGATCGCGCTCAGCCCCGACGCGGATTTTCGCCGTCGCGGCGAGGCGATCGCGGCGTCGCTCAGCCAGCTTTCCCGCCTGGTGGAACGCCTGCTCCAGCTGGCGCGAGCGGAAGCCGGCATCGCCCTGGATCGATCGCCGGTGGACATTCTCCCGGCAGTCGAGCTGATCATCGACGAGGCGCGCCGCCGGGTCGACTGCGGCGCGGAGATCACCGTCACCGGGCTCGACCGCGGCGCGCTCGTGGTGACTACCGACCTCGACGCCTTTGCGATCGCCTGGCGCAATCTGGTCGACAATGCGCTGCTGCACGGCACCGCCGACACGCCGATCGACATCCGAATTGCCCCCGATGGCATCACCATCGTCAATGACTGCGAGCCGTTGTCGCCCGAGCAGCTGGCCAAGCTCGGCCAGCACTTCGAGCGGCTGTCGACCAGCACCGAAGGCTTCGGGCTCGGCCTCGCGATCGCCCGCGCGATCATCGAGCAATCGGGCGGACGCCTCGAGCTGGCCTCGCCGATCCCCGGCCGCAGCCGCGGCTTTGCCGCGCGATTGGCGTTCACCTGACCTTTCCGGCACTGAGCCGTTTCACAACCAGCGCAAATCCGCTCAACAGCCGTAGCGGTAGCAGTCGTCGCCCGTCGGCGTGCCGCTCTGGATCCGGTCATAGGCCGGCATGTCGCCGGCACTCCACGAGTTCTGCGACGCAGTGTCGTAGCCCGACGAGCTGCCGCTGCCGCTATCGTCGTCAGAGCTGTTGCTGGAGCTCGAATCGCCCCACGAGAAGTCGCTCGACGATGAACCGGACGAGCGCGGCGCTGGCCGGGCGAAGAGCCGGCGCAGACCGGCCACCGCCGCCTCCCACTGGGCGTTGTACTGCGCGACGTAGCCGGAAAGGTCGCCGTCGAGCTTGCCGCCGGTGACCCCGTCGATGTTCAGCCCACGCGGCTCGCCCCGGGCAGCGCTCAATCCCCAGGCGAGCACCGGCTCGCCGTCGCCCGGCCGCCAAACCTTGAGCCCGGCCCGATCGAGCGGCGGCTGCAGCCCGTGCTGCCGGCCGATCGCCCAGACCACCGGCAAATCGAGAAAGCCGTCCGGGATCGGGTCGCTGCCCCAAGTCACCACGTCATGCGCGAAGAACCGCGTGCCGTCCGTGGCCACCGTTACGGAAAGCCCGGCACCCGTCGCCGGCGACACGAAACCGAGGTCGACCTCCAGCGAAGCGCCGGACTGGTTGCTGTCCGGCCGATCGAAGTCGAGCACGCGAAGCTCGGCATCCGGCCGCCACGACCAGGCCACCGTCCGCGCCCGCTCAACCAGCGCCGGCAAATCCGTCGGCACTTGCTGGCCGCTCACCTCCATGGTCGAGAGCGTCAGCTCCGGCATGATCCGGCGCCAGCGCCCGTGCCCGCTCCGGGCCGGCGTCTCGAGCCGCGCCCAGTTCGGAAAGAGGTAGCGCCCGCCATCGGTGAACACCCGATCGGTCGCCGCCTGCTCCCAGGTGCCGTTGAAAGCGGTCATCGTGCCGGAATGGCTGTAGGGCCCCGCCTCGATCCGATAGGACCCGTCCGCCTCGATGGTCCAGAGCACCGCCACGGGCCCCTGCGGCGACGGCAGCATCACCTCCAGAAGCCAGCTGCCCACCAGCATCGGCGGCACCGGCCCCGCCGGCGCGACCTCGGGTGTCCCCTGCGCACCATGCCGGGCGGCGACAATGGCGACGCCCACGTCGTTCTCACCCCTGAGCTCGCCACTCTGGAAATCCAGCCGCAACCGATCGGTGAGCCCCTGCTGCCAGACGATCACCACATGCCCGTCGGTCCGATCGCACGACCACTCGCCCGCGAACGCGGCCGCCATGCCAACCTCGGGCGCCCAGCCGGCATCGCCATCCGGCGCCAGGGTCACCACGCCGCCGATCGGCCAGTCCCACGCGCCCTCGACGTCTCCGCACCCCACCTCCAGCCCCTGCGCCGACGCCGCTACGATCGGCAGCGCCGCAAGGACCAGGGCCAGGAAACCGACAAGCCCCCGACGCCACATCATCTGCGTCCCCCGAAGCCTGGAAGGTCACGCAGTCTACCCGTGCCGGACGCCCTCGTCGAGCAGCCGCCGGTGCTGGCACCTGATCTCGAAGGACCCAGGCTTCAGCCCCTGGGTAGGGCCAGAAGCCGGCGCCGCGCGCTTGGTGGCTGGCGGCCGCTTATGGTAACATTGCGTCCACGTTTCACACCTTACGGCCGTCGTTGGCGCTCAACGCGGCGCTGTTGCGGAAAGGAGTGAGCCGTGCTTCTCGGCAAAGGCGCCTTCGTCGCCTGGCACGACATCGCCGCCGGTCGCGAGGCCGACTATGACCGCTGGCACTCGCAAGAGCACATGCTGGAGCGCGTCGGCATCGATGGGTTCCGCCGCGGCCGCCGGTACGTCGCGACGGGCGACGGGCCGCGCTACCTCGTCATGTACGAAGTCGCCGACATCGGCGTGCTCAACTCGGCCGCCTATCTCGAACGCCTCAACAATCCATCAGCCTGGACGCGCGAGATCATGCCGTCCGTGCAGGGCATGAACCGCACGCTTTGTGCGGTCGAAGCAAGCGCCGGGAGCGGCATCGGCCATGCGCTGCTCTGCCTTCGTCTCGCACCACGCGAAGACAGCCCACGCGAAGACAGCGTCGGGCCCCTGAAGAGCCGGCTTCGAGCGGAGACGGCGCGACTCGCCGACATTCCCGGTCTGGTGGCAGCCCACTTCCTGATTGCCGACAAGGCGGCAAGCGGGTCACCGACGCGGGAGAGCCAGTTGCGCGGCGCACCGGACGCCATCGCCGATTGGGTCCTCCTGGTCGAAGGCTACAGCACGACCAGCCTGCGCGCGCTGGGTGACGGCGCGCTGTCGCCCGAGACGCTCGAACGAGACGGCGCCGAGACGGGTGTCACGGCTCATCACTACCAGCTGGCACATCTGGTCTCGCGCGAAGACACAACCGCTAGCGAGTCCTAGACCTCCGGCACCAGCTCCTGGGTGAACAGCGTCGTCCCCGTCGAGGTCCTTGAGCTGCACGGTCATCACCTCGCTCTCGCGCTCGATGTCGACCTGGCCGAAGAACTGCATGCCCGCCGACGGCGGCAGGTTGACCTGCCCCTCCTCCGGCGCCTTCACGAACACCGACCTCCGGCCCGAAGGTGTCGTCGAGCTCGTTCGGCCCGAAGCGTGCCGGCGTTGAGCGGCCCGGAGACGAACTCCCAGAACGGCGCGAAGGCCTGGTACTGGGCGCTGCTCCGGCCGGTAGTGGTGCGCGGCGGTGTAGTGCACATCCGCCGTCAGCCAGACCACGTTCTTGATCCCCTGGTCGCGGATGAAGGTGAGCAGCTCCGCGATCTCCAGCTCGCGGCCCCGCGGCCGGCCCGTCGCCGTTGAGCGCAATCGCCTCCGCACCCCGCTGCTCCTGCCACTGGTCGTAGACGATGAGCCCGATCGGCATGTCGGACGCGATCACCTTCCAGGTCGCCTCCGACCGGCTCAGCGCCTTCTTCAGCCAGGCGAGCTGCGTCGCGCGCCAGGATGCGCGTCTCGGGCGTCATCCGGGTCGGCTGCTCGTCCGAGTTCGGCCCGCGATAGGTGCGCAGGTCGATGCGGAAGACCTCGAGCGACGGCCCATAGCCGAAGCTCGGGTAGAGCCGGTCCTTCTCCAGCGGATCGGCCGCATCGGCATGTAGTCGTGAAAGGCGCGCATCGCCGCGCGCCGCCAGCAACGCCACCGAGCCCTCCTTGTAGCGCTCGTCCGCGTCCTTGCGCATCTCCCGGGTACCAGTTGTTGGTCACCTCGTGGTCGTCCCACTGCGCGAGCATCGGCACCTCGGCGTTGAACGCGCCGGACGTTGTCGTCCATCAGGTTGTAGGCGTAGTTGCCGCGGAACTCGGCCAGCGTCTCCGCCACCTTGCGACTTCTCCTCGGTCGTCACGTTCTGCCAGAGCGCTGCCGTCCGGCAGCGCCACCTCGGCCGGGATCGGCCCGTCGGCATAGATCGTGTCGCCCGAGTGGATGAAGAAGTCGGGCTCGACCTGCCGCATCGTCTCGTAGATGCGCATGCCGCCGAAGTCCGGGTTGATGCCCCAGCCCTGCCCCGCCGTGTCGCCCGACCAGACGAAGCGGACGTCGCGCTTGCTCGGCCGGCGGCGTCCGAAGCTGCCGGTCACCGGCTCGCTCAGCGTCTGCAGATCGCCCAGATCGAGAAAGCGCACCTCGTAAGAGATCCGCTGGTCCGCCGGCAGCCCGGCCAGGTCCAGCTTGCCCGTGAAGTCCGTGTCCTCCAGCGCGTTCACCGGCAAGGCATCCGGGCCCCGCTCGAGATCATCGCTGGTCGACCAGCGCACCAGCATCCGCCCCGGCCGGTCCGCCTTGGCCCAGACGACGGCACGCCCCGGCCGCATGTCGCCCACCTGCACCCCGTACGGCACCTGGATCCGCTGCGCCTCGCTGGTCACCGTCGCCTGCGCGAAGCCCCGGCCCGGCAACAGCGAGCCGGCCCCCAACCCACCAGCGACCAGCGCGCTCCGCTGCAAGAGCCGGCGACGGCTGGTGACGAGACCGGAACGGCGGCGGGACATGGTCATCGGGGTGTCTCCCTGGCTGCTGTCGTTCTTGTATAGGCCCGGTCGATGAAAGCCCGACCACAGGTTTTTGACAGCGGCGTGCGTCCAGCTTGACCAGCCTCTCCCAGATGGACGGCTGACCACGTTGCGTCATCGAGGTCGAGGAGGCGGTGGTGGAAACGTCTGGACGTTCCTCAGCGATCCGGATAACCAGCGCACGCTGAGCTGGCTCGGCGGCGGCCTTGTCGTTGTCTGCGGCGGGCTCTGGGCAGTTCTCCGCACGCTCTCCAAGCCCAAGGACAGCAGCGGCGCCAAGGCCGCTTCCTCGATCAGCGCCGACCGCGGCAGGCATCGCCGCCGGCGGCAACGTCGCCATCGACCGCCGCAAGGGCCTCGCCGGCATCGAGGTCGCGCACTGCTCGTCGCCGTCGTGCTCGGCGGCCTGCTGCTCGCGCTGGCCGTCGCCGGCACCCGGATCACCGTCGAGAACGGCGTCGGGGTCGGCGGCAACGTCGAGAACAGCACCATCAGCCATCGAGCGCGGCGGCACCGAGCCATGAGCCGCTTGGGCCTCGCCGCCACATTGCTCGCGCTGGCCATCGTCGCCACTGCGTCGCCCGCCACCGCGCAGCGTCTTCGGCGGCACCGAGATGCGCGCCGACTGCTCGGTGGTCGAGCCAGGGCGACATCACCGACAGCGCCATCCAGGTCGTCTGCGGCATGCCCAACGACCAGGTCGTCGAGATCGTCCGCCTCGCGGCCTCCCCGATGCCGGCGACCGCGCGGCCCTGCTCGCCCGCCTCGACGCCCTGCTGCCGGCAACCAGCCAGCTCCGCGTCGAGGCCGTCGCGAGCTTCTTCGCGATCCTCGGCGAGCAGCCGGTGGAGTCCACCCAGCTCGCCGACCGCTTCGCGGCGATCGCCGAGGACCATCGCCGTCTGCTCGCGGAGAGCCGAACGCTGCGCACCGACGACCCCGAGGTCATAGGCAAGTGGTCGGCAGCATACGAAGCACTCGAACTCGGCGACGCACGACCGCGCCAGGACCCTGCTCGACGAGGCCCGCTCCATCGTCCGCGCCAAGCGCGAGACCCTGGCCCGCATCCTCGCCGACCAGCAGCGCGAGGAGGCGGCGCTTATCGCCGAGCAAGCCGCCATCGAGCGCGCCCGCCTGCGCTACCGCGACGCAGCAGCGCTTTATCGGCGAAGCCGCCGACCTTTTCCGCCGGCCGACACTTGGGATCGCTGGCCCAACCTCATTGAAGCTGGAACACGCTCTCCGACCAGGGCAATGAATTCGGCAACAACACGGCCCTCATCGAGGCCATCGCCACCTACGAGCAGGCCCTGACCCTCGCCTCGCGCGACACCCGCCCCGACGACTGGGCCGACGACCCAGAACAATCTCGGCATTGCGCTTGCGATCCTCGGCCAGCGGGAGCAGCGGCACGTCGAGCCTCGAGCCGTGCCGTCCAGGCCTTCGAGCTGGCGCTGGAGGAACGAACCCGCGAGCGCGTGCCGCTGGATTGGGCCGAGACCCAGAACAATCTCGGCAACGCGCTTTTGACCCTCGGCGAGCGGGAGAGCGGCACGGCGACGCTCGAGCGGGCGGTCGCGGCCTTCGAGCTGGCGTTGGCGGAGCGACCCGCGAGCGCGTGCCGCTGGATTGGGCCATGACCCAGAACAATCTCGGCGGTGCGCTTCTGGACCCTCGGCGAGCGGGAGAGCGGCACGGCGACGCTCGAGCGCGCCGTCGCAGGCCTACGAGCTGGCGCTGGAGGAACTGACCCGCGAGCGCGTGCCGCTGGATTGGGCCATGACCCAGAACGATCTCGGCGAGGCGCTTCGGACCCTCGGCGAGCGGGAGAGCGGCACGGCGACGCTCGAGCGCGCCGTCCACGGCGTTGAGCACTGGCGCTCGAGGAACGGCCCCGCGAGCGCGTCCCGCTGCGCTGGGCCACGACCCAGAACGATCTCGGCCTTGTGCTTTGGCGACCTTCGGCGAGCGGAAGAGCAACACCGCCACTCTTGAGCGCGCCGTCGCGGCCTTCGAGGCTGGCGTTGGAGGAACGAACCCGCGAGCGCGTGCCTCTGGACTGGGCCGGGACGCAAAACAATCTAGGCCTCGTGCTTTGGCGACTCGGCGAGCGGAATGGCAACGCCGCCACTCTTGGGCGCGCCGTAGAGGCGTACAAGCTGGCATTACTTGAGAAATGACCCGCGAACGGTGCCGCTCAGCTGGGCCGAGACACAGAATAATCTTGGCATTGCGCTTCGGGTCATAGGCGAGCGAGATGGCGACGCTGCCACTCTCAAGCGCGCCGTCGCAGCATACGAGCTGGCGCTGGAGGAGCTGACCCGCGAGCGCGTGCCGCTGGCCTGGGCAACAATTCAGAATAACCTCGGCATCGCCTTCCGGACCCTTGGCGAACTGGAAGGAAAAACTCTCTGGTTGGAACGAGCAATCGCTGTTTCCGAGCTTGCCCAGCTGGAGTTGACGCGCAAGCGCGTACCGCTCAGTTGGGCGGCGACGCAAAGCGATCTCGGTAACGCGCTTAGAGCCTTTGGTGAGCGGGAAGGCGACACGGCTATGCTAGTGCGCGCCGTCCAGGCCTTCGAGCTGGCGCTGGAGGAAAGAACCCGCGAGCGCGTGCCGCTGGATTGGGCCGAGACGCAGGCCAATCTCGGCAACGCGCTTATTGCCCTTGGCGAGCGGGAGAGCAGCACGGCGGCGCTGGAGCGGGCGGTCACGGCCTTCGAGCTGGCGTTGGAGGTCTTCGCGACAGCCAAAGCCGATCATTTCGTTGGCGTGGCGCAGCGCAATCTAGAGCGTGCACGAGTGCTGCTCGCCGAGCGTGGGGGCGAGTGACACGGGCGACGGAGACGGCCTCTCGCGCAGCCAGCAGCTACACCACCCCCATGCCCGAGCTAACCCTCCTCTTCACCTCGGCCTTTCTCGCCGCCACCCTCCTGCCGTTCCCGTCGGAGGTGACGCTGGCCGGGCTGCTCCATGCCGGGCAGAGCGACCGCGCCGCGCTTTGGCTCGTCGCCACCATCGGCAACACATTGGGCTCGCTGGTCAATTGGGTGATCGGCCGGCTGGCGCTGCGTTTCGAGGGCCGGCCCTGGTTTCCGCTCCGCCGCGACCGGCTCGGGCGCGCCCAGCCTGGTTCAACCGCTACGGCGTCTGGACCCTGCTGCTCTGCTGGCTGCCGGTCGTCGGCGACCCACTGGCCCTCGTCGCCGGCCTGATGCGCACGCCCTTCGCCCTGACGCTCATCCTGATCGCCATCGGCAAGGCCGCCCGCTACGCGGTGGTCATAGCCCTCGCCGGCTGAGCCTCAGCCGAGCCGTTCGAGCGCCCGCCCCGGCAGGCTCTGCGCCCCGTGGACGGCGTCCCAGCCGTCCTGCACCTTCTGCATCGCCGCCATCGCCGGCAGCACGTCGGCCGGCGTCACGCGCGGCAGCCCGCCGCTCCGGCACGCCTCGACGAAATCGGCCAGCACCAGCCGGCAGTTCTCGACCTCGGACGCGATCGGCTCGACGCCGCCGCTCGTCGCCAGCGTCGCACCATTGATGTCGAGCCGATAGCTCTCCCGGTCGGTGGCGATGGTCGCCTCGTTGTGCTTGAGCCGGCTGCAGATAGGTGAGCAGCAGATGCGCCGAGGCGCCGTCCGCCCGCTCCAGCATGACGCTGGTGCTCATGGAGCGTTCCCGTCCGCGCATCGACCGGCCCGATCCAGCCGGACGCCTCGAGCTCGCCGCCCATCAGCCAGCAGGCGAGGTCGATCAGGTGGCAGCCGTGATGCCAGAGGATGCTGTCGGTCCAGCTCCGCCGGTAGCCCGTGGCCCCGACATTCTCCAGCCGGTGGATGAGAAAGCGGCCCTCGAGAAAGCCCAGCGCGCTCCTCGCCCGCATCCAGCCGCTCCTTGAGCGCGATGAATTCGGGCCGGTGCCGCCAGGGATGGCAGACCGCGACCACCCTTTCCGATGCCTCGGCCGCTTCGGCCACGCGTGTCGCACCCGCATAATCCATGGCG
This sequence comes from uncultured Alphaproteobacteria bacterium, assembly GCA_963700945.1. GTDB lineage: Bacteria > Pseudomonadota > Alphaproteobacteria > Geminicoccales > Geminicoccaceae > SLRI01. The sequence continues at coordinate 244,361 of CAVOZQ010000013.1, forward strand.
ATCGGGATCTCGATCAGCACATGCTTGCCGGCCGCGATCGCCGCCAGGCTGTGCTCGACATGCGCCTCCGACGGGCTCGCCACCACCACCGCATCGACCTCGGGGTCGGCCAGCATAGCGCTGAGATCGATCGTGGCCTTGGCGTAGCCATGCTCGGCCGCAAAGGCCTGGGTGGGCTCGGCCCGGCGCCCGGCGATGGTATGCGGCACGGCCTCGAGGCCGGTGAGGTTCCGGCTGTGCCAGACCCCCATCATGCCATGACCGATCATGCCGACGCGAAGGGGGGGATGATCGGTCATGGCTCAGGGAATCCTCAGAGGTTCAGCTGGTAGCTCGCCTGCACCCAGCGATAGTCGCCATCGGCCGTCTTGTCGATGAAGCCCACGGCCGGGAACGGCATGTGGTAGCCGGTGACCGGGATGCGCTCGGCATGCGCCATGTCGAACAGCCGCTTGCGCGTCGCCACCGCCGCTTCCTTGTCCATGTCGAAGCGGACATGCCACTCGGGCTGCTGCACCGAGAGGAGGTAGTGGTTCGACGCATCCGCCCAGAGCATCAGGCGCTGGCCGTTGCTCTCGATGTGGTAGGCCATGTGGCCGGGCGTGTGGCCGAAGGCGGCGATGCCGGTGATGCCCGGGACGACCTCGGCGTTGTCGCCGACGAAACGGGTCTTCTCGGCCAAAGGCACGACATTGCTGCGCACCAGCTGGGCGCGGTCTTCCAGCTCCCCGCTCAGCCGGTCGTCATGGCTCCAGAAGTCGTACTCGACCTGGCCTGCGGCATAGGCGGCATTGGCAAAAGCGGGCACGCCCTCGCTCATCAGCCCGCCGATGTGGTCGCCATGCATGTGGGTGATGATGACGGTGTCGATCTGGTCGGTCGTGTAGCCGGCGGCCTCGATCGCGGCCACCAGATTGCCCGCACCCGGCCGGCGCCCCGCCGCATTGCCGCTGTCGAAGAGGACGAGATGGTCGCCCGTGTTGACCAGGATCGGCGTGAAGCTGATCTCCATCCGGTCGCCGGGCAGGAAGTTCGCTTGTGCGAAGGCCACGACCTCCTCGGCCGGCTGGTTCTCGCCGAAGATCGGGTGCGGGCCGTCGAGCTGGACGGCGCCGTCGAGCAGCGTCGTCACCTCGAAATCGCCGAGCTGGAACCGGTAGAAAGAGGGCCGCGCCGGACCGAGCAGGGGTGCGGCCGCCCGGGCGGTGCGGCTGCCGATGATCGCGGGTGCTGCGAGCGCAGCGCCGGCTGCGAGCAGTGTCTTGCGGCGGTCGAGCTTCATTATCCAACTCCGAGTTGTTGTTTACGCGCATGAGCTAGGTCCGGGTGGACGCTCGGCCAGAGCCCGGCGATAACATCGCCATGAGTTGGTGGTCACGCGCTTGCCGAGGTCACCGCCTAGCCTCGTTCTCGCCTCGATCGCCGGATTGCTCGGGGCCATGATTGGGAGAGCCCTAGATGCCTGACGACAAAGCCGCGGACGGCCCACTGAGCTGGATCGAGCAGGACCTCCAGGACAGCTTCGACGAAGAGCTGGAGATGGAGTTCGACGACCACCGCATCGCCCGCGAGCTGCGCTCGATCACGGATTTCCACCGCAAATCGATGGTCGAGCGGCGTACCTACTTCCGCGAGCTGTTCCGCCTGCAGTCCGAGCTGATCAAGCTGCAGGACTGGGTGATCCACAAGAAGCTCAAGGTGGTGGTGCTGTTCGAGGGGCGCGACGCCGCCGGCAAGGGCGGGGTGATCAAGCGCATCACCCAACGGCTCAACCCGCGCGGCTGCCGGGTGGCGGCGTTGCCGGCGCCGACCGAGCGCGAGCAGTCGCAGTGGTACTTCCAGCGCTACGTGCCGCACCTGCCGGCCGGCGGCGAGATCGTCCTCTTCGACCGCTCCTGGTACAACCGCGCCGGGGTCGAGCGGGTGATGGGCTTCGCCAGCGAGGACCAGGTCGCCGAGTTCTTCCACGATGTGCCCGAGTTCGAGCGGATGCTGGTCCGCTCCGGCATCATCTTGATCAAGTACTGGTTCTCGATCACCGACCAGGAGCAGCAGCTCCGCTTCTTGATGCGCATCCACGACCCGATGAAGCAGTGGAAGTTGAGCCCCATGGACCTCCAGTCACGCGTCCGCTGGGAGCAGTACACCAAGGCCAAGGAGGAGATGCTGGAGCGCACCAACATCACCGAGGCCCCCTGGTTCATCGTCGAAGGCAACGACAAGAAGCAGGCGCGGCTCAACTGCATCCAGCACCTGCTCAAGCAGGTTCCCTACGAGGAGGTGCCGCACGACCCGATCACGCTCCCCGACCGCGTCTTCAACCCGGACTACGAGCGCAAGATCCTCCCCGACGAGCTCTACGTGCCCAAGGTCTACTGAGCCCCGGCCCTTTGCCTCCCGACCGAACCGTGGCAAGAGCGAGGAAGCCACATAAGCTGGGAGGCGACGAATGGGCACGGTCACCACCAATGACGGCGTCGAGTTGCACTATGACGAGGCGGGCAGCGGCTCGACCATCGTCCTGATCCCCGGCTGGTCGCAGACCGCGGCGCAGTTCCAGGCGCAGCTCGATGGGCTCGAGGACCGCTACCGGCTGATTGCCGTCGACATGCGCGGCCACGGCAGATCCGCGAAGCCCGAGCACGGCTACCGCATCCCCAGGCTCGCTAAGGACGTCCACGACGTGCTCACCGCCCTCGACCTCCAAGACGTGACCCTGCTCGGCCACTCGATGGGCTGCTCGGTCATCTGGTCCTATCTCGACCTCTTCGGCCCCGAGCGGCTGGCGAAGCTGGCACTGGTCGATCAGATGCCGTTCATCACCGCTAACCCGGATTGGTCCGAGCAGGAGCGCACGGAGTCCGGCGCCATCCTGGACGCCGCGACGCTCTACCCGACCGTCAACGGCTTCGCCGGCCCCAACGGCCTGCAGGCGACGCGCGATTTCATCGGCGGCATGTTCACCTCGGCCTTCGATCGCGCCCGGCTCGACTGGGTGATCGAGCAAAACCTCCAGCTACCGCGTCGCCACGCCGCAACCCTGCTCTATAACCACGCGACGCAGGACTGGCGCGACACCATCCGCCGCATCACGCTGCCCACGCTCATCGTCGGCGGCCGAAAAAGCCTGATCCCCTGGCGCTCGCAGGCCTGGATGCAAAGCGTGATCCCGGGCTCCAGGCTCGAGATCTTCGAGGAGGAAGAAGGCGGCAACCACTTCCCGTTCATGGAGAACCCTTTGAAGTTCAATGCCGTGCTCGCCGATTTCATCGGCTAGGTGGCAACAGATCAATCTTTCAATAATCAGAACCGTCGCTTGCGCTGGAGCGCCCTAAATCGTACCCTGTCCCGTCAACCACACGGGAGAAAAGCGCAGTATCGAGAAATTGCACGGCGCCTCCTGTTACAGGAAAGTCCAAATATGCCAAGAAAACCAATCGATCTGGCAGATAACGAACTCGATAATTTGATCGAAAACCACCGTCGTCACGACAAGTTGCACTCCAAGCTCTACATCGGCTGCTTGGCCGAAAGGGCGCGGCGGAGTGGCAAAGGCCTCAGCTTCGAAAAGACCTTTGCGGCGGTCATGGGCGCGGCCAAAGACGGCCGGTTCTTGAGCTACAAGGAGCTGGCCGACAGCAGCGGCGCCAAGTGGACCCAGGTCAACCACTCCGTCGCCAAGCATCTGGGCCATCTGGTCGAATACGCTGACCGACGCGGCTGGCCGATGCTGAGCTCCGTGGTGGTCAACAAGCCGAACGTGGCAACGGGCAACATGGAACCCGAGACGCTCGACGGGTTCGTCACCGCGGCCAGGACATTGGGCTACACCGTAGACGACGCGACGCTCTTTCTCAAGGAGCAGCAGCAACGCGTCTTCGAATGGGCGCAAGAGCAGGCCGACGTCGACGGCCACGCCGAGTTGACCTGATCGGGACGCTCGCAGCCCGCCGTCAGCCCCGCGCCGGAAACACCCCCGACATCACTTTGAAGCCCTCGATCCGCTTGAAGCGGTCGTGCCAGCGGCGGACGGCCGGGTAATCCTCGCGCGGCAAGTCGGCGTCCTCGGAGAGGGCGGTGTAGGGAAAGCACGCAATGTCGGCGATGGTCGGATGGTCGCCCGAAACCAGCCAATCCTGCCCGGCGCGGTCCTGAAACCAAAGATGCTCGTCGAGAACGCGCAGCAGCTTCTTGCCGCTCAGCCGCGCGCCCTCGGCATCGAGGCCGAAACCGAAGGCGTCGTGCAGCCGGGCGGCACCGATCGAGCCCGTGAGATCGACCGCAAAGCCCAGCCATTCGGCGATTCTGGCATTTCTGACCAGATCCGCGCCGTAGCCCCAGGCGCCGCCGTTATCGTAGCGTCCGGCCAAATAACCCAGGATCGCATTGGCGTCCCGGATGACCGTGCCGCCATCATCGATGACCGGCAGTTGGCCCAGGGGATTGACCTCGAGAAACCAGTCCGACTTGTGCTCGTGGCCCGGATGAAAGTCGACATGATGCGTCTCATAAGGCAGACCAAGAAAACCCAGCATCAGCCGGATCTTGTAGCAATTGCCTGAGAGCTCGAAGTCGTAGAGTTTCAGCATCGACCGGCTCAAAGATCGAGCACGAGACGGTTCGACCGGGCGCGGGAGACGCAGGCCATGAGGCAATCGCCCCTGGCCTTCTCTGCATCGCTCAGATGCACGTCTCGGTGCTCCGGCTCCCCCTCGATCACGGCCACCCTGCAGGTGCCGCAGGCACCCTGCTCGCACGACGTGGTGATGCCGATGCCGTTCGCACGCAGGACCTCGACGATGGTCTTGCCGGCTGGCACCTCGAGCGTCAGTGCCGAGCGCGAAAGCGCAATCTCGAAGGGCTGACCACGATCGCGCGGCGTCTCGTTCTTGAAGTACTCGAAATGCACGGCGGCCTCCGGCCAGCCAGCCTCGGCGGCGAGGCGCCGGGTCAGGTCCAACATTACCGGCGGGCCGCAGACATAAAGCTCGTGCTTCTCACCCCGCTGCTCGAGCAGACCGCGCAACGTCTCGCCGGTAGCCGCCGGATCGAGACCGAGATGCCGCACGACGCGGTCGCCGAAGCCGTCGAGCACATCCTTGAACGGCAAGGCCGCCGCGCTCCGCGCGAAGGCGTGAAAGACGAACGGCCGATGCTCGAGATCGAGGGTCCGGGCCATGGCCAAAAGCGGCGTCAACCCGATGCCGCCGGCGACGAAGACCGTCAGCAGCGCGTCGCGGCGCAGCGGGAAGTTGCTCAAGGGAGCCGAGACGGCGAGCACGTCGCCCTCGCGCACCACATCGTGCAGGCAGGCCGACCCGCCCTTGCCCGCCGCCTCGCGCTTGACGCCGATCACGTAGCCGCCGGTATCGTCCGGGCCATTGGTGAGCGAGTACTGCCGCACCATGCCGTTGGGCAGATGGACATCGAGATGGGCGCCCGCCTGGTGCGCCGGCAGCTCACCCGACACCGGCTCCAGGCGAAAGGCGGCAACGTCGGCCGCGACCATCGTCTTGCGCACGACCCGCACCCGGATGGTATCGCTCTGCCGCCCAAGCTCGGGCAGCCCGGCGAGCTCGGCCGCCACCGGCCGGAGCTCGGCCGCGATTGGCGCCACTGCCGGCCGCGCGACCGCCTCGAGCCGATCGCGCAACCGGCTGAGCCTGGCGTTCCACGAGCGCAGCGCGCTGCCGAGGTCTGCGGGCACCACCTCGAGAACACCGCGAATGACACTCCGTCCGGCATCGACCGGCTGCACGAAAAAGCGCACCGGCTCGCCGGCGAAGGCTTCGGCAAGCGCCGCCTCCACCTCGGCAGCCGGAACGTCGAGCGGCAGCGGCCGAAGCGCCAGCCCGCGCTCACGCAGCGCCGGAATCGCCGCCGGGTCCGCCGCCGCATCAAGAGCCGCCCAGACCAGCCCGCCCCGCTCCAGGACCGGATAGATGCGGTTGCAGATGGTCCTGGCCGGCGCGTCGGCCGGATGGGCCGGGATATAGGTGCAACTCGCTGTACGGTTGGCGTAGCGCCAGCCGTGATATTGGCACATCAGCTCGTGGCCGAGATTGACCCCGATGGTCAGCCGCACGCCCCGATGCAGGCAGCGGTTCTCCCAGGCGTTGACGTGACCGTCATCGGCGCGCCAGAGCGCCAGCTCCTGCCCCCAGAGGCGCCCGGCGAAGACATGGCGCGCTACCAGATCGCTGGACGACGCGACCGGCTGGAAGGTCCGGCGCTGGGCGTCGCTGAGCATCAGGCGGCCGCCTGGATGACGCCGTAGCGCAATCCCTTGGCGACCAGCCAGCGGCGATAGGCGATCGACGACTTGTCGGCCCGGATCGGCGTCTCGGCCCGGGGGTCGAGCGGCAGGCGCCGCGGCAACTGGTTCTCGAGGATGGGCTTGTCCTGGCCGAAGATGGTGAGCTGGAAATGGCGGATATCGCCCACCGTGCTGACATCGTCGACGATCGACATCATCGGGTGGCCGATCACTCGCTCCTCGCCCACCGGCTGGACGAACAGCGCGATTACATCGAACCGGCTCGGGTCCGGCGCGCTGGTCTTGTAGAGCACGGCGCAGAACGGGTGCGGCACCCGATAGACGTAGTCGACCTCGACCCCGCCGGTCGATGCGGCCGCGGCCTGCGGCTGCCAGAAACGGCACTCGGTGGCCACGACCTCGTCCTTGGCCTCGTCAATGGTGACCGTGTACTCCTTGACCTCGGTATGCGGCTCCTCGCCCAGGAGACCGGTGTGCACGAACGGGAAATGGCCCATGTCGAGAAAGTTCTCGATCGCCCGTGGTGCCGAGACGCGAATGCCGACCGACCCGGTGCAGACGTTCTTGCGGTCAGGCTCGGCGTATTCCGGAATGTCGAAGAGTGCGGCCGGCGTGCCGAAGCTCGTCCAGAAGAATCCGTAGCGCTCGAGGAGCGGCAAGCTGCCGCCATCGACGAGTTCGGGCAGAGGCGATCCCGGCGGCATCGCGGACGACCTCGACTGGCCGGCCGAGCAACGTGGTCGAGAGACGGCCACCAACAGCAAGATCGTCCGCGGGCCCCGCCACATGCCAGAGATCGCGGATCACCGGATCGATCGGCTCGCTCATCGCATCCTCCGCCTGAGAGCACCCCCGGCATAGCGGCTGGCCGCCGCCGCACTCAAGGTCAATCGCAGGCAAAGTGGGCCTCGCTTCACCGGGCCGGGGCCATCGGCCAGCACGATTGACGCTCCCCGCCATCCTCATTAGATAGCCGATCAGCGGAGACGTGGCCGAGTGGCTGAAGGCGGCGGTTTGCTAAACCGTTATACAGGGTGAACCTGTATCGGGGGTTCGAATCCCCCCGTCTCCGCCAAAGACATAATGATTTCAACAAGTTACAGGCGGCATTTCGATCTACCCAACATTCTGCCTATCATCCGCGATGGTGGTTGAGCGTGCGAGAAAAGCCGCTGCCCGGAAGCGCCGGCCTCTGGTAACGAGTCGCTCGGATTGATTGTCAGCTATGGCCAGCTGTGCGGTCGAGGTTCACTCTGCGACTGCCTTACCTCATAGCGCGACAGCTCCAATTGCTCGACGATCCGCTCAGCCGCCATCAAGGCAGGATCGGGCTCACCATCGAGCGGCGGGTGCTTCTCGGCCGCGACGCGCCTTTACTAAGCTGAGGCGGTGTGGCTAGTCGCTGCCGGCGCCAGACCCGCTGAAATCGCCTAGCGGGTCGTTCTGCACGGTGATGCGTAAGGCTTGGGAGCCCGCCGGGTCGCGCCAGAACGAGAGGGCCGTGTATCTGTTGAAGAGGTCGGGCGGCAGCACGGTGCGCCGGCGCTCAAAGGCGACCTTGCGCTTGACGGTGTGCAAGCCGGGGGTCGCCAGCTGGGCGTCGAAGGCTGGCTCGGCGTACTCGACCGCGTCCAGATCATAGGCAAAAGGCGCTTGAAGGCCGGATCATCCCGCAAGGCGTCGCAGTCGTTGGCATCCGGGTAACCGGCGGCGATCAGCAGAGCCCGGTAGCGGATCATGTCGGCAAGGTCATGCCGCACCCGCCCCGCCGCCCGTGGATCGGTGATACAGCCAGCCAGTCGCTCGGCGATACCGAGCCGCCGCTCGATCTCGGCCAGTACCAGCACGCCGGCATCCGAGGTCAACCGCCCGCCGTCGAAGGCAAGATGAACCGGCTTGCCCGAGACGGGTGACAAACCGGGGAGAAACGGGGCATTCTCGGCCATGGTGGGCGCACAACTCCGTTGGTCAGTGGAAACCGGCTTCAGCTCCTGAAATCCTACATGATCTCAACGACTTCGGTAGCGCCCACCAGCTCCTGATGAATTCTTCAGGCTAGCGATTGACCGAGACGGTGAACTGAACGCCCGATGCACCGGCGGAGGCATACGCCTTGCTGTCGAAATCACCCAATAGACCCACCGGATTGGCGAGGGTCGACGTACTGGTGATACCAACCGGCCCTGTCCGCAGGGAGATGGCCTTGCCGCCGATCGATGCCGACACGACCACCTGCGCAAATTCTGACGCTTCGACACGGCCAGCGCCGGTGGTCACTTGCACCACTCGCGCCTTGGCAATGCGACCCCGTTCTTTGGGACTGAGCCCAGCCAATCGATCCGGCGCCGCAAAATTGCGAATGTCCAGCCGGCCGAGGGCCCGCCAAACCTTGATGAGTCTCAGCAGTTTGTTCAAATCGAGCGGCTCGCCGACCGTAAGCCTCGCTACGGTCTTCCTTACCTTCTTGGCGGAGTTCGTGGCGAGATAGGCATTGACCACACCATCGTCGTTATCACTGCTGGAGATGGCCACAATGACGTATCCCTTGCCCGCCGTGACCGTGTCGAGTTCATTTTCTGTCAGCTGCACTGGCGCAGCAGTAAGGTTAGAGCCCAGCAGGGTCATGCCGAGCGCCGCGATCGCGACTGTTTTGATGATGGACATGGTTTCCTCGCTCGAAGCAGATGCACGCGCCCAAGACGCTCAGCGTGCCGGCGACGACAATTCCGCCTCCGACCGGCGACCAATGGGGTACTCGGGGCGGCCAGCCTGGCGAAGGTGCCGGGAGATGAGCCTATGCCGGTCCCACGGAACGCGCTGGATTGAACGGCCTTCTCGACCTTGCCGGGCACGATCATTGTCGTCGTGCTGGTCCCCGTGCAATCGTCGGGCAAATCCGTGCGCGTCCGGTCTATCGCCAGCGGCACGACCTTGCGGCCGGCGACGCCATCCATCGGCGGATTGCTCGGCGGCAAGTCGAAGAGGTCGCCGAACGAGTGGACACCACAACCTCATGGAGCCCGCCGCCACACCTGGGAGCTGCGTATCGTCTAGCCGAATCTCAGCCGAGGCCAAGCTCCCCATCGTCACCACTCACCCGAGATCACACAGTAAACGTTGAAGGAAGCGCATACGTCACTCTCCAACTCAACGGCTGCAACCTACACGATAAATAACTATTACAACCAATACGTTGCCTGAATGTTGAATTTTTTACAATGAATCCTTTGGTGTAATTCGTTTCAATAGTCGAAATTGTTCAAATGTCACCTTCTCTTAGCCTAAAGGCGTAGAGACCAATAGTTGAAGAGCGCCAGAATTTGTCGGTCTGCCGCACTTGCCCGTCGGACACAAGTCATGGACGTTGCGGCCGCAATGCCGAGCCTGATTATCCGTTTTTCTCATCCAGCGATGATGGCCCGATACGGGCGCGGCTTGGCCTGCAGCGCGGCCCACATCAGGCGCTCGGTTATGGTGTCGAGTTGGTAGCGGCGGTTGAAGCGCCAGGCGAAGCTGGCGAGGTAGCGCTGGGCGTGTTTCTGGCTGACGTGGTGGTATGTTCCGGCGAGCGCCGTCTTGATGTTGCCGAGCGTCGTGTTCACCCAGTTGAACGACGGCCACTGCGCTGCCTTCTTGCCACTGCCGCTGAGCATCGGGAAGTGGTCGCAACCGGCGGCCTCGACGCTCCGCCAGCACGACAGGCCGTCGCTGACGATGTTGGTGCCGGTGGCGAAGCTCGACCGGGCCAGCTTGGCGATCTCGGCTTTGCGGAAGCCCTTGACCACGAGCAGCTTCAGGCGCCTCGGCTTGCGGTCGAGGCTCGTTTCGACCGCAGCGACGAACGGTGTCTTGCCGGCCGCACCGCGCCCACGCTTGCCGCCGCTGCGCACGCCGCCGAGATAAGCGTCGTCGAGCTCGACCCGGCCGCTCATCTTCGGCTTGCCGGCGTCGCGTTCCGCCATGGCGGACATCAGCTTCTGCTTCATCAGCCAGGCGGTCGGCTGCCGCACACCCAGTCGTCGCGCCAACTCGATCGAGCTGATCCCGCCCTTGGCCTGCGTCAACTCGTAGATCGCGCGAAACCACGTCGTCAGCGACAGCTTCGTGCTGTGGAAGATCGTGCCCGCCGTGAACCCCGTCTGATGCTTGCAGGCGTTACACTGGACCTGCTTCCTGCTCTTCATCCGCGAATACTTTTCACAGCCGCACCGCTCACAGATAAAGCCGCGGCCCCAGCGCATCTCGAACAGCACCGCCAGGCATTGCGCCTCGGTCCCGAACCGCGCCCGAAACGCCAACTCGCTCAATCCACGCATCTTGGCCGCCAGATTATTCACTGTGCTCGCCTCCAATCCACCATAACCACATGATTCTGTTAGCATAGCTCTAGACGAAAATAATGGATAATCAGGTTGCCGAGTGCGTCCAAGCGCTCCCGTCTAGTGAAGATCGATTGGCCAGTTGGGCTGCACTTGCGCCGGATCTTCGGGCGAACGACAACGCCCCTCCCTCTCGACGGCATCGAGCCCGGCGACGGTCGGCAAGCCTACCGCGTTCGGGACACTTGCTGAACAGGCACGCACCCTGGCCGTCGAACCAGATCACCTTCATCAGGTCGCCGCGCCGGCCTCGGAACACGAACAAATGACCCGTATAAGGGTCCTGCCTCAGCTGCCTCTCGGCCAGCGCCGAGAGGCCATTGAAGCCCCTTCTCATGTCGGTGACGCCAGCTGCCAGCCACACCTTGGTCTGTGCCGGTACCGGGATCACAGACGCGACAGACCCTGAACCAGCTGCAGGACGCTACGGCTATCGCCGGATCGCAGCACTGCTGCGCGATGCCGGATGGATGGTAAACGACAAGCGGGTCGAACGACTGTGGCGGCTCGAGGGGCTCAAAGTACCTGCTCGTCAACCGAAGCGGAGGCGCCTCTGGCTGAACGACGGGTCGTGCGTTCGGCTGCGCGCTGAATGACCTGACCATGCCCCTCGGCAGTCTCCTGACTGCCGTCCCTCCGGGAAGCGGATCATCCGCCTGCTGACGGATGATGGTCCAACGACTTTGTCCACCATCGCACCCATGACGGCCGGGCCTTCCGGACGCTGAACGTGCTGGACGAGTTTAGCCGCGAGAGCCTGACGATCCGGGTCCGCAGGAAGCTCTCGTCAGTCGACGTGATCGATGTGCTGACGGACCTGTTCATTCTGCGTGGCCCACCAGCCTTTGTTCGATCGGACAATGGCCCGGAGTTCGTCGCCGAGGCCGTCCAGCGGTGGGTCACCGCGGTTTGTGCCAAAACGGCCTTCATCGAACCGGGTTCACCCTGGGAGAATGGCTACATTCAATGCCCGTTTCCGGGACGAGCTACTCAATGGCGAGATCTTCTACTCTCTGAAGGAGGCTCAAGTGGTCATCGAGCAATGGCGTGAGCATTGCAACGCCATCCGCCCGCATAGCAGCCTGAGATACCGGCTCCCGAAACGTTCGTTCCGCCAAGCTGGCCGTCCGGCCCCGCTCCGCTACGCCGACCATCCAGCTTGGCGGCGAAGCCTCACATGCACTAACGACCAACCTTGACCAGTCGTTGGCCGCTGATGAGACCCTCAACGGCCACAATCCTGAAGCCTACCTCGCCGACATCCTTGCCCGAATCGCCGATCACCCCATCAACAAAATCAACGAGCTGCTGCCCTGGCAATGGCAGCCGAAAGGGCCAGCACAGCCGTCAACCGGAAAGGCCGCGTGAATCATCGGACGCTTACTGTCACCGCGCTACGAGCGCGTCGATAGGCGTTGGGGTGACTAACCGTGCAAAACTCCGGTGTCTGTCCAAATTGCGCGGTTGCCGGGCGAGCGGCGGCCGTCAACGTGTTCAGTGGCTTGAAGGTTTGACGGCAATGTAGCTAGCTAACGGCCGGAGCGGACTTGCGAGGCGGCACAGCGCATCTGCCCAGGCCTTGCCGAACGTGCCGCGATAGACGATCTCGCGCACCTCGAAGCCGATCCGGGTCAGAAAACTGGCGAGCTCGCGAGTCGTGTACTCGCGCACATGACCCATGTGGCCTAGCCGCTCGAGCCTGCTGTACTGTTCGAACGGATCGGGTGCGCACGAGTAGCATTCGTTCTTGATGAGGAAGTTGCCGATGCCGGCCAGCGACCGCATGTTCGGCGACGACAGCATGAGCATGCCGCCGGGCTTCAAGACGCGACGCACCTCGCGCATCGTGTGGATCGGGTTGATCCGCAAATGCTCGAAGAGCTCATTGAAGACCGCAAGATCGAAGCTGTCATCATCGAACGGCAGTGTCTCTCGCTCGATATCGCACCGCGTCACCTTGAGACCAAGCTTGGCGATCGACCTCGAGAAACGCTCCGGACCGATATCTACGGCCTGCAGGTCGTAGCCGGCCTCCTGCAACGGCGCCGTCAGCAACAGCGGTAGTGCACCGAATTCGAGCACTGCGGCACCTTGCGGGGCGTGCCGGCGCACCAGCTCGAGATCGAAGGAGATACGCAGCGACTGTTTTTCGACATACTCGCGATACCAGGCGTCAAGCTCCGGGTTATCCGGATTGATCCGCTCGGCGCAGCGTCTGACGAGGTCACATTGCTCGGACTTGGGAGTGAATGGCTCGCGTGAATAGTGCACCTGGGCCTCTCTCGCACGATAGCTGGACTGACCGATGGAACCATTACCGGCGGCACTGCTCGCCGGTCAATCCAGGTCGGCGACGCCTGATTTCCCGCCCCTGACGTCCGAGCCACCGACCGGCATCTTGTCTCGAAGGCCGCACGCACCCGGATACGCCGCGCGGCAAGCACCTGAAACAGGGGCATTCAACCGACAACCCGCAGTTGGCACCGGATTAACGACCAAGTTGCCCCGGGGAGAGCCTCTAGGCAAGCGCACGAGCATCGATGGGCTGTTCTCGGACTGTGACCGCGCCTGATCGGAGCGGCGAACGCCATCGGCGCTTGCTCGAGGTCGAACCTGTTAGAAGTTAGGCGCACCTGACCCGTCGGATCGAGGCGCACTCCGCAATCCTTCCTCACGCCGCTCGCGAACAGCGAACCGGCCGCCAGCGGAGCGACATGATCGGCCCGGCTATCGTCAATTAAGTACCTGATTATCCATTATTTTCGTCTAGAGCTATGCTAGCAGAATCATGTGGTTATGGTGGATTGGAGGCGAGCACAGTGAATAATCTGGCGGCCAAGATGCGTGGATTGAGCGAGTCGGCGTTTCGGGCGCGGTTCGGGACCGAGGCGCAATGCCTGGCGGTGCTGTTCGAGATGCGCTGGGGCCGCGGCTTTATCTGTGAGCGGTGCGGCTGTGAAAAGTATTCGCGGATGAAGAGCAGGAAGCAGGTCCAGTGTAACGCCTGCAAGCATCAGACGGGGTTCACGGCGGGCACGATCTTCCACAGCACGAAGCTGCCGCTGACGACGTGGTTTCGCGCGATCTACGAGTTGACGCAGGCCAAGGGCGGGATCAGCTCGATCGAGTTGGCGCGACGACTGGGTGTGCGGCAGCCGACCGCCTGGCTGATGAAGCAGAAGCTGATGTCCGCCATGGCGGAACGCGACGCCGGCAAGCCGAAGATGAGCGGCCGGGTCGAGCTCGACGACGCTTATCTCGGCGGCGTGCGCAGCGGCGGCAAGCGTGGGCGCGGTGCGGCCGGCAAGACACCGTTCGTCGCTGCGGTCGAAACGAGCCTCGACCGCAAGCCGAGGCGCCTGAAGCTGCTCGTGGTCAAGGGCTTCCGCAAAGCCGAGATCGCCAAGCTGGCCCGGTCGAGCTTCGCCACCGGCACCAACATCGTCAGCGACGGCCTGTCGTGCTGGCGGAGCGTCGAGGCCGCCGGTTGCGACCACTTCCCGATGCTCAGCGGCAGTGGCAAGAAGGCAGCGCAGTGGCCGTCGTTCAACTGGGTGAACACGACGCTCGGCAACATCAAGACGGCGCTCGCCGGAACATACCACCACGTCAGCCAGAAACACGCCCAGCGCTACCTCGCCAGCTTCGCCTGGCGCTTCAACCGCCGCTACCAACTCGACACCATAACCGAGCGCCTGATGTGGGCCGCGCTGCAGGCCAAGCCGCGCCCGTATCGGGCCATCATCGCTGGATGAGAAAAACGGATAATCAGGAACGACCTTGAGGGAAAATTGTTCTCATGTGAAAAGGCGCCGCGCTTTATATTGAACGCCTCGTCGATAAGATTATCCATAGAACGAACGCGATTTTGATCGATGATATTTTCGCATTGAAGTTCTAGGAGTTTTGCGCTGGCGCGCAGTAGTGCGCTTCTAACTGCGACCAGCGCAGAATGCGCTTCGCTAAGGCGTGTGCCTTCCGCCATGTTTTTTAGTGTGAATCCTTCGAGATCAGAATATCTAGAGTGCCACTCGCGGAGCCATTGGCGTATTTCATCGGGAGGAGCGAGGTCTGGCGAGGCTGGAAGCGTCGCGAGAATTTCCTCGAGGTCTTCCTCGGAGAATCCCTTTGAGCTTGCCGTTCACTTCTTGCTTGACACCGCTCCCTCCTGCTCGGCCGACTGGGATACTGCGCACACGTTTCACACTGACCTGCCGGCCGCCGTTGCCCCAGGCTTCGATCTAGGTCGGAATCAGCGGGCACGAATCTCCAGAACTTGGCCGGACTCTCGATTGCCGCTGCAGAGCCTCGCCCATTCCTGCATCAGCCGCCGCCGCTTCTCCATCAGGTCGCCGCGACGGTAGGCGGCCTCGACCTTGTCGCCGATCGTGTGGGCCAGGGCCATCTCGGCCACGTGCTGCGGGTAGTTGGTCCGCTCGGCGCACCAGTCGCGAAAGGTGCTTCGAAAGCCGTGCGGCACCGCGTCGACGGCCATGCGCCTCAGAACAGCGAGCAATGTCATGTCGGACATCTGACCACCCCGCGGCGCGAAGAAGATCAGGGCGCTGTCCGCCAGCCGTGGAAGGCCCTGCAGGAGCGCCAGCGCCTCGTCGCTGAGTGGCACCTTGTGCGCCTTGCCCGCCTTCATCCGCTCGGCCGGGATCGTCCACACCCCCGCATCGAGATCGATCTCCGCCCAGCGCGCACCGCGCGCCTCGCCCGAGCGGCAGGCAGTGAGGATGACGAACTCGAGACAGCGCGCCGCCATGCCGTCGCGCCGCTTGAGATCGGCCATGAAGCCCGGCATGGCGTCAATCGGCAGCGCCCGGTGATGCTGCACTTTCTTGAGCTTCGAAGGCTTGGGCAGCACCGCATCGAGGTTGCCCTTCCACCGCGCCGGGTTCGCACCGTTGCGCAGACCGTGCGCCGTGGCGTAGTCGAGCACCGCCTCGATTCGTTGGCGCAGTCGCGTCGCCGTCTCGGTCTTGGCCTGCCAGATTGGGGTGAGGACCTCGGTGATGTGGCCCAGCTCGATCTCGTCGACCGGTAGCTTGCCGATCACCGGGCTCGCATAAGTTGCGAGCGTTGCCGGCCACTGCGCCGCGTGTTTGGCGTTCTTGAATTCCTGGCGCTTCATCTCGACAACCCGACGGGCGCATTCGTCGAATGTCACTGATCTGGCTGCCGCGGCCATCAGCGCGGCCTTAGCGGCTCGCCTCTCGGCAACGGGGTCCACGCCCTGCTGGATTTGCTCGCGCGTTTCGCGGGCCTTCTCGCGCGCCCTGGCGAGCGGCACATCGCGAAAGGCGCCGAGCCCGAGGTCGCGCCGCTTGTCGCCGATCTTGATCCGCAGCACCCACGAGCGAGCGCCCGAGGGCGTCACCTGCAGATGAAGGCCGGTGGCGCCGCCGACCGAGTGCAGTCCCGGACGCGTCAGCCGCCTGACCTCAAGAGCACTCAGCTCCCGCGCAACCTTCGGCATGTCGTCCCGTCCGCTTCAATTGCTATCCAACTTCGCACCCCACATAACGAATGCGATTGGCTGAAACAAGCGGAAACGTCAGGAAATGCCCTAAGCGGCTAACTTACTGATAAACAATTCGCAAACGAGAGCGGTTGATACTAGATGAAACGTTGTAATAGCGGACCCCGCCTCCGCCAGAGCCCACAAGTCATTGGAATCGCTAGGTCCTTACGTGGTCTGATTCAGGCCATTGTTTGTCACTATGGCACACGTTTCGTGAGACCTCGGGCAGTGCCCCATAACCAGTACATCCACCAGCGCCGGCGAGGCTGGTATGTCCGCGTCGTCGTCCCGCCTCGCCTCCGGAACATCGTCGGCAAGGCCCATGTCGTGGTGTCACCCTGCGTTGCGCGCGGTTGCGGCACCGGTGCCGAGCTCGATGATCTCGGCGGTAATCGCCTCTTGCCGAACCCGCCGCAGGGTGGCCTGAAACAGCTCGAGCTCCCGCTCGATCTGGCTGGCCGCGGCGGACATCGCCTCCATCCTCGCCTCGTTCTCGGCGGCAAAGGCATGCATCGCGGCCTTGCAGACGAGTGCGTGGAGATAGTCTCCGCTGAGGCTGGTGATCAGCGTGTCGCCTGGCAGCTGGGTCAGCGGTCTTTCGGCCGGCGGCGGCGGCATATCGGAGAGATCGATCGGCAGCAGAACGTGGCGGAAGACCTGCGCTTGCCCTGATGCCCAACCGGCATGGACCACATCCAGCCGTTCGAAGCGGCCCTCGTCCACGGCTCGGTAAATCGCCTTGGCGATGCCATCGGCCAGTTTCGGAATCCCGGGCGTGTGCGGGGACATCGGCGCGGACCAGATTGGCTCAAGGCCCCGTGCGGTGGCAATCGAGAGACCGCGGCTACCGATCAGGAACAGGCTGGCCGTCGTCAGAGCCTCCCCGATACTGTCCAGAACGCGCTCGCTGAACGCGCCGGCAAAACCCTGCTCGGCGCAGAACAGCAGCAAGCCGATCTTGCCGGGGTCGCCGCCCCCGGACGCCTTCGGGCCAGGCATTGTGCCGGCTGACCCAAGCACGCTGGACATCGCAGTGGCCACCGTCGCGGCATAGCTGTCGATCGCCTCGAGCTGCTCGCGGGCGGTGCGGGCACGGGCGGCGGCAATGCCCTTCATCGCGTTCACCACGGCTCCCAACTGACGGATGCCGTCGATCCGGGCGCTGACATCGGCGAGCCGTTCGGTCATGCCGCGGGTGCCGCGTCGTTCAGCGATGCGGCAAGCTGGGCAACCGCGGCCATCAGCGTGGCACGCGCGTCTGCATCCAAGGCATCGGTCTCGCCGTCGGCACGCAATACGGCGGCCGCCTCCCTGTCCAGCGCTGCCGGCAGGCCAGCGCGGAAGGCGGCCACCGCATCCAGCGGCAGGGGGTCCAAGCAGCCCCGATTGCACGGCCAGCAACAGTGCCACCTCGTCGACCATGCGGAACGGCGCATGCTGGGGCTGGCGCAGGATCGCCCGAATCCGTTCCCCACGCCTGAGCTGGTCGCGCACGCGGCCCTCGGGCATGCCGCCGAACCGGGTGAAGACCTCGAGCTCCAGAAACTGCGCATAGTCCAGCCGCAGCGTTCCGGCCGCTTCGCGCAGCACGGGCGCCTGGGTCTTGCCGCCAACCCGGCTGACGCTGAGCCCCACATCGACTGCCGGTTTCT
This sequence comes from uncultured Alphaproteobacteria bacterium, assembly GCA_963700945.1. Lineage (GTDB taxonomy): Bacteria > Pseudomonadota > Alphaproteobacteria > Geminicoccales > Geminicoccaceae > SLRI01. The sequence goes on from CAVOZQ010000013.1 coordinate 262,196, forward strand.
GGCCCTGATGGAACAGCGCGGCGTCGAGCACGATCTGCCCGTCGGTGATCGAGATCAGGTTGGTCGGGATGTAGGCCGATAGGTTCCCGGCATCGGTCTCGGCAATCGGCAAGGCGGTCAGCGACCCGCCGCCACGCGCCTTGGACAGCTTCGCCGCCCGTTCCAACAGCCGCGCATGGATGTAGAACACATCGCCCGGATAGGCCTCGCGCCCCGGCGACTGCCGCGTCAGCAGCGCGATCTCGCGGTGCGTGGCGGCATGCTTGGACAGATCGTCGATTACCACCAGGGCATGCTGCCCCTTGTCGCGGAAATACTCCGCCATGGTGAAGCCGGCATAGGGCGCGATCCATTGCAGCCCCGGTGCCGCGGCCGACCCCGCGACCAGAACGATGCAGCGTTCGAAGTCAGCCTCCGCCTGCAGCGCGTCGATGGCGCGGCGCACGCTCGAGGTCTTTTGCCCGACGGCGACGTAGACGCAGATCATGTCGCTGTCGCGCTGCGCGATCAGGGTGTCGATGGCCAGCGTCGTCTTGCCGGTGGAATGGTCGCCAACGATCAGCTCGCGCTGGCCCCGGCCCAGGGCGAACAGCGTGTCCATCGCGACCAGCCCGGTCTGCACCGGCTCGGTCACGAGGTCGCGTTCGATGATCGACGGGGCGGGGCGCTCGATCGGCAGATGCACCTCGGTCTCGATCGGACCCTTGCCGTCCAGCGGGCGGCCCAGCGGGTCTACGATCCGTCCCAGCAGTGCCTCGCCAACCGGCACCTGGACGATCTCGCCCGTGCCGAACACCGCGTCGCCGGCCTCGACATCGGTCGCGGCATCGAGCAGGACGCAGCCGATGCGATCAGGGTCCAGCACCCGGGCGAACCCGACCTGGCCGCGCTCGAAACCGCAGCACCTCGTCCAGCCGCACGTCGCGAAGACCCGAGATCAGCGCCACGCCGTCGCCGATTTCCTCGACGCGGCCCAGATGCTCCGCCCGCGGACCCAGCGTAGCGCTCTGCACCGCGGCCTCGGCGGCGGCAAGCCAGTCCTGCGCGTCAGGCGGCATTCTTCAGCTCCTGCAGGATCTCTGCGAGGTCCGCCCGCCAACTGTTGTGCAGCACGAAATGTGCGCTGCGCAGCTCCAGCCCCGCGATCAGCTCGGGATCGGTGACGAAGCTCAGCTTGGGGGCGCCGCCGATGGCGCCAATGACCGCTTCCTCGATCTTCGTCTTGTCAGCGGCCTCCAGGTCGCTCGCGGTGATGATCTCGATATCAGCTCCGCTGGCGACCAGCGCCGCGCGGTCGGACGCGGGCATCCGGGCGATGGCCTCGACCAGCAAGTCAAGAAACGCTGCCTGAACCATGGGCGTGTTCAGCCGGGCCAAGAGCCTGGCGGCGATGTCCACCGAGAGGTCGGAAGCTTGTTCCGCGTTTTGCCTTGCGCGCGGCAGCGGTGTCGCGCTCGATCGTGGCTCGCGCGGTGGCCACGAGCGCCTCGGCCTTCTTCTGCGCATCATCCAACGTGGCCTTCGTGGCGGCGTCCGCCGTCGCCCTGGCCGCGGCGAGAAGGGTCTCGCGTTCGGCGGCGATCCCGGCACGGGCTTCGGTCGACCTCGGCCAGCACCGCATCGGCCTTCGTCTTGGTCGCCTTTGCCGTCGTCCAGCAGTCGCCTGCGTCGCTTCCTGGCGCTTGGCGATGGCGCCTGCGACCGGGCGCCAGAACACGCGGGCGAGCAGCCAGGCGAGGATCAGGAAATTGACCGCCTGCAGGCCAAGCCCCCACCAGTCGATGGTCATTCGGTCATGCCAGCAACGGGTTGGCGAACAGCAGCAGGAGCGCGATCGACCAGACAGTAGATCGCCGTCGTCTCGATCATCGCCAGACCGACGAACAGGGTCCGCGAGATCGTGTTCGCCGCCTCGGGCTGACGCGCGATTGCGTCCATCGCCGCGGCGACGGCGCGACCCTCGGCAAGAGCCGGGCCGAGCGCACCGAAGGAGACGGCGAAGGCCGCGCCGAAAATGCTGGCCAGGCTGAGATAGTCCATCAGGGATCCTTCTCGCGTTGGGGAAGACGCCGGTGCCACGTTCATCGATTTGCGCGCACCGTCCTCGACAGCTGCGGTGATGAACACCATCGCCAGGACCGCGAAGATGTAGGCCTGCACCAACCCGGTCAGCAGATCGAGCGCCATCAGTGGGATCGGCACCAGAAGCCCGGCCAGCGAGGCGACGATGCCGATGACGAAGACCCCGCTCATCACGTTGCCGAACAGGCGGACGAACATCGAGAAGGTCCGGGTCACGCTTTCCAGCATGTTGAGCGGGATCATCACCGGGTTGGGCGCGGCGAAGGATTTCAGATAGCCGCCAACGCCCCCTTTGCGCACGCCGAACCAGATCACCGACAAGAAGACCAAGAACGCAAGGGCGGCGTCGGTCTCGAGCCGTGCTGTCGGCGGCTCGATCCCCGGCACCAGCGAGGACCAGTTGGCGACGAGGATGAACAGGAAAAGCGTGCCGATGAATTCGCGATAGGGCGCGGGTGTCGGCCCCCGTCGTTTCGCGGATCTGGGTGTCGAGGGTCGCGACCATGAGCTCCAGCGCGGCCTGGCGCCGGGTCGGCCTGAGCTCGAGCCGCCGGGTCAGGAGAAATGCGCCCGAGCACCAGGATCGCCATGATCGCCCATGTCGTGACAATCGCCTGCGTGATCGGAACCGGCCCCAGCTGGAAGAGAACGACTGGAGTCGAGCGGCGAGTTCATGGGCTGGCCCACCGCATCCTGCGGAGCATCAGCGCCTTGGCGCCGAGCACGCCTGCCAGCGCCGCAAGCAAGGCAAGACCGCCGCGCCTGGCACGGCCAGATAGAAGACCGCGCCGAGACCTGCGAGCCGCCCAAGGGTCAAGGCCAGAGCAAGAAGCGGACGACCGCCGCTGACGATCAGGTCGGCGGTTCCGCGCAAGGCATGGAAATAGGCAAAACCCACGCACGAGCCCCGCCGCGAAAGGAGACTGGCAGGGTCAGCGAGAGGCAGCGAGGTCGATCATCGCGCGTTCATCCATTTCCAGGCGGTCCAGCCGCCAATGCAAAGGCCCAGCAGCATCAGGGGCGCACTCCAGAAGATGCCCGTCGCAAAGCGCGCATCGAGCCAGCGTCCGAAGAACAGGCCCGCGAGTGTCGGCACCACGAGGATCCACCCCAGCACACCGATCTGCGCCAGACGGCGGCCGATCGACATGTCGCCTTCGCGCAGCCATCGATCACGTCGGTCGCGGCGTCGACGGGTTTCGCTGACCAGCGGATCGTCGCCCGGTTCGGTCGGGGGCTCGGCAGTCATCGGAACTCTCGACCTCCCGAGACGGGCCGGAGCCTGCTGATCATGCGTCGGATGGCATGCAGCTGCAGCCGGACGGTCTCGACATGCTCCGTCCTTTCCTCCTCTGCATCCGACTGAAAACGGGCCAGCACCTCGGCATCGAGCGTCGCCAGATCGTCGCCGGTCACCGCCTCGCGCGTCGCGATGGCGATGGCCGTTCCGCCGCTCACGGTCATCACCCCGCCGCGCACGGCGCAGAACCGCTCACGCCTCGTCCTTTCGCCAACTGACGATGGAGATGGTGAGCGCCGTCAGGAACGGCGCATGGCCCGGCAGGACGCCGAAGCTGCCGCTCGCATCCTCGGCGCGAAGGCTCGCGATCTCTTCATCCACCACGACCGCGAGCGGCGTTACGATCTTCAGCCTCATCTTGCGGCCTCGGCGTCAGGGGCATCAGCGCCTTGCGCGGCGGCCTCCTTGTGTCGCGCGTCCTCCAGCGTGCCGACCATGTAGAGGGAGCTTTCGGACCAGTCGTCGGCCTCTCCGTCCAGGATGGCGCGGCAACCCGTCGAGCGTGTCGGCAAGGCCGACGCTGGCGCCCGGTGTGCCGGTAAAGGCCTCGGTCACCATGAATGGCTGGGTGAGGAAGCGCTGCAGCCGCCGTGCGCGCTTGACGATCAGCCGGTCGGCGGCGCCCAGCTCCTCGATCCCCAGCAGCGAGATGATGTCGGTCAGCTCCCTGAACCGCGCCAGCGCCTGGCGCACGGCCTCGGCCGTATCGTAGTGCTCGGCGCCGACGACCAGCGGATCGAGCAGCATCGAGGACGAGCCGAGCGGGTCGATCGCCGGGTAGAACCCCTCGGCCGCCTGGGCCCGCGACAGCACGATGACGCAATCCATGTGGCCGGAAATCGTCGTCACGGCCGGATCGGTGAAATCGTCGGCGGGCACATAGACCGCCTGGATGGCGGTCACGGCCGACCCGGCAACCGAGGCGATGCGCTCCTGCAGCCGCGCCACCTCGGTCGCCAGCGTCGGCTGATAGCCGACGCGCGAGGGCAGGCGGCCGAGCAGGCTCGACACCTCGGCGCCGGCCTGGACGAAGCGGAACACGTTGTCCATCAGGAGCAGCACGTTCTGGTGCTTCTGGTCGCGGAAGTATTCCGAGACGGTCAGCGCGGTCAGCGGCGCCCGCCAGCGCGCGCCGGGCGGCTCGTTCATCTGGCCGTAGACCAGCACGGTGCGCTCCAGCACGCCCGACGCCTGCATCTCGGTCAGCAGCTCGTGGCCCTCGCGCGATCGCTCGCCGATGCCGGCGAAGACCGAGATGCCCTCGTACTTCTCGACCATGGCGCGGATCAGCTCCATCACCAGAACGGTCTTGCCGACGCCGGCGCCGCCGAACATCGCCGCCTTGCCGCCCTGCGCCATCGGCGTCAGCAGGTCGATCACCTTGATGCCGGTCTCGAACACATCGGTGGCGCTGGTCTGCGACCTGAGCAGCGGCGGACTGGCGTGGATCGACCGGCGCGGCGTGTCCTCGGGCAGCGCCGGGCCGTCGTCCTGCGGATCGCCCACGACATCGAGAAGCCGCCCGAGGACCGCTTCGCCCACCGGCACGGTGACCGGCCCGCCCGTCGCGCGAACCGCGACGCCGCGCGCGAGCCCGGCCGTGGATTGGAAGGCCACGGCGCGCAGCGTGCGTCAGATCGAGATGGCTGTGGACCTCGAGAATGAGAGTGGTCGGCCGGTCCCACTCCACGACCAGCGCAGCGTTGATCGGCGGCAGCTCGGTCTCTGCAAAGACGACATCCACGACCGCGCCCCTGACGGCATGCACGACGCCCTCAGACGGAATAGAATCAATCGGATGCTCCTCGAACTCCGGCATGCGTTCGGGGCCCTTCGAGCTGGTCATACCCTCCAGGCTTACGCGCTGGCATGCGGCACCGCACTGATCTATGTCAGCCGCGCACGGCTGCCGCCAACAATCGATCGTCGAAGGAAAAACCGCCGACAGCCAACGCCGATCAGCCGGATCTGCGGCTGATGGGCTGATGTTGCCGTCTCAGGCGATCTCTCGCCGGAGATGCTGGAACACTGCACCATCACGCGTGGCACCGCTTGTCGCCCGACGATCGGTCGCCGTCGCCGAGCGGCGATAGGCCAGCAAGCAGGACGCGCCCGCGACTGGTCAGCGGTTGCCCGCTGGCGCCGCTTGTGGAGGCTCGGTCGCGCGCTTTCTCGCCAAGGCGGCGAGACCATCTCAGCGAGGCTTGTTACGTGCATTTCCCGCGGCGGCCCAGCAGGCTGCGATCGCGACTCGTGTCAACCGGGTCCGTGCCAGGGCCGAGGCCCGGTCCAGCATGCGTCTTCCCGGTCGACCCCCCCAGATCGAAGCCCCCTCGATCGACGGCGAAGGTTTCCGGTGATCTGTCCGCAGCGCTATCGTCGGCCTTGCCCTGATCGTGCTTGGTTTTTGGAACTGGTCTGCGGCGCTGGCGTTTTCGGTTGCATCCCGACCATGAGCTGGTTCCTCCTGGGCTCGTTGATGGGGGTATCTGGCCGCAGGCGATCGGCTACCGAGCGCCGGTCCTTGTGATGTCGGTGCCCTCCACCTGATCGAGCCTTCCAGGGCTCGTCTCCAGAGCGCAACACACCTTCTTGGCGGCGCCCGAATAGGCGCCTTCGAGCGTGTCGGCCCGGCGTAAATGTCGCTCCGCCGGCTGGTGATGGTAGTGCTGGCCGCAGTCTGGCCTAGGTCGCGCTGGTGTCCGTCGCCGATGCGATGCTCACATCGACCCGGCCGCGACCCGGGTGCGCCTCAGGGTTGCCGCGCCGCCGGCGGTCGCGGGTCGATCGGCAGCCGCGCCTTGATGCCCAGAATATCCTCCAGCGCCCTGGCGGCGGCGAGCAGGCGCGCTTCAGCCTTGGGTGGTGCCACGATCTGCAGCCCGACCGGCAGGCCGCTCGCGGTGAAGCCGCAGGGCAGCGAGAGCGCCGGGCAGCCGGTGAGCGTGATCGCATAGGTGACGGCGACCCAATCGATGTAGGTCGGGAAGCGATAGTCACCGAGGCTCTCGAGGTAGCGGAGATTGACGTCGAAGGGCGGCACGATGGCCGTCGGGCAGAGCAGGAGGTCGTGCTCGCGGAAGAAGGCCGCCGTCCGCGCCTGCAGCAGGCTGCGCTCGCGCTCGGCCCAGCCGATCTCGTCCGCCGTGAGCTTGAGGCCGCGCTCGATGTTCCAGACCACCTCGGGCTTCAGCCGCTCGCGCTCGGCGTCCAGGAGCGGCGCCTTGTCGAAGGCGAACTGTGCTGCCCGCAGGATCTCGAAGATCTCGCGGGTCGGCCCGAAATCGGGCGAGCGGTTCTCGATCACGGCAGCGCCCAACTCGGCGAAGCGTGCCGCCGCCTGCCCGGCGATCCGGGCGACCTCCGGATCGACCGGCACGAGCCCGCCGAGATCGGCGGAGAAACCCACCCGGCGAAGCTCGGGTGTGGCCATCACGGCATCCGCGAAAGCCTCTGCCGGCAGCTCCATGGCCAGCGGATCGTCGAGATCGGGGCCGCTCATCGCATCGAGCATCAGCGCCAGATCGGCCACGTCACGCGCCATCGGACCGGCAACGGAGAGCGTCTGGAAGCGACAACGCGACGGGCCCATCGGCACCCGGCCGAGACTCGGGCGCAGGCCCACGACGCTGCAAAAGGCCGCCGGCGTGCGCAGGCTGCCGCCGAGATCGCTGCCGTCGGCGAGCCAGGCCATGCCGGTCGCCAAGGCCACGGCCGAGCCGCCCGACGAGCCGCCGCAAGTGAGATCGGTGCTCCAGGGGTTCACAGTGGCGCCGAACACCTCGTTGAAGGTGTTGGCCCCGGCGCCGAACTCGGGCGTGTTCGACTTGCCGATGACGATGGCACCGTTGGCCTCGAGCTTTTGGACGTGCAGCGCCGTCTGGGTCGGCACGTTGTCGGCGAAGATCGGCGAGCCGTAGGTGGTGCGCACCCCCTCGACCTCGTGGAGATCCTTGACGACGATCGGCAGCCCGCCGAGCCAGCCGCGCTGTCCTGCCGGCGGCCGCTCGCCCTGCATCAAGGCCCGGGCATGAGCGCGGGCCCGCTCGAAGCAGCGCGTCGGCACGGCGTTGACCAGGGGATCGACCCGCTCGATCCGGGCAATGGCCGCCTCGACCAGCTCGAGGGGCGAGATCCGGCCGGCGGCGAGTTCGGCGACAACCCGGCGCGCGGAGGCGCCGATCGGGTCGCTCGGCATGGCGTCGGCCGGCTCGGCGCCGCTCACGGGCAGGTCCGATAATAGAGCCAGCCGAGATGGGCGGCGCTCTGCGGATCCACGATCCGCTCGACCTGATGGCAGGCCGGGTCCACCTGCGGCGGCTCGGCGCCGATCTGGAAGAACGGCTCCTTGCTGATGTAGCCGGCCGGGAACGGCGCACCCGAGAGCGGGTCGTAGCGGATCGGGGTGCCGCCGGTGTCGCTGATGATGCAGTCCCATCGCCGGCCCGCGTCGTCGGCCATGATCACCTCGGCGAGGCCGCGGCCGCGCAGCGTGCTGCGCAGCACCGTGACCGGCGGTGCCGAGTTGATCATCACGCACCCCCGGATCGCCGGATAGAGCTTGATCAGGTCGCGCGACCAGTCGGTGCGCTGCTTGAGCGGTAGCGGCGCTGCAGGCTCGCTTGCCGGTGCCACTTCCGCCGATTGTTCGGCGGCGGGCGCCTGCACGGGCGCCGGCGTGGGCAAGGACGCCGGCGCCAGGAGGTCGCCGCGGATCCAGCCCTGATACACCACGGGCGCGTCAGCCAGGGTCTCGACGCGAAACCAGTCGAACGGCTGAAGCTCGGCTCGCTCGACCACCTTCAAGCAGATCGCCGCCCTCGGCAGCCGCCACGACATTGCCGGAGCGCACCTCCGGCTCGGCCCGCACGTTGACCCGGCGCCCCGGTGCGGCGGCAACCCGCGCTCCGCCACCCACCTCGATCGTCTGCGCTGCCGCCCGACTTTCGAGGGAGCTCAGGCCGGGGGCAACCGACAGCAGATGCGGGCAGGCAAAGGCGAGGCCGGCGAAGAGGAGAAGGCGGATGGCGCGACGCATGTTGATCCTCGGGCTCGGGTCGGGTCGCTTGCCCGGCCGCGGCCGATCGCTGAAGACGGCTCCTCCATAGCCCTGAACAACGCTACAGTTCAAACAGATCGGCATGAGCACCGCCGAGCGGCGGGCAGCCGCCAGGGCTAATCGCGGGGCAGCCCGGCCACCACCTCGCCCATAACCTGGAGAATCCGCTCGACGGCGTTCTCGGGCAGGTCGAGATGGGTGACGAAGCGCAGTCGCGCCGGACCGAAGGCCGTGACCTTCACGCCCTTGGCGGCGGCCGCCTCGACCAGGGCCGCGGCGTCGACACCTACGACCTCGGCCATCACGATGTTCGTCTGCACCCGCTCGACCGCCACCTCGAAAGCCTCGAGGCGGGCCAGCCCCTCCGCCAGCGCCCGGGCGCGCTCGTGGTCGATGGCGAGCCGCTCACGATTGTTGTCGAGCGCGTGCAGCGCGCCGGCGGCGATGATGCCCGCCTGGCGCATGGCGCCGCCGAAAAGGCCACGAAACCGCCGCGCCTTCATGATCAGGGCCTTGCTCCCGACCAGCGCCGAGCCCACCGGCGCGCCCAGGCCCTTCGAGAAGCAGACGCTGATCGAATCGAACGGTGCCGCAATCGCCGATGGCGCGACATCGAGCGCCACGGCGGCATTCCAGAGCCGGGCACCGTCGAGATGCGCGGCCATCCCCATCTCGCGACCGGTGGCCACGACATCGGCCAGCTGCGCCATCGGCCAGACCGTGCCGCCGCCCGCATTGTGCGTGTTCTCGAGCGCCAGCAGCCGGCTCGGCGGGTAGATGCCATAGGCTGCGAGCTTGGCGGGGCGTGCCTGGGCGGCGACGGTCTCCGGTGCGATGATGCCGCCCTCACCCGGGAGCAAGCGCAGGCAGACGCCCGAGAGCAGGGCGTAGCCGCCCCGCTCGTAGAGCGCGATATGCCCGGCCTCGTGCAGCAGGATCTCGTCGCCGGGCTCGGTCTGGCAGCGGATCGCGAGCTGGTTGCCCATCGTGCCCGACGGAACGAAGAGCGCTGCCTCCTTGCCGAGCAAAGCCGCCGTCCGCTCCTCCAGCGCGCGTATGGTCGGGTCCTCGCCATAGACGTCGTCGCCAACCGGCGCCTCTGCCATGGCTCGACGCATCGCCGCGTCAGGTCGGGTCAGCGTGTCACTGCGCAGGTCGATGACGGTCATCGGCAGAGCCTTCTTGGTGAGCGCGCCGGAGCTTGGAGCCTATCCGAGGCGTTTCGGACAGGGTCTCAACGTTGCAATAGGTTGCCCAGCCCCTCGAGCAGCTGCCCGGCGGGATCGTTGGCGGTCTCGCCGTCGGCGGACGGCTGGCCGCCGAGCACGCCTTCGAGCAGGTTGCCGATGGCCGAGCCCGGATCGATGTTCAGCGTGTCGCGCAGATCCTCCAGCTTCGCCGGATCGGCCGCGATGGTGGCCAGGGTTTCCGCCAACGCCGCGGGATCGCCGACATCGCCCGACAGCGTGCCGCCGAGGTCGAGGCGGATCGCCGGATCGGCCCAGGCACCTGAGATGACGATGGGCAGCCCGGCCTGGAACGCGGCCTCGCCCGAGGCATCCTGGCCCTCGAGCGTGCCGGCGCACACGCGGCAGCAGCCGGTAGTCGAGCGTCTGGGCGCCCAGATCGACCGTGCCGCCGCCGTCGACCCGCAGCACCGGCGCGCGCAGCGCGAAGTCCTCGTTCGCCAGCACGCCATCGGTGATGCGGAACGTGCCGCCGGCCTCGGCGAAATCGGTGCGCAACGGCGCATCCTCGCGGCCGGCCGACGCCGAGCGTCAGGACCTGCCGGACGGCAGCGCCGATATTGACGCCGAGCACGGCACCGTCGCGGGCGCGCACCTCGCCCTCGCCGTTCATGGCCCGCATCAGAGCAGCGACGCTTGCACCCTGGCTCTGCAGAGCGATCTTGGCCGTGCCGCTGCCGGCGAGCTTGTCGAAATCCGCGACGGCCACGAGCAGCGGCTCGAGCTGGATCGCCTGCACATCGGCCGTGGCATCGAGCCCGACCGTTATCGCCAGTGGTCAGCGCCACGCGGCCGACCGCCATCCCGTCGTAGAGTGCGAGCTCGGTGATCTCGACCGCCGTTCTCCTCGAGATCGGCCGAAACCGCCACGGCACCGTTGCCGAGGGACACTTTGCCGGTCTCGACACCGGCGAAGACCAGTCGCAGGTCGAGATCGAGCGGCAAGGGCAGCGGCAGATCGAGCGGCTCCTGTGGCCAGCCGGCAGGTTCTGCCGAGCCGGTCTCGGCCGCTGCTTCTTGCGGCGCGGCATCCGCCTCGCCGCCAGCCGCCGGCAGGTACGGCCGAAGATCGAGATCGCCCAGATCGAGCCGGCCGGTGAGCTTCGGACGCTCGGCCGTAGCCAGCTCCAGATTGCCCTTGATCGCCAGCTCGTCGACGTTCAGCGAGAGCGCCGGCACGGAAATGCCGCCGGCCACCGAGGCGATATCGGCAGTGAAGGTCACCGCCTCCGCGGTGCCGTCCGGCAGGTCCGGCCGCTGCCCCAGCCAGTCGAGCAGCTGCCGCGGTGCCATGTCACCCGAGACCGCGAGCACCGCCGACCCGTTGGCGGCGGCCTCGCCATTCGCGGCAAGGCCGAGCCCTGGGGCCGCAACCTCGAGATTGAGCGAGCTGGGCTCGCCGGCGAGCAGGCCGTTGAGGTCACCGACCGCACCGGTCAGGGTGGCACGCTCGCCGGCGCTGGTGACGCTGGCGTCCACATTGAGGCCTTCACCGTCGGGCTCGCCGCGGGCCCAAAGCTCGATCGCCGTGAACGCGCGCGTCTCGCCGCTGCTGCGGTCGTCGAGCGACACCGATCCCTCGCTGATCCGCATCTCGCCGATGCGCAGCTCCGGAATGCCGTCGCCAGCCCCGTCCCCGGCACCGTCGCCCGGCCCGTCATCCGTCGCCAACTCCGTCGGGCGTCGCAAACTGCCAGCTCGGCGTGCCGTCCTCGCGCACCTCGAGCGCCAGGGCCGGCTGCGTGATGGCCAACCGCTCGATCGCCAACGTGCCGCCCAGATAGGCCAAGGCATCGACGTCCAGCTCGACGCTGGCGATGCGGACGAGATCAGGGTTCTCGGCCCAGACCGGGTTGGCGAGCCGCACGTCCGCCAGGCTCAAGGCGAACGGCCGCCAGGGCCGCAGCTCCAATGGCCCCTCGATCCGAAAGTCCCGGCCGAGCTGCTCGGAAACCCGTTGCTCGACCTGCGCCTTGATCACGTCGCGCGGCAGGAGAAACGGCAGTGCCACCACGGCCACGACCAGCAGGAGCACGACGACGAGGATGCCGATAAGCAGCTTGCGCATGGTCGATAAACCCTCTCTTGAACGTGCCGGCGGCTCTGAGTCTTGTCTGCTGCTTCAGGCGGCGAGCTGCTGGCGGCGCAGCATGGGCAGCTCGGCGCTGGTGATCGTCTCGCGCTCGAGCAGGATCTCCGCACCCTGGTCGAGATCGGCCCGCCGCGCCTTGAGGATCCGGGTCGCCTCGCGCGAAGGCGTCCTCGACCAGCTGGCGAATCGCCAGATCGATCTCGCGCGCCGTTTCTTCGCTGTAATTGCGCGGCCGCGCAACCGGCATGCCGTTGTCGCCGAGGAACGACTGCCGCTGCGGGTCATAGACCACCTGATGCGTCGCCGCATCCATGCCATAGCGGGTGACCATGTGCCGCGCGATGTCGCTGATCTTGTCGAGGTCGTCCGCAGCCCCGGTCGAGATCTCGCCGAAGACCAGCTGCTCGGCGGCCCGGCCACCCATCAAGACCGCCATCTTCTCCTTCAGCTCCTGCGTCGTCATCAAGAAGCGCTCCTCCTCCGGGCGCTGGATGGTGTAGCCCAGGGCACCGATGCCGCGCGGGATGATCGAGACCTTGTGCACGGCATCCGTGGTCGGCAGGCTCGCCGCCACCAGCGCGTGGCCCATCTCGTGATAGGCCACCACCTTGCGCTCCTTGGGATGCAGCAGCCGCGAGCGCTTCTCGAGCCCGGCGACGATCCGCTCGATGGCATTGTTGAAGTCGTCCATCGTGACGGCCTCGGCGCGCCGGCGGGTGGCGAGCAGGGCGGCCTCGTTGATGAGATTGGCGAGATCGGCACCGGTGAAACCCGGGCGTCAAGGCCGCCACCTGCTCGAGCTCGACGTCCCGGCCGAGCTTTTTCACCTTCTTGATGTGGACCTTGAGGATCTGCAACGCTGCCGACCTTGTCCGGACGATCGACCAGCACCTGCCGGTCGAACCGGCCAGCGCGCAACAGTGCGGGATCGAGGATTTCCGGCCGGTTCGTGGCGCCCAGCAGCACGATGCCCTCGGACGGATCGAAGCCGTCGAGCTCGGCCAGGAGCTGGTTCAGCGTCTGCTCCTTCTCGTCGTGCCCTCCGCCGCCCCACTGGCCAGCCATGCGCGCCCGGCCGAGCGCATCGAGCTCGTCGATGAAGATGATGCAGGGCTTGGCCTTGCCCGCCTGCTCGAAGAGGTCGCGCACGCGCGCCGCCCCGACGCCGACGAACATCTCGACGAACTCCGAGCCGGAGATGGAGAAGAACGGCACGGCCGCCTCGCCGGCGACGGCCCTGGCGAGCAGTGTCTTGCCGGTGCCGGGCGGCCCGACCAGCAGGATGCCCTTGGGGATCCGCGCACCCAGCCGCCCATAGGTCTGCGGGTCCTTGAGGAAGTTGACGATCTCGAGCAGCTCGTCCTTGGCCTCGTCGACCCCGGCGACATCGGCGAAGGTCACCTTGGTGTCGGTCTCGACATAGATCTTGGCCTTGGACTTGCCGACCTGCATCAGTCCGCCGAAGCCCTGCTTGTCGGCGATGCGACGGATCATGAAGAACCAAAAGCCGATGATGAGCGCGATCGGGAGCAGCCAGGAGAGGAGATCCCGGAAGAACGTGCTCTCGATCTCGCCGGCAAAACGGACGTTGTACTTCTGCAGCCGGTCGGCCATGTCGAGCTCGACCCGCGTGCTGCGGAAGAATTCGGCACCGCTCTCCGCCGGCTTGGCGAGCTTCCCCTGGACGAACGTGTTCGAGACCCGCACCTCCTCGATGGCGCCGTTCTCCAACAGCGTTTCGAATTGGCTATAGGGGATGGTCTCGACCTGCCGTTCGCTGATCCACCAGCTCTGAAAGGCCAGGAGGAGAAAGAACGCGATCAGCGCATAGCCGAAATTGATCTGCTGCTTCTTCTCCATCAGCCATCGCTCCTTCGGCCTCGGCCCCCGCCGCGCCCAAAGGGGCGCTTGCCTTGCCCTACAGATAAGCACTACGAGCGCTCAACAACCAGAGAGGCAGGAGACCATGTCGCAGACGCTGTTCGATCTCACCGGGCGCCGCGCCCTCGTCACCGGCTCCGGCCAGGGTATCGGCTTCTCCCTCGCCAAGGGTCTCGCCGCCGCCGGTGCTGCGGTCGTGCTCAACGGCCGTGATGCCGCCAAGCTCGAGGCGGCCAAGGCCGAGATCAGGGGTGCCACGGCACACGTCTTCGACGTCACCGACACGAGCGCCGTCAAGGCCGCCATCGAGAAGATCGAGACCGACGAAGGCCCGATCGACATCCTCGTCAACAATGCCGGCATCCAGCGCCGCGCACCCCTGGACGAGATCTCAGAAGCGACCTGGCGCGAGGTCATGGCGACCAATCTCGATGCCGTCTTCTTCGTCGGCAAGGAGGTCGCCAAGCGGATGATCAAGCGCCGCCGCGGCAAGATCATCAACATCTGCTCGCTCACCAGCGACGTCGCGCCGCCCCACCATCACCCCCTACGCCACCGCCAAGGGCGGCGTCCGCATGATGACCAAGGGCATGTGCGCCGACTGGGCCCGCCACGGCCTGCAGATCAACGGCATCGGCCCCGGCTACTTCAAGACGCCCCTGAACAAGGCGCTGATCGAGGACCCCGAGTTCAACGCCTGGGTCGAAAAACGAACCCCCGCCGGCCGCTGGGGCGAGGTCGACGAGCTGCAAGGCTGCTGCATCTTCCTCGCGTCGGAAGCCTCCAGCTTCGTCAACGGCCAAATCTTCTATGTCGACGGCGGCCTGCTCGCGGTGTTCTGAGGGGGTCAATCTAGGCGAAGTAAGGCGGGGGAAATGATTTCCCCCGTGCCCCCTCGCGGTTGTGCTGATAGCGGTTGGCGCGCCGTCACTCCTTTGCCGTCATCGTGGCGAGGTTGCCACGCATCCGCGCCACGCTCTCCTCCGCCACCGGCAGCCAATAGCTGACGCCACCCTCGGCATAGACCGCCGCAGCGTCCTCCATTGCCACGATCGCCTGCCGAAGCCACTCATCGTCACCCTCGCGCTCGGCCAGAGCTTCGAGCGCAAGCGCGAGGTTGTGCCGCGAATAGGCCCAGTCGAGCGGGACGCGCTCGCGGGTGCGTTCCAGAAGCGCCGCCTCATAGGCCTGGACGGCGCGCTCTAGAGTGGCGGTGCCGCTCTCCCGCTCGCCGAGGGTCCCAAGCGCCTTGCCGAGATTGTTCTGGGTCATGGCCCAGTCCAGCGGGACGCGCTCGCGGGTGTATTCCTCGAGCGCCGCCTCGTAGGCCTGGACGGCGCGCTCGAGGGTGGCGGTGCCGCTCTCCCGCGCGCCGAGGGTCTGAAGCGCGGTGCCGAGATTGTTCTGGGTCGTGGCCCAGTCCAGCGGGACGCGCTCGCGGGTGTAATCCAAAAGGGCGGCTTCGTAGGCCTGGACGGCGCGCTCGAGGGGGGCGGTGCCGCTCTCCCGCGCGCCGAGGGTCCCAAGCGCAAGGCCGAGATTGTTCTGGGTCATGGCCCAGTCGTCGGGGCGGGTGTCGCGCGGGGCGAGGCCGAGGGCGGTCTCGTAGGTGGCGATCGCCTCAGCGAGGGCGGCGTTGTCGCCGAACTCGCGGCCCTGGTCGGAGAGCGCGAGCCCTGCCCAGACGAGGTTGGCCCAGCGATCCCACGCGTCGTCGGCAGGCAGGAGGTCGGCGGCTTCCTGGTAGAGCGCCGCTGCGTCGCGGTAGCGGAGGTCGAGGCGTTCGACGCCGGCGGCGTCGGCGAGCAGCTGAGCGTCTTCGCGGTTCCGCTCGCGACGCAACTCCTGCCGCCGTTCGATGGCGTCGCGATAGACGCTGCGCGCACCGTCGAGATCGCCGGCATCGAGGCGCACCAGCGCCGCCTCGCGGGCGGCGGCGAGGTCCGGGTCAGACACCGAACCTTGCGCCCATTGCGCGCGCAGCTCGACGAACTCGTCGGCGAAACGCCCCAGGAACGCCGGAATCTCCGACTGGTCGATCGCCGGATCGGCACCGAGCCGAACAAGGTGGTTGATGAGGGCCGTACGTGAGACCCCCTTTTCTTGCTCCAGCAGCTCGATCTGCCGGCGGTTGAGCTCCACCAGCTGGTTCTGGCCCGTGATAAGGGTGTCGGTATCCTCTCGAATGGCCTGGGTATCCGCGCGTATCGCCTCGGTATTCTGCGGCACCAGCCACGCCACGGCGAGCAGCAAGCCGCCGATGACGACGGCGACGAGCAGGGAGACTTCAATGCCGGAGAGGCCCTTGCGGCGATCGATGGAGACGTTGCCGCCGGCAGCGATGCCGCCGTGATCGGCGCTGATCGTTTGGCTCGTCGGTGTGCTGCCCGAGCTGCGCGGGAAGAAGAACTTGATGACCGCCCAGAGGCCACCGGCGACGACGACGAGGCCGCCGCCGAGCCAGGCGAGTGTTTGTTGGTTGTCCGGATCGCTGAGGAACGCCCAGAGCGTCTCCAACCGAAACCTCCTCACGCTACGGCTGAATCGTAGCAGCGCGGCTAGCGCAAAGAAACGGCCAACGCCTTATCCTCAAAGGAACGGTGGGGCTCGGGGAGGCGCTGCCTCCCCGAATTCTTCCCTTCCTTCCTCAGCCGCTCAAGGCGCGGCGCGGCGCCAGGTTGCTGTGAGCAGCCCAGCGCCAATCAAGAAGCTGCCACCGACCCGATTGACCGCCCGCTGCACCGCGGGGCGACGGATCAGCCGCCTGGCGCTCGTGGCCAGGCTGGCATAGGCCGCCGCGTTCAGGGTCGCGAGCACGAGGAACGTCGCCTCCATGATGATGAACTGGCCGAGCAATGGCCGCGCCGGGTCGATGAACTGCGGCAGAAAGGCGACGAAGAAGACGATGCTCTTGGGGTTGAGCGCGGTGACGAGCCAGGTATGCGCCAGCATCCGCCCGCCCTTGATCGGCGCCGTCTCGGCCATCTCGGCCGTCGCCACCGGCGCCCGCCAGAGCTTGATCCCGAGATAGATCAGGTACGCCGCGCCCACCCACTTGAGCGCGGTGAACAGCGCTGGCTGACGTCGCGAGCAGCACGCCGAGGCCGAGCAGCGACGCCGTCATCGCCGTGAAATCACCGAGCGCCACCCCGGCCGTGGTCGCCGCCGCCGCCCGCTTGCCCTGGCCAAGGGCATAAGCCACGACCAGCAGCACCGTGGGCCCAGGAATGGCCAACAGCACCGCCGACGCCGCGGCAAAGGCGAGCCACATCTCCAACCCCATACGACCGTCTCCTCCCGGCAGTCACGTCCATGTCCACACCGGCAGCACGTCGACGGCGATCACCGCGACGGGATTGCATGGTGCCTTGCCACGCGGTTTCGTGGCATACTCGCCTGAAATAGTCACGGATCAGGGGAGGAAGAGCATGGCGCAGACCAGCCAATTCGGCTTCTTGGCGCTCGCGACGGTAGCCCTTTTCGCCGGGTCAGCCGCAGCCGCCGATCTCAGGATCGCGGCGGGCGACACGGGCGACGCGCTGACGCTGTTGCGCGGCCACCTCGACCAGTTCGAGGCGGCGAGCGGGCACAGTGTCGAGATCGTGCCGATGCCGTCCTCGACCACCGACCAGCTGGCGCAATACCGCATCTGGCTCGCCGACGAGAGCCCCGAGGTCGACGTCCTCCTCACCGACGTCATCTGGTCGGGCCTGCTCGCCGCCCACCTGCAGGACCTGTCCGCCGCCGCGGCCGACGTCATCGACGGGCATTTCGAGAGGATCGTCGCGTCGCAGACCGTGGACGGCAAGCTCGTCGCCATTCCCTACTACACCGATGCGCCGGCGCTCTACTACCGCACCGATCTGCTCGACGCTCACGGCAAGACGCCGCCCGCGACCTGGGCCGAGCTCGGGCAGACGGCGCGCGAGATCATGGAAGCCGAGCGTGCCGCCGGGAACAGCGACCTTTGGGGCTTCGTCTTCCAGGGCGGGCTCTACGAGGGCCTGACCTGCAACGCGCTCGAATGGGTCGCCTCCAATGGCGGCGGCACCTTCATCGACGCCGAAGGCCAGATCACCGCGGACAACGCCGATGCCGCCGCGGCCCTCGACCTCGTGGCGACCTGGGTCGGCACCATCGCACCGCCCGGGGTGATCGCCTATCGCGAGGAGGAAAGCCGCGTCTTCTGGCAGGCCGGCAATGCCGTCTTCATGCGCAACTGGCCCTATGCCTACGCGCTCGGCAACGGCGAAGGCTCGGCGGTGGCAGGCATGTTCGACGTCGTGCCGCTGCCCGCGGGCGCCGACGGGCTCGCTTCGGCAGGCACGCTCGGCGGCTGGAACGCCGCCGTCTCCGCCTATTCCACCGAGCCCGACGCCGCCACCGAGCTCGTCCTGTTCTTGACCTCGGAAGCGATCCAGAAGGATCGTGCGATCAAGAACTCGTTCCTGCCGACCATCCAGGCCCTCTATGACGACCCCGAGATCGCTGCGGCCCAGCCGCTGATCCCGGCCTGGCGCCAGGTGGTCGAGAACGCCGTCCCGCGCCCCTCGGCACCCACCGGCATCCACTACAGCCAGGTGAGCCAGGAGATCTGGACGGCAGCCCACAACACCATCGCCGGCCAGGGCGACGGCGCCACCAACCTCGCCGAGCTCGAACGGCGGCTGCAGTTCATCAGCGCCCGCGGCTGGTAGGCAGGTCCCAAAGAGCCTAGCCGCCCGACAACGCGGCCTGCGCCGCCATCTCGTCGAAGCGTGGCTTCAGGCTCGGGTACAGCTGGCGATAGATCGCAAAAGCCGCGTCATAGGCGGGCTTGGTCGCGGGATCGGGCGCCGTCCGGCTCTCCACCTCGATGCCCTGCACCGCCGTCTGCAGGTCCGGCCAGATGCCCGTGCCGACCCCGGCGACCAGCGCCGCGCCATAGGCCCCGCCCTCGGCCGCACCGCTCACGATCTCCACGTCCGCACCCAGGGCATCCGCCTGGATCTGCCGCCAGAGCGGGCTCGCCGCCCCGCCGCCCGAGGCGCGGATCGTCCGCGCATCGAGCCCGAGCGGCGCCATCAGCTCCAGCATCTCGCGCATCGAGAAGACCACGCCCTCCATGGCCGCCCGGATCAAATGCGCGGCGCCATGCCGAAGCGTGAGCCCGACGAAGGCCCCCCTGGCGTCGGGGTCCGGATGCGGGCAGCGCTCGCCGATCAGATAGGGCAGGAAGAGCAGCCCCTCGGCACCGGGCGGCACCTCCTCGGCCATGGCGGTCATCGCCTCGAAGCCGACCTCGCCGTCGCTGAAGGCGGTCAACGTCTGCCTGAGCCAGGCGAAGGCGCCGCCGGCATTCATCGAGACGCCCATGCAATGCCAGCGGCCGGGCGCGTTGTTGCAGAAGATCTGCAGCCGGCCGCCCGGATTGGGCGCGCAGGCATCGAGCGCACAAGCCGCGATCCCGGCGGTGCCGATGATCGTCTGCGCGATGCCCGGATCGACCAGACCGCTGCCGGTCGTCTGGATCACCGCATCACCACCGCCACCGACCACCGGCAGGCCGCGCGGCAAGCCGAACGCATCCGCCAGCTCGTCACGCAGCCGGCCGGTCACCTCGTGCGACTTGTAGGCCCGCGGCAGCATCGACTCCGGCAGCTCGATCCGCTCCAGCAACGCCGTGCACCACTGCCGCCGCACGACGTCGAAGAGCCCCGTGCCCGACGCCTCGGAGACATCGGTGGCGTGCTCGCCGGTGAGCAGCAGACGAATGTAGTCCTTGGGATTGAGGAAACGGGCGAGCCGGTCGTAGCTCGCCGGCTCCTCGTCGCGCAGCCAGACGACCTTGCCGCCGGTATAGCCGATCAGCATCGGGTTGTTGGTCAGCCCCAACAGCCCGTCGAGCCCGCCCGCCCGCTCGGTGATCCAGGCACATTGCCGCGGATTGCGCTGATCGTTCCAAAGAATCGCCGGGCGAATGACCTGGTCGGCCGCGTCGAGCGGCACCAGCCCATGCATTTGCCCGGAAAGCCCGATCCCGACGATCTCGATCTGGCCGGCAATGACCGGACGAACGGCGGCCAAACCCGCCTCGACCGCCCGCCACCAATCGGCCGGATCCTGCTCGGCCCAGCCGGGCCGCGGCGTGCTGAGCGGATAGCCGGCCGTGTGCTTTGCCCGTATGGCCCCGCTGCCATCGATGACCAGCACCTTGGTCGCCGACGTCCCGACATCGATCCCGATCAACCCCTGCGCGGTGCCCGCCATCCAGCCTCTCCCTCGTCGTTGCGATCCTGTCTAGCAGGCGCCGAGCCACGCGCTCCAGCTACGCCGTAGGCGAAGAGGAATAGCTTTCTTTTCAAGAAGAATGCGAGGAGGCTAGCCTCCTCGCGCTCCACCGGGATTTTGGGTTGGTGGTCATGCGGACGGTTTGGCGGGACGATACACCTTCATGGTCCGCGTGGTGGCGACGGGAAGGGAGACGGTTGAGTGAACCTATGAGCAAGAGACGGCCCCAGCTGGAAACCGACGAGGCGGCACGCCGGTTTCTGGAGAGCACGAATCACACCGACCATCTCGACCAGACGACCAAGGCGCCGCTGACACACGAGTTCGAGGCGACAAGGCCCTCAGCCTGCGCCCGTTCGAAGCAAGGCTGGCCGACACCTGCTCACTTCCCGGCGGCGATGTGATAAGCTCCCTTATCGAATTCAGGCTCTGGCCTCTTACGATCTTGCTGACCGCTCTGCGGTCATTAAGAGCTTATCGCCGCCCTTCGTCTTGTGCTCTTAGTCAATTCACCTTGCGGTACAAGGATAGTGATAGAAATGGCTATCAGAGACCTATTTCGATCTAATAGACCCTCACCTTCCTCAACTCCTAATCAGGGTGAGATTTCTTTGGGTGGTTATGAAGGTTACGACAAACTAATTAAGCAATTTCTTTTAGCAAAGCGACTCCGTATTTTTGTCGAAACAGCTAAGACTGATCTTGTTGACGTGGAATTTTTCAGACACCAATGGGTTCCACATAGTCTTTCTGGACGAACAGATTTTCAACATACATCGGCAGTTATTGACACTGATTTCTGTGAAACATCAGGTATTGGCAGCGTTTATGTTGAACCAGTTTTTGAATTTACTACCTCTCCGCAACCCTCAGGCGGCGACCCCGTGAACGATGCCGCGGTAGGTGGTGGGCGGGGTCTTGACGGCGTGCTGGATCAGCCGGGCGAAGCCGTGGCTGGTGGCCTTGGCCGTTCTGCGGTTGAAGCGGAAGACGAACTCGTCGAGGTAGCGTTGCAGGTGCTTGGGCCGGACGGCGCCGTGGTGGGTGCCGAGCAGCCAGCGCTTGGCGAGGCTGAAGACGAGGTGGATGGCTGGCAGGCGCAGGCTGGCGTCGCCCCAGCTGGCCGAGAGGTTGATCGGCTCGTGGCTGTAGCCTTTGCCGTCGAGGCCGCGATAGCCGGCCCAGCCGTCGGTGGCGATGGTGAGTGGCCTTGCCGTGTCGACGCTGATGAAGCCTTCGAGGCTGCTCGCCGAGGCATCCGGGATCGCCTGCAGCCGCAGCCGACCCAGCGGGCGCTTCCGGCCCTTGCCGGGCTTGGCCTCGACCGCGCCCACGACGACGGTCTTGCCGGCCGCACCACGCCCAGCCTTACCGGGCCTGGCGCCGCCCACCAGTGTCTCGTCGACCTCGACCCGGTCCTGTAGGGGCTCGCGATCCGGCCGGATCATGGCCCGGCGGATCTTGTGCAGCCAAGTCCAAGCCGTGCCGTAGCTGCCGAAGCCCAGCTGCCGCTGCAGCTCCATCGCCGAGATGCCGCCCTTGCTGGACGTCACCAGGTAGATGGCGAGAAACCATTTCGAAAGCCCGGTCTTGGTCTGCTCGAACATGGTCCCGGCCAGGATCGAGTGCTGCTTGCCGCAAGAACGACACTCCTCGATCAGCCGCCGCTTGTGGCTCCAGGCCTCGCGATGGCCGCATCCGGCGCAGCGAAACCCTTCGGGCCACCGCGCCCGGACCAGGTACGCCCGGCACTTGGCATCCGTGCCGAAGCGCTTCAGGAAGCTCGGCAGATCACGTGGCAGGTCCCGCAACAGCGCGTCCGACATGGAACCCTCTACCGTCTGTTCTTGATATGTTCACCCTAGCCCCGAGCCGCGTTTCGGTCAAGCCAGCCTGAGGGTTGCGGAGAGGTAGTTTTGAATCTATTCCAGTACATGTAATATTTTACCTATCAATTGGTAAAGAAAATTTTGAAAAATATGGTCAGTCTTTTCAGAGGATTCAATGTGGGGCTTGTTAGTACAAGTTAATTTTTTGGGCGATTCCATTTTTGATGAGACCAATACACCTTTTTCGCTGAAAGCAAATGATATTAGCATCCAGAAATATCTTAATAAATGATAATTTTTATATCGCCTTTCATTTGAGTATCTGTTCAATATTACTACTTATAAAGAATGCCGTAAGTTGCAATTAACTTCATGTTAATGAGGCAATTGCGAAATGAAATCCCATTACAAACAACACGAAAGAAGTAAAGGCCGGCAAAATCATTGCGGATAATTGCACTATGTCAGGAATCTTTTTTGGCAACTTGTTAATTTTATTTTGCGCTAACAGGTAAGTTACAAGGAGAGATAAAAAGAGAAGCCTATTCCATATAAAAAAGCTACCATAGAGCTCTTTATAAGAGCAATATCAATTGATATTTCTGTATTTTCTTTGCCATATATACTTGAAACGAACGTAAGAATGACAATCACTGCTCCCGAATTAAGTGTTATTAGCGTTTTTAGCCCGAAAATACCGAGGTCTTTAATGAGATTTTCTTCAAGATCTGGCATGATGAAATCTTTCTCTGCACCACATGATCAACTTCTCGTTAGCCGTTATAATTATCATTATGGCAAGGGATTCAGTGCATTAAAGGGCAGATATAAGAAAATCGGAATTATAAATCGCCTGTAGCGCGTTTTATACTGAAATCGTACCAGGCAGAGGCGCGATCCTTACTTCGATCTCGCATCTGCCGCAAAGTGATCGCACTGTCCAGACAGCATCACGCTACCCTACCGTTTCTCGTCACCGTTGCGCCCCGCAAGTTGGTGATCGACGGAGCCCTTGACCACGGCGTTCGTCAGCGCCTGGGGCGAAGGGAACGCCTCCCTTCTTGACCATTCACCCTCCGTCGCCACCAGGCGGCCCCTGAGGCCCGATCGTTCTGCCAAAGCACCCACGCCGCCACCACCCCAAAGTGACGGTGGAGCGCGAGGAGGATCATCCTCCTCGCCATCTTCCAGAAGAGCAAAAGGGGTCAGCAACTGTCTTGATCTGTGAAGCTGGCCTCGCCGTCAGCGGCGGGCTCAGCCTGTCGCTCACCCTCCAGCCACGCCACCGCCCCCTCGCCGGCCTGCACGCCGGTGGCGAAGCAGGCCTGGAGCAGATAGCCGCCCGTGGGCGCCTCCCAGTCGAGCATCTCGCCGGCGACGAAGACGCCCGGCAGCCGCTTCAGCATCAGCGCGTCGTCGACCTCGTCCAGCGCGATGCCGCCGGCCGTCGAGATGGCGCGCTCGAGCCCGGCCATGGCCGACACCTCGAGCGGCACGGCCTTGACCAGCGCCGCCAGATCCGCGGCCGCTGCCGGCAGCGGGTCGGCGGCCTCGCGCAAGAGCGCCGATGCCACCGGAGCGAGGCCCGCCTGCCGCAACGCATTGCTCCGCGAGCGGCCCTTCGCCATCGCCTTGGCGAGGCGCTTCGCCAGCCCTTCCAGCGTCGCATCGGGCTTGAGGTCGAGCTCGATCGCGCGCCGCACCGCCCCGGGCGAGCGCCGGCCGCAGGCTGGTCCCTAGCGCATAGACCGGTCCGCCTTCGAGCCCGTAGGCGGTAACGACGAGGTCGCCCCGCTGGCGCACACCGTGGAAGCTCGCCTCGACCGTCTTCAAGGCCGCCCCGGCGAACCGCTCCGCAAAGCCCGGCGTCCAGTCGACCACGACCCCGGCATTGGCGGGCTCGAGCTCACGCACCACCACACCGGCCGCGCGCAAGGCTGCCACCCACCCGCCATCGGCGCCGAGCCGGGGCCAGCTCGCCCCGCCCAGCGCCAGGACCACGGCGCGCGCCGCGACCACCGTCTCGCCGTCAGGGGTCGAGAAGCGCAGTCCGCCTTCGCCCGTGAAGCCCTGCCAGCGATGGCGCGTCCTGAACCCGACACCCAGGCCCGACAGCCGGCCGAGCCAGGCGCGGAGCAGCGGCGAGGCCTTGAGCGCCGTGGGGAAGATCCGCCCGAAGAACCTTCGAAGGTGGGCTGGCCCAACGCCTCGCACCAGGCACGAAGGGCCGTGTTGTCGAACCGCCGGATCAGCGGTGTCAGCCGCTCCTCGGCGTCGCCGTAGCGGCCGAGCAGGGCCTCGAGGACCTCGCCATGCGTCAGGTTGAGCCCGCCGCGGCCCGCCATCAGCAGCTTGCGCCCGAGGCTCGGCATGCCCTCGAAGACGGTCACCGACCGACCGTGGCCCGACGCGGCCTCGGCCGCCATCAGGCCCGCCGGGCCGCCACCAATGATTGCGATGTCGAGCACGGGGCTGCCGCTGGTCAGGCTGCCACCGCCCGTCCGCCGGCACGGCGCGCCGCAACATCGATGACGGCCACCACCTCGGCAAGCGCCGTCCCGAGCGGGCCCACGCCCTGGTGCAGGCGGTAGTCGGCCTCGTCGAGAAACAGGTCGCGGCGCACCTCGAGCTGCAGCGCATGCAACCCCTCTGCCGGTCGGCCGAACGTCTCGGTGATGAACCCGCCGGCGAACGGCCGGTTGACCGCAACGGCAAAGCCGCGCTCGCGCAGCGCCCGGACGACGCTGCTGGTGATCGACGGCGCCGCCGTCCGGCCATGCCGGTCGCCGACGACGATGTCGACGGGTCCGCCTTGCTGCGCCACCGAGGCACGCGGCATCGAATGACAGTCGAGCAGGACCGCGACCCCATGCAGCGCGCGCAACGCCGCGAGCTCGTGGTCGAGGGCCCGATGGAACGGCCAATAGGCGGTGGCCAGCCGCTCCTTGAGATCGTCGGCGGCCAGCCGCTCGCGGTAGATGGCGGCCCCCCCGACCCGCGTCGGCACCAGGCCGAGCCCCGCCCGCACCTTGGCCGAGCGGCAGAGCGCCGCCGCAAACACGCCCTGCACCTCGTCCGGATCGATCTCGTCGGGCGCCCGGTTGAGGTCGATCCAGGCGCGCGGCAGCAAGGGCGCCAGCAGCCCCGCGGCATGCGCCAGCGCCGGCTCCAGGAGCACGTCGACCGGCCCGTCGTCGAGCGGCCTGAGCGCCTCGCGCCCGAGCCGCGCCGCCCGCAGCAGACGCTCCGGGTAGACCCGGCCGCTATGCGGTGACGACAAGAGGACGGGCCGCGCGCGGACCGAGGCTCGAAGTTCGAAGAGCATGAGGAACGACACCCGCCGCACGGTTCACCTTGAACGACACTTATCGCATCACATAAAGCTGTCCAAGGCAACGCGCGCTTTGCCACCGTCCGAGCACCCCGCACACCAGGAGACGCCACCAACCCCGGGCCCTGCCCCGAGCCCAGCCGCAAGCCTTGGTGCAAGCCTTGCTGCGAGCCTCTTGCCAACCCGCGGCGATCTTCGTAAATGAGCCCACGAATGGGCGCGTAGCTCAGCGGGAGAGCACTACGTTGACATCGTAGGGGTCACTGGTTCAATCCCAGTCGCGCCCACCATTCCCCCCCGCCGGTACTCCTGCTCAGCGAAGGCTCGGGCGGTCACCCGGCTCATCGCAGCCAGATCGACGCCACCGCCTCCCTCCGATAAGCTGCCCGCAAAGCGCAGCAGGGAGGAGCGCCGCCATGCCCGATTTCGCCATCACCGACAGCCATGTCCACCTCTACGACCCGGCCAGGCTCAGCTACCCCTGGCTCGCCAACGTGCCCAAGATCAACAAGAGCTATGGCCTCGCCGACCTCGACGCCGCCCGCGGCCCGGTCGAGATCGAGGCCATCGTCTTCGCCGAGGTCGCCGTGGCCCCGGGCCAGCACCTGGCCGAGGCCGAATGGGTCCAATCCCTCGCCGACACCGACCCCCGCATCCAGGGCATCATCGCCCACGCCCCCCTCGAAAAAGGCCCCGAAGCCGTCGCCGCCGACCTCGAAACCCTGAAGCAGAACCGCTGCCTCAAGGGCATCCGCCGCCTCATCGAGACCGAGATGGACCCCCGCTTCTGCCTCGAGCCCGGCTTCCTCGACGCGCTCAGGCTCCTGCCCAAGCACAACCTCACCTTCGACATCTGCGTCAAGCACTGGTACATGGCCTTCGCCCTAGAGCTCGCGCGGCGCTGCCCCGACGTCACCTTCATCCTCGACCACATCGGCAAACCCGGCATCAAGCACGCCATGTGGGAGCCCTGGAGAACCCAGATCAAGGAGCTGGCCTCGCTCCCCAACACCCACTGCAAGGTCTCGGGCGTCATCACCGAAGCCGACCACACGCATTGGACCAAGGAGCAGGTCAAACCCTACCTCCACCACGTCCTCGACTGCTTCGGCACCGACCGAACCTTCTACGGCAGCGACTGGACCGTCTCCGAGCTCACCCACCCCTACCCCGACCTGGGTCCAAATCCTCGACGAAACCCTCGAGGGCACCACAGAGGACGAGCAACAAAAATTCTGGCGAACCAACGCCCGCAAGGTCTACCGGCTGGACGGGTAGGGATATGAAAAGAGTCGGGGAGGCTCGCCGGCCTCCCCGTGCCCCACCGCGACTTTGGGTATTCGGCGGCGTTGGCTGTCGGCGCCTTGACTTCCAGGCCGCCGGGCGGCGGGATGAGCATGCGCTGCGGCGCGGTCCGCCACATCAGCGCCATCTCCTTCTCCATCAGCTCTGCCGGCACAGAGCGCACCCTGCCCCTGCCAAGAAACAACTACCTTCCCTCATCTCCCGTTTTCTACGTCGCTTCCCGCCCAGCCCAGCAGCCGCTCGATGCACGAACTCACAATCGCTCTAGCGATTGTCTTATCTGTATCGTTATACTTCAACTGCCTCAGGGCATAGCCGTAGGCCACGGCCCAGATTTCCTGCTCGGAACCGGCCAAGTCCGACGCCCACCTACGACACGCGCGCAGGTAGTCCTCGTAAGGCGCGCCGACGCAGAATGAGTTCGATATCAGGCCACAGGATAGCCTGTTGTTCCGACGGCCATCCCCCACGATCCGGAGCGTCCGTGTGAAAGATTGTGCTTAGTTCCAACGTCAAAGGGTCGATCGAAGCGAACGAGCGTCTTGTATTGGAATAGTCGATAACCTCATCGGCCGCCCTCGATCGTCGAAAAGCACGTTGGTGAAGCGTCCCGGGTTTTCCGGAGGCAGTTCAGTTTGGGTCATGCGGCCAAATCGAGGTTCTCGATGGCTGCATAGTAGTTGGCTTCGGCCTCGGCGGGCGGGATATGCCCGATGGGACCGAAGAGGCGATGGTTGTTGAACCAGTCGACCCAGCGCAGCGTCGCCATTTCCACCGCCGAGACGCTCGGCCACGAACGCTGGCGCCAGATGACCTCGGCCTTGTAGAGGCCGTTGATGGTCTCGGCGAGGGCATTGTCATAGCTGTCGCCGACGCTGCCGACCGATGGCACCAGATTGGCCTCGGCCAGGCGCTGGGTGTAGTTCATGGCAAGGTATTGAACGCCCCTGTCGCTGTGGTGGACGAGGCTGTCCTCAGGACCGGGCCTGCGCGCATGAATCGCCTGCTCCAGGGCATCGAGGACGAAGTCCGCCGTGGGCGAGGTGCTGACCTTCCAGCCCACGATGCGCCGGGCGAAGGCGTCGATCACGAAGGCGACGTAGACGAAGCCTGCCCAGGTGTGCACGTAGGTGAAATCAACCACCCACAGGGCGTTGGGCCGGCTGACCCGGAACTCCCGGCTGACCTTGTCCAACGGGCACGGCATCTTCGAGTTGCTGACGGTCGTTACCGTCTTCTTGCCGCGGCGCACGCCCGCCAGCCCCATGGCCCGCATGAGCCTTTCCACGGTGCACTTGGCTACCTCGACCCCTTCGCGCCGCATCTGGTGCCAGACCTTGCGCGAACCGTAGAGGCCGAAGCTGGCATCGTGGACACGCTTGATCTCCTCCCTGATCTCGTCATCGCGCCGAGCACGGGCCGGGCGCCTGCCGGGGTCGGCAAGGCGGGCGGCGTGCTCGTGGTAGGAGGAAGGGGCGATCGCCAGCTCGCGGCAGATCGGCTCGATCCCCAGGTCCTCGCGATGGGCGTCGATGAACGCCATCGTCATCTCTCGCGGCGGTCGAGCTCCGCCATCGCAAAATACGCCGACGCCTTGCGCAGGATCTCGTTGGCCCGACGAAGCTCCTTCACCTCGCGCTCCAGCAGCTTGAGCCGCTCCCGATCCACGGCCGCCTGCGCCGCTGGCCCAGCTCGTCGGCTCGCCTCCTCGCGGCACCAGCGGCGCAGCGTCTCCGTCGTGCAGCCGATCTTCGAGGCAATCGACGTCATCGCCTCCCACTCCGAGCCGTAATCGGCGCGATGCTCGCCCACCATCCGTACCGCTCGGGTGCGAACCTCAGGCGAAAACCTGTTCCTTGTCTTGCTCATACCGGATGCTCCTTCTCACAAATCAGAGCCTCCGGAAAACCCGGGACGCTTCATAGCCCGGTAGGGCGCGAGCTGATCTGCGCTTGCTGCTTGCTCCGGCCAGGGCTCGATCGAGGGAAGGCGGGCGGAGACAAGCTCCAGCTCGTCCGTCCAGTCGGAGAGCTTTCGCCCTGAACGCTCGATGGACACGGCACGCACATTCGCCGCTGCGGCGAGAGGCATTAGCTGATCCAGTTGCTGGCGATGGACATCGAGTTCGGAGCTGCGTGTGCGCTGCGCAGCCCCTTGCTCCTGGAGCTCAGCGAGCATTGCCTGACGCTTTGGCAGCGCAAGCAACTTTTCGGATATGTCGTCAATCTCAAGCTCGTAGGCTGCGGATTTCGCTTGTCAGCGACTTGATGCGGCTGCATGTAGGGGCCTACGCTTGGCTGTCGCTGCGCCTCGCCCGGCCACGGAAACCGTCGATCAAGCGTTCCGTGATTCCGAACGCGCACCAATCTGTTCAACTTCCTTCTGGGAGAAGACGAGCGGAGGCGTGACTTCAAGTGGGCGGCTGTCGGTCTCGTCGGTCGCGATCCTAGAAACTTCGACACGGTCTTTACCGTCGCTAAGGGTCAAAGAGACCTTTCCGTCGCCGAGCACGCCCAGTGCGTGCTCCAGAGCGCTTTTGGCGATCGTATCGGAGGAAGAAGCAGCTCCCACGCGAAACGGATCAACTCGATGACAGAACTTTTGCCGGTCCCGCGGCCGCCGATGAGAACATTTAGGCCGGGGCAAAGCTCCTGGCGAAGTCGCATGGAGATCCGACCCTCGACCGAAGATTTGACTCTATCCACACCGCAAGTCGCCTTCCCAATTCTGCGCTACTGCGTAGTTCCTTCGGCATAGGTACAGCGTGTAGTCTGATCCAGCCCCAACATTGGGGCCACCTACAAGTCGAATCTGGCCGTTTGCGCTTCGCGGAACGGGTTTCGCAGAAAACGCCTCTCGTAAACCTTCTCCGACCTTGCAGGGCACGTCTTTTTGAAGCTTTGCTCTATGTTGCCACTAGCGGCCGCTCGCGTTCGATGGTCCTGGCGAACCGCCCGATCACAACGAGCCCAATGTCACGGTGGGGTGAAGGGAAGGATCATCCTCCCCTTGGTCGCACCATAACGAAACGCTTATGTCTGATTGTTTGCCTGCCAACAAACTCGTGAATCCTGTTGCATATAGCGCAACAGAACCCGAGCGGTGTTGCGTATAGCGCAACAAAATCGCCGAGCCGTTGCGTATAGTGCAACGGAACCCGAGAAATGTCGCATATAGCGAACTCATAAGCGATCGTTATGTAGCGTATAACGCAACAAACGCCCCCTGGAACCCGCTAACGAACCCGGGAAACGACGAACGAACCCACGAAATCGACGATCGAACCCAGGAATCCGACGAACGAACCCGAACTCCGGCAACGGAACCCGACTTGACGACTTGCCGCAGTCGGCGGCCATTGCCCTTTACGGACCAATTACTTGAGCGACGCGGCCGAGACGCGACGTGCAGAAAGCCTCTCATTGCAGCAAGCGGCCGCTTGCGCCTGCCGAGCGAACCCGACCGGCACCCGCGGCCCACCCGGCAACCCCAACCGCAGCTTCCGGGCCGTCATGCCGCATCTGGCCGAGCTGAAGGCCGCGCATCCCGACTGGCACTTGCTCGACCTCGCCCGCCCGGCCCTGCCGCCGGGACGAGCTGCTCGCCACCTTCCGCGACCTCTGCGCCGACCCGCCCGGCTGGCCCGGCGTGGCGCGCTGATCTCTGGGTCAGGCTGCGGCGCGGTCCGCGCGCGCCCGCCGCCACATCGTCTGGGCAAGGGGTAGCAGAAGGGCGGCAAACGCCAGGGCCAGGACGCTGAGCGCGATCGGCCGGCCGAGCATGAAGCCCCAGAAATCGCCGCCGACCATGATGGTCGTGCGCCTGAGATCGCTCTCGAAGACGCGCCGTCGCTACGCTGCGGATGAGGCTGTGCGCTCGCCGTACCGAGCCCCTTGTGGAAACGTGCCACACACGGTCCAGTGCGATTCGAAAAGCGCGGATGCCAGACGCTTCACGTCAGGGCCAGGTCGCGCGGCCGCGCTGCCTCGCGCCGGTCGGGCCGCGTGCGGACCTCGCCCATCGGTGAGGCGTGGCGAGCCTTGATCGTGTCGGCGATGCGCAGTGCCAGGGCCACGGCAGTCAGGGTCGGGTTGACGTAGCTGCCGGTCGTGAAAGTGCTGCTGCCGGCGACGAAGAGATTGTCCACCTCATGCACCCGGCACATGGCGTCGACCACGCCCTGCTTGGGATCGGCGTGCATCCTTGTGGTGCCCATCGGATGGGCGCAGCAGAGTGTGAGGACCAGCGGCCCATCCTCGTGTCGGGCGATGTGATAGTCGCCGAGCCCGGCAGCGGCGAGCTCCGCGGCGATCAGGTCCTGCGCCGCGAGCGTGCGCGCGATGTCCTCCTCGTGCCAGGTCCACTCGCGCTCGAGCACCGGACGCCCCCAGGCGTCCATCTCCCGGCCGAGACAGACGCGATTGTCCCACCGCGGCGGCTGCTCGACCTGGTGGACGACCTGAAACGCACCGAACGTCGCGCTGGGCCGCGGCCGCGTCGACCAGCCGCCTCGCCCGAGCCGCGGGTAGCGGCCGCACCTATCGCGCCAGGCGGCCCCGAGCAGCGCATCGAGCCCGGCGATCATGCGCGGCAACCGGGCGAGATTGGCGAGCCCGCCGGTGCGCAGGTAGCTGCGGAACTCGAAGGTCGCGCGCAGCGCCCGCTCTTGCCTCGGCGTCAACCGATAGCGCTCACGATGATCGACCTCGCGCGGGAAGAACATGGCCGAAAGCTGCAGCATGCCGCGCTCGAGAACGGTCTCAGGCGCGAGCCGCAGATGACCCATGACCGAGAGGTCGTGCACCGGCCGCAGATCGTAGAGTGCCATGGCGTCGATCAGCCGTGCCGAGCGCGGCACGAAGTCGCCGCCGTCGAGCAGCGGATGCTCCATGAAGTAGCGGCCGAGAACGCCGTGCTCGTCACCGATCGCCGTCTGCCGGCCCGTCTGCGAGAGCAAGAGAAGGTGGGCATTGTCGAGCCCGCCTGCCGCCAGCACGACGGTCGGCGTGCGGATGTCGAGCGAGCGGCCACCGGCCGTCACGGCCGCGACACCCTGGGCCCGCGTGCCACCGTCGGTCGTGGTGACCTCGCGCACCACCGCACCGTGGACGATGCGGACCTGCTCGGCGTCGACGAGGCCGCGGAGCAGGTCCTCGTGCACCGCCCGGCCCTCGGCGAACTGATACATCGACGTCGCCAGCCGGTCCTCCGGGAGCGGCAGCCGCTGCGCGCCCGGCTCCTCCCAGTCGCCAGCGGCGAAGCCGAAGGGTGAGAGCCCGAACACCTGCTGGGCCCGCCGGTAGTAGGGCGCCAGATCGGCCGCCGCGATCGGCCAGCCCGGCAAGTCGAGGCCGGGCCTCGGATCGAAGGTCTCGGGCGGCAGTGGTGCCAGGCGCACACCGTTCTTGCTGCGCTTGCCGAGCTCGATCAGCCAGCGCAGCGAATTGCCGCCGATGGCACCCTGGCCGGCCTGCTCGAGGACGATCGTCGGAATGTCGGCCCGGGCCAGCGCCGAGGCGATCGCAAGGCCGGCGGGACCGGCGCCGACGACGCAGACATCGGCCGCGAGCGGTGCTTGCCCGTCGAGTTCATTGGCATCGATCAACAAGACGACTCTCCTCGCAGATCCGGCGGCCCGCTCGTTCGCCCCGGGGCAGCCCGCATCATGCGCGAGGAGATGTTTCCAGCCGGTTAACGGAACAACGCCAGCGGTGGCTAGTCCGGCAGATCGGGCGCCGCCCTGAGATCGTCGAGCAGGCTCTGGAGATCGCTGCGGCTGTCGTCGGCCGCATGGTCGTCGAGCCGCTCCTCGAGCACCGTAGCCCGCTCGAAACCGTCGGCGCGACGCAGGTAGACGCCGGCGAGCGGGAACGGCTCGGCGCCGCTCGGGCCGATGCCGGTCATGACCTCGATGATGACCGCGAGGTCGTCCTGGCCGTCCTCGTCGATGTCGACGATCGCCATGTCGCGAGGTCTGGAAATAGGCATAGCGGCCGGTGCCCGGCAGGGGCGGGAAGCGGTAGACCGGGTTGCCGGCTGCGTCCTCTAGCAGCATCACGGCCGCCGGCGGGCTGGCCGCCGGGTCGCTCCTGACGGTGATCGCGACGGAACCGAAAGCCGTCAGCACCGCCGGCATGTGCCAGTCGGCATCGCCGCCGCCAGCGCTGGCCGGCTCGCCGCCGCTGAGCACAACGACAGTGCCAAGCAGGAGGCTGATGGCGAAACGAGGCGCGGGCCAGCACATCGGCAGGTGAAACGCGCTCAAGCGACCAGCTTGGCCGCGTCGTCCGGGAACGCTGCCGCCATCAGCGCGCGCTCGGTGTCCTCGTCGAGCTCCCCCGTCGGCATGAGCTCGCTCTTGGTCTGGAACTCGGTGAGCGCGCCCCGGGTGAAGCGGCCGCGCAGGCCGTCGATCGTCCCGGGCTTGAATCCCAGATAGGTCAGTGCCACCTGCGCCGCCCTGAGCCCGATATCCGGCAGGCTGCGCTTGTTCTTCTCGTAAGCCGCGGCCAGCCGGTTGTCGTAGTCGTTGCGGCGGAAATCCGGGCCGTTGTAGCAGGCGGCAAAGGTGCCCCAATCGTGCCGGCGGATGCCGATCCGGCACTTGGGGTTGGCCATGATGAACTGGCCGAGCGCCTCGAGATGCCGGTCCTCGCTCTCGACCATGGCATCGACCATCGCGTGGACCGTTTCGAACCCCACCACCCGGTGGTTGAAGCCCATCACCTGCGGCAGCCCCCAGGACGCACTCTTCAGCGCCTCCTCCTCGTTGACCTTGGCCGCTTTCTCGAGGCGGTCATACTCGCTGCCGTCGCCGATATAGCCGCCAGCCTTGGGCGACGAGATGTCGGCGTGCTTGCCGTCGTGCGCGCGGTTGGTGCGCCGGCTGAAGATGTGCCGCTCGTAGAGGATCCGCGGGCGACGGTCGGCGAGAAAGCCGAAGCCGCGCGTCTCGACGGTGAGCACCGCCCAGATCTCGGCTTCGCCGATCTCCAGCATCTCGCAGACTTGGCCAATGCCTTTCGCGGTCATCGGCAGGCCGGACTTGGCAAACTTCATCGTTCTCCCCCTGATGCGTCATCGGCGCCCTCTCTCGGCAAGCTGTCCCAGCGTCCAATGTCCGAGAAGCGGCACAGGCAACCGATCGCTTATTCGCGCAGCACCCACTGGCCGTTCTCGCAGACATAGGCACCGGCTCTCGTGCCTTCGGGATAGGTCTTGCCGTCCGAGACGCAATCGGCGAGCGCCGGTAGGGCCACGTGGTCATGCCGATGGCTAGGACAAGCGACTTCAGGATCGAGCCAGGATGCATTGGCGTATCTCCCGTTTGGTGGAGTGTTGGGCGACCTATTGATCTGGGATCATGCTCGCCGGTGTCAGTTGGCCAAGATACTTGGGTGAGACCATGACCTCGACCTCGACCGTGGCCGACATCGGCGTCAGGCCGCAACGAGCTCGAAATGTCCGCCACGTCTTCCGGCGCCATGAAGAGCGAGCTCGGACTTGCCGGCGAGCAGCTCGCGGGCGCTGGGTGGCGGCTGCGGAGCAGAGCCGGTCGGCACGGACGAAGGCGGTTTTCATGATCCCGCCGCTGACGATCGTGATTTGCTTCTGGTCGAGCAGGCTGCTGACACAGGCGCGGGCACTGCCGGGTGCGACGCCCTGGAGCGGCTCCAAGGCGGCGTTGATCGGCCGGGGCCGGAAGATCGCGTCCACATTGAGGCTCATCTGCCAGAGCCCGGACACGAGCGGGTTCACCATCAATGGATTGCCGCTTGTCGTCTTTGGATCGAGCTCCTTCAGTGCGTCGAGCAAGCGCTCGTCATCGGCACCGGCGAATGTATACGGCTTGTCGAACGGCCCCTTCAACTCGTAGAGCAGTCGGCGAAAGGGCTTCGCACTTTCTTCGTCGGCGGGCAGGTCGCGCAGTGCGTTGATCAGGCGCGGATCCGTCACGTGATAATAGCCGCGATTGGCCAGCAGCGCCTCGGTCAGCTCTCTACTCGATGCGTCCGTACCGTCAGTGTCCAGCATCTTGTCGAGCACCTCTGCGACATTGACGGAATTGCCCTGAAAATCGAGCACGATGCTACGCTCGCCCTCGCCCATGGTCATTTTGAAGCCGGCCTGCCGATAGAAGATGCCTAGACTGGCAATGACCGCTAGCGCGACAATACCGGTGATTGCGATCGCGGCACGGCTGGCGGTTGGGCTCATCGGCGTGTTCTCCCTAGGACTTGGAGATCTGTTTCTGTCGCCGCCACCAGGTGACCCGAGTGGCGAAGCACAACGATCAACCTCACAGGTTAACCATAAGCACTCAAAGCAGCTTTGGGTAGCAACGACTGTGACCCGCGTCACGGAGTTGGCCGCGCTCACGCGGATCTGACCGAGGCCGCGCGTTTGCCCCTGTCGCGCCGCCGCTCGCTGGCTATGCTTTCGGCCATCAGCGAGGAGGAAGACCATGAGCGAGCGTCTGGTCGACGTCGCGGTGATCGGCGCCGGCACCGCCGGCATGGGGGCGTTCCGCGCGGCGCGGCGGTCGACCGAGAGCGTGCTCCTGATCGAGGGCGCGCAGTACGGCACCACCTGTGCGCGGGTCGGCTGCATGCCGTCGAAGCTGCTGATCGCCGCCGCCGAGGCGGCCCACATGGTGCATAAGGCCCCCGCTTTCGGCGTCGAGACGGCACCGCCCCGGATCAACGGCCGGGCGGTGATGCAGCGCGTCCAGCGCGAGCGCGACCGCTTCGTCGGCTTCGTCATCGAGACGGTCGAAGACTGGCCGGAAGACCAGCGCCTGATGGGCCAGGCCCGGTTCCTCGACGACCAGACGCTAGAGGTGACGGGCGCTGATGGCACGCTCCAGCGGATCACCGCCGACCGCATCGTCATCGCGACGGGCTCGACGATCGTCATTCCCGACACCTTCAAAGGCCTGGGCGATCGCCTGGTCACCAGCGACGGCATCTTCGACTGGCCCGACCTGCCGGAATCGGTCGCCCTCTTCGGCGGCGGCGCGATCGGGCTCGAGCTCGGCCAGGCCCTCGCGCAGCTCGGCGTGCGCGTCCGGCTCTTCGGCCGCGGTGGCGGCGTCGGCATCCTGAGCGATCCCGAGGTCAAGGAGGCCGCCCTCCGCGCCTTCGCGGACGCCTTCCCCTTCCAGCCCGACGCCGATGTCCGAGACGTGCGCCGCGACAGCGAGCAGGTGGTCGTCACCTTCGTGGATACCGACGGCAAGACGCTGACCGAGCGCTTCGACTATCTCCTGGCCGCCACCGGCAGGCGACCGGCCGTGGCCGGGCTCGGCCTCGAGCACACCTCGCTCGAGCTGGACGACAAGGGCCTGCCGCGCTTCGATCCCTTCACCCTGCAATGCGGCACCAGCCACGTCTTCATCGCCGGCGACGTCAACCACGACCGGCCGATCCTCCACGAGGCCGCCGACGAAGGCCGCATCGCCGGCGACAATGCCGGCCGCTTCCCGGACGTCCGGGCGGGCCTGCGCCGCGTGCCCATGGGCATCGTCTTCACCGAGCCCAACCTCGCCGTCGTCGGCGAGGGCTTCCGGGCGCTCGAGGCCAGAGGCTGCGACTTCGCCATCGGCAGCGTCGATTTCGCCGACCAGGGCCGCAGCCGGGTGATGCTGGTCAACCAGGGCCTGCTCCGGGTCTATGGCGAGCACGGCACAGGCCTCTTCCTCGGCGCCGAGATGGCCGGCCCCAGGGCTGAGCATCTGGCGCACCTGCTCGCCTGGGCGCTGCAGCAGCATCTGACCGTGCCCGCCATGCTGGAGATGCCCTTCTACCACCCGGTGATCGAGGAAGGCCTGCGCACGGCCCTTCGCGAGCTCAACCGCAACCTCAAGCTGGGCCCGGCGATGATCAAGCGCTGCATGGATTGCGGGCCTGGGGCCTGAGGTCAGCTCGAGGAGCGCACGCATGAAGATCGACCGGCTCGATGTCTACCCGCTGAGCATCGCCTACCACCACAACGAGACCAGCTCGATCATCAATCGCGGCGGTGTCTCGGACGTCATCATCAAGCTCACCACCGACGACGGGCTCGTGGGCTGGGGGGAGTGCACGACGCCCGGCGATACCGAGAGCATCGTCGCCGCGGCCCGCGCGGCCGAGCCCTTTCTCGTCGGCCGGGATGCCTGGGACAAGGAAGCGATCTTTCGCGACTACCAAATCAGCGGCAATTGGCAGTTCCAGGCGATGACCGGCAACTTCGCCTTCGCCGGCATCGACATGGCGCTCTGGGATCTCGCGGGAAAAGCCTGCGGCCAGCCGATCTACCGCCTCATGGGCGGCGCCCTGCGCGAAACCGTCGACTACTTCTACTACCTCGAATGGGGCAAGCCCGAGGCCGTGGCAGCCCAGGGTCGCGATGGCCGCGCCCAGGGCTACGGCACCTTCTACCTCAAGGTCGGCATCGATG
Organism: uncultured Alphaproteobacteria bacterium; assembly: GCA_963700945.1. Taxonomy (GTDB): domain Bacteria; phylum Pseudomonadota; class Alphaproteobacteria; order Geminicoccales; family Geminicoccaceae; genus SLRI01. The sequence continues at coordinate 299,032 of CAVOZQ010000013.1, forward strand.
CCGTGCGCGAGGAGGCAATGCTCGTGGCCTTGCGCGAGGCGATCGGCTCGGACGGGAGAATTCGCCTCGACGCCAACCAGTCCTGGACTATGCCGGACGCCGTCCACCTCCTCACGCGTTGGCACGCCGCCGTCGGCCTCGACTTCGCCGAGGCGCCGGTGCCCATCGATCCGGTCGAGGCCATGGCGGAGCTGAAAGCCCGCCAGCCGGTGCCGCTTGTGCGCCAATGAGGGCTTGTGGCGCGAGGCGGACGCGCTTCGCGTCATTCAGAGCCGGGCCGCCGACTATCTCTGCCTCAGCCCCTATTGGGTCGGCTCGCTGCGGCGCTTCCAGAGCGTGGCGCACGCTGCCCATGCCCAAGGCCAGCAGGTCGTCAAGCACACGCACGGCGAGTTCGGCCTCGCCGCGGCCGCCAGCCAGCACGTGCTCCTCACCCTGCCCAACGCCGCAACCGGCCACCAGCAGACCGCCCAGATGATGCGGGACGACATCCTGACCGAGCCGATTCCGATCGCCACCGGGCCGAGCTGGGGCCGGATCGACGCACCAGGCCTCGGTGTCACGGTCGACGAGGCGAAGCTCCGCCACTACCACGAGGCCTATCTGAGAGACGGCGAGTACGTGACCTGGGGAACGGGATTCAAGCCGCGGTTGTGAGCTCCCCCACCTACCCGGCCCGCACCAGCCCCAGCCACGCCGCGATGACCGCGCGGCCGAAGCGCTCGGCGCGGTCCTGGTGGCGGATGATCTCGGCACCCAGCCGCACCCGGATCGCCGGGTTGTTGCTGGCAGCACCGCGCAGCTCGGCCCAGCGGCGCACGATCCCGCTCGTCGCACCCGGATGGAACCTGAGCCCGTAGCTGGCTAGCCCAGCGCGGAAGGCCTGGACCCGCTCCCGCTCGCAGCGCGCCAGGACGCGGACGCCGCCCGGCAGGTCGATCGCGTCGTCGTGCCATTCCATCAGCGGCAGCCCGCCGCCGAGCGGGCGGAGCACCGGATCGGCCTCGGTCGACTCGGTCGGCACGACATCGACATAGCCGAACTTGTGCGACCCGCCGGCCTGAACCGCGCCGCCGAGCGCCAGGGCCAGGAGCGGTGAAGCGGCATCGAGCGCCAACACCGGACGGTCGTCTCGAACATGCTCGCGGACCACCGCTGCTGCCGCACTCTCCGGGTCGACCACAGCCGCGGCACTGCCCAGCACGATCAGCCCCGCGGCCGTGGCCAGCGCGTCAGCCGGCAACGCGGCCCCAGGTTCCACGATGATGAGCGGCACCCCACGCTCAGCCGCCACCGTCTCGATCAGCCCCGGCGGCGCTTCCGGGTCGAGTTGCACGAGCACGATGCGCGGGTCGTCGGCCATGGCTGCCGCGCCCTCAGTCGGCGAGGCGGTAGTCGATGGTCGTCACCACGCGTATCGTCTTCATCAGCTGCAGCTCCTCGCTCTGCCCGGGCGCCTGGTCGCGCGGCAGGATCTGGAAGAGCCCCTGATTGGCCCGCTGGATGCCGGCGACCTGGCTCATGCTGTCGGCGGCGAACTGCTCGGCGCCGGCGCGCGCATTCGCCGTGGCCTCCGCGATCATCTCGGGCTTGATCGCGTTGAGCCCGGTGAAGAGGTAGAAGGGGCCGCGAAAGCCCTCGTTCGACAAGACGACGCCAGCCTCGACCAGCCGCCCCACATCCTGCGAGAGCGTCTTGATCACGTCGACGTCGGTCGAGCGAACCATCAGGTTCTCGTTGATGATGAAGCGGCTCTCGATCGGCCCGCTCTGATAGGCCTGGGCCAGCCGGTCGATGACCTCGATGCCCTGCACCTCGATCGACTGGCGCTCGATGCCGCCGGTGGTGAGAAAGTCGAGGACCGCCGCCTCGGCCCGGGCGAGCTCGGCCTGGGCCGTGGCCAGCTGGTCGCTCGTGGCGACGAAGCGCATCGGCCAGAGCGCCAGATCCGCCTTGGCCTCGCGCTCGGCGAGCCCCTTGACCGTGACGATGCGCTCGGCACTCCGCCCGGCGCGAAAACCGTCGCCGATCAGCCAACCTGCCGCCGTGATGCCGGCGCCGACCAGCAGTGCCGCGAGCACGCCAACGACTGCCTTGCCCATGCCCTGCCTCACAACCAGTGCCGGGTGCTGCGCCCCATGCGCAACGCCAGACGTCAGCTGATAGCCGCAACCGGCCGGCGCATGAAGCCCTTTGCCGACGGCTTGCGGCCTGCACGCTTTCGAGGCATCGTGCCGTCAGCAGAGGCAACGGCGCCGACAACGCCCATTCGATGGGCAAGAACTGATGACTGGCACGTCCGTTGCTGCCCCGCTGCCAATCCCCGCGTTCGCCACCATCCCGATAGGAGCCCCGTCCGTGATCCGTCGCCGCCCGCTGCTCAGCGCCATCGTCATTGCCGGTCTCGCCGGTGCCACCGCCCTCGCTACGCCTGCAGCCCAGGCCCAGGACGAGCCCTTCAAGGTCGGCTTCGTCTATGTCGGCCCAGTCGGCGACCACGGCTGGACCTATCAGCACGACCAGGGCCGACAGGCCTTGGAGGCGCATTTCGGTGACGCGGTCGAGACCACCTTCGTCGAGAACGTCAGCGAGGGTGCGGATACCGAGCGGGTCATCCGCCAGCTCGTCACCGCCGGCCACGACATGATCTTCACGACCTCCTTCGGCTTCATGAATGCCACGGCCGCGATGGCCGAGCAGTTCCCGGACGTGATCTTCGAGCACGCCACCGGCTACAAGCGGGCGGACAATCTCGCGACCTACCTCTCGGTCACCTATCAGGGCCGCTACGTCTCGGGCTTTCTCGCCGGCAAGCTCAGCGAGACGGGCAAGATCGGCTACATCGCGTCGTTCCCGATCCCCGAGGTGATCCGCGACATCAACGCCGTGATGCTCGGCGCCGCAAGAGGTCCGCGACGATGTCGAGATGGTGATCATCTGGGCCAACACCTGGTACGACCCGGCCAAGGAGGCGGATATCGCCGGGGTCATGATCGATCAGGGCGTGGATGTCATCATCCAGCACACCGACAGCCCGGCCGCCTTGCAGGTCGCCGAGGAGCGCGGGGTCTGGGCCGTGGGCCAGGCCTCGGACATGACCCGGTTCGGCCCCAACGCGCACATCACCGCCGTGGTCAACGACTGGGGCGCCCTACTACATCGAGCGGGTGCAGGCGGCGATGGACGGCACCTGGGAGAGCCACGACTTCTGGGGCGGCATGGCCGAGGACGTCATCCGGCTGGCGCCGATCAACGAGCGCCGTGCCTGCCGACGTCGCCGCGGAGGCCATGGCGATCGCCGACTCGATCAAGGACGGCAGCTTCCATCCCTTCAGCGGACCCATCAAGAACCAGGCCGGCGAGGTTGTCGTGCCCGAGGGCACCACGATGACCAACGAGGAGCTGGCAGGCATGAACTGGTACGTCGAGGGCATCGACCGGCACCCTGCCGCAGTGACGGCCACCGCCTAGACGTCGAACTCGAGCCTGAGGCAGGTCATGCCGGGCCGGTACTGCACAGTGGCAGTATCGGCTCCCGGCACCTGTACGGGTAGCCAGCGTCGCGACGGCGACGAGGTCGATCGACACCGGCCGGTCGGTGGCGCTGTGCAGGAGCAGGCTCAACCGAAGCTCGTCATAGGTCGCGTCGAGCGTCAACCGGCGACGCGAACTCGGGCTCACCCGGCTTGCTCTGCAGGGTGTCGGCAACCGCCATCAGGGCATGATCGAGGATATCCTGGCGCAACCCCCAGCGCCCCGCCTCGTCCGCTAGAAAGCGCCCGATTGCGTCGATGCGGCCGACCGGCTCGGCCACGACCAGACTGGCCGACCGGCCGATGCCGATGCGAAACAGCAGGTTCAAGACCACCGCCACCGTCATGCCGAGCGCCAGGCCCGAGCTGGTCAAGGGCTGCAGCACCACCGGCATGGCGTTGGCCAGTTCGGGCACGGCGCGATGGCTGGTGGCGGCGATGATGGCCGTGCCGACCACCATCGTGCGGCGCTTGTCGAGGACGCGCGAGCCGATCAGCTCGATGCCGTTCACCACCATGTAGATCGCGGCGAACAGCAGGACGCCACCGATGACCATGACCGGCAGCAGGTCGAGCAGGGTGGCGATCTTGGGCATGCAGGCCAGGGTCAGCAGCCAGAGCGCCAGGGCAATCGCGATCCAGCGGCTGGTCGCCCCCGTGGCACCCGAGATGCCGACCGCGCTGGTGGCCGAGTTCTGGCCAGTGCCGCCGATCAGCCCGGCACAGATGCTGCCGAGCCCGTCGCCGAGCACGCCGCGCTGCAGGTTGCCGGCGTCGGGCCGCGTCCAGTCGGCATCGTTGAAGCGCTGGGCGGTGCTGACCGCACCGATCGTCTTCAATGTGGAGGCGAAGGCAGCGAGCGCAAAGGCCACGAGCAGCACCGGGTCGGTGCTGAACGACCAGTCGAGATGGTGGAGCGTTGGCAGAGCGAGCCAGGGTTGCCCGTCGAGCCGCTGCCAGGCGTCCGGGGTGATGACGCCGAGGCTTGCCGCCAGCGCTGCGCCTGCAGCCATGCCGATCAGCGCCGCATACAGTCTGAAGGAACCACCGGCGAAGACACTGACCGCCGCCGCCACACCGAAGGTTGCAAGGCCGATGCCGACGCTGGTCTGCAGGTCGATTCGGGCACCCGGATGGGTGATTTGATCGAGCGCGATGAACCCGGCCTCGAGGCCGACCAGGGCCACGGTGACGCCCGCGACCTCCGGCGGGAACAGAAAACGCAGACGACGCAGGGCCGTCGCCAGCCCGATCTGCAGGCAGCCGGCGAAGATGGTGAGCCCGTAGACCAGCGGCATTCCCCCGGCCATGGCCGCGAGCATGGATGCCGGAAAGTAGTTCACCGAGCAGAAGCCCGGCACGAGATAGCCCGAGCCGAAACGACCGAGCGGAAAGGCCTGGATGAGCGAGGCGATGCCGATCGCCAGCATCGACATGGCGAGCACGCCGGGCAGCGTCGCCGGATCGACACCGGCCGCCCTGGCGACGAGTAGCGGGACCACCAGCGATGATGTCACCACCGCCATGTGCTGCAGGCCGAGGAGAACGAGATGCCCGGTCGGCGGCCGATCGTGGACGGCGTAGATGAGGCTGCTCGGCCGTCGCTTCGTCGAGCCGATCCGCAGTCGGACAACGGTTGCAGATGGTTCGGCTGGCGTCTCGGGAAAGTCGGCGTAATGGGGAGCAGCTGCGTTCTTCATTATGCGTTGCCTCGCGCCGTTGAATGCGTTGGCGTTTCGCCACTCGTTTGCCGCACTCATTGGGTCGCCGAGCCCACCAGATCGTTCAGTGATCCAGTTCACATTGAGCAACAAAGAAGTGCCGCCTGGTCGTAAGACCAGCGGCAGAGCGAAACTCCTAGGTTCTCAGAAAGACCCGCGGACCAAGCGGGCGGCGCCAAGCGCGACGCCCAGCACCGCCGACGCGGCGGGCTGACCGGTGGGCGACGAGGCCAGCTGGACCGACCGCCGCCACGTGCGGCGGCAGCTCAGATGGCGTAGGGCGGCTTCTCGTAGCCCTTGGGCGAGCGGGTGAAGATTTCGTAGCCGCTTTCGGTGACGCCCACCGTGTGCTCGAACTGGGCCGAAAGCGAGCGATCGCGGGTGACCGTGGTCCAGCCGTCCTTGAGGATCTTCACCTTGTGGCCGCCGGCATTGATCATCGGCTCGATGGTGAACAGCATGCCGGGTGCCAGGACCAGGCCGTCGCCGGGCTTGCCGTAGTGGCGAACCTCAGGCGCATCGTGGAACACCTGCCCGAGGCCGTGGCCGACGAAATCGCGAACGACCGAGAAGCGCGCTGCCTCGGCCACTTGCTGGATGGCGTGCCCGACATCGCCCAAGGTGGCGCCGGGGCGCACCTGCACGATGCCGGCCCACATCGCATCGAAGGTGACGTCGATCAGCTTCAGGCCCTTGACCGGCACCTTCTCGCCCACCGTGAACATCCGGCTGGTGTCGCCGTACCAGCCATCGAGGATCACCGTGACGTCGATGTTGACGATGTCGCCGTCCGCGAGGCGCTTGTCGTCCGACGGGATGCCGTGATTGACGACGTGGTTGACCGAGATGCAGCTGCTCTTGGTGTAGCCGCGATAGCCGAGCGTCGCCGGCACGCCGCCGTGATCGCGCATGAACGCCTCGATCACCCGATCGAGCTCGCCGGTCGACACGCCGACCCCGACCAGGGGCGTGATATGGTCGAGCGTCATCGCCGCCAACGCGCCGGCCTTGCGCATGGCAGCGAAGGCGGCCGCGTCATGGATCGGAACGGGCCTGCCGGTGCCGGCGATGTCGATATGCGTCTGTCGCTCGTCTTTCATCGGCTCGATCGTTATCGCTGCCCAGAAGGGTCGGCGCGGTGGCGCCGGCCCTTCGGGTCGAGGGTCCGATCGACTTCTAGCCTCCCAACGGCCGCGTGATCCAGACTATTGTCGCCGCAGGCTGCCTGCGCCTGGCTTGCTCCCCTGAGCGGCCAGGCGACCCGCGGCCACGGTCCGCCGGTCAGGCAGCAGCCGCGATGGGTGGCGGGCCGAGCCGGAAATCGGCGTCGTGCTCCAGCCGGTGGGCCAGCCGCAGCAGCCGCGCCTCGGCAAAGGGCGGCCCCACGAGCTGGATCGCCATGGGCAGCCCGTTGCCGGTTCGGCCGATGGGCAAGGTCAGGCACGGCAGGCCCAGATAGTTGAACGGACAGATGAAGTGCCCCATGCCGTTGACCAGCCGCATGTAGGTCTCGGTGTCCGCGGCGTCATCGAGCCTCGGAACCGGCTCCGCCATGGCCGGCAGGACCAGCACGTCGGCATCGGCGAACACGTCCCGGCAGAACCGCCGCACCGCCTCGGCCCGCCAGGTGAGCGCCCGGAGATAGGTGGTGGCCGCCACCTCGAAGCCGGGCTCGAGCCGCGCCAGCGTGTAGATGTTGTACTGGTCGCGGCCGCGCCGCACGAGATCCTCATGCCTGGCCGCGACCTCGGCCAGCATGATCACGCGCCGCAGCACGTTCAAGGGCTCGATCGGCGGCAGGGTGACCCGGCGCACGGCGGCATCGACCGCCCCCAGCCGCTCGACGGCCCGGTCGTAGAGCCCGGCGACCTCCGGCGACAGCGGGATCTCGAACGGTGCCTCGGCGACGGCGAGCCGAAGCCCGCCCAAGGGCCGCTCCAGGAGCTGCGTGTAGCGCGGCACCGGCCGGTCGACGGTGGTGGCGTCGCGCGGATCGGGGCCGGCGATCACGGCGAGCAGCAAGGCCAGATCGCGGGCGCTCCGCGCGAGCGGGCCGACATGGTCGAGGCTGTGCGACAACGGCAGGGCACCAGCCCGGCTCACCAGCCCGTAGGTCGGCTTGAGGCCGGTGATCCCGACACAGGCCGCGGGCACGCGGATCGACCCGCCGGTGTCCGAGCCGAGTGCCGCGAAGACCAGCCGTGCGGCGATCGAAGCCACCGGCCCGCTCGACGAGCCGCCCGTGATGTAGTCGGTGTTCCAGGGGTTGCGCGGGTGGCCGGTGATCTCGTTGTGGCCGGTGAGCCCGAGCGCGAACTCGACCATGTTGAGCCGGCCGAGATCGACCGCTCCGGCTCGATCGAGCCGCTCGATGACGGTGGCGGTCACGTCGGGGACGAAATCGCGACGCAGCCGGCTGCCCGACGCGCAGACCCGGCCCTGGCGATAGAACATGTCCTTGTGCGCGAGCGGGACGCCGGCCAGCGGCCCGAGCGCCGCCCCGCCGGCCCGCGCCGCATCGAGCCGCTCGGCCGTGGCCAGCGCATCGTCACGCCAAAGCTCGACGACGGCATTGAGCTCTGGGCCCTGCGTCTCGAGCGCCGTGAGCGACGCCTCGGTGAGCGCCACGCTGCTCACGGCGCCATCGCGAAAGGCCTCGGCGGCGGCGGCAAGGTCGAGCGCGAGCAGCTCGGCCGCGCTCACCCTTCGTCGTCCAATGCATGCGCATCGGCAAGCGCGCGCAACGCGCTGGCGAAGCTCGACGGATCATCCTCGAAGGGCAGGACGTCGACGATATCGACGACCTGCCGCTGCATCGCCTCCTGCTGCCCCGATGGGCTCGGCTCGGCTGCCGTCGCCGACCGCTCGTCGTCCGCCATGACGTTTCCCCGATGCTGGCGCCAAGCCCGGTGCATAGCAGGCGATGCTTGCCGGTGCATCTCGGAAGTGCGACATTTCGCCGGCTCCCGCCTGCCGTCCAGCACGAGAAGCGCATGCACGACCTGATGCCGCGTCCGACCCCGACCCCTGGCCCAACACCGCGAACGAGCGACTGGCCGGATGCCGCCGAGCGGCTGCGCCTCCTGGCAGCTGTCGAGAAGAAGCTGCTCTGGCTGGCATCCTGGACGATCCACAACGCCAACCATCTCCGGCCGAGCCGCGACAAGCTCAAGGTCGGCGGCCACCAGGCGTCGTGCGCCTCGGTGGCGACCATCATGACGGCACTCTTTTTCGACGTGCTCCGCCCGGGAGACCGGATCGCGGTCAAGCCGCACGCGAGCCCGATCATGCATGCGGCGCACTACCTGCTGGGCGAGCAGAGCCAGCAAGCCATGGAGCGCTTCCGCTCGCTCGGTGGGGCCCAGTCCTATCCGTCCCGGACCAAGGATTCGGCGACCGGTCGATTTCTCCACCGGCTCGGTCGGGCCTCGGTGCGGCGATGACGCTCTTCGCGTCGCTGACCCAGGACTACGTGCGGCTGCACGGTTTCGTGCCCAGCGACCAGCCACCCGGCCGGATGGTCGCCATCGTCGGCGACGCCGAGCTCGACGAGGGCAACATCTTCGAGGCCCTGCTCGAGGGCTGGAAATACGATGTCCGCAACCTCTGGTGGGTGATCGACTACAACCGGCAGAGCCTGGACCGGGTGGTGCCCGAGCAGCTGTTCGCCAAGATCGAGCAGTTCTTCGGTGCGGTGGGGTGGAACGTCGTCACCATCAAATACGGCAAGAAGCTCGAGGCCGCCTTCGCCGAGCCCGGCGGCGAGGTGCTGCGCAAGTGGATCGACGACTGCCCGAACGACCTCTACGCCGCCTTGACCTTCAAGGGCGGTGCGGCGTGGCGGGCGCATATCGAGAGCGATCTCGGCGCCAACCGGTTTGCCAGGCGGCTGCTCGAGACCCACGACGACGAGGCACTGGCGTCGCTCATGACCAATCTCGGCGGCCACGACATCGAGGCGCGTGCTCGACGCCTTCCACGGCGTCAGCGACGACCGGCCGCACTGCTTCATCGCCTACACCGTCAAGGGCTGGGGCCTGCCCTTCGCCGGCCACAAGGACAACCACGCCGGGCCTGATGACGCCCGACCAGATGGCCGCGTTCCGCAGCCTCATGCACATCCCCGACGGGGCCGAGTGGGACCGCCATGCCGGGCTCGACCTCGCCCCGGCTGAGCTGGAGCCAGTTCCTGGACCAGGTGCCCTATCGGCGGCGCGTGCATCGCCACGCCGCGCCGGCCGTACCGGTCCCGGCCACCCTGCCCGCCGGACGGAGCGCCGCCCGGGCGTCGACCCAGGAGGCCTTCGGGCGGATCATGGGCGAGCTCGGCCGCGCCGACGGCGAGCTGGCGCGGCACCTCGTCACCACCTCGCCGGACGTCACCGTCTCGACCAATCTCGGCCCCTGGGTGACCAGGCGCGGCGTCTTCAACCGGCGCGAGCACGACGACGTGTTCAAGAGCGAGGCCGTGGCCTCGCCCACGGTCTGGCGCGAGAGCCAGCAGGGCCAGCATCTCGAGCTCGGCATCGCCGAGAACAACCTCTTCCTGAACCTCGCCTCGCTCGGCCTCGCGCACGAGCTGTTCGGCGCCCGGCTGCTGCCGGTCGGCACGCTCTACGACCCGTTCATCAATCGCGGCCTCGATGCGCTGATCTATGCCTGCTACCAGGGCGCCCGGTTTCTCCTGGTGGCGACACCGTCCGGCATCACGCCTGGCGCCCGAGGGCGGCGCGCACCAGTCGATCGGCACCCCGCTGATCGGCCTGTCGCAGCCGGGCCTGACCAGCTTCGAGCCCGCCTTCGCCGACGAGCTGGCCGTCGTCATGCGCTGGGCGCTTCGAGCATCTGCAGGCACCGGACGGTGGCGCCGGTCTATCTGCGGCTGTCGACGCGGCAGATCGACCAGCCCGAGCGGGCTGCCGTGCCCGAAGGCGTGATCGAGGGTGGCTACTGGCTGCAGCCACCAGGCCCCGGTGCCGAGCTCGCGCTGGTCTTCAGCGGCGCCGTGGCGCCGGAGGTGCTGGCGGCAGCGGCGGCCATGGCGGACGACATTCCAGGCCTGGGCATCCTCGCCGTCACCTCGGCCGACCGGCTGCACGCCGGCTGGACAGCGTGATGGCGCTGCGAGCCACGCGGCCCGCCTGCTCGATGCGCTTGCCGCCGCAGGCAGCGCTCGTCACGGTGCTCGACGGCCACCCGCTGACGCTCTCCTGGCTGGGCGCGGTGAGCGGCAGGCGAGTCCGACCGCTGGGCGTCGAGGCCTTCGGCCAGTCCGCCGACATCCCGGACCTCTACCGGGTCCAGGGGATCGACACCGCAGCAATCATCGACGGCGTCGCTTCCGTCCTGCTCGACAGCTGAGGCGATCTTCGGTCCGAGACGATTCCTGCGGTTGCGGCCGCGGGCAGGGCCGCCGGCGTAAGCGGCCGGGCTTGTCGAGCGACGCGCGCTTCGTCATAACCCCTCTAATCGCATTTGGTGCTGATCGTGGGATGGCGCCGTGGCTCTTGCCCGGTGTCGCCGAGGCGCCGGAGCGGCGGCCGCAGCTGTGCTGGCCGGAAGAACAATAGGGAGTGCGCGCATGGAGATGTCAGGAGAGTACCGGATCCCGGCACCGCGCGAGAAGGTATGGCTGGCGCTCAACGATCCCGACATCCTCAAGCAGGCCATTCCGGGCTGCGAGGAGCTGACCAAGAATTCGGACAACGAGCTCGAAGCCAAGGTGACCGCAAAGGTCGGGCCGGTGAAGGCCAAGTTCGGCGGCAATGTCCGGCTCGAGAACATCAACGCGCCTGAGAGCTACTCGATCGTCGGCGAGGGCAAGGGCGGTGCGGCCGGCTTTGCCAAGGGTGGCGCCGATGTCCACCTGAAGGAGGACGGCAGCGATACCATCTTGACCTACAACGCCAAGGCCGAGGTGGGCGGCAAGCTCGCGCAGATCGGCTCGCGGCTGATCCAGGGCACGGCCAAGAAGATGGCCGATGATTTCTTCGGCACGTTCAGCCGGATCGTCGGCGAAGGCCATGCGGCGAGCGGCGCCGCGGCACCGGCCGGGCCGGTCGGTGAGCCGGCGGCGGAACCAGCACCGGCGCCAGCGGCACCGGCGGCACCACCATCCGGCACGGCCACCGACAAGGTGGCCAAGACGGCGGCGCCGGCTGCGCCGCCGAGGCCTGCTGCACCCCCGCCGGCTCCTGCCAAGAGCGGGGTGGGCGGGCTCGGCATGCCTGCCTATATCGGGATCGGCGTGGTTGTGCTGATCCTGCTCTACCTGATTCTCGGCTGAGGGCGCCCAGGGGCACCTCGGGAATGAACTCGACGACACTACCGGCCGGCACGGCCGGGCATGGGAGGATGTGAGACGATGTCCAAGGTATCGATGACCGTCAACGGCAAGGCGGTTTCCGGCGAGGTCGAGGGGCGCACGCTGCTGGTCGAGTTCCTCCGCCAGACATCTCGGCCTCACCGGCACGCATGTCGGCTGCGACACCAGCCAGTGCGGCTGCTGCGTGGTCCATCTCGACGGCAGAGTCGGTCAAGGCCTGCACCATGCTCGCGCTGCAGGCCGACGGCGCCAAGGTCACCACGATCGAGGGCCTGGCCAAGGCGGACGGCACGCTGCACCCGGTGCAGGCGGCGTTCCGCGAGCATCACGGCCTGCAGTGCGGCTTCTGCACGCCGGGCATGATCATGAGCGCGGTCGATCTGGTGCAGAACAACGCGAGCCCGACCGAGCACGAGATCCGCGAGTGGCTCGAGGGCAACATCTGCCGCTGCACCGGCTACCACAACATCGTCAAGGCGATCCTGGCGGCGGCCGATACGATGAAGGGCGGAGTTGCCCAGGCGGCCGAGTAGGCGCGAGCGGGGGATTCGATCAATCGGGGGCGGCTGCAGAAATAAGGAACGAATCGACATGGCAGAGAACGGCATCGGCGCCCGGTCACTCCGCAAGGAGGACCAGCGCTTCATCACCGGCAAGGGCCGCTACACCGACGACATCAACCGCACGGCCAAGCCTATGCCGTGTTCGTGCGCACCCCGCACGCCCACGCCAAGATCATCGGCATCGACAAGGCGAGTGCGCCTGGCAGCCGGGCGTGCTGGCGGTGCTCGACGGCGCCGACGTCGCCGCCGACGGGCTCGGCGACCTGATCTGCGGCTGGGTGGTCAAGTCGAAGGACGGCTCCGACATGAAGATCGGGCCGCACCCGCTCCTGGCGCAGGGCAAGGTCCGCTATGTCGGCGACCAGGTCGCCGTGGTCGTCGCCGAGACCTACGCCCAGGCCAAGGACGCGGCCGAAGCTGGTCGATGTCGACTACGAGGAGCTGCCGGCCGTGGTCGATCTCGCCACGGCGCACGATGCGCCGACGCTGGTCCACGACGAGATCGCGAGCAACCGCATCTACGACTGGGAGCTCGGCGACCAGGCGGCGGTCGACGCGGCGATCGCCAGCGCGGCGCACGTCACCCAGCATCGATCTCGTCAACAACCGGCTGGTCCCCAACGCGATGGAGCCGCGCGCCGCGATCGGCCACTATGACAGCGGCCATCGACCAGTACACCTTCTACACCACCAGCCAGAACCCGCACGTGCCACCGACTGGTCATCTCGGCCTTCATCCAGGTGGCGCCGGAGCACAAGCTGCGGGTGATCGCCCCGGATGTCGGCGGCGGCTTCGGCTCGAAGATCTTCATCTACGCCGAGGAATGCGTCTGTCACCTGGGCGGCGAAGAAGGTTGGCCGGCCGGTGAAGTGGATGGCCGAGCGCATCGGAGAGCTTCCTCGCCGACGCCCACGGCCGCGACCACGTCACCCATGCCGAGCTGGCGCTGGACGCCGACGGCAACTTCCTGGCGCTCAAGGTCCACACCACGGCCAACCTCGGCGCCTACATGTCGACCTTCTCGCTCCTGCGTGCCGACCTATCTCTACGCCACGCTGCTGGCCGGCCAGTACAAGACGCCGGCGATCTACTGCGAGGTCGAGGCGCTCTACACCAACACCGCACCGGTCGACGCCTATCGCGGCGCCGGCCGGCCGGAGGCGTCCTATCCTGATCGAGACGCTGGTCGATCAGGCGGCGCGGGAGACCGGCCGCGATCCGGCCGAGTTGCGCCGGCAGAACTTCATCCGCCAAGGACGCCTTCCCCTACCAGACGCCGGTGGCGCTTGATGTACGATACCGGCGACTACGAGGCGACGCCTCGACAAGGCGCTCGAGCTCGCCGACTACGCGGGCTTCGCGGCGCGCAAGGCCGGCGGCCGAAGCCAACGGCAAGCTCAGCGCGGCATCGGCTTCTCCTGCTACATCGAGGCCTGCGGCATCGCACCCTCGGCGGTGGTCGGCTCGCTCGGCGCCGGCGTCGGGCTTGTGGGAGAGCGCCAAGGTCCGCTTCAGCGCACACCGGCAAGGTGCAGGTGCTGACCGGCACGCACAGCCACGGCCAGGGCCACGAGACGACCTTCGCGCAGCTGGTCGCCGACAAGCTCGGCGTGCCGTTCGAGGACGTCGAGGTGCATCCACGGCGACACCGAGAAGACGCCGGTCGGCATGGGCACCTACGGCTCGCGCTCGCTCGCGGTCGGCGGCTAGGCGATCGTCAAGGCCTGCGACAAGATCATCGCCAAGGGCAAGAAGATCGCGGCCCACCTGCTGGAGGCGTCGGAGGCCGACATCGAGTTCAAGAATGGCAAGTTCACCGTCGCCGGCACCGACCGGGCCAAGTCGATCGGCGAGGTCGTGTTCGCCGCCTACGTGCCGCACAACTACCCGCGAGGGTGTCGAGCCGGGCATGGAGGAGACGGCGCCTTCTACGATCCGCCCAACTTCACCTACCCGGCCGGCACCTATGTCTGCGAGGTCGAGGTCGATCCCGGAGACCGGGGTGGTGCGGATCGAGAAGTTCGTCGCGGTCGACGACTTCGGCAAGCGTCATCAACCCGATGATCGTCGAGGGCCAGGTCCATGGCGGCCTCGTCCAGGGCATCGGCCAGGCGCTGTTCGAGGGCTGCCGTCTACGACGACGAACGGCCAGCTGCTGACCGGCTCCTACATGGACTACTGCATGCCGCGGGCCGACGACGTGCCGAACTTCGACGTGGCGACCGCAGCCGAGCACCGCCTGCACCCACAACTCGCTGGGGGTCAAGGGCTGCGGCGAGGCCGGCGCCATCGGCTCGCCGCCGGCGGTGATCAACGCGATCACCGACGCGATCGGCGTGCGCGTCGAGATGCCGGCGACGCCGGAGAAGGTCTGGGCGGCGATGCAGGGCATGGCGCACGCAGCCGAGTGCGGCGAACAGGAGCCAACCGACAGACCCGGGCCGGCCGAAGCCGAAAGCGAGGCCCTGACCCGTTAGGGAGAGACGAGACGATGTACGCCTTCGAGTATCACCGAGCCGGCCTCGCGTCGCCGATGCGGTCGCGCTGCTCGGCGGCGAGCGACGGCAAGCTCCTGGCCGGCGGCCAGACCCTGCATCCCGACCCTGAAGCAGCGCCTGGCGCAGCCTTCGGCGACGTGATCGACCTCGCCGGCATCGGCGAGCTCACGGGCATCAAGCGAGGACGGCCGGTGGCGTCACCATCGGCGCCATGACCCCGCATGCCGAGGTCGCGCACGAGCGACGCTGGTCAAGCGGGCGATCCCGGCGCTCGCCGCGCTCGCCGAGGGGATCGGCGACCCGCAGGTGCGCAACCGCGGCACCCTCGGCGGCTCGATCGCCAACAACGATCCGGCCGCCGACTATCCGGGTGCGGTGCTGGCGCTCGGTGCCACGGTCCGTCACCAACAAGCGCGAGATCGCGGCCGACGACTTCTTCACCGGCATGTTCGAGACCGCGCTCGGCCGATGACGAGATCATCACGGCGGTCCACTTCCCGAAGCCGGAGCAGGCCGACTACGCCAAGTTCCCCAACCCGGCCTCCCGCTACGCCATCGCCGGCGTCTTCGTCGCCAAGCACTGGCGGCGAGGTCCGGGTCGCGGTCACCGGCGCCGGGCCGACGGCGTTTCCGCTGGAACGAGGCCGAAGCCGCCCTCGCGAGCAACTTCTCGGCCGACGCCGTCGACGACCTGACGGTCGCCGGCCGGCGACCTCAATTCCGACATCCACGCCTCCGCCGATTACCGCGCCCATCTCGTCAAGGTGATGACCAAGCGCGCCGTCGAGGCTGTCGGCTGATCATCGCCCGACCTGTTCGTCATCCGGGTTGATTCGGGGGACGGTCCGGGGCTTATGCTCCGGGCCGTTCGCCTTTCTCGCACCATGCAATGAGACCGCTCCATGCCCGCCGACCTGCCGAGCTCGATCGACGCGACCATCACCCTGCTCCGGGATGCCGGCTACATCCCCGACCGACCGCTGGCGACCGCGACCTTCCTGGCCTTGAAGCTCGGCCGGCCGCTGTTCCTCGAGGGTGAGGCGGGGTCGGCAAGACCGAGATCGCCAAGGTGCTGAGCCAGGCCCTGGGCCGGGATCTCGTCCGGCTGCAGTGCTACGAGGGCCTCGACCTGTCGTCCGCGGTCTACGAATGGAACTACCAGCGGCAGATGCTGGAGATCCGCATGGCCGAGGCCGCCGGCGACGCCTCGCGCGAAAGCCTCGGCCAGGACATCTTCGACCGTCGCTTCCTCATCAACCGGCCGCTGCTGCAGGCGCTCGAGCCGCACGCCGGCGGTGCGCCCGTGCTCCTGATCGACGAGCTCGACCGTACCGACGAGCCGTTCGAGGCCTTCCTCCTCGAGGTGCTCTCCGACTACCAGATCACCATCCCCGAGATCGGCACGATCAAAGCCGAGACCCCGCCGATCATCATCATCACCTCCAACCGCACGCGTGAGATCCACGACGCCCTGAAACGCCGCTGCTTCTACCACTGGGTCGACTATCCGACGGCCGAGCGCGAGCACGAGATCATCAAGACGCGCCTGCCGGGCGTCGACGAGCGGCTGTCGCGGCTGATCGTCGATTTCGTCCAGGCGCTCCGGAAGCGCGACCTGTTCAAGCTGCCGGGCGTCGCCGAGACGCTGGACTGGACCAGGGCGCTCACCACCCTCGACGTCCTCGTGCTGACGCCCGAGGTGATCCACGACACGCTCGGCACGCTGCTCAAGTACCAAGACGACATCGCGAAGATCCAGGGCAGCGAGGCCGCCAACATCCTGCGCGAGATCTCGATGAAGGCCGAGGCCGCGCGGCGCTGAGCTGGCGAACGGCTGCTGAAAGGACACGGGCGCATGACCGATCTGCTCACCGACGATAAGGCGCTCCGCGACCACTACGGCAAGGTCGGCGACAAGGCGGCGAGGAAGCAGCTCGACCGCCTCGACCAGCATTGCCAGCGGTTCATCGAGCTCTCACCCTTCCTGGTCATGTCGACGGCCGATGCCGCCGGTCGCTGCGACGCCTCGCCCAAAGGCGACGCGCCCGGCTTCGTCCACGTAGCGGATGAGCGGACCCTGCTGATCCCGGACCGCGTCGGCAACAACCGCGTCGACAGCCTGCAGAACATCCTGGCCAACCCGCGGATCGGCCTTCTCTTCTTCCTGCCGGGCTACCAGGAGACGCTCAGGGTCAACGGCAAGGCAAGCGTCAGCACCGACCCGTCGCTGCTCGCCACGACGGCCCACGCCGGCAAGCCGCCCAAGTCCGTGATCGTGGTCGACGTCGAGGAGGCCTACATGCATTGCGGCAAGGCCTTGATCCGCTCGCACCTCTGGGACCCCGACCGACATCTCGAGAAGGGCGCTTTTCCGAGCCTCGCCCAGGTGCTGGCCGATCAGATCGCCGGCGTCGACGTGGCCGCGACCGAGGACATGCTGGCGGACAACTACAAGAACGAGCTCTACTGAGCGCCAGGCGATGCGCCTCGACCCCGCGGCGCTGAACCGGCTGGCCGCCACCGCCAGCCTGCTCACGGCGATCTTCCTCACCCTGGCCAAGCTCGCGGCGGCGATCCTCTCCGATTCGCTGGCTGTGCTCGCGTCGATGATCGACAGCCTCGCCGACATCGCGGGCTCGGCGATCACCTTCCTTGCCATCCGCATCAGTCAGCAGCCAGCGGACCACACGCACCGCTACGGCCACGGCAAGGCGGAGAGCCTCTCGGCCCTGGCCCAGGCCTCACTGGTGATGGGCTCGGCCCTCTTCGTGCTGGTCGGGGCCGCCGAGCGGCTCGCCAGCCCGCAGCTGATCGAGCCCGGCACCTTCCCGATCCTCGTCCTGGTAGGTGCCATCCTCGTGACCATCGCCCTGGTCACCTTCCAGCGCTGGGTGGTCAAGCACACCGGCTCCACCGCGATCGCCGCCGACCGGCTGCACTACACCGCCGACTTCGCCACCAACCTCCTGGTCCTCGTGACGCTGCTGGCGACCACGCGGCTCGGGCTCAACTGGCTCGATCCGCTGGCGGCGATCCTCGTCGCCCTCTACCTCGCCTGGCACGCCTTCAAGATCGGCAAGGGCGCGATCGACACGCTGATGGACCGCGAGCTCGGCCCCGACGAGCGGCAACGGATCACCGATCTGGTCCTGGCCCATCCGGACGTCGCCGACTGCCACGATCTCCGGACCCGCCGCGCCGGCAACACCGTCTTCATCGAGCTGCACGTCGAGCTCGACCCGCAGATGACCGTCCGCCGCGCGCATCGCGTCACCGACGCGCTGGAAGCGAGCTTGGCAGCTGCCTTCGGCGAGGCCGAGGTGATCCTTCATCAGGAGCCCGCCGGCCTCGACGACGACCGCCTCGACCACCGCATCGCCGAGGCGGACGGCGGGGCAGCCGCCCCGTGACCGCACGTCCCTGCCCCAAGCGCATCCCTCGCCCAGGCACCCTGCCGGACCTCTAGCCCGCGGCCGCCCGTCACGCGATCGAGGCCAGGCGGGCGCAGCGCCGCTGCCCACTGCCCTACCCGATGCGATACGGCTGGCCACGATCTCCTCGCGCAGCCGATCCGTCGCCTGCATCTCCAGTGCTCGCCTGGCGACGGCCAGCCGCCCTGCCGGACGTTCCTGGGCCAACCGCGTCCTCGGCCGTCAGGGCGATCCGGCTGAAGCATCGCTCCGCCAGGTCCGGAGCGCACGCTTCAGCCGGTCAGCCTCGGCCGCGTCCATCGCTTCGAGCGGCGGCAGCGGCCGCGCCCAGTCGGCCTTGCCCGTCTCGCCGGCCAGCAAGGCCTTGAGCGCCACCACGAAGGGCACGTTGCCGAAGAGCGCCTCGAGCCCGTCCATGCGCGAGACCAGCGCCTGGACTGCCTCTGGATCCTCGGGCTCGGTCAGCGCCCGAACCAGCTCCGGCACCGCGTTGGCGAGGCCGCAGATCGTGCCGGCACCGCCGGCGGCGATGGCCGCCGGGAGATGCACCTCGGTGCCGACCAGGACCCGCAACTCGGGTAGCGCCCGGATCAGTCTCAGCGTCTGGTCGAGCGCGCCGGTGCTGTCCTTGAGCCCATCGATGACCGGACCGAAGCGCCGGCGCAGGCCGCGCACGAGTTCGGCGGTAAGGACCGCCCCGCTCATCTCGGGGAAATGGTAGAGCAATAGGCGCAGGTCAGCGGTCCCGAGGCTCTCGACGAGGTCGCCGTAGAAGCGCTCGAGCCCGGCCGGGCGCGCCGCGCCGCGAAAGAAGAACGGCGGCATGACCAGTAGTCGCCCGATGCCACAGGCGACCGCGTGCCGGCAGAGCTCGTGGATGTCGGCGGGCGCTGCCGACATCGCTGCCATCACCAGCCGCTCCGGCGGCAGCCCGGCGCTGAGCACGTCGTCAAGCACGGCCCGGCGCTCGGCGACGCTGAAGGCGGGACCCTCTCCGGTCGTGCCGAAGAGGACGACGGCATCGCAGCCCCTGGCCAGCAGGTCGCGCAGATGCGCGAGGTAGAGGGCACGATGGCAGCTGCCGTCGGCGGCGACGGGTGTCGCGGCGGCGGCGCTCACCTCGATGGTCTGTTGCTGCAGCATGCGACCCGCGCCCCTTGCCTCAGTCGACGGCTTTCGATGCTCCGGGGTCGGGCAACGGCTCGTCCTCGGCAAAGCGGCGCAGCACGTTCGTCGTCAGCTGGGCCACGTTGTTGGCGAAGCCGTTCCAGCCGAGCGAGCCGGCGAACGCGATCGAGCCGGTCGACCAGACGGCACCGCCGTTCGGCGTCTCGAAGAAGGTGATGTCGGCGTGGATCTCGGGGTTGATAATGGCATCCGTGGCGCCGTGCGGGATGAGCACCTCCTCGGCGACCAGCTCATAGGTGTTCGAGTGGTTCTCGCTGCGCGCCACGACCAGGGCGTGCGGCGGTGTGCCGAGCCGCTGGTCGACGGCGTCGATCTCCAGCCCGGCGGCGCCGCCCTGCAGCAGGCCGAAATCGCCGATGAGCTCGCCCTCGACGCCGTCGAACATCCAGGCGACCCTGGGATCGGCAGCAGCGTCGGTGCGGCGATAGTAGCTGCACTTGTCGAAGCCCTGGCTGATGAAGCCGACGCCGACCAGCTTTTGCGGGGCCCGGGTGTTGCGGCGCCAGAGCCCGCCATACTCGCCGGTGAAGCTGTGGTGATACTCGCCGGGCAGGGCGTCCCAGGCCCGCACGCCACCTTCGGCCCGGCGCACCTCGAGCACCCCGTCCCGGCTCGGGTGGTGGGCGATCCGCCAGTAGAACCCGTTGCCGCCCATGTACATCAGCCGGCCGCCGCGGCGCAGATAGGCCTGCAAGGCGTCGAGCATCTCGAGGGAATCGTACTCCGGGTGGGAGCCGGTGATCACGACATTGTAGGGCGCCAGCAGCGCCATGCCTTCCTGGTGCAGCTGCTCTTCGGTGATGACGTCGTAGTCGCCGCCCAGATGCTCCAGCCAGTCGATGATGAAGAGGTCGAGGTTGAAGTTCCAGTGCCGGCCGGTCGGGCGGAAATTATGCGCCGGGCGGTGCCGGCTGGCATAGGCGATGCCGGTGCCGTCGCTGTGCCGGTCATAGGTCGAGAGGCCGATCCCCGGGTGCTCGAACAAGAGCGTGTCGATCTCGTCCATGACCGTCACCCGGCCCTGGTAGAGCTCGGTGGCGCTCGAGACGAAGCGGCCCTTGTTATTGAGGTAGACGGTGTAGGTGGCGGTCGCCGCCAGGAAGGCCACCTTCGAGTGGGCCTCGCCTCTGGGCGGGCAGATGAAGAACGGCACCCAGAAGACGAAGTCGCCGGCGGTCAGCTTTGCGGCATAGACGCCGGAGCGGAGCGCGGTTGTCACCTGAAAGCAGAAATCGGCCGACCAGCAGGCATCGACGATGTCGTCGTCGTGGAAGTGGATGGCGCCGTACTGGTGCGGCGCCCGGGTCCAGTCGTTGATGCGGCCCGTCCAGTTGTGGCCGGGGACGGCGCGGGTCGGCAGGTTGACGATCGTCCCGTGCAGCCGGTTCGGGCCGATATCGGTGATCGCCTCGCCGGTGATGTCCAGGGCGAAGTCCCAGGCGGCCACCAGTTCGTCCTCGAAGGCCATTGGCCCGGTCTCGCCCATCAGCTCGGCGATCCCGGCATGGTCGAGCGCGCGGGCGACGATGCGCGGGCTGTCGATGCGGCCGTTGAGATGGTCCCGGAACCGCAGGCCGCCCCAGGCGGATGAGTCCGCCGTCGCGCCGTCCTGCCAGGCCGCGAAGGTGAGCGCCTTGGCCGGGCCGCCACCGAGGCGCGCGCCCTCGGCGCTGCGCTCGACCGCCCGCTCGAGGTCGAAGCCGTGCCCGGCAACCGGCTCCTGCCAGAGCGCCATGCGGCCGCTCTTCGTGTCGAAGCTGGCGGCGACGCGATACCAGCGCCACGCGCGCATCGGCATATCGGAAGCCAGGGTCGCCTCGGTGCCCGGGCCGGCGCCGAGGCGCAGCACGAGGCCGCCCGCCGCGTCGATCTCCAGCCCGAAGCCGGTGCGGCTGGCCTCGCACCAGGTGCCGAAGAGCGCCTGGCGGCGACCGTCGGCGGGCGTCGTCGGCATGACGTAGGCGACGAGCGTCGCGGCCTCGAGCCCGGCGAGGCCGGGGTCGGCCGGCACCACGGCCAGCGAGCCGATCGGCAGCGCCTGCTCGCGGCCGACATAGCGGCCGTTGACGTCGGCGGCCACGGGCTCCGGCTCGAACGGCGTGCCGAGCGGCCCGGCCTCGGGCTGCTTGAGGCGAACGATCTCGGCGGTGTAGCTGTCGGTGCCGATGCAGCTCACCATGAAGCTCACGGTATCGCCGGGCCGGGCACTCCAACGATCGCAGTAGCCCATGATTTGCGTCATCGATCTCTTCAGTCCTGCGGCCGGCTCAACGCCATGTCCATTTCAAGCTCAGCGAGCGCGTCCAGGTCTCCCGGAACGCCGGCTCAATCGATCGGCAGCTCCTCGCCGGCGAGCTCGGCCCAGCGGAGCTTGAAGACGTGCCATTCCGCCTCGCCCAGGTCCGTGAAGACGAGGTTGGTCGGCCGCGGCGGAGCCGAGCCGCCCGGCTCCATCACCGCCAGCGTCCAGGATTCGCCCCATTTGCGCGGCATCAGCACATAGTGGGTGCGACCTGGGCCGGGCCGGCGCATCAGGTTCAGGAGGTATTGCAGGTCCGGCCGGTGCTCGCCGAACGGGCTGGCCTTGAACTCGCGGGCGAGGTCGAGCCGTGTCTTGTCGAAGCGGTACATCGATCAACCCTTGACGCCGCCGACCTGCAGGCCCTGGACGACGAACCGTTGCAGCAGCAGGACGAGAATGACCGATGGCAGCATCGCCAGCAGGCAGATCGCCATCATCAGGTTGAAGAAGACATGCACGTCACCGACCAGGCTGGCAATCACCACGGGCAGGGTCATGAACTCGGCGCGCGAGTTGAGAATCAATGGGATCAGCAACTCGTGCCAGGAGATGATGAACATGATGGCGCCACACGAGGCAAGCCCCGGCGCCGAGAGCGGCAGGGTGATCCGCCAGAAGGCGCTGAAATGGGTGCAGCCGTCGATGCGGGCCGCATCCTCCAGCTCGCGCGGGATCGTCGCGAAGTAGGGGGCGAGCATCAAGATCGCATAGGGCAGGAGAAAGCCGGTGAGCGCGATGATCACGCCGGAGAGCGAGTTCAGCATGCCGAAATTGCGGAAGGTCACGTAGAGCGGGATCATCAAGACGATCAGCGGCACGAAGCGGGCGACGACGTTCAGGTTCATCAGCCAGACCGTCCAGCCAAAGCGCAGCCGGGCCACCGTGTAGGCCGAGAGCGAGCCGAAGACGAGCGTGAGGATGGTGACCGAGGAGGCCACGATCACGCTGTTGGCGAAGGCGCGGTGGAAGCTCTTGACGTTGTCGGGCAGGTAGGTGACCTGCTCGAAGATCCGCCCGCGCTGCTCGCCGCCGGAGAGGATGACGAGAAAATTGTCGAAGGTCCATTCGGCCGGCAGGAGCGCCCGCGTGTCGGCCTGCAGCATCTTCTCCGACTGCAGCGAGCCGATGGTCACGGCCACGATCGGCAGCAGGAAGAAGATGATCACCACCACGTTGGCGAAATGCAGGAAGACCCGGGCGAGGGGCGACGGCTTGAGCATGGCGGCTAGTCGATCCGCCGGTAGATCATGCGGACATAGACGAGCGCCAGGATGCCGACCAGCATCGCCAGGAGGTAGGCCGAGGCCGACCCGAGGCCGATGTCGAACGGCGGCGCGAAGGACTTGCGATAGCTGTACCAGGCAGCGACCCAGGTCGCATCGCCGGGGCCACCCTGGGTGATCGCCAGGATTTCCTCGAAGACGGCGAAGGCGAACGACGTGCGCAGCACGAGGATGACGACGATGATCGGCGTCAGCAGCGGCAGGGTGATGTGCCAGAACCGATGCCAGGCATTGGCGCCGTCGACCGCCGCCGCCTCGTGCAGCTCGCGGTTGATGCCCTGCAGGGCCGCATGAACGAGCAGGATGGCGAAGGGCAACGTTCGCCAGACATAGGGAACGGTCACGGCATAGAGCGCGGTGTCGGGATTGCCGGCCCAGTTGATGGGCTCGGTGATGAGGCCGAGCGTGAACAGGATGCGGTTCAAAAAGCCGAACTGGTAGCTGTACATGAACGACCACACCAGGCCGTTGGCGATCGGCGGCACGGCGTAGGGCACGAGCATCAAGATACGGGTGACCCGTGAGGTCCAGAGCCCCTGCTGGTTGATCAAGAGGGCGATCGCCACCGCCAGCACCACCTCGGCGACGACGACGATGAAGCTGAAGACGAAGGTGTTGAGGAGCGCCTTCTGGAACAGCGGGTCGGTCAGCACGCGCTCGTAGTTGAGCAGACCGACGAAGGGGAAGATGCCGCTGCGCAGCTGTCCCGGCCCGACCTGGTGGAAGGAGAGGAAGCCCGCGTAGTAGATCGGATAGGCCAGAACCAACGCCATGATGGCGATGGTCGGCAGGTTCATGACCACCGCGAGCGAGCGCGGCGAGAGCTCGGCGCCGGACGCGGCCCTGCCCGCCGCGCCGGCGTCTACTCGATCGAGCTGATCGGCCAAAGCCCCGCCCCTGTCGCGTCCGGCGCGACTGGGCTCAGCCGCCGCGCTTCGCGTCGTCCACGGCGGCGGTGAGGATGTCGCAGCACTCGTCGGCGTCGATCTGCCCGGTCAGGCAGTTCTGCACCTCGATGTTGAGGCGGTCGGTCCAGGGGAAGTGCCAGGGCTCGTTGACCGAGCTGACCACCTCGCCGAGGTAGGTGGCCTTGTTCCACATCTCCAGGATGGCGTCGACGTCGCCCCAGTTCGACCAGCTCGACTGGATGATGTCGCTTTCCATCACCGACTGGTAGCCGCTGCCGAGCATGGCGTCCTGGGCGAGGTTGATGGCCTGGGTGTACTGGCCGTCCTTGGTCTTGCCGCCGAGATACTGCAGCAGCTTCCAGGCCCATTCGCGGTCACGGGTGGCGGTCGTCAGGAAGTAGACGTGGCTGACGCCGATGGTCCGCCCGTCGCCCGGAAAGCCATGCACCCGGACGCGCCCGGCGATCGGCGACTGCTCGGGATCGTTGACGATGTTGAGGCCGTAGTGGTGGTTGGGTCCGCGATAGAGGTTCTTGCCGGCGCTGAACGCCTTGGCCGACGAGGTGAATTGCACCTTCAGCGATTCCGGGTCGGCCAGCTCCTCCTCGAAGGTCTTGGCCCACCAGCGCAGGGTCTCGCGCGCCACCGAGCCCGGCCCCAGCGCCGGGGTGCCGTCCGCCTCGAAGAAGGTGCCGCCGCGGTTCCAGGTCAGCGAGTACCAGGTGCCCGGCAGCTGCTCGAGGCCGACGCCAGCGACCCAGAGGATCGGGTGCTGGCTGATGCCGTCCTGCTTCGCCTTGCGCAGCTGCTCGATCAGCTCGTCATAGTCCTGGAAAGGCTCGAGGCCGGCCTGCTCGAGCAGGTCCTCGTAGTAGTTCCAGACCCAGATCGCCGAGAAGTAGGGCAGCCCCATCACCTTGCCGTCGTGAATCGCGACCTGCTTGGTGAAGGGGGTGAAGTCGGCGGCATATTCCTCGATGCCCGGCAGGCCGTCGAGCGGCTCGACCAGGCCCTGCTGGATGAAGTTGGGGAAGGAGAACGGCGAGGATTGCGACACGTCGATGTCGTCGCCACTCGCGAACATCGTCAAGAGCCTGGCCGGATGGTCGTTGAACGACGAGATCACCGAACTCGACCGGCACGCCCCAGTCGTCCTCGAACTTGGTGGCGATCTGGCTGTAGATGTCGCCATAGGTCCAGACGACGAAGTTCAGCAGATCGACCTGGCTCTGCGGTGCCTCGGCCCAGGTCTGAGCCAGCGGCGATTTCGTCAGGCCACCCATGCCGGCCAGGGTGGCGGCGCCAGCCGCTGTCCCGAGCAAGCGGCGGCGGCTCAGATCACGCCGTGTATTCGACAAGTCACGCATGCCGACTCCCCTCGGATCGAGTGTCACAGTTGCAGCATGCACAAGCAAAAGCCCACTTGCGCGAAGAATTCGAGCCCGAACTCCAGTTCATGCCCCAGCTCGAGACTGATGCTGCCGCTGGTGCCAGCGGCTGTCAATGACGGATGCCGGCACTGCAACGGGAATCTGTCCGGCACCGGCCGCCGCCTACCGCCAGCTCGATCTGGCGGGCGATCTCGATGTCGCCATTGCGCTGGGCTCTTCGGCTGCGCCGCCGAGGCCGCTCGGGCAGGCGCCACCCGTGTCGCGCCGCCTTGCACGCCGGGTTCATTATCGATATCGATATCAATAAGCCAGCAGGGGGAGGCAAGGCGGAAAATGTCCGCGCTCGTCACGGCAACGCGAGCAGGTGTCGACGGGCCGCCGCGGCTCGCCGTCGTCTATGACGCGATCCGCCGGGCGATCGTCCTGAACGAGATTGCCGCGGGATCGGCGCTGACCGAGATGGCGCTCGCTGCCGAGCACCGCTGCAGCCAGGGCACCGTGCGCGAGGCCCTGATGCGGCTGCAGGAGGAGGGCCTCGTCGTTCGCGCCGGCTATCGCGGCACGATGGTCTCCGGCCTCGATGCCGAGGAAGCCCGGGTCATGCTCGAGGTCCGCAAGCAGATCGAGCGCGAGGGTGCGCGACGCCTTCCCGCGCGCGCCATGCCGCCCCTGCTCGACAGCCTCGAAGGCGAGCTCGGCGCCATGCGCCGGGCAGCAGAGGCGGGCGACGTCTACGCGCTCATCTGCCACGACACCGCCTTTCACCAGGCCCTCTTCGCCAGCGCCGGCCTGCCGGCGCTCGAGCCGATCCTCAGGCGCGCCAGCATCCACACCCATCGCTTCAAGCTCTGGGCGCCCGAGCACCAGCGGCCGCTGCCAGCGACCGCCGAGCGGCATCGTCCGCTCATCGACGCCGTCCGCCGCGGCGACAAGAAGGCGCTCGAGCGTGAGCTCGTGCGCCATCTCGACACCATCGTCGAGCCCTGGCCCGACCGCCCGCGGGGCGGCGCGCCGACCAATTCCCCAAGCACCAATTTCCCAAGCAAGGAGAAAACGAGATGAGGAGGCTAGCACTCGGGCTGCTCGCATCGGGCATGCTCATCGGCCAGGCGGCAGCCCAGACCGAGGTCGTCTACTGGTACCACTTCGACGACCCGTCGAAGAACCTCGACCCGCTGATCGAGCAGTTCGAATCCCTGAACCCCGACATCACCATCCGGGCCGAGAACATTCCCTGGGGGGGCGGCGGCGACTACTACAACCGCCTGTTCACGGCACTGATCGGCGACAGCGGCCCGGACGCCGCCATGGTCAAGCTGAACCAGCAGGCGCGCCTGCTCGAGCTGGGTGCCCTCGAGCCGCTCGATCCCTGGATCGCCGAATGGGAGGGTGCCGCCGACATCCCGGACGACCTCTGGCGGTTGAACCGGAGCCCGGACGGCCAACAGCACTACATGCCGCTGCAATACGTCGTCCTCTATCTCTACGTCCGCCCGAGCATGCTGGAGGCGGCCGGCGTCGAGCCGCCCACCGACTTCGCGAGCTTCCTCGAGGTGGCCCAGGCCACCACCAAGGACGGCGTCTACGGCTTCGGCATGCGCGGTGCAGGGGGCGGCCACGACCACTGGGGCACTTTCGTCCTCGGTGGCGGCGCCAGCTTCGAGCCGGGTGGCATGGTCACCGAGGAGGCCCTGGCCGCCAATCAGTGGTTCGTCGCGCTCAACAACGAGCACGGCGTCTTTCCGCCGTCGGCGCCGACCGACGGCTTCAGCCAGATCATCGACAACTTCAAGTCCGGCCGCACGGCGATGACCATCCACCACATCGGCTCGGCCAACGGCATGGTCGAGGCGCTGGGCGACGACGTCTCGGCCGTGCCCGTGCCGCGCGCCCCGGACGGTGGTGGATGGACCGCCTTCGGCGACGAGAGCAACGCCGTCTTCGCCGCTTCCGACGTCAAGGACGCTGCCTGGAAATGGGTGAGCTTCCTTTCCGAGGCCGAGGCCAACGTCGCCTTCACCAAGCTCACGGGCCAGCTCACCGTCACCACCAGCGGTGCCGCCGACTGGGACGCGCACCCGGCCCGCTTCGTCGAGGCGACCATGGCCTCGCTGCCCATCGCCAACGTCCTGCCGCCGGTGCCGCAGACCGCCGAGTTCACCGGCTCCGTCTGGCCGACCCTGATGCAGCGAGCGCTCCTGGGCGAGATCACGCCCGACGAGATGATGCAGGCGATCGAGGCGCTCTATCACGGCGAGTGAGCGGCGCCATCGGCCGGACACGTCAGTCGAAATGACCAGCCTCAGCAGAAGGGGGAGCGGCCTCACCGGCCGGGCCGCTCCCTACCTGTTTCTCGCGCCTGCGCTCGTGGTCACCACGGCCATCGTCTTCTGGCCGGTGCTGCAGACCGCCTGGATGAGCCTCTTCGACTACTCGCTGCTGCGCCCCAACGAGCGGCCGTTCATCGGGCTCGGCAACTTCGCGCGGGCGCTGGGCGACGAGGTCTTCTGGATCAGCCTGTGGCAGTCGGTCATCTGGATCACCGCATGCGTCGCCGGCCAGCTCCTCCTCGGCCTCCTCACCGGCGTGCTCTTGAACCGCAGCTTCTGGTGGCGCGGCGTCGCCCGGGCGCTGGTCATCATCCCCTGGGCGCTGCCGTCCGTCATCATCGCGCTCATGTGGAGCTGGATGTACGACTTCAATCTCGGGCTGATCAACGATCTGGGCCTGCGCCTGGGGCTGCTCGCCGAGCCCGTGCCCTGGCTGGCCCAACCCCGCACGGCATTCTGGGCCGTCGTCCTGGTGCTGATCTGGCAGGGCTTTCCGTTCTTCGCCATCGTGGTCCTGGCCGGCCTGCAATCGATCCCGAGGGACCTCTACGAGGCTGCCGCCGTCGATGGCGCCACCGCCTGGCAGGGCTTCGTCAGGATCACCCTGCCCTGCCTGATGCCGGTCTTGATGACCGCCCTTCTCCTGCGCACCATCTGGGTCGCCAACTCGCTCGACGTCATCCTCGTCATGACCGGCGGCGGCCCGGGCTACGCCACCCACACCCTGCCGCTCTACGCCTTCATCAAGGCCTACAGCAGCCTCGAGTTCGGCTACGGCTCGGCCCTGGCGCTGATCTTGACCGTCATGCTGATGGGCGTCGTGGCGCTCTATATCTGGCGGCTGCAGCGGGAGCAGGACCGGTGATCGCCGAGCCACGGGCCTGGCGCCGGCTGCTCGGCACCGAGCTGCCGCTCGTCTATCATCCTGGCCTTCGGGCTGATCCCCTATCTCTGGATGATCTCGACGTCCCTGAAGCCGGCTGCCGAGCTGATCCGCCGGCCGCTCACCCTGCTGCCCGACGCCGCCACGATCGAGCATTATGTCCGGCTCTTCGCCGAGACCACCTTCCTCGGCAACATGGCGAACAGCCTGATCGTCGCCTGCGGCTCGGTCATTCTCGGCCTCGGGCTCGCGGTGCCGGCGTCCTACGCCTTTTCGCGCTTCAAGTTCGCCGGCAGGCGGGTGCTGCTGCTGCAGTTCCTCGTCATCAACATGTTCCCGGTGGTCCTGCTGATCATCCCGCTCTTCATCCTGATGCGCCAGCTGGGCCTGCTCGACACCTACTCTGGCGCTGATCATCGGGCATGGCACGTTCACCATGCCCTTCGCCGTCTGGATGATGGCGAGCTACATGCAGGCGATCCCGACCGAGCTCGACGACGCGGCGATGATCGACGGCTGCTCGAGGCTGGGCGCGCTCTGGCGGATCGTCATCCCGCTGGCGCTGCCCGGCATCGTCACCACTGGCATCTACATCTTCATCACCTCTTGGAACGAATACCTCTACGCGCTGATGCTCGCCGGCCACGACGTGCGCACGCTCACCGTGGCGCTGCAGCTGCTGATCGGCGAGTTCGACATTCAGTGGGGCATGCTGACCGCCGGCGGCACCGTCACGGCGCTGCCGGTCACCATCCTCTTCCTCTTCATCCAAAAAAGGCTCGTGGGCGGACTCACGGCCGGAGCGGTTCGATCATGAGCAATCCCCTGGGCGTCATCTCGATGTTCCACGCCCGCCCGTTCACCACAGCCCACCTGCCGATCTTCGACAGGATCAAGGCCGCCGGCCTCGACTTCATCGAGCTCCTGGTGCCCGAGCCCGGCGAGCTCGATCTCGCCGCCACCCGCCAGGCGCTCGCCGATGCGGGCCTGGCCGTGGTCCTCGCCGCGCGCCTCAACCCGACCCGCGACGCCGCCAGCGCCGACGCTGCGAGCCGGCAAGGCTTCCTCGACTATCTCGGCTATGCCGCCGAGGTGGCTGCGGCCCTCGAGGCTTCGATCGTCGGCGGCCCCCTGGCCGGCGGACCCTTGGTCTTCGCCGGCAGGGCACCGGCGCCGGTGGACGAGGCGGAGCGCGCCGCCAGGGAGGCCCGCGTCCTCGAAGCGCTCACGGCGGCGGCTGCGATCGGTGCCACGCACGGCATCACCTTCGCACTCGAGCCGCTGAACCGCTTCGAGACCGACATTCTCAACACGACGCGCCAGGGCCTCGAGGTCGTCCAGCGCGTCGCCAGCCCACATCTCGGGCTCATGCTCGACACCTTCCACATGGCCATGGAGGAGAAGAGCATCCCGGCCGCCATCCGGGCCGCCGGCCCGCATCTCGTCCACTTCCAGGCCAACGAGAACGATCGCGGCTTCGTCGGCACCGGGTCGATCGACTGGCCGGCCGTCGTCCAGGCGCTCGACGCCATCGACTACCAGGGTCCGATCACGCTGGAGCCCTTCCGCCGCGACGACGAGCGCATCGCCGTGCCCCTGGCGCAATGGCGCCCGCCGACCCGCGACGAGGATGCCGACCTTGCCCACAGCGCCCGCTACCTGCGGGATCTTCTGGAGCAGGCCGGATGAGCACAGCCTTGCGCATCGGCTGGATCGGCTGCGGCCGGCACGCCCAGGACATGCTCTTGCCGCATCTGGTCAGGACCGGCGCGCGGCTCGAGGCGATCTGCGATACGGACGCCGGGCGACTTGCCGCCACCGCCACGGCCTACGGCGTCCAGCACGCCTTCGCCGATGCCGCATCGCTGCTCGCCCATTCCGGCCTCGACGCCGTCGGCATGGCCGTCGGGCCAGAGGCGCACCCGGGTCTCGCCATCGCCGCACTGGAGCGCGGCCTCGCCGTCTTCATGGAGAAGCCGCCGGCAGCGACCGCCGCCGATGCCGCCCGCGTCGCCCAGGCGGCGGCCAGGACCGGCCGGCCCGTGGTCGTCGGCTTCATGAAGCGCCACGCCGTGGGCAACCGCATCGCCAAGAACGTCATCGAGGGTGGCGCGTTCGGTCGGCCGTTGGGTTTCCTCGGCTGGTACATGACCGCCCCCACCTACTTCACGGGCGATCCCGACTACTCGGGCTTCTATTTGCACCACTGCGTCCACTACATGGACCTCGTGCCCTGGCTGATGGGCGAGCCCCTGACCTCGATCGCGGCCCGGAAGGTCGAGCCCAGCCCTGGCAAGCTCCTCCTCCACCTCGATCTCGGCCTCGCTTCAGGCGCCGTCGGCACGCTGGTCATGGGCACCATCCAGGCGCGGACGACGCCGATGGAATTCGTCCAGGTGATGGGTGATCAGACACGGATCGAGGTGTCGAACGTCGAGCGCGTGGCCTGGCACCGCGATCCGGGCTTCAAGATCGGCGACGCCGCGGCCTCGCTGGCCGGCGACGGCGACACCCGCAGCTGGGAGCCCAACCTCACCGCCGCCCGCAACGAGGATCCCAAGGGCTACGCCGCCCTGCTCTCGGGCTTCGTCGACAGCCTCCAGGGCAAGCCCGCCGCCGATCTCCCGACCATCGCCGACGGGGTCCGGGCCATGCACGCGCTCGAAGCGATGATCCGCGCCGTCGAGACCGGCGAGCCGCAACGCGTCCTGAGCTAGCGCCACGGGCTAAGCGCATCGGGTGATCTTGAGCGGCGTGTCCAGGCGCCCGACTGGGCCATGCATGCCTACACCCGCTCGCCAGCCAGCCGACGAGCCACCACGCCGGCACTTGACCCCTCCCTGACGAGCCGGCATGGTCTGATATATCACGCAAAACGGGGAGGCTCACGTGCTCAAGACTCTGGCTCGACTCTGCATGGCCACGGCGGCGC
This sequence comes from uncultured Alphaproteobacteria bacterium, assembly GCA_963700945.1. Taxonomy (GTDB): domain Bacteria; phylum Pseudomonadota; class Alphaproteobacteria; order Geminicoccales; family Geminicoccaceae; genus SLRI01. Next base: position 330,321 of record CAVOZQ010000013.1, read on the forward strand.
TCATGGCGCTAGCCGGCCCGGCGGCCGCCGAATGGCCCGAACGGCCCGTCTCGATCATCGTCCCGGCCGGCGCCGGCGGTGGCACCGATGCCACGGGCCGGTTGATCGCCGCCGGGCTCGAGGAGCGCTTCGGCCAGCCCTTCAATGTCGTCAATCAGGGCCAGGGCGGCGGCGTGGTCGGCTTCACCTCGATCACCACCGCCGTTCCGGACGGCTACACGCTGGGCGTCATCTACAACTTCGCGCACTACCGGCCGATGGGACAGGGCGATTTCGACGTCGCCAGCTTCACGCCCATCGGCCAGTTCAACTTCGACCCGGCCGGCTTCCACGTGCGCACCGATTCGCCCTGGAGCACGCTGCCAGAGGCCCTCGACGCGATCAAGGCCGACCCCGGCGCCTACGACATCGCCTGCGGCGGCGGCTGCGGCGGCTCCTGGCCGCTGGCCCTCGCCTCGCTCCTGGTCGCCTGGGACGTCGACCTCGCCGAGGTCCGCATGATCAGCGGCCAGGGTGCCGCTGCGGCCCTTCAGGAAATGGTCGCCGGCGGCTTCGACGTGGTGCCGTGCTCGGTGCCGGAGGCCGGCTCGCTCATCGAGGCCGGGCTGGTCAAGGGCCTCGCCGTGTTCGGCAACGAGCGGCTCGCCGCCTTCCCGGAGATCCCGTCGCTGCAGGAGGCCGCCGGCCTCGACCTCGAGCTCGGCGCCTGGCGCGGGCTGGTCGGCCCCGCTGGCCTGCCGGACGACATCGCGGCCCAGCTCGAGGAGGCACTGGCCGAGATCTACGCCGATCCGGCGTTCCAGGAGGCGATGACCAGCCGCGGCTTCGGCCTGCGCTGGCGCGACGCCGCCGAGTTCCAGGCCTTCATGCAGAGCCAGGAGGAAACGGTCCGCCCACTCGTGGCCGAGCTCGGCCTCTAGTCCGGCGCAGCTCTTGGCCAGCGACACCGAAGCAACGGCCCGCGGCGACAGCACCGCGGGCCGTTCGCCACCCTCGGAGACCCTGGTCGGTGTCGCCCTGGCGGGGCTCGGCGGTCTCATGATCCTCCACGCCCGCAGCCTGCCGACGGTCGCGCATATCGAGTTCGGCCCGGGCCTCTTTCCCTCCATCGTCGGCGGCCTGATGCTCGTGCTGGGCCTGGCTCTCGCGATCAGGAGCCGCATCGTCCGCCCCGCCGCCGACAGCGGGCCGCCCGACGCCTTCCTGCACCCGCCGCGGCCGGGTCTGCTGGTCGCCTATCTGGCGGCACCTGCCGTCTACATCGTCGTCGCCCCACAGCTCGGCTTTTTGCTGACGGTGGCGCTGCTCTTCGCCGGCCTCGCCTGGCTCGCCGCGGGCCGGCCGCTTCGGGCCATCGCCGCGGGCATCGCCATGGCCTTCCTGATCCATATCGTCTTCGTCGGCCTGATGCGGGTTTCCTTGCCCTACGGCATCATCGAGCAGCTGATCGGCGGTCTCCATTGGCCGTGATGATCGAAGCGATCGGCCTGCTGCTCGATCCGGCGGTGCTCGCCGGCCATGCTGATCGCCGCGGTCTACGGCCTTTTCGTCGGCGCCATCCCGGGCCTCACCGCCACCATGGCGGTGGCGCTGGTGATCCCGATCACCTTCTTTCTCGATCCCCTGCCGGCCCTGGCCGCGGTGATGAGCCTCTCAGCCATGGCGATCTTCGCCGGCGACCTGCCGGGAGCACTCCTGCGGATACCGGGCACGCCGGCCTCGGCCGCCTATACCGACGACGCGCACCGCATGGTCCAGAAGGGCCAGGGCGGCCTCGCTCTCGGCCTCGGCCTCGTGGCCTCCGCCATCGGCGGCGTCGTCGGTGCCGTAATCCTGCATCGGCGCCGCCCCGTCGCTCGCCCGGATCGCGCTCCAGTTCTCGAGCTACGAGAAATTCTGGCTCGCCTGCCTCGGCCTGACGGCGGCGGTCGCGGTCAGCCACGGCCACTGGATCAAGGCGGCGCTCAGCCTGCTCATCGGCCTCGCCATCGCCCAGGTCGGCCTGGATCCGGTCTCCGGCCTCGCCCGCTTCACCCTCGGCTCGGACCTCCTGATCGGCGGGCTCGGCTTCATCCCGGTGCTGATCGGCGTCTTCGCCGTTCCGCAAGTGCTGCGCTACGCCCGCGACGGGCTGGAGACGGCGAAGCCGGCGCGCCAGGGTCTCACGAACATCCTGACCGGCGTCGGCCGCGAGTTGCGCCGGCTCCGCTGGGGCATCGCCCGTGGCTCGACCATCGGTGTCGTCATCGGCGCCATTCCGGGCGCCGGCGCCGACATCGCGGCCTACGTCTCCTACGCCATCAGCCGCCGGCTCTCCAGCCGCGGCGACGAATTCGGCACGGGCATCCCCGATGGCATCGGCACCGCGTCGGCCGCCAACAACGCCTCGATCGGCGGTGCCCTGGTGCCCGGCCACGGTGTTCGGCATCCCGGGCGACAGCCTGACCGCGATCATCATCGGCGTCCTCTTCCTCAAGGGCCTCAATCCGGGGCCGACCGTGTTTCTCACCGACGCCGCCCTGATCAACGCCGTCTTCCTCTCCTACCTGCTGGCCAACCTGCTGCTGGTGCCTCTCGGCCTCCTGGCCATCCTGGCCTTCCAGCCGGTCATGGCCGCGCCCAAGGCGCTGCTGATGCCGGCGGTCCTCGTCTTCTGCATCGTCGGCGCCTTCGCGGTCGAGAACACCCTCTTTGCGGTCGGCACCATGCTGGGCCTCGGCGTCGCCGCCTATGTCCTCGAGGAGCACGGCTTTCCCATGGCGCCCCTGATCCTCGGCGTGGTGATCGGCCCGATGCTGGAGGAGACGTTCCTGAACTCGCTCATCCGCGGCGCGCGGCGACCTCTGGCAGTTCGTCGAGCGGCCGGTCTCGACGGGCCTCGCGCTGGTCACCGTCACCCTCTGGCTGCTGCCCTTGGCCCTGCTGCTGTGGCGCCGCCTGAAGAGTGCTCCGTGACCGGCGCCAGCCTCGCCGATCGGGCCTTCCGCCTGATCGAGGCGCAGATCGTCACCCTCGTCCTGCCGCCCGGCAGCGCCACCACCGAGCAGCGGCTCTGCCAGGCGCTCGGCCTCGGCCGCACGCCGGTGCGCGAGGCGCTGCTCCGCCTGACGCAGGGCTTCCTGGTCGAGATCCGCCCCCGCCAGGGCGTGCGCATCCGACCGATCGAGCCCGGGCTGATCCTGCAGACGCTGGAGATCCGGCGGACCGTCGAGCGGCTCGTGATCGCCCGTGCCGCGACCCTCGCCGACGATGCCGAGCGGCTGGCCCTGGCAGCCCTCGTGCCGGCCTTCGAGGACGCGCTCGGCCGTGGCGACCCCGGCGCCTTCGCCGTGGCCGACGCCACCCTCAACGAGCTCTTGAGCCAGGCCGCGCGCCACGAGGTGGCCGCGCGCATGGTCGAGCCGCTGCACTGCGTCAGCCGCCGCGCCGGCTACGTCCACGCCTGCCGCAACACGTCCGGCATGGCGCGCACCGGCCCGGCGCATGTCGCCATGGCCGAAGCGGTCGCCGCCGGCGACGCCGGCCGTGCGGTGGCGCTCCTGGACGACCTCCTCGACCTCAGCGCCGAGATCGCCGGCCGGCTCGACGAGACCGCCACCGGACCGTCGTCGCTACATCAACAGGAAGCCGTCGCATGAGCCGCATCAGCGTCGTTCTCAACGGTCCCGCCGTCGCCGGGCGCGGGCAGTGGCTGGCGGGCGAGCTCGGGACGGCCTTCGAGGTGCACGAGCTCGATGCGGCCGCCGCCACGGCGGCTGACGCAGCCGTGCTGGCCGGCGCCGCGGCGCTGGTCACCGTCGCCTTCGATCACCGCTTCCCGCCGACCCCGGCGCTGCGCCTCGTGCAGGTGCCGGGCGTCGGTTGCGATCTGGTCGAGCTTGCGGCGCTGCCGCCACGGGCCACGCTCTGCAACGTGCGCGGCCACAGCGCTGCTGTTGCCGAGTACGTCATCCTGCAGCTGCTCGAATGGCGCCACCGTACGCGCGAGGCCGAAGCGCTCTTTCGCCGGGGCGACTGGCGCCGCTCGAGCCGGCTGGGCGCCGCCCCGCACGGCGAGCTCGAAGGCGCCAGGATCGGCATCGTCGGCTACGGCGAGATCGGCCGGGCGCTGGCCCGGCGCCTCGCCGCCTTCGGTGTCGAGATCCACGTCTCCAACCGCACGGCGCCGGCGAGCCTCGACGGCATCGCCTCGTTCCGTCCGCTCGACGCCCTCGACGACCTCATGGCGGAAGTCGACTTCGCCGTTCTCGCCATCGCCGCTACACCGGAGACCATCGGCCTCATCGGCCGCTCTGCCCTCGACGCCCTCGGCCCCGAAGGCGTGCTCGTCAACGTCGCCCGCGGCGCCGTCGTCGACGAGGCCGCCCTCTTCGAGAGTCTCCGCAGCGGCCGGCTCGGCGGCGCCATCCTCGACGTCTGGTACAGCTACCCGGACCCGGCGCAGCCGACGGTCGCCCCCTCCCGCTTCCCCTTCGCCGAGCTGCCGAATGCCGTCATGACCCCGCACATGTCCGGCTGGACGAAGGGCACGGTCGAGCGCCGCTGGCGCGACATGGCGGACAACCTGCGGCGGCTCGGGACCGGCGAGCCCTTCCGCAACGTCGTCCATCCACCGCGGTCGGAATCGACCGCCGTGTAGCAGGCGGCAAGCAACCTCGGCGGCGCCGGGCCCAGCGCCTTCCGTTCGCGCGGCGCCGCTCAGGCACCTACTCGATGTCCTCGAGCTCGTCGTGGATCGCCGCGATCAGCTCCTGGCGGCGCAGCGCCGGAGCGCCAATGCGGTCGGCCATGGCGAGCGCGATCAGCCGGAGCATGCTGGTGGCGGTGGTGTGCGAGACGCCGAGCCCGCCGCCGCCGAGGTCGGCGCCCATGACGTGGCAGCAGATGGGCAAGGCACCCAGCCGGGCGAACCGCTCGCGGCTGGTGGGATCGGTGACCGCGACCACCTCGACCCGGCTGGTCCGGGCCCAGCCGAGGATGGCCCGCATCGGCCGCTGCGCCGGCCGAAAGGCGGTGACCAGCAGCGCGTCCCTGGGACCGAGCATCGCCAGGTCCTCGGCCCAGCTCGCCGCGCGGCCGGCCAGGAGGTGCACTTCCGGGCGCAGGCGGCTCAAGAGCTGGCGGGCATGGCGGGCGAGCCCGTCCTCGAGGCCGAGGCCCAGGACCCAGAGCTTGGGCGCCTGGACGAGCTTGCGCGCCGCCTCGCCGAGTCGGTCCGAGGCCAGCTCCTCGAAGGTGCGGGTGAGGTTGGCGAGCTCGGCCTGGAGGTGGTCGGCGGCGAGGCTCGCCGGGCGCTTCTTGCCGATCGGCACGGTGGTGTGGTGCACCGGGGCCGTGCGGTTGCGCTCTTCCCTTGCCTGCAGCCGGACCTCGGTGAAATCGGCGTAGCCGAGGCTACGGAACAGCCTGGCGGCGGTGGTCTTCGAGACCCCGGCCATGGCGGCGAGCTCGGTCGCCGAATGGGTGAGCACGTCGTCGGTGCGCTCGACCAGGAGCGAGGCCAGCTTCTGCTCGCTCGGCGAGAGCTGCTCGAAGCGGTCTTGAATGCGCAACGCCAGCCTGGCGGCCAAGGGCCTGCCTCCCTCGAGGTGGAAACATTCGTTTCCGTATTGCCAAAATTGGAAACTGGCGTCACGGTCTATCGAGCTTCAAGCAGAGAAGGCCACCGGCCGATGACCGCAACCAGGATCGTGCGCGAGCGCATCTGGAGCCGCCTCAAGGACGTGGCGCTGCCCGATTCGCGCTTTCACCTCGATTTCGCCAGCGTCATCCCGGACTTCGTGGGCAGCAGCGCTGCGACCGACCGGATCACCGCGCTGCCCGTCTACGAGAGCAGCAGCTACGCCTTCGTCACCCCGGACAACTGCCTGACCGAATTGCGGCGGCGGATGCTCGAGGCCGGCAAGACCATGGTCGTCTCGACCTACGGCATCTACCGGGGCTTCTTCCTGCTCGAGCCCGGCATGGTGCCCGAGGGCCAGGCGCAGTTCGCGGCCTGGCTCGACGGGCTCGAGCATTTCGGCCGGCCGATCGGGCTCGAGGAGATCGCCCAGCGGGGCCGCTTCGATTGCATGGTCACCGGCGCCTCGGCCGTCTCGCTCGACGGCGTGCGCTTCGGCAAGGGGCACGGCTTCTTCGATCTCGAGTGGGGCATGTTCACCGATCTCGGCCTCGCCGACGAGAGGACCCCGGTGATCGCCTGTGTCCACGACGTCCAGGTCGTCGAGGACAAGCTCTACCCGAGCCCGACCGACATCCTGGTCGACCTGATCGCGACGCCGACCCGGCTCATCGAGGTCGACCGCCAGGCGCCGCGGCCGCGCGGCGTCAAATGGGAGCTGCTCGAGCCCGAGCAGATCGCCGCCACGCCGCCCCTGCAGGAGCTGCAGAAGATGCGCGGGATCACCGCCCGCTTCTGACCGCGCCGCCCACCAACGAGAGGAGACAACGCCATGCGCCCCGTTCCCACCCGCCGCTCCTTCCTGGCCACCACGGCCACCATGGCCGGTCTCGGCCTCGGCCTCGGCCGCGCGCGGCTGGCCCGCGCGGCGACGCCGCTCACCATGCAGGCCGCCTGGATCAACGATGCCGAGTTCATGGGCTACTTCATCGCCATCGACGAGGGCTGGTACACCGAGGAGGCCCTGGACCTCACCTACCTGCCGGGCGGACCGGACGTCATTCCCGAGAGCTCGCTGCTCGCCGGCCGGGCCGACCTGGCGCTGACGACGCCGGACACCACGATCAAGGCGATCGTCGACCAGGGCGCGCCGTTCAAGATCATCGGCGCGCAGTACCAGAAGAACCCGATCGGCGTGGTCAGCCTCGTCGAGAACGGCATCAACGAGCCCAAGGACCTGATCGGCAAGACGCTGGCCGTGCCGCCGGTCAACACGATCTCGGTCGAGGCGATGCTCAAGCTCAACGACATCGACCCGGGCGACGTGCGGATCGTGCCTTATGCCTACGATCCGACGCCGCTGATCTCGGGCGAGATCGACGCCTCGATCGATTTCACCACCAACGTCCCCTACACCATCGAGCAGGCCGGCAAGGCCGCGTCCTCGTTCCTGCTCTACGATTTCGGCTTCACCATCTTCAACGACACGGTCGTGGTGCTGGAGGAGACGCTGGCCACCAAGCGGCCCGAGCTCGTGGCCTGGCTCAGGGCCAGCCGGCGCGGCTGGGTGGAGAACTTCGTCGACCCGACCGCCTGGCCGCCGCGTTTCGCCGATACCTGGTTTCAGGGCACCGGCCGCACGATCGAGAACGAGATCTTCTTCAACCAGGCGCAGCAGCCCTTGATGGAGCACCCGGACGGCTTCTTCGCGATGACCGAGGAGGCGATCCAGGCCAATCTCGACGCCCTGGCCGAGATCGGCATCGAGGGTGACCGCGAGATGTTCGACACCACCCTGCTCGCGGAGCTCTGAGCGACCGTTTCGCCATGCGGCAGCCGCGCGATCTCACCATCGAAGGTGTCGCCAAGAGCTTCGATGTGCGCGGCCAGAAGCTGCTGGTCCTCGACGGGATCGACCTCGCCTGTCCGGCCGGCAGCTTCACCGCACTGATCGGCGCGTCGGGCTGCGGCAAGTCCACGCTCCTGCGGATCGCCACCGGGCTCGAGACGGCGGATGCCGGCAGCATTCGCCTCGGCGGCGAGCCGGCGTCAGCCGTCGCCACGAAGGGTGAGCTGGGCGTCGCCTTTCAGGATCCGGCGCTGCTGCCCTGGCGGTCGGTCACCGACAACATCGCCCTGCCGCTCGACATCCTGGGCCAGAGCCGGCGGCAGGCGCGGGACCGCTTGGCCGCGCTCGTCCGGCTGGTCGGTCTCGACGGTTTCGCCGATGCGCTGCCGAGCGAGCTTTCCGGCGGCATGCGCCAGCGCGTCGCCATCGCCCGGGCGCTCGTGACCGAGCCCAGCATCCTCTTTCTCGACGAGCCGTTCGGTGCGCTGGACCAGATCCTGCGGCGGCAGATGAACATCGAGCTGCAGCGGATCTGGCAGGCGCAGGGCACGACCACGCTGCTCGTCACCCATGGCATCGACGAGGCGGTGTTCCTGGCCGACCGGGTCGTGGTGATGGCGGCCAACCCTGGGCGGATCGCGGCGCTGGTGGAGGTGCCCTTTCCCCACCCGCGCCCGTCCGAGCTCTTCCGCGACCCGGCCTTCCACAGCCTGACCGACGCCATCGCGACCCGGCTGCACGAGACCGGTGCCGGCTGAGATGCGTTTCTGGGTCCGGCTGCTGGCGATCCTGGCGCTGCTCGAGCTGGTCGGCCGGCTGCGCCTCGTCGCCGGCGGCGCGCTCCCGGCGCCGACCGCCGTGCTGCTGCAGTTCTGGGCCGATCGCGCCGACTATCCCCTGCATGTCTGGGCGACGCTCCAGGCGGCCTTCGCCGGCTTCGCCATCGGCAATCTGATCGCGATCGCCGCAGCCCTGCTCTTCACCCTGCTGCCGGTGACCGCGAGGCTCGCCCGCGGCATCAACGTCGCCCTCTTCGCGCTGCCGCCGATCGCCATCGTGCCGGTGCTGGTGATCGCCTTCGAGGGGCTGACGCCCAAGATCATCCTGGCTGCCATCGCCGTCTACTTTCCCACCATGACCGCGATGATGGTGGGCTTGCAGGCGGTCGATCCCCGCACCGTCGACGTGGTGCGCGCCTATGGCGGCACGGCGCTCACCGTGCTGCGCCGCGTCCGCCTCCGCTCCAGCCTGCCGGCGCTGCTGGGCGGGCTGCGGATCGCCGCACCCAACGCGGTCCTGGGCGCGATCCTGGCCGAGTTCGGCAGTGGCGGCCGCTATGGCCTCGGCACCTACCTCCTGGGCTCGCTCGGCCAGGCGAATCCGGCCCGGCTCTGGGCGATCGGCCTCGTCGCCACGGCCATCGCCGGGCTCGCCTATGCCGGCTTCGCGCTGCTCGCGGCCCGGGTCACCGGTGCCACGCGCGCGGTCACCATCGCCGCCGGCGCCACGCCCGAAACGTTGGTAAGAAGCCGCGGCGGCGACATCCTGATCGGGCTCCTGGCGCTCGCCTTGCCGTTCGTCGCCTGGTGGGGCGTGCTGCAGCTGATCGGCCTATCGCCGATCGTCGCCAAGACACCCTGGGGCGTCGTCGACTACCTGCTGCTCGGACGGACGGCCGAGAACGCCCAGGCACGGCTGTTCGCAGCGCTCGCCGAGACCTTGCCGATCATGGTGCTCGGCATGGCGGCGGGCCTGCTCACCGCCCTGGCGCTCGGCTGCCTGGGCGAGCTGAAGCCGAAGATCGCGCGCGGCCTGTTGCCGATTGCGCTGGTCACCCAGACCATGCCGCTGGTGGCGCTGACGCCGCTCCTCGTCCTGCTGCTCGGCCGCGGCGTCGCCGTCACCATCGCGATCACCGTCTCGGTCACCTTCTTTCCGGCCTTCGTGACCATCGCCCAGGGCCTGGCCATGGTGCCGCGCGCCGCCTTCGACCTCGGCCGGGTCTATGGCGCGTCCTGGCACCAGCAGCTCCGCTTCGTGGCGCTCAAGGCGGCCACGCCGTACCTCTTCGCCGCCGCCCGCCTGGCCGTGCCGCGGGCGCTGCTCGGCGTCATGATCGCCGAATGGCTCGCCACCGGCCGCGGCCTCGGCAACCTGCTGAACCAGTCGAGGGGCTATCTCGACTACGGCATGATCTGGTCGGTGGCGCTGGTCTCGGTGCTGATCGCCGTCGCCCTCTACCAGCTCATCCTGGCCATCGAGCAGCGCACGCTCCGGCGCATGGGCACGACCACGGCGGCAGTCGCCTGACCGTGGTGCTGGCTCCGACCTTCAGGCGATGGGCCGGTCGTGCCACCAATGCGCTAGCGGGTCGCTCTGGATGATCCGCTCGACGGTCTCCTCGCTGACCCGCGGCAGCCCGGCGGTTCCGCCGATATCGCGGACCGCGCGGGTCAGCCGGACCGCTTCATCGGGCGTGGAGAAGGGGAAGTCGCTGCCGAAGAACACCTTGTCGGTGACCTGGTACTCCTCGATCGCCGTCATGACGTTGTAGAACTGCCAGCGGCGGTAGTAGATCGCGGAGATCTCGGCGTAGACGTTGGGCTGCTTGCGGATCACGGCGATGCATTCCTCGAACCAGGGATGCGCCATGTGCGCCATGATCAGCTTGAGGTCCGGATGCTTCAGCGCCACGTCCTCGACGGCAAGCGGGCGGCCGAGCTCGGCGGCGTAGAGCTGGGTATAGGTCGTGCCCATGTGCATGGTGAGCGGCAGGTCGTTCTGCTCGCAATAGGCAAAGATGGGCGTCAGCCTGGGGTCGCTGAGCGGCACGCCATTGTAGATCGGACCGTATTTGACGCCCTTGAGGCCGAGGTCGCGATGCGCGTGCCGCAGCCGCTCGAGCGCGTCCTCGCGGCGCGGGTCGACATAGGCGAAGCCGATCAGCTTGTCCGGATGGCTGCGCACGGCTGCCGCCGTCGTCGCGTCGTCGCTGGCGATGCCGATGGTCTCTGGATAGTTGAGGGCGAAGATGATGGCGCGGTCGATGCTCGCGATCGCCTCGATGATGGCCGCCGCATCCGCCTTCGCCGGCACGTCCTTCTCGCGCACCCGCGCCAGCTGGGTCGTGTAGTGCGGCAGGACGTGCTCGTCGTTCCAGATATTGATGTGGCAGTCGGTGATCATGGCCGCCTCAGTTGCGCGCGATCGAGGGCAGCCAGAGGGCAAGCTGGGGGAAGATCAGCAGGAAGGCGAGACCGACCAGCTGCATGCAGATGAAGGGCAGCAATGCCGCGAAGATGGTCTGCAGCGAGATATCGGGCGGGGCCACGGATTTGAGGTAGAAGGCCGCGGGTCCGAAGGGCGGGGTGAGGAAGCTGCACTGCATGTTCATGCAGAAGAGGATGCCGAACCAGACCGGATCGTAGCCGAGCTCGACGATCACCGGCACGAAGATCGGCATGGTGAGCAGCGTGATGCCGATCCAGTCGAGCACCATGCCGAGAATGAACAGGATCAGCATCATCACCAGGATGATCTGCCAGGGCTCGAGCGGCAGCCCGGCGATGACGCCCGACAAATAGCGGGTGCCGCCCATGATGTTGTAGATGCCGATGAAGGCATTGGCCCCCAGCGTCAGCCAGATGATGACGCCCACCGTGTTCATCGTCCGCTGCAGCGAATCGGTGATCAGGCCGAGATTGAACTCGCCGCGCACGGCGGCTGCCAAGAGCGCCGCCACGGCGCCGACGCCGGCCGCCTCGGTGACGCTGGCGATCCCGCCATAGATCGACCCCAGGACCCAGATGATGATGCAGATCGGCAAGATCAGGCCCTTCAGCAGCCTGAGCTTCTCGCCGAACGGCATGTTCAGATCTTCTTCCGGCAGCGGCGGGGCCAAAGCCGGGTTCAGCGTGGCGCGCACGATGATGTAGGTGACGTAGAACGAGGCCAGCATGAGGCCTGGAAAGACACCGCCGAGGAAGAGATCACCGATCGAGACACCGGCGGTGAGGCCATAGACGATGAGCACGACCGAGGGCGGGATCATGGTGCCCAAGGAGCCGCCGGCGCAGATCGTGCCGATGGCGAGCTTCCGGTCGTAGCCGAGCCTCAGCATCTGCGGCAATGCCAGGAGGCCCAGGAGAACGATCTCGCCGCCGATGATGCCGGTCATCGCCGCCATGACGATGGCGACGAGCGTGGTCTGGACCGCGACGCCGCCCGGCAAGCGGCCGGCGAAGACGCGCATGGCGTCATAGAGGTCCTTGGCGACCCCGGAGCGCTCGAGCACACAGGCCATGAAGACGAAGAGCGGCACCGCCACCAGCACGTATTCGTTGACGAAGCCGTAGACCCGGCTCGCGACCAGGGGCAGTCCGGCGGGACCGAGCCACAAGAGCGTGCAGCCGACGGCCAAGGTCATGGTCGTCCAGGCCAGGGGCACGCCCAGGAGCATGAGGCCGAGCATGACGGCGATGATCAGGATGGTCGCGGTCTCGATGCCCAAGGCCGGCTCCTGTCAGGTCGCAGCCATCAGGCGCTGCGGCGCGCCTGGAAGTGGCGGATGAGCTGTGTGCCCAGCTGAAGAAAGACGAGGATGCCGGCGACCGCCACCATCGGCTTGATGAAGGCCGGCGTGGGCGAGTTATAGGCGGTGCCGGTGCGCTCCCAGATCCTGAGCGCTTGCAGGCCGGAGAACCAGGCCGCATAGGCCATCCCGGCCATGGCGAAGAGCCCGACCACCAGGCTCAGCAGACGCATCCACCAGCGGACGCGCGGACGCGCTATCTCGACCAGGCTGGTGATCGCGATGTGCTGGTCCTTGGCGGTGACGTTGGGACCGGACAGGAGGTAGCCCGTGGCACAGAAGAAGATGGTGATCTCGAACGCCCAGGTGGTCGGCGCGTTGAAGACATAGCGGGCGACCACCTCGTAGAAGGTGACGCCGGCCGCCGCCAGGTAGAGCCAGGCGACCGAGCGGCCGAGCCAGAGGTTGAAGTCTTCGATCGCTTGCACGCGCTGTCGTCCAGCCGGCGCGGCCGGGACCGTGGCCCCGGCCGCGCGCTGGTCCTATTCGGAGAGCAGGCCGACGCGGTTCATGAAGTCGATATTGGTCTGCAGCGCCTTCTCGGCGAGCGGGTCACCGGCCACGTACTCGGTCCAGGCTTCCCGCGCGATGGCGCGGAACTTGTCGCGCTCCTCCTGCGACCAGTCGATCACCTCGATGTTCGGATCGGCCTGATCGCGGGCGACGATCTCGCGGTCGCTGATGTCGTTGCGCAAGCGAAGATCGTTGATCATCGCCTGATACCAGACGTCGAGCGCCACCTGCAAACTCTCGTCCAAGGCATCATAGGCCGCCTTGTTCACCGTGAACTGAATGATCGGCATGGAGTGGATGCCCGGATAGATCGGGTATCTCGCGATCTGGTGGAAGCCGACGCTGTCGTTCATGGTGTAGGAGCTGAAGTCGGCGGCATCGACCACGCCCTTGTCGACGCTGGTGTAGGTCTCGGCAGCCGGCAGGCCCACGGGTGCGGCGCCAGCGCGGCTGAAGACCTCGGCCGCCAGGCCTTCCGGCGAGCGCACCTTCTTGCCCTCGAGGTCGGCCACGCCGCGGATCGGCACGGTCGAGACGAAGGCCTCTCGCGCCGGCGTGCCGCAGCCGATCACCTTGACCTGGCCGCCGGTGAACTCGTCATAGAGCTCCTGAATGAGCTCGCGACCGCCACCGTGATAGCAGAACAGCGCCACCTGCTCGGGCGTGTCGTAGCCGGCGATGAGGTCGCCCATCACCGAGAAGGCCTTGCTGCGGCCAGCGAAATAGGAAGTCGAGGTGATGTCGCCCTGGAGCACGCCCAGAGCCACGGCATCCATCGTCTCGTTGTAGGGCACGACGGACCCGACGGGCGTCAGCTCGATCGACAAGGCACCGCCGGTCATGGCCGTCAGCTTGGGCAGCCAGTACTGCTCGATGTTCTGATAGTAGCTCTCGCCTGCGGCCATGGAGGTCTGGACCTGCCAGGTCTCCTGCGCCGCGGCCACATTGGCCGCCATCATCAAGATGGCGGCAGCGCCGCCCATGGCCAGCCGTGCCGGCGTGGTTGAAACGGTCATCTCCATGCTCCCTGTTGGTATCGCGACCTTGCCGATTGGCTTGGCCGCTCCTCGTCAAAACGTCAACTTCAATCGCCCGTTTTGTCACCCGACGGTGCGGTCTCCACCGCCTGGTCGAGGCAGAGGCGTGCAGCGGCCCTGCCGATCTCGCTGCAGTCACGGGCAATGACCGGCAGCGTCGGCGTGGCCGCCCCGTGGCCCCGTCCCCATTTCCAATGTTGACGGTTCCATTCGGCGGTCGCACCGTATTTCAACGGTCAGCGCAGGGAGATCAAGTGATGCGACTTTCAGCCGGTCAGGTCGATGCCTATCGCGAGGAAGGGTTCATCGTCGTCGAGAACGTCTTGTCGGCCGAAGAGGTGACGGCGCTGCGCGCGGTCACCGACGGCTTCGTCGAGCGGGCGCGCGCGGTCAGCGAGCATGACGACGTCTACGATCTCGAGCCCAGCCACAGCGCCGCCGAGCCACGGGTGCGACGGATCAAGAACCCGCATGCCCAGCACGATGTCTATGCCGGCATCATGCGACACCCCAAGGTGCTCGCTATCTTGCAGCAGCTGGTGAGCCCGGCGATCCGCTTCGATACCTCCAAGCTCAACATGAAGGCCGCCGGCTATGGTGCTGCCGTCGAGTGGCACCAGGACTGGGCCTTCTATCCGCACACCAACGACGACCTCTGCGCCGTCGGCGTGATGATGGACGACTGCGCCGTCGAGAACGGGCCGCTGCTCTGTGTCCCCGGCAGCCACAAGGGCCCCGTCTTCGACCATCACAGCGACGGCTACTTCTGCGGCGCCATCGATCCCGAGACACCGGGGCTGGCCGTCGAGACCGCCAAGCCCTGCATCGGCCCCGCCGGCAGCATCTCGATCCACCACGCCCGCACGACCCACGGCTCGGCGCTCAACACCTCGGACAAGATGCGCCGGCTGCTGCTGTTCCAGTATCGCGCCGCCGATGCCTGGCCGCTGGTCGCCGCCCTGCAGCCGAAGAGCTGGGAGGACTGGCAGGCGCTGCTGCTCTGCGGCGACGACGACCCGGTGGTGCCGCGGGTCACCGACGTGCCGGTGCGCCTGCCCCTGCCGGCGGCTAAGCACGCGGGCTCGATCTACGAGAATCAGCGCGGGCTGAAGAAGAGCTACTTCGGCAAGGCCGCCTGAGCCACCCGGCTCACGAGACGAAAGAGCGCCGGCTGCGGTCCCGTAGCCGGCGCTCGGCGCGTCCGCTAGAAGGTGCGGGGCGACGAAGCGCGGCAGGGAGGCGACGACCATGAAGATCACCGGGCTCGAGACCGTCTGGCTCGAGGAGTTTCCCAATCTCTGCTGGGTCGAGGTGCATACCGACGAGGGGATCACCGGGCTCGGCGAGACGTTCTTCGGGCCGAAGGCGGTGATCGCCTATCTGCACGAGACGGTAGCGCCGCGGCTGCTCGGCAAGGACCCGCTCGCCATCGACCGCCATTCCCGCACCCTGATCCACGACTACTACCTGGGCTTCGCCGGCAGCGGTGCCGAAATGCGCGGCGCCTCCGCCATCGACATCGCGCTCTGGGACATCTGGGGCAAGGCCACCAACCAGCCCGTGCACCAGCTTCTGGGCGGGCTCTCACGCGACAAGGTCCGCACCTACAACACCTGCGCCGGCTACCGCTACGTGCGCGGCACCAAGGGCCAGATGACGCAGAACTGGGGGCTCGACGCCAAGCAGGGGCCGTACGAGGACCTGGACGCCTTCCTCAACAATGCCGGCGACCTCGCTTTGTCGCTGCGGGAGGAGGGCATCACCGGCATGAAGATCTGGCCCTTCGACTTCGCCGCCGAGCGCACGGACGGCAGCTATATCAGCCCCGAGGAGCTGAAGACGGCGCTCGAGCCCTTCGCCAAGATCCGGGATGCGGTGGGTGATTTCATGGACATCATGGTCGAGCTGCATTCCTTGTGGAACCTGCCGGCGGCCAAGCGCATCCTGGCATCCCTCGAGCCCTTCGCGCCATTCTGGTACGAGGACCCGATCAAGATGAACAATTTCGACGCGCTCGCCGAGCTCGCCGCCTCGACCCGGGTGCCGATCACGGCGAGCGAGACGATCGCGACGCGGCCGATGTTCCGCGAGCTGATGGCGAAGCGCGCGGTCGGCATCGTCATGCTCGACCTCGCCTGGGTCGGCGGCATCTCCGAGGCGAAGAAGGTCGCGACCATGGCCGAGGCGCATCATCTGCCGATCGCCCCGCACGACTGCACCGGCCCGATCGTCTTCACCGCCTCATGCCATCTCTCGCTCAACGCACCCAACGCCCTGATCCAGGAGAGCGTCCGCGCCTTCTACACCGGCTGGTACAAGGAGCTGGTGACCGAGCTGCCGCGGATCGAGCAAGGCTACATCCTGCCGATGCACGGCCCGGGGCTGGGCACCGAGCTGCTGCCCGGAACCAAGCAGCGCGCCGACGCGGTGGTCCAGCTGACCACTTCATGACCCGTTCGGCTTGCGCCGGGTTGCGCCGATAACTCAGCGGCTCAACACGGTGGCTGGCAGCGCCTGAGGCATGGCTGGCCGAGGGCGCGGCGCCGGGAGCGCTTCGCCACCAGCTCTCGGCGATCGGTCTTCAAGCCGAGCCGGCATCGGCAAGTTTCTCGATCGGGACGAAAGCGTGCTCGAGGCCGAAGGCTCGGGGACCGAAGAGCTGCAGTGCGTCGGCAGTGCGCATGATCTCAGGGACGGCCACGCCGACGACCCGCACGCGCTGGCCGTAGCGCAGCCACTCGGTGGTGATGGGCTCTGCGGTCTCGCTGTCGAGGATGCAGATCAGGTCGGGCACGATCGCCACGACCCGGCCGTTGTGCCGCGCCTGGAGGTTCTCGTTCTGGAAGATCACCTCGAGCTGCCCCTCGGGCCCGTCGATCGAGATGCGGCCGATGGCGAAGCCGCGCTCGGTGCGCCGCTCGAGGTCGGTGATCTTGCCCTTGAACAACTCCTGGCCGAAGCGGTAGTGGGTCTCGGGCAGAATCTGGAGCAGCCGCTCGACGACGTCCTGCCGGGCGCGCTTGGCCTCGGGCCAGACGCGGCCGAGCCGCAGGCACAGGCTCATCGTCTCCGGCACCGAGACGCGCCTGGCCTCGCTGCCGGACATGGCGTACTCGGCAATCGAGGTCTGCCCGCCCATGCGGATCGTCACGCCGCGGGCGATCCACTCGGTCATGGCCGCCGAATGGGCGTCGATCACGACGCTGTCGCCGTGCTCGTTGGTGATCGCCATGGGCGAGGCGCTGACGCCGTAGACGGCGAAGGTCTCCATCTGCAGCTCGGGGAACGCCCGCCCCATGCCGTCGGCATCGACCACAGGCAATCCCATTTGGGCCGCGATCACCAAGGGCAGGAGCGAGTTCACACCGCCGGCCTCGAAGGGGATGATGGCATCCGCCCGCCGGCCGAGATGCGCCTCGAGCCGCCGGACCGCGGCGGCCGGCTCGTCGCCCGACGGGATCTTCTCGATCAGGACCGTGGGCGCCCCCATGTTGCCGACCGCGATGACCAGGGCATCGTCGGCGAGCTCGTCCAGCGCCAGCAACCGGACAGGCCCGTGCCGGCCGAGGGCTGCCTCGGCCATCAGCCGGCCGATATAGGGATCGCCACCCCCGCCCGTGCCGAGAAACGCGGCCCCGCGCGCCAGATCGGCCAGATCGGCGACCTCGATGGTTCGGCTCAAGGCAGGGTTTCGATCGGCGTGAAGGGCTCATCGAGGCCGAACGCCTTCGGGCCGAAGATGGCCAGCGCCTCGGGCGTGCGCATGATCGGCGGCACGGAGACCGCCATCACCTTGACCCGCTGGCCGTAGCGCAGTGTCTCCGTGGTGATGGGCTCGGCCGTCTCGCTGTCCATGATGCAGATGAGGTCGGGCACGATGGCCTTCACCTCGCCGTCGACCCGGGCGATCAGGTTCTCGTTCTGGAAGGTGATGTGCATCCGGCCGGCCCAGCCCTCGAGCCCGTCGATCCAGAGCTGGCCCAGGGCGAAGCCGGCCCGCGTCTCACGACTGAGATCGGTGATCTTGCCCTGAAAGATGACCCGGCCATAGGCATAGGGCGTGGTCGGCAGGTAGCCGAGCAGGGCGTCGAACGGGTCGACATGCCGCTCCCGCGCCTCGCGGATACAGGCGCCGATGCCGATCGCAAGCGAGAGCGTGCCCGGGACCGAGGTGCGCTTGGCATCCGCGCCGCTCATCGAATATTCGGCGATGTAGGCGGCCCCGCCCATGCGGATGGCGACGCCCCTGGCCAGCCACTCCATCATCTTGTTGTCGTGCGCCTGGATGATGGCGGAGTCGCCGTATTCGTTGGTCACCACCAGCGGGCTGCCGGGCACGCCATAGACCGCGAAGGTCTCCATCTGCAGCTCGGGGAAGGCCCGGCCCATGCCGTCCGCGTCGACGATCGGCAGCCCGAGCCTCGCACCAACGACCAGCGGGATGGTCGAGTTGATGCCGCCGACCTCGATCGGCATCGTGGCATACGCCTTGCGGCCGAGCAGCTCCTCCAGCCGGCGGAGCGACTTGCCCGCCTCGTCCCCGGCCGGCAGCTTCTCGACCAGGACCGTGGGCGCACCCATCATCGCGGTCGGGATCACCAGGCAGTCGTCGTCCAGCTCGTCCAGCTGGATGATCTCGACCTCGTGACCCTCGTCCATCGCCTGCTGGACCATCAGCCGCCCGATATAGGGATCGCCGCCGCCGCCCGTGCCGAGGAAGGCAGCACCGCGGCAGAGATCGACCAGGGTGGGCTTGTCGAGCTTCATGCCCCCTCTCCCGCACCCGCACCATCTTGGCCCATACCGAGATCGCCTACGGCCTTGACCCGAATGCGCACGGCGCTCGATGGCAAATAAGCCAAGGGAACCTCCTCGATGTCGAGAATGGCGACCGTCTCGGGCAAGGCACCGGCGCTCACGGCCTTGTCGATGGCCTCCTGCTTGGCCTCGCCCAAGGCCGCGTCGCGGCTGATGCCGTCGAGCGAGAACACGCGGTCGGTCTCGCCGCCCACCTGGGCAATGGCAGCCCCGATGGCATTGGCGACCGAGGCATGCTCGGGCCGCAGCACCTCGGATGCCGAGGACAGGTCCCGGCTCACCAGGATCGAGCCACCGCCCACCAGGATGACCGGCAATGCTGCGGCACTGGTCTTCATCCGATCGACCGCGACGTCGACCATCTCGTGCATGCGATCGAGCGCGCGCTCGACGGTGGCCGCCGGCAAGTGCGCCACCCGCGAGCGGTCGCCGATAGCCTCGAGCCCGGCAGCGACGACGATGTCCGTGGTGGTGAGCTGATCACCGCCGAACACCAAAGCCTTCTCGGTCAGCTCGAAGCCCACCGAATCCGGGCCGATCCTGGCCCCCTCGTCGCGCACCAGGCTGCCGCCGCCGAGCCCGATGGCGAGCACGTCGGGCATGCGGAAGTTGGTCCGCACCCCGCCGATATCGACCGCCACCGAGGACTCGCGTGGGAAGCCGTGCAGCAGCATGCCCACATCCGACGTGGTGCCGCCGATATCGACCACCATCGCTTCCTTGACGCCGGAGAGGAAAGCCGCGCCACGCATCGAATTGGTGGGCCCGGACGCGAAGGTGAGCACCGGATAGCGGGCGACGAACTCCGCGCTCATCAGCGTGCCGTCGTTCTGGCTGATGAAGAAGGGTGCGGTGATCGCCAGCTGCTGCAGCGCTTCCTTGAAGGAATTGACCACCCGGCTCGCAAGATCAGCGAGGCAGGCGTTCATGATGGTCGCGTTCTCACGCTCGAGAAAGCCGACCCGGCCGATCTCGTGGCTCACGGTGACGGCGAGGCCGGGCACCTCGTTCCTGAGGATGTCGGCCGCACGCTCCTCCATCGCCGGGTTAACCGGCGAGAACACCGAGGTGACGGCAGCCGTCCTCAGACCACGCTCGCGGATCGCGCGGGCCGCCTCGACCAGCCCCGGCTCGTCCAGGGGTGCGATCTCCCGGCCATCGAACTCGTAGCCGCCATGCAGGAGCCAGCGATGGCCACCCAAGGTCGCCTCGAGATCGGCCGGCCAGTCGGCGAACGGCATCAGGGCCGTCGTCGCCGGCAGGCCCAAGCGAACGACGCCCACCTCGAGCAGACGGCGGCGCTCGACCACGGCGTTAGTGAAATGCGTCGTGCCGATCATCACCGCCTGGATCTGGCTGGGCTGGACCTGGCCCGCCTCGAGCACGTGGCGGAGCGCTGCCACGATGCCGCTGCCGACGTCGGCGGTGGTCGGCGTCTTGTGCCAGCCCAGCACACTGCGGCCGTCCATCAGGACAGCGTCCGTATTGGTGCCGCCGACATCGATACCGATTTGCATAAGGACTTCGTCCGTTCTGGTCAGGAAGTGAGGATCGAGCTGGTGTCGGGATGCCAGGCCACCGGCACCTCCGCACCAATGGGAAAGATCGGGCGGTCCGGCCGGTTCTGCGCCTCGGCGACAATCGTCTGATCACCGAAGCCGATGACGTAGCGGATCAGCGCACCCTGGTAGCTCTCGCTCCGCACCGTGCCGGTGAGCCGCACATAGTCGGGGTGCGCCTGCGCATCCTCGCCCAGCAGCACGTGCTCGGGCCGCAGGGCCAGTGCCACCTGATCGCCGATCGCGAGGTCATCCGCAGCGGGCGCGTAGAATGCGAGCTCGCCCAGCGAGACCACGGCGCGCGATCCTTCGATGCCCGTCACCCGGACATCGAAGATGTTGGACTCACCGATGAAGCTGGTGACGAAGCGGCTCTGGGGCTTCTCGTAGATGTCCCGGGGCGTGCCCAACTGCTCGATCCGAGCGGCGTTCATCACCGCGATCCGATCCGACATGGTGAGCGCTTCGCCCTGGTCGTGGGTGACGTAGATGGTGGTGATGCCAAGCCGGCGCTGCAGGCTGACGATCCAGTATTTCATCTCCTCGCGCAGCTTCTTGTCGAGCGCACTCAGGGGCTCGTCGAGGAGAAGAATGCGCGGCTCGGTGACCAGCACCCGGGCCAGCGCCACGCGCTGCTGCTGGCCGCCCGAGAGCTCGCGCTGGTAGCGGCGCTCGTAGCCCAGCATCTCGACCTGCTCGAGGGCGGCCTTCACCTTGCGGCCGATCTCGTCCTCGCTCTGCTTCCGCATGCGCAAGCCGAAGGCGATGTTGTCGTAGACGTGCATGTGCGGAAAGATGGCGTAGTTCTGAAAGACGATGCCGATGTCGCGGCGCTCGGGCGGCAGGCTGGTCACGTCCTCGCCGCCGATGACCACCCGGCCTGCCGTCGGCTCGACGAAGCCGGCCACCATGCGCAACGTCGTCGACTTGCCGCAGCCGGAAGGCCCGAGCAGCGAAAAGAACTCGCCCTCGGCGATGGCCACGTCGACGTCCAGGACGGCCGGCGTGTCGCCATAGGATTTGCTCAAGGCTTCGAGACGAACGTCAGCCACCGGTCTTGCGAACTCCAGCATGTTCGAGAAGAAGGATTGGCCGGGACCGAGGCCCCAGCCATTGGCGTCAACCGGCGAAGATCTCGTTCACCGTCTCGACGATGTCGATCTCGTTCTCGAGCCAGAAATCCCAGTTAGGGATCATCAATCCTTCGGTGGCGTCCGCGGTATTGACCACGCCGGCATTGGCGAGATTGTCCGGGACGACCGCGTCACGATGCGTCGGCCGCAGCCAGAAGACCTCGTCGAAGCGGGTGATGAAGGCCGGATCGAGCGTCCTGTTCAAGAGCGCCAGCGCCAGCTTCTTCTCCATCGGCTCGGCATAGCGGCTGACCGTCTTGGTCTGGGTGAGGATCGGCTTGACCTCCTCCCACATCATGGGCGCCACATCGACGCCCTGGGCCATCTGCATGTAGACCTCGCCGTCGACCTGGACGCCGATCTCGACCTCGCCCCTGGCCAAGAGCGTCTGCATGTTGCCGGTGAAGTCGCTGATCTTCATCGGCATGGCATCGCGCATTGCCTGAATGCCGGCATCCATGGCCGTCTCGTCACCGCCGAACACCTTCGACGCCATCATGAAGAAGGCCATGAACAGCGTGTTCGAGGTGATGTAGGTGGCGCGCTTGCCGGCGAAGCGATCTTCCCAGAAGCTGGCGAACTCGGTAGGTGCCGGATCGACCAGGTCGCTGCGATAGGCATAGCAGTAGCGGCCGAAAGCCCAGGTGATGCCGACCCCGTTGGCCAGCGCGAACGGCCAGACGCCGGCGGCGTTGGGCACGTTCGCCACGACCTCGTCCTGCGGCATGAAGAAGTCGCCGGCGCGCGCCGTCTTGAACATTTCCGGCAGGTTCCAGTTGGTGAGCGCCACGGGCGGGTTCTCCGGCCCGCCGGCGACGAATTTCGGGAACCACGGCCAGGAGGTGTCGTAGGCGATCTGGCAGTTGAACTCCTTCTCGAAGTCGTTGAGCAGCAGCTCGCGGACATTCTCCTCCCAGAAGCCACCCCACTCGGCGATGTTGAGCACGGCACCGCCGGCGTCGAACACCTCGCCGTCATAGATGACGTCCTGCGACCAGGCATGGTTGATGTTGAAGAGCGGCAGGGTGCCGGCGGCACCAAGTGCCGTTGCACCTTCGAGGAACCGGCGACGGCCGAGCCGCTGGCCGTTCAGGCGGCGGGTCCATTTGGTCATCATTCGTTGTTCTCCTTGTTGAGGCGTTCGTGACTGGCGGGGCAGCTAGTTGAACTTGATGCCCGAGAACTCGCGCAGATTGACCAGCCGGGCGGTGATGGTCATCGACACGACGACGAGCAGGATAGCGAAGATGCCGGCCGCCGCGGCGGTCGGCTCGAAGGCGTAGCGCAGCGAGATGTACATCGCGATCGGCAGGGGCTCGACGTTGGGCGTGCTCAAGAACAGCGCCACCTCGAACTGGCCGAACGAGACGATGAAGGCGAAGACGGCGCCAGCCACCACACCTGGGGCGATGATCGGCAGCGTCACCTTGCGAAAGGCGGTCAGCGGCCCGGCGCCGAGCGAGCGGGCCGCCTCCTCGTAGGACTTGTCGAAATTGACGAGCGCCGCCGTCACCGTGCCGATCACGTAGGGCGTGGTGACGATGACGTGGCCCACCAGGATGCCCCAGAACGTGCGGGCGAAGCCGAGGTCGATGGAGATGTAGAAGACGTAGAGAGCAAGCCCGATGACCACGCCCGGCAGCAGGAGCGGCGAGAGGAAAAAGCCGCGCATTGCCCCGCGCCAGGG
Organism: uncultured Alphaproteobacteria bacterium; assembly: GCA_963700945.1. Classification (GTDB taxonomy): domain Bacteria; phylum Pseudomonadota; class Alphaproteobacteria; order Geminicoccales; family Geminicoccaceae; genus SLRI01. Next base: position 353,128 of record CAVOZQ010000013.1, read on the forward strand.
CCCGGCGAAGCGGACGAGATAGAGCGACGCCATCGTGCCGATGGTGGTGGCGATCAGCGTCGCTGCGAGCGCCAGCCCGAAGCTGAAGAGATAGGCCGTCATGAAGGTGGGCGAGGTCAGGAACGCCTTGACCCAGCGCAGCGACAGGCCCTCCGGCGGGAAGGTCAGGAACTCGCCGGAATTGAGGCCGGAGAGGACGACGATCACCACCGGCAGCAAGAGCACGATGAGTGCGAGCACCGCGATCGCGCGAAAGAGCAGCGGCACGCCGGAGCCATGCGTCACGTGGCGAGCCCCCCGCTGGTCCGTGCCGCCACGCGCTGATAGATGACCATGGCAACCAGGCTGGTGCAGAAGAGCACGACGGCAACCGCAGCCCCGAACTGCCAGCGGCCGAGCTCGGCGATCTGCTGGAAGATGTGGATCGGCATCACCAGCACCCGCCAACCGCCCATCAGCGCCGGCACGACGTAGGAGCTGATGGCGAGCGCGAAGCAGAGCAGCGAGCCCGCGAGGATGCCCGGCATCGAGAGCGGCAGGACGATCTTGGTGAAGGCCTGGCGTCGGCTCGCTCCCAGCGAGCGCGCCGCCTCCTCGAGCGACGGGTTGATGCCGCGAATGATGCCGATCAAGGACAGCACCATGAACGGCAGGGTGAACTGCACGAGGCCGACGACGACGCCGAACGTGTTGTACATCAACGGCAAGGGTTCGCTGATCCAGCCGGCATCCAGGAGCGACGCGTTGATCAGGCCGTTGTCGCCGAGCAGCACCATGAGGCCGTAGAGGCGAATGACCATGTCGAGCTGCATGGCGCTCAAGACCAGGATCATCAGCACGGTGTTGCGCACCGGGTGCTCGGTCTTGGCGATCAGGTAGGCCAGCGGATAGCCGAGCACGAGGTTGATGGCAGCCACCGCCGCGGCGATGACGACCGAGCGCAGGGCCGCCTCGGTGTAGATGGAGCGGCTGAAGAAGCGCTCGAGATTGTCGAGCGAGAAGTTCGCCTGGACGGTGACGATACCGGCAATCGGCTTGTTCAACGCCATGCCGAACATCGACAGCACCGGCATGACGAAGAAAAAGATGAAGACCAGGAGTGCCGGCAGCAGCAGCAGCCACGTGCCGAGCCGGCCGCCAAGAAAGCCGCGCGTACCGCCACTCGCGGGTCTGGCCACCGTTCCGATCGCCGTGGCCATCGGCTAGCCGGCTGCCTGGGGGCTGATCATTCAGCAGCCTCGGCGGTCGGCCCGAGGGTCAGGGGATAGCCGACGAGCTTCTTGGCCAGCGGCTCGGCGAAGGCCGTCTTGCTGTGGGAGAGGCCGAGCTCGACCAGGCTCCTGGCCACCTTGATCGCGGCCGGGATCGGATCGATCACCGGCACGTCGAGGCCGCGGGCGAGCAGGCCCTCGCGCACCGCCGCGGCACAGCCCAGAAGGCCCGTGCAGCCGAAGACCAGCGCATCCGCCTTGTCCGTCTCGACCGCGATGATCGCCTCCTCGATCAGCTCCCGCTTGGTCGCCTCCAGATCAGCCTCGAGTTCGAGCACCGGGATGTCCACCGAGCGCACCGAGGCCAGCGCCGACTCCAGATGATAATGCCGCGCTAGGCGCTCGAACTGGTAGCGAAGGCGCGGCAGCACGGTCAGCACCGAGAAGCGGTCGCCCAGCATGGCGGCGAGCAGCATCGAGGTCTGCGACGGTCCGATGACCGGAATGCGCACGAGCTCGCGGCCCGCCTTCACCCCGGGATCCGCCATGCAGTCGATGATCACCGCATCGACACCCTCACGCTCGGCGCGGGCCAGCTCGACCAGCGTGCCCGGCACCGCCAGCGCATCGTCGATCGCGGTCTCGATGGACCCGGGCCCGGTCGCGATCTCGGCGTGGCTGATCTCGAGCCCAGGCGTCTGCAACGCCTGCAGGTCGCCGAGCTGGCGGAAGCCCGACGTCGTGATCGGCGTGATCACGCGGATATGCACCGTCATGATCGTTCTCCCTTGGGTCGCGGTCGGTGGCTGAGGACCGAGTCCGATCATCAAAGCGCCGTGCCGGCATGGTGGGAAGGGCCGGCTCGGGATAGGTTCATGAAAGAAATGGCTAGGTTCCAGTTCCCGCCGGCTCTCCACCGTCGAGCCAGCCGCGCGACCGCGCGACGCTGAGCGCCGCCCGTCGGTTGTTGATTCCGAGCTTGCGGTAGAGGTTGGCGAGGTGGAACTTGATCGTCGGCTCGCTGACACCGAGCTCGCGGGCCGCCGCCTTGTTGGTGCAGCCTTCGCCGAGCAGCAGCAGCACGCGCCGCTCACGCCGGGTCAGACCGGCCGCCGCCACCACGGCGGGCGGCTCGCCGGCGGGCCCACGCACCCGGCGGGCAAGCGCGGCGGCGCGGTCGCTGAGCTCCAGCCCGGCGGCAATCCGGCGATCGTGAAGCAACGGTGCCACCAGCGGCCGCTCCTCGATCACCGGCCCGAAACACTGGCTCGCGGCGGCGTGCTCGAGGGCACGGCAGAGCCGGGCGCGCGCGGCGACGATCCGGTTCTGCCGGCGATGCATCACCGACCGCCAAAGGTCGATCGCGATGTGCTGGCGCGGCGTCACCCGCGGGTTGGCGGCGAGCGCCTCAAGCGCCGCCGCGAAGCCCGCGTCGCCAGCATGGGTGAAGGCCCGCTGGCGCAAGGCAGCGAAGGCGATGGCCAGGCGGTGCCGGTCGTCCTCGCCGGCCAGCGCCTGATCGTCGATCGGCTGCAGGGCCTCGAGCCGCAGCCGTGCCTCGCGCCAGCGGCCGCGGCTCTGCAGCAGCATGATCTCGCGCACCCTGGCCGCGACCCCGAACCGGCCGCTGCGTGCCACTTCGATGTGCCAGCGGTCGAGGAAAGCCTGCGCCTCGCCCAGCGTGGCGACCTCGGCGAGCGCCCGCGTCCCGTAGTCGAGCGCCAGCTCGCCGAGGCTCGGCCAGAGCTCGCCGAACGAGAAGGCCTGCCACTCGGCTCGGAGGAAGCCCACGAGGCTCGCCGGCTCGCCCCGATCGAAGGCGATGCAACCCTCGAGCAAGGCCTGAATCCGCCAATCGGCCTCACCCGGAAAGCCCGCCAGCTTGAGCGCCCGCTCGCCCGCGCGCGCCGCGCGCAACGCCGCGTCCGCCTCACCCTCCATGAGCGCGATGATCGCCGTGAACAGGTGAATGAAAAAGGCCAGATAAGGCGTTCCGGCCGCTGCATAGTGATGCCGTGCCCGCGCCGCCACCGCGCGGGCCTCGCTGAGCCGCCGCTGGCGCACATAGACGTCGAGCATGGCGTTGTAGAAGAGGCCGCGCTCGAGATGAGCGTCGCCCGGCAGCCGGCCGAGCACCGCAAACGCCTGATCGACCAGCCGCGGCGGCATCTCGGCCTCCTCGTAGATCGCGAGGATCAGCCGATAGAGGCGCATCGGCGTGGTCGCCGGGCCGCCGGGATCGAGCACCGCCGCGAGGTCCAGCCCATCGCCGCCGACATGCTCGGCCAGCAGCTGCATCGCCCGGTTCACGCGACCGCTCTTCACCGCGCGCATCGCCAGCGCCAGGGCAACGGGCTCGATCCGCCGCGCACTGGTCGAGAAGCCGGCCAGGACACGATCGAAGGCGCTGCCGCCGAAGCGATGCCCGAACCAGGGACCGCCGGCCTCCGCCAGCCAGCCGATCGCCATCGCCTCGTCGCCAGCGGCCTGGGCGGCGTTGATGGCGTCCGGCACCGCCCCGTGCCGCCAGAGCGCCAGGGCATAGTCGCCAAGACCGTCCGCTTCGCGCGAGCCGCGCAGCACCCGGTCAGCCGCCTGCCGCGCCGCATTGCGCAAGAAGGGCACCGCCCATTTCCAGACGCCGTCCCCGGTGAGCCGCACCAAGGGGCGCAAGCCGTGCAGCGCGTTGCGCTGCTCGTCGGTGAGCTCGCCGTCGCGCAACCCCGGCCGCAGCCGGGTGACACCGGCGACCAGCGCGCAGGTCGAAACAGGCAGCGAGCCCAGCACGTCTTGCGCCAGAAAGCGGTCGATCACCGGTCGATCTGCCGTGCCGTGCTGCAGCTGGGCCATCAGCCACGGCCACCCGGCCGAGCGCTCGAAGGCCCGCCAGCCGGCATCATCGCCGTCGCGCGCTTCGACCGCCTGGACGAACAGCTCCTCCGCACCGATCTCGTCGACCAGGCCATAGACCCGGCAGCGGTCGATTCCCGCGAGAACGGCGGCCGAACGGCAGGCGATGACCAACCGGCCGCCCTGATCCGCCGTGGTCTCCACCAGCTGCTCGAGGTCGAGCTGCGGAACCACGGCGCCGAAATCCCAGAGACGGACACGGCCGGCATCGTCAGTCACTTGGCCGGCGGCTCCCGGCCGGCGAATCGCGGCGTCGAGGCGGGCCGCCAGGTGCCGCAGCAGCACCGTCTTGCCCGTGCCGGCGAACGCATGAACGATCAGCACCGGGGCCGTCCCGGCGAGCGCGCGCGCGACGAGGCGCGGCTGCGCCAGCGCTGGCGGCGGCCGGCGCCCGCCCCCGTCGTCACACCTGGCCGATCTCGTCATGGGGCCGCACTCCATCCCACCTCCCCGCAAGCTGACCTCGAGACGCGCCGCCGGCAAGGACAAGCGTTCGGCAAATCGACAGCACGGAACGGGCCGGGATCGGTCAGCCAAGATGCCGCGAGGCCCGGATGGCACGAGACAGCGTCGGGCGCCGCGCCAGCGGTCCCGGTGCCGTGGCGCCGCAGCCTGGCCGCGGCCGGCCAGCGGCGTCGTGCCGGCTGCCGTGAGGCAGGGCAGCTCCAGCAGAACAGTGGCGAGCGGGCTCACCCTGTTCGAAAAGTTCGGCATCACCACAGAGCGCATCACGAAGCATCAAGGCAGAAGCTCACCGCCTAACCACGCGGACGAAAGAGCAAGATAAGACAAGAACCGAGGAGGCTGGCCTCCTCGGGCTCCTCCGCTACTTTGGGGCGGCAGAGGCCGAGCGCGCTTGCTGACGGGCCACGCTGGGCGTGATGACGCCTAATGATCGAGCTTGGCCAGCCGCTCTTCGAGCACACCCGGCATCCACGCATCCCGAGGCGCCAGCCGCCCCGACGCGGCCAACGCCCGCGCGATCGCCAGCGCCGCTTCGAGGTTCACCCGCGCCGTCGCCTGATCCGCCATAGCCGTCGCGATCTCGCTGAGCTTCACATGGCTGACGATCAGATCCCGCGCCCACCCGGCATGGCCCGGATCGCGCGCCGCCAGATCGCGCCTAATGTTCAGCCCCTCCTCGAAGGCCAAAAGCGCCGCCGGCAGCTCACCCTGCGCCACCCGAACGTCGCCGATCCGCTCCAGGCTCACCGAGACGTCGCGCACCCACTTGGCATTGCCCGGATCGCGCAACGCCAGATCACGCCTAATGTTCAGCCCCTCCTCGAAGGCCAAAAGCGCCGCCGGCAGATCGCCCTGCGCCACCCGAACGTCGCCGATCCGCTCCAGGCTCACCGAGACGTCGCGCGACCACCCGGCATTTCCCGGATCGCGCGACGCCAGATCGCGCCAGATCGTCAGCCCCTCCTCGAAGGCCAAAAGCGCCGCCGGCAGATCACCCTGCGCCACCCGAACGTCGCCGATCTTATTCCAGCTGACCGAGAGATCGCGTTGCCAGTTGGCGTTGTCAGGTTCCGCTGCTGCGAGCTTCTCGGTGATAGCATGACGTGCCGTGTAGGCGTGGAGTGCACCGTAAAGGTCGCCCTGTGCCTGCCGCACTTGGCCGATCCTTTCCGAGCTAATCGCGAGGTCGTACTGCCAGCCAGCGTAACCCGAGGCCGCTGCTCCGAGCCTATTCAGGATATTTTGGGCCGCTGTATAAGCGTTGAGCGCCTCGGAGAGGCTGCCCTGCGCAAGTCGCACGTCGCCGATCTTAATCCAGCTGACCGAGAGATCGCGCTGCCACCCGGCGTTGACCGGGTCGGCCGCCGTGAGCTTCTTGATGACGTCGTGCGTCGCCTTGTAGGCGTCGAGCGAACCGTTTAGGTCGCCCTGCGCTTGCCGCACCTCGCCAATCTTGGTCCAGCTGGCGGCAAGATCGTGCTGCCAATGGGTGTTGCCCGGGTCGGCCAACGCGAGCCTCTCGGCGATCGTCTTAGCCGCCCCGTATGAGTCGAGAGCGCCTGTGAGGTCGCCCTGCGCCGCTCGAACGTCGCCAACCCGCCCCCAGCTGACCGAGAGATCGCGCTGCAAATTGGCATTGCCCGGCTCCGCCGCCGCAAGCTCGTCGCGAATTGCCTTGGCGGCGTCGTAGGCCGCAAGGGCGCCTCCGAGGCCGCCCTGCGCCCGCCGCACATCGCCGATCTTCTCCCAGCTGACCGAGAGATCACGCTGCCAGCCGGTGTTTTTCGGGTCCGCCGCAGCGAACTGGTCGCGAATCGCCTTGGCCGCATTGTAGGCATCGAGGGCACTCGTCAGTTCGCCCTGCGCCGCTCGAATGTTGCCAATCCTCTCCCAGCTGACCGAGAGATCGCGTTGCGAGTCGGCGTTAAGCGGGTCCGCTGCCGCAAGCTTCTCGGCGATGACTTTGCCGGCGTCGTAAGCTGCAAGGGCCCCTCCAAAGTTGCCCTGCGCCCGCCGCACGTCGCCTAGCGAGTTCAATGCCACCTCTTCGTCGCGCTGGCTGTTACTCGCCTTGGCAAGCTCGAGCGCCGTTTCGAACGCTGTTGCGGCACGCGCGAGGCCGCCGATCGCCATCCGCGCCAGACCACACTCGATCCAGTACCAGACATTAGTTTCGGCCAGCTCCGCCGCCTGGGTGAGCAGGGGCTCCGAGCGCGAGGCCTCGAAAGGAAAGAAAAGCGTCGCCTGGGCGTGCTTGGACCGCGCCTCCTCCAGGCGTAGCTCGCGTTCCTGGGCGGTGAGCTCGGCGCGCCGCTGGGCGATCAGCGCGTCGATCCGCGCGAACGCCGCCTTCGCACCGTCGATGTCGCTGCGATTGAAGGCCTCGACCGCAGCGTCGACCTCGGCGCGCCAGTCCGGATCGACGGCGCGAATCCGCTCCAGGTCGGCCTACGTGCGCACGACCTGCGCCTCCAGCGCCTTGGCCTTCTCCGGCGACAGATAGCCCTGCTGCTCGGCGATGGCGACGACGAGGCCGACATCGATCACCGGGCTCTTGTCAGCGAGAAGTCCTGAGTTGGGCGAGGGTCTCATCCTGCTTGCCCTCGATCCGCCGGTGCGCCGCGTCGATGGCGACGATCATGCCGTAGACATCGGGCAGGACCTCACGGAGCAGGTCGCGCTCCGTCCGCACCTTGGCATAGAAGCAGGCGAGAATGCGCCGCGCCGCACCCGGAATGGCATCGCCGTCCAACCGGTTGAACGGCGCGTGCGCCAGCACCTCGCTCGCGGCCGACTTCGGCTCCAGCCCCAGGCGCAGGAACGCGGCGCTGCTGAGCTTGTGGCGCTCCAGCGTCTCGATGCAGGTCGCCAGCGCCGATTCGAAGACGGAGGCCGCCGGCTCGCGCTTGTATTCGCTGGCCCGCAGCGCCTCGATCTCGGCCGCCGCGCAGCGGCACAGCTCCTGCGCGTCCCGGCGCTGCTTCCGGTCGCGGATCGCGCCGAAGAGATCGGCGACTTGCAGCACGCCTGGAACAGCCACGCCGAGGCTGACGCCGATCAGCCCGCCGACGCCAACCGCGCTGAGCCTCGTGATCGCCTGCTCGACCGCCATCCATCGCCCCGTTCCGCTGTCACACCCGACTATGCAAGCGAGGTCGGCGCGCGACAAGCATCGAGCCAGAATCGCTGATCCTGCGCTCCATAACGAACGCTTATGCCAGAACAGCTCCCGGCGCCACCTGGTCGCATCGAGCGCGACAGAACCCGGCGAACGTCGCCAATAGCGTGACAAGAAACCCGGGGCCGTCGCGTATAGCGCAACGGAACCCGAGAAATGTCGCGTATAGCGCGACATAAGCGATGCTTATGTCGCATGGAGCGCGTCATTTCGGGCGATGAAACCCGGGAACGAACCCGAGGCACAACGAACGAACCCACCGAATCGACGAACGAACCCGGCAAATCGACGAACGAACCCGGCCCGCCGGGATCGGACCCGAGCGGACAGCTTGCCGCAGGCAGAGCGGTAAAGCGCCAACGAGTCAAGGCGTTGCGGGAAGATGCTGGCCTGGCCGGTCAGGCCCACTCGCCGAGCAGCCACCGGCGCCCCTGCACACACCGAACGAACCCGCGCCGCCGCTTGACTTGCGGCCGATCGAAGGCTATTATTCCTATATCGGCTTGGGTGGCGTGACGTTGTGCTTGGCCGCCAGCTCGCCCAGCTTGGCGAGGCCGTTCTCGTCCGGCGTCCGCGTGCTCCTGCTCACAACCGCCGCTTTCGGCTCGACACCATGAGCAAGAGGTTGAAGAAGGCCGGGCTGCACGCCGAGCCCCGGATCTACCGCGTCGTCAACGCCGGATGAGGCTAGCGGATCATCCGGTGCCTTGATGGGCTACCGAATAGCCTGTCCGGAGTTGTCGAACCGGTAGATCTTGTCCGGCTGCGGCGTGAGGTGGACCATATCGCCGTGTCTCACGGCGAACTCCCCGTCCGCCCTCGCAACGATTTGCCCGACGCCGTCGACGTGGACGTAGAGGAACGTGTCGGAGCCGAGATGCTCGGCGACATTGACCTTGCCGTGCCATTCGCCCTCGGTGGTGGACAGAACGAAATGCTCGGGACGAACGCCGATCGTCTTGGCCTGGCGCCGCTGCGCGGCTTCTCCCTCGATGAAGTTCATCTTCGGTGAGCCGATGAAGCCGGCGACGAACAGATTGTCGGGGCTGGAGTAGAGCTCCAGTGGCGAGCCGACCTGGGCGACATTGCCGGCGTTCAAGACGACGATCTTGTCCGCCATGGTCATCGCCTCGACTTGGTCGTGGGTGACGTAGATCATCGTCGTCTTGAGCGAGTTGTGCAGCTCACTGATCTCGATCCGCATATTGACCCGCAATGCGGCATCGAGATTGGAGAGCGGCTCGTCGAACAGAAATGCCGCCGGCTCGCGGACGATTGCCCGGCCGATGGCGACGCGCTGGCGCTGACCGCCCGAGAGTTGGCCGGGGCGGCGGTCGAGATAGTCGGTGAGGTTCAGAACCTGGGCGGCGGCACGCACCTTCTTGTCGATGGTGGCCTTGTCCTGCTGCGCCATCTTCAGCGGGAAGGCGATGTTGTTGTAGACGCTCATATGCGGGTAGAGCGCATAGGACTGGAACACCATGGCCAGGCCGCGCTTGGCCGGCGGTGTGTCGGTGGCGTCCTTGCCATCGATCATGATCAGCCCGCCGGTCGTGTCCTCGAGCCCGGCGATCAGCCGGAGCAAGGTCGACTTGCCGCAACCCGAGGGGCCGACGAAGACGACGAACTCGCCGTCATTGATCTCGAGATCGACGCTGGGGATGACGGTGACATTGCCGAAGGTCTTGTTGACCTTTTCCAACCTGATGCTACCCACGTGCGTTCTCCTGTTCTTGATCGTTCTGCCGACGGCTGCCGCTCATTTGACGGCGCCGAAGGTCAGGCCGCGGACCAATTGCTTCTGGCTGAACCAGCCGAGAATGAGCACTGGGGCGATGGCCATGGTCGAGGCTGCGGAAAGCTTGGCGAAGAACAACCCTTCCGGACTGGAATAGCTGGCAATGAAGGCCGTGAGCGGTGCTGCTTTGGCAGCCGTCAGGTTCAAGGTCCAGAAGGCTTCGTTCCAGGCGAGGATGAAGTTCAAGAGCATGGTCGACGCGATGCCCGGGACGGCCATGGGTGTCAGAATGTGAAGGATCTCCTCCTTCAACCCGGCGCCATCCATGCGCGAGGCTTCCAGGATCTCTCCCGGAATCTCGCGAAAGTAGGTGTAGAGCATCCAGACGATGATCGGCAGATTGAGCAGCGTCAGCACGATCACTAGGCCGATGCGCGTATCCAAGAGGCCGAGCGAGATGAAGATCAGGTAGATCGGGTAGAGCACACCGACCGCCGGCAGCATCTTGGTCGACAGCATCCAAAGCAGGATGTCCTTGGTCCTCTTCGATGGCACGAAGGCCATCGACCAGGCGGCCGGCACTGCAATGATGACGCCCAGGATCGTCGAGCCGCCTGCGATGATCACCGAGTTCCACAAGAAGCGCATGTAGTCCGAACGTTCCTGGACGATCGCGTAGTTCTCGAGGGTCCAGTCGAAAAACAGGAAGACCGGCGGATCCGCGATAGCCGTGGCTTCGGTCTTGAAGCTGGTCAGGATCGTCCAGAGGATCGGAAAGAAGATCAACAATCCAACTGCCCAAGAGGCGGCGGTATTGATTGCTTTGCGTTTTGTGGTGACGGCGCGGGCCATGGGTCTATCTCCTCACGCGTCCAGGTTCTTGCCGACGATGCGCATCAGGAAGATGGCAACGATGTTGGCCAGGATGATCGCATAGACGCCGCCCGCCGAGCCGAGCCCGACATTCTGGCTCTCCAGCACACGCTGAAAGATCAGGTAGGTCAGCGTACGGGTGCCGAACGATCCTTGGGTGGTGACGAAGATCTCGGCGAAGATCGACAACAGGAAGATCGTCTGGATCAAGATCACGACGGTGATCGCCCGCGAGAGATGCGGCAAGATCAAGTACCAGAAGCGCTTGATGACCGGCGCGCCATCCATCTCGGCGGCCTCGAGCTGCTCGCCGTCGAGCGACTGCATGGCGGTGAGCAGGATGAGCGTCGCGAAGGGCAGCCATTGCCACGAGACGATGATGATGATCGAGGTCATCGAGACTTGGCTCAGCCATTCGATAGGCTGTGCGCCGAAGAATTTCCAAAGATGCGCCAGAAGGCCGTTCACGGGGTCCATGAACATGTTCTTCCAGACCAGCGCAGAGACGGTGGGCATCACGAAGAAGGGGGCAATGACGAGGATACGCACAATGCCTTGGCCCCACATCGGCTGATCGAGGAGGAGGGCCAGCAGAATGCCGAAGACGACCGTAATGACGAGGACGCCACCGACGATCAGCAGTGTTGCCTGCACAGCCGGCCAGAATGCGCTCGAGGTGACGAAGCGGACGTAATTGTCGAAGCCGACCCAGCCAAGATCACCGCCGCGCAGGGGCAGGTATTGCTTGAAAGAGAAATACAGCGTCATGATCAGCGGCACGAGCATCCAGCCCAAGAGCAGGACCACTGCGGGTGCCATCATCATGCGTGCGGCCGAACGGGATTGTTGCGTGGCCATACCGCATCTCCTTCCCTGTCTGGTGATCGTCCGCTAGGCGCGATTCTTGATTCTTTTGCGGCTGGATCGCGGGGGACGGCACGTTGGCCGTCCCCCGGTCCAGTGAGGCAGACCCGACGGACTAGTAGCCTGCGGCTTCCATCTCGTCCGCCACCAAGGCCTGCGCCTTGCTCAGCGCCTCCTCGGGCGTCTGCTGACCGGCGACCATGGCCGAGAACTCCTGACCGGCACTCGTGCCGATACCGGCCCATTCAGGAATCGCGACGTATTGAATGCCGACATAAGGCACCGGATCGACAGTCGGATTGTTCGGATCGGCCGCTCGGATCGAACTCCAGCGTCATTTGCGCGAACGGCGCTTCCGAGAGATAAGTCTCGTTCTCATAGAGCGAGGTGCGGCTACCCGGCGGCACGTTGGCCCAGCCCTCGTTCTCGGCGACGAGTGCCAGATACTCTTTCGAAGTGGCCCAGTTGATGAACTGCTTGGCCGCCTCTTCCTGCTGGGTGCCCGCCGGAATGGCCAGCGCCCATGCCCAGAGCCAATTGGCCCGCTTTCCCAAGCCGGTGTCGGGTGCAAGCGCAAAACCGACCTTGTCGGCGACCGTCGATTCGTCCGGGTTTGTCACGAAGGAGGCAGCAACGGTCGCATCGATCCACATGCCGCACTTGCCTTGCTGGAACAGCGACAAGTTCTCGTTGAAGCCATTGGTCGAGGCGCCAGGCGGACCGTAGTTGGCCAGCAGGTCGTTGTAGAAGGTCACAGCCTCCATCCACTGCGGGCTGTCGAGCTGCGGCGTCCAGTCCTCGTCGAACCAACGCGCGCCAAACGAGTTGGCGACGGTGGTGATGAAGGCCATGTTCTCGCCCCAGCCGGCCTTGCCGCGCAAGCAGACGCCGTAGATTTCATTGTCCTTGTCCGTCATCGCCGCGGCGGCTTCCGCGATGAAGTCCCAGGTCGGTGCGTCCGGCATCTCAAGGCCCGCCGCTTCCATCAGGTCGGTGCGGTACATGACCATCGAGCTCTCGCCGTAGAAGGGTGCGGCATAGAGCGTGCCATCAAATGAAAGACCTGCACGCATCGCCGGCAGGATGTCGTCGACGTCATAGCTGTCCGGCAAATCGTCAAGCGGAACCAACCAGCCCTGGGCGGCCCAAATCGGGGTCTCGTACATACCGATCGTCATAATATCGAACTGGCCGCCGTTCGTGGCGATGTCCTGCGTCACCCGCTGACGCAAGACGTTCTCCTCCAAGATCACCCACTCCAACTCGTGCCCGGTCTGGGCCGTGAAATCATCCGACAAGGCCTGCATGCGGATCATGTCGCCGTTGTTGACCGTGGCGATCGTGAGCGTCGATTGCGCGCTGGCAAGGCTCGTCGATGCGAGAAGAGCTGCTGCAGCAAGCATGAGTGAACGCGGGTAGTTCATTAGACATCTCCCTGTGTTACTTCTGCCCACCCTGGTCGCACGTGGCGCCGACGCTGTCAAGCAAATATCTTCTTGCCGGGCATTTGCTCAAATGCGCGTTGTCTGACGGCCAAATTGAGCTTTCGAGCTATGGTAAAACCTGGCCAAGCACTCGCTCGCATTGGGCGTGCTGCTGGCTCCTGCTTTGACAACAATTGCCCCTTGCTATAGCACTTGCTCACGATCCGGGGATTTCGAACACTCACGATCCGGGGGATTTCGAACAGCTGAGGCAGCCAACCATGCCCGAGCTCAACGATGCGACGAGACGTCGCCGAGATGATGCTGCCAGAGCAGCATGGCTCTATTTCATAGCCGGTCGCACACAAGACGAAATCGCCCATCAGCTGAATGTTTCGCGGCAAGCAGCGCAGCGACTCGTTTCACAGGCTGTGGCGGAGCGACTGGTCAGCTTTCGGATCGATCATCCGATTGCCAGCTGCACGGAATTGGCTGAACGCCTGCTCGATCGTTACGCGCTTGACTTCTGCGAGGTCGTGCCGACGGATCTCGATGATCCGAGCTCATCCAAGGCGATCGCGGTGGCGGCCGCATTGCGCTTGAACAGGATATTGGCCTCGAAGACGCCCGTCATCTTGGGCGTAGGCACGGGCAGGACCATGCGTGCCTGCGTCCAGCATCTTCAGGAAGCGGATCGGCCGCAACACAAGATCTTGTCGCTTGTCGGCAACATGGCGACGGATGGACGGGCCAGCATCCATGAAGTGGCCATGCGTATGGCCGATCGCGTGGGTGCCCAGCGCTACCCGCTGGCTGTTCCGGTATTGGCCGCTTCACCAGAAGAGCGTGCGGTGTTGCAAAGTCTCGCTTCCTATCAGGGCGTCCGTGATCTCTATGCGAAGCTGAACGTGGTCTTCGTGGGCATCAGTGAGATTGCCTGGCAGTGTCCCTTGCACCGCGATGGTTTCGCTCGCGAGCAGGATATTGCCGATCTCCTCAGTCATGGCGCGGTCGGCGAAATGATCGGCTGGTCCTTCGATGCAAAGGGCGTTGTTCTGGAATGCACAACAAACCGCAAGGTCACCAGCCTTCCGCTGGTGTCACCACCGGCGCATCTGACGGTGATCGTCGGTGGTGGCCCGCAGAAGGCCGACCCGATTCGCGCAGCACTTCGAGGTCGATTGGGCAATGCGTTGATTACCGATGAGAGCACCGCGGCAACCGTCCTCAAAGGTGCGCCAGCGGAACTCCAGAACGTCGAATGACGAGGCAGCACAAGCAATAGGCGTCCGCCGACGCGATGAAGGACTGCGGCTGGCGCTGTCGCCCGTCGACTGAGCGGAGGGCTAAAGGTTGGCACAAAGCCACGACTATATCATCGTTGGTGGCGGCTCGGCGGGATGTGTCGCCGCCGCCCGGCTGATCGCGGACAAAGGCGCCAGCGTGCTGATGCTCGAGCGTGGCCCGGCCAGGCCCCCGGGACTTGCCCGCTTCATGCAGCCGATGCCGGCAGCCTGGATGAAGGGCATTGGCGGCAGTCCGATCGTCGAGATGCACTCGCCGGTCCCTCAGAAACATCTCAACGGCCGGGCGCCCGCCGTCGGCCAAGCCGCCATCCTGGACGGCGGCTCCGCCGTCAATGCCATGGTGTACACGCGTGGCCAGCACGCCGACGCCGACCATTGGGACGCCTTTCTGGGTGGCGGCAAGGGCTGGAGCTTCGCCGATATGCTGCCGCACTTTCGCGCCATGGAATGCAATCACAGCTTCAATGATGCGTGGCACGGGATAGACGGACCGCTGCACGTCTCCGATGTGGGCCATACCTGTCAGCTGACCCGTGACTACGTTCTGGCCGTGCAAGGCCTCGGCGTGGCGCATAATGCCGATTTCAACGGCGCGCGGCAGCATGGTGTCTGCACCATGCAATACACGACCTGGAAGAATCGTCGCCACGATGCCGTCGACGCATTCCTCAAGCCGTTGGCAGGCGACCCGCGGCTCGCGATCCGCACCGAAGCGACCGTCTCCCGTATCCTGGTCGAGAATGGCCGGGCGCGGGGCGTCGGCGTCCACAGGCATCACGGCGAAGAGAAGATCTACGCGGAGGCCGAGGTATTGGTCGCTGCCGGCACCTACAACACGCCCAAGCTGCTCATGTTGTCCGGCATCGGACCGGCGGCGCACTTGGCCGAGCATGGCATCGAGATGGTCGTCGACTTGCCCGGCGTTGGCGAGAACCTGCAGGACCACCATGAGGTTCCGGTGGTCGCCGCGACCCGCGGCCATCATGGCTACTTCGGCGAGGATCGCGGGCTCCGGGCCATCCGCAACGGCCTGGAATACTTGCTGTTCCGAAGTGGCCCGGTCGCCAGCGTCGGCGTCGAAGCCTGCGCTTATGTCGATCCCGATGATCCGAGCGACAGCAGCCGCCGACCCATCATCAAGATGTATTGCATCCCGACCGTCTACGTCGACAAGGACATCGAGCACATCCGCCCGCGGGAAGGCGTCACCCTCAATGCCTGCTTGTTGCGCCCAGCCTCCCGCGGCACCGTCCAGCTGCGCTCGGCCGATCCCGAGGACCGCCCGGTCGTCGACAACAACTACCTGGCCGAGCCCGAAGATCTGCGCCACGAGATCGCCGGCCTGAGGTTCGCTCGCGAGATCATGCGATCACGGCCGCTGGCCGGGCGGATCGAGACCGAGTTGCTGCCCGGATCGGATGTCGATGACGACCATGGCCTGGCCGAGCATTGCCGGCGCACGGTCAAGACCAACTGGCACCCGGTCGGCACCTGCCGCATGGGCCCTGACGGCGACCCCGGGGCCGTGCTCGACGACCGATTGCGCGTTCGCGGGCTCGACGGGCTGCGTGTCATCGACGCTTCGGCGATGCCCTTCGTTCCATCCGGCAACACCAACGCACCGACAATGGCGCTGGCGGACCGGGCCGTAGCGCTCATGGCTTGATGCAAAGGGGAGCGCGTCGTCGGCGAGCCTAGCCGAACTGCAGATAAGCGCTGATTGTCGAAGCCGTGCCATTGCGCCAGAGCGCCCGCAGCCATTTGGCGAACGGCTCGCGAAACCGCCCGTCCTGGCCAAGCTCACCGTAAATGTCGGTCATCTCGAGCCAGACTTGCGGATTGTCCTTGGCAAGCTGCGCCCGCTCGCTCAGGCGGTTCCAAATCGGGTCGTTGGCGTCGATGGGTTCGCCGCTATCGCTGGTTCCGGCGCAATGGCGGCACCAGAGGGCTGAGACCAGCGCCAGGCCGCTGACCGAGCGGCCGGCCGCCAACTGGTCGCGCGCCGGCGGCAGGATGAATTTCGGCTGGCGCGAGGAGCCGTCAAAGGCCAGGCGCGCATTGGTATCGGCGATCTTCGGATTGGCGAAGCGGCTTTGGATCAGCTTGAAATAGTCGGGGATGTCGACACCCGGCACCGGCAAGACCGTGGGCATGATCTCCTCGGCCTCGACCTTGGCAAGGAACGGTCCGATCAGCGGATGCTCCATCGCCTCATGGACGAAATGCACGTCCAAGAGGCGCGCCGGGTAGGCGATCGTGGCGTGGCCACCGTTGAGAATGCGGATCTTCATGAACTCGAAAGGCGTCACGTCCGCAACGAACTGGACGCCGACCTCTTCCAGCGCCGGCCGACCCTGGGCGAATTCGCCCGAGATCACCCACTGAATGTAATCCTCGCAGAAGACCGGCCAGTTGTCGTCGATGCCGAATTCCTCGGCGAGTTGACGGCGCTGCGCGTCGGTGGTGGCCGGCACGATTCGGTCGACCATGGCGTTCGGGAAGCTCGCCTCACTCTCGATCCATGCGGCAAGGTCGGCATTGTGCAGCTTTGCCAGACCGACCACGGCATTTCTGGCGACAACGCCATTGTGGGGAATGTTATCGCAGGACATGACCGTGAAGGCCGGCGTCCCGGCGGCACGGCGCCGGGCGAGCGCGAAGCCGATCAGGCCGAAGACGGTCCCGGGCGTCTCGGGGCTGGCGGCGTCCTTGAGGATTTCAGGGTCCTCAAGATTGAAGTCGCCGCTGCTCGGATTGATGAAGTAGCCACCCTCGGTGATGGTCATCGAAACGATCCGGATGGCCGGATCGGTCATCCGGTCCAGCAGCGCTTGCCGGTCGTCGGGCGGCACGAAATCCACCATCGCGCCGGTCACGCAGGCCCGGTTCCGGTCTGCCCCCTGCTCGACGACGGTCGTGAGCCAATCCTGTGTTTGCAGGGAATCGCGCATCGCACCGTCCGCGGCGCCGGACGCCGGCACCGACGATCGCCCAGTCAAGGTCGCGCCCGGCGTTGAACAGGCGATCGAGATAGACCGCCTGATGACCTCGATGAAAGTTGCCGATACCGATGTGCAGGATCCCGCCGCGGAGCTTGTCTCGCGAATAGCGCGGGCGCTCGATCTGTTTCGGCAGTCGATCGAGTGATGATAACGAGAGAGTTGCCACGATTCTTACACCTACCCCGATTTCTCAAGCTCATGAACAACCCATCTCGCCATGAATGTCGAAGTCTCGCTTTGTCGGCATCGGACGGACGGCTGCCAACACTGCACCATCTCGCCGATGCGGCGCATCGTAACGGCTCAGGTTTCGCACTCGGCCAGGCTCGCAACCTGAAGCCGACTTGGCATTCGGACGCCTCCGGAAACCTCGCTCATTCGGCTGTGATCGGCTAGTTTTGGGCTGTCGAGGGAGGGAGGCGGCAATGCCGAGGCAGGCGGGGTTCTGGAGTGTCGAGGATCGACTTCGCCAGCTGTCGGCTCAGGGGGATCCTTTGGAGAAGCTTCTGGAGATCGTCGATTTCGAGCTGTTCCGTGCGGTACTGAATGAAGCTGTTGGCAACATGGACCGGCCGCGGGCGGCCGGTCACCGTTCGACGCCGTCTTGAAGTTCAAGATGCTGTATCTGCAGGCGCAACATGGTTTGAGCTTCGAGGCGACCGAGCATCTGGTGCGCGATCGGTTATCCTGGATGAGGTTCTGTGGCCTGACGATCGCCGATCCGGTGCCGGATGCGAACACGCTCTGGGACTTCCGCGAGGCGCTGCTCCGGGCCGATGCCCTGGACCAGTTGTTTGCCCGCCTCGACCAGGCGATCAAGGATGCCGGCTATTTGCCGATGTCCGGCCAGATCGTCGATGCGAGCCTGGTGGCGGCACCTCGCCAACGCAACACCAACGAGGAGAAGGCGGCGATCAAGGCGGGCAAGAAGGCGGCCGAGATCTGGTCGGACAAGCCGGCCAAGGCGGCGCAGAAGGACACCGACGCGCGTTGGACGTTGAAGACGAGCAAAGGCAAGGTCGAGGCCGACGGCACCATCAAGCGCGACCTCGCGATCCCCGCCTTCGGCTACAAGTCCCACATCGGCATCGACAAGCGGCACGGTTTCATTCGCCGCCAGAAGGTCACCGACGCCGCCGCCCATGATGGTGCTCGATTGCGCGAGGGGCTGATCGATCCCAGCAATACCGCATCGGATGTGTGGGCCGACACCGCCTATCGCTCGAAGGCGAACGATGAGTTCCTCAGCCACCGCGGCAAGACCAGCCAGATCCACCGGCGAAAACCCACCGGCAAACCGATGCCGAAGCGAACGGCCAAGGCCAGGAAATCCGCGGTGCGGGCGAAAGTCGAGCACGTCTTCGCCCAGCAGAAACACCGGATGAAGCTCACCATCCGCAGCATCGGCATCAAGCGTGCCGAGGCGACCATCATGATGGCCAACATCGCCTACAATCTCGGCCGATGGCGATGGTGGGAGGGGCGAACCGCGTCCGCTTGACGGCAAAAAGCCAGATCTATCGGCACATCGGCCCGAATCCACCTCCATAGAAGCATGACCCGCTCCCAAAACCACGCCATCAACGTCAGAGCTCGGTCAAAGACCGGAAATCAGCCGATTCCCGGAGGTGTCCATTCGTGTCATTGAGAAGAGCCTTCGGGTGGCGTGCTGGCTTCAAGCTGCCTGCTGCTCGAACTCGACAACGGGGTGAAGCGGTCGCTAGGGCCGAGAGCACCGTCGTTTCCGGAGCGACAATGGCGGCATGAGCCGCAACCGACAGCTGTCACGTTCCGGACGCTCGCCGATGCGCTACGCTGCAGACGCTTCGATGCAGCATTCGAGACCAATAACCTTCGCAAGTTGCTGCAAGCGGCTATTGACTGCCTCGCTGTCGGCCATGCCCGTGCGATCTCTGATCTCCAGGCGGATGGTGTCAGGTTCGACCCTCAGACGTGCGTGCTCGAGAATATCCGGAACGCTTGCCGAGAGCCGATGTCCGAGCAGCAACGTCCGGCCCAGGAACTCTGCCCGCTGCAGGTCCTTGGGTGTTAATAGACCACCGACCTTCGCTCGAACCGTCTCATCCACCTTGCCGCCGTAGCGCGCCATGATCGCGACGGCGAGGAACGCCCGTTCAACATGCGAGATGCCGATGAAAGGAAACTGCAGGAGCCGCAGGAAGCTTTCTGCCGAACGCACTTTTTGATGGTCGCGCCAGGCAATGTCCGTAAGCGCACAGGCGGCCAGTCGGATGCGTCGGTCACTCACGGTCTCACCAGGAAAGAGGTCGTCCGTCCAGCGACCGAGAGCTTCGCTGAACGCCGGAACGCGCGCGGCAGGGAGACCGGCGGTCATCGCACCCTCCAGCAAGGGATCGCGATATTGCTCCACGTCATCGAGCTGTGCAAAGAGCCAACCTTCGCGCAGTCCCAATGCCGAGAACACCACGCGCTCCGGCTTCAGCTTGCGCAGCACACGCCACATCACGAGCGCCGACGCCGACAGTGTTTCGACGCGCCGGCTTGGCACGTCGGGAAGCTTCGCCACTTCGTCGGGGGGCATCTGGGCGATCCTCTTGGCGAGGGCCGAGATATCCTTCACCGGCACTTCATAGGCGTGAACGACGCTGATCGGCCAGTCGCTCATGGCGATATGCACTCGTGCCAGCGCGCGCCAACCACCGCCCACCGCGTAGAAGACCGACTCGGTCAGGAGGGGCGAAAGACTGTTGTCGAGGGTCGCGTCGATCTTCTTTTTCGCGGAGCCGACACTCCTTTGCATCATGGTCCGCACCGGCAAGGCGCCGAGCGGCATGCTCGCCATCCGCTCGCCGACACAATCGCCGAGGACCTCGGCGATCTCCAGGCTGCCGCCGCCGACGTCGCCGACCAGCCCTCGGGGCTGGAAGAAGCCCGAAATGACGCCCAGAGCCGCGTACCTGGCCTCCTCCTCACCTGACAGAATGCGGGGCTCGAAACGCGTCCGCGCTCTGATCGCTTCGATCAGGTCGGCGCCATTCTCGGCACGACGCGTGGCTTCCGTTGCAAGAACATCGACCCGCGAAACACCCATGGCGTCGGCAACGGCTTGGAAACGGCCGATAGCGTCAAGGGCTGCCCCAATCGTCTCCTTGGTCAAGCGGCCATCTGCGTCGAGACCCGCGCCCAGAGCAACAAGCGATTTCTCGTTGAAACGCGGAAACGGCGCGCGACTGAGGTCATCGTAGACGACGAGCCGCATCGAGTTCGAGCCAATGTCAATGACGGCATAGTGGCTCTCGCGGCGACCAAGGATACGATCCGTATCAATCTCAATCGTCCGCGGATCATACTGGTTCTCGAGTGCCGTCCCGATGGCCATCGCCGCTCCCGGCTCATTAGTATGGCAAGAAGGGGTTGACCGTCAGCGTCGCCGCATCTTCCCGCCCCTTCGATCAACTCATTGACACCAACTCCGCACCGTCTCTACCGAGCGGAGCCCATTGAGCCGTCTGGCTCCAAAATTAGTGTATGCTTGCCCTGCGGTCGACAGGGATGATGTGTTCATTGTGAAGCTCGTTTGGTTTTCGACATCAGCATGGTCAGCTGCGACACCAGGTCCAGGTCGAATCTCGAAGTCGATTTCTTGCCAGCTCATATGGCTGACCTCCTCGCGCCGCTGACCGGGCATTATCAGGCAAGCTATTTTACCAGACGAAGGATGCAATCGCGCGCCAAGCCGATAGCGGCAGGCAATTGCGGCCTGGGCTCGCATACGGGCCTAGACCGCCATCAGGTACCTGTTGTCCAATGAGCGGCTTACCCGAAGAGAGCCTCCAATTCACGGTCGTTCGCCAGTGTCCGCTTGTAGCCAGATGCAGAAAAAATGATGGCAAAGCAAGATCGAGGATCGACGTAAATCAGTTTTATTGAGAGACAATTAGGCAGAGCCGGTGAAGGGAAAGGAACTGGGGGACAATCTTCTCTCGTTTGTCTTCAATGGATTGCGGTAGCCTGATACGCGTCGAGAGACAGTTCGGCGGATAGCCAGCGAATCGCTGAAGCCTCGTGCGCGATCCAACAATGGCGGTCGATCACGACCCGTGGCGTTATCCAACCGGTAATCCGCGCCGGCACCAATCGGATCGTGGTCGAGGCGTTCGCCGAGGAGAAGCTCCTTGGCCAGGGCCGAATGCGAAGGCCGCCTGGGCGAGAAGATCCGCTTCTACAGCCGAGCCTCTCTTTTGCTCATCGACGAGATCGACTATCTGCCGTTCGGCATTGGCGGCGGCATCCTCTTCTTCCAGCTGGTCAGCGCCCGATGCGAGAAGGACGCCATGATTCTAACCTCACACCGCGGCTTCGCGGAATGGGGCGACGTCTTCGGCGACCCGATCGTCAAAACCGCCCTCCTCGATCGCCTCCTCCGCCGCGCCGTCGTCGCCCATATCGAAGGTGAAGCGTCCCGGGTTTTCCGGAGGCTCCGATTTGTGAGAAGGAGCATCCGGTACGAGCAAGATAAGGAACAAGTTCTCGCCTGAGGTCCGCGAGCGAGCGGTACGGATGGTCGGTGAGCATCGCGCCGATTACGGCTCGGAGTGGGAGGCGATGACGTCGATTGCCTCGAAGATCGGCTGCACGACGGAGACGCTGCGCCGCTGGTGCCGCGAGGCGGCGAGCCGACGAGCGGGGCCAGCGGCGCAGGCGGCAGTGGATCGGCAGCGGCTGAAGCTGTTGGAGCGCGAGGTCAAGGAATTGCGCCGGGCCAACGAGATTCTTCGTAAGGCCTCGGCCTATTTTGCGATGGCGGAGCTCGACCGCCACGAGAAATGATGATGGCGTTCATCGACGCCCATCGCGAGGACCTGGGGATCGAGCCGATCTGCCGCGAGCTGGCGATCGCCCCTTCCTCCTACTACGAGCACGCTGCGTGCCTTGCCGATCCCGGCAGGCGCCCGGCTCGTGCCCGGCGCGATGACGAGATGCGGGAGCAGATCGAGCGTGTCCACGATGCCAGCTTCGGCCTCTACGGTTCGCGAGAGGTCTGGCACCAGATGCGGCGCGAAGGGGTCGAGGTGGCCAAGTGCACCGTGGAAAGGCTCATGCGGGCCATGGGGCTGGCGGGCGTGCGCCGGGGCAAGAAGATGGTGACGACCGTCAGCAACTCGAAGATGCCGTGCCCGTTGGACAAGGTCAGCCGGGAGTTCCGGGTCAGCCAGCCCAACGCCCTGTGGGTCGTCGACTTCACTTACGTCCATACTTGGGCGGGCTTCGTCTACGTTGCCTTCGTGATCGATGCCTACGCACGCCGGATCGTGGGCTGGAAGGTCAGCACCTCAGCTACTGCGGGCTTCGTTCTGGATGCACTGGAGCAGGCGATCCATGCCGGCAGGCCAAGCGCCGGCGACGAGCTAATCCATCATAGCGACAGGGGAGCTCAATATCTTGCCATGAACTACACCCAGCGCCTGGCAGAGGCCAATCTGGTGCCCTCGGTCGGCAGCGTTGGAGACTCTTACGACAATGCCTTGGCCGAGACGATCAACGGCCTCTACAAGGCCGAGGTCATCTGGCGCCAGCGTTCGTGGCCGAGCGCCTCGGCAGTGGACATGGCGACGCTGCGCTGGGTCGACTGGTTCAACAACCACCGCCTCTTCGGTCCCATCGGACATATCCCGCCCGTCGAGGCCGAAGCCAACTACTATGCAGCCATCGAAAACCTCGATATGGCCGCATGACTCAAGCTGAACTGCCTCCGGAAAACCCGGGACGCTTCACTGCACGGCTGGGCGACCGAGTGGGGCTGCCGGGTCTGCATCGGCGGCAGCTACGCAAGCCAGTCTCTCGGCCGCTTCGACCGGCTGCTCCGTCGGGTGCGGCAGCTCAGGGCCAAACTCGGCGACCACTCAGTGACCAACGCGATCGAGCTCGGCCGTCATGCCGGCAGGCCACCCATGAAGCCCCGGGGAATGCACTGGCGCACCTACTCGCGCCTCGCCACCACGCTCTGGGCGCTCGAACAGGAAGCGCTGGAGCTCTTTATCGTCGAGAACCGGCGCTTTCTCAACCGTCTCAAGGGCAGAGGATAAAAGTCATGGCCACCGCCACCGTAACGCCGATCCGGCGGGAGTTCCAAGTGCATCGCTTCGATGCGATCCGGCACGGCGTGCTCAGCCGGCACATCGCCATGCCGTGGGAGGACCGTGCGGCCTTCGAAGAAATCCTGCGCGGGCTTCTCGTCGAGCACCAGCCGCAGGGGCCGACTGCGTACCATCTGGTCGAGGACCTCGCCGAGGTCATCTGGCGCAAGCGGCGCCTTCTGCAGGCCGAGGGGGCGGCGATCCGCCAGAAGCTTTACGGCGTGGGTCAGACGCAGGGCGCCGAGCGGGTTGCAAAATTCGCCCTGGCCCACGAGGGCGGCGGCATGCGTACCTCCATAGCCGAGATCATGGGAGGCCACCTGCCGAGGACCGAGGGGCTGGCAAGCAGCCTCGCCTCCGTTGGCCATGCGCTGGCAACCTTGGACGACCGTGGAGCCGACGCGTTCGCCCGGGCGCTCGAGGGCCGCGCCTTCGGCGGCTGCTGTCCCGCCGCGCGGCCACCGCGTGGTAGAATTGGGTAGTCCGAGACGCCAGCTGGATCAACCAAGACGTGCAGCTCGGACCAGCGAGGCTGTCCAGGCCCGGCCCGTCGCTCAAATCGTCTTGAGCATGCCGCCATCGACGAAATAGGTGGAGCCCACCGAGTAGCTCGCCCTGGACGGAGCAGAGAAAGACGAAGAAATCGGCCGCCTCCTCGGGCGAGGCGAAGCGGCCGATGGGCGCGTTCGCCTTGGCCAGATCGGCGATGTAGCCTTCCCAATCGCCGCCCGTGTCGGCGGTCAGCTGCTTTGCCGTCTTGATCCAGTCGGGAGTGAGGACGAAGCCCAGATTGACCGCGTTGACCCGGATATTGTCCTTGATGAACTCGGTCGACATGGTCTTCGACGCCATGACCAGGGCGGACTTGGTCACGTTGTAGATGGGCTCGTACCACAACGGCTGGGCAGCACAGATCGAGGCGTTGTTGAGGATCACTCCACCGCCCCGCTCGCGCATCGACGGGACGAGCCCACGGGCGAGCCGGATCGCGGCCATCACGTGCAGGTCCCAATAGCCCTGCCACTTCTCGTCCGGCGCATCCATGATCGTCTCGTTGCTGCCGGTGCCGGCATTGTTGATCAGGATGTCGGCACCGCCGAACGCGTCCCTGGTCGCCGCCACCAGCCGATCGACTCCGTCTCGGGTGGCCACGTCGCAAGGGACGGCGATGGCCCTGGCACCCGCTGCCCTCACCGCCTCCGCCGCGGCCTCGAGCTTGTCTGCGCGAACGGGCGGCCATGACGACATGCGCCCCTTCAACAGCCAGCCCCTTGGCGGTCGCAAGCCCGATGCCGACGCTGGCCCCGGTGACGACGGCGACCTTGTCCTTCAGGCCCAGATCCATGGTGACGGCTCCAGCTATTTGACGATGGGAATCTTCGACCGGTCGATGGTGATGGCGACAGCGATCACCAGGACCGAGCCGAAGACGATGTTCTGCGCGAAGATGTTGACGCCGACGAACGTCATGCCGATGCGCACGACCGAGATGATCAAGGCGCCGACCAGGGTCCGCCAGATGCTGCCCACCCCGCCGGTGATGGCGGTGCCGCCGACGACCACGGCCGCGATCGAGGGCAGCAGCAGTTCGTTCGCCAAAGTCGGCGAGCCGCTGGCCAGCCGGCCCGCCAGAATGACGCCGGCCAGCGCCGCGAAAGTCGCCGACAGCGTGAAGGCGATGAGCTTCTGCCGGTCGACCTTGACGCCGGACGCATACGCCGCCGCCTCGCCGGCACCGATCGCGGCGCTGTAGCGGCCGAACGGCGTGCGGCTTTGCAGGACATGCGCGACCAACAATACGAGGAGGCCGATGATCACCTCGTTGGGGATGCCGGCGACGCTGCCGGTGATCCAGGTGAGATAGGCACGATCCGCTTCGCCCAGGGTGATCGAGCGCTGCTGCGAGATGACCAGGGCGACCCCGGCGAGCACCCCGCCCACGGCCAGGGTGGCGATGAAGGAGGGGATCTTCAGCCGCACATGGGCGAGGCCGGCCAAGGCACCGCTGAGCGCGCCGATGGCCACGGCGAAGGGAAACGAGGCGTAGCCGAGATGGCTGATGGTCAAGGCGACGATGACGCTGGCGAGCGAGGCCATGGCCTGGATCGAGAGATCGATGCCGCCCAGCATGATGACGAAGGTGACGCCGGTCGCCAGCACGAACAGCACGGCGGTGTCGCTCGCCAGCTGCAGCATGGTGCTGGGGCTTAGAAAGCCCGGCTGGGCCGTGCCGATGCCGGCGACCAGCAGCACCAGCGTGGCAACTGGCAGCCACTGCCGCAGCCAGTCGGGTCCGAGCCTGTCGACGAGTGAGCGCATCGCCTACACCATGTGCCCGATGAGATCGACCTGGGGCGGCTTGTGGCCGGGGCTCGCATCGGCCCGATGGCTGATGACTCCGTCGCGCATCACCAGCACGGTGTGGCTGAGGCCGATCGTCTCCTCCAGCGTGTCGGAGGTGAGGATGACGGCGATGCCCTCGGCGGTCACCGCCCGCACCAGCTCGTAGACCTCCTCCTTGGCGCCGACATCGAGCCCGCGGGTCGGGTGATCGAGGATCAGGATGCGCGCCTCGGCGTTCAGCCACTTGGCGAGCACCACCTTCTGCTGATTGCCGCCCGAGAGGTTGAGGCAGAGCGTGTCGATGCCCGGTGTTCGGACCTTCAGCTTCTCGACCCAGTCACGCGCCAGCTGGCGCTCCTTGCCGATATCGATCAGGCCGTGCCGGGTGAGCCCCTGCAGATTGCCGAGCGTGATGTTGGCCGCGACCGAAAGGAAAAGCACAAGCCCCTCGATCCGCCGCTCGCGCGGGATGTAGCCGAGCCCGGCATCGACCGCCTCGGCCGGTGAGGTGAAGCGCACGTCGCGGCCACCCAGGATGAGCCGACCGGCATCGTGTGGCGCAAAGCCGGCGAGCGTGCGGGCCAGCTCCTCGCGGCCGGAGCCGATGACGCCGGCGATGCCCAGAATCTCGCCGGCATGCAACGTGAAGTCGACGTCGCGGTAGTGCTTCGCCAGGCCAAGGCCTTGCGCCTCGAGGACCACCTCCTTACGGAACGGGCGCTGCAGCGGCTCGCGGTAGTACTCGGCCTGCAGCCCGCGGCCGACCATCAGCTGGTGCAGCTCGTGCACCTCGGCCGTCGCCGACTCAAGATCGGCAACGACCTCGCCGTCCTTCATCACGTAGACCCGGTCGGACAGCTCGAGCACCTCGTCGAGGCGATGTGAGACGAAAACGAAAGAGGCACGGTCGCGGAGCGAACGGACGCGCTCGAAGAGGATGTCGATGTCGGCCCGCTCGAGAACCGAGGTCGGCTCGTCGAGCAGCACGACCAGATGGCCCTCCGCCTGCTCCTCGAGCGTCAGCGCTTTGGCCAGCTCGACCATCTGGCGCGTCGCGAAGGTAAGCTCGCTGGCGCGCAGCCTGGGGTCGACGTCGACCTCGACCTTCGCCAGCTGCCGGCTGGCAGCGGCGTAGAGCTTGCGCCAGTCGACGATGCCGAACCGGGTGAAGCGGCCTTCATTGCCGAGATAGATGTTTTCGCCGACGGTCAGGTTGGGCAGCAGCGACTGCTCCTGGAACACCATGCCGATGCCGACGCTCATCGCGTGCGCGGCGCCGATTGCAGCCGCACCACCTGGCCGGCGAGCTCGATAGCGCCGGAATCGGGCTGGTAGACACCGCTCAGGATCTTCATCAGCGTCGACTTGCCGGCACCATTCTCGCCGATCAGGCCGACCACCTCATGGCGGCGAATCTCGAGTGACACGTCCTTGAGCGCGTGCACGCCCGGAAAGCGCTTCTCGATGTGCGAGAGCGCCAACACCGGCGCAGCGGTCTCCGCGGCCACGCTCATTTGACGATCCCGAGCCGCTTGCGGTCGATCGAGAGCGCTACCGCCGCGATGATCATCAGGCCCTGCACCCCAAGCTGGTAGCTGGGCGGCACGCCCATCAGCACCATGCCGTTGGAGAGCACGACGACGATGAGCACGCCGACAAACGTTTGCAACACACCGCCCTGGCCACCGGAGAGCGCCGTGCCACCGACCACCACGGCGGTGATCGTCGTGAACAACCGCCCGCCGCCGATCTGCGCGTTGCCGAGACCGAGTTGGGCGGCGGCCAGGATGCCGCCCACGGCATAGAAGGTGCCGGCGAGCGTGAAGGCCAGGATGCGGACGCGCGCCACGGGAATGCCGGAAAGCGCCGCCAGCTCCTCGCCACCGCCGAGCGCATAGATGTGCCGACCGAGACGGGTGTGGTTCTGGATGACATAGGCGAGCGCCAGGCAGGCCAGCGCGATCCAAAAGCCGATCGGAAAACCCCAGAAGCGCTCGATCGCCAGGGCGCGAATGAGCGGATCGTTGATCCGAACGGCACTGCCGCCCAGGAGCGCATTGGCGACACCGACGCCGATGAACCACATGCCGAGCGTGGTCATGAAGGACGGCACCTTGAGGCGGACATGGATTGTGCCGTTGAGGAAGCCGACGAAGGCGCCGACGGCGAGCACCAGCGGCAGTGCCAGGAGGCCCAGGTCATTGCCGTTGGCGCCGTTGAGTACCAGCATCGAGAGGATGACGGCCGCCAGCGTCAGCCCGCCTTCGATCGAGAGATCGATCGAGCCCATGATGATGATGAAGGTGACGCCGAGGCCGAGCACGAGCGGGATCATCGCCGCCTGGCTGATCCGCACGACGTTGCCGAAGGTCATGAAGTTCGGGTTGATCGCCGTGATGACGGCACAGAGCAGGACGAGGACGATGACCGGCGCCCAGGTCGCGAGCCGGCGGGTCTGCAGGACGCCCACCGGCCGGCCGGGTCGACGCGTCGCTGCATCGTCTGTCGTGCCCGTCTCCACAGCCATGAATGATCACGCCTCCGGCGCACCGCGCTCCCGGCCTCCACACGGCCGGGTGTCTTTTCTTCGTTCTTCGCCGGCGACGCCGCAGGCGAATTGCGGCGTCCGGGCGGGCAAGGCGCCCGCCCGGGCAGCGCTCAGCCGTACTGGATCTGGCCGGTGACCCGGCCCCAGATGTCGTTCCAGTCGAGCTCCGGCTCGCTCAGGATGTTGGAGTCGTAGTAGGACTGCGCGTTCTCGGCGGTGATGGCGACACCACGGCCGTAGAACTCGCGGTGCTCGCGCGGCTCCTTCGCCGGATCGAAGGCGCCGGTCTTGGCATGGTAGCCGATCGACAGCCCCATGCCGCCCTGCCAGAACGGGTCCCAGGCGACAGTGCCGGCCATCTCGCCGTTCAAGATCGCCTCGACGGCGAGCTGAATGCCGTCGATGCCGGTCACCGGCACCTGGCCGGCCCGACCATCGGCACGAAGCGCCTCGACCGCGGCCAAGGCCATGCCGTCATTGGCGGCCCAGATGCCCTTGATCTGGTCACCGAACTGGGTGAGCCAGGCATTGGTCTTCTCCAGCGCTTCGGTCTCCGACCAGTTGGCAACCTGGAAGTCGAGCAGCTCGATGCCCGGATTCTCCGCCAGCGCCTGGTCGAGGCCGAGCTTGCGCTCGATCGCCGGGATGTTCGACTGGATGCCGCCCAGAGCGACGATGCCGCCCTCGCCGCCCATCGCCGCGAACAGCGCCTCGGCCATCTGCTTGCCGTAGGGCACGCCGCTGAACGAGATGTGCGCGACGTAGTTCGGGTCATGGTCCCAGGGATGCAGATCCTCGGGCTTGTTCCACTGGGTCACGACATAGGCGCCGGCCTCCTGGCACGCCTCGACGATCGGCCTTGCGTCGGGACTGTCGTTCGGATCGACATTGACCACGCAATTGCCGCCGGTGCGGGCAAGGATCGCCTTGATGTCGGCGATGCCCTTCTCGCTGTTACCCTCGGTCACCAGCGTGACGTACTCGGTGCCGACCGAGTCCGCGAAGGCAGCGCCGCCGGCGTTCCATGCTGCATGATAGGGATTGGTGAGCGAGCGAATCGAATTGACGACCGCCGGCATATCGGCGGCGAAGACACTGCGCGAGCGCAACGCCGGGAAAGCTCCGATGGCACCGACGGCCGCGCCACCGCGCAAGATGCTCCGCCGCCGAATGAGGCCATTCGCACGTGTGGCGATGGTTTTCCTGGCCATTTACTGTTCCTCCCCTGGAGAGAGGCTGTAGTCGCCCAGCCTCTCCATTTGTTCTATTGGGACACGAATGTTCGACAAGACGAGACAATCGCTTCGACCAGTCGATAGGCAAATTATCGACTGATATCGGCAATGTTCGCCGATGGCGAGCAGTGGCGACCAAGTGTAGCTAGGCCACAAGAGTGTATGCGGAGTCAATGCCGCACCTCACAGCCCAGCCGTCGCCGAGCGGCGTCAGCGTGGGCTCGGCCTAGCTAGGCAGCATCCTGCCGGGCACGGCGATTGCCCTTGATCAGGTCGGCCGCTTTCTCGCCGATCATAATGCTGGCGGCGTTGGTGTTGGAGCTGACCACCTGCGGCATGATCGAGCTGTCGCAGACCCGCAGCCGCTCGATCCCGTGCACCCGGCAATCCGGATCGACGACGGCCTGATCGTCGATGCCCATCTTGCACGAGCCCACCGGGTGGTAGTCGGTCTTGCCCAGCCGCCGCGCATAGGCTTCGAGATCGGCCCGCGACGTGACGCCCACGCCCGGCAGGTGCTCGCGCTTGACGAACGGCCGGAAGGCCGGTTGCGCCATGATCTCGCGCGCGGACGCCAAGCCGCGCAGCGATGCGGCCATATCCGACGGCTCGGCCCAGTAGTTGGGATCGATGATCGGTGCCACCGCGGGATCGGCTGATTTGAGCCGAATGGTGCCACGCGACTTCGGGCGCAGATAGCAGGCGTTCAGAGTGCAGCCATAGCCCGAGGGAACCGGTGGCACGCCCGCCTCGAGCCCGGCACCGGGGAGGAAATGGTGCTGGATGTCGGGGCTGGGCTCGCTTGGGTCGGTGGTGACGAAGGCACCGCCTTCGGCGAGATTCGAGGTCACGGGACCGGATTTCAGCAGCATGAACTCGAGCCCGGCCCAGAGCATTTTGTGCGGCCGGGTGTGCTTGTCGTAGGAGTAGGGACCCGAGAGCTCACTGATCACATAGGCGTCGATATGGTCGTGGAAGTTCCTGCCGACGCCCGGCAGGTCGTGGGTGACGGCGATCCCCAGTTCGCTCAGCTCGTCGGCAGGGCCGATGCCGGACAGCAGCAGCAGGCGGGGCGAGCCGACAGCGCCGGCGGTCACGATCACCTCGGCCTCGGCATGCGCCACGTGCCGCCGCCCGAGGCGGCTATACGCGACCCCCGTGGCCCGGCCGTTCTCGACAATGAGACGCTCGACCTGAACGTCTGTGACCAGCTCGAGGTTCGGGCGCTTGAGCGCTTCCTTCAGGTAGCCGACAGCGGCCGAGCAGCGACGGCCACCGCGTTGCGTCACCTGGTAGATCCCGGCACCTGCCTGGTGCTTGCCGTTGAAGTCGGGATTGTAGGGTATACCGGCTTCCTGCGCCGCCCGGACGAAAGCTTTCGTCAGCGGATGCGGGCTGCGCAGGTCCGAGACGCCCAAGGGCCCGCCCGTGCCGTGCCAGTCATTGCTGAAACGCTCATTGTCCTCGGCCTTGCGGAAGTAGGGCAGGACGTCCTGGTAACCCCAGCCGCTGCAGCCCTCGTCCCTGGCCCAGGCGTCGTAGTCGGCGGCGTTGCCGCGGGTGTAGACCATGGCGTTGATCGAGCTGCCGCCCCCCAGCACGCGGCCCTGCGGGAAGACCATCTCGCGGTTGTCGGCGTGTTTCAGGGGTGCCGTCTTGTAGCCCCAGGTGAGCGGGCCGTCGGTCATCTTGAAGAAGCCGACGGGCAGATGGATCATCCGGGCGGTGTCCATGGGCCCGGCCTCGAGCAGCAGCACCTTGGCGTCGGGCATCTCGGCCAGCCTCGCGGCGATCACGCAGCCGGCCGAGCCGCCACCGACAATCACATAATCCGGCATCCATGCCTCCCCTGGCGTCTTGGTTGGCCGATCTTTGCCGTTGGATCGGCATGCCGCAAGCGCCAACCGAGCGCCGGCCTATCCCGCCTTGCGCAGGATCGCGAGCGTGCTCCGGGCTGCGCTCGGCGAAGCTCGTGGCCGGGAGAACGATGTCGGTGCGTCTGGCCGTTGGCGTCCATCAGGGCTCGTGGACGACCACCACCTCCGGCCTGGCCCAGGCCCTGGCCGCGCGGTTGAGGTCCTGGACATGGTGGGACGGGTTGCCAGCAGCACATTAGACGAGCCTTGCATTCGGCAAGGTGACGGTGCCGCCGTCGAACGGGTTGGCGCTGCCCGGCCGCTCCAGCATCTCGATCACGCGGGCAGCCGAAATGGCGCTCGTGACCTGTTCAGCCAGACGGTTCAGCTCGGCGAGTGGCACAATGGCGATACGGGCCGCCCATTCGAGGCTCTTCACCACCCCGTCGGCACTGCCGTCGAGATAGGCCTGGAGCGCATCGATCCGGACGGTGTAGCGGTCGAGGAAGACCCGGTCGGCATGGCTCCGGCGGATCGTCTCGAAGGCGAGCGCGGCTATGATGGCGGTGTCGGTGTAGAGCCTGGGCACAATCCGCACGGCCTCGAGCCAATCGGGCGCATCATCGGCGATCGGGCTCACTACGACGAAGCGCACGCCCTTGCCCCGCGCCTCCCAGGTGAGCGTCGGCAGGGCGTGGTACCCAGCACCACCCGATGTGACACGCCAGTTCTTCGGATCTTGCCCACCAAACGCCAGCACCAGATCGCCCGCCCTGATGACGCTTCACCAGAGCGCGGCAGCGCTGGAGATCGCGTTTAGAAAGGGGGGCCGTGCGCTCCGGGCCCTCGCCGAGAAGCGCGCCGACATCCGTCATCAGCGGCCCCGCGGGGATTCGGTCAGACGGGGATGCGAGCTGATAGGCGTCCCTCGTTCGAGCTTCTATGTCCTGTCTGAGCCGTCGCCGGCAACGACGGCCTTGGCCTCAGCTTCGCAAGATTGACGGCCCATGGTCCGCATTCGCCGGGTTCGGTCTGCTCGACCCCTGGCCGCTGACTAGCCCTGAAGACGGTGACTTGGGCTGGTCGCGACCCGACGTGGCCTTCGAAGTTTCGTCCTCTCGGCCCAAGAGCATCAGCTTCCTTTCGCCTGCGCCGAGCGGCGCGAGGGCGCCGAGGAACTCCTAAGGATCGACAAGGGCATCAAGGATATAGGCTTGTCCCGCGGCGACCGAGGCAAGTCCTCTTGCGATCGCGGCGGCGAGATCTGGCGAGCGGGAGACGCGCTCACCGGCCCCGCCGTATCCGTCCGCCGCCTTATAGTAGTCCGGCATCGGCTGGATAACGTTGCCGATGAAGTTGTTGCCGGTGACAGCCGCGCCATTGGGGTAGAATGTCTCCAGGTCGACCGTCTGCGATCGGTACTGACCGTTGTTGCACAACGACAATCAGGACGGGCAGTTGATGCTCCTGCGCGAAGCCGAGAGCGGCCGGAACCGGATTGTAGTGCCAGGCGCCATCACCAATGACGCACACGACCGTCTGCTGCGGGCACGCCGTCTTGACGCCGAGGGCGACACCAAGCCCCGTTCCCAACGCGCCATGCCAGCCACGAACTTGCCGAAACGGTTTCGATTCAAACAGGAAATGGAGGAAAGCTTCGCCCTGGCAAACAATCTCGTCGACTACGATCGTGTCTTCCGGAAGCGCATTGTGAAACGCACGGAAGAGGTCACCGGCAGGGACGACGCCTTGGGCCTCGGCAGAGAGGCGATCGGCTGCCAGCCGCATCGACTGCCGCCCGCTAGCGAAACGCTTCCGCCACCGGGCGGCACGTGCAGCCGCTGCATCGGGTCGAGATCGCAGGGCGTCGGCGAGGGCGCAGAGATTCTCCACAACATCGCCGGCGAGCGTCCGGGTGGTCGTGTATCCCCAGTATGGCGCTCTTGGCCGGAGCGGATCCTCCGCCATGTGCACGACCTCACAGCCGGGCCGCAGCCGCTGAATCGGTGGGTGCCAGGGAGCATCCACGCCGGCGAGCAAGACCACGTCAGCCTCTCCGATGACCTCCTCGATTGCACCCACGCCATGCAGCGGGTGGTCGCGTGGGAAGTTGTGGTGGTTCGGCATGAAAAACTCGTAGACAGGCGCGCCCAGCTTCTCCGCGATCGCGATCAGGGCTTCGCGAGCCTCCGGCATGCGTCCTGCGTACCCCATTCGGATGATCGGGTTCTCGGCGCTGGCGAGCCGGTCGGCCAAGCTTTCGATCTCCGCCGAAGGCGCAACGAGGGTCGCAGCCGGAAGCGGTGGCGGCTGGGGCTCGAACGCCTTCTCGACGAGCAGATCGACCGGCATCTCAACCAGCGTCGGGCCTCGGGGAATCGCGTTCGCGATGTAGAGAGCGCGGCGCCACTCGTGTACCACGTCCGATGCAGTCCGAGCCTCCTTCGCCCACTTCACGACCGTCTCCCCGGAGCGTGCGGGACCGGCGGCGTGGCCCAGCAACGACGGCCACTCGAGGCCCGGATCGGTTTCCGGGTTCTCACCCCAGGTCAGCAAGTCGACCGAGATCGCAACCATCGGGACGTGCTCCTGCATCGCTGTGCGGAGCGCCATCGATCCGTTCTGCACGCCTAAGCTCGTTGGCAGGAAGACGACCTGGGGCCGACCCGTGATCTGGTAATAGCCGGATGCAGCTGCTACGGCGAGCAACTCGTGTCGGCATCGGATGTAGCGCAGCCTCAGGCTGTCGCCACGGCGGACCAACTCCTTCCAGATCGGTGCCATCGCTGCGATCGGCGATGCGAACAGGCAATCGGACACCTCCGGGAATCGGCTGATTTCCGGTCTTTGACCGAGCTCTGACGTTGATGGCGTGGTTTTGGGAGCGGGTCATGCTTCTATGGAGGTGGATTCGGGCCGATGTGCCGATAGATCTGGCTTTTTGCCGTCAAGCGGACGCGGTTCGCCCCTCCCACCATCGCCATCGGCCGAGATTGTAGGCGATGTTGGCCATCATGATGGTCGCCTCGGCACGCTTGATGCCGATGCTGCGGATGGTGAGCTTCATCCGGTGTTTCTGCTGGGCGAAGACGTGCTCGACTTTCGCCCGCACCGCGGATTTCCTGGCCTTGGCCGTTCGCTTCGGCATCGGTTTGCCGGTGGGTTTTCGCCGGTGGATCTGGCTGGTCTTGCCGCGGTGGCTGAGGAACTCATCGTTCGCCTTCGAGCGGTAGGCCGTATCTGCCCACACATCCGATGCGGTATTGCTGGGATCGATCAGCCCCTCGCGCAATCGAGCACCATCATGGGCGGCGGCGTCGGTGACCTTCTGGCGGCGAATGAAACCGTGCCGCTTGTCGATGCCGATGTGGGACTTGTAGCCGAAGGCGGGGATCGCGAGGTCGCGCTTGATGGTGCCGTCGGCCTCGACCTTGCCTTTGCTCGTCTTCAACGTCCAACGCGCGTCGGTGTCCTTCTGCGCCGCCTTGGCCGGCTTGTCCGACCAGATCTCGGCCGCCTTCTTGCCCGCCTTGATCGCCGCCTTCTCCTCGTTGGTGTTGCGTTGGCGAGGTGCCGCCACCAGGCTCGCATCGACGATCTGGCCGGACATCGGCAAATAGCCGGCATCCTTGATCGCCTGGTCGAGGCGGGCAAACAACTGGTCCAGGGCATCGGCCCGGAGCAGCGCCTCGCGGAAGTCCCAGAGCGTGTTCGCATCCGGCACCGGATCGGCGATCGTCAGGCCACAGAACCTCATCCAGGATAACCGATCGCGCACCAGATGCTCGGTCGCCTCGAAGCTCAAACCATGTTGCGCCTGCAGATACAGCATCTTGAACTTCAAGACGGCGTCGAACGGTGACCGGCCGCCCCGCGGCCGGTCCATGTTGCCAACAGCTTCATTCAGTACCGCACGGAACAGCTCGAAATCGACGATCTCCAGGAGCTTCTCCAAAGGATCCCCCTGAGCCGACAGCTGGCGAAGTCGATCCTCGACACTCCAGAACCCCGCCTGCCTCGGCATTGCCGCCTCCCTCCCTCGACAGCCCAAAACTAGCCGATCACAGCCGAATGAGCGAGGTTTCCGGAGCGTCCATCTGAAACGAGCACCCTCAGCCTGCAATATAGCAATACGTGG